>CAVSLM010000001.1:0-1022480 GCA_963728895.1 uncultured Gammaproteobacteria bacterium
CGGGGACGCGGACTAGCCCGGAAATCTCACCAGCCGGCCAGCGGCTGGCCGGAGTGAATGGATCGCACGGAAGATTTGGCATTCTTCGTGGTCGCCGAACGATGACACAGTTGTTCACGCCGCCGGCCTATCCCGGTTCTGGCCGTTTCTCGCTCGCCCTGGCTGGGTCTTACGCAAGGGGTAGCTCCGGCTACCCCTTCGCTCCAGCCCGGTGCCAGGACGGCTGCGAATCCGCCCGCTCCCGAAATGCTGATGAGATTTCCGGGCTGATAGCCGCGGGTTCATGTTCGCTGCTCCGAAGAAAGGCCGGGCCATGCCCGGCTTTTATTTTGCGCGCATCGCGGACAGCGCCGCCATCCTTCGGGACTTCGATGCGGCAAGGGGCCACCGCAGGGTACGGCCCCCGCACGCGGACTTCGATGTGGCAAGGGGCCACCGCAGGGTGCGGCCCCCGCACGGGGACTTCGATGCGGCAAGGGGCCACCGCAGGGTACGGCCCCGGCACGGGGACTTCGATGCGGCAGGGGGCCACCGTAGGGTGCGGCCCCCGCACGCGGACGATCCGATTGCGAATCGCGCCTGCGAAGGGTAGTGCGGAGCGCCGCCAGGTCGTGCGCGCGGTTCCAATCTCCGCGTGCGCACGGCGCACCCTACGGGACTTCGATGCGGTAAGGGGCCACCGTAGGGTGCGGCCCCCGCACGCGGACGATCCGATTGCGAATCGCGCCTGCGAAGGGTAGTGCGGAGCGCCGCCAGGTCGTGCGCGCGGGCGCGCGGTTCCAATCTCCGCGTGCGCACGGCGCACCCTACGGGACTTCGATGCGGCAAGGGGCCACCGTAGGGTGCGGCCCCCGGCACGCGGACTTCGATGCGGCAAGGGGCCACCGCAGGGTGCGGCCCCGGCACGCGGACTTCGATGCGGCAGGGGCCACCGTAGGGTGCGGCCCCCGCACGCGGACGATCCGATTGCGAATCGCGCCTGCGAAGGGTAGTGCGGAGCGCCGCCAGGTCGTGCGCGCGGGCGCGCGGTTCCAATCTCCGCGTGCGCACGGCGCACCCTACGGGACTTCGATGCGGCAAGGGGCCACCGTAGGGTGCGGCCCCCGCACGCGGACTTCGATGCGGCAAGGGGCCACCGCAGGGTACGGCCCCGGCACGGGGACTTCGATGCGGCAGGGGGCCACCGCAGGGTGCGGCCCCCGCACGCGGACTTCGATGCGGCAAGGGGCCGCGTAGGGTGCGGCCCCGGCACGGGGACTTCGACGTGGCAAGGGGCCTCCGCAGGGTACGGCCCCCGCACGGGTCGCGGCGGGTTTCAGCCAGGGTGCGGGCAATCGCCTCTACAACATCGCAGTCGCCGGCATTAAGCTGAATATATGATCGTCCTGTTCACGGACTTCGGCCTGGGCGGGCCCTACGTTGGCCAGATGAAGGTCGCGCTGTTGCGCGAGGCGCCGCAGACACCGGTGTTGGAGCTGTTCTCCGATCTGCCACCCTTCAATGTCCAGGGCGCAGCCTACCTGTTGGCTGCCTATGCAACCGAGTTTCCAGTGCAGACGGTGTTTCTGTGTGTGGTCGATCCTGGCGTCGGCACCGGGCGCCGCGCCGCGGCGGTGCGCGCCGACGCGCGCTGGTACGTCGGACCGGACAACGGCCTGTTCGACGTGGTGGCGCGGCGTGCGTCCGATGTGGAGTGGTGGGATTTGCACTGGCAGCCGGCGCGGCTTTCGGCGAGCTTTCACGGCCGCGACCTGTTTGCGCCGGTGGCGGCGTGGGTAAGCCTCGGTCAGCAGCCCCCGGGCCAGAGAGTCGATCCGGCGCTGCGCGTGCGCGCCGACTGGCCGGACGATCTTGCGCGCGTGCTCTACATCGACGGCTTCGGCAATGCCATGACCGGCCTGCGCGCCGCCACGCTTTCCCCGGGCGCTGCTTTGGAGATTGCAGGCCGCAGCGTGGTTCGCGCCCGCACCTTTGGCGAGGTCCCGCCCGGTACCGCCTTCTGCTACGAGAATGCCAATGGGCTGATGGAGGTCGCGGTCAACCAGGGCCGTGCCGACCGGCTGCTCGGTATCCGGATCGGGGATGTCGTAGGCATCCAGCCTGTCGAGCCATAGGAGCTCAGTGGCGCTGCACGCCGCGCCCGCGTTCGAGCGCCGCTCTGGCCGCAGCACCTTCCTTCCACTCCAGCACCGGGCGCAGGAACTGTCCCGTGTAGGAGTCCTCGTGCGCCGCGATATCCGCTGGCGTGCCGCTCGTAACGATGGTCCCGCCGCCGACGCCGCCCTCCGGGCCGAGGTCGATCACCCAGTCGGCGGTCTTGATCACGTCCAGGTTGTGCTCGATCACGACGACGGTGTTGCCGTGATCGCGCAGCCGGTGCAGCACGCCGAGCAGCTGGTCGATATCGTAGAAGTGCAGCCCGGTGGTCGGCTCGTCGAGAATGTACAGCGTGTTGCCGGTGTCGCGCTTGGACAGCTCGCGCGAGAGCTTGACGCGCTGCGCCTCGCCGCCGGAAAGCGTGGTGGCGTTCTGGCCCGAGCTTGATGTAGGAGAGGCCCACGTCCATCAGGGTCTGGAGCTTGCGCGGCGAGCACCGGCACCGCGCTGAAGAACTCCAGCGCGTCCTCGACGGTCATCTCCAGCACTTCATGGATGTTGCGGCCCTTGTAGCGCACTTCCAGCGTCTCGCGGTTGTAGCGCCGGCCGTGGCATACGTCGCAGGCCACGTAGATGTCGGGCAGGAAATGCATCTCCACCTTGATGACGCCGTCGCCCTGGCAGGCCTCGCAGCGCCCGCCGCTGCACGTTGAAGCTGAAGCGGCCCGGGCGCGTAGCCGCGCGCGCGGGCCTCCTGGGTGCCGGCGAAAAGCTCGCGGATGGGCGCGAACAGGCCGGTGTAGGTCGCGGGGTTGGAGCGCGGCGTGCGGCCGATGGGGCTCTGGTCGATGTCCACCACCTTGTCGAAGAGCTCCAGGCCCGCGATGCCCGCGATAGGGCGCGGGTGCTTCGCTGGCGCCGTTGAGCTCGCGTGCGGCGATGACGGTACAGGGTATCGTTGATCAGCGTGGACTTGCCCGAGCCCGACACCCCGGTGACGCAGGTCAGCAGCCCCGCGGGGATTGCCACGTCGACATCCTTGAGATTGTTGCCGCGAGGCGCCGTGCAGCGCCACCATGCGCTCCGGGTCCGGCACATGCAGCTGTGCCGGCAGCGGAATGCGGCGCCGGCCCGACAGGTACTGGCCGGTGAGCGAGGCGGGGTCGGCGATGATTTCCGCCGGCGTGCCCTGCGCCACGACCTGCCCGCCGTGTACGCCGGCGCCGGGCCCCATGTCGACCACGTGATCCGCGCTGCGGATGGCCTCCTCGTCGTGCTCGACCACGATCACGGTGTTGCCCAGGTCGCGCAGATAGGTCAAGGTGTTGAGCAGGCGCCGGTTATCGCGCTGATGCAGCCCGATGGAGGGCTCGTCGAGGATGTACATGACGCCGACCAGGCCCGCGCCGATCTGGCTGGCGAGACGGATGCGCTGCGCTTCACCGCCCGAGAGCGTATCGGCGCTGCGGTCTGAGCGTCAGGTATTCGAGCCCGACGTTCACCAGAAAATCCAGGCGCTGTCCGATCTCCTTGACGACCTTGGCAGCGATTTCGCCACGGCGTCCGGGCAGGTCGAGCGCGGCGAAGAACTGTTGGGCCCGTGACACCGGCAACGTGGTCAGCTCCGGCAGGGTGTGGCCTGCGACATACACGTGGCGTGCGGCACGATTGAGGCGCGTGCCGTGGCAGTCCGGGCACGGCCGTGTGGCCAGATACTTGGCCAGCTCTTCGCGCACCGCGTTCGACTCGGTTTCGCGGTAACGCCGCTCCAGGTTCGGAACGATGCCCTCGAAGCGGTGCCGGCGCGTGGTGTAGCCACCGTTCTCGCTGACATAGCGGAACTGGATCTGCTGCTCGCCGCTGCCGTAGAGCACGAGGTCGCGGACGTTCCCGGGCAGTTCGTCGAATGGCGCTTCGATGTCGAATCCGTAGTGCCTGGCGAGCGAGCTGATGAGCTGGAAGTAATAGACGTTGCGCCGGTCCCATCCGCGCACCGCGCCGCCGGCGAGGCTCAGGTGCGGGTGGGCGACCACGCGCGCCGGGTCGAAGAACTGCTTCACGCCCAGGCCGTCGCAGGTCGGGCAGGCGCCGGCCGGATTGTTGAAGGAAAACAGCCGCGGTTCCAGCTCGGTCAGGCTGTAGCCGCACTGCGGACAGGAGAACCTGGCCGAGAAGGTCAGCTCCTCGCGCGAGGGGTCGTCCATGAAGCCGATGCGCGCCACGCCGTCCGACAGCGCCAGCGCAGTTTCGAAGGATTCGGCGAGCCTCGCGGCGCCATCCGGCCGCACCCGGAAGCGGTCCACCACCGCCTCGATGGTGTGCTTGCGGCGCAGGTCGAGCACCGGAGGCTGATCGAGCTCTGCGACCTGGCCGTCGACGCGCGCGCGCAGATAACCCTGGGCGCGCAGCTCTTGCAGGACCTGCTGGTGCTCGCCCTTGCGGTCCTGCACCAGCGGCGCGAGCAGCATCAGCCGGGTGTCTGCGGGCAGCGCGAGCACGGTGTCGACCATCTGGCTCACCGTCTGGGCTTCGAGCTCGGTGTCGTGCTCGGGACAGCGCGGCGTCCCGGCGCGGGCGAACAGCAGGCGCAGATAGTCGTAGATCTCGGTAATGGTGCCGACCGTCGAGCGCGGATTGTGTGAGGTGGATTTCTGCTCGATGGAGATTGCCGGCGACAGCCCCTCGATGTGATCGACGTCGGGCTTTTCCATGATGGACAGGAACTGCCGGGCGTAGGCCGACAGCGACTCGACGTAGCGGCGCTGGCCCTCGGCGTAGATGGTGTCGAAGGCAAGCGAGGACTTGCCCGAGCCGGACAGCCCGGTAATGACGATCAGCCGGTCGCGGGGCAGGTCGAGATCGACGTTGCGCAGATTGTGGGTGCGTGCCCCACGGACGCGGATGGAATCCATGGCGTTTATCGCAGCCAGTGTAACCTGCTAATATACGTTGCCTCGCTCAACCGAAGCAAAGGAAGTCTGTAGGTGCAAACACCCAAAGCTGGCGCCGGAATGACGGCTGTGGAACGGCGCGCGGCCCTGTCTCTCGCCGGTATCTTCGCGCTGCGGATGATGGGGTTGTTCATGATCTACCCGGTGTTCTCCGTCTACGCCCAGCATCTCGAGGGCGTTACACCGCTCACCATCGGTCTCGCACTGGGAATCTATGGCCTGGCACAGGCCGTGTTCCAGATTCCCTTCGGCATGATTTCCGATCGCATCGGCCGCAAGCCGGTACTCTCGGTCGGACTGCTCATCTTTGCCGCCGGCAGCGCCGTCGCCGCCATGTCGCACAGCATCTACGGCGTCATCGCCGGGCGCCTGCTGCAGGGTACGGGTGCCATCGGCTCGACCATTCTCGCCACCGTCGCCGACCTCACCCGCGAGGAGCATCGCACCAAGGCCATGGCCATCATCGGCATGACCATCGGCCTGTCATTCGCCGTTGCCCTGGTGCTGGGTCCGGTGTTCGGTACCTGGGTGGGTGTGCCCGGAATCTTCTGGATCACCGCGGCGCTTGCGGTGAGCGGCGAGGCGGTGCTGCACCTCATGGTGCCGAGTCCGGTGCGCACGCGCGTGCATCGTGACGCCGAGCCGGTTCCGGAGCTGTTCCGGCGCGTCCTTGGTGACCGGCAGCTGCTGCGGCTCGACTTCGGCATCCTGGCGCTGCATCTGGTGCTGACGGCCACCTTCGTGGCGCTGCCGCTGGCCCTGCAGGATGCCGCGGGCCTGGACACCCGTCACCAGTGGTATCTCTACCTGCCGGTGCTGATGGCCTCGGTGCTCCTGATGGTGCCGTTCATCATCCTCGCCGAGCGTGGCGGGAAGATGAAGCAGGTCTTCCTGGGCGCCATCGTGGCGCTGGCGGCGGCCCAGGTCGGACTGATGGAGTGGCACGCCAGCGTAGTGGCGGTGACGCTGGTGCTGGTCCTGTTCTTCACGGCCTTCACCTTGATGGAGGCGACCCTGCCTTCCATGATCTCCAAGGTCGCCCCGCCCGACAGCAAGGGCACGGCGATGGGCGTGTACTCGAGCGCACAGTTCCTGGGTATCTTCATCGGCGGTACGGCGGGTGGCTGGCTCTATGGCCAGTTCGGCCTGGAAGGCGTGTTCGGGTTCGGCGCCCTGGTCGCGGTGCTGTGGCTGGCGCTGGCAGCGGGTATGCCCGAGCCGAAGCATCTCGCCAGCTATCTGATCAATGTCGGTCCCATGAACGAGCAGGAGGCGGGACGCCTGGTCGCGCGCCTCACGCAGGTGCCGGGGGTGGCCGAGGCGGTAGTGGTCGCCACCGACGGCGTGGCCTACCTGAAGGTCGACAGCCGCACGCTGGACCAGACTGCACTGAGTGAATTTTCCGTATCCGAAGCGTAAACTCCCCGGGCGCCGCCAGGGAGCGGCATCGGAGAACAGCCGGCGCATTCGGCAACCATCACAGGGAAAGCATGCGAGGAGAATGTCATGGCCAGAGGAGTAAACAAGGTCATCCTGATCGGCAACCTGGGCAAGGACCCGGAGGTGCGTTACATGCCCAGCGGTTCGGCCGTGGCGAACGTGACAGTCGCCACCAGCGAGTCCTGGAAGGACAAGCAGAGCGGTGAGCAGCAGGAGCGCACCGAGTGGCACAACGTGGTGTTCTTCAATCGCCTCGCCGAGATCGTCGGCGAATATCTCAAGAAGGGCTCGCAGGTCTATGTCGAGGGGAGCCTGCGCACCCGCAAGTGGCAGGACAAGAACGGCACCGACCGCTATACCACGGAGATCGTCGCCAGCGAGATGCAGATGCTCGGCAGCCGCGGCGGCGGCACGGCCAGCTACAGCCAGGAATCCCCGGCGCGCAGCAGCGCCGCGGCGGCGCCCTCCGCTTCATCCGGCGTCGAGGACCTGGACGACGACATCCCGTTCTGATTCACCGCGCAGGTTGCATGTCCTCGCCGCTTTTCCACACTGAGCCGCTGCGGGGCCCGCGGGCGCCGGGTATTCGGCCCGACCGCTCATGAAAGCCCTGCTGGTCACCGGCGGGGCGGGTTTCATCGGCGGCAACCTGGTGCGCGCGCTGGTCGGCGCCGGCGAGTACCGCGTCATCAATCTCGATGCCCTCACCTATGCGGGCAACCTCGATACGCTCGCCGAGGTGCAGCACCATCGCGGCCATGTATTCGTGCATGGCGACATTGGTGATGTCGCACTCGTAGGCGATCTGTTGCGACGCTACCGCCCGGTCGCAGTGCTGAACCTCGCCGCGGAAAGCCACGTCGACCGCTCCATCGACGGCCCGGCAGCCTTCATCCAGACCAACGTGGTCGGCACCTTCCGGCTGCTCGAGGCGGTACGCGGCTACTGGTCGGACCTGGACCCGGAACACCGGCAGGCGTTTCGTTTTCTGCATGTCTCCACCGATGAGGTGTTCGGCTCGCTCGGACCCGCGGGGTTTTTCACCGAAGAGACACCCTACGCGCCCAACTCACCGTACTCCGCATCCAAGGCCGCATCCGATCATCTGGTGCGTGCCTATCATCACACCTACGGTTTGCCGGTGCTCACCACCAACTGCTCCAACAACTACGGCCCGTATCAGTTTCCCGAGAAGCTCATTCCCCTGACGATCCTCAACGCCGTCGAGGGCAAACGGCTGCCCGTGTACGGGGACGGGGGCAACATCCGTGACTGGCTCCATGTCGAGGATCACTGCCGCGGCTTGATGCGTGTGTTGGAGGCCGGACGCCGCGGGGAAACCTACAACTTCGGGGGTAACGGCGAGCGCACCAATCTGCAGGTAGTGCGCGCGATCTGTGCGCTGCTCGATGAGCGGCTGCCGGGATCCCCGCATCGCCCGCATGCGGAGCTGATCGAGCTCGTGACCGACCGTCCGGGTCATGACCGCCGCTACGCGATCGATGCCTCCAAGGCGCAGCGCGAGCTCGGGTGGTCGGCGCAGGAGACCTTCGAGTCGGGATTGCGCAAGACGGTGCAGTGGTATCTCGATCACCCGGAGTGGTGCCGGCGCGTGCAGGACGGGCGCTACCGGCGGGAGCGCCTCGGGCTCGGCAGCGACGGCACGCCCTCCGCGGCGGCACCGGCGGGCTAGACATGCTTCCATGAGTCAGGCGCAGGGCATCAAGGGCATCATTCTCGCCGGTGGCTCGGGTACGCGGCTGTATCCGTTGACGCAGGTGGTGAGCAAGCAGCTCCTGCCGGTCTATGACAAGCCCATGATCTACTACCCGCTGTCGACGCTCATGCTGGCGGGAATTCGCGAGGTGCTGGTCATCTCCACGCCGCAAGACCAGCCGCTGTTCCGGGCGCTGCTGCGCGATGGCGAGCAGTGGGGCATCCGCATCGAGTACGCAGTGCAGCCGAGCCCGGACGGACTCGCCCAGGCGTTTCTGATCGGGCGTGAATTCATCGCGGGCTCGCGCAGCTGCCTGATCCTCGGCGACAACATCTTTTACGGACATGGGCTGACGGAGATGCTGCAGAGCGCCGTTGCCCGTATGCAGGGTGCGTCGGTATTCGGCTACTGGGTCAGGGATCCCGAGCGCTATGGCGTGGCGGAGTTCGACGGCCGCGGCAAGGTCACCCGACTGGTGGAGAAGCCCGCGCAACCGAAGTCCAACTACGCCGTTACCGGGCTGTACTTCTACGACGAGCAGGCGGTGGAGCTGGCGCAAAGCCTGCGGCCCTCTGCGCGCGGCGAGCTGGAGATCACCGATCTCAACCTGCGCTATCTCGAGCAAGGGCGGCTCACCTGTGAGCGCTTCGGCCGCGGTATCGCCTGGCTGGATACCGGCACGCACGAGTCGCTGATGCAGGCGTCCAACTTCATCGAGACCATCGAAGAGCGCCAGGGCCTGAAGGTCTGCTGTCCGGAGGAAATCGCGTATCTCGCGGGCTGGATCGACGACGCCCAGTTGCAGCGGCTCGCCGAGCCGCTGCGCAGGAACGGCTACGGCGAGTACCTGCTGAATCTGTCGCGGCGCGAGCGGCCGGCATGAAGGTGATCGCCACCGAGCTGCCGGGCGTCATGCTCGTCGAGCCGCACGTGTACGCAGATGCGCGCGGTTATTTTCTCGAGACCTGGAACGCCCTGCGCTGTGCCGAAGCAGGACTGCCCCAGACGTTCGCGCAGGACAATCTGTCGTATTCGACTCATGGCGTGCTGCGCGGTCTGCACCTGCAGAATCCGCACGGGCAGGGCAAGCTGGTGTATGTGCTGCAGGGCGAGGTGTTCGACGTTGCGGTCGATTTGCGCGTGGGGTCTCCCGGCTTCGGGCGCTGGCTCGGCATCACGCTGAGTGCCGGCGACAAGCGCCAGCTGTACATCCCGCCTGGCTACGCCCACGGCTTCTGTGTCACCGGCGAGGAGGCGCTGTTTGTCTACAAGTGCACGGCGCCCTTCCATCCCATGGCCGAAGTGGCACTGCGCTGGGACGATCCCGCCATCGGAATCCGCTGGCCGTTGCGCGACCCGGTGCTCTCGGAGAAGGACCGCGCGGCGCCGCTGCTTTGCGCGATCGATCGCGCCCGTCTGCCGGTATACGAGTGACATCGGCTGCGAGCGGCATGAGCCGGGCCGGCGGCTACGGGCGCATCCTGCTCATCGGTGCGCGGGGCCAGCTCGGCTGGGAGCTGGCACGTGCACTTGCGACGCTGGGCGAGGTGGCGGCCGCCGACCGCAGCAATCACGCGCTCGCCCTTGATCTCGCCGACCCCGACAGCATCCGCCGGGCGATCGATCGGGTCCGGCCGCGGCTCATCGTCAATGCGGCCGCCTACACCGCCGTGGACAGGGCCGAGGACGATGCGGTGACGGCCCGGCAGGTCAACGCAACCGCACCCGGCCTGCTCGCCGAGCATGCGCGCCAGACCGGCGCGGCGCTGGTGCACTACTCCACCGATTACGTGTTCGACGGAACGAAGTCGGACGCATACGACGAGCACGACGCGACTGCTCCGCTCGGCGTGTACGGCCGCACCAAGCTCGAGGGCGAGCGGGCGGTGCAGGACGTGGACGGCAGCCATCTGATCTTTCGCACCAGCTGGGTGTATGGATTGCGCGGGCACAACTTTTTCCTCACCATGCTGCGTCTGGCCCAGGAGCGCGATGAGCTGCGCGTGGTCGACGATCAGATCGGCGCACCGAACTGGAGCCGCTGGCTTGCGCAGGCCACGGCACACGTGCTTGTGCGCATCCAGGCGTCAGGTGGCATGCCGGCCTTCGCGGACTACCGTGGCCTTTATCACCTCAGCCTTGCCGGTGCCGTCAGCTGGTGCGGTTTCGCCGAGCGGATATTCGCGTTGCACACCGAATTGCACGGCGCTCGCGAGTGCCGCGTGCGCCCGATTCACAGCGCGCAGTATCCCACGCGCACCTTGCGCCCGCACAACTCGCGCCTTTCCACGGACAAGCTGCAGCGCACCTTCGGCGTCCATTGTCCGCCGTGGGACCATGCGTTGCGTCTGTGCATGTACGGGCTGGAACGCGCGATCCGTTGAGCAGCGGTGATCAACTGGAAGAGCTCGCCCCGACTATCGGGTGCCGTTTGTTCGGTTGGTCTGGTGGAACCGCTGCGCTTGTTCCACCCTCGCGGCGCAGCTGCTGGTAGAATTGTGGGGAGAGTCGGCCGGACAGTCGCCGTGCCTGTCGGCATGGAGGAAAGTCCGGGCTCCACAGGGCAGGGTGCCAGGTAACGCCTGGGGGGCGCGAGCCCACGGAAAGTGCCACAGAAAACATACCGCCCAAGCAGCGCTCCGCGCTGCCGGCAAGGGTGAAAAGGTGCGGTAAGAGCGCACCGCGCCGGTGGCAACACCGGTGGCAGGGTAAACCCCACCCGGAGCAAGACCAAATAGGGGAGCGTACGTGCGGCCCGCACTGCTCCCGGGTAGGTCGCTCGAGCCGTGCGGTGACGTACGGCCAAGAGGAATGGCTGTCCACGACAGAACCCGGCTTACAGGCCGACTCTCACTTTCCCTACGCCGGAACTCGCCGCCATCCCGGGAGCTGGCGAAACCGCCGGAACCGGCTTCCGCCACGAGTGAGCGCCACGGCACCGTGCGTGGTAGGTCTGCATGGCTCCCGTGTCCGCAAGCCTCGGTGTGCGCCTCCTATGGCAAATGACCGAGCACGAGCTGCCTCGTGAAACCTGATAGACACACCCCTGATGGGCACTTCACCGGTGCTCACGGCAATTTCCGTGTCGACGGAAATTCGATGTCCGTGACTGCCCTATGCCATTCTGCCGCCCGGTGAGACAGGCGGTCCAACCCAACACTCTCCCTGCGCGACCCGGCAATGCTAACGCGAATTGACCTTGACAAGTGGAGCGACCGGTCCCTATAGTGCAAAAAAGTGGGATGAAGTGGGTCGGAATGGAATCCTTGGAGGGAGGAAAGGGGGAACGGCCTTGTTTCGCGGTTTCCGGGGCGCGCATGCGCTCAATCTCGATGTCAAAGGCCGCCTGGCGATTCCGGCCAAGTGGCGCGAGGCGCTCATGGAACACTGCGAGGGCCAGCTCGTCTGCACCATCAACCGGGACCGGTGTCTGGTGCTTTACCCCCTGCCGGAGTGGGAGGTCGTGGAACAGCAGCTTGCGGGCCTCCCAAGCTACAACGATATCAGCAGCGAGGAGAAGCGCATGCTCATCGGCCATGCCAGCGAGGTCGAGCTGGATGGCCAGGGTCGCGTGCTGCTTCCTGCGTTGCTGAGGCAGTTCGCGAGCATCGATCGACGCGCGGTGCTTGCCGGCGTGTCCACCAAGATGGAGCTGTGGAACGAGGAACACTGGCAGGAGCGTCTCCAGAAGTGGCTGGACAGTGACCGGACAGCAATGCCCGAAGCGATGGCGGAACTGCCTGTGTAGCCATGCCGGAACCCGCGGTTCACCGCCCGGTCCTGCTGGAAGAAGTGCTGCAAGCCTTGAACGTACGCCCGCACGGAATCTACGTGGACGGGACTTTCGGCAGAGGGGGGCATAGCGCGGCGTTGCTCGATCGGCTGGGGCCGGACGGTCGCCTGATTGCGATCGACAAGGATCCGCAGGCGGTGCGGGCGGCGCGCGAGCACCTGGCGCACGATGCCCGCTTCGCAATTGAACGCGGTTCGTTCGCGACGCTCAAGGCGACGCTGGGCGCCCACGGAGTGTCGCAAGGGGTCGATGGCGTGGTGCTCGACTTGGGGGTGTCTTCGCCGCAACTCGACGATCCGCAACGCGGATTCAGCTTCACCAGGGAGGGGCCCCTGGATATGCGCATGGATCCCGACAGTGGCCGGAGCGCCGCGCAGTGGCTGGCGGGCGTGGAGGAGCGCGAGCTCGCCGAGGTGCTGAAGACCTTCGGCGAGGAGCGCTACGCGCGGCGAATCGCGCGCGCCATCGTGCGCGCGCGCCGAGTGGCCCCCATCGAAACGACACTGCGTCTTGCCGAAATCATTGCCGATGCCGTCCCCACGCGCGAGCCGGGCAAGCACCCCGCTACCCGTACCTTTCAGGCCATTCGCATCGTCGTCAACCATGAGCTGGAGGACTTGCGAGCCGGTCTGACCGCATCCGTGCAAGCGTTGCGGGTGGGCGGGCGCCTGGCGGTGATCTGCTTCCACTCGCTCGAGGATCGTATCGTGAAGCGGTTCATCCGCGATCAGGCGCGCGGCGGGGACTACCCTCCCGATCTGCCGGTCACGGCCGGTGATTTTCATCCCACGCTGCGCCCCGTCGGCCGTGCCGTGCATCCCGGCGCTGCCGAGATCGCCTCCAATCCACGCGCCCGCAGTGCCGTGCTGCGAGTGGCGGAGCGCGTGCATTGAGGACGCGTGTGCTGATCTTGACGCTGCTCGGACTGGGCGTGCTCGGCTCGGCGCTCGGGGTGGTCTATGTCAAGTATGAGAACCGCAAGCTGTTCGTGGAGCTGCAGGCTCTGCAGGCGCGCAAGGACCAGATGGACATCGAGTGGAGCCAGCTGCAGCTCGAACAGAGCACCTGGGCGACGCACGGGCGGATCGAAGAGGTCGCCCGGGACCGCCTCGGCATGGTCATCGCCCCGGCGGACACGGTGGTGATCGTGCGCCGATGAGCAAGGGCGACTCCATTCCCGTTTTTCGCGCGCGGCGGCTGCTCATGCTGGCGATGCTCGTGCTCTGCGGGTTGCTGCTGCTGTGGCGTGCGCTCGACCTGCAGGTGCTCGACCGCGAGTTTCTGCAGCGGCAGGGCGATGCGCGGCACCTGCGCGTCGTGACCTTGTCGGCGCACCGCGGCATGATCACGGACCGTTTCGGTGAGCCGCTTGCCGTGAGCACGCCGGTCGACTCGGTGTGGGCCAATCCCCAGGAGCTGGGGGCGGCGCCCGAATACCTGCCGCGTCTGGCCAAGCTGCTCAAGATGGACACCGCCGAGCTGCAGCGGCTGGTGGACGCACACCCCGATCGGGAGTTCGTCTATCTCAAGCGCCACCTCAACCCGGCCCTGGCGCAACAGGTGATGGCGCTCGGTGCCCCGGGTGTCGATCTGCAGCGCGAATACCGCCGCTACTATCCGACCGGAGAAGTCGCCGCCCACGTGCTGGGTTTCACCAACGTGGACGACGTCGGCCAGGAAGGGCTGGAGCTGGCTTACGATCGCTGGCTGCGCGGGGAGGCGGGCGCCAAGCGCGTCATCAAGGACGGCAGGAATCGCATCGTCGAAGACGTGGAGAGCATCCGCGCGCCCCGTCCCGGCCGCGATCTGGTGCTCAGCATCGATCGCCGCATCCAGTATCTTGCCTATCGGGAGTTGAAGGCGGCGGTGCAGGAGCATCGGGCACGCTCCGGATCGGTGGTGGTCCTCGACGTGAACACCGGCGAAATTCTCGCCATGGTCAATCAGCCCTCGTTCAACCCGAACACCCGCAGGGGGCTGCGCGGTGACCGCTTCCGCAACCGGGCGGTTACCGACCTTTTCGAGCCGGGCTCGACGATGAAGCCCTTCACCATCGCCTGCGCGCTGGAAAGCGGGCTCTACCGTCCCGACACGCCCATCGACACCAGCCCCGGGACCTTGCGCATCGGACGCAAGCTGATCAAGGACGTGCACGACTACGGATTGATCGATGTCACGCGGGTGATCACCAAGTCGAGCAACGTCGGGGCGAGCAAGATCGCCCTTTCACTGCCCTCCGAGCGTTTCTGGTCCCTGCTGGCACGCCTCGGCTTCGGCTCCACGTCGGGCAGCGGCTATCCCGGGGAGGCCGCCGGGCAGGTCACCGACTTGGCGCACTGGCACGAGCTCGAGCGCGCCACGCTGTCCTTCGGCTACGGCCTTTCGGTGACGCCGCTGCAACTCGCCGACGGCTATCTGGTGCTGGCCTCACCCGACGGCCGCCGCCGCCAGCCCAGCTTTCTGCGCCTGGGGCAGGTGCCGGCGGGCAGACAGGTGCTGAGCTCGGCCACCGTGGCCATGGTGCGCCGCATGTTGGAGACGGTGATCACGCCCCAGGGCACGGGCTATCTGGCGCGGGTGGCCGGCTACCGGGTCGGCGGCAAGACCGGCACCGTGCGCATCTCGGTCCCGGGCGGCTACTCTACCGACCACTATGTCTCGGTGTTCGCCGGCATGGCACCCGCCAGCCGCCCGCGGCTCGTCATGGTGGTGGTCATCAAGAACACCAGCGACGGCAACTACTACGGGGGCGTGGTTGCAGCACCCGTGTTCTCCAAGGTCATGAGCGGCGCCCTGCGGCTGTTGAATGTCGCGCCGGATGACCTGCCGTTGCAGGCTGCGCCCATACGCACCCTGGCCCAGCGTGAGGCGCCATGATGCCCGCCCTGAAGCTTCCAGAGGCACAGACGCTCGGCGCGCTGCTGCAAGGCATGGCGGTGCTGGCGCCGGGCGAGGACGTCGCGGTCACCGGCATTTGTACCGACAGTCGCGCCGTGGCACCCGGTGACCTGTTCCTGGCGTATGCCGGCAGCCACGTACACGGGCTGCAGTTCGTGGCCGATGCGGTGCGTGCCGGCGCCGCTGCAGTCGCGTATGATGCCGCCGGCACTGCGGCGACGGGGCCCGCCGGACTGCCGGGCACCGTGCCGGTGATCGAGGTGAGCATCCTGCGCGAGCGTGCGGGGACCATCGCCGCACGCTACTTCGGGCAACCCGCGCGGGGACTCACGATCATCGGTATCACGGGCACCAACGGCAAGACTTCGTGTGCACAATTCCTGGCGCAGGCCCTGCACCACGCCGATCGGCCGTGTGGCGTCATCGGCACCCTCGGCAACGGACGCTACGGTGCGCTTTCTCCAGGAACCCATACCACACCGGACGCGGTGATGCTGCAGCGGCTGCTGGCGCAGCTGCGCGATGAAGGCGTGCGCCACGTGGTCATGGAGGTGTCTTCCCACGGGTTGGATCAGGGTCGCGTCAACGGCGTGCCGTTCACCGTGGCGGTCTGGACCAATCTCAGCCGCGATCACCTGGATTATCACGGGGACATGGCGCATTACGCCGCGGCCAAGCAGCGGCTGTTCTGCCACCCGGGCCTCGGGACGGCGGTCATCAACCTCAACTGCCCCTACGGTCGTGCGCTGACGGCGCGCATCGATCCCGAGGTGCGGTGCGTCGGCTACGCGCTGGGCTCCGGGGAAAGTGCGCTGGTGCAGGACGTGGTGCGCGGCACCCGGTTGCGGCTCGACGCCCAGGGTCTGCAAATGGATATTGAAAGCCCGTGGGGCAGCGGTACGCTGCGCACCGGGCTCCTGGGACGTTTCAACGCGGCCAACCTGCTGGCGGCGCTCGCCGCGTTGCTTGCCCTGGAGGTGCCTTTACCGCAAGCCCTGGCACGCCTGAGCGCGACCCGCAACGTCGCCGGTCGCATGGAACGTTTCGGCGGCGGAGCGCGTCCGCTGCTGGTGGTCGACTACGCCCATACGCCCGATGCGCTGGAGCAGGTGCTCGCGGCGCTGCGCGCGCACTGCGCGGGCGAGCTGTGGTGCGTGTTCGGCTGCGGGGGCGAACGCGATCGGGGCAAGCGTCCCCTGATGGGCGCAGCGGCCGAGCGGCTCGCCGACCGCATCATCGTGACCGACGACAACCCACGCGGCGAGGACCCCGATGCCATCGTCGCGGATATCCTCGCCGGCATGCGCGCGCCCGACGCCGTGCGCGTCGAGCGCGATCGCGCGGCCGCCATTGCCCTGGCGGTGCGACAGGCGGGACGCGGCGACGTGGTGCTGGTGGCCGGCAAGGGGCACGAGGCCTGGCAGCAGGTCGGTGCGCAGTTGCGCCCGTTCAGTGACCGCAGGCTCGCCGCTGAGCTCATGGGAGAGCAGGCGCCGTGAGCCTCATGCGCCTTTCCGAGGCTGCGCGACTGCTCGATGGCCGGCTGATCGGTGCCGATGCGAGCTTTGCGTCGGTTGGCACCGACAGTCGCAGTCTGCGTGAGGGGGATCTGTTCATTGCGCTGCGGGGACCGCATTTCGATGCCCACGACTATGTGGCGGAGGCGGGTGCGCGCGGCGCAGTCGCGGCGCTGGTGGGGCGGGCCTGCGATGCAGACCTGCCGCAGCTCGTGGTCGCAGACACGCGACTGGCGCTGGGGCGGCTCGCGGCGCTCTGGCGCGAGCGCCACAACATCCCGGTCATCGGCGTCACCGGCAGCAATGGCAAGACTACCGTCAAGGAGATGCTCGCCAGCATCCTCGGGCGCCGCGGTCCGGTGCTTGCGACGTGCGGCAACCTCAACAACGACATCGGCGTTCCTATGACGCTGTTGCGCCTGCGCCCCCAGCACCGCTGGGCGGTCATAGAAATGGGCGCCAACCGCGCAGGTGACGTCGCCTATGCCACGCGCCTGGCACGGCCCACCGTGGCGCTGATTACCAATGCGGGTCCCGCGCACTTGGAAGGCTTCGGCGACGTCGCCGGTGTGGCGCGAGCCAAGGGCGAGATCTACACGGGGCTGGCCGAGGGCGGTGCGGCGGTGATCAATGCCGACGACGTGCACCACGCGCTGTGGGCGTCGCTGGCGGGTGCGCGCCATGTCATCCATTTCGGCATGCATGCGCCGGCGGAGGTCTTCACCCGAGTACAGGAGGTGCGCATCGCCCTGGAGGAAGGCCCCGGCTGCATGGAGTTTCCGCTGCGTACGCCCGAAGGGGAAGTGCAGATCGCGCTGCCACTGCCCGGCCAGCACAACGTCATGAACGCGCTTGCCGCCGCCGCCGCCGCGCTGGTGGCAGGTGCCTCGCTTGCCGACGTCAAGGAGGGACTGGAGTGCATGCAACCGGTATCCGGGCGACTGCAGCTGCGTGTGGCGCAGACCGGCGCGCACATCATCGACGACACCTACAACGCCAATCCGGCCTCGCTGCAGGCAGGACTGCAGGTGCTCGGGGCGTTCAGTGGGGAGCGCTGGCTGGTGCTGGGTGACATGGTCGAGCTTGGCGAGGACTCGGGTCGGCTCCACGAGCAGGTTGGCGGGCAGGCCGCCGCGCTCGGCATCGACCGCCTTTACGCCACGGGCGAGCTGAGCCGGCGCGCGGTGCAGGGCTTCGGTTCCGATGCACGCCACTATCCGGAAATGCAGGCATTGATCGAGGCATTGCGAGCCGATCTGCACGCCGGGGTCACGCTGCTGGTGAAGGGATCGCGGCGCATGCGCATGGAGCAGGTGGTGGAGGCGCTGCAGGATATGGCGGGCGAGCACGCGCGCGAGCCCGGAGCGGCGCACGGATGAAAGCCGGGCGCGCGTCCACCAACGAACCGCTCACGACCGGGAGCCGTTGACGGTCATGCTGTTTCTGCTCGCCGAGTACCTGAAGGGCTATTACAGCGGCTTCAATGTCTTCCAGTACCTGACGTTGCGCGCCATCCTGGGCGTGCTCACCGCACTCGTCATCTCCTTCATCATCGGACCGTCGATGATCCGGCGCCTGACGTTCCACCAGATCGGCCAGAACGTACGCGGCGACGGGCCGCAGAGCCATCTCTCCAAGGCCGGCACCCCGACCATGGGGGGGGCGCTGATGCTGGTTGCCATCACGGTGACCACGCTGCTGTGGGCGGACCTGCGCAATCGCTACGTCTGGATGGTGCTCGCGGTCACGCTGGCTTTCGGTGCCATCGGCTGGGCCGACGATTACAAGAAGCTGGTGCTGCGCAACAGCGCCGGGTTGTCGGCGCGCGCCAAGTATCTGTGGCAGTCGCTGGCCGGGCTCGGCATCGCCCTGCTCCTCTACGTCACGGCGCAATCGGCCGCCGAAACCGAGCTCATCGTGCCGTTCTTCAAGACGGTCTCCATCGATCTCGGGTGGGGCTTCGTGATCGTGGCCTACTTCGTGATCGTCGGCAGCAGCAACGCGGTGAATCTCACCGACGGCCTGGACGGCCTCGCCATCCTGCCCACGGTTCTGGTCGCAGGCGCGCTCGGCATCTTTGCCTACACCGGTGGACACGTGAAGTTCGCCACCTACCTCGGCATCCCCTACATCCGCGATGTCGGCGAAGTGGTGGTGTTCTGCGGCGCCATCGTCGGTGCCGGGCTCGGATTTCTCTGGTTCAACGCCTATCCGGCGCAGGTGTTCATGGGCGATGTCGGTGCGCTGGCGCTCGGCGCCGCACTGGGTGTTGTCGCCGTGGTGGTGCGCCAGGAGCTGGTGCTGCTGATCATGGGCGGGGTGTTCGTCATGGAAACGGTGTCGGTCATCCTGCAGGTCGCGAGTTTCAAGCTCACCGGGCGGCGCATCTTCCGCATGGCGCCGCTGCACCATCACTTCGAGCTCAAGGGCTGGCCGGAGCCGCGGGTGATCGTGCGCTTCTGGATCGTCACCGTCATCCTGGTGCTGGTCGGCCTGGCCACCCTGAAAATCAGGTGAGCGGACGCAATGCTTTATGAATGCGACGGTACACGGCATGCATGAGAGGGACCACTGCGAAGGCCGCACACTGGTGGTCGGTCTGGGCAGGACCGGGCTTTCGGTGACGCGCTTTCTCGTTGCTCGCGGAGCGGAAGTGGCGGTCGCCGACGTCGACACCAGTCCGCCGGCGCTCGCCGCCCTGCGCGAAGAACTGCCCGACGTTGCGCTGTTCCTGGGTGGCTATCCGGAGCAGCTCCTGCAGCGCGCGCAGTGCGTGGTGCTGAGCCCCGGGGTGCCGCTGCGCGATCCTGCCATTGCCGCGGCGCTGCATCGCGGCGTGGAAGTCATCGGTGACATCGAGCTGTTCGCGCGGACGGCCGCCGCGCCTGTGGTCGCCGTCACCGGCTCCAACGGCAAGAGCACCGTCACCTCGCTGCTGGCGCAGATGGCCCAGGCGGCCGGCCGCGTGACGCGCGCCGGTGGCAATCTGGGCACTCCCGCCCTCGAACTGCTGCAGGACAGCGAGCCGGATCTGTACGTGCTGGAGCTTTCGAGCTTCCAGCTCGAGACCACGCACTCGCTGAACGCCACGGCCGCCACGGTGCTGAACGTCACGTCCGATCACATGGACCGCTATGACAGCCTGCGCGACTATGCAGCCGCCAAACGGCGCATTTTTCGCGGGACCGGCGTGATGGTGCTGAACGCCGATGATCCGACCGTGGCCGCCATGGCGGAGGACGGCCGCAGGAGCGTTCACTTCTCCGTGCATGCGCCGCGCGGCGATGGCTTTGGCCTGTGCGAGCGCGAAGGTCGCACCTGGCTCGCGCAGGGCTCGACACTGCTGCTCGATGCCGGCGAGCTGCGCCTGTGGGGGCGACACAATCTCGCCAACGTCCTGGCGGCGCTGGCGTTGGGACACGCCATCGGCCTGCCCATGGAGGCGATGCTTTCGGCCGCGCGTAATTTCCGGGGCCTGCCGCATCGCACTCAGTGGGTCGCCGAGTGTGATGGGGTGAACTGGTACGACGACTCGAAGGGCACCAACGTCGGTGCCACGCTCGCGGCACTCGAGGGCATGCCGGAGCCGGTGGTGCTGATCGCCGGAGGCAAGGGCAAGGGTGCGGATTTCACGCCGCTGCGTGACGCGGTGCGTGCCAGGGCCCGTGCCGTGGTGCTGATCGGGCAGGATGCGCCGGCCATCGCGGAGGCGTTGCAGGACGTCGTGCCTGTGGTGCGGGCGGCGGGCATGGAACAGGCGGTGCGAGAGGCGCGGCGCCTGGCGCAGGCCGGTGACAGCGTGCTGCTTTCCCCGGCCTGTGCCAGCTTCGACATGTTCAGCGGCTACGAGGAGCGCGGACGGGTGTTCGCCGCTGCCGTGCACAAGGAGCTCGGTGCATGAGCACTGCGCGGCAGCGTCAAGCGGTGCCGGGACGCGCGCGTCGCGCGCCGCCGGCATTGCCGGCCGGTTTCGATGTCTGGCTCGTTGCGGCTGTGGTGGTGCTGGTGGCGCTGGGCCTGGTGATGGTGACCTCGGCGTCCATCACCAGCGCCGACCGCCAGCTCGGGCAGCCTTTCTACTATCTGATCCGCCAGGCGGTCTACATCGGGGTCGGCGCGCTTGCGGCGGTACTCGTGGCGCGCACGCGGCTCGAGCGCTGGGAGCGGGCCGGAGCGCTCATGCTGGCACTCGGCTTCGCGCTGCTGGTGGCGGTGCTGATCCCGGGCGTGAGCCGGGAGGTCAACGGCAGCGTGCGCTGGCTGCCGCTCGGCATTGTCAACCTGCAGGTATCGGAAGTCGTCAAGCTCGGCGTGCTGATCTATCTTGCCGGATATCTGGTACGCCACGGCGATGAGGTACGCACCAACGTCGCGGGCTTCATGAAACCCATGGCACTGCTGGCGGTGATCTGCGGCCTGCTGCTGGCGGAGCCCGACTTCGGGGCCACGGCGGTGCTGCTGGCGACTGCCCTCGGCATGATGTTCCTGGCCGGAATGCGGCTGTGGCATTTCGCGATGCTGCTCGCGGTCGCCTCTGGCTCCCTGGTCACCTTGGCGCTGACTTCGCCCTATCGCGTGAAGCGGCTGACGACGTTTCGCAATCCCTTCGAGCATCCCTACGACAGCGGTTACCAACTGATCCAGGCGCTGATCGCCTTCGGGCGCGGAGAATGGTTCGGTGTCGGCCTCGGGGGAAGCGTGCAGAAGCTTTTCTACCTGCCGGAGGCGCACACCGATTTTCTGTTTGCGGTGCTGGCCGAGGAACTGGGCCTGCTCGGGGTCGTGGCGGTGGTTGCCTTGTACGCGATCATCGTCTGGCGTGCATTCGAGATTGGTGCCCGTGCCGAGTCCGTCGGCCGCCACTTCGCTGCCTATCTTGCCTACGGCATTGGGCTGTGGATCGGCCTGCAGGCGCTGATCAATCTCGGCGTCAACATGGGTGTGCTGCCGACCAAGGGCTTGACACTGCCTTTTTTGAGCTACGGCGGCAGCAGCATGGTGGTGACCTGCACCGCCGTGGGCTTCCTGGTACGGGTTGGCCTGGAGTGTCCGCGTGGTGTGGCGCGGGCCCGAGCCGGGCGCGCTCCGTTCGGCTTCCTGGTGCGCAGCGCATGACGGGCGCCGCGTATCGAAGCTCCAATATGGGCCCGGTGCTGATCATGGCCGGCGGCACGGGCGGTCATGTCTTTCCCGCGCTCGCGGTCGCCGAAAGGCTGCGGGGCCTGGGTGTGGCCGTCGTCTGGATGGGGACTCGGCGCGGGCTTGAGGCACGCGTGGTTCCCGGTGCCGGGTTTCCGCTCGACTGCATCTCGGTAAGCGGTCTGCGCGGCAAGGGCGTGGTCCGTTGGCTCAGCGCCCCGTTCATGCTGCTCTGGGCGTTTCTGCAGGCCTGTCGCGTGCTGCTCGAACGCCGCCCGCGCGCAGTGCTGGGTCTGGGGGGCTTCGTGACCGGCCCCGGCGGTGTCGGGGCGTGGGTGCTGCGCCGCCCGCTGCTGATCCACGAGCAGAATGCCATTGCCGGACTCACCAACCGCCTGTTGGCACGCCTGGCAGACCGGGTGATGGAAGCTTTTCCCGGCACTTTCCCCGCCGCCCGTCGTGCCCTGTGTACCGGCAATCCGGTACGCGCCGCAATCGCCGCCCTGCCGGTGCCGGAGATCCGCATGAGCGGCCGCACCGGCCGGCTGCGCCTGCTGGTGTTGGGCGGCAGCCTGGGCGCACGGGCGCTGAACGAGGTGCTGCCCCGGGTGCTCGCGGCGCTGGCGGAAGATGTGCGTCCGGAAGTCTGGCACCAGACCGGCGAGGCCCATCTGCAAGACTCGCGCGAGGGCTATCGTAAGGCCGGCCTGGAGGTGAGCGTGGTGGCCTTCATCGAGGACATGGCGCAGGCCTACGGCTGGGCGGATCTGGTGTTGTGCCGGGCCGGCGCGCTGACCGTGGCGGAGCTCGCCGCAGCCGGTGTCGGTGCGATCCTGGTGCCCTACCCCTTTGCCGTCGACGACCACCAGACCGGCAATGCGCATTATCTGAGCGACGCGGGCGCCGCGGTGCTGGTGCAGCAGCCCGAGCTCGGTGCCGAGCGCCTGGCGGCGCTGATCGCAGGCTTCGCCGCGGACCGCACCACAGTTCTCGCCATGGCGCGCGCCGCGCGGGCGCTGGCGAGACTCGATGCCACCGAGGACGTGGTGCGCCAGTGCCTGCAGGCGGAGGGCGGCACACCGGCCGGTCCGGTCCTGCCGGGAGGCTGCACGGGGGAACATCGTGAGGAGCTCTGAGGGTGATGCCTCGCATCCACCGCGCGAGTCGCACAGCATGGGGCGCGTGCAGTGCGTGCACTTTGTCGGCATCGGCGGCGCGGGCATGGGCGGTATCGCCGAAGTCATGCTCAATCTCGGCTACCGGGTCACCGGATCCGACATGCATGAGAACGCCGTTACGCGCCACCTGGCCACCCTCGGCGCGCGCATCAACATCGGCCACGACGCCGGTGCCATCGCTGGCTGCGATGCGGTGGTCATCTCCAGCGCCATCGCTCGCGACAATCCCGAAGTGCTGGCCGCGCGCAGCCAGCGCGTTCCGGTGGTGCCCCGTGCCGAGATGCTCGCGGAGCTCATGCGCTTTCGCTACGGCATCGCAGTTGCCGGGACCCACGGCAAGACCACCACGACCAGCCTGGTGGCGAGCCTGCTGGCCGAGGGCGGACTGGATCCGACCTTCGTCATCGGCGGACGCCTGAACAGCGCTGCCAGCAACGCGCGCCTGGGCGCAGGGCGCTACCTGGTGGCTGAGGCCGACGAGAGCGATGCCTCGTTCCTTTATCTGCAGCCGTTGCTGGCAGTGGTGACCAACATCGACGCGGACCACATGTCCACCTATGGAGGCGATTTCGCGCGCTTGCGCCGCACATTCCTCCAGTTCCTGCATCACGTGCCCTTCTACGGCCTCGCCGTGCTGTGCCTGGAAGATCCCGAGGTGCGCGCGCTGCTGCCCCAGGTCACACGTCCGGTCCTGACCTACGGCTTCGTGCCTGATGCCGACCTGCGCGCTTCGGACCTGCAGGCGGTCGGACTGCAAAGCCGTTTTCAGGTGCACCTGCCGGATCGCGCCGAGCCGCTGCCGGTGGTGCTCAATCTCCCGGGACGCCACAACGCGCTGAACGCCCTGGCGGCGATTGCTGTAGCCCGCGAAGTCGGTGTGGACGATGCGGCCATGCAGCGTGCGCTGCAGGGTTTCCAGGGCATCGGACGGCGCTTCCAGGTCTACGGCGAGATCGCAACGGCGGCCGGAAACGTGGTGCTGGTCGACGATTACGGACACCATCCCAGGGAGATCGCGGCGACCCTGGCGGCGATCCGCGAAGTCTGGCCGCACCGGCGCCTGGTGGTGGCCTTTCAGCCACACCGCTACACCCGGACGCGTGATCTCTTCGAAGACTTCGCGCGCGTGCTGTCGGAGCCGGACCTGCTGCTGCTGACCGAGGTGTACGCAGCGGGCGAAGTCCCGATCGCGGGCGCCGACGGACGCTCCCTGGCGCGTGCCATTCGCATGCGCGGGCAGGTGGAGCCGGTGTTCGTGGAGCGTGCCGCGCAGCTCGCAGAGGCGTTGCCGCCGCTGCTGCAGGGCGGCGACGTGCTGCTCACCCTGGGGGCGGGCGACATCGGTGCCGCCGCGGCCACGCTGCCCGTCCAGCTCGCGATGGGCAGGGACGCACCATGATGTGTGCCGAGCGCGAACGCCCCGACGTCCCTTCGCCGCTGCCGGCGGGGCTGCGCGGAACCGTGCGCTGGAACGAGCCGATGGCGCTGCA
This sequence comes from uncultured Gammaproteobacteria bacterium, assembly GCA_963728895.1. Taxonomy (GTDB): domain Bacteria; phylum Pseudomonadota; class Gammaproteobacteria; order JBBQDK01; family JBBQDK01; genus CAVSLM01. The sequence continues at coordinate 24,221 of CAVSLM010000001.1, forward strand.
CACTACTTGGCGCGTGGGCGGACCGGCGGATCGCATCTACGTCCCGGCTGACGCCGAGGATCTCGTGGCGCTGCTGCACTCGCTGCCCGCTGCGGAGCCTGTGATGTGGGTGGGTCTCGGCAGCAACCTGCTGGTGCGCGACGGCGGCATCCGCGGCACGGTGATCCTGACCCATGGCGCGCTGCGCGGGCTGAGCGCTCTGGATGCGCATACGGTACGCGCGGAAACCGGCGTCGCCTGCGCCAAGGTGGCGCGCTTCTGCACGCGGCTCGCGCTGAGGGGCGTGGAGTTTCTGGCGGGCATCCCCGGAACTTTGGGCGGTGCGCTGGCGATGAACGCCGGTGCCTTCGGCGGCGAGACCTGGACCCGGGTGGTGGCGGTGGAGACCGTGGACCGCCGGGGAGTACGGCGCGAACGTGGATCCGGGGACTTCGAGATCGGCTATCGCAGCGTGCGCGGACCGGCAGGAGAGTGGTTCCTGGCGGCCCACCTGGCGCTCGCCAGCGGTGACGGCGCTGCCATGCAGGCGCACATCCGCGCGCTGCTGGAGCAGCGCAACCGCACCCAACCCACCCAGCAGCCGAGCTGCGGATCAGTGTTCCGCAATCCGCCGGGGGACCATGCCGCGCGACTGATCGAGGCGGCAGGGCTCAAAGGCCGATGCATCGGCGGAGCCTGTGTCTCCGAGAAGCACGCCAACTTCATCGTGAACACCGGTACGGCACGTGCGGCGGAAATCGAACGGCTCATCGTCTTCGTGAAGGAGACCGTGCGCGAAGTGCACGGCGTGCTGTTGCAGGAGGAAGTGCGGATCGTGGGCGAATACCTGGATGCCGGAACGCACCGGCGCGAGGAGAACTGAGGTGGACGTGCACAACGACGCTCCCGCCGGGTTGGGCAAGGTCGCCGTGCTGATGGGCGGGCTTTCCGCAGAGCGCGCGGTATCGTTGAAGAGCGGTGCGGCAGTGCTTGCAGCCCTGCAGCGCCGCGGGGTGGATGCGCACGGCATCGACGCCGGCCGCGACGTGCTGCGGCGCCTCGACGAAGGCGATTACCAGCGGGTGTTCATCGCCCTGCACGGACGCGGTGGTGAGGACGGCGTCATCCAGGGTGCGCTGGAGGTCCTGGGGCTGCCCTACACCGGCAGCGGCGTGCTGGGCTCGGCGCTCAGCATGGACAAGCTGCGCACCAAGCAGGTGTGGATCGGGGCCGGTCTGCCCACGCCGGAGTACGTGCGGCTGGAGGCGGCAACGGACAGCGCTGAGGCGATCGCCGCAGTCGGCCTGCCGGTGATGGTGAAGCCGGTGCGCGAAGGCTCCAGCATCGGCATGACCAAGGTCACCGATGCCGGTGACCTGCATGCTGCCTGGCAGCGGGCGGCCGAGTACGACGACTGCGTGATTGCCGAGCGCTGGATCAGCGGCGCCGAGTACACCGCGACCGTGCTCTCGGGCGAGGTGTTGCCCTTGATCCGCCTGGAGACGCCGCGCGAGTTCTACGACTACGAGGCGAAGTACCACGCCGACAGCACGCGTTATCTGTGTCCGTGCGGACTGCCCGCGGAGCGCGAACAGGCCCTTCAGGCGCTGGCGCTGCGCGCCTTCCAGGCGGTGGGCGCAAGCGGCTGGGGCAGGGTGGACTTCCTGCTCGATCAGCAGGGCGCGCCCTGGTTCATCGAGCTCAACAGCGTACCGGGCATGACGGACCACAGCCTGGTGCCCATGGCGGCACGGGCAGCAGGCATCGATTTCGACGCGCTGGTGTGGCGCATTCTTCTCACCAGCCTGCAGCATGAGCGCCTGGGAGTCCAAAGCTGATGCGGGCGCGCAGGCCCGGGAAGCGCCAGGCGCAGGCGCGCGCTGTGCGTCGCTGGACGCTGCCCCGCATCAACGTAGGGCTGCTGCTGGTCGGCGTGTCCACGGTGGCGATCACCGCGGCCGTGGCCTGGGGTGTGGCGCACCTGCTCGACCCGGACACGCTGCCGATCCGCTCCGTGCGGGTCGAAGGGGATTTCGTGCACCTCAGCGCCCGGCAGGTGCGGGCGGCCGTGGCGCCGGTCGCTCGCGGCGGCTTCTTCCAGGTGGCCGTGGGACAGGTGATGCGTGCGGCGCAGTCGCTGCCCTGGGTGGATCGGGTCTCGGTCACCCGCATCTGGCCGGACACACTTCTGATCGCAGTGACCGAGCAGACGCCGCTCGCACGCTGGGGCGAGCACGAGTTGATCAACCGGCGCGGCCAGCGCTTCGCCCCTCCACTGGACACTTTCCCAGCGGGTCTGCCGCAGCTGCGCGGCCCCGACGGTCTGGAGACGGTGCTCGCGGCGCGTTATTACGAAATGGCCCGGGTGCTCGCGCCGGTCGGCCTGCAGATCCGCGAGCTCGATCAGGACGAGCGCCGCTCCTGGCGCATGCTGCTCGACAACGGTATCGAGCTCAGGCTGGGACGCACCGAGGCCTACGAGCGCCTGCTGCGTTTCGTGCGGCTGTATCCCGGCACGCTCGCACCGCAGGCGGAAATGGTCGGGCAGGTGGATCTGCGCTACACCAACGGTTTTGCGGTGCGATGGAAGTCGCAGGAGGACCAGGCTGGCGCGACGCGCGGCGGCTGATCGAGGGTATGGTGAAGAAATCCGAGCGGAACATGATTGTCGGTCTCGATATCGGCACCTCCAAGGTGGTGGCCATCGTCGGCGAGATCACTCCGGAGGGCGATATCGAAGTCATCGGCATCGGTTCCCACCCTTCACGCGGCCTCAAGAAAGGCGTCGTCGTGAACATCGAATCCACGGTGCAGTCGATCCAGCGCGCGGTGGAGGAGGCCGAGCTGATGGCCGGCTGCCAGATCCACTCGGTCTACGCCGGCATCGCCGGCAGTCACATCCGCAGCCTCAACTCCCACGGCATCGTCGCCATCCGCGACAAGGAGGTTACGCCGAGTGATGTGGAGCGGGTCATCGACGCCGCGCGCGCCGTGGCGATTCCCGCCGACCAGAAGATCCTGCACATCCTGCCGCAGGAATTCATCATCGACAGCCAGGAAGGCATCCGCGAACCGGTGGGCATGTCCGGCGTGCGCCTGGAGGCAAGGTGCACATGGTCACCGGTGCGGTCAGCGCCGCGCAGAACATCATCAAGTGCGTGCGGCGCTGCGGCCTGGAGGTGGACGACATCATCCTCGAGCAGCTCGCTTCCAGCCACGCCGTGCTCACCGAAGACGAGAAGGAGCTGGGGGTGTGTCTGGTCGACATCGGCGGCGGTACCACCGACATCGCGGTGTTCACCGAGGGTTCCATCCGCCACACCGCGGTGATTCCCATCGCCGGCGACCAGGTGACCAACGACATCGCCGTGGCGCTGCGCACGCCGACGCAGCATGCCGAGGAGATCAAGATCAAGTACGCCTGTGCGCTGACGCAGCTCGCCACGGCCGACGAAACCATCGAGGTACCGGGCGTTGGCGATCGCCGGCCCGCGGCGTCTGGCGCGCCAGACGCTGGCCGAAGTGGTCGAGCCGCGCTACGAGGAGCTGTTGACGCTGGTGCAGGCGGAGCTGCGGCGCAGCGGATTCGAGGATCTGATCGCCGCAGGCGTGGTGCTCACCGGCGGCAGCTCGCAAGCATGGAAGGGCTCATAGAGCTGGCGGAGGAGGTGTTTCATATGCCGGTGCGGCTCGGGCTGCCGCAGCACGTCACCGGGCTGGTGGATGTGGTGCGCAATCCGATCTACGCGACCGGCGTCGGGTTGCTGCTGTTCGGCAAGCAGAACCGCAGCGAGCGCACGACCGAAGTGCATCTCGGCAAAGGGGTTAAAGGGTTGTGGCAAAGAATGAAGGGATGGTTCCAGGGCAATTTCTAGAGGGCAGGTAGCGGGCGACGGGTCGTCCGGGCGACCCAGGGGCAATTCTAGACACTCAATCTCAGGAGGTGGCGGCAATGTTCGAACTGATGGATGCCTATACGCAGAACGCAGTCATCAAGGTCATCGGTATCGGCGGCGGTGGCGGCAACGCCGTGCAGCACATGGTGTCTGCAAGTATCGAAGGAGTGGACTTCATCTGCGCCAATACCGACGCGCAGGCGCTCAAGAACACCTCTGCGCGCACCGTTCTGCAGCTCGGCAGCCACATCACCAAGGGGCTGGGCGCCGGCGCCAATCCCGACATGGGCCGTCAGGCGGCGCTTCGAGGATCGCGAGCGCATCACCGAAGTGATCGACGGCGCCGACATGGTGTTCATCACCGCGGGCATGGGCGGCGGCACCGGCACCGGCGCGGCGCCGGTCGTGGCGCAGGTCGCCAAGGAACTCGGCATCCTGACGGTCGCGGTGGTGACCAAGCCGTTTCCGTTCGAAGGCAGCAAGCGCATGCAGATCGCCAACCACGGCATCAAGGAGCTGAGCCAGTACGTCGATTCGCTGATCACCATCCCCAACGAGAAGCTGCTCACGGTACTGGGCAAGGACGTTCGCCTGCTGGACGCGTTCAAGGCCGCCAACAACGTGCTGCTGGGCGCGGTGCAGGGCATCGCCGAGCTGATCACCCGTCCGGGCCTCATCAACGTCGACTTCGCCGACGTGCGCACGGTGATGTCGGAGATGGGCATGGCGATGATGGGCTCCGGTAGCGCCCGCGGCGAGGACCGGGCGCGCGAAGCTGCGGAAGCGGCCATCGCCAGTCCGCTGCTGGAGGACATCAACCTGCCGGCGCACGCGGCATTCTGGTCAACGTCACTGCCGGCATGGATCTGTCGATCGGCGAGTTCGACGAAGTGGGCAGACGGTCAAGGAGTTCGCCTCGGACAATGCGACGGTGGTGGTCGGCACGGTCATCGATCCCGACATGAGGGACGAGCTGCGGGTGACGGTGGTGGCCACCGGGCTCGGTGGGCAGATCAAGAAGGAGGAACCGGCCATGAAGCTGGTGCATCGCAACCAGAACGGCGAAGTGGACTACGAGAAGCTGGAGCGTCCGACGGTAATCCGCAAGCAGGCGGCCAGCGATCGCATGGCCTCCGCGGTCGGGCACGACGCCAACCTGGACTACCTGGACATCCCGGCCTTCCTGCGCCGCCAGAGCCGACTGACAGGTTTTGGTGGACCGCCGAGCTGGGTCGAAACGGTGCGCCAGGCCCGGGCACGGCACCGGCACGGTGCGTGCCCGGAGGCGCGTCGCGCGCTCACGTCCCGTCTTGATGATTGCTGCAGGCTGCGGAGCGGTAAGTCTTTTCCGCAGCCGAAGGGGGCCTGTGCCGGTGTGCGCCGGCGGGCGCACGGTTTGCCGTGATCCCTGGCACAGTGCCTGCTTGGGCAAGTGATAATGTCGCAGGATCAGCGACTTGCCGGCACGGGCAGTTCGCTTTCCACGGGAGGGGTGCTATGTTACGATGCGCGCCTGCTCCCACCGCACGGGCCCTCGTGGTGCAGAGGGAAACACAGGGGGGACACCCAGATAATGATCCGACAACGAACGCTGAAGAACGTCATTCGCGCGACTGGGGTAGGTCTCCATACCGGCGAGAAAGTCTTCCTGACCCTGCGCCCCGCGGCGGTGGACAGCGGAATTGTATTCCGCCGCATCGACCTGCCCGTGCCGGTGGACATCAAGGCGAGTCTCGAGAACGTTGGAGACACCCGATTGTCCACCGCGCTGGTCAAGCACAACGTACGCATTTCGACTGTCGAGCACCTGCTTTCGGCGCTCGCCGGACTTGGGATCGACAACGCCTATGTGGACCTGAGTGCTCCCGAAGTTCCGATCATGGACGGCAGCGCCGGGCCATTCGTTTTTCTCATCCAGTCGGCGGGAATCGAGGAGCAGGCGGCTCCCAAGCGCTTCGTGCGCATCAAGCGCACGGTAGTGGTCGAAGAGGGCGACAAGTGGGCGCGGTTCGACCCCTTCGAAGGGTTCAAGGTCGGGTTCACCATCGATTTCGATCATCCCGTCTTCAAGTGCCACAGCCGCAAGGCGGTCGGTCGATTTCTCCACGACTTCTTTCGTCCGCGAGGTGAGCCGCGCCCGCACCTTCGGCTTCATGCGCGACATCGAGCTGCTTGCGCGACCGCCAGCTCGCGCTGGGCGGCAGCCTGGACAATGCGGTCGTGCTCGACGACTATCGAATCCTGAACGAGGACGGGCTACGCTACGAGGATGAGTTCGTCAAGCACAAGATCCTGGATGCGATCGGCGATCTTTATTTGCTCGGCCACAGCCTCATCGGAGAATTCAGCGGCTACAAGTCCGGGCACGCCTTGAACAATCATCTGCTGCGTACGCTGATGGCGGACGCCAGGGCATGGGAGCAGGTCACCTTCGAGAACGTGGAGCACGCACCCATATCCTTCATGCAGCCGGTGCACGCCGGCTGAGGGAAGCAGGCGGCTGGAAAGCCGGCGCAGCAGGCAACCGGGATACCAGGGGGCCGGTCGGTCAATGAATGATGACGCTGGGCTCGCCGCGATCCCGGCTGCGGTCGTCGCGGAATGCTTCCAGCGTAGAGTCGATTTCCGCTCCTTCAGCGGGATCAGCGATTCTGGCGGCTGGCCAGGCGCAGCATCGCCTCCCGCAGGTGCGCGTCTTCTATGGTCGAGGCGACTCGGCGCAGCAGGTCGGCGGACTGCGCCGAGAGCGTGCGCCGCTCGGGAGCACGCTTCATGGAATTTCCTGGCGCAAGGGTGCCTACCTTCACGCGCAATGTCGTGCCGGCCGGTAGCCCCAGCCCGGTGAGCACCGCGGATCCGCAGTAGCGCAGGCGGGAAGCAAACGCCGGCGAGTCGGCCACCAGCACCAGCAAACCGTCGCGCACGACGGCCGCCTGGAGATGCCGGTCGAGGTTCGCAGGCAGGAGCTTTCGCGCCTGCAGGGTCAGGTTCTGCTGCACCCTGGCGCGGTTCAACAGGGTAGCTGCGACGCCACCGCATCCCGTTTCAAGCAGGTCGCGTAGCGGGCGCGGTTTTCCGTTGCTCATGAGGGCTTCGGCTGCTCGAGTGGCTCAGGGGAAAACGCGACTCCGCACAGGCGGCGTCCACGCTTCAACAGCAGCACAGACGCGGAGCGCGATGCATGAACATCATACTCTTCACCAAGTTCGGCCACCGTACCTGGCGCCTGCACCTCGATCAGCCACGCAACGCCCTGCTGATGGCGCTCAGCCTGGGGTTGCTGTGCCTGACCGCCCTTCAGATCGGTGAACATCTCAGCCGTCCGGAAGGACTTGCGCAGCGTTGGCGTGCGGAGCTCCATCAGCAGCGGCGGCTCATCGACTCCGCAAAGGCGGATGCCCGGGCGGACGCCACGGCGCTGGCACTGCGCATGGCGCGGATGCAGGCGCAGGTCATGAGGCTGGAGGCACTGGGCGAGCGATTGGCGAAGATGGCCAAGCTCGACAAGGGCGAGTTCGATTTCCGCCGCCCCCCGGCCATCGGCGGCCCGCTTCGTCCGACAGAGCTGGACTCCGGGGAGTTCCCGGATTTCTCGCAGTCGCTGGAGCGCCTGAAGCGTCAGCTCGACGACCGCGAGCAGCAGCTGGTCATCATGGAAAGCATGCTGCTGAACCGTTCCCTGCAGCAACGCGCCCAGCCCAAGGGCGCACCGGTCCGGGACGGCTGGGTTTCCTCCGGCTTCGGTAACCGAACGGATCCCTTCACCGGGCACAAGGCGTTGCATGCGGGAGTGGACTTCGCCGCGCCGGCGGGGACCGAGGTCATCGCCGTCGCCGGTGGTGTGGTGGCGTGGTCCGGTGTCCGGGAAGGATACGGCAAGATGGTCGAGGTCAACCACGCCAACGGCTACGTCACCCGCTATGCACACAACGAGCGCAACCTGGTGAAGGCCGGCGATACCGTTCAGCCGGGGCAGGTAATTGCCCTGCTCGGCTCCACCGGGCGCTCCACTGGGGCGCACGTGCATTTCGAAGTGCTCCGCAACGGCAACCCGGTCGATCCCATGTCCTTCATCGAAGCGTCGCGCCAGCCCAGAAGCCTGTCTGAGTAATCCGCACGTCGCGAGGCGGGTGGGAAATCGAGAGTATTCGACGGGCTCGTGGCCCGCGCCACGCTAAACTCTTTCCGCCGCTCCCGGTCATACGAATCGGAAGCTGATAATGAGCGCGAGCTTGCGCTATTATCTCGCGTTTGGTGCCTAACGCCGGACTCCTCCACTCATGGCAAACAGACTGCTTCAAAGGATCTTCGGCAGCCGCAACGAGCGTCTGCTGAAGCGGATGTACCGGATCGTCACCAGCATCAACGTCCTCGAGCCCGAGGTATCCAGGCTCCCGGACGAGCAACTGCGCGCGCGCACTGCCGATTTCCGGTCCCGGCTCGAGCAGGGTGAGGCACTCGATGCCCTGCTGCCCGAGGCCTTCGCCACGGTGCGCGAGGCGGCCCGGCGGGTGCTGCAGATGCGTCACTTCGACGTGCAGCTCATTGGCGGCATGGTGCTGCACGATGGCAAGATCTCCGAAATGCGCACCGGTGAAGGCAAGACGCTGGTGGCAACGCTGGCGGCCTACCTCAACGCCCTGCCCGGGCAGGGCGTGCACATCATAACGGTGAACGATTATCTGGCGCGGCGCGACGCGGGGTGGATGGGCAAGATCTACGAGTTCCTCGGCATGACCACCGGCGTCGTGATTGCCGGCATGGATCCGGCGGCGAAGCGGGCAGCCTATGCCGCCGACATCACCTACGGCACCAACAACGAGTTCGGCTTCGATTACCTGCGCGACAACATGGCGTTCTCCCTCGCAGACAAGGTGCAGCGCCCGTTGCATTACGCCATCGTAGACGAGGTGGACTCCATTCTGATCGACGAGGCGCGCACGCCGCTCATCATCTCTGGACCCACGGACGACAATTCCGAACTCTACGTCCGGGTGGACAAGCTGATTCCCCGTCTCGAACGCCAGGAGGCCGAGGAGGGTCCGGGCGATTACAGCGTCGACGAGAAGGCGCGGCAGGTTTATCTGACCGAACAGGGTCATGCCCGTGTCGAGGAACTGCTGACCGAGGGCGGCATGCTGCGTGAAGGTGAGAGCCTTTACGACGCCGCCAATCTGAGCCTGATGCATCATCTGAATGCGGCCTTGCGCGCCCACGTGCTATTCAGCAAGGACGTGGACTACATCGTCAAGGACGATCAGATCGTCATTGTCGACGAGTTCACGGGACGTACCATGCCCGGGCGACGTTGGTCGGAAGGGCTGCATCAGGCGGTGGAGGCGAAGGAGGGCGTTTCGATCCAGAACGAAAACCAGACCCTGGCATCGATCACTTTCCAGAACTACTTCCGATTGTACGAGAAGCTCGCCGGGATGACCGGTACGGCGGATACCGAAGCCTACGAGTTCCAGCAGATCTACAACCTGGAGGTGGTGGTGATCCCGACCCACAAGCCGATGATCCGCAACGACATGGGCGATTTGGTCTATCTGACCGCCAAGGAGAAGTTCGACGCCATCATCGACGACATCAAGAACTGCCGCAACCGCCAGCAGCCGGCGCTGGTGGGCACGACGTCCATCGAGACCTCGGAATACCTGTCGCGCCTCCTTGACCGCGAGAAGATCGCGCACCAGGTACTGAACGCCAAGCAGCACGAGCGCGAGGCGCATATCGTCGCCCAGGCCGGACGTCCCGGAACGGTCACCATCGCCACCAATATGGCCGGCCGCGGAACCGACATCGTGCTCGGTGGCAGCCTGGACGCCGTGCTCAACGAGCTGGAGAGTCCTGATGAGGTCGCAGTACAGCGGGTGCGCTCGGAATGGCAGAGTCGGCACGATGCCGTGGTCGCGAGCGGCGGGTTGCACATCATCGGTACCGAGCGCCACGAGTCAAGGCGCATCGACAACCAGTTGCGAGGGCGCTCGGGCCGACAGGGCGATCCGGGCTCCAGTCGCTTCTATCTTTCCCTGGAAGACAACCTGATGCGGATCTTCGCCTCGGAGCGTGTGTCCGGCCTGATGCAGAAGCTGGGCATGCAGGAGGGTGAAGCCATCGAGCATCCTTGGGTGACCAAGGCCATCGAGAACGCCCAGCGCAAGGTCGAGGCGCGCAACTTCGACATCCGCAAGCATCTGCTCGAGTTCGACGACGTCGCCAACGACCAGCGCAAAGTAATCTACGACCAGCGCAACGAGCTGATGTCCAGCGACGACATTTCCGACACCGTCTCCGCGATTCGCGAGGACGTGGTGAATGCACTGATCGATCAGTACGTGCCGCCGCAGAGCCTGGACGAACTGTGGAACATTCCGGGTCTTGAAGAGGCGCTGGAGCACGAGATGTCCCTGCGTCTGCCGATCGCCCACTGGCTGGAGGAGGATCACAAGCTCGACGAGGAAACCCTGCGCCAGCGCATCGTGCAAGAGGTGGCCAACGTATACCTGACCAAGGAGCAGCTTGCCGGCACCACGGTCATGCGCCAGTTCGAAAAGGCGGTGATGCTGCAGGTGTTGGATGCACAGTGGAAGGAGCATCTGGCGGCGATGGACTATCTTCGCCAGGGTATTCACCTGCGCGGGTATGCGCAGAAGAATCCGAAGCAGGAGTACAAGCGCGAAGCCTTCGAGATGTTCTCGGAGATGCTCGAGCGCATCAAGCGTGAAGTGATGGGAGTGCTGTCGCGCGTGCAGGTCCGGGCCGAGACAGACGTGGAGGCCGTCGAAGAACGGCGCCGCGCCAATGCCGCGGCCCGCCAGTTCGAACATGCCGAGGCGAGTGCCATGGCCGAGGCCGAGTCCCCGGAGGCCGCCGCGGCCGCGGCTGCGGGTCCAGCCGCCGCCGCAGCACAGGCGCATACGCCGTTCGTGCGCCAGGGCCGCAAGGTCGGGCGTAACGAGCCTTGCCCGTGCGGTTCGGGGAAAAAATACAAGCAGTGTCACGGGCAGCTTGCCTGATGCGGTCGGCGGTAAGGACCGCACGCACCGCAGTCCCGGGGCCTTCCCGATGGTGATGGACGCTTCTTCTGGTGGCGCCAGTCCGATTGCCGGTGTGCGGCTCGGGACCGCAAGTGCGGGCATCCGCAAGCCGGGTCGCCCCGATCTGGTGGTGATGGAACTTGTGCCCGGAAGCGAGTGCGTAGCGGTATTCACTCGCAACGCCTTCTGCGCAGCACCGGTCAGCGTGGCGCGGCAGCACCTTTCTGCTTCCCGGCCGCGCTACCTGCTCATCAACACCGGAAACGCCAATGCCGGAACCGGTGCGCCGGGACTCAGGGACGCGCTGCAGTGTTGCGAGGCGCTGGCGCGGCTAGCCGGGTGCGAGACAGCCGAGGTATTGCCGTTTTCCACCGGGGTCATCGGCGAGCCGCTGCCGGTCGGTGTCCTGCAAGCGGGACTCCCCGTGGCATTGGCCGATCTTGCGCCGGACGGCTGGGAAGCGGCCGCACAAGCCATCATGACCACGGACACGGTAGCGAAATGGGCGTCGCGGCGGGTTACGCTGTCCGGAGGGGACATTGCGGTGACCGGGATGGCCAAGGGCGCCGGCATGATCCGTCCCGATATGGCCACCATGCTTGCTTTCGTGGCGACCGATGCCACAGTCGACCGCGACCTCTTGCAACGCTGTCTGCGGGACGCGGTGGCCGCCTCCTTTAACCGCATTACTGTCGACGGCGACACCTCGACCAATGACGCCTGCGTGCTGGTCGCCACCGGCTGCGCACAGCGGCCGCCGCTGACCGATATGCACCCGGATTATGCCTTGCTGGCAGGCGCGGTCGGCATCGTGTGCATGGAGCTGGCCCAGGCCATCGTGCGCGACGGTGAGGGTGCCACCAGGTTCATCACCGTGGAGGTCGAAGGCGGGTGCAGTGCCGAAGAATGCCGGGCGGTTGCCTACACGGTTGCACAATCGCCTCTGGTAAAGACCGCCTTCTTTGCCGGGGACCCGAACTGGGGACGTATTCTCGCCGCGGTCGGGCGGGCCGGCTTGCCCGACCTGGATATCTCGCAGGTCGTCATTTATCTCGACGAGGTGTGCATCGTGCGCGGCGGTGGTCGTGCCCCCGAGTATCAGGAGACCGAGGGCCGGCGCGTGATGCAGAGGAGCGCCATCACGGTTCGCATTGCGCTCGGGCGCGGTGCGGCCTCGGAACGCGTATGGACCTGTGACTTCTCCTACGAGTACGTGCGCATCAACGCCGAGTACCGAACCTGAAGGAGTACCGGATTCGGACGTCGATATCGCCGTGCACGCCGATTCCAAGCCAGTCCCCCTGCATGTCGCAGTTGCAGCCGTATTCAATGCTGCGGGCCAGGTCCTGCTGGCCAGACGCCCCGCGCAGGTGCATCAGGGCGGCCTCTGGGAGTTTCCTGGTGGCAAAGTGGAGCCCGGGGAGACCGTCGAGGAGGCGCTGGTGCGCGAGTTGCAGGAAGAGCTTGGCATCCGCGCCGGTGCGCGCCGCCCGCTGATCCAAGTTGTCCACGATTATCCGGACCGCTCCGTGCTGCTGGACGTGTGGCGGGTGGACCAGTTCTCGGGCGTGGCGCGCGGTCGCGAAGGTCAGCCTCTGCAATGGGCCGCGCCCGAAGCGCTGCCCGGCGTGCCGTTTCCGGCGGCCAACCTGCCCATCGTCACCGCCGTGCGCCTGCCGACACGCTACATGGTCAGCGGCGAGCCGGTCAGGGGGCCTTCAGCCTTCCTGGCGCAGCTTGAGCGCTCTCTGGAAAGCGGTATCCGACTGGTCCAGCTCCGGGCCAAGTCCCTCGGTACGTCTGAGTTCGAAGCGCTTGCGCGCAGCGCCCTGGCGCTGGTGCACCGCTACCACGGCCGCCTGCTGCTGAATGCAGCGCCCGCGCTGGTCGAGGTGTTGGACGCGGATGGCGTGCACCTGACGCGTGCGCGATTGCTGGCGCTGGGGGAGCGTCCGCTGCCGAGAGGGTTCTGGGTGGGAGCGTCATGTCACGATGCCGCTGCCATCGCACACGCGCGCCACATTCAGGCCGACTTCGTCGTGGTCTCCCCCGTGCTGTCTACGCCCACGCATTCGCAAGCCACACCCATCGGCTGGGTCGGATTGCGCAGGCTTGCTGCAGCTGCAAACTTCCCGGTCTACGCACTGGGTGGTATGGAGGAGGGCCATCTGTCACAGGCGTTCGAGAACGGGGCGCAAGGCATTGCCGGAATCGGCGCACTGTGGGGTCGCGGAGCGCCGGCGCCATGACGCTTCGTGCTGTCCCGGTGCTGGTGTTGGCAGCTTCGATGCTGATTGGCGTCTTGGTCTGCCTGGGGCTGCACCGGCACCAAGGCCCATCAGGCGCAACGAGCACGCAGGACCGTGTGGTACTGCAACTGCAAACGCCCTGCGATGCGGCGGGCGCCGGCTGCAACGCCCATGGTGGGGGTGTGCACATGCTGATGCGCTTCAAGAACAAGGTGCAGCCACTGACCAGGACAACTTTCACCGTTGCGCTGGAAGACTTCCCAGACCCCGCAGAATCGATAACGGCGACATTCCGCATGCCCGGGATGAATATGGGAGAGAACCGCTATGTCCTGGTAGCAGGTACGGGAGGGGTTTGGCGAGGCGACATCATGCTGCCGGTGTGCACCAGCGGTCGGAGGGATTGGGTGGTCGAAGTTCAGGTGCTGAGCAAAGGCAGGTCCTACCGCGCCGAGATGCCCTTCACGTCAGGAACGTAGCGCGGAGCACCACGCGGTCGATCAGGGAAATTTCCGGCATTCGGAGTGCGCCTTCGCACCAGCCTCCAGACAAGCGACTCCTATGCTTCGTCTTCGGAAGGAGCGGTCTGCTCCCCTGCAATGCGGTGCGATTCGTCCAGCCAGCTCCCCAGATCGATAAGCCGGCAGCGCTCGCGGCAAAACGGGCGCCACCGCGAGTTCTGGGACCAGACTACGGGCTCGCCGCAGGTTGGGCAGCGAACCCCGGATGGCTCATCCACTGCCACGACGATCTCAGATGATGCAGCAGGTCAGCTGAAATTCAACGTCCTGCTCGGTCTGAACCGGTCTTGCGTCCGGATTCTCCTGATGCAGGAAGCGCACCGTGAATCGGTGCCGACCGCCGCTGATTTCTGTGAAGTAAGGTGAGTTGCGCGGCAGGGCGATTCGTACCAGCTGGCAGGGCAAATTGACGTCCAGAGCCTTCTGAAAGAATCCTCCACTCGCGAGCTCGTCCGTGGCGACGGAGCTGTGGCGGGTCAGCCGCAGAATCAGGTCGATGGATTTGCGGATTGGCTCGAAAGTATCCAGCCAGCCCGTCAGCACCGCGGTGCGCTGCTCGCCCGGTTGCTGCAACCAGTAATGATACGCCGGCAGGTCAAAATCGCAGGTGCCGCCGGGAATGGCGCTGCGCTGCAGGATGCTGTTCAGGAACTCGTTTTGCTTGAGGTGATGGCCGATCGGTCCACTGGTGTTGTTGAGGCGCTCCACTAGCTCGTTGAGTTCTTCGAGCAGCTGGTCGAGACGCTGGCGGTTCACTCCGGGACTCTGCTGCAGTCTCAGCAGGTTTCCGGTGTGGCGTTCGAGCTCCTTCATCACTTCGTTCTTCAGGTCGGTACGACTGAAGATATTGAGGATTTCCAGCAAACTTGCCAGCGTCGCGCGGCTGTCCCAGACGCTGTCGCGGTCAAGGTTGTGAGCGGCCTGCTGAAACAGAAACTCCAGACGCAAGAAGCTCCGGATTCGTTCGTTCAGTGGCTGTTCGTAGACGATGTGAGGCTCGGAGGGAAGCACGGCATGCGCCGGCCGCGAACCTGAGTTGGGATTGCGCATGCGGTTATTCTCCACCACATCGACCGGGCAACGCAAATGGGTGTTGCCCCCTAGCCTACAAAGGGAGGCCCCCCGGCTTTGCCGGGGTGGCAGACGGAGTTTGACAATTACGGGAGTCCATGCGGGAAACTCCACCTCGTGAGCCGCCAAAGCACACGAAGAGGAGAATCCCGATGGACGAGTTTGGGAGCCTAAGTCACACACGGTGGGACTGCAAATATCATGTGGTATTCATTCCGAAGTGCCGCCGCAAGACGTTGTACGGGCAGTTGAGGCAGTACCTTGGGGAGGTGCTGCGCAAGTTGGCTGCGCAGAAGGAGAGCCGGATAGAGGAAGGACACCTGATGCCGGATCATGTGCAGATGATGATTGCGATTCCGCCGAAGCATGCGGTTTCGCAGGTGATCGGATACATCAAGGGCAAGAGCGCGATCCACTTGGCGCGGGTGTACGGAGAGAGGAAGCGCAATTTCGTGGGACAGCACTTCTGGGCCCGGGGGTACTTCGTCTCGACGGTGGGCCGAGACGAGGCAGTGATCCGCGAGTACATCCGCAACCAGGAGCAAGAGGATCAGCGCCTCGATCAAATGAACCTGTGGCGCTGACCGGCCACCTCCAGGTGGCGCATCACAAGTGGGGGCCGCGTTAGCGACCCCCGTTAGCCGCTTTGAGCGGCTCACAAACTAAGGCCCCCGGCTTTGCCGGGGGATATTACCGCGGATGGCTCGCGAGACGCGAATACCGCTGGTGCAGCGCCTCGACGCTGCGTTCGAGCTGCTCCAGCGAACCGTCATTTACCAGTACGTCGTCCGCCCGCGCAAGGCGTTCTTCGCGCTTCGCCTGGGCCGCCAGGATTGATTCCACCTGCTCCCGGTCTGCGCCGTCGCGCGCCAGACATCGCGCGTACTGAAGATCTTCGGCGGTGTCCACCACCAGCACCCGATCCACGAGATCGGCCTGTCCGGTTTCGACGAGCAACGGTATGACCAGTATGGCGTAGCCGGACCGAATCGAGGCCAACTGGAGCCGCATTTCCTCGCGGATCAGCGGGTGCAGCAGCCTTTCGAGCCGGCGGCGCAGTGCCGGATCCGCGAACACGCGCCTGCGCAGCCAAGGACGGTTCAGGCCCCCCTTCTGATCCAGTATGTCCAGACCGAAATTCTGTACCAGGGTCTGCAGTGCGGGTCTGCCGGGCTCCACCAACTGGTGGGCTACGTCATCTGCATCGATGATCGGGACGCCGCGCGCGGCAAAACGTGCGGCGACGGTACTCTTGCCGCTTCCGATCCCCCCGGTGAGCCCCACGACCAGCATTCAGTGTCCCGTGCGCTACCCACGCCGTGGCATTCTACAATCCGGGCGCCGCCCACCTCAGATAGGCTTGCGTGATGCGATCGCCCCAAAGCAGGGCCAACCACCCTGCTGCCGCAAGGTAAGGGCCAAACGGCATTGGCACATTGCGATCGCGCCCCCGCACCAAAATGAGCGCAATGCCCACGGTGGCGCCCACGGCGGAAGACAGAACGATCACCAGCGGCAGGCTTTGCCAGCCGAGCCAGGCGCCCAGCATCGCCAGCAGCTTGAAGTCCCCGTATCCCAAACCTTCCTTTCCCGTCGCCAATCGGAACAGGTGAAAAACCAGCCACAACGTGAGGTACCCTCCTACCGCACCGATTACTCCGGACCGGATGTCCGTGAAGGTTCCTGCCAGGTTCAAGGTCAGGCCGAGCCATAGAAATGACAGGGTGATGATATCGGGCAGAAGCTGCCGGTCCGCGTCGATCATGCTGATGGCAATCAGCGCCCAGGTAAGGAGCAACGCCGCACCCGCCTGCCACCCAAAGCCGAAATGCGCAGCGACGATCGCTGCCAACACAGCACTCATCGCCTCTACGAACGGGTAGCGAATCGATATGCGTTCACCGCATGCAGCGCAACGACCCTTCAGCAGAAGGTAACTCAGAATCGGTATGTTTTCGAGGGCACTGACCGGGTGTGCGCAGTGCGGGCACCGCGAACGCGGAGTGATCAGGTTGAACGCCTCGTGCGCCGGGGGCTCGGTTCCACTGAGCTCGGCACATTGCGCCTGCCACTCGCGCTCCAGCATGATCGGCAGGCGATGGATGACGACGTTGAGGAAGCTTCCGATCAAAAGCCCCAGGATGCCGGTTACTGCGACGAACCCCGCCGGGCTGCTCGCCAGAAAATCGGTGATCAGCATGCTGGCAGGAGAGCATTGCGCCTGACGGGGGAACGGAGCACTTCCCGATCTTGGCTAAACGACCGACCCGAGCTTGAAAATGGGCAGGTACATCGCTACCAGCAGGCCACCAATGAGCACACCGAACACCGCCATGATGATCGGTTCCAGCAGACTGCTGAGGGAGTCGATCAAGTTGTCCACTTCTTCTTCATAGAAGTCCGCCACCTTGGCCAGCATGGCATCGAGCGAACCCGACTCCTCGCCGATGGCCACCATCTGCGTCACCATGTGGGGGAACAAACCGGTCTGGCGCATGCAGGGTTGCAGCTGCTGGCCGGTGGCGACGTTGTCGCGCATCTGCAACACGGCATTCGAGTACACAATGTTTCCGGTCGCGCCGGCGACGGACTCGAGAGCTTCCACCAGCGGCACACCGGCGGCAAACATGGTGGACAAAGTGCGCGCGTAGCGGGCGATGGCCGCCTTGTTCAGAATTGTTCCGATCACCGGAACCCGAAGGAGGAAGCGGTCCAGGGCATAATTGAACTTTCGCGAGCGACTTTTTGGCCTCTATCAGTCCGTAGATGGTGACACCGACACCGCGAAGATCGCCCACCAATAGGATTGAAAGAATTCCGAAACTTGAGAACGAACAACGTGAACGCGGGCAGGTCGGCGCCGAAACCTCGGAACAGCGACTCGAACTGAGGAACCACAAAGATCAGAAAATCGCCGTGACGATAAAGGCGACGACGATGACCGCCGTAGGGTAGAACATCGCCTTCTTGATCTTGCCCTTGATCGCCTCGGTCTTTTCCTTGTAGGGGGCGATCTTGTGCAGCAGGGTTTCCAGCACACCGGCATGTTCGCCCGCCCGCACCAGGTTGCAATAAATTCGTCGAAGTAAAGCGGATGTTTGGCCAAGCGCCTCGGCCAGGGAGCTGCCCGCTTTCCACGTCGGCCTTTAGTAAAGATCAGGGCCTGCATCGAGGGGTTTTCGTGACCGCGGCCGATGATCTCGAAGGACTGCACCAGCGGTACCCCGGACGACATCATGGTGGCCATCTGCCGGCTGAGGACGGCGATATCCCTGGGGATGATCTTCTTGTTCGACTGCTGGCGAAGAGATGCGGGCTTTTTGTTGACCTTTAGCGGGTTGATGCCCTGACGGCGCAGATCGGCCTTGACCAGCGGCCACCGTGTTGGCCCTTTGGCCTCACCCTTCGGTGCGTGCGCCGCGTTTATCGGTGCCTTCCCAAGCGAACAGCGTTCGTTGAGCGCCTTCTCTGCCATAGCTAATTACATCGTAATGACGCGGTTGATTTCTTCGAGACTGGTGAGCCCTGCATTGACCTTTTCAACCCCGAGTGCGGAGATCGGCGATGCCTTCCTCTTTTGGCCTGCTCGGCCAGCGTTATGGAGTTGCCACCCTCCATGATGAGTCCGGCCCATTGTGTCCGAAATCGGCATAACTTGATAAATGCCCACGCGGCCTTTATAGCCGTCCTTGCACTGGTCGCAACCTACGGGACGATACACATGTAAGTCTGCTGACTCCTCGGCGGTAAAGCCCTCCCGCAATAGTGCCTCGCGCGGGAATGTCCTCGGCCCGTTTGCAATGATTGCACAAACGTCGCGCCAGACGCTGGGCGATGATCAGGTTTACGGCCGAAGCGATATTATAACGGCGCTACTCCCATATTCATCAGGCGATTCAAAGTCAGCGGCGCATCGTTGGTATGCAGGGTGGAAAAGTACCATATGGCCGGTTTGGGCTGCCTTGATGGCGATTTCGGCGGTCTCCAGGTCACGTATCTCGCCGACCATGATCACGTCCGGGTCCTGGCGCAGAAAGGCGCGCAGGGCGGAGGCGAAAGTAAGCCCGGTCTTCGGGTTCATGTTCACCTGGTTGATCCCGGGGACAAAGATTTCGACCGGATCTTCGACGGTAGATATATTCCGGTCCGCAGTGTTGAGGATATTCAGGGCCGTATAGAGCGATCACCGTCTTACCGCTGCCGGTGGGTCCTGTGACCAACACCATGCCATACGGGCGATGAATGGCTTTGAGGAAAGCTCCTTCTGATCGTCCTCGTACCCGAGTGCGTCGATCCCCAGCTTGCGCGCGAAGTGGGGTCCAGGATGCGCAGCACGATCTTTTCACCGAACAGCGTGGGACAGGTGTTGACGCGGAAGTCGATGGCTCGGTTCTTGGAAAGCGTCATCTTGATGCGGCCGTCTTGCGGCACCCGGCGCTCGGCGATGTCCATTCGTGACATCACCTTGATGCGGGCCGCCATGCGGTTGGCCAGGTTGATCGGCGGGGTAGCGATCTGGTGCAGCATGCCATCCTGGCGGAAACGGACCCGGAATTCCTTTTCGTAGGGCTCGAAGTGAATATCCGATGCGCCCTTGTTGATGGCGTCGAGCAGCACCTTGTTCACAAAGCGGACGACCGGGCGTATCATCGACGTCCGACTCATTGGCGTCGCCCGGCTGCTCGTCGTCGCCGGCCTGTATCTCGAGATTATCGAGATCGCGTATCGAGCAACTCGCTTATGGTAGTGCTTCTGCTGTCGAGCGCGTGGTCGATCGCTTTCCCGAGCTTGTCCTCCTCGACCAGCACCGCCTCGGTATTGATCCCGGTGTGGAACTTGATTTCGTCGAGGGCCACCAGGTTCGTAGGGTCGGAAACTCCGATGTATAGCCGGTTCCCGCGACGGAAGAGCGGCAGTGCACGGTGCTGGCGGATCAGTTTCTCGTCGACGAGCTTGACGGGGGCACTTTCCATGTCCAGCACGTTGACGTCGAACAGAGGAACGCCAAATTCCTGCGAAGCCGCCCAGGCGATGGTGCGGCTTGCGGCGAGTTTGTTTTCGACCAGGTAGCTGACGAAAGGGACGCGCTTCTTGAATGCCTGCTCGCTCGCCTGGCGCGCGTTGTCCTCGGCGAGGATCCCATCCAGGACGAGCCTTCGGGCGAGGCCGCTGAGATTGATGTTCGGGCTGATCGCTACCATAGATGGACTGTTATATTCTGCAAGTGGTTCGGAAACTGTGACTGGAGTCTTGGTCCAGGACCGCCACAGCGCCCAGTCCCGACTCGTGGGAGCATAGCGACTCGTTCGTGGAACCTCTTGAGAAGTGACACAAATGAACAGGCGCATGTGCCGTCGAAGCCGGTGGGGGCCCGCCGCCCGCGCATCTCCGCCGCAGCCGATGCAGGTCTGTCAGAGGCTCCAAGGCGCATGTCGAACCGGGTCATGTCAGCGCGGCTGAGCGTAGCATGCTGCCAGGAACCATGCGTTCAGCCTGGTGGTTCCGGTACCGCTAAGTTTCCCGCAAGACGGGTCGAGCTGCTTCGTCGCCCCTAAGCCAGGATGTCCTCCATTTCACCATTGATGGGTGCAATCAAGCGCTACACGGTTCCCGGGCTCGGAAGGGGTTCTCGAGCCAGTCTTCCGGCAGCCGCGTGCGATTTCCGATTGGACAAGAGACCATTTGCCTCGATCGCAATGCGGCCACGTTACCGAGCCAATAGGAGAGATGTGGATGGATCCGGTTCGCTTTAATCGTGCCTACTTCGAGTCCCACAGGCGTGCTGCGACCTCTCCGCTGCGACAGTTCGTGCGCGATCGCTTTCGCCTATCCCCTATGGCAGCGGGTCTTCGAACTTGTGTTCGATCGCTCGATCACGCAGCCAGGGTAATAGATGTGGGCTGTGGTAGTGGGGGACTTCTTGAGACCATTGAGCGACTGAGACCCGATGTGCGCACCCTTGGCGTCGACAGCGGAGAGATACCCTTCTATCTACCACGAGGGGACTTCGTGCGCGGAAGCGCCTTTGCATTACCGGTCGCGTCGGAGTCCCAAGACCTTGTCACTTGCGCGCACGTGATCGAACATCTGCAGGAGCCGCTGATGGCATTGTATGAGCTTCGTCGCGTCTGTCGACATGGAGGATACGTATACTTGGAGACGCCATCCCAGCGCTCTGGATTGATGCCTTTCGGTACGGGTTTCTGGGATGATCCAACACACGTACGCCCCTACTCGAGCAGGGCCCTGGGGCGACTGTTGGAGATGGCTGGCCTGGAACTCCATGCTGCAGGAACCAAGCGGTCGTTGGCGGCCGTGATTCTCGGTTTGCCCTATATGTTTATCGGAAGACTACTCGGTGATCCGCAAGCCGGAACCCTGTTTTCAGGATATGCCTTTGGGCTCTACGATTATGCTGTCGGACGGCGAATCTGAGTTGCTGAGCACCGGTAGGGAATTTCCGGTCCGGTTTGGCCGGTCGCTATGGTACAAGCTGAAGGGCTTGGTATTTCTCACCGCACTCTTGGTGGGTGCCTGGTTCCTTTATCGGTATCGTGCAAGCGTGTTGTCGGCAGTAGTCGAGCACCGCACGGAGCTGATCGCGCTGGTCTTCCTCAACTTTGCCATGATCGCTGTGCAGGCGGCGAATTTTCTGAACCTACTCGACGCAAAAGGCTCCCTCTCTTACCGGAAAACGCTGTACACCTGGGCGCTGGGTGGATTGGTAAATTATCTCGGGCCGCTGCAGCCGGGTCTCGCGTTAAGGATCGCGCTCTTCAAACTGCAAGGCGTAACAGCGGGCCGTTCCCTGGTCACGACCGTCAAGCAACTTCATCTGAGCATCTGGACCGGTGTCGCCATCGTCGGCCTCGCTCTCGCGTTTCGTCCGCGCGTCGAAGCGCGGTGGGCGGGTGTTACGCTGGCTTTGATGGCGACTCTGTGGGTACCTGCTGCAAGTCTGGTGCACAATTGCCTTAAGAGGTGGCGTTCGCCTGTACGATGGCGCGCCGGACTGGTCCAAGCCATCGCATCCGGGCTCGCCATACCGCGCTTCGTGGACCTGTGGTACTTTCTGGCACAGCATTCGATCGCGGCTTTGGCGGTGCTGATTGTCTACCGAGGCTTCGGTGCCGAAATAGGCATGGGGGACGCGTACGTGATCGCAGTCGTAGCGACGCTGTCGGGACTCATTTCATTGACTCCGAACAACCTGGGACTGCAGGAACTGATTCTCGGCTATGCGGCCTGGCAGGGTGGTCTTGGTGTTGCCGACGCTACGGCGATCGCAGCGTTGTTTCGAATCGCTCATGTACTGAGCTGCGCTGTGGCGGTGGGAGCACTTGTGCTGCTTCCGGCTCCTCGCGAAGAACCGCCGATGGCTTGAGTTGGAATTGCGGGTGCGAGTCCGGTGAGACATGTTCGGTGACGTATTGCCCGCACGCAACGTACTCCGACAGGGCGCGAAACATCCATGCGTTGCACCACCTCAAGAGTGTGAAAGTCCTCGTGCCAAAGCGCGTTTGCTGATAATAGAAGCGGCCTTCGCTAGAATACATCCAGCGAATTGCCCATCGCGCAACTCTGTCGGCAAGCCCGGGATATTCAGTCGCATGCCGGCAAAATGTTAGGATTCCCTGCGCGGCACCGTGAATGTCATGGGGATAATCCCGGTCGCTCATCCAGCGTGGTGCCCCGTCCGGGTTGAACAGCCGCTCCGCGTAAAAACGCAAGCCGAGCCTGTAACACGGCTCCCAGCTACTGTCCCCAGTAGCAGACATGTAACGGGCGAGCACATCGAGAATGAAGCCGGTATGATAGTTGTCATGTCGAAGTGGTGATGCTTCTGGTGGGTCGGTATAGACCAGGCCCCCTCACGCGTTTGGCGTCGAACGACATATTGGGCGAGACGAAAGGCAGTTTCCGAATAAGATCTATCGCCAGTGAGGGCGACGTACTGGGCGAGGACACTGGCCACCAGGATGCTGACGTCCATCACGCGCATGGACATGGGCAAAGGCATATAGGCAACGCAGAGCTCGTCATGCGCGTTCGATAGGCTCGGGAGTTGCTGAAGAAAGAATGGAATGGCGTGGGCAACTGTGTCCGGTATCCGGCGTCTCCCGTTACTCGATATGCGTCGACAAAGGCCTCGCATACGAAGCTTGTGACCACCGCATTGGGGGTGTGCGTATCTGCAAAAAAACCTAGATCCTGCCACGGATACGGGTAACCCCAACAAGATCCTGCCCATCGTCCCGGAGAACGGAGCGTCGAAAGGAGCGCGAGTAGCTCCCTGGCGTCATCCAGGTACCGGGCGTCGTTGGTAATGCGGAACCGCGCCAGCAGTCCCTGAGTGAACAGCGCCAGACCCTTAGGATTATAAGTCCTGGATACGCCGAGCAAGGGCCGCACGTTGATCGGAGCGCGCATCACGAGCTGGATCGCGACTAATCGTGACCACTTCGACCATCCCAGCGCAAAGCGCAAAAATGGACTGTTTAGTCCGTCATGCTTGTTGAATCCGCGAAAGCCGCGCGTCTTGCTCCACTGAAGCACCGCTTCCAGGACCTCATCGATAGCCATGTCGCTGCAGCGATCCACACCGGCTCCGGCTGTTACGCTACGCACGAGCGTTCCTCAAAAAGGGCCAGCCAGATATGCGTGGCGAGCATCAGGTACAGCATAAAATAATGCCATCGATACCGGGTGTGACTTCCCATCGCGGTTACCTGACGGACGAACTTGATATTGAACAGACCGTAGTGCTGCACTCTCTCATCGCTTAACCAACAACGCGCCATCGGGAGGAGCTGCTCGGAAAAAAACGTTGGTGAGTCCACCTGGAATCCACTTTTTGGCCGGTTGAGGATTTCGTGCGGGAGCACTCCGGCAGCGAGCTGCCTCATATATTCCTTCGGCTTTCCATGAGGCATCAGTCGTGATCGCCCCAGACCCCATATCGCATTACGTAGTGGTTGATCTACAAACGGTACACGCACTTCCAGCCCTTCTGCCATGCTTGCCCGGTCTTCTTGCCAGAGGAGGTCGTTGACCATCTTGTGACGCCATTCGAACTGTGCTGTCGCCATTAGGGGATCAACCTCGGCCGGCCACAGGCGTTCCAAGACCTGGAAAGCATCGGGGAGAACAGAATCCAGCATGCGAGGGCCATAAACCATTCGTCGAAGTCTCGGTGAATCCCAGACGTTACGCAGCAACCCGTACGCCCGCGACCAGTCACCCCGCGCAGCAAGCATCCGGAAGGCGCGTTCTCGTTCCGACCACATGGAACCAGGCAGGGTCTGAAGAAGCCATGCGCCCGCTTTCCCTGCAACGCGACGCCAGGAGCCCGGAACGGCACGGTTCACCACCGAGTACAGCCAGAGAATGCGATGAGCATTGTATCCGAAAAACAACTCGTCTCCGCCGAGGCCGGATAGTACAACCTTGACTTCGCGCGCGGTGCATCTCGCCAGGCGCCAGACCTGAAGGGCGTTGACCTTTGGTATCTCGAGATGCCAGATCAGCCGCGGCAGCGCGGTTTCAATGGGGTCGCTGAGCGAGAACTGATGGTTCAGGACTTGCAGCAACTGCGCACTTCGCGCGGCGTTTGCTGCCTCAGCGGGATCATCTCCGATGTCGAGCGTGAAGGTCTTTAGAGCAGCGCCGCTGGCGGATCGTGCGAGTGCAGCAATGAGCGCCGAGTCGATGCCACCGGACAGGGTCAGTGCCAACTTCGACGTCCGAAGTGGCGGTCGCCGCACCGATTCGCGCACTGCATCACTCGGATCTGCAGGCACACTCGCTTCCTGCTCGATGTCGGTGAACCGCAACGACTCGTTGGCTTTCCAGAGGAGCAATGTTCCGGGAGGGAGCTGGCTAATGCCGCGGAACAAGGTCTCTTCACCGGGCACATAGCGGAAGTTCATGAGCAGGTGAAGAGCACCCTCGTTCAATGCGAGTCCTGGATGATGGGGATCAGCAAATATTCCCTTTGCCTCGGACGCAAATCTGAGGGTGCCGCCCGGTCCGTTCTGAATGAACAGCGGCTTGATACCACAAGGATCCCGTGCGAGGACTCCCAGTCGGAGTTCGTGATCCCAGAGTGCAAACGCATACATGCCACGCAGTCGTCCGAACCCCTGCGGCCCATATTGTTCGTACAGTCCCAGGATCACCTCGGTGTCTGACTGCGTCTGGAATCGGGTTCCCTCTCTCAGCAGACCGGCGCGCAGTTCTCGAAAGTTGTAGATCTCTCCGTTGAATACGATACTGACGCGACCGTCGTGCGTGGTCATGGGCTGCTGGCCACCTGCCGGATCGATGATCGACAGGCGGACATGTCCGAGGGCGGCCTGATCAGCAAAGCATTCGCGGGAGCCGTCCGGACCACGGTGGCGCAGAGCCCGCATCATCGCGGCCAGCCGCGGGCGAGCATCCTCCTCGGTGACAACGGGCGAGAACCAGCCGGCGAAGCCGCACATCTTAGCGCGAAAACCTCATGAGCATTCCTGGAACTGGCGGGATTCGCAGTCGTCCTGGCGTCGAAAGAGGTAGCCGTAGCTGCCACTTGAGCTGAAGCCCAAGCCATTGCGAGCCAGAAACCGCCATAACCGGGATAGTCCGGCGGCGTAAACTGTGTGTCATCGTTCTGGGATCGTGAAGCATGCCCAGATCTTCCCTGTTTCCATTCACTGCCCTGCCAGCCGCTGGACGGGTGGTGAGATTTTCCAGCTAAGCCTTCGCTGCCTCGTGGTACTCCAGCAGCGGGGCGGGGTAGGACTCGATCAGATTGGCCGCGAATCTCGCCACGTCGACTGTGTCGCCGAGAAGAGTGGACCTGCTTTTTCTCCAGAAGTCCGTCGGGTGGCGGAGCACTGCGTCTACAGAGGACTCCAGAGTCGACCATTCCAGTGTCCGGACGTTATGCACCAGTCCATAGCGGCTCTCCTGCTCGTCAGTATATCCGCGGCCGGTTTCTGCAGCGTAAACGGCAGGCACACCGAGAACCGCGCTTTCCGACGCCATCGTGGCGCTTTCACCAATATAGGCGCGGCAGTACGCCATGACATGATGTAGCTCCGACGCCCGGCCTTGGTAGCCGAGAGGGCGCAGGTGATGCGGCAGGTCTCCCTCGGCGGAGATGATCACCTTGCCGAGTGGTTGCAGTTTGTTCACGAGTCGAGTGAGCAGGTCCAGGCTCCAACCCCGTTCGCTGAGGTCGTGACTCGCACGCCAAGACACGACCCTTATCAGGAAAGTATCGCCAGCCGTCGCCAAGCCATTCGCGACAGCCACCAAACGATAGGGCCGGAAGTAATCGGGGTGCCGATAGGAAAGCTCGTGATAGCCGCCGTACCGTATGTGTCGTCGGCGCGGGACCCAGGACCGGTAGCAGCGTGGTACCGCAACACAAGATGCCAGGGGATAGGTGATGGCGTTTTGAAGCTTGGCATTCTCGGTGTCGTAGAAGACCACGGATGGGAGGGTGGCAAGTCTGCCGACATGCGCGACGAAAACGCCACCAATGGCCGTCAGAATATCGGGCCGCCAACTCTTGACGATCCGTCTAGGGCGCGTTCTCTGGCCACGAGTTCGCGCGCTAGCGAGACGAATCCCCTTCCTCTTTGAGTGGAAAGTACCGTGTGGTTGACCCCCAACTCGTCGAGCAGCGACACGGCACACTCTTTGACCCGACTCGTGACGTGGATTTCGTGCCCGCGCGCCTTCAACAGCCGCATGGGGTGCCTGAAGAAATGCACGTGGGCGGGATGACCAATGTCAACGAGTATCCTCATCGCCTGGAAGTTCCCTGGTACAGCAGCATCGTAACCTGTTCGGAGACCAGGCCAACCAAGAAAACCATCACGGCGGTAATCAGGAGCAGACCGCTCATGTTGGTGAAACGTGGGCATCTCGCTGTACGTGTACGAGTAGTGCAGCAGCACCGAGTAAAACAAATGCCCCGCTCGCGGGCGGAAACAGCTTCAAGGGAGAGTATGGGGACTGAAGCGAAATATGATCAGGAAGAATCGAATTTCATCCCTATGGTCTTGAGGTGACTACGACCAATGCGCCTTGCAGCCGAAATCGGAACATACGTACGGGATATCCGGCCCGGAAAAATGCCATGGTAATCGTTGTCGGGTAAGAAAAGCCGTTTGGCAATAGATAGAGAAATTCGCGAAATTCGAGGCGCGAACGGCACGAAACCCAGAGGTAAGTCGGGATCCGCTGTCCGACCATGTAACTCGCAAGTCTATATAAAGTTTGTTGGCGAACGAGCGCCCTATGTTAGCCTGCGATCCCCCATCACGCGCGCCTACGACCATATCGTATCCATGTCCAGCGGCGACAAGAGAGAATGATGGCCGCCGGGTCATGTTGGCCGTCGCCGTCCATGAAGACCAGGACTTCGCCGATCGCGGCGCGCGCTCCCGTCTTACCGCGGCACCGTTGCCGAGGCGGTGGAGGTGAGACAGTGGATGGACGCCATATTCCTCGCAGACGCTTGAGTTCCGTCGGTCGACCCATCGTCCACAACCAAAACCTCGTCATTTGGCCGTAGAGCGAGCAGCCGAGGCAGCAATATGCGGAGACTGTGTTCCTCATTCCTAGCCGGAATGACTATGCTCACCGTCCCAGAAAGGTTCGGGCGACCTGCCGCGTGGTTCGGTGTCGGATGATAAGTGGTCGCGTTATCAGACGGGGCATGTCGCTGTCCTCTGAAGCCTTTTCAACCGCTCTCTTTCGCTCTCAGGTGTTCAACTTGCTGGGAGTAAGCGCCGAACACGTCCCGTGCATCAACGTAATCGAGCATACGATCAGCTTCTTCTCTGCGCCCACCAAACAGGAGAAGCTCAGCGAAGTTGACACGCAACTGGAGTTGGTCGGGCGCAGCCTTACGGCCACAGTGAGGGCGCGATGGCGGCTCGATAGTCTCCGTAACGAGCGAGCATGTGGTTGGCATACATGGTGAGAGATTGCCTTTGCAACATCGTCCGCGCGTGGATTGAGCAGCCCGGCCTCGAAAATGCGAACCATGTCGACATCGGAAATCCTACACTGGTTTTTTTGCTGGCAGCTACTCAGATCCTTGATTAAAACGGTGTAGTAACCTGCGAGAGGCGGAATCCTGAGACGCTGCGTTAAACGATCACCCACCGTGGTCGATCTCCTCTCCCGCCCTGCTCGCAGTCATGACCATTCCGATCAGGCCACCGATGTCCCTCGGATCGGAGTTTGCCGCACGTTCGAAGTAGTGTTGGGCCTTCTCGTAGAAGTCACGCGAGTCATGATGGAGAAGAATCCTATAGTACGCGTGCGCGAGATCGTAATTCGCACGAGTAGACCGCGGGTGGTGCTCGGCTTCCATCGCGCTAAGAAGCCCCGAGGTTCCCCATTGACTTGCGCGGACCGCGGTGCTGGTGGCCAGTACGACAATCAGGAGAACGGCCGCACTTGACGGAGACGAGTTGTACTGGGCAAAAGACTGGGATGGGTCATGTAGTAAACGAGCACGACCAGGGGTCCGACGAGGGGCAAGTAATTCCGATGTTCATGAGCGATTTCCAAGGGGAAGATCGTGGATTCCAGGACGTGACCGGCAAGAAACCAGAGAATGCCGAAACTCAGCAAGGGTGCACGCCGCCAACCAAATGCGGATGTACGAGCAGCAGCAGCACGACAACGACGGCACCGAGCGTGGTCGGAGGTGTCAGCAGGCCAGTCGACAGGGAAATGTCATCGTGGTATAGGCTAAGCTGCGCGGGGTTCGGAACGAACGTCATTTGGAGATAGAAAAGGATGACGCGAGCTTCCGTCAGAAGGCGTTCCGGTAAGTCGAATGGACGATAAGAATATCGCTCCAGAAGCCACTGTGGATGCGTCAGTAGATAAAGCCCGGCCACAAGTGCCGGCACCCCCAGAAAGATGATGTGGAATGTGACTACGGCGCGACGATCTCGGACGGAATCGGCCCGAAACCGAAGTAGAGTTGCCTCAACGACAAAGGTGTACAACGGTAGAAGGAGAGCGGTTTCCTTGGCGAGGATACCGAGAGCTCCGAAGCTGACGAAGGCGATAAGCGGGAATGTGGAAACACCGCCTCCATCCAATTGGCGTTTGCGCCACCATAGATAACAGATCAGTGCCAACAAAGTGAAGAAAGCAGAGAGACTGGTCATACGCTGAACGACGTAGAGAACGGCGGTCAGGTTCAGCGGGTGGAGTCCCCACGCGGCGCATACTGCCAGGCTCAGAAACCTGATCCGATCGGAGGAAAGATTGGATCCGGAACTGCGTTCGTATGTACTCAGAAGAAGTAAGATAAAGACCAGTACACACGCGGTATTCAGGAGATGAACCACGACATTCGTAACTTTGTAGTAGTAGGGATCGAGGCCCACAGCGTAACGATTCAAAGCAAAACTCAACATGCTTATGGGCCGCTTCAAAGGTCCGGAGAAGCCGGACAGTGCGGCGTCCTTCAAAGTGGGCCAAGTGAGCTGATCCAACGCGAGACGTTCGTTTTTGACGATATTTTGCCAATCGTCAAAAACGAAGTCCCCCGATAGCCCGGGGCGGTAGACAAACCACACGCACAGCAAGATGAGTGTTGCCCAGGCAAGAAGTCGTGTCTGCGTGACGGCCATCGAGGTAGTTGCGGCTTATTTCTTATGAAAAATAACCAGCCCCTCTTTCATGAGGGGCCGTTAGTCGGAAAGTTAGTAGGAAGGACTACGGCCGGCAGGAACCTGGAACGTACTTGACCGGTGTTCCCGTGCAAGTCCATCCGACGATTCCAGTAGTAGTATTCAGACTCGGCGTAAGTGTCACGGCGACTGCCTGATCCGCGCCGAGGGTACTCTGCAAGCCGTTGATGACGATCTGTCCAGTGGTGTTATCTATCGTACCGGAAGCCACATAATGCGAGGTCGGAATCTCAATGCCCGTACCCGAACCGTTGAGTGTACCCTTGGACGCTGCGTACTCGCTGATGGAGACTTTGGCGTTGTCTCCGGCGAGCAGCACTTCCGAGACCTTCGCACGCACCGTGTAGTCCTTGTACGCCGGCAGGGCGATGGCGGCCAGGATACCGATGATCGCGACCACGATCATCAACTCGATAAGGGTGAAGCCTTGTTGCGCGTGTTTCATTGAAGTTCTCGAGCGGCGTTGAGTGGTTGACAAGTCTTTAGGTTGTGTCCTGCAGCGGCGTTGAGTGGTTGACCAAGTCCTTTAGCGTTTAGGGTCGTCGTTCCTTTAAGCCGGTGCCAGCGGAGTGTGAAATCGGTCTTGCGGCGTGATTCGGGTTTGCCACTGGCACCGGCTGGAATGACTGCCTGGCGGGGTTAACGCAGAATACGTGCCAATCTCGCTGCGAGCACCTGCTCACACTCGGCATGCGCGCCAGCGCACAAGAAACGTCTGAAGGTATGGGCGCTTGGCTTTAGCAGGCCGCGCTTCGCGAAAGTTCTGCTTCGGCGCATGGCCGCTCCCATCCCAGGAATATTTTCGGCACAGTTGCCCCGCGCGGTCACATTGTGACCCGCCGCGTCACTTCCATTATTCCAATCCGAGCTTCTTCAGACGGTATCGCAAGGCGCGGAAGGTGATACCCAGCAGCTTGGCGGCCGCGGTCTTGTTGTAGCGGGTCTGTTCCAGCGCCTTGAGGATGGCGCTCTTCTCGACGTCGTCCAGGTAACTCTCCAGAGGCCCTTCGCCCGGCGACTCCGGCGCGTCAGGCGCCGAATCCGGGAGCTGCAGGTCCTGTTCGCGGATGGTCCGACCCTCGCACAAGGTCATGGCCCGCTCCAGGATGTTCTCCAGCTCACGCACGTTGCCGGGGAACTCGTAGCTGCGCAGGGCGTCCAGCGCTTGCGGGTGCAGCGTAGGAACCGGCATGCCGGACTGCCGGCTCAGACGCGTAAGGATGTGCTCGGCAAGAATGGGGATGTCGCCGGGACGCTCGCGCAGGCTGGGGACATGCAATTCGATGACGTTGATGCGGTAGTACAGGTCCTGGCGGAAGGTCGCTTCCCGCACCAGGGTGGCGAGCTCCTTGTGGGTGGCGGAAAGGATCCGCACGTCGATGGAAACTTCCCGGGGCGCACCGACGGGACGTACGGCCTTTTCCTGGATGGCCCGCAGCAATTTCACCTGCATGTGCACCGGCAGCTCCGCCACTTCGTCCAGAAAAAGCGTGCCACCGTGCGCTGCCTGGAACAGTCCTTCCTTGTCGGCGACTGCACCCGTGAAACTGCCTTTCCTGTGCCCGAAGAACTCGCTCTCCATGAGATCGGTGGGAATCGCGCCGCAGTTTACCGGTACGAAAGGCTTGTCTGCGCGCGGGCCCTTCTCGTGGATCAGACGAGCAACCAGCTCCTTGCCGGTGCCCGACTCACCGCTGATGTAGATGGGTGCCTGGCTGCGAGCGAGCTTGGCGATCTTTGAGCGTGTGTTCTGCATCGCGGGCGAATCGCCCAACAGTATCTGGCGCGAGCGGCGATCCCGGGCCGGGAAGCTGTCGCTAAGCTTCAGGGCGCTGTGCACCAGGTTTCTCAGTACCTGGAGATCGACGGGCTTGGAGACGAAATCGAATGCGCCAGCCTTCAGCGCCTGCACTGCGGTCTCCACATTGCCATAGGCGGTGATGACCGCAACCGGGATTTCCGGGTGGCGCCGCTGAATCTCCTCCACCAGCTCGATACCGCTTCCATCGGGCAGCCGCATGTCGGTCAGGCAGAGGTCGAAACGCCCAGTGCCGAGCAAGGCCTTCGCCTCGCCCAGGGTGGCGGCGCTGCGGGTTTGGATTTCCATTCGTCCCAGGGTCAGTTCGAGCAGCTCGCGGATGTCCGGCTCGTCGTCGATGATCAGGGCGAGATGTGCGGCCATTTCACAGCACCTGGCGTCTGGGGTCGGCAAAGACGATGCGAAAGCAACTGCCGCCGCTGGGTACGGGAACGTAGCTGAGTTGCGCCTGGTTGAACTCGCAAAGCTCGCGCGCGATGTAGAGGCCGAGGCCCGTGCCTCCCTGATCCGTGGTAAAGAAGGGTTCGAAAATCTGGCGTGCCACGTCGAGTGGAATTCCGGGACCGTGATCGATCACATCCAAAAAGGGGCCGCGCGACTCGAGCGTGATGCCGCCGCGCAGCTCCAGCCCGACCTGGCCATCATGGCGTCCGTAACGCAGCCCGTTTTCGCACAGGTTGTCCAGGATCTGTTGCAGGTGGGTCGGATCGATGTGCACCGTCGTGTCCGGTGGTTGAATGTCGCAGTTGATCCGGTCGGAATCGATGCCACGCGTCCGCACGAATTCCTCCAGGAAGTTGTCGAGCCACTGGCGCAGACTCAGCACCTCGGGACGTGACCTCTCGCGCCGGGACAGTTGCAGCACGTTCTCGACGATGGTGTTCACACGTCGGGTCTGATCGCGGATGATTTCTGTGAGGCGCCGGTCGGCGGGGCTGAGAGCGGGTGCTTCGGAAAGTAGCTGGCCGGCATGCCCGATGGCTCCTAACGGATTGCGTATCTCGTGTGCAATGCTCGCGGCGAGACGTCCGAGTGAAGCAAGCTTCATCTGCTGTGCCTGCTGCGCCGTGACGGCGGAATCCTCCAGAAAGACGATACTCCCGGCGCTGCTTCCATGTCCGAGGCGCGCAAAGCGCGGAACGATCTCGCTGCCCACCCCATCGGAGCGGATCGCCCTGGCCTCGAAATCCCCGCCCTTGCGCCAAGTCCGCCACTGACGGGCAAGCTCCGGTGCGGCCGCCGCGAGACCCGTGGATTGTCCGGGCGCCAGGCCCAGCAGGTAACGGGCGGACTCGTTCATCAGGCGCACCTGGCCGGCCGGGTCGACTACCACGATGCCGGACTGCATGTGCTGGATGATGTACTCGTTTAGCTGCTCCATGTTTGCGAGGTCGACGCCGCGCTGGGCGGCGAGGGCCTCGCTCGCGCGGATGCGGTTGGCGAGGACATGGGCAAGGAGGGCGGCGGCGAAGAAAGTGGCACCGAGTATGCCTGCCTGGGTGTAGCTGGTGCCGTCAAAGCTGCCGTGCAACGCTGCCGCGAGCTGCTCGGTGAGGACGCACAACGATGCAACTGCGGCCGAGACGAGCACGAAGCGGCCGGAAGTGAGCAGACTGCCGCCGGCGATCGAGACCAGCAACAACATGCCGAGACCGCTCGCGACACCGCCACTGGCATGCATGAGCAGGGTGATGAGGAAAATGTCGACCAGAACGTTGATCTTGACCTGCACGGAGAATGCGGGCCGGCGCCACATCTCGGTGAAGCCGCTGAGGAGGACCAGCAGCAGGTATGCGACGCTTGTGGTTCCGAACAGCTCCGGCGAGGTTTCGCCCAGCATCTTGATCGTCGAGCCGGAAAAGAACAGGGTGACAAACAACCCCGCGAGCGTCAGTCGGTAGAGATTGTAGAAGCGCAGCGGCTTCCATGTCTGGGAGTCCTTGCCCCCCGCCAGTAGTGTGCCGTCCCAGGGCTCGAGCAGAAAGGCCGTCATCCTGATGTCGTGACTTCAGTTGTAGTGACTTCTGTCATTCGATGGGCGAGGACGAACCGGCAATATCGCTGTGCCGAATGTAGCGGCCCGCCCAATGCAGCAAGGAACTGCCGCACATCAGGAGTGCCTGGCGGCCGCAATACGGTGCGGCTCGGAGCAGTAGTAGTGCTTGCCCACGCGCAGCGCTTCCTGCTCGGGCACGTGCAATCCGCAGTGATCGCAGCGGACCATGTTGCCCACCTGCGTGGGACGTGTCGGAGACTGCGTCTTCCATCGAGCGACGAAGCGCTGCACTGCGCGCAACACGATCCATACCAGCAACGCGATGATCAGCAGGCGTAACAGATACATCCGCATAGTTTCGGTTAGCGGCCCGATGGTTGCAAGCGCGCCGGTGCTTTGCTTCCGCGCGGCTTTTCCCCCAGAATAACGCCTTTCCTGCCGCGCCAAGCCCCATGCACCTGCACGAATTCCAGGCCAAACAGCTGCTCTCCGGATATGGAATTCCCGTTCCGCCCGGCAGCACCGTTCGCTCATTGGACGACATCGACCAGGCGCTCAGCACGCTTCCCGGCAAACGCTGGGTCGTAAAAGCACAGATCCATGCCGGTGCACGCGGTAAGGGTGGTGGCGTGGTGCTTGTCTCCTCGACCGAGCAGGTTCGATCCGCTGTGGAGGGGTTGCTCGGGAGCCGACTGGTGACGCCGCAGACCGGACGGGAAGGCCTACTGGTCGGTGAGGTGCTGATCGAGCCCGCCGTTGCCATCGCGAGCGAGTTCTATGTCGGCCTCCTGGTGGACCGCAGCCGCGAACGCGTTGTGGTTATGGTCTGCGCTGCAGGCGGTATGGAGATCGAACAGGTGGCGGTCGCGGATCCCGGTAAGATTCTTTACCTGGTGGTGGACCCGGTGGCAGGGCTGCAGCCTTTCCAGTGCCGCCGGGCCGCGTTCTTCTTGGGACTGGGACCGCAGGCGAAGGCCACTGCGCGTGTGCTCGAGGGGCTTTACCGGGCATTCATGGAGAAGGACATGGCGCTGGTCGAAGTCAACCCGCTGGTGCTTACCGCCGACGGCGAGCTGCTGGCCCTGGATGCCAAGGTCGAAATCGACGACAGCGCACTCGCTCGTCAACCCGCACTCGCGGCACTTCACGACGTCAGTCAGATCGACGGCAAGGAGCATGCCGCGCAGGCCTACGGACTGAACTATATAACCCTGGACGGCAACATCGCCTGCATGGTCAACGGCGCCGGACTTGCGATGGCCACTATGGACCTGATCAAGCTGCACGGCGGCGAGCCGGCGAATTTTCTCGACGTCGGCGGCAGCACCGATGCCGACCGGGTCGCCGAGGCGTTCAAACTGATCCTCTCGGACGGCAAGGTCCGCGCCATTCTGGTCAATATCTTCGGCGGCATCGTACGTTGCGATCTGATTGCCGAGGGCATCATAAAGGCGGTGCGCGAGGTGGAGCTGAAGATTCCGGTCGTGGTGCGGCTGGAGGGTACCAACGCCGAACGCGGGCGTGAGCTCCTCGCCGGTGCCGACCTCGCCATACTTCCCGCCGACGATCTCACCGATGCGGCGAAAAAGGTGGTTGCAGCCGCGCGACCGGGCGGCGTGGCCAAGCCGTGACAGCGTGTGCAGGAGCTCCCTCGGCATGAGCGTACTGGTCGACAAACATACCAAGGTCCTGTGCCAGGGCTTTACCGGCAAGCAGGGGACGTTTCACTCCGAGCAGGCACTTGTCTACGGTACGCAACTGGTTGGCGGAGTCACCCCCGGCAAGGGTGGTCAGACCCATCTCGGGCTGCCGGTTTTCGATACTATGCACGCCGCCGTGCGCGAGACGGGTGCAACCGCGACCATGATTTACGTCCCCGCCCCGTTCGCTGCCGATGCCATCCTGGAAGCTGCCGACGCCGGAATTCGCCTCGTGGTCTGCATTACCGAAGGTATACCCGTGCACGACATGCTGAAGGTTAAGGCGGCCCTGCGCGGCTCGGAGGTACGCCTGCTGGGTCCGAACTGCCCGGGCGTCATTACACCGGAAGAGTGCAAGATCGGCATCATGCCGGGCGCCATCCATCGCCGCGGCTCTGTCGGAATCGTCTCGCGATCGGGCACGCTCACCTACGAGGCGGTCTATCAAACCACTCAGGTCGGCCTCGGTCAGAGTACCTGCGTTGGCATCGGCGGTGACCCCATACACGGCCTCAGCTTCGTCGACTGCCTGGGCAGTTTTGAGAAGGATCGGCAGACCAAAGGCATCATTCTGGTCGGCGAGATCGGCGGTACCGGCGAGGAAGAAGCCGCAGAATTCATCAAGGCGCAGGTCCGCAAACCGGTGGTCGCCTACATTGCCGGCGTGAC
Organism: uncultured Gammaproteobacteria bacterium; assembly: GCA_963728895.1. Lineage (GTDB taxonomy): Bacteria > Pseudomonadota > Gammaproteobacteria > JBBQDK01 > JBBQDK01 > CAVSLM01. The sequence continues at coordinate 59,875 of CAVSLM010000001.1, forward strand.
GGCGCCACCCGGCAAGCGCATGGGACACGCGGGCGCGATCATCAGCGGCGGCAAGGGAACGGCCCGGGAGAAGGCGGCGGCGCTCGAGTCCGCTGGTGTGATGGTGGTGCGCTCACCGGCCGAGATGGGCTCGCGCATGCTGGAATTCTTCGCGGGATAGCTCCGTGCAAGCCCCAACCTTGGACGCATGGCAAGATCACGCCCCGGGCACCGGTCCGCACCACGGAAGTCCGGAGCGCATGCCGTGAGCACCGCTCGCCTGCGCGTGGCCATGGCGCAGCTCAACCTGCTGGTCGGCGACATCGAAGGGAACGCCAGAAAGGTTACCGCCGCCGCGTATGAGGCGCGCGACCGGCTGTCGGCAGTCCTCGTTCTGTTCCCGGAGCTTGCACTGACCGGCTATCCTCCGGAGGACCTGCTGCTGCGCTCGGACCTGCACACGCGCGTGTTGCGCGCGTTGGAGCAGATCAAGCGCGATGTGCGCGGGATCGACCTGCTGGTCGGCTATCCCCACTGTGCTACGGGCGGCCTGTACAACGCGGCCTCGCTCATTCGCGACGGCGCCATCGTGGCGACCTACCACAAGCAGCACCTCCCGAACTACAGCGTGTTCGACGAAAAGCGCTACTTCACGTCCGGTACCGCGCCGTGCGTGGTCGATGTCCGGGGCGTTGCGCTGGGCATCACGATCTGCGAAGACGTCTGGCATCCGGGTCCACTGCAGCAGTCGGCCGACGCCGGTGCGCGCCTGATCGTCAACATCAATGCCTCGCCATACCACGCCGGGCGCGGTAGCGAACGTGAGGAAGTGGTGCGCCAGCGCATCGCGGAGACCAGGGTGCCCGTGATCTACGTCAACCAGATCGGTGGCCAGGACGAGCTGGTGTTCGACGGCGAATCGTTCGTGCTTGATGCGCGAGGTCAGGTGACGCAACGGGCACCGGCGTTCGAAGAGGGTGTGCACCTGGTCGAGGTCGAATTGGGGAGCTCACCGGTACCGGTGCCCGGCGACCTGCACCCGCCACTATCGGAGCTCGAGAGCATCTATGGGGCACTGGTGCTCGGCGTGCGCGACTATATCGGCAAGAACCGGTTTCGCGGTGCCGTCCTGGGACTTTCCGGCGGCGTTGATTCCGCCCTGACGCTGGCCATTGCCGTGGACGCAATCGGACCCGAGGCGGTGGAGGCGGTGATGATGCCTTCCCCCTACACGGCATTGATGAGCCGCGAGGACGCCGAGCGGGAGGCGCGGACATTGGGCGTGGAATTCCAGGTCGTGCCGATCGAGCCGGTCTTCGGGCAGTTTCTGGATGTGCTGGCCGACGAGTTCGCGGGAATGGCGCCGGATACCACCGAAGAGAACATCCAGGCGCGCTGCCGCGGTGTCATCCTGATGGCGATCTCCAACAAGAAGGGCAAGATCCTCTTGAGCACCGGAAACAAGAGTGAGATGGCAGTAGGATATGCGACGCTTTATGGCGACATGGCCGGAGGTTTCGCGCCGATCAAGGACGTTCCCAAGACGCTCGTTTACCGGCTCGCGGAATTCCGCAATGCCCGCTCGCCCGTGATTCCGCGTCGCGTCCTGGAACGCGCGCCATCTGCGGAGCTGGCGCCGGACCAGCGTGACGAGGATACACTGCCGCCGTATGCTGTGCTCGACCCGATACTGGAAGCGTATGTCGAGCGCGACCAGTGCCTGGAGGATATTGTCGCCCTGGGATTCGACCCACAGACCGTGCACAAGGTCCTGAGCATGGTGGATCGCAACGAATACAAACGTCGTCAGGCGCCACCCGGCGTGCGCATTACGAGGCGCGCGTTCGGCCGCGACCGGCGCTATCCCATCACCTCCGGGTTTGGCAGAAACGACGATCCGTGAGCTTGCAGCGATCGCCGGCAGTCCCGTTGCCGGCCCCCGTGGTGTCCGTGCCGGGAAGGAACCGCTCGCGAAGAAAATGGAGGCGATCCAACCTGAAGATCTCACCAGTTGGCCAGCCGCTGTCCCGCTGGTGAGAATTCCGGGCTAGCGGTAGCTCACTACTTCGACGAGCGGCCTGCGCCCTGTGGCCTGTGGCAGCTCGGCAGGATAACCGAGACTCAGCAGCGCCACCGGCACCAGGCCCTGCTCCAGGTCCAGCCGGCCCGCGACCATCGTGGCATCGAAGTTGCCGACCCAGGTCGAGCCCATGCCGGCCGCAACCACGGCAAGCTGCGCATAGGCCGCGGCGATGGTTGCATCCTGCACCGCGTAGAGCTGCCTGCCGCGTTCGCCGAACTCGCGCGCCGAGCGTTGCGCGTCGCTGCAGAACACCAGGGTCACGGGCGCCTCGGCAACGAAGGACTGACCGCCCGCGGCGGCACTCAGCACCGCGCGGTCTTCGTACGCCCTCACCACGATGATCCGGTATGCCTGCAGATCGCCCGCCGACGGCGCGGCGCAGGCCATCTCCAGAATGGCGTGCAGTTTTTCGGGCTCCACCGGCATGTCGGCCTGGTACTTGCGCACCGAATGGCGGCGCCGCACGGTTTCGAAGAAATCCCACATGGGCAAGTCTCCCTGTACCGAGGGTAGCGTGCGCTAGCGCGTCGCGCGGGCAGCCCCGCCGCGCGGGAAATTCATCTGCAGCACCCGCTGGGCATCCTGCGCCAGGCTGTTCATGTCCATCTTCCGGTAGGCCTGGACCAGGATCTCGAGCGCGCGCGGAATGGCGGGCGTCCGATCGTAATGCTGGATGACGTATTCGGCGCGGTTTGCCGCAGCCACGTAAGCGGACCGCCGCAGGTAATAGTCGGCGACGTGTACCTCGTACATGGCCAGATTGTTGCGCAGGAAAATCATGCGCTGCCGCGCGTCTTCGGCGTAGCGGCTGTTGGGAAACTTGCGCACCAGCTCTCCGAAGTCCTGGAACGAGTGCCGCGCAGCGCCCGGGTCACGTTCCGAGGGATCGAGGGGCAGATAGCGGTCGATCAGGCTCTGACCGCGACCGAAGTTCGCCAGGCCCCTCAGGTAATAGGCGTAATCGACATTCGGGTGCCGCGGGTGGATCTTGATGAAGCGATCCGCCGCGGCGATGGCCGAATCGGGCTCGTCGAACTTGTAATAGGCATAGGCAACCTCGAGCTCGGCCTGTTGCGCGTAGGGCCCGAACGGATAGCGCGCCTCAAGGGATTCGAAGTACTTGATGGCCGTTTCGTAGTTGCCGTCGTTGAGCTGATCTTTCGCTTCGTTGTAGAGCTTGCTGGCCGACCAGTCCTTGGTCTCGTCGATTTCCTCCGGCAGCAGGCTGCAGCCGGCCAGCAGGAGCAGCAGCCAGGCAATGGAGGCGAGGTTCGTCAGGCGCATGCCGGGATTTCCGAGCTGTAGCGGGAGGCGTGTCGACAGTGCGGCGCAGTATACCCTAAACTTGCCGGCACATTGCAGGGCCAGCCGGCCTGCACCGCGGTCCCTACCGGCGATGACCCAGTCCGAAACACTTACCCAGCGCATCCCCGATCACCTCGCCGGCCTGCGTCTGGACCAGGCGTTGACCGAGCTGTTTCCCGAGTTCTCCCGCAGCCGCATCCAGCAGTGGATCCGCGAGGGGCGGGTGCGGGTGGACGCGCGCCGGTTGCGACCGCGCGATCCGGTTGCCGGCGGCGAATGGGTGGAGCTTGATGCATCGGGCGCACCCGCCACCGGCGCCGAGTGCCTGCCGGAGCCCATTGCGCTGCAGGTCGTCCATCGCGACGAGGCACTGCTGGTCATCGACAAACCGGCTGGACTGGTCGTGCATCCCGGTGCCGGTAACCGCGCCGGTACGCTGCAGAACGCGCTGCTGCACTATCTGCCGGCGCTTGCCGAGCTGCCGCGTGCGGGGCTGGTGCATCGCCTGGACAAGGACACCAGCGGGCTGCTGGTGGTTGCGGTGACCCTGCAGGCGCATGCCCGTCTGGTGGCGCAGCTGCAGAGTCATTTGGTGGAGCGCGAGTACGAGGCGCTGGTTAATGGCTTCATGACCGGCGGGGGGACGGTGGAGGGTGCGATCGGGCGACACGCCACCGAGCGCACGCGCATGGCGGTGAGCGCGGTCGGACGGCCCGCCCTGACCCACTACCGCGTGGTCGAGCGTTATCGCGCGCATACCCGCATCCGGGTGAATCTGGAAACCGGCCGCACCCATCAGATCCGCGTGCACATGAGCCACATCCATTATCCGCTGCTCGGCGATCCCGTATACGGCGGCCGTGCGCGCGTTCCGGCAGGCGCAAGCCCGGCATTGCTGCAGGCGCTGCAGGGCTTTCGTCGCCAGGCGCTGCATGCCGGGCGTCTGGCACTCCAGCACCCGGTCACGGCGCAGCGCATGGAGTGGCGTGCGCCACTGCCGGAGGACCTGCACTCGCTGATCGCGGTGCTGCGCGAGGACGCGGTTGAGGGTCGGCAAGGCCACTCGTGAGCGGACCGGGCGTGGCAGAGCCGTGGATCACGCCGGATTGGCCGGTCCCGCGCGGAGTGCGCGCGGTGAGCACCACCCGCGGTGGCGGGGTCAGCGAGCCACCCTATGACAGCCTCAATCTCGGCACTCACGTCGGCGATGACGAGCGCGCGGTGACCGAGAACCGGGCACGACTGTGCCGTTCGCTGGACCTGCCCGGGAGTCCGCGCTGGTTGCGTCAGGTGCATGGCCGGTGCGCGGTTTCGGCAACGCAGGCGCCGCCCGATTGCATTGCCGATGCCAGCTACACCGACCGCCCCGGTGTGGTGTGCGCCGTTCTGACGGCGGACTGTCTGCCCGTGCTCCTGTGTGACAGCCGTGGCCGGCGGGTCGGCGCCGCGCACGCCGGTTGGCGTGGCCTTGCCGCAGGGGTGCTCGAGCAGACTGTCGCCGCGATGGAACTCGACCGCGATGCGCTGGTCTGGCTGGGGCCGGCGATCGGTCCGGAGCGCTTCGAGATCGGCGCCGAGGTACGCCAAGCGTTCCTGGCCCACGACGCCGGCGCCGGGCTCGCGTTTCGACACGTAGCGGAGGGCCGCTGGCGGGCCGATCTGTATCAACTTGCCCGCCGCCGACTCGCCCGATGCGGGATCACGCGCATCTACGGCGGACACTGGTGTACCGCGGGCGATGCGCAGCGCTTCTTTTCCTACCGTCGGGACGGTGCGACCACCGGACGCATGGGTACGCTGATCTGGTTGGATTCCGATACCGCATCCTCACGCTAGCAGTCTCACCGGAAACCCGGATGTTGGCGCAGGGCTTTCGCCGCTCTGGAGCGAAAGGGGTAGCCGGTAGCTCCCCTTGAGTGAAGAGCAAGCTCGGGCGCGCGTGAGAACCAGCCAGGGCCGGGAAAGGCATCTCAGCGGTCACGGTGAAGCACGGCCGCGGGCTGGAACAGGCGCAGCAGCCTCAGCAACCGAGGGTGGAACAAGTGACAGCGCTTCCACCAATTGTGCAGGGCCAGTGCCCGCCTGATTCCCGGGGAAGCCCACTGGCAGTCGCCGCGCCGCGGGCCCGCAGGTATCATGGCGCCCCGTTTAGTCTCCGCGTGCCCGACATGGCCCCGCTGACATGGATAACGCTGCTGGCCCTGCTGGGCGGCGTGCTGAGCGTTCTCGCAGCGTCGCTGTTCCTGCTGCTGGGAGAGCGGCTGCGCGCGAATCTGTTGCCGCATCTGGTGAGCTTCGCCACCGGAGCGCTGCTGGGCGCGGCCTTTCTGGCCTTGCTGCCGCACGCGCTGGAGGGCTCGCCGGATCCCGATCCCCATTCCATCGGCCTCACGGTGCTGATCGGTCTGCTGCTCTTCTTCGTTCTGGAAAAGATGGTGCTGTGGCGTCATTGTCACGAGGACCATTGCGAGGTGCACGACCCTGACGCCGCACACCGTCGCGCACCGGCCGGGATCCTCATCCTGGTGGGAGACGGCATCCACAACTTCGTGGATGGCGTGCTGATCGCGGCGGCCTTCCTGAGTGACCTGCACCTCGGTGTGATCACCGGTCTTGCAGTCGCGGCGCACGAGATTCCGCAGGAGCTGGGCGACTTCGCCATTCTGCTGCACAGCGGTTACAGCCGGCTGCGGGCGCTGGTGCTGAACGTGCTCTCCAGTCTGACGACGGTATTCGGCGCCTGGCTCGCCTATTATGGATTGCAGCGCATCGAGCACGTCCTGCCGTATGTGCTGGCGCTTGCGGCCTCGAGCTTCGTGTATATAGCGGTGGCCGATCTCATTCCGGGTCTGCACCGGCGCGTCCAGCTCCAGGAGACCGTGCAACAGGTGTCGCTGATTGCGCTCGGCGCCGCCGTCATTTACGTTGCACACTCGACCTTGCACTGAGCGGTCGCGGAGCGCGATGCGCGAGCCGCCTGCGACTGCCGTGCGCGGAGGGTTGCTGCCGTGAACAATTGGCACATGTTGACCGTGGTGGGGGAGGATCGTCCGGGGATTGTGGCGCGCCTCACCCATGCGCTGTACGAGGGGGGGTGCAACCTGGGCGAAGCCTCGATGATGCGCCTGGGCGGCAACTTCACCATCATGCTGATGGTGAGCTACGCCGGCAGCGCCAGGTCGCTGGAATCGCTGGTGGAGCCAGTCGTGGACTCGCTGGGGCTGCACCTGCATATCGACCGCATCGCGGGCACCCTGCACCGGCACGTCGAGCCTGACGTGCGCATCACCGTGACCGGCGCGGATCGTGCCGGCATCGTCGCACAGGTCACCGGGGCACTCGCCGAAGCCGGGCTCAACATCCTCGATCTCACCTCGGACGTCGCGGGAACCGAAGCGCACCCAATCTATGTCATGCACATCGAGGGACGGGCAGGGGAGGGGATAGAGCCCCTGCAGTCGGCGCTGGAGGCGGTTACGCGCGACGGGATCGAGGCCAGTATCCATCCCATCGACACCATGATCGGGTGAGCGCGCGATGGCGGTGCTTGATATCCTCACCTGGCCGGACCCGCGCCTGAAGCAGCAGTCCGAGTCCGTCGTGCAGTTCGATGCCGCGCTGGCGCAGTTCCTGTCCGATCTTGAGCAGACCATGCGTGCCGGACCCGGCGGGGTAGGCATCGCGGCGCCGCAGGTCGGGCGCTTTCAGCGCATCGCGGTGGTCGACGTATCGGAGAAGCGTGGCGTGACCAACCACGGCCGACTGATCCTGATCAACCCCGAGATCACTGCCTGGGAAGGCTATGCGGTCGGTCGTGAGGGCTGCCTTTCGGTCCCGGACTACACCGGCAACGTGATCCGCGCCACCTCCATCGAGCTCGAGGCGCTGGACCCCGAAGGCAGCACCCGACGCTATCAGCTGGAGGGCTTCGAGGCGCGTGCCGTGCAGCACGAGATCGATCACCTGGACGGGCTGCTGTTTCTGGACCGTCTGGTCAGCCGGCGCAACGATCTGTTCCGGCGCAAGGTCTATCAGGCTCCGAAGAAGCCTTGAAAACCACGCAGCGGCCCCCACTTAGGCCGCATGAATAGCGGGCGTACGACCCTCCGGCGGCTGTGGGCTGCCGTGTTTCTCCGGAACCAAGAGCCATGCGGAGTTCGAACCCATGCGAATGGATAAACTGACCAGTAAGTTCCAGATGGCGCTGGCCGACGCACAGTCGCTTGCAGTGGGGCGGGACCACCAGTTCATCGAGCCACTGCATGTCATGACCGCGCTGCTCGATCAGCAGGGTGGCACCGTGCGCCACCTGCTCGCCCAGGCCGACGTCAACGTCAACCAGCTGCGCTCCGCCCTGGGCGAGGCCCTGGAACGCCTGCCTGCCGTATCCGGCACCGGTGGTGAGGTTCACATCTCCAATGATCTCAACCGGCTGCTCAACGTCACCGACAAGCTGGCCCAGCAGCGCAAGGACCAGTACATCTCCAGCGAGCTGTTCGTGCTCGCGGCACTGGAGGATCGCGGCACGCTGGGCGATCTGCTGCGCAAGGCGGGCGCCACCAAGGGTGCACTGGAGAAGTCCATCGAGCAGATCCGCGGCGGGGAGCGCATCGACGATCCCAATGCCGAGGAACAGCGCCAGGCGCTCGAGAAGTACACCATCGATCTCACCGAGCGCGCCGAACAGGGCAAGCTCGACCCGGTCATCGGACGCGACGATGAGATCCGCCGCACCATCCAGGTGCTGCAGCGTCGCACCAAGAACAACCCGGTGCTGATCGGCGAGCCCGGTGTCGGCAAGACCGCGATCGTGGAAGGTCTTGCGCAGCGCATCGTCAACGGCGAGGTGCCGGAGGGGCTCAAGGGCAAGCGCCTGCTTTCGCTGGACATGGGCGCGCTGATTGCCGGCGCCAAGTTCCGCGGTGAGTTCGAGGAGCGCCTGAAGGCGGTGCTGAACGATCTCGCCAAGCAGGAAGGGCAGATCATCCTGTTCATCGACGAGCTGCACACCATGGTCGGCGCCGGCAAGGCCGAAGGCGCCATGGACGCCGGCAACATGCTGAAACCTGCACTGGCACGCGGCGAGCTGCACTGCGTCGGCGCCACCACGCTGGACGAGTACCGCAAGTACATCGAAAAGGACGCCGCCCTGGAACGGCGCTTTCAGAAGGTGCTGGTCGACGAGCCCTCGGTGGAGGACACCATCGCCATCCTGCGCGGTCTGAAGGAGCGTTACGAGGTCCACCACGGTGTGGAAATCACCGATCCCGCCATCGTCGCTGCGGCCACGCTGTCGCACCGCTACATCACCGACCGCCAGCTGCCGGACAAGGCCATCGACCTGGTGGATGAGGCGGCGAGCCGCATTCGCATGGAGATCGACTCCAAGCCGGAGGAGATGGACCGTCTCGAACGCCGGCTCATCCAGCTGAAGATCGAGCGCGAGGCGCTGAACAAGGAGACCGACGAGGCTTCCCGCCGGCGCCTGGAACAGCTGCAGAACGAAATCTCGCGCCTGGAGCGCGAGTACTCGGATCTCGAGGAGATCTGGAAGGCGGAGAAGGCGGCGCTGCAGGGCGCCACGCACATCAAGGAGGAGCTGGAGCGGGCCCGCATCGAGCTGGAAACCGCGCGCCGAGCCGGCGACCTGGGGCGCATGTCCGAGCTGCAGTACGGACGCATTCCGGCCCTGGAGAAGCAGCTCGCGGCCGCCGCCGAGGCGGAGATGCAGGAGATGACGCTGCTGCGCAACAAGGTCACCGAGGAGGAAATCGCCGAGGTGGTGTCGAAGTGGACCGGCATTCCGGTTTCCAAGATGCTCGAAGGCGAGCGCGAAAAACTGCTGCGCATGGAGGAGGAGCTGCACCGGCGCGTGGTCGGCCAGGACGAGGCGGTGCGCGCGGTATCGAACGCCATTCGGCGCTCGCGTGCGGGACTTGCCGATCCGAACCGTCCCAACGGCTCGTTCCTGTTCCTGGGGCCGACCGGTGTCGGCAAGACCGAGCTGTGCAAGGCGCTGGCGTCGTTCCTTTTCGATACCGAAGAGGCCATGGTGCGCATCGACATGTCGGAGTTCATGGAGAAGCATTCCGTGGCACGGCTGATCGGCGCCCCGCCGGGGTACGTGGGCTACGAAGAGGGGGGGTACCTGACCGAGGCCGTGCGCCGCCGCCCGTACTCGGTGATTCTGCTCGATGAAGTGGAGAAAGCGCACCAGGACGTGTTCAACGTGCTGCTGCAGGTGCTGGATGACGGCCGGTTGACCGACGGGCAGGGGCGCACAGTCGACTTTCGCAACACCGTGGTGGTGATGACCTCGAACCTTGGCTCACAGGTGATCCAGGAGCTGGCGGGCGAGGAGAACTACGCTGCCATGCGCAGCGCGGTGATGGAGATCGTCGGGCAGCACTTCCGGCCGGAATTCATCAACCGCGTGGACGAGGTGGTGGTGTTCCATCCGCTGATGCGCGACCAGATCCGGGCGATCGCCAGTATCCAGATCGGTTTCCTGCGCCGCCGCCTGCAGGAGCGCCACATGGACCTGGAGCTGACCGATGCCGCGCTCGACCTCCTGGGCGAGGCGGGCTTCGACCCGGTCTACGGTGCGCGTCCGTTGAAGCGTGCGATCCAGCAGCAGCTGGAAAATCCGCTGGCACAGGAGATCCTGACCGGACGCTTCGGGCCGGGCGACCTGGTACGCGTGGAGGTGCGTGACGGACAGCTGGCGTTTTCGCGGGCTGCCCTGAAGAGCTCGGCCGCGTGAGCGTGCACGCGGGGACTGCGCAGCAGGAGAGCGAACGAACGCGCCGGCGCTATCCGCGGGCATCGCCGACGCCCGGGAGCAGCGGAGGCTGAACGGCAGGATCCATGGCGACCGACGAAGAACAGAGCCGCGTGCGTCCTGCCTACGACGGCGGATCGCTGGTCAATCTGATGGGCACACTGGAGGCCGCTCTCGGCGGACCAGGTACCGACTACCCGCGGCTGGCTTCGATGCTGTCTGCCGGCGAGCTCGGCGCGGCGCGCAAGGTGGTGCTGCTGGTCATCGACGGTATGGGCTATCACTATCTGCTCGGGCGTGGTCCGGGGAGTCATCTGCATCAGGACCTGCGCGGTGCGCTCACCTCGGTCTTCCCGTCCACGACGGCGAGTGCCATTTCCACCTTTCTGACCGGTGTCGCCCCCCAGCAGCACGCCATCACGGGCTGGTTCATGTATCTGCGCGGGCTCGGAATGGTCACCACCATCCTGCCGTTCCGTTCCCGTGCCGGTGGGCTGGATCTGGCCGCCGCCGGGTTCGACCCGCGGCGAGTGCTCGGCGCAGCGCCGGTATTCGACCGCCTGCCGGTGTGCTCGCAGATCCTGCTGCCGCACTCCATCGTCGATTCCGCCTACAGCCGGGCCGGGGCCGGGCGCGGTATGCGCCACGGTTACGCCAGTCTCGATGCGCTTTTCACCAGCCTGCTACAGCGTCTGCGCGAGCCGGACCCCGGTTTCACCTATGCCTACTGGCCGGATTTCGACCGCCGCGCGCACGTGCATGGTGTCGACAGTGTCGCGGTGCACGAGCATTTTGCCGAAATCGACGCGGCGTACGCGCGTCTCGTGGCACAGGCGCAGGGCAGCGACGCGCTGCTCATCGTCACCGCCGACCACGGATTCGTGGATGTCGAGCCGGAGGATTACGTGGAGCTCGACGATCATCCGGTGCTGCAGCGCTGTCTCGCACTTCCCCTGTGCGGCGAGCCGCGCGTCGCCTACTGCTACGTGCGACCGGGCGAGCAGACGCGGTTCCAGGACTACGTGAATGAGCATCTCGCGCATGCCTGCACCCTCTATGAGAGCAGAGCACTGGTGGCGCAAGGCTGGTTCGGATGCGGGCCGCCCCACCCGGCGCTTGCGGAGCGCGTCGGTGACTACGCCATGCTCACGAAGGCGCGGTACGTGATCAAGGACTCGGTGAGCGGCGAACGACCGTTCCGCCCGCGCGGCGTGCACGGCGGCACGTCGCCCGAGGAAATGCGGGTGCCACTCATCGTGCGCCCGCTCTGAATGGCAAGACCCGTGGCGATGCGCCCGCCCGGTTCGGCAATGCGGCTGCTCATCTTCGTGGGTGGCCTGGCGCTGCTGATGGCATTCGTCCAGGTTGGCGCCCTGACCCTCGCCTTCGACAAGCTCGGTCTGTCGCCGGGCTCGGCCATGCTGCTGCTGCTCACCTCGGTGATCGGGAGCACCCTCAACCTGCCCTTGTTCATGGTCGATGCCCGTCCGCCTCCCCAGGAATACATGAGCACGCTGCGAGGATCGATCGGCGACACGCGCCAGCCCTTCACCGGCAAGACAATGATCGCGGTGAACGTCGGAGGCGGTCTGGTGCCCACGTTCTTTTCGGCATATCTGATCGCCTTCCATGGCCTGCCGCTGTGGGACGTGGTGCTGGCGGTGACGTTGCTCGCCACCATCTCACACGTGGTCAGCCGTCCCGTTCCGGGCATCGGCATCGGCATGCCCGTGCTGGTGGCGCCGGTGAGCGCCGCAATGGTGGCGCTGCTGCTGCTTCCCGAGCAGAGTGCACCGCTCGCCTACATCGGCGGCACCATGGGCGTGCTGATCGGCGCCGACCTGCTGCGCCTGCGCGATGTGCGCCGCCTTGGTACGCCGATCGCCTCCATCGGTGGGGCAGGCACCTTCGACGGGATATTCATCACGGGAATCGTGGCGGTACTGCTGACCTGACTTGCGCCGACGAATCGAAGGATGCTCCGAGCGCACGGGTCGACGCCATCGCGATAGCGTGGTCGTCGGGACTGTGTGCCCGAACGGCTTGGACCAGGCCACCTCAGGTCAGGTGGCGCGCCGCAGCTCCGGTCGGGGCTGGAGCGCAGGTTCCGGCTCTTCGCCCTCGTGCTGCTGCAGGATCCAGAGGCCCGCATACAGCCCGCCCGCCGCAAGCAGCTCCTGGTGCGTACCGCGCTCGATGATGCGTCCGTGCTCCAGCACCAGGATCTGATCGGCGTCGACGATGGTGCTCAGGCGGTGCGCGATCACCAGGGTGGTGTGGTCGGCCGCGACCTCTTCCAGCGCCTCGAGGATGGCCTGCTCGGACTGTGAATCGAGGCTGGACGTGGCCTCGTCGAACACCAGGATGCGCGGGTTCTTGAGGATGGCACGGGCGATCGCGACGCGCTGCTTCTCGCCACCGGACAGCTTCAGCCCGCGTTCGCCCACCAGCGTGTCGTAGCCCTTGGGCAGCGCCGCAATGAACTGGTGGATGTGCGCGAGCTGCGCGGCGCGAATCACATCTTCGCGGCTTGCACCCGGCCGGCCGTAGGCGATGTTGTGGTAGATGGTTTCGTTGAACAGCACGGTGTCCTGCGGAACGATGCCGATGGCGCTGCGCAGACTCTGCTGGGCCACGGCACGGATGTCCTGGCCGTTGACCAGAATCTTCCCGCCGGTCACGTCATAGAACCGGAACAGCAGCCGCGCGAGCGTCGATTTGCCGGCGCCGCTCGGTCCTACCACCGCCACCTTGCGCCCCGGTGGAATTTCGAAGTCCACATCGAACAGGATCTGCCGTCCCGGGTCGTAGGCGAACTGCACGTGCTCGAAGCGCACCTCGGCCGATCCGGCGATCAGCGTCGCGGCGTGCGGCGCATCGAGGATCTCGGGGCGCTGCTCCATCAGACTGAACATGCGGTCCATGTCCGCAAGCGCATGCTTGAATTGGCTGTAGACGACGCCGAGGAAGTTCAGCGGGACGAACATCTGCAGCAGGAAGGCGTTCACCAGCACCAGGTCGCCGAGCGTCATGGTGCCGTGCACGACACCGCTGGCGGCCATGACCATGATGCTGGTGACGCCGCCGGTGATGATCGTGCCCTGCACGAAATTCAGCGCCGACATCGAAGTCTGGCTCTTGATGGCCGCGCTCTGCCATTCGGTCAGCGTGGCATCGTAGCGGCGCAGCTCGTACGCCTCGTTGCCGAAGTACTTGACGGTTTCGTAGTTGAGCAGGCTGTCGATGGCCTGGGAGTTGGCCTGGGAGTCGAGCGCGTTCATGGTCATGCGGAACTTCATGCGCCACTCGGTGATGACGAAGGTGAGCGCCACGTAGATGGCCACGGTGATGAAGGTGACGACCGCGAACCAGACGCTGTACTTGGTGAGCAGAATGCCCGCCACCAGACCGACCTCCACCAGGGTCGGCAGGATGTTGAACAGCAGGTAGACCAGCAGGTTGCTCAGGCTGCTGGTGCCGCGCTCGATGTCCCGGGTGATGCCGCCGGTCTTGCGCTCCAGGTGAAAGCGCAGCGACAGCGTATGAAGATGCGTGAGCAGCTGGTGCGAGATGTGGCGCACGATGCCGTGGCGCACCTTGGCGAACACCGCATCGCGAAGCTCGTTGAAGAGCGAGCCCGCGAGACGCAGGGCGCCGTAGCCGAGCAGTAGCGCGAGCGGCAGGGTCAGCACCGCGCCATGAGTGGTGTCGAGGGCGTCGATGATGTGCTTGAGCAGCAACGGTACGCCCACCGCGGCGACCTTCGCCAGCACCAGCATCAGCACGGCGAACACGGCCCGGCCGCGATAGCTCCAGACATACGGCCACAGGGTGCGCAGGGTGGTAAGATCGCGTCGGCCGACCTGCGGGATATCGGTATAGCGCTCGCGCATGCGAAGAGTTCCGGCGGCGCCGGCGAAGGCGCTCAGTAGGTCAGGACGACGACTCCCTCCTCGACCGCGGTGCTGATGAAGGCGGCTCCACCGCGCACACCGTCCATCTCCGGTATGGCGCTCGCTTCGTCGATGCCGTTGTCCGCCATGGCGGCGCCGCAGATGTAGAACTTCACACCCGCCTGATGGGCGTCCTGCATGAAAGCGTAGATCGAGCGCTCGCGTTTTCCGCTGGGAAACATCTGCTCGGCGACCCCGCGGCGCAGCAGGGCAGCGGCACGCGAGGCGAAGTACATCTCCACCTCCAGGTCCAGGGCCGCCGCCACCGTGGCCTGGAAGAACGGCGCAGCGAGCGTGGCCGGGGCATCAGGGTTGGAATTGAGCAGCATGAACACGACTTTCTCGGCCATGAAGTAACCATGATTCCCGGCGCGGTCCGGTGACGGACCGCATCCGTCATTGTTGCAGAAACGGCGGTGGTGCGAAACCGGAGCACGGACATTGCCGAATCGTGCACCGGTTTGCGGTGCGTCGCGGCCGTGCCTCCCATATAATCGGGCACACTTGATTCCGCTGCCGGTCGCCCCTAGATCGGTAACCATGGGGGTCGCCGACCCGCGACGCGATTTCCCTCAGGAGATTTCTCGCCATGCCAATTTACGAATACCGGTGCCGTGCCTGCGGGCACGAACTGGAAACCATACAGAAGATGAGCGATCCGGCGCTGACGCAGTGCCCGGCGTGCGGCGAGCCGCAGTTGCAGAAACTGATTTCCGCCGCCGGTTTCCGCCTCAAGGGGGGCGGTTGGTACGAGACCGATTTCAAGTCCGGGAAGAAGAAAAACGTCACCGAGTCCGAGCCGGCCAAGACCGAGCCGGCAACGAAGAGCGAGCCCTCCAAGCCCGATGGCAAGGCGGCGGCCGCTGCCGCCGGCGGCGCCTCGGACTGAGCCCGCGGCGGGGTACCCGGCTTCCAGACCATGTCGCTGCTGCGTCGCTATCTTATCGCCGGGCTGCTGGTGTGGGTGCCGCTGGGCGTGACTTTTCTGGTGCTCAAGGTCCTGGTCGACACCATGGACCGCACGCTGCTCCTGCTGCCGCCCGGCGCCCGGCCCCAGGCGTGGCTCGGCTACTCGATCCCCGGCCTGGGGATCGTGCTCACCATCGTGATCGTGCTGCTCACGGGCATGATTGCCGCCAACCTGCTGGGCCGGCGCCTGGTGCTGGCCTCGGAGCGGCTGCTGGCGCGCATACCGCTGGTGCGCACCATCTATGCCGGCGTCAAGCAGGTCATGGAAACGGTGTTCACCTCGGGAACCCGCGCCTTTCGCAAGGTGCTGCTGGTGGAGTATCCGCGCACCGGCGTGTGGTCGCTGGCTTTCCAGACCAGCGAGACGGTCGGCGAGGTGCAGGCCCGCACCGGCGAGGAAGTCATCAACGTGTTCGTTCCGACCACGCCCAACCCGACCTCCGGCTTCCTCATCATGGTACCGCGCCGCGAAGTGATCGAGCTCGACATGAGCATCGACGAAGGCGTGAAAATGATCATCTCCCTGGGCGTAATAGTCCCCGTGTGGCGTGGAGCCGGTGCTGCGTCCCCGCGGGTCGCGGTTGCACCCCCCGGCGGTACCCCGTAACATTTCCGGTTTTCCGGCGGTACCCGCCGCCTCTCCGGGACGAAGGGTCTGCGCGATGCGCACGCACTACTGCGGTGATCTCGATGCGTCGCTGATCGGCCAGTCCGTGACGCTGTGTGGCTGGGTGAACCGGCGCCGCGACCACGGCGGCGTCCTGTTCATCGATTTGCGCGACCGCGAAGGTCTGGTGCAGGTGGTGTTCGATCCGGACCGTCCCGACACCTTCGCGCAGGCCGAACGGGTGCGCAGCGAATACGTGCTCCAGATCACCGGCGAGGTGCGCGCGCGTCCCGCGGGCACCGAGAACCCGGAGCTGCGCAGCGGGCGCATCGAGGTGGCGGCGCTGGGCCTCGAGGTTCTGAACCGCGCCGAAACGCCCCCCTTCCAGCTCGATGAAGAGGATGTCAACGAAGAGGTCCGGCTGCGCTACCGTTATCTCGACCTGCGCCGCCCGCACATGCAGCAGCACATCCGGCTGCGCGCGCGCATTGCCCAGAATCTGCGCAACTTCCTGGACCGCCACGGGTTCCTCGACATCGAGACGCCGATGCTGACGCGCGCCACGCCGGAGGGAGCGCGCGACTATCTGGTGCCCAGCCGCACTCACCCCGGGGCATTTTTCGCCTTGCCGCAATCGCCGCAGCTCTTCAAGCAGCTGCTGATGATGAGTGGTTTCGACCGTTACTATCAGATCGTGCGCTGCTTCCGTGACGAGGATTTGCGCGCCGACCGCCAGCCGGAATTCACGCAGCTGGACATCGAGACCTCGTTCCTGGACGAGCGGGGCATCACCGATGTCATGGAGCAGATGATCCGTGATCTCTTCCTGCACGTCCTGGAGATCCGGCTGCCGGAGCCTTTTCCGCGCATGTCCTACGCGGAGTCGATCGCGCGCTACGGCGTCGACAAGCCCGACCTGCGCATCGCGCTGGAGCTCACCGGGCTTTCCGATCTGATGGCGGACGTGGAGTTCAAGGTGTTCGCCGCACCCGCCCAGGATCCGCATGGCCGGGTGGCGGCGTTGCGTCTGCCGGGTGGCACGAGTCTGACGCGCAAGGAGATCGACGACTACACCGCCTACGTGGGCCGCTTCGGTGCCAAGGGCCTCGCATATATCAAGGTGAGCGACTCCGCCGCCGGTCGCAGCGGGCTGCAGTCGCCCATACTCAAGTTCCTGCCCGATGCGGTGGTGGAGCAGATCCTTGCACGCACCGGCGCGCAGAGCGGGGATCTGATCTTCTTCGGTGCCGACCGCGCGAGCGTGGTCAACGAGGCGCTCGGCGCCTTGCGCGTTCGGCTCGGCCACGACCGCGGGCTGGTGGAACGCGGCTGGCGTCCGCTGTGGGTGGTCGACTTTCCCATGTTCGAGTGGGACGAGGGCGAGTCACGCTGGATGGCTTTGCATCACCCGTTCACTGCGCCCCGGGTCGAGGATGCCGCGGCGTTGGAGGCACGGCCCGGGCAGTGCCTGTCACGTGCCTATGATCTGGTCCTGAACGGGACCGAGCTCGGCGGTGGATCGGTGCGTATACACCGGCCGGAACTGCAGAGCGCGGTGTTTCGCCTGCTTGGCATCGGCGAGCAGGAGGCGCGCGAGAAGTTCGGCTTCCTGCTGGACGCCCTGCAGTACGGTTGTCCGCCGCACGGCGGCATCGCCTTCGGACTGGACCGCCTGGTGATGCTCATGACAGGCTCCGCCTCCATACGCGACGTCATGGCCTTTCCCAAGACCCAGACCGCCAGCTGCCCGCTTACCGGTGCCCCCGCACCGGTCGCCGACAGCCAGCTCTCCGAGCTCAACATCCGCCTGCGCCCGGTCACCAGGTGAGCGCCCGCTCGCGTTCGCGTCTCTGATCCGCCGCGAAGCGACGCCACGCGCCGGCGTCGCCGCGGGGACCCGTGGGTCGGGTGTCTTCTACCATGCGCATTGCAGGAGCGCCGGGTCCGGCGGGCGCACCGCTCACGAATCTGCAACGACAACTCCGCGAGGAGCGAGCCATGCAGCCGCGCGCATACAAGCGCCCGATATCGGTGCTGGTCGTGGTTCATACCCGTGCCGGCGAGGTGCTGCTGCTGCGCCGGCGTGTACCCGCAGACTTCTGGCAGTCGGTGACCGGAAGCCTGGAATGGGACGAGACGCCGGCCGAGGCGGCACACCGCGAAGTGGTCGAAGAGACGGGACTCGACGTGCCGCCGGCGGCGCTGGTCGACTGCGAAACGCGCAACCGCTTCCGGATCGTCCCGCCCTGGCGCCAGCGCTACGCACCGGATGCGCACGAGAATGTGGAGCACGTATTCCACCTGCAGATCGAGGAGCGCGTGCCCGTGCGGCTCGACCCGCACGAGCATGTGGAATTCCGCTGGCTGGGGCGCGACGCCGCAGCGGCACTCGCCAGTTCGCCCACCAATCGCGAAGCCATACTGGTGCAGGTCGGTGTGCTCTGATCGCGGTTGCGGACCGCGCACCTGCCTTCCGGTGAAATCCCTTGAGATCTCCCTGCAACCTGCTGCGTACTGCGGGCCGCCCGTAACCGGAACCACGTACCGCGGTCCTGCGGCACGCAGCGCCGCCGGCCATCGATGCGAATCCAGGTGGGATCATGTCCGCTGAACCGCCGACCGCCCCCGATGCTCTGGAGGCCGTCATCGTCGTCCACGGTCTGTGGATGCGCGCGCTGGCCATGGCGCCGTTGCGCCGGCGTCTGTTCCGCTGCGGCTATGCCGCGCAGGCGTTTTCCTATCCCAGCGTGCGCGAGCCGCTCGGGGCCAACGCCGCGCGGTTGCAACGTCATGCGGCCGCTGTGCGCGCACCCGTGGTGCACTGGGTTGGGCACAGCCTCGGCGGACTGCTCATCCTGCGCCTGTTCCAGGACCATCCCGACCAGCGACCCGGGCGCGTGGTGCTGCTCGGGCCGCCGGCGCGCGGAAGCCAGGTCGCGCGCCGGCTCGCGGCGCATGGTTACGGGCGGCTGCTGCTGGGGCGCAGTACCGAGCAGGCGCTGTTGGCGGAGGGACCGGACTGGCGCGCGGACCGGGCGCTCGGAGTCATCGCCGGGAGCGCCGGCCTCGGGGTGGGCTGCCTGATCGGCGCACCGCCCGCGCCGCACGACGGCACGGTGTCGGTGCAGGAGACCCACGTTCCCGGCATGACCGACCACCTGGTTGTGCCGTCGACGCACACCGGGCTGCTGCTTTCCGTGCGGGTCGCCGCGCAGGTCTGCACCTTCCTGGCGAGCGGCTGCTTCGAGCACGCCGCAGTTTCGACTTCACGCTGAGGCGGCTCCGGCGCGGTACCGTTTGTATGGCGGTTCGCAAACTTTCCGGTGGCTTAGTATATTCTTTGGCTTTTTCTGATCGAGAACGACGCCATGGCAGGTCACAGCAAGTGGGCCAACATCCAGCATCGCAAGAACGCCCAGGATGCCAAGCGCGGGAAGCTCTTCACGCGACTGATCCGCGAGATCACCGTCGCGGCACGCATGGGTGGCGGCGATGCTGCGGCCAACCCGCGGCTGCGGGCAGCCATCGACAAGGCGCTCGGTGCGAACATGACCAAGGATACCGTGGAACGCGCCATCAAGCGCGGTGCGGGAGGGGGGGACGACTCGAGCCTGGAGGAGGTGCGTTACGAGGGCTACGGGCCCGGAGGCGTGGCGGTGATGGTTGACTGCGTGACCGACAACCGTAACCGCACGGTGGGCGAAGTGCGCCATGCCTTCACCAAATGCAACGGCAATCTCGGCACCGACGGCTCGGTGGCCTACCTGTTCACCGAGGCGGGTGTGCTGTATTTCCCGCCCGGAGCCGACGAGGACCGCATCATGGCCGTGGCGCTCGAGGCCGGGGCCGAGGACGTGGTGACGGAGGACGACGGCTCCACCGAGGTGCTCACCACGCCCGCCGGTTTTCTCGATGTCAAGCAGGCGATGCTGGATGCGGGACTCGCTCCCGAGCAGGCCGAAATCACCCAGCGCGCTTCGACCTCCGCAGTGCTGGAGATCGAGGACGCCAGGAAGATGGTAAAGCTTCTGGACATGCTCGAGGACCTGGACGACGTGCAGAACGTCTACTCCAATGCAGACATCCCCGATGCCGTCATGGCGCAGATCGAGTGAAGACCCATCCGCTCCCGGCCCGCCCCAACCACCGCGCCTGCTGAGCTGCGCATGCTGCGCATCCTCGGGATCGATCCCGGCTCGCTGGTCACCGGTTACGGCGTCATCGACGTCGACGGCAGCCGCAACCGCCATGTGGCGAGCGGGTGCGTACGGCTGCGGCAGACTTCGCTCCCGGAACGCCTGGCGGCGATCTTCGCCGCCATCAGCGACATCGTCGAAATCCATCAGCCGCAGGAGACGGCCGTCGAGCAGGTGTTCCTGCACCGCAACGCCGATGCCGCATTGAAGCTCGGCCAGGCGCGCGGCGCGGCGATCTGTGCCTGTGCGACGCGCGAGCTGCCGGTGCGCGAGTACACGCCGCGCCAGGTGAAGCAGGCGATCGTCGGACGCGGTGGTGCCGACAAGCGCCAGGTTCAGCACATGGTGCGCGTTCTGCTGGCGCTGCCCGCCTCGCCCCAGGCGGACGCGGCCGACGCTCTGGCGGTGGCGTTGTGCCACGGCCACACGCGCCAGACGCTGACGCATCTGCCCGAGGCGCGTGCGGTACGGCGCGGGCGGCTGCGATGATCGGTCGTCTGCGCGGCGTGCTGGTGCACAAGCAGCCGCCCCAGCTGCTGGTCGAGGTGCACGGCGTCGGCTATGAGGTCGAGGCGCCGATGTCCACCTTCTATGACCTTCCCGCCGTGGGCTCGGAGGTGATCCTCTATACGCACCTCGTGGTGCGCGAGGACGCGCAGGTGCTGTGCGGATTCATACGCGATCGCGACCGCACGCTGTTCCGGCACCTGATCCGCGTCAACGGCGTGGGGCCGCGGCTGGCGCTCGCCATTCTTTCCGGCATCAGCGCCGACGCGTTCGTGCGCTGCGTGCAGGAACGCGACGGCGCGACCCTGACGCGCCTGCCCGGCGTCGGCAAGAAAACCGCGGAACGACTACTCATCGAGATGGTCGATCGTCTCGGCGAGTGGACTCAACCCCTGTCCGGGCAGAGCGCCGACCGCGGCGGCGCGCCTGCGCCCGCGGGACCGGTGGAGGATGCGGTGAGCGCGCTGATCGCCCTTGGCTACAAGCCACAGGAAGCCAGCCGCATGGTGCGCGCCGTGGACACAGCGGAACTGCCCAGCGAGGAAATCATCCGCCGCGCGCTGCAGACGGTGCTCAAGGCATGACACGTTTTTCTCATGGCGGATTCGCTGCAGTGACGCAAGAACTGCGGTCCCTCTTGCTATGTGCGACGGGCTTGGCGATGCTGCTGTTGTGCGGCGGCGCGCCCGCGGCCACTTTCGCATTGCCGTCGCCCGATGACGATGTCATCGGCGACGTGCGTGCCGTCGATGCGCGTTACGAGGACACGCTGCTCGACATCGCGCGCCGCTACGACCTGGGCTACGAGGAGATCGTCCTGTCCAATCCCGGCGTCGATCACTGGCTGCCTGGTGAGGGCACCATCGTGGTGCTGCCGCTGCGCCACATCCTGCCCGCCGGGTCGCGCGATGGCATCGTGCTCAACATTCCCGAGATGCGCCTCTACTACTACCCCAGGCCCAAACCCGGCGAACAGCCGGTGGTCATCACCCATCCGGTGAGCGTGGGCCGGGAGTACTGGAAGACGCCGACCGGTCAGACCCAGGTGGTGGCCAAGATCAAGGATCCCGCCTGGTATCCGCCCGAATCCATCCGCGTCGAGCACGCGGCCAAGGGCGACATTCTGCCGGAAGTGGTCAAGCCCGGCCCCGACAATCCGCTCGGCCAGTTCGCCCTGCGCCTGGGCATTTCCGGATACCTGATTCACGGCACCAACAATCCGGCCGGCCTCGGCATGCGGGTCACCCATGGCTGCATGCGCCTCTATCCCGAGGACATCGCAGCCATGTTCCAGCTCGTGCCCGTGGGTACCACGGTGCACATGACCAATCAGCCCTACAAGGTGGGCTGGCACGACGGTACCCTGTACCTCGAGGTGCACCCGCCGCTCGAGGAAGACAAGAACTACTACCGCGACAACATCACGCCGCTGGTGAAAACCATCGTCGCCGCTACGCGTGATCGCAGCACGGCGGTGGACTGGGAGATGGCCAAGCGCGAGTTGCAGAAGCCGCTCGGCATTCCGGTCGCGATCGCCGGGGCAGGCGTACAACCGGTGGCGAGCGCCAACGCCGCAGGCCCTCCGCCGGACGTTGACGGGAACGTCGATCCGCAGGCAGATCCGCTGTACTGAGCGGCGCGCATGTCGGCCGACGTCTGCAGGCGACAGTCGCGATGCGCCGCATCCGGGGATGCCGAACGCTGCAAAGCGCGCGCTTGTGTCACGTCCCGTACGCGCAAAGAAAAAGCCCCGCAATCACGGACTGCGGGGCCTTTCCTGCAGCAACTGCGATACCGGTGTTACTTGTTCATGGACTTCTTGAACATCCTGTCGATCTTCTCGTTGGTATCGTTGCAGCACTGCTGAGACTGCTGTGCAGCCTGCAGCGCCTGATCGGCCGTGCTCTGCGCGGCCTGCGCGGCCTGCAACGCCTGTGCGGCCTGCTGCCTGGCTTCTTCCGCGGCGGACTTCGCGGCGTCGACATCGGGCTTCAAGGATGCACAGCCGACGCTCAGTGTGAGTGTCAGGGCAGCGAGCGAGATTTTCGCAGCAGTTGCCAGATTGTTATGCATTTTTTACTCTCCTTAAACAAGATGAACATCGATAACACCATAGTCGAAGCGCTGTACAAGTCAAAAGACTTCCGAGCGGCGCCCATGCCGCATCGGTGCGTCAATATCGAATCACCCCTTGCAAAGCGCTCATAGATTACCTTGGCGCCGCCGCGAATCAACAACCTTCAGCGGATTTCTACCGGAGTTCCGATCTTCACCCAGCGCACCAGCCGTTCAATCTGCTCATTGGTGAGTGCGATGCACCCTTGCGTCCAGTTCATCGCCTTGTGAATGTGCGGATCGGCATGTCCCAGTCCGTGTATACCGATGAACCCACCGAGCTCCGTGTCCTGCGGTGGCAGGCGTCCCTCATCGAACGCGGTGCGTATCGCCCGCAGGGTTCGCGCGTCGATCCGCTCCTGATCGTAGGCTTTCTCCGCGATCTCTGGCGTCGGATAGTCGAGACCAATGAAGATGTCATAGGGGCTGACGCGGTTGATCCAGGCCACCCGGAAGGTGCCCAACGGCGTGCGATTGTCGCCGCGCCGCCGGTCGCTCGTGGCGCCGTTACGTCCCACCGAGATATTGGCGAAGAAATCGAGGATCCGCTCGCCCTGGTAAACCGTCAAGGTACGATGGGCGCTCTCCACCAGGATGTGCAACGGCTCCGCCGCGCGCAGCGCAGCAGACCACCAGAGCAGTGAAAGCAGCGCGAGCAGGGCGTATTTGCCGGGCAGAGCATTCACGGGTGGCGCGGCGCGCGCGCACGGGGCAGGGTCGGCTCGATCGTGCATGGTGCGGTTGGCTGTACTCTCGCGTCGAAGCACCGCCGGGATTGGTGGTGCGCGGCGTATTTTGCCCGCCCGAAGCGCGATAGTGTAGAGTGTCGTGGAACCGAGCCAGGGCCAGCAGCGAAATGGAGCACGATCGCACCGTTGCCGTGCAGGCGCGCGCCGAGGATGAGGTACTGGATCGTGCGCTGCGCCCGCGCCGGCTTGCCGACTATGTGGGCCAGCGCCCGGTCTGCGAGCAGATGGAGATTTTCATCCAGGCTGCGGCGGCGCGTGGTGAGGCGCTCGACCACGTCCTCATCTTCGGTCCGCCCGGACTCGGAAAGACCACCCTGGCACACGTCATCGCCAACGAGCTCGGCGTGCAGCTGCGCCACACTTCCGGCCCGGTGCTGGAACGCCCGGGCGATGTCGCTGCGCTGCTCACCAATCTCGAACCGAACGACGTGCTATTCGTCGACGAGATCCACCGCCTCACTCCGGTGGTGGAGGAAGTGCTGTACCCGGCCATGGAGGACTACCAGCTCGACATCATGATCGGCGAGGGGCCGGCGGCGCGCTCCATCAAGCTGGATCTGCCGCCTTTCACACTGGTCGGGGCCACCACCCGCGCCGGACTGCTCACTTCGCCGCTGCGCGACCGCTTCGGCATCGTGCAGCGCCTGGAGTTCTACGCGCCCGAGGAACTCGCCGACATCGTACTGCGTTCGGCGCGCATCTTCGGTCTCGACCTCGAGGTCGAAGGAGCGGCGGAGCTGGCGCGCCGCTCGCGCGGCACACCGCGCGTCGCCAACCGGCTGCTGCGCCGGGTTCGCGACTACGCCGAGGTCAAGGCCGGCGGGCGCATCACGGCCACGGTGGCCGATCAGGCGATGGCGATGCTGAAGGTCGACCGCTGCGGATTCGATGCCCAGGACCGCAGGCTCTTGCTCACCCTGATCGAGAAGTTCGACGGCGGACCGGTCGGCGTCGAGAGTCTGGCTGCTGCGATCGGTGAAGAACGCGGCACCATTGAAGACGTGCTCGAGCCCTATCTGATCCAGCAGGGCTTCATGATGCGCACCGCGCGCGGGCGCATCGCCACGCCCGGTGCCTATCAGCATTTCGGTCTCGCCGCGCCGCGGCCGGGCGCGGGAACCGGAGAGGTGCTGGACTTGTTCCACGCGCCCTGAGGCGTGTGCGCCGCAAGCTGCGCTGCAATTTTCCTTGGCGCTCTTCTGCCGGTCTGTGGAATAATCGCCAACGCTTTCGGTGGCGCCGGAGCCATGCGTGCGCCCCGGCGGCACGGGAGGTTTGACGGGATTGATCGAGTTTCTCTGGCCGGTACGGGTCTACTACGAAGATACCGACGCCGGCGGCGTGGTCTACTACGCGAACTACCTCAGGTTCATGGAGCGTGCGCGCACCGAGTGGTTGCGCAGTCTCGGCTTCGAACAGGATCGGTTGATTGCCGAGCAGGGGATCGTGTTCGCCGTGCGTGCGGTGAGTCTGGACTATCTCAAGCCTGCCCGTTTCAACGACACCCTGCAGATCAGCGTCACGCTCAGTGATCGCGGCCGCGCCAGCATGAGCTTCGCTCAGGAGGTGCGCCGCTGCGGCGATCCGGTGCAGACGCTGGCCCGGGGACAGGTGCGCATCGCGTGTCTGGATGCCGGGTGCCTGCGCCCGAGGCCCATTCCCCCTGGCGTGCTTGCGGAGCTTCCGGATGTCGGCTGACCTGTCCCTGGTCCACATGATCACCGGCGCGAGCCCGCTGGTGAAGCTGGTCATGCTGCTGCTGGCCATGGCCTCGCTGGTGTCGTGGACTATGATCTTTCGCAAGTGGAACACCATCAAGGTCGCGCGGGGGGCTGCGGACGAGTTCGAGCAGCGCTTCTGGTCGGGCGGCGATCTCGGGGCAATCTACAAGCAGATCGCCTCGCGTCGCCGGGAGGTGCGCGGCATGGAAAGCATCTTCGAGGCCGGCTTCAAGGAGTTCGCACGCCTGCGCAAGCGCAGCGGCGCCGAGCCCATGGACGTGGTGGAAGGGGCGCAGCGCGTGATGCGCGTCGCACTGTCGCGCGAGATCGACATCCTCGACACCCATCTCTCGTTTCTGGCCACGGTCGGTTCCACCAGCCCCTATGTCGGCCTGTTCGGCACCGTATGGGGCATCATGAATTCCTTCCGCGGGTTGGCCAACGTGCACCAGGCAACGCTCGCCATGGTGGCTCCGGGCATCGCCGAGGCGCTGGTGGCAACCGCCATGGGCCTGTTCGCGGCCATCCCGGCGGTGATCGCCTACAACCGCTACTCCAACGACGTCGAGCGCCTGGTGAATCGCTACGACAACTTTCTGGAGGAGTTCTCCACGCTCCTCCAGCGCCAGGCGCACGAGTGAGCGTCACGGGCGGGAAACCGGCCTCGGCGCGCAATGCAGCGCAGTGCGCGCGCCGCTCCGGGTCCATGCACCGCCGCGGGAGGTGCTGAGCGATGGCCCGTCAACGGATGCGCAAACGACCGATGTCGCAGATCAACGTGGTCCCGTTCATCGACGTCATGCTGGTCATGCTGGTGGTGTTCATGATTACCGCACCGTTGCTCAACCAGGGCGTGGAGGTGAACCTGCCGCAGGCGACCTCGGAGCCGCTTCCGAATGAGGACGACACGCCGGTGATCGTCAGCGTAGATGCCGCCGGTGACTACTTCCTCAACATCGGCGAACAGCCCGAGCATTCGGTCGATGCCCAGACACTGGTCACCAGGATCGCGGCGGTGCTGCGCATCAAGCCCAACAGGCAGATCCTGGTACGTGGCGACGAGCAGGTCGGCTACGGGCGCGTCGTACGGCTCATGGCCCTGCTGCAGGGCGCGGGTGCCCCGACCATCGGTCTGATGACCGAGCAGCCGGACCAGACCTCCGGCAGGTAAGCCATGTCCATGTGGGATGAAATCCGAACCCATCCGCGCGCACTGCTGTACGCGGTGCTGGTGCACGTGGTGCTGATCGTCGGCCTGATTTTCAGCCTCGACTGGACGCCCAAGCCCTCCGGCACGCCGCAGCCCGAAATCATCCAGGCCCAGGTGGTCGACGACAGCAAGGTGGCGGCCGAGGCCGAGAAGCTGCGCCAGGCCGAGCAGCGCAAGCGCGACCAGGAGCAGGCGCACCAGCGCGAGCTGGAAGACGCCGCACGCGCGGCCGAAGCGCAGCGCGTGCGCGAAGAACAGCGGCTCGAGCAGATCCAGCGCCAGCAGGTCGAGGAGCAGCGCCGTGCCGCGAAGCTGGAGGAGCAGCGCATGGCCGCGCAACAGGCCGAGGAGGCGCGGCAGGAGCAGCTGAAGAAGCAGGCCGAGGCCGAGGCCGATCGCCTCGCAAAAATCAAGCAGGAGCAAAAGGCCGAGACCGAGCATCTGGCGAAGCTCAAAGCCGAGCAGGAGGCGCTCGCCAAACAGAAGGCGGAGGCGGAGACCTTGGCGAAGAAGAAAGCCGAGGACGAGGCCAGGAAGAAGGCCGAGGCCGAGGCGCTCGCCAAGAAGAGGGCGGACGCCGAAGCGAAGAAGCAGGCGGAAGCAGAGGCAAAGAAGAAGGCGGAAGCCGAAGCGAAGAAAGCCGCCGAGGCCGAGACCAGGAAAAAAGCCGAGGCGGAGGCGGCGCAGCAGGCGGCAGCGGCGCGCCAGCGCGCCGAGGCGGAGAAGGCACTGCAGGAACAGCTGGCGGCCGAGGAGCACCAGCGTCGGGCAGGGCTCCGAAGCGGCGTGGTCAACCAGTACACCGAAGTGATCAAGCAGAACGTGGAGCGCAACTGGCTGCGCCCGCCGAGCTCCGGTAGGGGGCTGTCCTGCACGGTGCTGGTGAATGTCATCCCCGGCGGCGAGGTGGTGGGCGTGCGCATCGTGCAAAGCAGCGGTGATGCGGCATTCGACCGTTCCGTGGAGACCGCCGTGCGCAAGGCCTCGCCCTTGCCGCTGCCGCCCGACCCGTCCCTGTTCGACAACTTCCGCGAGTTACGATTCGTGTTCAGCCCGGAGGCATGATGCGATACCTGCACCGACGCCCGTGGCACTGGCTCTTCGCCGTGCTGCTGGTCACCACCGGCACCGCGCATGCGGCGCTCACCATCGAGATCTCCCAGGGCGTGGAGGGGGCCTTGCCCATCGCCGTCGTCCCGTTCGGCGCGGAGGGTATGCCGCCGCAGGAGGACATCGCTGCGATTGTCGCTGCGGACCTGCGCCGCAGCGGGCAGTTCGCGCCGCTGCCGCCGGAGCAGATGCTGGAGCGGCCTGCGGAGGGCGGCCAGGTCAACTTCCAGAACTGGCGGGTGCTGGGCGTCGACGACGTGGTGGTCGGCAAGGTGCGGCCCGGCGGCGACGGAGGCTACGTCGTGCAGTTCCAGCTCCTGGACGTGTTCAAGGGCACGCAGCTCGCCGGTTATACCATTCCCGCCCGCACCAACGAGCTGCGACGCGTGGCGCACTACATCAGCGATCTCGTCTACGAGCAGTTGACCGGCCAGCCCGGTGTGTTCAACACCCGCATCGCCTACATCACCGCGACCCGCACCAAACCGGCAAGCTACGCGCTGATGGTGGCCGACGCCGACGGCTTCAATTCGCAGACCATTCTGCGCTCCAAGCAGCCGCTGATGTCGCCCACCTGGTCACCCGACGGCACACGGCTCGCCTATGTGTCGTTCGAGAAGGGGCGCTCGCAGGTCTTTATCCAGGAAGTGAGCTCGGGCGCGCGCAACGCCGTGGCCAGCTTCGAGGGGATCAACGGCTCTCCGGCGTTCTCGCCGGACGGCCAGCGCCTGGCGCTCACGTTGTCGCGCGACGGCAATCCCGACATCTACACCATGAATCTGTCCACCAAGCTGTTGCAGCGCCTCACCAACAGCAGCGCTATCGACACCGAGGCGACCTGGGCGCCCGACGGACGCAGCATCGTGTTTACCTCCGACCGCGGTGGCAAGCCGCAGCTCTACCAGGTGCCCGCCGAAGGCGGCGCCGCGCGGCGCATCACTTTCGATGGCGACTACAACGCGCGCGGCGAGTTCTCGCCGCGCGGCGACCAGATCGCGATGGTGCATCAGGTGAACGGGCGCTTTGTCATTGCGGTGATGGATCTCAAGACGCATCTGCTGCGGGTGCTGACCGACGGCGCGCTCGACGAGTCGCCGAGCTTCGCACCCAACGGCAGCATGATCCTCTATGCGACCGAAGATGCCGGACGCGGAGTGCTGGCTGCCGTTTCGGTGGACGGCCGAGTGCGCCAGCGGCTGGTTCTGGAGGAGGGCGACGTGCGCGAGCCGGCCTGGGGGCCGACATTGCGCTGAGCGCGGGCGCTGCTCCGTGCCGGGCAATTTGTGGGATAATCGCGCGCTGCTTCGCGGCCGGTAGCGCGCAGCGGCAATTGCCGGCCGCGATCAGAACACTCTAACGACAGGAGAAAGGTATGCGGCGTTTCACCAGGGTGGCTTCGTTGATCGTGATCGGCGTACTGCTGGCGGCCTGCAGCAGCATGGGCGCCAGGCGCGGCGGCGACGCGGCGGTGGAAGATCGGAACGGGGAGGGAGCAAGTACCGGTGCGAGCGGCGTGGGCATCGCCGGCGCGGGCTCTCTGTCGGGTCGCCCGTGGGAAGATCCGTCCAGTCCGCTGTCGCAGCGGATCATCTACTTCGACTACGACAGCAACGAGGTTCGCCCCGCAGACCGTGACATCATCGCGGCTCATGCCCAGTACCTGGTGGCCAACCCGCAGGTCCACGTCACTCTGGAAGGCCATGCCGATGAGCGCGGCTCACGCGAGTACAACATCGGGCTCGGCGAGCGCCGCGCGCAGGCGGTACGCAGTCTGATGACCATCCAGGGCGTGCCACAGGGCCAGATTACCACCGTCAGCTACGGTGAAGAGAAGCCGGCCGTCGACGGCCACGACGAGTACGCCTGGCAGCAGAACCGGCGCGTCGAGATCGTCTACCCGGTGCGCTGATCGTGTTGCAGCGCCATGCAATTGCGCTTGCTGCCAGCGCGCTGCTCTGTGCGTGCGCCGGTCCGTCCCTGGCGCGCGTCGACGCCGAGGCACTGGAGGCACGGGTCAATCGCCTGGAGAGCCAGAGCCTGGTCGACCTGCTCACACGCCTGCAGCGGCTCGAGGAGGACGTGCAGCGCCTGCGTGGCGATCTCGAGGAGCAGTCCCATCAGCTGGGCACGCTGCAGCAACAGCAGCGTGATCTTTACCTGGACCTCGATCAGCGCCTGCGCCGCCTGGAGCCGGGCGGCGCATCCGCCGCACCGGGTGCTGCCGTACCGGGCGGCAAGCCCGGCGGTTCCACGCCTCCTGTCATGATGCGCACTCCCTCTGCCTCGCCATCCGCGCCGGCGCAAGCGGAGACCGGCGAAACCACGACCGGTGCGCCTTCCGCCGGCGCCGCCGGTGGATCGGCCGACGACGGCGAGGATGCCGCCTACGAGCGCGCATTCGGGCTGCTCAAGGACCGGCATTATCAGGAAGCTGCGGAGGCGTTTCGCAGCTTCCTCAACACCTACCCGAAAGGGCGGCTCGCCGACAACGCGCAGTACTGGCTGGGTGAAGCGAGCTACGTGACCCGCAACTTCCCGCAGGCGCTGGTCGAGTTCCACAAGCTCCTCGACTTCTATCCCAAGAGTGCCAAGGTGCCGGACGCCCTGC
Organism: uncultured Gammaproteobacteria bacterium; assembly: GCA_963728895.1. Classification (GTDB taxonomy): domain Bacteria; phylum Pseudomonadota; class Gammaproteobacteria; order JBBQDK01; family JBBQDK01; genus CAVSLM01. Next base: position 89,768 of record CAVSLM010000001.1, read on the forward strand.
TCAAGGTCGGATACGTCAACTACGAGCTGGGGCAGTGGGATGACGCGCGCCAGGCCCTCACTGAGCTTACGACCCGATACCCCGATTCCGCCGCCGCGCGACTGGCCCAGGAGCGCTTGCAGCGCATGCAGCAGGAGGGGCATTAGTCGCGCCGGGCACCGCCATGGACGGGTCCGCGTGGGAGCCGTCCGTGGTCACGCGGCACTCTTCTTCGGCGCGAATGCTGCCCGGTTTGCGGTGCCCTGCTCCACGACGTACAGTGATACGGCTGCTGCATGGCCTTCGCGCACGCGACCCCCACCGGGAACGCCTCGTGCATCGGCCTGCCCGACGGCGACCGCGATGGAAAGACTGCGCATCACCGAGATTTTCCTCTCGTTGCAGGGCGAGACCCGTACCATGGGCCTGCCCACGGTGTTTGTGCGCCTCACCGGCTGTCCATTGCGCTGCCAGTATTGCGATACCGCATACGCCTTCCACGGCGGCGACTGGATGGAAATTTCGGAAGTCGTGACCACGGTGTGCAACTTTGGTGTACATCACGTCACCGTCACCGGCGGCGAGCCGCTCGCGCAGAAGCCTTGCCTGCCGTTGTTGCGCGCCCTTTGCGACGGCGGGTTCGAAGTGTCGCTGGAGACCAGTGGCGCGCTCGACGTGGGTGCAGTCGATGAGCGGGTGATCAAGGTGCTGGACCTCAAGACGCCGGGCTCGGGTGAGCTGGCGCGCAATCGCTACGGGAATCTCGCGCACCTGACTGCGCGCGATCAAGTGAAGTTCGTGCTGTGCGACCGCGCCGATTACGAGTGGGCGCGGGCGCAGCTCACCGAGCACACCCTGGCGCAGCGCTGCGAGGTGCTGTTCTCGCCGAGCCATGGCCAGCTCGATCCCACCAGGCTCGCCGAGTGGATACTGGCGGATCGCCTGGCCGTGCGTCTGCAGATCCAGCTGCACAAGCTGCTGTGGGGCGATGCACCCGGACATTGAGTGCGATCAAGAGAGGGCGACGGTGAAGGATACTGATGACGTTGTGGTGCCGCGCGCCGTTGTTCTGCTCTCGGGCGGCCTGGATTCCGCCGTCACGCTTGCACTGGCGCGCGAGCAGGGTTTCTCCTGTCATGCGCTGAGCTTCGACTACGGTCAGCGCCATCAGGCCGAGCTGCAGGCGGCGCGACGCATTGCCGCCTCCATGGGCGTGGCGGTGCTCAAGATCCTGCCGATCGGTCTCGCCGAAATTGGCGGGTCCGCGCTCACCGACCCGAACATCGATGTCCCGGAGCATCCTTCCGCCGCAATCCCCGTCACCTACGTCCCGGCGCGCAATACCGTCTTCCTGGCGCTGGCGCTCGGGTGGGCCGAGGTTCTTGGCGCCTGCGACATCTTCATCGGCGTCAACGCCGTCGACTACTCCGGTTATCCGGATTGCCGTCCGGAGTACATCGCCGCCTTCCAGCGTCTGGCCAACCTCGCCACGCGCGCCGGTATCGAAGGACACCGCTGTCGCATTCACACCCCGCTCATCTATCTCAGCAAGGCCGAGATCGTGCGCGAAGGCGTGCGACTCGGTGTGGACTTCGCGCAGACGGTGTCCTGTTACGCGGCCGATGAGGCCGGGCGTGCCTGCGGGCGTTGCGATTCCTGCCGTCTGCGCGCCGCGGGTTTCGCTGCCGCCGGCCTGCCCGACCCGACGCACTATCGGCCCTGACCGCCCCTGACCCCGGGAAGATGGGGTCGGTGACAAACGAGGATGATTTGTCCCCGACTCCGATGTTTTTTCGGACAGCGCCATCGGCTTTGCGGCGTCTCGCCAGGGCAGCACGAATCATTGCGCAGATGCCGCATCCGAAGTTCGGCACGCGGCTCGGCGCGTTGCCCCTCGGTGCGTCATACCCCTCGCTGCAACGCGCACACAGTGACATGTCGCAAATACGGGACAGGATCAACCGAAAACGATGAGACCTGGGGTGTGACGGATATCTTTGGAGCGTGATTCGCGCGTAAAAGGCAGGTGGAAGAAAGCCGCGCGGACTCCCCGCCGCCGCGCGGGCTCGGGGACTTAAAGTACGGGAGACATCTTCCGCTATCATCGCCTCCTGCAGCCACACCGCGCGCACTTCCGGTCCCAGTACCGGGGGGCGTTCTACAGCAGATCAGGTGGAAGAGAGCGAATGGATGGATTCACTCGATGCAACCACCGGAGCTTCCGGAAACCGTAACTGGTGCTGCACCCGACCTGAGGTGCCGCATGCAGCCTGCTCGGAACGCAGCACTGCAATCGGCGCCGAGATTCCGCAAGCGAGCGCGACGGCGGGCGCCCCGGCGCGGGGCGGGGACCGGCGCACCGTACTGACGGGTATCCTGATCGGTCTGCTGCTCGCGGTCGTGGTGAGCACGGCCGACGTCGCGATCGGCGTGTTCCTGCTGGACGCCGTCGATCCCACCGAGAGTCTTACCCATCGAGTATCGGACCACTTGGTGCGAAGCGGGGCAGTGACGCTCGGGGTTGCGGTAGGCGTGGCGATCATTTCCATTGCCCTGGTCCGCAAGCGTCGCCTGGCGGAGGACGCCGTGCAGCGCGAGCGGGACTTCCTCCAGATGGTGATCGACGGTGCACCCGATCCGCTGATGGTCATCGGACTGGACTATCGGGTCATTCTGATGAACAAGGCGGCCCGCGGCTATCTCGACAATGACTCCGATGCGGCCGGCCCCCTGCTCTGCCATCGCGTGAGCCACAAGTCGGAGGTGCCGTGCAGCGGGACCGAGCATCCCTGTCCTCTGGGGGAGGTACAACGCACCCTGAAACCGGTGAAGGTGGTTCACGAGCATATCATGAGCGAGGGAGAGCGGCGCATTTTCGAGCTCGAAGCGACACCGTTGTGGAATCAGGACGGTGAACTGGTGGGTATCATCGAGGGGTCGCGCGACATCACGGAGCGCGCCCGGGCGGAGCGCCAGCTGCGCGAGAATCGCGCGCATCTGCACTACCTGGCGCACCACGATCCACTCACGCACCTCCCCAACCGGCTGCTCTTCCAGGACCGTTTGCAGCAGGCGATCCACAGGGCGCAGCGCAGGTCACTGCACCTCGCGGTTCTGTTCCTCGACCTCGACCGGTTCAAGAACATCAACGATGAGCTCGGGCACTCGGTGGGAGACGACCTATTGAAGGTCGTGGGGCAACGGTTGCGGAATGTCACGCGTAAAGGTGACACGGTGGCGCGGCTCGGAGGCGATGAGTTCGTCATCGTCCTGGACTCCATCGAAGGCGCACGCGGAGCGGCCCTCGTCGCGCAGAAGCTGCTTGAAGATTTGTCGCGGCCGGTGACGCTGGGGCATCACGAGATCCGCCCGGGAACCAGTGTCGGAATCGCAGTGTATCCCGAGGACGCGGTGGACGTGGAAGGTTTGATGAAGTGTGCCGACATTGCAATGTACCGTGCCAAACAGCGAGGAGGCAGCGGATATCAGTTCTATACCGCCGATATGACCGCGCGGGCGGCGGGGTTGTTCAAGCTCGAAAACGATCTGCGTGGTGCCATGGCCAGCGATCAGCTCCTGCTGCACTTCCAGCCTCAACTGAATCTGCACACGCACAGATTGTCGGGCGTGGAAGCGCTGGTGCGCTGGCGCCATCCGCGCCTGGGCATGTTGTCGGCGGCCGAATTCTTGCCGCTTGCCGAGGAGCGTGGGATGAGCGTTCTGCTTGGCACCTGGGTGATGCAGGCGGCGTGCGAGCAGAACAAGCGGTGGCAGGAAGCGGGGCATGCGCCGGTGAGGATGTGCGTGAACCTGTCGGCGCGACAGTTACACCGGGGGGACCTGGTCGACAGCGTTGCGCGGGTGTTGCGTGAAACCTCTCTCGACCCGCAGTACCTGGAGCTGGAGGTTGCCGAGTGCTGCGCCATGGATGACGCAGAGGCGAAACTCGAAACCCTGAACAGCTTGAGGAGAACGGGCGTGTCGCTGGCCATCGACGACTTCGGGACCGGCTACTCGTCCGTGCGCTACCTCAAACGATTCCCCATCCGCCGGGTCAAGATCGACCGCTCCTTCGTGCAGGATGTCACGCGTGATCCCAACAACGCCGCGATTGCCGCTTCCACCATTGCGCTTGCCAAGACCTTGCAGCTCGACGTCATCGCGGAGGGGGTAGAAACGGAAGAACAGTCCGTGTTCCTGCGCCAGCACGGATGCGACCACGGCCAGGGGTTCCTTTACGGACGCCCTATGCCCGCCAGTGACTTCGAAAGGTTCTTCGGTGCGGGAGGCGCAGGTCGCTCCACTCTGGCAAGTTAGCCCGTACACACCGCAACCCCAACTTCGACGACCGTCCGTTCCTTGATTTTCTATTCGGACGCCCACCTGCCTGGCGGGATCGGTGACGCCGGTGTTGAGGATCGCCTGTAGTTTCCTCGTGTGCAGGCGCAAGCGGCGTACCACTTTCGCTCCGTCGGGGAGCGTCGCTCCCGGCGGCGCAACGGCGACCCCCAGGGCCGCATTTTCCCGAACCTGCATGCGGTCGTCCCGCGTCCCGATCCACGTGCGTCGCAGGACAGCGGCGCTGCGCGCCGCAGAATCGCGGTGCACAGCCCCGCTTCCCACGGGCGGCCACCGTGCACCCTGACCGAGGCCGCGGCTGGTTGCAGCTCCACGCCGGCCTCGAGATGCGCTAGCATCGGTGCATCGCCGCAGCGCGAGCGTTGTGTGCCGCCGTTTACGCAATTCCGAAGGTGAACCCCATGAAACGAATGTTATTGACAATGGTCGTGGCACTGTCTGTGGGCATCGGGGGGTGCGCATCCAATTTGTCCGGGCAATCCTATTCGCGTGCCGAAGCCCGCACCGTTCAACAGGTCCAGTACGGCACGGTGGAAGCCGTGCGCCCCGTACAGATCGAAGGCACGAAGACGCCGGTCGGTCCCCTCGCCGGAGCTGTCGTGGGCGGCGTGGGGGCGAGTGCGATCGGACAGGGTAGAGGCAGCGCCGTGGCTGCGGCCGTCGGCGCCGTCGCCGGTGGCCTTGCCGGTGCCGCGGCGGAGGAGGGCCTCACGCGGCGGCAGGGCGTCGAGATCACCGTGCGCCTCGACAGTGACCGCACCATCGCCGTGGTGCAGCAGGCGGCCCCCGGGGAATCGTTCGCGCCCGGCGACCGGGTACGCGTGCTGACCGGCGCCAACGTTCGCGTCACCCGTTGACGTAAGGCCCGCAATCTATCGATGCGGCTCGTGCTACGGATCTGCCACTTTCAACTCGGCGTTCGATGCCGCGCAATGGGGGTTGCGGGTTCCGTCGAAATGAAGGGCTGGCGCTCGGTGGGATCATCCTGGGCTCGGCGCTCACCATGAAGGTGCAGCACACGCGCGGCTCCTGCAATGCTTTCTACGGGGTCGAAACTCGGCGGCGCTGCGCGCCGCAGGATCGCGGTGCACAGCCCCGCTCCCACGGTGCCGGCATCCAGGACCGCGGGACCAACCTACGCCCGCAGCGCATCATGGTCCTGCCGAGGACGAACGACCCACGGGTAGGAGCGTCGCTCACGGCGGCGCGATTCCAATAGTTCCACGTCGAGGATCGGGCAAGCACCTGTGGGAGCGCCGCTCCCGGCGGCGCGATGGCGGCCCGCAGGGCCGCGTTATTACCATGCTCACACGAGAGACACCCTGCCGGCACAGGTTCCGACTTCGACAGCGCTGCTGCCCGCAGAGAGCTCCGACTTTGCCGGGGCTGCGCGCCTTTTGCCGCACTCCTGGTTCGGGCTAGCGGTCGGCCCACGGCTTGTGGACACTCCGTATTACGCGGGCGTCGTGCCCTTGTTTCCTTTCGATCCCTCGACGCAGACTGCTGGAATCGGCGGCGGGTTGCGCGTGAACTATGCTTTAAATGAGGGTCGGACAACCGTCGCGAAGTCAACGGCCAAATGCCGTTCCCACGTTCGGACCAGGGTTGCAGCGCTGGCGTCGAGTCGTTCGCAGGTCACGAGTTGAATCACATTGGTTCGGATGAAAGCGCGATGGACGGCATTCTGACATGTGTCCTGAACGAGAAGGCCGGATCGAATATCGCTGGCGAGGCGCGGGCGCTGATCGCTCGCATTGCGGCGGAGCAGGGCCGGGAGGCCCGGATCCTCGTCGCGGGTGCCGGGAACGATCTCGCTTCGCTTGCTGATGAGGCGCGCGCGGCCGGCGGACTGGTCGTGGCCGGTGGCGGCGACGGCACCATTGCGGCGGTCGCGACGGCGCTGGTGGACACAGACGTCACGCTCGGCGTGCTGCCCATGGGAACCCTCAATCACTTTGCGAAGGACCTGGGCATTCCGCTCGAGCTCGAGACAGCGATCCGGACGTTGTTCACCGGCAAAGTCACCCGTGTGGATGTCGGCGAAGTCAACGGGCGTATCTTCCTCAACAATTCCAGCATCGGCTTCTATCCGCTGATCGTGCGGGAGCGCGAGCGCCTGCAGCGACGGGGCAACAGCAAATGGTTCGCCTTTGCGCAGGCCGCCGCACAGATGTTTCAGCGATCGAGCACGCTGCATGTCGGACTGGATGACGATGGCCAGCGGCGGCAGTCGTGCGATACGGCCTTCGTATTCGTCGGCAACAACCGGTACGAATTGGCGGGCCTGGAGATCGGCACGCGGGCGGCCCTGGACGGCGCCAGGTTGTGGGTCTGCGCGGCGCCCTATGCGGGCCGGTTCAAGCTGTTTGCGTTGGCGGTGCAGGCGCTGCTGGGCCTGGTTCGTGATGTGGACCTCGCAGCGTTCGATACCGGGCATCTGGACGTGCGCATGCGTCGCCGCAATGTGCTTGTCGCGACCGATGGCGAAGTGACCGGGATGCAGATACCGCTGCGCTATCGCATCCGGCCCGCCGCGCTGCGCGTGGTCGTGCCTGCTGCGGAGTGAGTGAGCGCGCGCGTGCGCACGATCGTTCATCTCTCGGACCTGCATTTTGGCCATGTCGACCCCGCGATCCCGCCGGCGCTGCTTCGATCGGTGGCGGAGATCGCGCCCGACCTCATCGTCGTTTCGGGCGACTTGACGCAACGTGCCCGCGTGGCGCAGTTCAAAGCGGCGGCGCGGTTCCTCGAGGCGTTGTCGGCCCCGCTGCTGCTGGTTCCCGGCAATCACGACGTTCCGCTCTACGACATCGTGCGCCGCTGGCTATCGCCGCTCGGGCGTTATCGGCGCTACATCACGAGCGATCTCGCGCCCTTTTACGAGGACGCGGAGATCGCCGTGCTCGGCATGAACACAGCGCGCGCGCTGACGCTCAAGAACGGCCGCATCAATCGGCTGCAGGTCCAGGCGGCGACGCAGCGATTCGCGCACTGCGGGCCCAACGTGACGCGGATGGTCGTCACGCACCATGCGTTCGACACGCCCGACCCGGCGCCAGGCGCCGCGGTCGCGCATAAGGTGGTGGGCCGGGCCGACATGGCGATGACGGGCTTGATCCGCTCGGGCGTCGACATGATTCTCTCCGGCCACCTGCATGTGAGCGGTATCGGCGAGACCACCAGGCGCTACGCGCTGGCCGGCCGGACCGCGCTCCTGATCATGGGGGGCACCGCGACATCGAGGCGCCGACGCGGCGAAGGGAACGCATTCAATGTGGTGCGCATCGCCCGCCCGGAAGTGGCAATCGAGCGCATGGCCTGGCGGCCGGATGATGCGCGGTTCGTGTCCACAAGCACGGAGCGGTTCAGGCACTCGGAGCGTGGCTGGTCGCGTCCGGAACGGGAGCCCGCATGAAGCCGTCCACGAGGTGGCGCGCCGGGTCTGGTTCCTGCACAGCCGGGATCGCGGTGCATGCCCGGATGCCCCAGGCGAGGGAGCGGCCACATGGGCCTTGAAGCGACCAGCGATCTGTGGTGGAAGAATGCGATTATCTACTGCGTCGACACGCAGTCGTTTCTCGACGCCAACGGCGACGGTGTCGGCGATCTCGACGGCCTGACGCAGCGCGTCGACTATCTCGCCGGCATCGGCGTCACCTGTTTGTGGCTGATGCCCTTCTATCCCTCACCGGAACGTGACTACGGCTACGACGTGGCGGACTACTACAACGTGGCCGACAAGTACGGAACCCTTGGGGACCTTGTCGAGCTCGTCAGAACGGCCCGCGAGCGCGGGATCCGGATCATCGCGGACCTGGTGATAAACCACACCTCCATCGAGCACCCGTGGTTCCAGGCGGCGCGCAGGAACCGCCACTCGATATACCATGACTTCTACGTCTGGGCCGACGAAAAACCTGCAGACGCAGACCAGGGTGTGATCTTCCCGGGCAAGCAGAAGGGCATCTGGTCATACGACCGTGCCGCGAAGCGCTGGTACATGCATCGCTTCATGCCATTCCAGCCCGACCTCAACATCAACAATCCGCTCGTTCGGAACGAGATCCAGAAGGTCATCGGCTTCTGGCTCGAGCTCGGCCTGTCGGGCTTTCGGGTGGACGCGGTGCCCTTTGTCATCGAGCAGGTCCAAGGTGAGCATCCCGCGGTGTCCGATCCCCACGATTACCTGCGCAACATTCGCGACTTTGCACTGCGCCGCCGGGGCGACTGCATGCTTCTGGCCGAGGCGAATGAGCCGCTCGATCGGATCGCCGGTTTCTTCGGCAGCCGCGGCAACCAGATGAACATGCTGTTCAGCTTCGTGACCAACCAGGCGTTGTACCTGTCCTTCGTACGCGGCAGCGCAAAGCCGGTGACCGATGCCCTTCGGGCGCTGCCGCAGATTCCGCCCGAGGCGCAGTGGGCCAATTTCATCAAGAACCACGACGAGGCCACATTCGACAAGCTCACGGATGAGGAGCGTGCGGAGGTCTTCGCCGCCTTCGCCCCGGAATCGTCGATGCGTCTCTTTGGCCGGGGGGTCCGCCGCCGCTTCCCGAACATGGTCGATGGCGACCGACGGCGCCTGGAGCTCGCGTATAACCTGCTCTTCAGCCTCCCCGGCACTCCGGTACTCTTCTACGGTGAGGAGATCGGGCTCGGGGACAATCAGTGCATGGCGGAGCGGGAGGCGGTCCGTCCCCCGATGCACTGGTCCGGTGAACGTGGCGCGGGGTTCACGACCGCTCCGGAATCCCACCTGCCGCGCAAGCTCGTCCGCGACGGCCCTTTCGGCTACCCTGCGCTGAACGTCGAGCAGCAGGTGAAAGATCCCCACTCGCTGCTCAACTGGATGGAACGGGCCATTCGGGTGCGCAAGGAGTGGCCGGCGTTTGGCTGGGGCAGATGGGATGTGCTCGGCACGCACAACGAATCGGTGCTGGCGCACATCGCCACCTGGGACGACTCGAGCGGCCTGGCCGTGCACAACTTCGCCGATCGCACGGCGCGTGCAACCGTGCGACTGCCGAAGGACGCAGTCGAAGGCCGATGGCGACACATCTTCGGCCCGCGCGACGCCGGCGTGCCGGAGATTCGCGATGGCCAGGTGACACTCGAGCTGCCTCCGTACGGCTATCAGTGGTTCGGGCGCCGGGCGCGCGTGTGACACCAACCTCCATCATTTCCGAGCGCCTCGGCGGCGGTCCGCGGCAGCCAATCCGCACGAAACTTCGAGCAGGACGGTGACCGGAACCATTCATCGCGTGCTCCGCATGGGCGAGTCGGGCCATGCAGACGGAAAACGGCTGGTTACACGCGAGTGGCTGCTGACCAACGGGATCGGCGGTTATGCCAGCGGCACGCTGGGTGGCGTGAACACGCGGCACTATCACGGTCTGCTCACTGCGGCCCAGCCGGCGCCGCTCGGGCGGGTTCCGATGTTGCGGCATCTGACGGAGGAGCTGCGGCTCGAAGGCGGAGAGTCGGTCCGGATCAGCGGCGAATGCACAGCGCACGGCGAGCCGCGGGTTCCGGCTGCGGATTTCCTGGTCGATTTTCAGCTCGAGAACGGGCTGCCCGTGTGGCGCTACCGGCTCGGCGAGATCGAGTACGAGCGCCGCATCGTGATGCCCTACGGGCAGAATACCACCTACCTCATCTATCGCCTGACTGCGGCTCCCGGTGCGGTGATCCTGATGCTGCGCCCCGCGGTTCAGTCCCGACGACACGACGAGCCGTCCCGGCCCAATGTCGTCGAGCACATTCTGACCGCACGCGGGGATCGGTACGAGATCGCCGGGGATCCCACGGTGCCCGTGCTGCGGCTCCGGCTGCTTGCAGATCGGCAGATGTTGATACTGGACGGCGGGACACGCCAGGAGATCCATCTGCAGGAAGAGGCGGAGCGTGGATATGATCCGCGCGGGGCTCTATGGAGCCCCGGACGTTTCGAAATCCAGTTGGCGCAAAGCGACGAAGCGGCGTTGATTGCCTCCACGGAGCCCTGGGCCAGCATCGATGCCTTGCACCCGGGTGACGCGCTGGCACTCGAAGTGCAGCGCCGCGAGCAGCTGTTGCAGCGTGCTTCGTCCGCGGTGGCAGACACGTTCGCCGGTGAGATGGTCCTGGCCGCCGATCAGTTCCTGATTACACCGCCCGGGAGAATACGCGAGCGGATAAGGGCACAGGCGCGGGGGGACGAGGTGAAGGCGGTGATCGCCGGTTACCATTGGTTCACGGATTGGGGCCGGGACACGCTCATCAGTCTGGAGGGTCTTACGCTGGTCACCGGGCGCACGTCGGAGGCCCGATGGATCCTGCGCAGTCTGAGCCAATACCTGCGGGACGGACTGGTTCCCAACCTCTTCCCCGAGGGCGAAGACGAGGGCCTGTATCATACGGCCGATGCCACGCTGTGGTTCTTTCATGCCCTGGACCGCTATCTTGCCTACACCGACGATCGCGTCACGCTGCGCCTGCTCCTCCCCAAGTTGATCGACATTGCGGAGCATCACCTCCACGGCACGCGCTTCGGAATCGAAGTGGACGGCAGCGATGGTCTGTTGCGGCAAGGTCAGGAGGGCTATCAGCTCACCTGGATGGACGCCAAGGTCGACGACTGGGTGGTGACCCCGCGGCGCGGCAAGGCAGTGGAGATCAATGCACTGTGGTACAACGCGCTGTCGCTTCTCGCCGGTTGGCTTGCGCAGGAGGACGGAGACGCGGCGACGCGGCCGTGGCGGGACCAGATCAGCCTCGTGCGCGAGTCTTTCAACCGCCGCTTCTGGTACGCACGCGGCGGATACCTGTACGACGTGGTGGACGGAGAGAGCGGCGACGATGCAGCGTGCCGCCCCAACCAGCTGTTCTCGTTTGCGCTGCCGAATCCGGTGTTGGAGCGCAAACGCTGGAAAAGCGTGCTCGACGTGGTACGGCAAAGACTGCTGGTCCCCCTCGGGCTTCGCACCTTGTCGCCCGACCATCCGGATTTCAAGTCGCGTTATTTCGGCGATTTGCGCGACCGGGACGCGGCCTACCACCAGGGCACGGTCTGGCCCTGGCTGATCGGCCCGTTCATCGACGCGTGGCTTGCGGCCAATCCGGACGATCGCGCGGGCGCGCGCGGCTGCCTGCAGGGATTTCCAGCGCATCTGGACCAGGCGTGTATCGGGTCGATCAGCGAGATTTGCGATGCGCAGGACCCGTTCACGGCGCGCGGTTGTATCGCCCAGGCCTGGAGCGTGGCCGAGGTACTGCGCAGTTGGGTCAAGACCGCACATTCACCCCAGAGCACTTCCGATGGGAGTCCGGGTTGATGTCCTGCCAGGCGGTGCATGGTGGGTGGCTGGCGCCGGTCCCCCCACTGCGCAAGCCGAGGGGTCACGCAGTTGCAGGATTGCAGGCCAAAGGAACGCGTGCGTGGGACGCACCCTACGGGTGCCGCAATCGTCAAGTGTGCCACCCTTCGCACACGCCACGGGTCACGCAGTTGCAGGATTGCAGGCCAAAGGAACGCGTGCGTGGGACGCACCCTACGGGTGCCGCAATCGTCAAGTGTGCCACCCTTCGCACACGCCACGGGTCACGCAGTTGCAGGATTGCAGGCCAAAGGAACGCGTGCGTGGGACGCACCCTACGGGTGCCGCAATCGTCAAGTGTGCCACCCTTCGCACACATCACGGGTCACGCAGTTGCAGGATTGCAGGCCAAAGGAACGCGTGCGTGGGACGCACCCTACGGGTGCCGCAATCGTCAAGTGTGCCACCCTTCGCACACACGCCACGGGTGCCGCATTCGCTGTTCATGCCACCCGTAGGGTGCGCCGTGCGCACGCGGGCCGCCGTGTGGACGGGGCGCGGAAGCGCTCCCGCCTGCGATCTCGGCCGAATCTGCATGAGGGTCGGACACGTCGACGCGTGAGCGGTGCGTGCGTCGCGAGCGGGTGGGCGCGCAGCGCGTACAAGGAAGGTCCTACTGATGTTGAAGTGGTTCCTGCTTGGGTACATCGGTCACCCGGATATGCGCGTCCGGATGGTGATCAAGGATCAGGTTCTGATAGCGCTCAATCTCCTTCTTGGGCACATCGACGAGCAGCAGTATCCTGCCAAGGGAAAGGTCTTCTTCGAAGGGATCGAATTCCCTGTTGTGCAGGTCCTTGGAAATCAGGCCGGAGGCGAGGGCGCCGAAACCGGCTCCCGCCGCGGCCGTCGCCAGCAGTGCCCCGCCACCGATCACCAGTCCGGCGGGCGGGAATGCCACGGCCAGCAACCCGCCCAGCAGGCCGGCAGCTCCGCCGAGCGCGACCCCTTTCTCTATGCCATGAGCCAGCTCGCTCTTCTGGATGATGGAAGCCGCGGGCAGTCCGTCGAGGGGTACTGCGATGCTGGCGACCGCATGCATATGCCGCTGCGGAATACCGGCATCTTCCAGTTCACCCACGATCTTCCTGCAAATGTCCTTGTCTGGAACAATGAAATACAGTCGCCTCATAGCGCTTCCCTCCGCGAAGGCATCAGGGTGAACTCCGGGCAACACGCGGTTACCGCAGTCTCCTTCGCATGACATTGCGTACCTGGTGGGCTGCCTGGCAGCGTGCGCGACGGCTGAATCTACAAAGCCACAAGACGCATTCCACCTGCACCTTCACGCTGATCCTGCACCTGGGCAGCGCGCCGAATCTCATCATACGCCGCCCGATGCTGTTTCCGGATGAAGTGTAGATCCGGCGATCCAAAAAGCGCGGCGCCAGCCAACGGACGCCCACTACGCCGCGACCCGCGCGGGCGTACCCGCAGCCTGCAGCGGCGCCGTGCTCGGCCGAGCCGTTCCGAGTGTGCAATGGAGATTCGTCGCTGCACGGCGATGCGCCCCGGCTGGTGCGGTAATCGACCTCGACGACCTTGCCGAAAGCAGTTCGCCTGAAGTGGCAAGACGTCATAGCGAACCACGGGGAGAGACCGATGAGCAGATACATGAGCGAGAAGGGCGACATGAACACATTCGCAGTGCTACGTGATATCACGATCGCGGTGATCGTGCTGGTAATTCTGATCATGGGCGGCTGCCCCGTTTACAATGTCTGGCAGCAGGGCCTCGCCGGCAAGGCGGCATTGAAGCGTGCCGAGCAGGACCGCCAGATTGCCGTGCAGGAAGCGCTGGCGAAGAAGGAAGCTGCAGTCATGCTCGCCGACGCCGAGGTGGAGCGCGCCAAGGGTGTCGCCAAGGCGAACCAGATCATCGGCCAGAGCCTCAAGGGCAACGAGGAATACCTGCGTTACCTGTGGCTGGTGGACGTTGCCGGTGGGGACAAGAACAAGACGGTAGTGTACATCCCGACCGAAGCGAACATCCCGATCCTGGAAGCGGGGCGGACGCCGAGGTGACCGACTTCGATCAGCTGGCCGGCTGGCGCATCCGGGCAAGACTCAGCCGCAGGCGACGAGAGAAGTCTCTTGCCCGGATTCGGGCCGCTCCAGGCGCGGAGGGGATCCGCGACGAAAGCGCTTCGATTCGGGATAGGGGAAGACGTCGGCCAGATGTCCGCGGTGAATGTCGTCCTGCCGCTGACGCCAGTAGTCCGCATCCAGCAAGTCGCGGTGCAGGGCCATGAAAGCCTGACGCACCTTGGGGCTGGTGAGCAGGAAAGTGGCAAATTCCTCGGGAAAGACATCCGCGGGACCGGCACAGTACCAGGGCTCCGCGTCCAGCTCGTATTCCGGGTAGGGCGGCGGGGGGATCCGGCGAAAGTGGCAGTCGGTGAGATAGCAGATCTCGTCGTAGTCGTAGAACACGACCCGTCCCTGGCGGGTCACGCCGAAGTTCTTCAGCAGCAGGTCGCCGGGGAAGATGTTGGCCGCCGCCAGCTGCTTGATGGCCCGGCCGTACTCGTCCACGGCCCGGCGCAGCTGGGGCTCGTTGGCGTTACGCAAATACACATCCAGCGGAGTCATGCGCCGCTCGATGTAGAGGTGCTTGATGACCAGCTGGTCGCCGTCCAGCTCCACGCTGGAGGCGGCCTGGCTGGTGAGCTCGGCCAGCAGTTCACGCGAGAACCTCGCGATGGGGAAGGCCGCGTCGGAATACTCCAGGGAGTCCGCCATGCGGCCCACCCGATCGTGCTGCTTGACCAGCTGATATTTGGCCATCACAGCTTCGCGGGTGGTGTCCTTGGGCGGCGGAAAACGGTCCTTGATCACCTTGAAGACGTAGGGATAGGAGGGCAGAGTGAATACGCTCATGACCATGCCGCGTGCGCCCGGCGCGATGACCAGCTCGTCGGTGGAGTGGCGCAGGTGGCGCAGGAAGTCGCGGTAGAACTCCGTCTTGCCGTGCTTCTGCAGGCCGATGGCGGTGTACAGATCCGCCTTGGTCTTGCACGGCAGCACCCGCAGCAGGAATTCCACCACCGCCGAGGGCACCTCGGTGTCTACCATGAAATAAGAGCGGGCGAAGCTGAACAGGTTGGCCAGCTCCCCCTCACCGACCAGCAGCGCATCCACATACAGCCCACCGCGCTCGTCATTCAGCACCGGAATGGCGAAGGGAATCTCCTCGCCACCGTTGACGGCCTTGCCGATGATGTAGGCCGCCTTGTTGCGGTAGAAGGGACAATTGAGCACCGAGAGCTGGAAGTTCTGCTGGGCGACCGCGCCGGGCGGAATGTGCTCGCGCACCGCCCGCAGTAGATTGGCCAGGTCGCGGCGCCGATTGGCGAAGGGCAGGGTGAAGCCGCAGCTCTCCAGGATCCGGTTCACGGTACGGTCGAAGCCCGCGCGCGCCGGGTAGAAGCTGCTGTAGGTGGACACTTCCAGCTCCAGGTGCTCGGTGGACACCGCGGGACGCACGAAGATGTTGCGGTTGTTGTAGTAGCGTCGATGGAACAGCCGGCAGAACACCGAGTTGTAGAAGGTCTCGGCAAGTTCCGGCTGCTTGTGCTGGTCCAGCAGATGAACGTACTCCACCTTGATACGCTGCCACAGGGCCTCGTCCAGCTCCTGCAGGGTGATGTCGCCGCGCAGCTCGTCCGTAGTCTCGATGACCCGCTGATCGTAGTAGTAGATTCGCTCCCGGGAGGCGCGCTGGGCGCCGTGCCAGTCGGCACGCTCGAAGCGTCCTCGGGCACCCGCGGTAGCCGCCTGGAACAGGGCATAGTGACGCTCGAAGCCGCCCAATATGCTGCGGGCTATGCGCCGGGCTTGAACGGGTGACATGTCGGCTCGGTGCAGACTCAGCCGCCGGCGACCTGGAACTGGGCCTCTTCGGTGGACCCCGCCAGCGCCGTGACCGAAGAGCTGCCCCCCTGGATGGCATTGGTGACTGCGTCGAAGTAGCCGGCACCCACTTCCTGCTGATGCGCCACGAAAGTGTAGCCGCGGCTGGCGGCGGCAAACTCGCGCTCCTGTACCATCTCCACATAGGCGCGCATCCCATCTTCGGAATAGCGCTCCGCCAGGTCGAACATGTTGAGCCACATGCTGTGGATGCCCGCCAGGGTGATGAACTGGTAGACGTAGCCCATGGCGGCGAGCTCCCGCTGAAAGCGGGCGATGGTGGCGTCGTCCAGCTTGCCCTTCCAATTGAACGAGGGACTGCAGTTGTAGGCCAGTGCCTTGTCGGGGTGGGCTCGCTTGATGCCCTCGGCGAAGCCCCGGGCAAACGCCAGATCCGGGGTGCTGGTCTCGCACCAGATCATGTCCGCATACGGAGCGTAAGCCAGCCCCCGGGCGATGGCCTGGTCGAGTCCGGCGCGGGTGCGGAAGAAGCCCTCCGGCGTGCGCTGACCAGTGAGAAACGCCTGGTCGCGCGGGTCCACCTCGGAGGTGAGCAGGGATGCCGCCTCGGCGTCGGTGCGGGCCACCAGCACGGTGGGTACGCCCATTACGTCCGCCGCCAAGCGGGCGGCAATGAGCTTCTGCACCGCTTCCTGGGTCGGCACGAGCACCTTGCCACCCATGTGACCGCATTTCTTCACCGCCGAGAGCTGATCTTCGAAGTGCACGCCGGCGGCGCCGGCGGCGATCATGTTCTTCATCAGCTCGAAGGCATTCAGCACGCCCCCGAAGCCGGCTTCGGCGTCTGCCACGATGGGCAGAAAATAATCCACGTAGCGGTCCGAGTCCGGCCCGACGCCGGCGGCCCACTGGATCTCGTCGGCCCGCTTGAAGGCATTGTTGATCCGCCGCACCACCGACGGCACCGAGTCGTAGGCATACAGCGACTGGTCCGGATACATGGACTCGGAGGTGTTGTTGTCCGCTGCCACCTGCCAGCCGGAAAGATAGATGGACTCCAGCCCCGCCTTGGCCTGTTGCACCGCCTGGCCGCCGGTGAGCGCCCCGAGACAATTGACGAAGCCCTTGCGCGCGCCGCCGTGCAGCAGACTCCAGAGTCGCTCGGCCCCGCGCCGCGCCAGCGTGCACTCCGGCTGCAGCGATCCCCGCAGGCGCACCACTTCGGCGGCAGAGTATCCACGCTTCACGTCATGCCAGCGGGCATCGGTCTGCCATTGCTGCTCGACCTCTCGTGTCTGCTCGTTTCGGCTTTTCATCACGTTCTGCCTCCAGGGTAAGGGTGGCCTGCGGGCCGCTGCTCAGGGCAGCTGGCGGTAGGCGGGCAGGGTCAGGAACTCGACGAACTGCGGATCTTCGACGACATCCGTCAGCAGCGCGGCGGCGGTACGGTAGTGGCCCTGAGTCTGTGGGTCCGGGGCGGCCAGCCGGTCCAGCTCGGCTTCCAGCAGGTCGTGCACCATGGACCTGGTGACCCGGCGACCGTCCTCGAGCACGCCGCCCGGGTGGTGAATCCACTGCCAGAGCTGGGCGCGGGCAATCTCGGCGGTGGCGGCATCCTCCATCAGGTGGTTGATGGGGACGGCTCCACGACCGCCCAGCCAGGCCGCCAGGTAATGCAGGGCAGCGCTGACGTTTCCCGCCACACCGGCCGCCGTGATGGTGCCGGTGGGCACCTGCAGGAGATCGGCAGCGGTGACCCGCAGATCTGCGTGCAGGCGCTGGAGCTGGCAGCACCCGGGCATGTGGCGATCGAACACCTCCATGGCCACCGGCACCAGGCCCGGGTGGGCGACCCAGGTGCCGTCGTGTCCGTCGCCCGCCTCCCGTTCCTTGTCCGCCCGCACCTTTTCGAAGGCGATGGCGTTGGCCTGCGGGTCGTCTTTCACCGGGATCTGCGCCGCCATCCCGCCGATGGCATAGGCGGCGCGGCGATGGCAAGTCTGGACCAGGAGCCGGGAGTAGCTGCGCAGGAAATGGGTGCTCATGGTCACTTGGGCGCGGTCCGGCAGCAGGAATTCCGGTCGAGAGTGAAACTTCTTGATGAAGCTGAAGATGTAATCCCAGCGCCCGCAGTTCAGTCCGGTGACGTGCTCCCGCAGCTCGTGGAGGATTTCGTGCATCTCGAATACGGCCGGAATGGTCTCGATGAGCACGGTGGCCTTGATGCTGCCGCGGGGAATGCGCAGGGCCTCCTCGGCATGGAGGAACACGCTGTTCCACAGCCGTGCCTCCATGTGGCCCTCCAGCTTGGGCAGGTAGAGGTAGGGACCGCTGCCGTGCTCCAGCAGATGATGGGCATTGATGAACAGGAACAGCCCGAAGTCGAACAGGGACGCCGGTATGGGCTTTCCGTGCACCAGGAAATGTTTCTCCGCCAGATGCCAGCCCCGCGGCCGCACCACCAGGGTGGCCGTCTCACGGTTCAAGCGGTAGTGCCTGCCCTCGGGCGAGACCCAGGAGATGGTGCGCCGCACCGCGTCGTGGACGTTCTGCTGGCCGTCGAGGGTGCCTTCCCAGGTGGGCGAATGGGCGTCCTCGAAATCCGCCATGAACACCTTGGCGCCACTGTTGAGGGCGTTGATCATCATCTTGCGGTCCACCGGTCCGGTGATCTCGACCCGGCGGTCGCGCAGATCCTTGGGCACCGGCGCCACCCACCAGGTCGAGTCCCGGATGATGCGGGATTCGGGCAGGAAATCCGGCAGCTCACCTGCATTCAGGCGGGCCTGGCGCTCTTGCCGCGCCTGAAGCAGCCCTTGCACCCGGGGGGCGAAGCACTCGTGCAGATCGACCAGAAACTCACAGGCGGCCGGCGAGAGCAGGTGCTCGAAGCCCGTGCATGGCAGGGTGATGTCGTACGACGGCGGAGCGTGGCGGACGGTTCGTGTGGTCATGGTCCGGTCTCCCGCGGTGGCCCATGGCACACAGACTAATATTGGTCCACTATTAGACTAGGCTATTTACCTAATAGTAAGTATTGTCTGTATTGATACTCGAGCCATGCACCCGGATACTCGCAAGCCCTCTCCCCCCGGCCGGCTTCGCCAGCTGCGGGCCTTCTGTCACGCCGCCCAGACCGGGAGCATCTCCAAGGCGGCGGACAGGCTGTGCGTGAGCCAGCCCTCCGTGTCGCAGATGATCCGCGGTCTGGAGAACGGTCTCGGAACGCTGCTGTTCGAGCGTCACGGTCCTCGTATCCAGCTTACCGAGGCGGGCCAGGTATTCCTGGAGACGGTCCTGCCGATCGTGGAGTCGGTGGACAATCTGCCCGAGGCGTTTCGGGAGCGCATGGGGCAGGTCACGTCAGGCAACCTCGACATCGCGGCCGGGGAGTCGACCATCCTCTACCTGCTGGCCGACTTCGTCAGCCGCTACCGCAAGCACTACCCCGAGGTGCATCTGCATCTGCACAATGTCACCGGGCGCGACGGGCTCGCCATGCTGCGGGCGGGCGACGTCGACCTGGCCGTGGGCTCGATGCTCGAGACGCCCGAGGACATCAGCTATGTGCCCATCTTCAGCTACGACCCGGTGCTCATCACCAGCGCCCACCATGCGCTCGCCGGCCGAGAGCAGGTGACGCTGGAGGAAGTGAGCCGCTGTGGCCTCATCCTGCCGCCGCGCCACCTCAGCACCTCCCACATCGTGGACCTGGTGTTCCGGCAGCACGGACTGAGCTACAAGGTCGTC
Source organism: uncultured Gammaproteobacteria bacterium (assembly GCA_963728895.1). GTDB lineage: Bacteria > Pseudomonadota > Gammaproteobacteria > JBBQDK01 > JBBQDK01 > CAVSLM01. Next base: position 109,087 of record CAVSLM010000001.1, read on the forward strand.
CTGGAGGCGGGTGGCTGGGAGGTGATCAAGCGCTTCGTCGAGCTGGGTCTGGGGGTGTCCATCGTCACCAGCATCTGCCTCACGGGCCGGGAGCGTCTGGCCGCCGTCGCGCTCAACGACTACTTCCCCCAGCGCAGCTATGGTGTGGTGATGCGCCGCGGCAAACAGCTCAGTCCGCAGGCGCGACGCTTCGTCGAGCTCATGGATCCCCAGTACGATGGCCCCGGCGAGGAGGTCCCGTCCGGGCGTGCCATCGGCGGCCGCCGGGCGATCCGGCGGCGGCCGTCCATGGACTTCACCGGGGAGGATGCTGCGCTGGGCTGAGCAGCGGACTGCGATCGATGGAGGATGCTGCCGAGCGCAGCGAAGCGCACCGTCCCATCCTCGGCGTGATGGATCAGGTGGCGCATTCCACCCGGCGGGGGCCATTCGTGATACTTGTTTCACTGCGGGACAAGGATCGGGATCCAAATTCAGATCGGGAGCAAAGCGATCCGGAGGGAAGGTTTGGGGGGTTCCGCCATTGAGCGATGGCGTGATAGCGTGGTTCAGAACCCCTTCCGCAATCCCGCCTGTTTTAGAACTCCATTGGCCGTGTGACGGGACTTGATTTTACCATCGACAGTGAAGTAGCGCTGAGATATGGGGCTGTACCATATCTCGTGGTCGCCCTTTCCTTTCCGATCGAAGTAGCAGCCGGCTTCCTTCAGTTGACGTTTGAGCGCTGGCGCGAAATCCGCCACCTGCTAGCAGGCCCTATCGAGCTTCGCTGTCGCGTCCAGTTCAGTTGTCAAATGAAAGGGAATCTCCGTTTCCGCATAGTTGCTTAGAAGACCGTTAGCGTTCAGAAGCTCAGGGATAAGGCATTGCAGTTTCTTCACCAACTCGTTGCAAGTTTCGGCCTCCGTGACCAAGCCGGGAACATCGTCGCTGCTCGCTACCCATACCCCTGCCTCGGCATCCCATTCGGCCTTAACCGTGATAGGTTTGGGCATTGTCGCGCTCCAAATGGATCATGTAACTTTGCTGACACGCAATCGCGGTTTAGCGGTTGGCACAACCGCGCCCTGAGCGAATATTGCCGCACTATAGATGCATTCAGCAAAGAACATACCATTCACTGTAAAGTGACAACTTTCAAGTTCCTAATTAAACATGCTATTTTGACCAACACGATTGTGTAAAGGCTGTCGACATCGGGGTGACTCCAACCAATCCACGCGAAGCGGTGCGTTGGACCGAACGGCGACTCCTGACGACTTGGCAGCATCAGTGGCAAGACTGTGATCCGCCTGGGTGAGGTGCTGCCGGAGGCGATGGCCCGACGGGCCGACCCACCGGAGAGGATGTTCACCATGGCCGACCTGATGGACCGCTGCATGTTCCGGTCGCTCCGCTGCAAGCTGCAAGCACCACCGACGCAACGCATGCCTTGAACTTCAGGGCCGAGAAGGGCGGTAGCCGCCTTTATTGGACTGATCCAACGTGCAGTGCTCTCAAGAGTGCGCATCTGCTCTTCATTGCAGGCTATTCCAGCGCCGAAGGCGGCAAAGCACGGCCGGTGGGATCATCAATCCCATAGCCCGCCATCGTCGTGATCGGCTCCGTCTGGTTACTGACCCCTGGGTGGCATTCCGGCTGCGAAACAACGCCGGCGGTGCCTGAGAAACTCAACTAGTACCCCGTCAGAAAAGTCTTTCCGCATGGTCTCACTGTTGATACCCCATGCTCTTGCGCGCTTTGGCCTTGGTGAAGCGCCATTGGATCACCTGCCGGTGTTTGTTCGCCGCTTTGTTCCAGGCGGCAGTCTTTCTCCTCAGAGTCTGCAAGTCCCCGACGCGGCCATCGCCCAGGCACTGTCTGGAGTACATGCCGATGGCAATCTCCGCCTGGTTGAGCCAACTGGCGTGCACCGGCGTGTGGTGAATGTCAAATCGATCCCAGACCTTCTTCGCCATCTCTTCGCCCAGGTGCTGTTGCAGCATCTCACGACTGTGGGTGGAGAGATTGTCCATCACCAGCGTGATCTTCTCGGCCGAGGCATACTGGTGCGCAAGTTCGCTCAGGAAGATGGAGAACTCCAGCCCGTCACGTGACTCGGTCACCTTGTTGATATAGACACCTGCCTTCGGCTCCACCGCACAGAACACGTTCGCACTGCCTCCGCGCACATATTCATAGTCCTTGAGCGTGACCTCGCCCGCGCCGCGCGGGGCCAGTCGGGGGGCTTATCCGCAATCAGCGCCACCGGCTTCTCATCCACGCAGATCACCGGGCGCTCGGGGCGATACGGGCGCTCATAGACATCCAGGACATCCTCCATCCGCCGGATGTACTCTTCATCCAACTGCCCGATGCACCACATCTTCTCCTGCCAGGGCTTCAGTGAGGTGGACCCCGATCGCTGGACAGGGATCTTAGGATCCGTCGTAAGGAGTTGAGGGCGGTGCGTGGTTTCCTCAGTGCAGGTCGGGTCGGGCAGTGACGCCCAGTGAACCTCAGCGGGCGTGTGGCCATTGAGGGCACTGTGCGGACGCTCATGATTGTAGAACAGAAAGTACTGCGTCAAGCCCTGATTGAGTTCCGGAACGCTTTGGTAGTCGCGCAGGTAAAGGTCTTCGTATTTCACCGTGCGCCAGAGGCGCTCGATGAAGACGTTATCCAATGCCCGACCACGGCCGTCCATGCTGATCAGGATCTGCTGCTCCTTGAGCCGTTCGGTGAATTCGGCACTGGTGAACTGGGCGCCTTGGTCGGTGTTGAAGACACAAGGTTGCTGGTCGAGCAAGGCGGCATCGAGCGCCTCCAGGCAGAAGCCGGTATCGAGGGTGTTCGACAGCCGCCAGGCGAGTACGTAGCGACTGTACCAGTCGATGATGGCGACGAGATACAGGAAGCCGACCGGCATTGGCACGTAGGTGATGTCGGTGGACCACACGAGATTGGAATGCGCGAGCTGCATGTGCTCGATGAGGTAGGGGTAGACTGGATGCTTGGGATGCGCACGGCTCGTGTGCGGCCCTGGGACGGCGCCCTGCAGGTCCATGAGCCGCATCAGACGCTGGACCCGCTTGCGGTTCACGCAGTGGCCCTGGCGGCGCAGCCAGAGCGTCATTTGGCGGCTGCCGAAGAAGGGCGTCTTGAGATATTGCGTATCGATGAGCCGCATCAGAGCCAGGTTCTGCGGCGACTCGCCGGCCGGGGAGAAGTAGTAGCTCGAATGCGGCAGGTCGAGCAGCTGGCACTGGCGGGTGACGGCGAGCGTGGGATGGCCAGACTCGATCAACATGGCCTTAGCCTCCCTTGAGTGTGGCAGACTTTTTTTTGAGCCAATCGAGCTCCATCTTCAGGCGCCCGATCTCTTGGTACAGCGGTGCGGTGAGCTCCTCCGCGCCGCGCTGCTCATGGCCCACCTCGGGACCGAAGAGTTCGGGCAGATGATCAAGTGCCTGACGCTTCCACTGGCTGATCTGTGTTGGATGGACCTGGTACTCGCTGGCGAGTTGTGCGGTGGTCTTCAGGCCGCGAATCGCCTCAAGGGCAATGCGAGCTTTGAACTCGGCGCTGTGACGCTTACGGGGTCTGGACATGGTCGAAGGCTCCTGTCGAGTGACATCGTGCCCCCAACCCCTTACTTATCCACCTGTCCAGGAAAAGGGGTCCACTTCTGTCGGCGTGGCATCCTGCCCAACTGATGCTCACCACGCCTGTTTGGTAGGCGACAATGCATATGAGCCGATATCGATTACCCTTCACATTGAAGATGACTCGATTCCCCGCCAGAAAGCTGGCGCTCTGATGAAAGTTCCCAAAACGGGAACCTCGAATCTGGTGTAAGGGTTGGGAACTGTGAAGAAAGAAGTTGGCGCCGGGAAGACCGCTCGGGGGAGCGGCCCACTGGGGAGCTGGGAAGGGCGGCGGCGCCGCGCTTGCCGCATGCCTCGGGTAGCTGGAATAGACAGCGCGCCATATTGTCAGGCGCGACTTATTGAGTTGGTGGGCCGTGTGCGATTCGAACGCACGACCATCGGATTAAAAGTCCGGTGCTCTACCAGCTGAGCTAACGGCCCGTCTTGAGGTTGGGGATGATACCCCGTGGCCGGGGGAAGGACAAAGCCGCGGCTCGGGCACTCGGCGGACCGTTGCGTCTTTTGGGGTATATGGTAGCGATACGCAGCGGCCGGTGGCGCCGGTGCGCCGCAGGACCGCGGCGCGCAGCCCTGCGGTCGAGCGTGCCAATGATGGGACCACCGGCATCGCTCCCCTACGTGGAGAGATGGACACCGATCCTTGACGGCGAGATGACCAGCTGATGGGCGCCGTCCGCGAGAGCGCGATCTGCCTGCTGAAACACAACCTGCGAACCGGCCTGGTCGTTGCCTGTGCGTCGCTCCCTGCAGGGTGAACGCGCCGCGATCGAAGGGCGCCGGCCGATCGACCGGCACTCAACGGCGTTCCGCTGCTTCGCTCAGTGCAACACGTGGTCCAGCTTTCAGTACACCACCGACCCGCTCTCGATGTCCTGCTTGCGCTTCAGGTATTCTTGTTTGCTGATATTGCCGGCCTTGTAGTCGTTGTCGAGTTTGTCCAGTTGTTGCTTGTTGGTGTACTCGTAGCCACCGGCCGCAGCCGCGCCACCGGCGAGTGCCGCGCAGCCGCTCACGACCGGCGTGATGATCAGGCATGCTGCCATGGATAGAGCCCGTATGTTCATGATGTCTTTCTCCTGGCGGCGAAATCGCCTCCGGATGGGGACGAAGTGCCTCTGTCTCGTGAGTGGCCTACTCCCGGCGTCCGCGGCGTCCCTTCCGCGGACGCAGCCCCTTTCCCATCACATGCGTCCTCGACCTTCCTTGACCATGACGCGTGCGATGGCCTTCTGCCCCACTTCGGCCGCGAGGACGCTGCGCTCGCCCTGCCGTTGTACGGACTTGAATGAAGTCTGGTCGAGCTTCCAGGAACCGCAATTGGGGTTTTTCACCGTTGCGCTACGGGATTCCCCGAAGCGGGCTCACTTTGATTCCGCTCCGCAACGTTGCCGGCGCTGACGCACCCGTTCGAAAGCGGATGGTGCGGTTCCGCGATGGTCGGGATAAAAAGGGGTGAAATGGCGCAGCGGCGTGCGGGAGAAAACACCGCCGCACGCTCGGAGCGTTCATAGGTGGACAGCCGTGAGGCGTTTGGTCAGCAGTGCGAGCGCGAGACCGAGCTGGTCGGAAATCGAGACGGTCATCGGGGCATGTGTCGTGGGGTCACCGCACAGGGAGAGCAGCTCGCGCAGTTGCGGGCGCGGCGCAGCCGTCGCTTCATCGCCGGTCGCGGCTTGCCGGGCGATGCTTTCGCTCAGGGCGCGCGCAAGTCGCAGTGCGCGGTACAGCGCGGCGTCGATCAGTCCCAGGCCGTAGGCGACCTTGATTCTCGACTCCCAGGAGCCCAACGGTGCTCCGTCCCAGAGCAACTCGTCGAGCCGGGATCCGCGCGTGGTCAGGCGGTACTCCAGCAGCCGGTACAGCAGCATGTCGAGTTGTGCGACCGACACCAGGATCGCTTCGGGTCCCGCGACCCGATCGCCGGGTCCGACGGTTGGCGGTGGCTGTTCTCCTGAGCCCGTTTCTTCCAGCGCGCCATCCTCCCAGCCCGAATGGGGCGGCACTGCCATAGTTGCATCCCTCCTGCAGCGCGGTGAAGCGACCGTTCGGTCCGCAGGTGTATGACACACGGCCGTAAGATGATTATGACATGCAATCGGCCGCGTGGGCGCAAGCGGTGGCAAGCACTAATTGCCGAGGATTGCAGTTCCGATCGACGGGTGGGCTCTCCAGCCGGGCGTCGACCTATGCATGTGCGACCTTCCTTGCGGTATGCCCTAACCGCTGCCCGGTGAGTGGTGTGGCGCACAGCGCGGCGATCTCGTCGGCGCGGAGAATGCGCGTCGCGCCCTTCGCCAGGGTACCGAGGCGCAGAGGTCCGATCGCGACACGGACCAGTCGCAGCACCTCGAGGTCGGCGCGTTCCATCAGTCGCCGGATCTGACGATTGCGTCCCTCGTGCAGCACGATCTCCAGCCAGCAGTTGCGGGTCCCCTCGCGCAACACGCTCACCTTGACCGGTGCGGGAGCGGAGCCGTCGAGCGGTGCGGCATATCCGGCCAGCACGGCGAGTGTCCTCGCATCCACGCGCCGATCGATTTGCACGTGGTAGACCTTGGGCAGATGTACGCGGGGATCGAGGATGCAGTGCGCCCAGTGGGTGTCGTTGGTGAACAGCAACAGGCCTTCGCTGGCCTGGTCCAGCCGGCCGACCGGTGACAGCGTACGGTCGCTTTCCTTCAGACAGCCGTACACCGTCGGCCGCCCGCGCTCATCGCGCGCCGTGGTGATCAGGCCGCGCGGCTTGTTCAGCATGACATAGCGCTTCTGCACCTCGGCGACGCGCCGCCCATCGACTTCGATACGGGCGCGCAAATCGACGCGCTTGTTGGGATTGCGTGCGGGTTTGCCGTCGACCCGAACACGCCCGTCCAGAATGAGTCCGGTCGCCACCGTGCGCGAGGCGTAGCCGAGCTTGGACAGTGCGCGGGCGAGGCTCACGGTCTCGCGGTCGCCGTGCGCGTCCGAAGTCGGTGCGATCGTGTCGGTACGGCGCCGGCGCGACGCCGCCAGGGGCACACGCTGCCTGGTCATGGAACCGTAGCGGGGGAGTACTTCAAGACTTCCCTGCGGTCGTCGGCTTGGGGCGCCGCCGTCGAGCAGGAGAACGTGGCCGCCGGCATGCGCCGGCGGCCACCTGCGAACGACAGAGTGACTAGGCCGCCTTGTCGGTTGCGACCTTGCCCTGGGCGATGCGGGCGTGTGCGGCGGCCAGGCGGGCGATGGGCACCCGGGGTCCGGAGCAGGAGACGTAATCGAGACCGATTTCGTCGCACAGGCGGATGGAGCCCGGATGACCGCCGTGCTCGCCGCAGATCCCGACCTTGAGATCCGGCCGTTTCGCACGCCCCCAGTCGACCGCCAGGGTCATGAGCCGGCCCACGCCCTTGACGTCCAGCACCTCGAAGGGGTTGTCCTGCAGGATGCCGCGCTCGTTGTACATGGGAAGGAACTTGTTCTCCGCGTCCTCGCGCGAGAACGAGAACGTCGCCTGGGTCAGGTCGTTGGTGCCGAAGGAGAAGAACTCGGCGACCTCGGCGAGGTTCTCGGCGCGCATGCACGCCCGGACCACTTCGATCATGGTGCCGAACTTGTAGTGCACCTTGACGCCGTAGCTTGCCTCCACGGCCTTGTGCACGGTCTCGGCATAGCCCTTCACCAGACGCAGCTCCTGTGCGGTACACACCTGCGGTACCATCATCTCCGGCTGGACCTGGATGCCGGCCTTGACGCACTCAGCCGCCGCTTCGAGGACCGCCCGGATCTGCATGGTGTAGATCTCCGGGTAGGTGATGCCCAGTCGCACGCCGCGATGGCCGAGCATCGGGTTCACCTCACGCAGTGCCCGCACCTTGCGCAGAATCTGCTCCTTGCGGGTGATGACGCTGTCGATCAGACGAGTGTCGCCGAGGTCGGTGCTCGGTGCACGCGCACCGCCCAGCCCCCCGCTGCCTGCCATGAGCTTCATGGTCTCGTTCAGCACTTCCAGCCCCTGCACCGCGGCCCGAAGGTGACGCAACTGCTCGATGTCGTTCACCAGCTGGTTTTCAGAGGGCAGGAACTCGTGGATGGGCGGGTCGAGCAGGCGGATGGTCACCGGGCGCGGTGACATGGCCTTGAACAGGGCCTTGAAGTCCGAACGCTGGATCGGCAGCAACTGATCCAGCGCCGCCTGGCGCTGTTCCTGGGTGTCGGCGACGATCATGTCGAGCACGATGGGCAGGCGGTCGGATGCATTGAACATGCGCTCGGTGCGGCACAGACCGATACCCATGGCGCCGTACTTCAGCGCGCGTTGCGCATCCTCCGGCGTATCGGCATTGGCGAACACCTTGAGCCGTGCGGCCTTGTCCGCCCAGCCCAGCAGCGTTATGAGCTCGGGCGAGAAGTCGGCCTCCACCATCGGCGCTTCGCCGAGGTAGATGTTGCCGCTGGTACCGTCGATGGTGATGACGTCGCCTTCCTTGATGACCTGGTCGCCGGCGAAAGCGGTGCGCAGGTGCACGTCGACGGAAATGCCTTCGGCGCCGGCGACGCAGGGTTTGCCCATGCCGCGCGCCACCACCGCCGCATGCGAGGTCTTGCCGCCGCGGCTGGTGAGGATGCCCTGCGCGGCGAAGAAGCCGTGGATGTCTTCGGGCTTGGTTTCCTCGCGTACCAGGATCACCTTGGCGCCCTGCTTGCCCAGGGCCTCGGCGCGGTCGGCATCGAACACCGCCTGGCCGCTTGCTGCACCGGGGGAGGCGGAAAGCCCCTGCGCCAGTGCCTTGCCCTTGTACTTGGGATCGAGGCGCGGATAGAGCATCTGCTCCAGATGCTGCGGGTTGACACGCAGCAGGGCCTCTTCCTCGCTGATCAGGTGCTCGCGCTGCATTTCCACCGAGGTGCGCACCATGGCGCTGGCGTTCATCTTGCCGTTGCGGGTCTGCAGGCAGTACAGCGTGCCGCGCTCGATGGTGAACTCGAAGTCCTGGATCTCGCGATAGTGGCCCTCGAGCTTGTCGCGCAGTTCCACCAGCTGGCGGTACAGATCCGGCATTTCCCTGGCCATCTCCTGGATGGCCTTCGGAGTGCGGATGCCGGCCACCACGTCCTCGCCCTGGGCATTGACCAGGTACTCGCCGTAGATCTGGTTCTCACCGGTGGCCGGATTGCGTGTGAAGCCCACGCCGGTGGCGCAGTCGTTGCCCATGTTGCCGAACACCATGGTGACCACGTTGACCGCCGTGCCGTTGGCCATGTCCGGTGTGATGTGGAACTCGCGCCGGTAGTCGACCGCACGCTTTCCGGACCAGCTGTTGAACACTGCCTTGATGGCGATCTCGAGCTGTTCGTAGGGATCGTCGGGGAACGGCTTTCCCGTGTGGTCGCGCACCACCTTCAGGAACCGCTCGCTGATCTCCTTCAGATCCTCGGCCTGCAGGGCCACGTCGACCTTGGCGCCGACGCGCTCCTTGACGATCTCGAACTCTTCGTCGAAGGCCTCGTCCGGCACGCCGAGCGCGACCTTGCCGAACAGCTGGATGAAGCGCCGGTAGGCGTCGTAGCCGAAGCGCTCGTTGCGCGTCTGCTCGATCAGGCCGGACAGGGTGGCGGCATTGAGGCCGAGGTTGAGGATGGTGTCCATCATGCCCGGCATGGACATCGCCGAGCCGGAGCGTACCGAGACCAGCAGCGGATTGCCCGCACCGCCAAACTGCTTGCCGGTCGCCTTCTCGAGCGTGGCGATATGGGTACGCACCTCGTCCATGACGCCGCCCGGCAGCTGTTTGTCGGAGGTGTCGAGATACGCCAGGCATGCTTCAGTGGTAATCACGAAGCCCGGAGGCACATTCAACCCCATCTGCGTCATCTCGCAGAGGTTGGCGCCCTTGCCACCGAGCAGGTGCTTGTTCTTTCCATCCCCTTCAGAAAACGCGTAGACCCACTTGGTGCTCATCGTCGGATCCTTATGTTCACCAGCAAAGGTTGAGATACGGCAGAGAGGACTCACGGGAGCGCTCGGCCGCTGGCGCTGTTCGGCGGATACTTGTGGTCGGCCGCACACCCACGAGGTTCTGCCGGCCCGGCAGGGCCCGTCCGGCCCCCGAGCGCGAGCGCATAGTCTACCGGAATTGCCCGAAAATGTGAGGGTGGGAAAGCGGTGCCGATGAGCCCGAAGGCAGCACTGCTTCGGTGCATCCGGGCGTCGCCGGGCCCGACATCAAGGGGCCGATTCGTAGCCTTCAGCTGCGCCGCAGGGTGACGACGCCCGGACCTTCGACTTCGGTAAAACGATATCGCCCGGGCAACTGTGTTTTCCCGCCGCAAGTGGAAGGGACTGATGCAAGCTGCCGCGCTGGAAGGAGTCTCGAGCAGCTCCGCAAGGCACGCGTCCGGCAATGCGACAACCGAATGCCCATTACCCTCGCAGAACTGCAGCCTGCGCGTTCGACTTGCACCCGCTCTCCCGCCAGGGGCCGCCGACATTCTACCCATCGACGAAGGATGGTGGCTGCTGCGGTCGGCGCATCTGGCAACGCTCGTTCGCCGGGGGCTATGATGGCCCGAGCCTGTCCGGTACTCCTGTCGCTACTGCGGCGGCGACCCGGTCCAAATTTCCGGTCGTTATCGTCCGCATGGTCACCACCGGGCCGAGGCGGTTGGCCCGAATCCGTGAGCGCAATCGGGCATGAAGATCTTTGGCCAGGATTACCGGCAGGCGAAGGACCACAGGTCCGCCGGATCCCATCGCAGCCGCCCGCCGAGCGAAACGCTCGCCGATTTTGCGCGCCACATGCCCGCGCTCGGCATCACGCGCCTCGCCAACGTCACGGGTCTCGACCGCATCGGCATTGCGGTCTACATGGCCATACGGCCCAACGCCCGCTCCCTCGCAGTCTCCCAGGGCAAAGGCATCGATGTGGATCACGCCAAGGCATCCGCGCTCATGGAGTCGGTCGAGAACTGGCATGCCGAGTGGATCGACCTTCCGACCCGCGTCGGCTCCTACTGGGAAATGTGCGCGAGGGGTCCGACCATCGACATCACGCGGCTGCCGCTGCGCACCGGCGCCGAACTGCGCCCCGACGTACCCGCGCCCTGGCTCGAAGGCTACGACCTCATGCGCGCACAGCCGACGTGGGTGCCCTACGAGTTCGTCACCATGAATACGCTGCTCTCGCACGGGATGCGGCTCACCTGGTTCAACAGCTCCAACGGGCTCGCTTCGGGAAACCACCTGCTGGAGGCGGTGCTGCACGGTCTGCTCGAGGTCGCCGAGCGCGATGCGCTCGCCGCCTGGAGAGCAGCGTCGCCCGAGGCCCAGCGCGCGACGGCCATCGACCTGGCCACCGTGGACGACCCGCACTGTCGCAGGCTGCTCGACTGCTACACGCAGGCGCAGGTCGAAGTCGCCGTGTGGGACGTGACCTGCGAACTGGGTCTGCCCACCTACCAGTGCGCGATCGGCGAGCCGCATGCGCGATTCTCGTGGCGCAATCCCGGCGTCTTCCACGGCTTCGGCTGTCACCTCTCACCGGCGGTCGCGCTCGCGCGCGCCCTGTGCGAGGCGGCACAAAGCCGCCTCACCGTGATCTCCGGCAGCCGCGACGACAACCCGCTGCACGTCTATATCCACCAGCGCGACCCCGACAACGCGGCAGCCCGGTACCAGGCATATTTCGGCAGCACGGGCACGCTGAGCTTCGGCGCACGCCAGGACCGCTCGAGCGCCAGCTTCGAGGAAGACATCGCACGGGTGCTCCGTGCATTGGGCGAGGCCGGCCTCGACAGTGCGATCGCGGTCGATCTCACCCGCGCCGGCTTGAACATTCCCGTCGTCAAGGTGATCGTGCCCGGCGCGCGCATCGGCCTGCATGAGCCCCCCGGCCCTGCAGGCGCGCGGGCAGGGCAGCCGCAGTGAGCATCATCGTGTTTCTCGGACCGAGCCTGCCGCTTGCCGAGGCGGGTGCGCTACTCGATGCCGATTACCGCCCGCCCGCCAGGGCGGGTGACCTCTATGCCGCCACGCTTGGAAAGCCCCAGGCCATCGCGCTCATCGACGGGCTGTTCGAGGCCGTCCCTGCCGTCTGGCACAAGGAGATCCTGCACGCGCTGGAGCAGGGCATTTCCGTCTACGGCGCCTCCAGCATGGGCGCACTGCGGGCGGCTGAGCTGCACGCGTTCGGCATGCGGGGCGTGGGGCGGATCTTCGAGCAATACGCGTCGGGTGCACTCGAGGACGACGACGAAGTTGCGCTCGTCCACGCCCCCGCCGAGGGCGGCTACCGCGCGATGTCGGAGCCGATGGTAAACATCCGCGAAGGCCTGCGCCGTGCGCTCGCGATGGGCCTGCTGACTCCGCACACGCACGACCTGCTGCTGGGGATGGCAAAATCACAATTCTATCCCGATCGCTCGTGGTCGGCGCTCGGCCGGCGGGCGCTCGATGCGGGCGCAGCGCAGGAAGAAGTGGAGCGCCTGCTGGCCTTCGTCGAACGGGAGAAGCCCGACCTGAAGCGCGAGGATGCGCGCGCGCTGCTGTGCCGGATGGCCGAAGATGCGCGCCGGGGATTCGCGCCTCGGGTACCCGGCTTTCGCCTGGAGCGTTCGATTTTTTTTCATCGGCTCGCGGAGACGACCGAGCGGGCTGCAGCCGGGGCGGATTGCGCCGGCGAGACCGGTGTCGCGCGCGAGGACATCGTGCACCATGCCATGCTGACGCTCGAAGAGCGCACCATCATCCTGCGCGATGCGCTGCTCGCGGCACTGGTGACGGGTGCATCGTCCGGTCAGTCCGGCGCTCCGATCGGGCAGGCGCAGATCCGGGAGCGGGCCGAGATCTTTCGTCGCGAACGGCGGCTGTTTTCCACCGAGGCGATGAACGCCTGGCTGCAGGCCAACGCGATGAGCGCAGAGGCGTTCGAGCAGATGATGAGAGTGGATGCGCAAGTGGCACGGCTCCTCGCCGAGCACGGCGGCAGCCTGCAAGGGCAGGTGATCGCCGAGCTGCAGCGGCGCGGCCGGCTTGCGGAGATCGCCCGGGCGGTGCGCAGCAAGCACGAGGCCCTGGACAGGCTCGGCATCGCGCACCCCCGCGTGCAGGACACCGGTATGGAAGTGCCGACACTCCTCGAATGGCATGCCCACCGGTTTCCGGCTATCCATGGGCCGCTCGATCGGCGCGCCGCCGAGCTCGGCTTCGAGACCGCGCAACAGCTTCTCGAAGAGCTTGCCGGTCTGTATCTGTGGAAACGGTCCTCCGACGCGGAGCATCCTTGCGGCTGAGGCCGCACGTGACGTAGCGGATCCGTTCCGCTTCCTCGTCGGGTTTCAATCCTGATCGCCACCAACACTTCCTTGCCGACGGCGTGCTCGGCGGCTGAACAGCCTATGCTTGGACATTCTTGGCAAATCGATCGAGTCAGACTCACTGCTGTCACCTGAACATGTTCCGCACTGTTTCCTCCCGCCTCCGATTCGGGAATCGCTGGCGGAATAAGTAAACTGTCCCCGAAATGCCTGCTATTGTTCTGAGAGGGAGGGGGCTCAGTGGGGAGGTGTATAGGCCATGGCGCGATCGATCCGGTCGGGGCACCCAGGCCCCGTCGTCCTTGTCCTGTTCTCCGCTCTCGTCGCGGCTCTGGTGAGTTCGAGCGCGCGGTCTCTCACTTCTATCTGCCTCTTCGGCTTCTTGCACAGTGAAAACGACGCCCGGCCGCCCTTCTGTGCGGCGCCCGGCTAGATCCCGGACACCCCACCCGGAGGATCTCCATGCCATCACCCAGGAGCTGGATCGCCCTTACCGGCCTCGCACTCCCGCTGCTCGTTTCCGCCCCCGCCTCGGCATCCCGCGTGACCGACGGGTTCGGGCCCGAAGTGCACCGGTCCACGCGCATCACGGTCGACGACATGCTGGACGAATCACCGCGGATTCCCCGCGACGTCTACCGGCCGGGGGGTGCGAACGGAGCCCTTCACCGCGATCTGGCGAAGTTCGCGTGGCTCGAGTTCATCGCCCTGAACACCCCGGTCGGAGAGCAGCGGGGAACGGCCGGCGGGAGCTTCGCCGACGCCGGAGCCTCCCCGACCACACGGCTGGCGTGGGAGACCTACAAACATCGCTCGGAGCTCTTCCCGTTCGATCGCTCGGGACCCGTCCCGCCCCCGGCCTGGAACGATCCACCGACCTACACCTACGGCGTGGGCAGAATCGTCAGGAGGAGCTACACCACCCCCTTCGATCTCTACAACAACCTCGACGAGACCTCGCAGATTGGGCAAAACCTGATGTTCTTTCCTCAGCCGAACGGCGAGGACGCGCAGGTGCTCTTCGAGGCCAAGGTCAACCAGGTCCAGTGGCGCTTCGTCTCGGAAAACTTCGACGGCATCCTGACCAACGTCGTGAGCGACCCCGTATCCGGCACGCTCGTCCTCGCTCCGCCGATCACCGTCCCCGACAACGTCATCGAGGTCAAGGCGTCGTGGCGACCCCTGTCCTCGATCCCTCCCGGCGAGCGGCATCGCTACCATGTCAGCAAGGTGATCTACTACACGGGATCCGACGAGGAACCCGTTGCCGTCACCGGGGACTATGCGCTCATCGGCCTGCACATCATCCACAAGACCCGGAACTACCCGACCTTCATCTTCGCCACCTTCGAGCAGGTCGACGTGCTCAAGAGTGAGGCCACGGGTCATCCCACGGGCGCGTACTACATCCCCACCTACGATGAAGTCGAGTACTCGCTCACGGATGCCACGACCTTCCCTCCCACCGGCCTGGTGTTCGAGAACCCGCCGCTGCGGGGCTTTCGGGTCGATCGCCCGCGGGCGCATCCAGGGTTGCGGCCGGTCCCACTCCCGGTGGGACCTGTGACCGACATCCCGGGCGCCGCCACCTTTCCGAACGGCGTGCACGTGCCCATCGTCCAGCCTCCGACCACGAACCGCAGCGTCGCGAACGTCAACGCGCAGGTGCTGCGGACCATGTCCCGGCTTCCCGGGTTCGACCGCGACTTCGTATGGCAGTACTACCGCCTGAAGGGCGTGCAGGCGGTTGCCTCGAACCGCGAGACGGACGACGACTTCTTCCTTGCGAACATCTCAGTCGAGAGCAGCCAGCCGGGGATTCAGCTGTTCCGCGGCGGTGTGACGATCGATTCGAGCGCCTCACCCACCGTGCTCACGAACAATGTCAACCGTGTCAACGTGCAGGACCCGAAGCAGGACGGCAAGGTCTTCGCACAGGGCGGGTGCATGGGCTGTCACGGAGTCGCGCTGACCCGCAATGGCTTCGATTTCAGCTTCCTCTTCTTCGGCGTGGACGGGATCGGCTTCTCGCCGGACGTGACTGGAGTCGTCTCCGACACCGCCGCGGGCGATCGGATCGATCGCTACGAAGGTCGACTTCGCCGCTGAGCTGGCGAGCGCCAGGGGGGTCTTCGCCGATGCTGCCTCGCCGTCATCTTTCTGCCAGCCTCGCCGTCGCGGCGGTCCTGCTGCTCGGGATCGGCTCCGACGGGGCGTCTGCGTCCGGTATGCACCGGGCGCGCTCGTCGGTGTGCCGGGATCTCGGGGTGCGCGGAGCGGCGCGTGCCCTCTGTCGCGAGTACTGCGAACGCCTGGAATGCCCGGAATCCACTGCGAACCAGTCACCCGCCTGCGAGGGACTGGGAGGCCGCCTCCTCTCGGCGGCCGCCGACCAGGGCGTCACCCTGCTGATCCAGGCGGATACGGTGCAGTGCCGCGCGCTCCCGCCCTTCCCGGCAGACGATGCGAGCCAATGGGCCTGCCAGGACAGCCTCGTGCCCGCGGAGCCCGCGCAGATCGATGCCTGGTGCGAATCCCACCCTGATCGCGGTGCGCCCCTGCCCGAGCGGCTTCGAAGTCCTCCCCCCAGTCGGACCTGGAGGCGAAGAACCTCTACGACACCGAGATGGACCTGTTTCTCAAGTCCGAAGCCTACAAGCGCAGGGAAGGACCGGACGCGCTGGGATGGGTCGGCGACCCGACGTGGCGCCTGACGGGTCCCATCGTCGGCAACTTCTACCAGCAGAGTCCGCCGAGCAGCTACGCCGCGCACATCCCCGTCCGCGTCTGGTACTCACCGGAGATCATCGGCTGGCTCTGCCGTGGTCGTTCCGGTGAGATTCCCGACGGCGCGGCGATCATCAAGGAGCTCCGGCTGGTCAACGACAATCTCGGTGTGAAGCTCGACGACGAAGGGTGCATGTCGGTCGGCAACGACCGGCCCCCCGTCGCGTGGACCGTCATGGTGCGCGCACGGGGACACTCGACGGACGGCTGGTACTGGCCCACGAGCAATCTCATCCTGCCCAAGGGCCTCCCGGGCCTTCAGGTCGATCCACCCGTTTTCGATCTGTCGGGCATCACGCGGCCGGACTTCTACAGGCTCGGCGACCCGCCCCTCGTGCCGGACCCGAACTGGTATCCCAGCGGCTACTGGCCCACGAACCGGTCGAAGTTCCCGAACGTGATCGAGCCTCAGAACGGCTTCACACCCTTCTGCATCGCCTGCCACGCGTCGGCGGCAAATCAGGACACGTTCGCGAGTCTCGACAATGTGCTCGGGAACTCGATCCGCTACAGGCAGTTCGCTCCGATCCCGGGACAGCTCGATCGGCTCCGGAGCAGCGTGCATGTTCCACCCGGCGCCGAGCTGCCCCCGCCGGCCGATGAGGAGCTCGAGCCGCCCGCCGAGCGGAACACGCCCTTCGCCATCCCCCTCGGGGAGCCCTCCGACGCGTTCCTCGCGTTCTTCCACCAGCTCGACGCGGTCTCGTTCTCGGACACCTGGCCGAACCGCCTTCCCGCTCGCACCTGGGATCGCGTCCTCCCCGCGGCCGGCGGAGCGGACAGCTTCGTCACGCAGAACATGTGCTTCGGCTGCCATGATGCGTTCGAGTACCTGGCCAGCACGGGCAACATGATCTTCGAGGACGTCGATCACGAGGGGGAAAGCCGTGCAATCAACCTCTCCCCCAACGGCGAGGTCTCGGCCTCACCGATGGGCCTGGCGGGGCGAGATCCGATCTTCTACGCGCAGCTGCAGAGCGAGACCAACCGGCTTCCCGAATCCGACGCCTGCATCGAGGACACGTGCCTCCACTGCCACGGCGTGATGGGGCAGCGCCAGCTCGCCGAGGACACGCCCGGGGAAGCGGATCCGCGCTGCGGGCAGTTCATGGGCGTGGCGCCGCCTGCGGGCGTCCCTGTCGGACGCCCGTTCCGAAAGCGCATGATCCACCAGTATCCAGGCAGTGCGCTCGGGCTCGAGCAGAAGTACGGTGCCCTGGCGCGCGACGGCATCACCTGCGCCGTCTGCCATCGCATCGCAGACGAGCAGCTCGGCGAGGAGTCTACCTACACGGGCAACTTCCTCACGGACCCGCCGACTCGGATCAACGGGCCTTACGAACACGTCGTCACGGCGCCGATGCACAACGCACTGGGGATGAAACCCCAGTTCGGCTCGCAGACGCGACGCTCCGAGCTCTGCGGGACCTGTCACGCCGTCCTGCTTCCCTACTTCGACGATGACGGGAACTGGCTCGGCTTCAGCTACGAGCAGACGACCTACCTCGAGTGGCAGAACAGCGACTTCAGCACCGGCAAGACCGCGCGGACCTGCCAGGACTGCCACATGCCGACCGACTACCAGGGTACCCCGCTCTCGTTCGAGATCGCGAACTCCGAGTCGCCCCAGTTTCCGCCCACCACCTTCCGGCTTCCCGACGAGGACATCAAGCTCACCCGGCGCGCGCACTACGCGCGGCACTCGCTGCACGGCCTCAACCTCTTCCTGAACCAGATGGTCCAGCAGTTCCCGATCCTCCTCGGCGTGCGGCAGGGGTCCGCGTTCTCGATCGGAGGCTCGCAACTCCCGCCGCTCCTGCTCGGCGCGGAGTCGATGCTGGACATGGCGCGGAACCAGACGGCGGACGTCTCCGTGCTCTCGTTCCGCCGCATTCCGGGAGGCAGGCTCCGGGCTCAGGTGCGGGTCGTGAACCGCACGGGACACTTCCTTCCGTCCGGGGTGGGCTTTCGAAGGCTCTTCCTGGAAGTCCTGGTCCGTGATCGCGCGGGAAGGGTGCTGTGGGCCTCCGGCCGCACGAACTCGCTCGGCGCGATCCTGAACGGCACGACCGACGAAATCCTCGAGAGCGAGCAGCCGGTCGAGTACGCGAACGCCCCCTTCCAACCGCACTACCAGCGAATCACGTCAGGAGACCAGGTGCAGATCTACCAGGAGGTGGTTGAGGACTCCGCGGGCGTTCCGACGACCAGCTTCCTGCACCGTGTGAACCGGGTGAAGGACAATCGGATCCGGCCCCGGGGATACGACCCCGGGTTTTTCCTGCGCTCGGACTCGCGCTACATCCGGGAGTTGGCCGAGACCCCGGGCCGGGCTGCGCAGGATCCGGACTATACGGACCCGCAGCGCACGGGCGCCGACCTGATCGACTACGTGATCTCGCTCGATCCCCGGACACGCGCGAAGGCATACGACGTCCAGGTCACCCTCTGCAGCCAATCGATTCCACCGTTCTATCTCCAGCAGCGCTTCCGCGACGCGAGCACCGGAGCGGCGGAGAAGAGCGACATCGAGCGGCTCTACTACATGGCCAGCCATCTGAACGTCGACGCGATTCCGGAGGGCGAGAGCGTCCCCCCTCTCGCCGACTGGAAGCTCCTGGTGGGACGCGCGCATCGCCGCCTGTCGCCCTGATCCGCGCCAACGACCCGCTCTCGGCCCACGACCTGGGCAGCACCGTGAGGTCGTGGCCAAAGATCGGAAATGGGACTCTTCCGTGGAGCCCGGCTGTCCGGCGCGGCCAACGTTTCGCTGAATTTTCTGGACAGCCACCATATTCTGCTGATTCGACATGCGCTGGGGTATTGCGCCTCGGGTATCCGGCTTCACCCGGAGCCGTCCGCCAGGGTCTCGCGCTGCCCGGGGCCATTGTAGGCATAGCTCGCGCTGAGCGTGACGGCTCAGGTCGGCGCCGCCGGGTGCTGCACAGAACAAGACCTGACCCCTTGGCTTTGATGACCCCTTGGCTTTGCACAACACGATTCGACGGGTTGCACGCATTTCAATCGCGTCGGTGGTCGATGAAGCGATATCCGACGCCGGACTCGGTTTGTACATAGCGCGGCTCGCCTGAATCATCGCCGAGCTTGTGGCGGATCTTGCCGACGAAGTTCCTCAGATAATGCGTATCTCGTGTATGCGTCGGTCCCCAGATCTCCCTGAGGAGCTGGGTTTGCGTGATGACCTGATCAGAGTGCGTGACGAGTGTCTTGAGCACGGCAAACTCTTTCCGTGTCAGATGAGCGCTCCTTCCGGCCACCGCCACTTGGCGCTTCGCGAGATCGATGCGCAGATGTCCGTCATCATATACTCCGCCATCCCTCGCGTCGGTCTTCATCGGAAGACGGAGCAAATTACGAACCCGCGCAAGGAACTCCTGAATGCCGAATGGTTTGGTGACGTAGTCGTTCGCGCCATTGTCCAGCAGGACCACCTTCTCGTGCTCCGAGGCCCTCACCGAGAGAATCATTACCGGAACCGCGGACCAACTTCGGAGTTCCGTAAGTACGGTATCGCCATCCGCATCCGGTAGCCCGAGGTCGAGCACGATCAAATCCGGCGCGTGGGTCGCCGCAAGCTCCAGGCCCTCTCTGGCGGTTTCCGCCTCCAATACCTGATAGCCCTGGCTACGCAGGCTGATGCGCAGGAAACGCCGAATCTGGTCCTCATCGTCGATGACGAGGATACGGGCGGAGGAGGCATTTCCGGTCACGCGTTGTCTTCCTTGTCCGGCTGCCTGATGACCGGCAGACGAATCGCAATCGTGGTTCCCCTACCATTCGGACCCGGCAGCGCTTCGATGCGCCCGCCATGGGCACCGATCATCCCGCTGCAGATTGCGAGCCCCAAGCCACTGCCGTGCTTGCCGCGATCTCCTTCGCCGCCGGTGAAAAACATATCGAACACCCTTTCCCGTTGTTCGGGTGGGATGCCCGGCCCCTCATCCGAGACCGCGATGAGTAGCTCGCCGTCTTCAACTGTGGCGGCAACACGAACCTCGCCGCCATCGGGCGAAAATTTCGCCGCGTTCTCGATGACATTGACCAGGGCCTGCTCGATCAATGCAGGGTGGACGTACAGCAACGGCAGACCAGGTTCGATACTCCTGACCAGCCTGCGGTCACGCAGCAGCTCACGCGTGCGACGCAACGCCGAATTGAGAATGTCGTCGACGCCAATCCAGTCCCGCTCCAGTTTCAGCGTTCCGTGCCCGAGCCGGGTCATATCGAGCAGGTTCTGAATGTAGCGGTTGAGCCGTTCCCCCTCGCTGACCACCGAGTCCAGCAGTTCCTGCCGGTCTTCAGCGGAGAGCGCGTCGTCCAGAGCGCGCAGGCTGCTCGCCGCGCCGATCATCGACGCCAGTGGAGTGCGCAGGTCATGGGACACCGACGAGAGCAGCGCCGAGCGCAAGCGCTCCGTCTCCTCCGCCACCTTGGCCTGCGCCAGACTGGTTGCAAGACGCGTGCGGGCCACGGCCAGCGTCACGTGGCTCACGAGGGCGTCGATGGCGGCAAGCTGCTCACTGCTCGCGCTGCCCTGGCGCGGGCGCTGCACGCCGATCACGCCGAAACACTCCTGTTCGAACGCCAGTGGAAGGAATCGCCAGTCGACCGCGGACAACGTGTCGGTTTGAAATCCGCTCGGCTGCCGACGATCGCAAGCCCATTGCGCCGCCGAACGTGCCTTCTCGTCCAGGTTTTCCGCACCTTGCGAGGCCGCCATTTGCGAGACCAGACCCCCGTCACCAGGCGCCAGCAACACCACCGGAACATGCAGATAGTCGGCCATGGCCACGGCAGCCTCCCGGTAAAGGGTAGGGAGGTCGATCGTTGAACCCAGACGACGGGTAAGGGTCAGCAGGGCCTGCGTCTGCTCGTTGGTGCTGCGCAGTGCCAGTACCTGGTTGCGCACGCGTCCCGCCAGCTGCCCGCCGATCAAACCCATGATGAGAAAGAAGGCGACCGTCAATAGGTCTTCTTTGCGATGGATGGCAAAGGTGTAACGTGGGTTCGTGAAGAAGAAATTGTAGGCTGCGGCGCTTACGACCGCGGTGAACAGCGCCGGACGCATGGCGGTACGCACCGCGACCAACAGCACCCCGGTCAGGAACACCAGCGACAGGTTGGCCAACGGAAGCAGGGGCTCGATGGCGGCGGCAGCTGCGACCGCAGTGGCCACCACCGCGAGCGCAAACGCATAGTAGCGTGTCGGTTCGAGCCGCCGGAACCATTCCTGCCGTCGTCGCGCGCGGGCCACCGGCGAGGGAACGAAAGTGATCTCGAATTCCCCGCCGCGACGCAGGAGGCGCTGGCTCAAGGTACGGCCCACAAGCCCGGCGAGCGGCCGCCGCCGGCTGCGTCCTACCACCAGCGTGGTGGCGTTGTGCTCCCGGGCAAAGACCAGCAGTTCCGTCACGGGATCGTGGCCACGCAGCGTGACGGTTTCACCGGCCAATCGCTCGGCGAGCTGAAAGGCGCGCTCGACGCCTGCGCGTTGTTCGATACCGGTGTCGCCGCGATCGACGAACACCACGCTCCAGGGGGCGCGGCGGCGCTCTGCGAGCCGCCGCCCGAGGCGCACCAGCTCCTCGCTGTTGCCGATCCCATCGATCGACACTACCACCCGCGCCCGCACCGGGAAAGGCCCCGCAATCCCCTGGCTTCTCATGGTCTCGCGCACATCCCGATCGATGCGCTCTGCCACCGTCTGCAACGCCAGTTCGCGCAGGGCCGACAGGTTGGTCGGACTGAAGAAGCCCTCCAGCGCCGCACGCGCCTGCTCGGGTACGTAGACTTTGCCCTGCTTGAGCCGCTCGATCAGCTCGCGCGGTGTGAGGTCGACGAGCACCACATCGCGCGCTTCGCTGAGCACTGCGTCCGGAACCGTCTCCCGCATGCGCACGCCGGTAATGCGTGCCACCGCATCGTTGAGACTCTCCAGGTGCTGGATATTGACCGTAGTCCAGACGTCGATGCCCTGTTCGAGCAATTCCTCGATATCCTGATATCGGCGCGGATGTCGGGTGCCGGGGATGTTGCGATGGGCGAGCTCGTCGACCAGCACGACCGACGGGGAGCGCTTGAGAATGGCGTCCAGATCCATTTCGCGGAAGCGCGCCCCGCGGTACTCGATCTGCGCGGTTGGGATCTGCTCCAAGCCGTCACACAAGGCTTCGGTTTCCGGGCGACCATGGCTTTCGATGAGGCCGATCACGATGTCCAGGCCCTCGCGGCGGACCTCCCTGGCTGCCTCGAGCATCTTGTAGGTCTTGCCAACGCCCGGTGAAGCGCCGAGAAAGATCTTCAGCGCACCGTGCCGTTGGCGCTCGAGCTCCGCAAGCAGGGCTTCAGGGTTGGGCCGATCCTTCGATGTGGCGTTCATGCGCATCCCAAGCCACGGTGTTCGAGCGCCCTCACTGCGTGGCGCTCGGGCGCAAGGCATCGAGTGCCAGATTCAATTGGAGCACATTGATACGCGGTTGGCCGAGAATGCCGAACGTAGGCCCCTGGGTGTGATCCCGCACCAGGGTCATCACGCGGGTTCTGGACAGAGCGCGGGCGGCGGCTACCCGCTCCACCTGGATCGCGGCCGCCTCCGGGCTGATGTCCGGGTCGATGCCGGAGCCGGAGGCGGCGACGAGATCCACGGGGATCGTGTTCGCCGCGACGCCATCGTCCTTTGCGATCGCCTTCGACGTCGTTGCCGCGCGTTTGCGCAGGTCCGGGTTGCCGGGCGCCCAGTTCGAGCCGGACATGCTGAAGGGGTCGTAGCCCGCGGCCGAGGGGCGGCCCTGAAAATAGCCCGGGGCGCGGAACGGCTGTCCTACCAGGGTCGAACCGATGACCCTGCCGTCCCGTTCGATGAGGCTCCCGGTGGACTGGTGCGGAAACAGCGCCGCTCCGATGGAGACCGCGACCAGCGGGTAGAGACCGCCGGACAACAGCACCAGCACCAGCGCGCCACGCAGCGCGACGACCCAGTCGGTGCCGGTGGGCGCGGACGGCAATTGCACTGCGCTCTGCGGAACTTGCTTCATTGCAGAATCCTCACAGGAACAGACCGAGACCGAGGTCGATGAGCTTGATGGCCGGAAACGGTAGCACCACGCCGCCGAGGCCGTACACCAGCAGGTTGCGGCGCAGCAGTTCCTCGGCGCTGGCTGGGCGGATTCGCACGCCGCGCAGCGCGAAGGGGATGAGCGCCGGGATCACCAGGGCATTGAAGATCACTGCCGCCAGCACTGCCGTGGCCGGACTGTGCAGGTGCATGATGTCGAACGCCTGCATTGCCGGCACGCTGGCGACGAAGATTGCCGGAAGGATGGCGAAGTACTTGGCGACGTCGTTGGCGAGCGAGAAGGTGGTGAGCGCGCCGCGGGTGACCAGCAGCTGCTTGCCGATCTCCACCACCTCCAGCAGCTTGGTCGGATCGGAATCCAGGTCCACCATGTTGCCGGCCTCCTTTGCCGCCTGGGTGCCGGAGTTCATGGTCAGGCCCAGGTCCGCCTGAGCCAACGCCGGGGCATCGTTGGTGCCGTCGCCCATCATGGCTACCAGCCGGCCCTGCGCCTGCTCGCGCCGGATGTACTCTAGCTTGTCCTCCGGCGTGGCCTCGGCGACGTAGTCCTCCACGCCCGCCTCGGCGGCGATGGCTGCGGCAGTGAGCGGATTGTCGCCGGTGATCAGTACGGTGCGCACACCCAAGGCATGCAGGCGCTGGAAGCGTTCCTTGATGCCGGTCTTGATAATGTCGGACAGCGGCACTACACCGAGCACCCGATCGTCTTCCGCGACCACCAGCGGGGTGGCTCCGCCGCGCGCCACACGCTCCACCAGGGTGGTCGTCTCGTCGGGGTAGGCTCCACCGTTATCCGTGACAAAACGGCGGATGGCATCCGGCGCGCCCTTGCGGATGCGCCGGCCGTCCGGCAGGTCGATGCCCGAGAGGCGGGTCTTGGCGGAAAACGGAAGGAAACGCGCCTCCGCGCCGGTTTCGGCGATCGCCCCGTGTTCTCGGGCCATCGCGACGATGGACTTGCCTTCCGGGGTGGGGTCGGCCAGCGACGCCAGCAGCGCGGCATCCCGCAACCGCTCGGAAGCGATGATGGCTAACGGCAGGAAGTCGGTGGCCTGGCGGTCGCCGTGGGTGATGGTGCCGGTCTTGTCCAGCAGCAAGGTGTCGATGTTGCCGGCCACCTCCACCGCCTTGCCCGACTTGGCGACCAGGTTGGCGCGCATGGCGCGATCCATCCCCGCGATGCCGATGGCCGGCAACAGTCCACCGATGGTGGTGGGGATGAGGCAGACCAGCAGCGCCACCAGCACCGGCACCGTGGTTTCGCTGCCGGCGAAGCTCGCGAGCGGTACCAAGGTTGCCACGACGATCAGGAACACGATGGTGAGCGCCGCGAGCAGCACGGTCAGCGCGATCTCGTTCGGCGTCTTCTGGCGTTTGGCGCTCTCCACCAGTGCGATCATGCGATCGAGCAGCGAATGTCCGGACTCCGCCGTCACTTCGATCACGATGCTGTCCGAAAGCAGCTTGGTGCCGGCGCTGACGCCACTGTTGTCGGTGCCCGCCTCCCGCAGCACCGGCGCCGATTCGCCGGTGACCGCCGACTCGTTGATGCTGGCGGCTCCTTCGACGATTTCCCCGTCGGCCGGGATCAGCTCGCCGGCGTACGCCCGCACGCGATCACCGATCCTGAGCTTGGTCGCCAGGACGCGTTCCTCGCCGTCGGCCCTGATGCGGTTGGCGATGAGTCCCTCGCGTGTGGAACGCAGGCTCTCGGCCTGCGCCCGGCCCCGCGCCTCGGCGAGTGCCTCGGCGGCGTTGGCGAACAGCACGGTGAACAGCAGGATGAGCGTGATGGCGAAGTCGAAGCCCCACGGTCGTCCCGCCAACAGGTGCGCACTGGTCAGCCACAGCGTCACCAGTGTGCCGACCCCGACCACGAACATTACCGGGTTGCGCGCCAGAGCGCGCGGGTCGAGCCGCAGCACCGATTCTTTCGCCAATCGGGACAGGGTGCGGGGGTCCAGCAGCTTCAATTGCCTGCGTTCATGCTTCATGGTTTTCTCCAGAGATCAGCCGCGCAGCGACAGGTACTCGGCGAACGGGCCAAGGGCCAGGACGGGGAAGAAGCTGAGCAATGCGAACATCACGATCACTCCCAGGGTCAGCAACGCGAAGGTGGGGGTTTCCACCGCCAGGCTGCCCGAAGTGGTGGGGGCGACCCGCTTGCCGGCCAGGCAGGCGGCCAGCGCCAACGGCGCCAGAATGGGAATGAACCGCCCGAGGATCAGCGCCACGGAACAACTGACGTTCCACCACACTGTGTTGTCGCCCAGCCCCTCGAATCCGGAGCCGTTGTTGGCGTACGCCGAGGTGTATTCGTAGAGCACCTGGCTCAGGCCATGAGACCCCGGGTTGGAATTCTGCGCCAGGCCCGGTACCGCCACCGCCAATGCCGTGAGCCCCAGTACCAGCAGGGGTTGCAACAGCAGGGCAATGGAGACCAGCTTGATCTCCTTCG
Organism: uncultured Gammaproteobacteria bacterium; assembly: GCA_963728895.1. GTDB lineage: Bacteria > Pseudomonadota > Gammaproteobacteria > JBBQDK01 > JBBQDK01 > CAVSLM01. The sequence continues at coordinate 134,369 of CAVSLM010000001.1, forward strand.
CCTCCAGCGCCCGGCCGTACAACTCCGGTGAGCGGCCCACCATCAGGCTGCCGAGAAACACGGCGAGCAACAGGAACAGCAGGTAGTTGATCAGTCCGACGCCGACCCCGCCGAAAGTGGCGTTGATGAACATGTCCATCAGCATCGAGGCGCCACCGAGCGGGTTGAACGAGTCGTGCATACCGCTGACCGAACCGTTGGAGGTCTGGGTGGTGAAGCTGCCCCAGAGCGCGGTAGCCGTGGCGCCGAAGCGCACCTCCTTGCCCTCGAGGTTCGGCCCTTCGGCAGCGAGACCGGCGAAGGCGGGATTGGGCTGGTTCTCGGACCAGATGTTCAGACTCGTCAGGCCCGCCGACATCACCAGCATCACCCCGAGGATGGATAAGGCGAGGCGGCGCCGGCCGGTGAGTGTGCCGGCCATGATCACCAGGGCAATGGGAATGAGCACGATGGCGACGGTCTCGACAAAATTGGACACCGGCGTCGGGTTCTCCAGCGGCACGGAACTGTTGGGGCCATACCAGCCGCCGCCGTTGGTACCCAGCTGCTTGATGGCCACCATCGACGCCACGGGGCCTACGGGAATGCGCTGCTCGGTGAGCCCCGCACTGCTGTCGATCGGCTGCCCGATCCGCGCACCCTCGAAGGTGCTGGGTACTCCCTGCCAGGTGAGCAACAGCGAGGTCGCCAGCGCCAGCGGCAGCATGACCCGCACGATCGCGCGCACCAGATCCCAATGGAAATTGCCTACCGCCACCTCGCCGGTGACTGTCACCAGCCGCTCCTCGCGTCGCGCGAACATCGTACGCAGGATCGCTACCAGCGCCGCGATACCGGCTGCGGGCGTAATGACCTGCATGCTGACGATGGCCACCAACTGCGAGAAGTACGAGAGCTGCGCCTGGCCGGAGTAGTGCTGCTGGTTGGTATTGGTAATGAACGACGCCGCCGTATGCAGTGCGAGGTCCCAGCTCATCCCCCCGATGCCATCTGGATTGAGCGGGAGTCGCCCCTGCTGCATGAAGATCACCAGTGCCGCCAGGCCGATGATCACGTGCAGCTTGAGCAACGCTTTGCCGTACTGCTTCCAGCTCATGGCAACATCGGCATGCACGCCGATGGTTCGATGAACCAGCCGCTCGACGGGGCCGAAAGCGCGATCGAGGGCGGTGCCCGTCGGCGAATAGACCGCCGCCATGTAGCGTCCCAGCGGCCAGGCCAGCAACAGCGCGACTGCGTAGATGAGCAATACCTCATTCATATGTGCTGCTCCCAGTCGATGAACAGGAAACAGAGCCCGAACAGAGCAAGGAGAATAAGTGCGCCGACGATGCCCATGGCTAGAACCTCTCGGGCCGCAACAGGGCGACCAGCAGATAGATGAGCAAGGCGACGACCAGGGCAAGCAGGAAATAGTGCATGGGACCTCCCGAAGGTCGCTGAAAAAGCAAATTAGCAGTGTAAGGCGTGGAATTTCCATGTGGTAAAAGGCGGAACCGCGTAGAGAATTCGTAATTTAACCGTCGCCCGCAGGGTGCGTGGCCTGCACGCAGGTGCGGATTGGATCGTCGGCGGGGTAGGTATTCGATCGGTGTTGCCAGCGCAGCCGGATCGACTACCGCCAGCATTCTCGGAAGCCAGCAGCAATGGGAGGAGTTCGTGGCGCCGGAGTAACTAATGCCGCCAGAATGTGGGGCTGAAGATCACAAGGAGCGTAAACAGCTCCAGCCCGCCGAGCAGCATCGCAAAGCTGAAGATTCACAGCGCCGCAGCATTCGCACCGCTGAAGTTGGTCCCGAACGTCCCGAGCCCCGGGCCGGCGTCGTTGATAGTGGCGGCCAGGCTGGAGAAGGCGGTCCAGGGATCCAGCCCGGTACCCATGAGAGCAAGCATGAGGACAGCGAACACGATGACACAGGTTGCGGCAAATCCCCACACGGCCTCGTTTCCTCGACGAGTGACCGGCATGGCTCCGAGCCAAGGGAATCTCCGCGGAGAGGAGAGGGTTCCATCACCTCAATTCCACTCCACTCTTTTTCTCGATTCCGCTTCGCTTCACGGAGGCTACGAGTTACGTGGCTACCCTCGTAGTTCGACGATCGGCTGCATCGTGAATGGAGTGTAGAGAGTGGATGCACAGAACAAGATCTGACCCCACGAGGTGTGCGCGAGGTGACCCCACGAGGGGCACAGAACAAGATCTGACCCCACGAGGGGTGACCCCACGGGGCTGACCTCACGGAGAAAGCCGGCTACCCTCCGACAGGATTGCATCGCATGCGCCCGGCAGGATCACGCCGCGGAGGATCATGATCCGAGGAGGAACAAATCCGCCCACCTGTAGGAGCGTCGCTCCCGGCGGCGCAACTCCGTCCGCAGGTGCATACAACTGCGTGACCCGCGCGTGAGGCTCACCACTCCCGTCCCGACCGCGGCAGAGACCTGACGGGCCGACGCGTCCACGCGATGCACGGTTGAGACGCACGCCGGTACCTCGGACTTGTCGTTGCCACGGCTACACGCCGGTCAATCCTGTCCACCGGAAGCTGCGAGCCTTGCGGTGGCTGGGAGCCCACAAGACTGGTCGAGACGAGTATCCGGTGACCTGCGTTCTGGCCCGAGGGTCGGGCGGATGACCGGAATTATGACGATTCGTTCCCATTTGCCGAGCCTCGCACGGAAAGGCCGATCCGGCGGGTATGGGACCGGCTCGCCGCCCGGGCGTATCGGAAGCATCTTTGCGCTGTCTTCGCGGCGCGGCCGCCGATCCGTACCCCTGCTGGGATCGGGCTCACCATCACGCGCCGCATCGAGGCTTACGGCGCGCCGCTTGGGATCGGTTTCACTCCAGCGTGAACCACTGCACCTCAACCCGCCGGTTCAGATTGCTGGCGGTGCCGGCGGGTTCTTCCCAGCCGCGCCCGACGGCTTCGACGCGTCGTTCATCGAGTGTAGGGAAGCGCTTCAGCAGGGCGTCCTTCACCGCCCGGGCGCGCTGGCGCGACAGCTCCATGGCCTTGAGCGCCATGCTGCGCACCAGCTCTTCCCCGCCCTGGGCGCGGAACTCCGGCACCCGGGCGTCATCCACGTGGCCGCGCAACAACACCACGGAGCCGGGACTCACCTGCAGGAAGCCCTTGATCGTGTCCAGGTAGCCGAGGTTCTCTTTGGCCTGGTCGTCCAGCAGCGCCGAGTTCGGCTCGAAGAAGAAGCGGATGTCCTTGGCCAGCAGCGCGTCGCCTTCTAATGGTTGGCGGGTGGTGGTGCGGATCGGCGCGATGGCGATCTTCTGGTCGCTGAATCGGCCACCGGCGGTCATCGCTGCCAGGGCGCTGCCGTCGGCGAAGCGATCGGCATCGACCGGGTTGCGGATGAGGTCTCCGTAGGCCAGCACCGAAGACTGGTAGATCCCGCTGAACGAACCGGCCGCATCGATAGTGCCTGCGAAGAAGGCCTGGTTCTCGGGCAGATTCGAGAAGTGCACCAGCTTCAGTTCCTCGCGGGCATCGTCCTTGCTCCAGCCGAAGGCCCGGGCCACGACGCCGAGATACTTTTCCGGCTCATCGCGCAGCCGGCGGTTACCCTCCAGCAGGCCATAGACCAGACCCTCGACCATGCGCGGATTGGCCTTGGCGAAGCCGCCGTTGACCGCCAGGATGTCAGCCACCACCAGCAGGTTGCGGTTGGACACCAGCATCTTGGCTCGGCCGGCGGAAGCCTTCACGACCTCGTCGGTGCGCGGGGTCCAGCCGACGCAGCCGTTGAGGCGCGCTCGCGGCCCCGCCAGCTCGAAGGCATAGGCGTCGCACGCCGCAAAGGCATCTTCGTAAAACACCAGGCCCAGCTCGCCGGCGGCTGGGCGGGGGTTGAGGTCGCGCAGCACCTTGACGGGCACGCCCGCCTCCTGGGCCAGGTAGCGGATGAAAAACTCCGACTCGTTGAACTGCGAGGCGGCCAGCACTTTGCCGCGCAGCTGATTGACCGAAGCGATATCGCGGTCCACCACCACCATGTCTGCGCCCCGCGAGTAGGAGATCTGCACCGGCACTACCACGTCGAACTGCCGCCCCAGCACCGCCAGCACGTCCGCGGTGGTGGCGGAGGCGGCGAACTTGCCGTTGTTGAGCTGCGACCAGTTCTCGCCTTCGCTCATGGACAGCTTCACCTGGAAGCCGTACTCCTTGGTGAACAGCGAGTCCGGGTTGGGCTCCAGGCCGCCGTTGGCAACGATCAGTCCGCCGTATCCGGCATACTCGCTGATGTCGACTTCGACCACGTTGCCTTTGGGCACATAAGCCGCCGCGAATGCCAGCTGCGGCAGTGCCGTCGCCGGCTCGATGGGTGCCGGCCGCTCCCCTTCGGGGGGCGCCGGTCGGCCGGCGTCGGGGGCCGCCGGGGCCACCGCGAGCGGCGTCTGCTCAGCCGGCGGCTGCCGGCCCAGTATCAGCCAGCCGCCGAGCCCGATCAGGCCCAGGATGAGCACCAGGGTGAGGACATTGCCGAGGGCTGAGCCTCGCGCTACGCGGGTTTTCATTGCAGCTCCCTTCTTGCTCTTGCGGCGCGCGTCCGCGCCGGTTGCAGGGGCAGATCGGCCGGTGGCTCGTCCAGCATGTCCAGGCCGGCCAGCATGTCACGTTGCTCCGACAGCCAGCGGTTGGCCTCGCCCAGGCTCGCTGCCAGAGCGTCCACGGACAGCGCGATGCTATCGGCGTCGGTGGCGAGCAGTGCCTGCTCGTGGGTGAGGGCCACCTGCTGGCGAATTCGCTCGAGCTCGGCATCCACGAACTCGCGCCGGCTCGCCGCCAGGGTGTGGGCGTCCTGGCGCTGGACGATGACCTTGTGCTGCTCGCTGAGACTTTCGCGCAGCTGCCGATCGAGATCGGGCTCGCCCAGACGCCGTTCCAACTCGGTGCGGCGGGCGACCAGGGCGGCGGCGTCCGCATCACCGGATTGCAGCGCCAGGTTCAGGGCGCTGCGCGCTGCCAACAGCCGCAGATGCAGCCAGGACAGCTGGCGCAAGCGTGACTGCTGCTGGTCACTGTCCACTCCCAGATGAGCAAGATGCTTGGCGATTTCCTGGCAGCGCCGCTCCACCTGCTCCTGCTGCTCCAGCGCAGCGGCGTCCAGACCGGCGATCAGGGCTCTCTGTCGCGCCTGCCAGCGCTGCGTGCTCGGCGGCCGGGCCGCCGCATCCACCACCGCTCGAAACCGCCGGCTGCCGGAGAGCGTCCAGAGATAGGCGAGCTCCAGACCGGCCCCCACCAACAGAAAACCCGGGTTCAGCAGCCCCCCCAGCAGCCCGAACGCCGCCAGTGCCAGCCAGTTGGGGGGGACGGGCATGTCGAAGGGCCGGGCATTGAAGGCCGCCCAGAGGTAGGACGGGCGTCCCATCAGTCTTCCGCCAGGCGACGCAGCGGCTCGGGGACGAAGGCGATGTCAGTGGCTTCGCGCACGGCGAGCCGCATCTGCAGCTGCAGCACGTCCTGGGGGACTGGCGCCTGGTAGCCATCGAGACAGCGGCGCAGGGAGGTGGCCGGATCCAGCCCTTCGGTCTTTACGAAGCGGTAGGCCTTGACCGCCACCGCTTCCGCCGCACCCGGGGTGAGCAGCGTGGGCACCAGCGGTTCCAGGGCGTGCAGCTCGGGCTCGCTCAACAGCAGGCCGCGGCGCTCACACAGGGCACGCAGCAGGCTCAGGCTCTCCGCCGTGGTCGTAGTGGGCAGGAGCGGCACTTTCACATCCACCCGTCCCGGGCGCTTGAGGTCCACCTCCACCAGGTCGGGGCGGGAGGTGGCGAGGATCCACAGCAATCGCCCGCGATTGCGCCGATCCGACATCTCCTGGGCGATCATGGCATACAGTCGCCCGGACAGACCCGAGTCGCCGCTTCCGGGATCACGCCGGCCCAGCGCCTGGTCCGCCTCGTCGACAAAGACGATGCAACGCCCCAACGCGTGCACCAGGCGGAAGATCTTCTCCAGGTTGCCTTCGCTGGAACCGATCCAGCGATCGCGGAAGTTCTTGAGCTTGACCACCGGTACACTGACCTCTCCCGCCAGACATTCGACGAGGAAGGTCTTGCCGGTCCCCACCGGACCGCACACGAGATATCCCATGGGCAGAGCGTCGAGCACGCCGTCGCGCCAGAGCCGGGCGTCCTGGCGCAGCCAGGCCTTGAGGGGTTCCTGACCGTGGAAGTCGTCCAGGGTACGGTCGGATTCCATCAGCTCCACCAGATTGGCGCTGTCGTTCTCCACCAGTTCCTTCTTGGCTTCGACGATGTCCGACTCGGTAAGTCCACGTCCCTCATGGGCGCGGCGTTTCACCAACCCTTCGAGCGCGGCGATGGTTACGCCTGCCAGACCGGCTGCGAGCTGCTCCGTGGCCGGGGCCCCGGCGAACGCCGCCGGATAGTGCGGCTGCAATCGCTCGAGGGCAGCAGTGATCGCCACCGGCGACGGCAGAGGCACCTCGATGCGCGCCAACCGCGGATTGCTCGCGATCCAGGCATTGAGGTCGTTCAGGTTGTCCGCCACCAGCAGGCTGGCGAACGGCAGATCGACGAACGGCGTCTCCGTGGCCCAGTCCCGCACCAGGCTCGCCAGGGCCGCCATCTCATGGCCCCAGCCGGGACCTCCGGGTAGCACCTGGTCGGCCCCGAGGAGAATGCAGGCCACGTCCAGGTCACCGCCCCGCTGCAGCGCCCGCAGGTTGGCCAGATAGCGCAGGTAGCCGCTGACCAGCTCCACCGCAGCCTGGGGCGACCGCGGCAGGCGTGTCAGCCCACCGGCGCCCTGCCAGTCCTTCACCTGTTCGGCACCGTGCTCGATCCGCAGGCCGTTTCCCAGGTCGTAGATGAAAATGACATCGAACGCAGCGAGCAGCGTCGAGATCAGGTACCCGCTGAGATTGGCGAGACCGCCGGGTGTGGGCAGCCGGTCCTGGACGTTGCCGTACAGCAGAAACTGACCGACCGCGCCACTCTCGTAGGCGAGTGCCAGCTCCGCGGCCCAGGGCGGGGCACCGGCCGGCAGGGGCATGTCAGCTGCCGGTCTGCTGTTCGCCTGCAGAGCCCATGGTGCGGGCGGCCGGCGCCGGCTTGCCCTCCAGGGCGATGCCCTCGCGGGCGGCGAAGTCCGCCAGTGCCTGATCGGCCAGCGCCTCCATCTCGGCCTCTTTCACCTCGATCTCGTCCATGTGCACGGAATCCTTGGCCACGCGCGCCCGACCGGCGGCCTGGGTTCGCTCCTCTTCCACCATTTCATGCAGCCGGCTCAGGGTCTCACCGCCGCTGCCTATCGAGCCGATCATCCCGGCGGCCATTTCGTGCATCTCCGCCATCGCCTGATTCATGCGCATGTCGGCGATGGCACCTTTGAGAGACTCGATCTTCGCCTGCGCCGATGCCATGGCCACGTTCCGCGCCTTGACCAGATTCTTGTAGGTTCCCTCCGCCTGTTGCATCTGCCGGCGATTCTCCTCCAGCTCCCGATCGACGGTTTGCAGGCGCAGCGCGTACTGGCCGGCGGCGGACTTGTTGCCGGCGCGAAGGTGCGCGGTGGTCTTGGCGCGCAGCTCCTGCTCGTCCGCCTCCAGCTTGCGCACCTGGCTCATCAGCCGCTCCGCCAAGCCGGCGTGCGAGGCGAGGCCCTCGTTGAAGTTGGCGATCTGCTGGCGCAGATTTTCCTTTTCCAGCTCCAGCAGCGCTTCGGGGTTGCGCTTTTCCAGGTCTTTGATGAAAAGGCTCATAAAGCCTCGCAGCAGATTGAAGATACGTCCGTACATGGCTTCCCCTCCAGATTTGTGCGCAAACTTAACCGTGCCACGGGAACAGCGCAACACCAGCGGCGGCCCGATCGCAAATCGTCACGCAAGAGGGCCGAGCCTGGTGGCCCGTGCAGCCGCGTCGATCCCGCTGCGAAAGGGGGCCGACCGACCGCGTACCGGCTGCCGATCCAATCGCACGGGCGACATGGGCGCTCTTATCGTCCGACGGAACCAACCCCTTGCGCTCGCCCGCCGTTGGCATCTTGCGCCACATCGGTGCTGCCGAACTGGACCAGCCGATTGTTGCGTGCCGTCACCGAGCGGATCGTAGTCATAGACGGTGGGGGTGCCATCCTCGATGATCTGGATGCGGTTGCCGTTCAGGTCGTAGTCGCGGCTGCCGAAGGCCCCGTCTGCGGTATTGAGCCGGCTTGATGCGTCGTAGCCGAAGCTGCTCGCCGCGGGATTGGCGTAGGCATCGCTGCGGTTGGTGAGGTTGCCGGCGCATCGAGGCCGGGTACATGAGATCGAGTGCGCCGGTAGGATGACGTCTGTGCATTCGTCCGGGCTGCCCTCCAAATAACGTGGTGCGTCACTGATTATTCCGCAAGGCCCCCATCGTAGCGCGGATGGAGCGAAGTGGAATCCGGCTCGATTCCGCTTCATTGCGGCTACGAGTTCCGGGCACGCTCGCTGGATTATGCTCAGCACAAGATCTGACCCTTTTCCTGCGCAGTCGTGGATCGCAGCGGTGCACTGGTGATGGATGTGTACGGCCACTTCCTGGGCGTGGTGCGGGACGAGCTGGCGCGCGCTCCGGTGCCGTTGCGCGGCCAGTTCCACGGCGTGGGCGACCCCGGCGCCTACCATACCCGCATCGACGCCGTGAACTTCGCGCTGTCGGCGGACGACGGACTTGGGGGTGGAAAAATACGCCATGGCCGACCTGATCCTGGTGGGCGTGTCGCGCAGCGGCAAAACGCCACCTCCTTGTGCATGGCCACGCAATACGGCATGCGTATCGCCCACTATCCGCTTACCCCGGAGAACTTCGAACGCCCGGGGCTGCCCGCCAGTCTCGTGCCTCACCGGAAAAAGCTGCGCGGCCTGACACTCTCGCCCGAGCGCCTGCACCAGGTCCGTTCCGGGCGCAGACCGAACAGCCACTACGCGAGCATCGAAACCTGCAGGGAAGAGCTCGAGGCCGCCGAAGTCCTGATGCGGACGGAAGGCATCCCCAGGCTCGAGACCACCCACCGGTCCATCGAGGAACTCGCCGCCCTGCTCAAGCTGCCCGCCTCGGAGCTGGCCGTCAAGGCCGTGCAGTAGCCGATACGCCGGCGTTGAAATCGCATAAGCCACTTGCACAGACCCGGCGCTTTCGATCGGCTTGCGCCACGCATGGCGCTGCAGGTGCGGCCGCTCGAGCAAGGCCATGGACAGCATCGAAACAAGCCCACCGCTTCCCGGATCATCGCGCCTCGCCATCCGGGGCCATCGCGTCTCCGAATCCCGGGTCATTGCGTCTCGCATCATCCGTAGGGTGGAACAAGCGCAGCGGTTCCACCATTCGTCGCACTGCTGTCACCGGCACGGGAGAGAAAACCAAACGCGCCATTTTCCGGTTCGCGCTGCACCGTGTCGCGTATCGACGTCCTTTAACCTAGGTGTCCGCCGACATCAGACCACCGCAAAGCGCACTATTTTCCCGTCATCGCTCTTCACCGTCCCGCGTATCGACGTTCTCTGCGCCGTCCTGCGTATTTGGCTTTCTTGTTGGTGGAACCGCTGCGCTTGTTCCACCCCACATCGATAGGCAGGTTGGCGCGGTCACGCTCCGCAGGAGGAAATCATCGCGCCATACTGCACGATAGAACACAAACGCACAGTTACCCGGGCCATCGCGCCTCGCCATCATCCGTAGCGTGAAACAAGCGCAGCGGTTCCACCATTCGTCGCGCTCCGCTGTCGCTGCGACTGAGGCAAAGCTCATTGGGAGGTTGCGGATCATCCGAAAGTGGACGGGGTCAGATCTTGAAGTGTGCGCAATCTGCGAGTGGCTTCCCGCATGACCAGCGCCGCATTACGAACCAGGAGTTAGAGAGCGGACGGTGCACGGAACAAGATCTGACCCCCATCTGCGCACGGAACAAGATCTGACCCTCGTCTGCGCGCGCGGGTCATTGCGTCTCGCATCATCCGTAGGGTGGAACAAGCGCAGCGGTTCCACCATTCGTCGCACTGCTGTCACCGGCACGGGAGAGAAAACCAAACGCGCCATTTTCCGGTTCGCGCTGCACCGTACCGCGTATCGACGTTCTCTGCGCCGTCCTGCGTATTTGGCGTTCTTGTTGGTGGAACCGCTGCGCTTGTTCCACCCTACATCGATAGGCAGGTTGGCGCGGTCACGCTCCGCAGGAGGAAATCATCGCGCCATACTGCACGATAGAACACAAACGCACAGTTACCCGGGCCATCGCGCCTCGCCATCATCCGTAGCGTGAAACAAGCGCAGCGGTTCCACCATTCGTCGCGCTCCGCTGTCGCTGCGACTGAGGCAAAGCTCATTGGGAGGTTGCGGATCATCCGAAAGTGGACGGGGTCAGATCTTGAAGTGTGCGCGATCTGCGAGTGGCTTCCCGCCGCGGGATTGGCGTGGTATCGCTGCGGCTGGTGAGGTTGCCGGCCGCATCGTAGCCGTAGGTGGTGGTGCCGGTGCCGGGGCTGTTCTGGCTCAGCAGGTTGCCGAGGTCATCGTACACGTAGTCGGTGGCGTTGCCGTCGGGGTCGATCACCGGGGTCAGGTCGTCGCGCACGTTGTAGGCGTACCGGATGAGGGCGCCGGCACTGCCCGGGTCCGAGCCCTCCAGATCGTGGGTGGTCGACACCAGGCGCTTCAAGCCATCGTATCCGTCACTCGGTCACCACCGCGCGTCCGTCGGTCTTTTGGGTAAGTGTGCCGTCCGGTGCGAAGTCGTTGTCCTCGCTCTCGTTGGCCTGGGCACGCAGGTCGAGGCGGTTGTAGACATCGAAGGTCTGGTGCAGGGCGCGGCGCAGCACCGCGCCGCTGTCGTAGACCTGCTCGTCGGTGAGATTGCCCTCGGTGTCGAGCGTGTAGGCGATGTAGTTGCCGAGCCCGTCGGTGACCCGCACCAGGCGCCTGGCATCGTCATAGCCGAAGGTGACGGTGCTCGCCGCCGCGCTCGCGTAGCCGGTGGTAATGCTCGCTACCTCGCCGGTGGCAAGATAGGTCCAGTGCGTGCTGCGGCTCGAGCCACCCGCAGACTCAGTCAGGGTCTCCAGCCGGTCGTTGCCGGGGTAGTAGCTGTGGCACAACGCGAATCTGGCGGTCAATTCAGACGGGAGCAAGCATCGTAACCCGGATGGAGCGGAGCGGAATCCGGGGATCGGAAATCACACTTCCAGTCAAATTTTCAACCGATCGGACTCGGTTCCAGTTAATCCCTCGATTTCGCTGCATCCAGGCTACGAGTTGCTCGCACTCGATCGGGGCGCGATTTGCACGGGGAGCCGGAGGGTCGGGGCTGGCGCGACAACCATCTTGAGGCAGGTGGTTCGCGCAGGGTTCGAAACCAAGAGCAACAGGATCAACCGTAGACCCGCGGCCTGACCGGCGACCCTCAGGTGGAGCATGGTAACCGGGTGACCGTGGGAGCGATCCGTTGGTTAGCTGTTTCTTGGTCGGCTCACAAGCTGATGGTGCGCGCCATCCCGGGGGATACTTGCCTCGGCATTACCGAACCGCCGTTGCAGCCGTCGCCAGTTCGGCAGCCTTGGTCGGGCCCGCCGCCAGGCGGCGCTTGCGCTCCGAGTGCAAGCGCAGCCCGATCGTGGGCTCGGCAACCAGCGACATGAACCGTCCTTCGTAGCTCACGACCAGTCCGCGTGTCACGAGTCGCTCGACCTCCAGACGGTACGCGAAATCGACGAGGTCCGCACGTACGGGGTCGCGCACCGCGTTGAGCGCATCGATGGCCGGGCGCTCCAGCAGTTGCCAGCGCACCTGTGCCACGGCGCGGGTGTCCTTGACCAGTGCCCAGTCCTGCTCGATCGGGTGCAGCTCGAGGCACGGTGGATCGCCTCCGCCTTCCCAGGCATCCGTCCAGTGGGAGACGATGGCCTCGAACGCCTGGGTCAGTGCCTCATCCGACGTGACCTCGGTGGCGTAGTCCGCATCGAAATTGCTGCAGACGCTGTCCGCCTGTGCGCCGAAGAGCTCCACATACACCGGCATGGCGCGCAGGTTCTCGATGCCGTGGGCGGCGGGATCCTGCTGGTAGGGACTGTAGCGCGAGATATGAATCGGTCCGTAGCGCACGGGGGCGCGCAGGTGCTCGATCAGCGGGATCAGCCGCATCATGTCCCGGTAGTCCTCGCGGGTCTCGCCGGGGAATGCCGAAAGAAAATTCCAGATGACGTTCATGTGCCGCGACCGGCAGTTGCGCAGCAGGCGCACGTTCTCGAGTGCCGAGACCCCCTTGTCCATGAGCGTCAGCACATGGCTGGAGAGCGACTCGATTCCCGGCTGCAGCTCGTTGATGCCGGCCCGGACACAGAGATCGAGATCGTCCTCGCGGTGGTTGGACTTGATCTCGTAGGCGAGCGTACATTCGACACTGCGCTCGATCAGCCGCGGCAGCACCGTCTTGGGGAACTGGGCAGGCATGATGGCGTCGCTGGCGCGAATGTGACGAACGCCGTAGCGCTCGATCAGATGCTCGATGGCATCGACGATTCGCTCCGGAGATCGCATGCGGTATCTGCCCACCGACGGCGGGATGTATCCGCAGAACTTGCACAGGTGCTTGTCGCCCCACCAGCAGCCGCGGGAGGACTCGAACAGCAGACTGTTCGGCGCGTGCCGGGCCATGGGATCGGTGGCACGCAGCGGTTCCAGCGCGGCGAAGTAGGCGTCGTACACGGGCTCCGGCAGGCTGTCCATGTCCTGCACGGGCAGGCAGCGCACCACGTGCTGCTCGGGAAGCTCGCCCGCCTCGACATAGGCGCGGCAGAACTTCGGGAACTCGGTATCGGATTCCCCGGAGAATGCGAAATCGAATGCATCGCTGCAGGCAAGGATGCCGGTGCCCATCGGCTCGGTCGCATTGGAACCGCCGATGACGGTGACGATCTGCGGGTCGAGGCGCTTGATCTCGCGGGCCAGCGCGATGCTGGCGAGTGTCTGCTGTCCCATGGTGCTCATACCCACGATGCGTGGACCGGATTCCACGATCTCGCGCGCGGTGTCGGCGATGAAGCCGGGAATCTCCTTTACGCAATGCTCGATGAGGGCATCGGACAGTGGGGCGGCCTGCCAGCGCATGGCGACGGTGCCCGGCCCGCTTTCCTTGCGCAGGCGCTCGAGGATGCGCGGATGCTCGTGCGCGCGCTCCGGGAAGGCGGCCGCCAGGAACAGTGCCTCGCCGATCAGCCGGAACGGCGGCGAGGCCGCCACCTGGCTGCAGGCATGAAAGCCGACGCGCGCCGCAAAGCCGAGATTGGCTTCCACCACGCGGGTCGGTACGCCCGCCCGGATACACGAGGGCGCGAGCAGGTTGGCGCCGAGCGGAGGCATCATCGGGTGCAGTACCGGCGGGACTACGAGAACCAGCGGTTCGCCGTGCTGCCTGTTTCTGGTCTCCATGGCGTCTCCTGTGTACGCAAGTGCGAAACGCTCGCGCCGGCAGATCCCTTCCCGGCCCCGCGCGGAGCGTCGGCTGACTACGTCCTGCTCTGCTGTTCTGTGCCGCAACCGGCGCCTCGCACGAGGCCCGAGAGGAAGCGCGACTGCGTTTCGCCTGCGTTCAAGCGGGATACCAGTACGACACCCAGCTGTCCGCGCGCTCGGTGAGTCCGCCCAGCACGTTCCGACCTTCCTCCCGCAGCCAGCGCAGCGCATCGGCCTGCGGCAGGGCCGTGTCGGCACTCATCCGCAGGGCGGCGTGCCGCCGCGCCCAGGTGCTGCGGTCCTCGACGGTCTGCACGCGTTTGAACGGCACCTTCAACCCCATCAGCATTGAATCGAAGGCATGATCATCGGAGAAGAACTCCGGCGGCAGCAGCCGGTAGTGATGCGACGGGCGATAGGACATCGGGGCGAGCTCGGTGAACAGTGCGACCCGCTGCTCGGCGCCGGAGACATCCGTCTCGGCGTTGGCCGCGCGCCAGAAGGCGGTGTCGCGTGCCTGATTGAAGCGGTAATGAATGCCCAGGAACCAGCGCAGCGCATCCCAGCGCTCGCCGACCTTGCGGTTGAGTGCCGCCTTGAAGCTCTGGTCGCGACGCGAAGGCGGAAAATGCGTGGTGAGCAGCTCGATCTGCAGCACCAGCATGTGCAGCGCCGTCGATTCCAGCGGCTCGACGAAGCCATAGGCATTGCCCAGTGCCACCACGTTTCCCTTCCAGAAGTCGGCATGGCGGCCACTGCGAAAACGCACGGTCCAGGGATTCTCCAGCCGCGGGTTCGCCGCGCGCATTTCCTCCAGTGCGCGCTCCTCGTCGAGGAAGGCCGAGGAGAACACATAGCCTTTGTGGTCGGCGTCCTGGAAAGGAATGGTCCAGCACCAGCCGGCGTCCATGGTCTGGGCATGGGTGTAGGACTTGACCACGCCGTCGTGCGGCACGTCGGCGGCAATCGCCATGTCCGTGAACAGGGTGCTCGCGTAGTCGATGAACGGGGATTTGAGGTGCTGCTCCATCAGCAGCGAGCGGAATCCCGAGCAGTCGATCCAGAGATCGGATTCGATCCTGCGCCCGTCCTGCATGCGCAGGCCGACGATGCTCTCACCGTCCTCATCGCGCTCCACCTCCGCGACCACGGCATCGACATGGTGCACGCCGGCCGCGCGCGCCTGCTCCTGCAGATAGGCGACGAAGCGGCGGTTGTCCAGATGATAGGCCCAGCGCACCCGGTGCAGCAGCGAGGACGGCGCCACCGCGGGGTTCGCCTGAAAGATCGGAATGGCATCGCGGGCCATCAGCATGGCGCCCAGCGACTGCTCGTAGAGCGACGCTTCGTAGACCCGGGATTCCAGTAGCCTGCCGCGCTGGAACGGGAACGGGAAGTCATAGGGCGCGGGTGCGCCCCACTGGAACCGAATGCCGAGCTTGAAGGTCGGCAGGACCCGGCGGTGAAAATCCGCCACGTCGAGGCCCAGAAAGCGCGGCGCGTGCAGCATGCGCACCAGCTCCGGAGTGGTGGCCTCGCCGACGCCGATCACCGGGATGCGGCTCGATTCGATGACCGTCACCTCGAGCTGCGGGTGCGCGGCGCGCAGGGCGAGTGCCGTCATGTAGCCGGCGGTGCCGCCGCCGACCACCGCGACCCGCCGGTAGGCGTCGGCCTCCCCGCTCCAGGGTGCGACGGGTGTGGACTGCCAGAGCTGGGTGATTTCCTCCGCGGTGAGCGCCCAGGCGCAGCGCTCGAGATCGGTCTCGGGCGCCGCCTGCGAATCGGCACAGTCGGGACAGGCGGCCACCGCCAACAGCGGGTCGCGCCTCGGTGGCGCACCCTGCTCCAGGACGAGCAACGAATTCACCCGCTCCGGAGCGGGTGGGGTTCGGAGCGCCGCACAGGCTTCGTCGACGGCGGCTGCGGCGGCCTGCAGGAGAAAGGCATCGAGGGCGCCGTCGGCGAGCGGCGTGTCCACCAGCGGCAGCATCTCCGGTGCGATGGCCGCCAGGGCGTCGGTGGCCAGCACGCGGCAGTGGAAGCAGGGGCCGGGACCGCGCGTCACCGTCGGGCCAAGCAGGGCCTGGTGCTCGGAGACAGTGACGAAGAGGCAGGGGGTACCGGCTGCGAGCGCCGCACGACTGACTTCGAACAACGCCTGGTGCGGGACACCCTCGAGTGCGCACACGGCAAAATCCGCCCCGGCCAGTAGGTCGCGAATCGCCTCCTCGGTCGCGTGTTCCAGAGGTTCGTAGGCACCGGCGGGCGCCAGGTTTCCGGTGACCGGGCGTGAGAGGATGCGTTGCGCCTGCTGCGCCAGAAATCCCGGTGCCTCACAGCTCGCGAAGCTGCCCACGCGTAGCGTTCGGCGCGATTGCAGCGCGGTCGCCGCGAACGCCGCATCGAGCGCGCCCAGCATGCGCCGGTTGCCGAGCAGCGCGACGCGGCGCCTCGAAAGAGCGCCTGCCGCGCCACCCCCCACGCCGGCTGCGGGCGGTGAAGTCGGGTCGAATATGCCGGCCCGCGCGAGCGTGTTGAGAAGGCCGAGGACGGCCTGCGCGTTGTGGCGCGCGGCAAGCGCCGCGGCGATCTCCGCCGTCGTGCGCGAGCCGTCGCACAATCCGATTACCTCGCGTGCGAGCGCGGGGATGGTGACCGAGAACTGCGAGGTACGTGCGCCGGTGCGCGCCACGATGCGCCCGTCGGCCAGCAACAGCAGGTGCAGGCCGTGGTGGCAGCGGGGACGTGCGGGAATCGGGCCGGTCGTGGTCGACGCCATGGGTTTTCTCCGAACCCTACGATTTCAGCATAGCTGTTTCCACCGGCTTTTTTAATCGGCGGGCGGCGTCGCGGCGGCTCAGTGCCCGGCGGTGCGCCGGCGGCTGCCGGCCTTGCGCAGAAAATGGGTGACCGGATCGGGGAGGCGCTCGAACAGCTCCCAGCCCTGAACGGGCGGCTCGCGAAAGCGGCCGTCCTCGATCATCAGCAGTTTCTCGTACATGCGATAGCCGCCCGCCATCCAGAACACTTCCGCGCCCACATCCCCGCGCAATACCTGCCAGAGCGCGAGGCCCGCGATATGGCTGAACACGTTGGCGTCGGGGTGGCGGTGGCCGAGATACGCCTGCGGATCGGGAACGCGAAAGTCCACGGCATGGTGCAGCCGCCGGCCGTCGCCCAGGTGCACGGTACATTGCCATACCGCCTGCAGGTCCCGGTAGGCATCGAACAGGCCGGTATTGCGCTGCAGGTGCGCCCACACCCATGGCAGCACCTCCCTCAGCAGCAGCTCGCGCAGCGCCTGCGCGAGCCACTGGCGCTGCTGCGCGTCGGCGAGGCCCGCGAGCGTGCGCTCGTCGATGGGCTCCCAGCGCTGGATCCCCACGCCGGCCTCCTGCCTGGCAAGGGCGCTGGCCCCGCGGTGCTTCGTCACCGAGCGGCCGTCGATGTGCAGCTCGTCGCCGGGCAGCACGGTTTCGACCTCGACCTCGGGGCCGAGGCGCCTGCGCAGCAGTCGGGCGATTTCGGCGGCGTCGTAGGGGCCGATGTGACGGTTAGCCCAGGCATGTGCGCCGTGGAATGCGAATCCCGAAAAATACGGGAACACGAATGCGGGATCGGTGGCACACGCAGCCTCGAACGTCGCAACCAGCTCGTCGCGGTCCAGCATCAGAGCCTGCAGCCCGCGCTGATAGGCGATCAGGGTGCGCAAGGGCTGATACTTGACGGCAACCAGCGAAACGGGTCCGAAGTCCTCCCTGAGCTTGCGGCCCATGCGCTCGGTCACGATGGCGTCGGACATGTGCCAGTAGGAATCCCCGCCCTGCAGGGCGAGCAGTCCGAGCTCCTCCAGCTCGAAGTCCGAGGGTGTGGCCACCAGCAGGCCGTCCGCCGTCGGATGGCGGGCCCATGGTTCGAGTACAACGACATTGATGAAGCCCAGCGCGCGCATCGCATCGACCAGGGCGGGGTGCGAAGGCACCAGGACCGGCAGGTTGCGGGGGAAGCGTTGCAGGGTGGCGGGATGAAAATGATCGAGATGGATGTGGGTGATGACGAGGATGGTCGTCGCCCCGACCAACGCTTCGGTGTCGATGCTGCGCGCCGGATGAAAGCACAGCGTGCCGCTCGCGAACACCTCGGCGAAAATCGGGTCGATCAACACCCGGTCACGGCCCAGCTCGATCAGCACGCTGGCGTGCGCGATGGTCGTGACGCGCATGGCCTAGCCCGGAAATCTCACCAGCCGGCCAGCGGCTGGCGGGTTAGTGAATGGATTGCAGGGAAGATCCGGCATGCTTCACGATCTCCGAACGATGACACACGGTTTACGCCGCTGGCCTATCCCGGTTCTGGCGGTTTCTCGCTCGCCCTGGCTCAGGTCTAACTCAAGGGGTAGCTACGGCTACCCCTTTCGCTCCAGCCCGGCGCCAGGACGGCTGCGAATTCCGCCCGCTCCCGGGATGCTGATGAGATTGCCGGGCTAGACTCGATACGGGTAGTAGGGAAACAGGTTCGGCCGCTCGCCCGTGCGTCGCAGGCAGACGTATTCGTAGGCGGAATAGCCGGCGACGATGCCGTCGCTCATGGCCTTGGCGACACAGAACGGCACGCCGTTGACGTCCCCGGCGGAAAACAGCCCGGGCGTGCCTGTGGCCATGGCGCGGTCCGGATCGAGAAAGCCGTTCGCCTGCCGGCGCGCCCCGACTTCCAGAAACCCGACCGAAGTCGCTCTCGCCTCGTAGGCGTTGAAGTCGACGATCAGCACGTCGGCTGCGAATGCGACGATGCTCTCGTCCGGGCGCTCGAAGCCAAGCTGCAGCCGCGGTTGCTCGGGATCGACTCTAAGCTGTACCAGGCGGCCGCATTCGACGTCCGAAGGAATGTCTCCGCTGCACGGCGGCTCGGCCCAGGTGTGGATGTCGAGCGAGGATGTCGCACCGATGAACCTGCGGGTCGCGGCCACGCCTTCGGCACCGGCCAGGCAGACGCTGCGTATGCGCTCGTCGGCATCGAGCTGATCGATGAGCTGGCGCAGATGCTCGTTTCCGTGGAACCAGAGGATGCGTTTGCGATGAAACAGACGGCTTTCGCCCGGATGGCCCAGACGGCATCCGGTTGCCACGATGGCGGCGACGGTGCGGTAGCAGCCCGCCGCGGTCTGCACCTCGAACATGCCTTCGTTCACCTGGCGCAGCGACAGCACGCGCTCGAAGCGCATCTCGACACCGAAATGCTCGCCGGCCGCGAGCAGGGCGCGCAGCTCGCGTTTGGTGAAAAACACCCCGGGCGTGTTGATCACCAGCGGCTGCCAGCGCGACAGTCCACCCGCCTGGTCGCTTGCTTCCAGCACCAGCACCCGGGCCTTGTAGCTCGCCGACGGTGCCGCGAGCCACGCCGCGCGTACTGCGGCGCTGAGTCCGGCCGGACCCGCGCCGACGACGATGATGTCATAATCCATGCCGATTGCCGCCCCGCGGCCGGTTGGGATTGTTGTGATTTCGGACAAGAATAGGCCATCTCCTGGGGTGCGGCGACAGGAGGCGATGATCTCACCCCGGGAATACTGCATGGCTGCGGAGGACCTTGCGAATCTGGTGGCGAAGGGCTTTGCCCCGGTGCCCGCCGATGCGCACTGGCAGCAGTTCGACGTGGCCCTGCTGCGGGTCAGCGGCGACGCGCTGCCGAGCGCCCGGGCGATGTTCGGCGCGCTCGCGCCGCTCGTCGACCGCTGGCTTACCGAGGAGACACTGCACGGGTGGTTTTTCATGCGCAAGCCACCGGACGTGCGCCTGCGCTTCTGCCTGCGCTCCCAGATTGCCACCGCCGCCGCGGAAACCCTGGAAGCTCTGGTCCACGAGCAGATGATAGAAAGTCATCTTCGTGGTCTGTATCAGCCGGAGGTGCAGCGCTTCGGCGGCCCGGCGGCCATGGCGCTGGCGCACGCCTGTTTCCATGTCGACAGCAGGCTGTGGCTGCACCTGGATGCGCTCGACGAGCGGGGATTGCGCAAGGTGGACACCGACCTGCTCATGCCTTCGGTGATCCACCACTTGTTCCGCTGTTGCTGTGGGAGCGGGGGCGCGATGGAGGCGTGGCAGGCGCTTGCGGCGCTGATCGTTGAAGGAACCGGACCCATCGCTCCACGCTCGCCGTCGCCGCCCATCGGGCTCGAGGTCCTCATGGCCCGCGACGGTCTCGAACCGTCCGAGCGCCTGGTCCTTCAGACCTACGCGCAGGCCAACGAACGCTTCGGTCGGGAACTGGCCGGGCTGCGTTCCGGGGCGTCGATAGTGCGGCAGCCGGTCGCGCGCATTGCGGCGAGCGTTGCCCTGTTCCATCTCAACCGCCATGGCGTGCGCGGTGAGCGATCCGGACCGATGGCCGCGGGCGTGCTGGCGGCACTGGGCGGATAATGGCGCTGTCCTGCCGCCGCCATCGCGCCGCCGGGAGCGACGCTCCCACAGGTGGGTGGGTTCGTTCCTCCTCGGATCATGATCCTCCGCGGCGTGATCCTCCGAGGGTGCAGGTTGGTCCTGCCGTCCTGAATGCCGGCACCGTGGGAGCGGGGCTATTGTAGTGGTGCACGCTTGACGAGACGTTTGAGCCTTCGATGGAGGTAGGGCGGATAAGCGCAGCGCATCCGCCATTCATGATCGGCCGGCGTCAGGAGTGCACGAAGCCGTTTCGCACCCGTCGCGTTTCGCGTGCTGAGTGGATCGCGAAGGGGATCAGGCGTCGTGGGGAAACGGGGAGGCCAATGGGCGTCCCGGAGTCGGATTTTGAACCAGAGGTGGCTGGGTGGCGGATGCGCTGCGCTTATCCGCCCTACGGCACTGGTGACCGCCATCGACGAGTACCTCGCCAATTCACAACACCAGGCCCAGGCGATTCATCCGGACCAGGAGCGCTCGCGATATCCTGCAGAAGGTCATTCGCGCCAATCGCCGCTCAGGTTCCAAACAGAATGAAACAGTGCACTGGGCACCGCGATCCTGCGGCGCGACGGCGCCGCCGGTTTCAAACGCCGCTCCAGCATCGCGGTACCGTGGCCCTGCCGGCCGCCATCGCGCCGCCGGGAGCGACGCTCCCACAGGGGATTGCTGCGGGTCGTGGCAATCAATCCGGAGTGGGTTCGAATTCCACAAACTCGCCCACCCGCATCGGTTGCACCGACACCGGTGAAGCGATGAGACCGTCCGCGCGGGTGACCGCGCGCCGTGCAGCAGCCTCCACCACGTGCGCTGGCGGCGGATCGGTGGAGAGCGCGTCCGGTGCCGAGCCATCGAGACAGGGACCGAGACCGCGCAGCCAGTACCACGGTGCGCCGCCCGCGGCGTACGGCACGATCCGCCTGGCGTGCCAGTGTTCGGCGACGTCGATCAGGTCGTCGGCGTCGCACATGATCTGCTGGCGCGCACCCCAGCTGCCGGGCGGCACGAAGGCGAGATACCGGCTTACCGACGAGAAGGCATACTGCGCCGGGTAGAGCGCGAACCCGCGGTAGCCGCCGAACACGGTGTCCACGGGACCATGCAGCGCGCGCGCCTGGCCGGCCAGCTGCCGGGTGTCGCCCGCGCAGTCGCAGCCCGCATCCGCCAGAGCGGCGACCCTGCGTCCTGCCGCTTCCACCAGCCAGGTGGCCCCCTGGTTGCGGATCTCGGGGTGCAGGCGCTCGCCGACCGTCGGCTGCTCGCCGTAGAACGGCAGTGCGTGCACGCCCATGGCGCCCACGTGGAATCCGGTCCAGTCCTCGACACCGTGCACGTTGCGAAAGCCGAGCTCGCGCAGGCGCGCGGCCATGTCGATGGCAAGCACCGATTCGCGGCCGACCGCCGGCACGTAGATGGGCGTGTCGGCGCCGCAGCGCAGCAGGGTCCCGGGATCGAAGTGATCCGGGTGCGAGTGGGTTACCAGCACCGCGTCCGGACGGCCGAGCTCCCCGAGCGTGAGCGGTTGCCAGTCCCGCGGGTACCGGCGCGAGGCGGGCAACAGATAGGGATCGATCAGCAGTCGGCGCTCACCATTCCCGACCTCCAAAGTGGCGTGGCCGACGTAGCGCACGCCGGCCGGCCGCTCGATCATCGCCGATTTGCGGGTGCTCACCAGCGCGCCCGCCTCGAGCAGCGCGTCCCAGAGCGTACGGGCGGCCTTGGAGCGTGGAGGTCCGGCACCTGCCTGCCAGTCTCCCAGATGGCGCGCGAGATCGCGCGCAACCGACGCCGCAAGGTCAATGGTCGCGACCCGCTCGGCGAGGTCGCGTTCGACCCGCAGCTGCACCGGCCGGACCCGGGACGGATCCGGGTACAGCCACTTGTCGCGCAGGCGGTCGGGTGCGCAATACAGATCGCCCAGCCATCTCGGCAGGACTCGACCGAGCACCTCTCGGGCGTTGCGTACCAGATGCGCGAGACCGTACTTCTCCCGGTAGGCGTAGAGCACGGCGAGCCGACGCTGCAGCTCCCGCTCGCACCGCCCGGAGATTGCGCTGCCGAAGTGGGTGTCGTCGCCGTAGATCAGGCGCAGGCCGACGTGCGGAGCGAGCGTTCTGCGAGCCGCCCGGCTTGCGGCCCGTGCGGCCGTTCCTGCGGATTGCCCGGGCGGCGCGTCCGAACGGCAAGTCCTGGCGCTCGAGGCAGACTTGGCCAGGCCGGCTTGCCTCGGACGGACGCGGGTCATGCGCGGCAAAAGGGAACGGCAAGCTCGACCACATGGGTTCCCCGCCCGGGGATGGGCAGGCCCGGGGTCGCCTCTTCCACGACGACGAACGGGACTTCGGACCGCAGCCCCTTGAACAGGGCTTCCAGCGCGAGCGGACTGTCGCGGTGCATCCGCAGCGGTTCGAAACCGGGCGCGGACACCTGCAGCTGCTCGGGCCAGTCGAGCCGGCTTGCGATGTCCTGCCACAGGCGAAACCGCTCGCAGCCGCGGCTTCGGAGCAGCGCGCCGAGATCCGTGGACAGCAGTGACCTGCGCCGGCGCAGCACGGCGCCGCGTTCGAGCAGCACGCGCGGCGTGTATCGGGTGGAGGCGAGCTCGGACACGATAGGCACGTCGACCGCCCGTTGATTGCGCCCCGGCGATTCATGAAAGCCGGTCCAGAGCAGCAGCTGCGCGACGGGGTCCCGCGACTGCAGGTCGGCCACGCCCAGGGAGATCACCGCGTAGGACTGCGTGCTTCCCGCAAGCTTCAGCACTGCGCGGCCGCTGCGTGCATCGACGTCGAGTCTCGCACCCGCGAGCGCCAGGGCGTCGGGACTCGCGCTCCAGGGATCCACGTGACGCTGCAGCAGGGCAGGGCTTGCGAGTACGTTCGGATTGTCGGGGAAGGCGGTCCTGAGCTCGAGCGGGGCCACGCCGGTTTGCTGCGCGTCCTTCGCCACCTGCGCCCGGATCCACTGCATGGTTTCCTCCCCTTCCAGGACGGCTGCGAACCGCGCGCTCGCCAGCGTGGGAATGTCCGCCACGCTGCGCACGGTCACGGTGAAGCCGCCGGAGAGCTCGACATAGAGGCAACCGGTGGAGGCCACCGGGTACGGCGCGGCGCCGATCGCCGTGGGCAGTGCCGCCTGCACTTCCGGCGCATCGAGGCAATGCTCCCAGGTGCGCAGCCGTGCGCGTGCCTCGGGTTCCTCCAGCGCCTGCGAAGACGGCCATACGGCTCGTGAGACGGGCGGCTGGGCGGCCATCAGTCGCGCGCCCTCACCGAGCGATTTGCCGCCCGCCAGCGCCTTGGTCAGCCGCGCCCTGAGCGCAGCGCGCATGGCGGCATCGACGCTCGCGCCGTGCAGCCACTGTCGCTCGTAGTCGCCCAGCGCGGCGAGCAGCGCACCGCGCTGGGCCCCGTCGAGCGTCATGCGCCATGGTAGGGCAAGGTCGCAACGCAGGACCTGCGGCGGGACCATGTCGGGCGCGAGCCCCAGGGTCTGCGCCAGCGTCATCAGGCACCGCCGGGCAGCTCCGAGCCGGGCGACGAAGTCGTTCGCAGACATCGCTCCGCCATCCGCTGACAGCCGCCGGCATTCGGCACGCAGCGCATCGACTGTGCTGCTCCAGGCTGAGCGGTCTTCGGCGTCGAGGTCTTCCGCGGCTCGTTCCAGCGCTTCCCACGGCGTTTCGAACCGGGCGGGCAGGTCCATGCCGCCGACCAGCATGCCGCCGGCGGCAAATGCTTCGAACAGATGCAGCAGGCGGCGGTGTCCGCCAATCGGCAGGGCAAGCCTGTGCGCGACTTCCGCCGCGAGGCGATCGAGATTCATCGGCGGCAGGGCGGCGAGCGCCGCCAGCGTCACGGCCACTTCCGGGTGCGGATCCAGCGCGCGATGCTCGACCCTTCCGTCCGGCAGGCGACGGAAGAAGGTCCAGCCGCCACCGGGCGCGGCATCCAATGTCGGATTGAGCTGCCAGGTGGCGCGATAGGTGTACTGCGGTCGTCCCGCCAGCTGGCGGATCAGGCACTGGAATGGACGCAGGTCCGCGGTGAAATGAAGCCGCCCTGCGCGTTCCTCGAAGCCGCCGGAGGATGCGAAGCCGACTTCGGTGACACCCGCCCAGAGGCCGTGCGGCGTGGCGCGCCCTGCCGCGCGCGCGAGGTAGCGATACAGCGTATGCTCGGCGAGGCGCATGGCGCGATTGCGCGGGCCGTGGCGGCGAAGCATCGCTCCGCGGATGCGCGTGCAGGCCGAGGGACTGGACAGTGCAAGCGCCTTGTCGAACCACGAATCCTCCATGGCACGCGCCCACAGAAAGCTTCGTTCGCGCTCGATGCCTGCCCGGTATGCCCGCTCCAGCTCCGCATCGGCCGCGCTGCTCCGGCGGGTGTCCCGGGTGCGCGCAGCGAGCTCCGACCCACCGAATCCGTCGAGTGCTTCCAGGGGCCAAGCCGCGGCACGCAGAACTCCGGCCGGAGCAAGTTTCAAGGCATATCCGGAGCGGGATCCCGAGACGAGATGCGTTCCGCCAGCCGCCGGTTGCGCGCCTCGAGCACTCGCCGGTGCAGTTGCACGCGTGCGGCAAGCGGTTCCTGGTGATGGCGCTCGACTGCGAGCACCGCGGCGAAATCGGCGATCACGGCCAGGAACTGGTCGGGACGAAGCCCCGCCTGCGCGAGCCAAGCGCCGACCGCCTCCGGGTCGAACAGTCCCAGGTCGCGACAGTAGTGATCGGCGAGCGCCTGTATGTCGCCGGCATCGGGCAGGATGCCGAGTCGGGCGGCCTCCTGCGCGGCGAGATGGGAGAGGAGCACCTTCTTTCCGATGACCTTGTCGTTCCCGCCCGGTCTGGCAAGGATTTCCAGCTCCGGTGAAGTCGTGTCCGCCTGCGCATCGTCCGGGGACTGCCACTCGCTGCATTTGGCCATCGCGAATCGCCCTCGCGTCAACGAAAAGGATTGGCCGCCGGACGAAAGGCGATGCGCGCGCGACCATGGGAGAGGACGGCAGAAAAAACGAGGCGGATCGCGTGCCGCGGTCCGCCCCGCCCGTCACCGGCGCACGTGTGTCACCAGGGACACATGACCGTGCTGTATTCGAACTGCTTCGGGTTGAGATACGAGGGAAGTGTGGCCGACTGGAGACTGACGGTCGGGATCGACGTCGAAAGGTAGTTGGTGGCACCGCCCGCCACCTTCTCGAGCTGCTCATCGGAGAGCTCGCCGCTCGCCTCGGCCAGCGCCTTCGCCATCTGCGCTTCGCTGGCCCTCATCACCTCCTGCGCCTCGTGCTGGGTGAAGTTGAAACCAGCCGCCTTGCCGGCGTCGGTAACGGCCGCCAGGAACTCCTCGCCGTTTTTTACCCCATTGATTTTCGCCCTCAGTCCTTCGCCCTTGGGACTGTTCAGGTAATTCTGGTAGAAATCGACAAATGCTTCTTTGGACATTTCCCATCCCCCTATTCTTGCACCGCGCGCATTCCGGAGTATGCCCCGCCCGTCGCGTATGCGCCTGCCGCGTCGGATTCCGCGTTTTCAACTATGGTTTATGGGGGCGATTTTCGCAAGCCGGGCCCATCGGCGTCATTTCGACGACGCGTACCCACCGGCGCCGCTGGCCCGAAATCTCTCCATCCGGCCGGCGGCTGGCCAGCCTGCCGCGGGTTGGTTACGCGAAACATCACGTACCCTGCCGTGCGTCGACCGCAACGTTCCGGACCACGCGCAGCTGCAGATAGCCGCACGACACCAGCCAGTCGAGATAGGATTGCAGGCGCTGCGGGTCGCCGAGCGCCTGCATGAGCGCGGGATCCGGCGGGCCATCGGCAGCAGCGGCCAAGCGGCGTCCATGCAGCGCCGTGTAGAGGCGGCGTGCCAGGAGCACAAAACTGCTGCGTTGCAGCAGCAGGACATCTTCGTCCTTCTCCATCACCGCCAGTGCCGGATTCCAGTGGAGCTCGATCTGCTCGCCCGCTGCCGTGGCCGGCATCGAGGTGTAGAACGGAAACTCCCGTCCGGCATAGTGGTCGCAGTAGAGCGCGGCGTATTCCTCGAATCCGGGCCAGATCGGCTCTGCGGTCGCGTGGTGGCGGCGATAGATTTCCCGCAGCTTCGGATAGAACTCGTCCTCGAGCAGGTGCTTGAGCGTGGCGCTGTCCATGGCGGATGGACTGTCCCATTGCGTGCGTTCGATGCCAATGACGAAGTCCTTGTCGAGCGCCCCGGGATCGACCCGGATGTCGAAGCGATCGCGATCGTCGAAATAGTCCGTGCGCAGCTCCAGTCCGAACGGATGGATATCGAAGCTGTTGCCGGGATGGTCGATGATGTCCCGGTTGGCCAGAAAGAAGTTGCAGGTGGTGTGCGCCGAGGTTTCCGGTTCCTGCGGAAACCCGATGATGGAAAAGATGTGGAAGTTGATTCCGGCCTCGGCGCAGTTGTGCAGCAGCTGCGGTGCGAGGTCGGCACGCGTGCCCTTGTCCATGTGGTCGAGCGTGGCCTGATCCGCGGACTCCAGCCCGAAGTAGAGCTTGCGCATGCCCATATCGCGCAGCGTTCTGCAGACCTCCGGCGTAAATCCGGCCTCGAGTCTGGCGTATCCGGTGAAGGAAAAATTCCGGTGCCGCGAGGGCTCCAGCGCGGCGGCGAGCTTCACCAGCAGGCGCGGAGACAGCGCCTCGTCGGTGATGACGAAGTGCCGGCAGTCGAAGCGGTCCGCCAGGGTGTTCACGTCCGCCGCGATTCTGTCTTCGTGCCGTACCCGATAGGCCTTGCGGCTGACGTGATTGATATAGGGAATGTCGCAGAACTTACAGCGATTGAAGTAGCAGCCCTTGCCGGTCAGGATCGGTAGCACCGGATGCGGCGCCAGGTAGGCTCTCAGGTCCAGTCCCGCGAAGTCGGGTGTCGGCAAGGCGTTGATGTCTTCGACGTGCGTGGCGGTGGCGTGGACCCGGCCGTTCAGCGTGTAGAGCAGGTTCGGCACGTGCGCTAGGCGCCGTCCCCCGCGCAGCTCCTCCAGCAACGCCAGCAAGGCCGTCTCGCCTTCGTACACGTTCACCGCGTCGGCGAAGTGTGCGAAGAATTCCGGAAGCGACGCCAGCTCGTTTGCGAACTTGGTGAACACCGTGCCGCCCAGGACGGTGAAGTACCCCTGCCGTCGCAGTGCCCTGGCGAGCATGAGGCCCGGAATCACCTGCTGGCGATTGGTGATGGTGATCCCGACCAGTTCGGGCTGCAGGCGTGCGAGTGCCGGGAAAAGCTCTTCCTGCCAATGCTCGGAAAACAGGTTCAGGTCATCGCGCGCGCTGACCTCGATGAGATCGGCCAGTCGCTGCGGGTCTATGCCTTCGATTTCGTAGCCGGGCGGCATGATCGCGCAGGAGAGCCTCGGGCTCCTGGCGGCGGCGGCGATGGCCAGCCCCGCGACCACCAGCTGCCGCGCGCTGTTGAAGGCGTGGGCATCGAAGAAGCGTTGCGGATCGCCGAGTGTCGCGAGGGCGCCCTCGATGGAGTCGACGACCTTGTTCGCATACAGGGCGAGCCTGGCCTCGGGCGTCGTGATGCTCCACTCCCCGCGCAGCGCACGGCGCAGCGTCGCAGCCGAGCGCCGCAGTCGCTCCGGCTGCAGCAGATAGCGCATGCCGTGTGCATTCAGGTCGAACATTTCGACGGCCACACCGCGGCAGCGAAGATAGGCCGCGAGCGAGGGCAGGGCCAGGTGGGGTGCGCGCGGATCGACCACCGGCGGAAAGATCAGCGCGACCGTCATGGGCTTCGGCGCCGGGGATCGCAGCGGCACGCGAGCAGGGATTGGATTGGCACGTGCAGGAACTCGCTCCCGATCGGCTTCGGTATGGGCGACGGATTTTTCCCAGGCCGGCCGGCCGTCCGGCCGGCCCGGCTTTGCTTGCTGCGATAAGCCGTTTCGATAGTAGCGCCCGCCCGCCGCCCGGTCCACAGGTCGCAGTTGTCGCCCGCGGGCGGGCTGTTACATACTGTATCTCGACTATCTCGACTCCGTGTGCCGGCGGTTGGGAGTCGGAGAAGGCGAATGCACGAAGGCGGCAGCGGAAGGGCAGGTACACAAGGCACGCCCGGGCGTTTGCGCTTTCCGGTGGCGGCGTCATGACCGACCCGGAGAAGACGCAGTTCCTGTACCAGCCCGCGCGCCGCGCGCCCGCCCCCAACGCGCAGCTGCTCAGCATGAGCGCCGTCGCGGGCGTGCCCGGGCGAATCCCGCTGACCGACGACGGCGTGGCGCTGGAATGCGGGCCGGAAGGCCGGGTGCGGGTGTCCGGCACCGATGCGCCGAACGTTTGGCTCATGCAGTACGGTGGTGCGTGGGCCATCGAGGCGCGCGGCAAAGACGTTCGCGTCCTGGTGAACGGCTCGCCCGTTACGCTTTGCTTCCTGAAATCCGGCGACCAGATCGATCTCGACGGCAACCGGTTCGTGTTTCGGCTGGACGCAGAAGAC
Source organism: uncultured Gammaproteobacteria bacterium (assembly GCA_963728895.1). Taxonomy (GTDB): domain Bacteria; phylum Pseudomonadota; class Gammaproteobacteria; order JBBQDK01; family JBBQDK01; genus CAVSLM01. The sequence continues at coordinate 162,735 of CAVSLM010000001.1, forward strand.
GCTCAGCCCGCGCCGGCCGCGCCGCACGCGAACGGCACGCAGGTGCAGGGGGCAACCGCGCCCGCGGAACCGCCCGTTGCGACGCCACCTTCCGCGCCGGCAGCCGGACACCTCCCCGGCCGCTTGCTGCGAGCCTTGACCGGGACCCGCATCCGGTTCGTGCTGTGGGCGCTCCTCGTGATCGCGGTTGCGCTCGGGCTGAGCGCGCTGCTGGTTCGTGCCTTGGCAGGATAGTCGACCGATGGGAGAGCACGGATGAGAAAAGTGCTGTTTCTGCTCGGCAACCTGTCCGACCGCGACGTGGACTGGCTGGGCTCGATCGGTCGCGTGCGCAACGTACCTGCGGGAGAAGTCCTGATCCGCCAGGGGAACCCCATTCAGGAAATCTTTCTCTTGCTGGACGGCCAGCTGGCGGTACGTGTGGGCGCCAAGGCGGAAGTCGAGCTGGCGCGGCTCTATCCGGGCGAAATCGCCGGTGAGCTTTCCTTCCTCGACAGCCGCCCGCCGAACGCGACGGTGGTGGCGGTCGAGCCGAGTCGCATCCTCGCGCTTGGGCGCCTGGAGCTCAATCGCAAGCTTGGGCTCGACGAGGCGTTTGCGGCGCGGTTTTATCGCGGCCTCGGCGTGTTTCTCGCGAGCCGGCTGCGGCAGCGCGTAGGCCGGATGGGTTTCGGTGCGCCCGATGCGCCGGAAGCGGAGGATCCCGACGAGCTGGATCCGGAGCTTCTGGACCAGACCACACTGGCGGCGGCGCGCTTCGACCAGCTGCTGGCGCGCTTCCGTCAGGCCTGACGGCAGACTCGACAAGGCCGGTGCGACATGGCTGAATCCCAATCGGGCAAGAGCATCTTTCGCGAAAAGGCGCTCGAGCAGCTTTCCTCCCCGGAACAGCTGGAGGAGCTGCTGCGCGTCACCACCCGGCGCAGCTGGCTGCCGATCGGCACGCTGGCGGCGGCGTTGTTCCTTGCGCTTCTGTGGAGCATTTTCGGCGAAATCCCCATCACGGTCGACGGGCCCGCGATCCTGATCTACCCGCGCCACGTGGTCTCCTTCCAGTCGCCTGCCTCCGGACAGATCATCGACATGACGGTGCAGGTCGGCGACTTCGTGGAGCGCGGTCAGGTGCTCGGGCGCCTGAACCAGCCCGAGCTGGCGCAGCTGCTCGAGCAGGAGCGGGTGCGCCTCGCCGAGGCGTCTCGGCGCGGCGGGCAGTCGGAGAGCTTGCGCAACAAGCGCGTCGATCTCGAGCGCAGTAGCCTCGCGCGCAAGCGCAAGGTGCTGCAACAGCAGGTCGACGCACTGCGCGTCTATGCCGAAGCGCAGCGCAAGCGCAACGAGGCCTACCTGGACGAGGAGAAATCCAACGTCGAGCGCATGCGCACCATACGCAGCGAGATCGGCCAGGCCCTGGAGGGTCGGTATGCGACCTACAGGAAACTGCTCAAGGAAGGCCTCAGCTCCGAGGACACGGTGCTCAGCGCGCGGGAGCGTCTGGTGAGCAGCCAGATGCAGGCCGCCGACATGGAGCTGCGTGCCCAGGAGATCGAGATGAACCGCCTCAAGGGCGAGAGCGACTACCAGGAACAGCTCAATCGCATCGCCGATCTCGAAACCCAGATCCAGGAGATCCCCATCCGCGAGGCCGAGCTCGAACAGCAGCGGGTCGAGGCCGGCGCCGACCGCGAGCTGAAGATCCAGGAGATGCAGCGCAATATCGAACGCTACGAAGAGGAGCTGCGCAGCAAGGGGCATATCGTGAGCGATTATCGCGGCCGCGTGCTGGAGCTGAATGTGGCGCCCGGGCAGATCGTCTCGGCCGGCGAACGTCTCGGCGCACTCGAGGCCGAGGACACCCACGCCAGGCTGGTGGCGGCGGCCTATTTCCCGGTGGGCGAGGGCAAGAAGCTCAAGGCGGGAGACGAGGTGCGCATTTCGCCCGCCACGGTGGAGCGCACGCGCTTCGGCAGCATCCTCGGGAAGATCGTTTCGGTGTCGCCGTTTCCGGTGACCCTCGATGCCATCAGCAACGTGGTGGGCAGTCGCGAAATCGCGGTGGAGCTCTCCCGCAGCAGCAGCCGCATCGGGGTCATGGCGGAGCTCACCCTCGACGAGCACACGCATTCCGGCTATCGATGGACCTCGGGACGCGGACCGGAGACGGAAGTCACCGCCGGCACGACCGCACAGCTGCAGGCGACCGTGGAACGCCGCCGTCCCATCTCCTTCGTGATCCCGATCCTGAGAGACCTGAGTGGCACCTGAGGCGCACTCCAGCGACACCGCGCGCCCCCGCCGGGTGAAGACGCCGACCGTGCTGCAGCTCGAGGCGGTCGAGTGCGGTGCCGCGGCGCTTGCCATGGTGCTCGGCTATCACGGCAGGGTCGTCCCGCTTGCGACCCTGCGTGGCGAGTGCGGCGTCTCGCGCGACGGCAGCAGGGCGTCCAACGTCCTGAAAGCGGCGCGGCGCTACGGAATGGAGGCCAAGGGATACACCAAGGAGGTGGAGGAGCTCGGCACGCTCGGGCTGCCCGCGATCCTGTTCTGGAACTTCAACCACTTCGTGGTCTTCGAGGGTTTCGCCAAGGGCAAGGCATACATCAACGACCCGGCGGTGGGACACCGCACGCTCACCATGGACGAGTTCGAGCGCGCATTTACCGGCGTGGTGCTGGTGATGAAGCCGGGCCCGAGCTTCGAGCGCGGCGGCCGGCTGCCGAGTGTGGTGCACGCGCTGGCCGATCGGCTGACCGGTACGCACGGTGCGCTTGCCTACTGCGTGCTGGCGGGGTTGCTGCTCGTCCTTCCGGGACTCGCGATTCCGGCGTTCAGCCAGGTGTTCATCGACAACATCATCGTGGCCGGACGCCAGGACTGGCTGCAGCCGCTGATCCTCGCCATGCTGGTGGCCATGCTCATGCAGGCGGCGCTGCGGTTTCTGCAGCTGCACTACCTGCGGCGCCTGAAGATCAAGCTCGCCATCCGGCTGTCCAGCAGCTATATGTTGCACCTGCTGCAGCTGCCCGCGAGCTTCTATGCCCAGCGCTTTGCGGGGGAGGTCGCGAACCGCAGCCAGATCAACAACCGGCTGGCAGACGTGATGTCCGGTCAGCTCGCGCAGACTGCCATCGACGCGGTGATGGTCGGCTTCTATGCCCTGCTCATGCTGTATTACGACGTCTTGCTGACCGCCATCGGCATCTCCTTCGCGCTGATCAACGTTGCGGTCCTGCGCTGGATTTCCGCCCGGCGCGTGGAGGCGAACATGCGCGTGCTCCAGGAGCATGGCAAGGCGCAGGGCACGGCGATGGCGGGGCTGCAGGGCATGGAGACCCTGAAGGCCGGCGGACTCGAAAACGGATTCTTCGGTACCTGGTCGGGCTACTACGCCAAAGGTGTCAATGCCAGCCAGTCCCTCGAGATTTCCAACCAGGCGTTGAGCACAGCCCCCACGCTGCTGACCGCGCTGACCACGACCTCGATCCTGGTGATCGGCGGGCTGCGGATCATGAGCGGGGATTTCTCGCTCGGCATGCTGGTCGCTTTTCAGCTGCTGATGTCGAGCTTCCTCGCACCCATCAACAATTTGCTGAACCTGGGCGGCACCATGCAGGAGCTGCGTGGTGACCTCAACCGCGTCGACGACGTGCTGCACTACCCGGTGCCGCGGGCTCCGGGCGCTCCGGTCCTGCTCGATGAGGCCGGCGAGCGCCTGGTGCGGCTCAAGGGTTACGTGGAATTGAAGGGCGTGACCTTCGGGTACAGTCCGCTGGACAAGCCGCTGATCGAGGGCTTCGATCTGCAGATCCAGCCCGGCTCGCGGGTGGCCCTGGTGGGCAGCAGTGGGTCGGGCAAGACCACCATCTCCAAGCTGATCAGCGGCGAATACGAACCCTGGGCGGGCGAGGTGCTGTTCGACGGTATCCCGCGCCAGGCGATCCCCACCGACCTGCTGGTGAGCTCCTTCGCCACGGTCGATCAGGACCTCAACCTCTTCGGCGGGACCGTGCGCGACAACCTGACCCTCTGGGACGATACGGTCCCCGATGCCGATCTGATCCACGCCGCCCAGGATGCGGACATCGATGGCGCGATACGCGCACTGAACGGCGGCTACGACGGTGTGCTGCTGGAGGGCGGAGGCAATCTCAGCGGCGGCCAGCGCCAGCGGCTGGAGATCGCCCGCGCGCTGGTACACAACCCCTCCATCCTCGTGCTCGACGAGGCGACCAGTGCGCTCGATGCCGAGACCGAGGCCATCGTCATGGAGCGGCTGCGGATGCGCGGGTGCACGGCCATCCTGGTCGCGCACCGGCTGAGCACCGTGCGCGATTGCGACGAGATCATCGTCCTGCAGCACGGCCGGGTGCTGGAGCGCGGAACCCACGACGAGCTGTGGAAAGCGGATGGGGAGTATACGCGCCTGATGCACGCGGACCAGGAGCCCACGGTCGGCGAGGACGACGAGCGGGTGGCCGAACGTGCGTGATCCCATGACCGACCCGGCGATCCTGACCGCACTCGGGGCGCGCGTCCATCGGGTGCGGGGCCATCATCCGCTGGTCCTGGAGGACCCGCAATCGATGTGGCTCGTGACTGCCGGATCGGCCGCCGTGCTCACGTCACGCGTGGATCGCGGCCTGCCCGTAGGCCCGCGGCGCATGCTGTTCCGGGCATCGCCCGGAACGGCGCTGTTCGCCGTTTCGGAAGGCCGCGCGGACTCGGGCAGCCGGTTGATCGTCCTGGCGATCGAGGCGCTCACCCTGTACGAGATTCCCTTCGAACGCCTGGACGAAGCCCTGGAGCTGGTCGGGCTGCCGCTGGTCGAGACCGTCGAAGGGTGGGTCGAAAAGCTGTCCGAGTTCGCAGCCGCAGGGCTGATCCCACCGGTTGCCGAAATGCTCTCCGAGGAAGGCAAGTTTGCCGTGCCGCCTGGCGTCGTGCTGCGCGCGCCCCGCGATACCGTGCGCTGGCTGCAGGTCGATGAGGGCGCCCTGCAGCTGCTCGGCAGCGGCGAGCTGCAGATCGGCAAGGCGCCGCATTTCGTGCCGCTCGCCGCAGCGCTGTGGGCCGAGGTGGCGGACCCCTTGCGGCTGCGCGTGCGGCGCGCCGAATCGCTGCAGGACCGCAAGGAGCTCGTCCGCGGACTGGCGCTGTTCAACGCGCTGTTCCAGATCCGCCTGCGCCAGCTGGACGAGCACGACCATCGCGAAGAGCTGCAGCGCCTGCGGGAGCGTGCCCTGCGCGAGCGCCGCGCCGAGGATGCCGCGCTCGGCAGCATGGCCAATGTGCTCAACCCCGGCATCGCACCCGAGTCGGACGAGGGTGGACTGCTCGGCGCGACCCGCCTGGTGGGAGCGGCACTCGGCATGAAAATCCGCGCGCCGGCGCACACCACCGGGCGGCGTGCCGCGAGGCATCCCATCGAGCAGATCGCACGGGCCTCGCATTTCCGCTTCCGCCGCGTGCTCCTCGCGGGCGAGTGGTGGCGAAGCGACTGCGGTCCGCTGGTCGGGGAGATGGAGGAGGGGAGAAGTCCCGTCGCCCTGCTGCGCACCGAGCGGCGCGGCTACGAAGCAGTCGATCCCGACACCGGGGCGCGCGAGCCCGTCGATGCGGGCGTCAATAACCGGCTGTCGCCGCAGGCCTTCATGCTGTACCGCCGCCTGCCCGACGACGCCCGCAACGTTTGGGATCTGGTGCGCTTCGCCAGGCGTGACCGGGGCGTCGATCTCGCCTTCATCCTGGGCCTTGCGTTGCTCACGACCCTGATCGGCATGATCATCCCCCAGGCCACGGCGCTGATCGTGGACCACGCGATTCCCGACGCCAACCGGCGGCTGCTTGTCGAGATCGGACTGGGCCTGCTGGCCGCCGCGTTCGGGATGGCGCTCCTCGGGCTCGCCCAGTCCTTCGTCAGCATCCGGGCGACCGTTGCCGTGGACGCGAGCACGCAGTCGGCTGTGTGGGACCGCTTGCTCGGCCTGCGCATGGCCTTCTTCAAGCAGTTCAGCAGCGGCGACCTGCTGAATCGCGCGATGTCGGTGAGCGAGGTCACCCATGAGATGAACGGCCAGACACTGAAGACCCTGGTCGTCAGCGCCATGGCCCTGCTCAACCTCGGCCTGCTCTATTACTACAGCGCGCAGCTTGCCCTCCTGGTCCTTGCCATGGGCGTGGTGGTGGCCGGCGCCAGCGTGCTCGCAGGTCTCTTTATCCGCCGCCATTACCGCGCACTGATGGAGTTGCAGGGAGACTTCTTCGGCCTGGTCGTGCAGATGGTGGGTGCGGTGAGCAAGATCCGTGTCGCCGGAGCCCAGCGCCGCGCATTTGCGCTCTGGGCGCGACGCTATGCGCAACAGCTCGATCTCATGCTGCGCGCGCAGCAGGGCCAGGACTACGTCTCGGTGCTCAACCAGGCGGTTCCGGTCATGAGCACCATTCTGCTGTTCTGGTTCGGCGTGACGCTGCTCGCAGGCCACGGCGAGGCGCAGGGAACCGCGGCAGGGCTTTCGGTGGGCATATTCCTCGCCTTCAACACCGCCATGGGCGCGTTCATGGGCGGGGCCACGATGCTGAGCCACACCGTGCTCGACACGCTGGACACGCTGGCCAAGGCGCGCCGGATCAAGCCGCTGCTGGAGGCCGAGCCCGAGGTCGATGATACCAAGATCGATCCGGGGGCGATCGAAGGCGAAGTGGAGCTCTCCCACGTGGAGTTTCGCTACCATCCGGATGGCGAGCGCGTCCTGAAGGACGTCACCCTGAAGGTGCGACCGGGCGAATTCGTCGCGTTCACCGGGCCCTCGGGCAGCGGCAAGTCGACCATTTTCCGCCTGCTGCTCGGCTTCGAACTGCCGCAGGCGGGGGCGGTGCGCTACGACGGTCGCGATCTCGCCGGCCTCGACATCACGGCCGTGCGCCGGCAGCTGGGCGTGGTGCTGCAGTCGGGGCGCATCAGCGAAGGCTCCATTCTCGACAACATCGCATCCGGCGCACCCTTGTCCCTCGACCAGGTCTGGGAGGCTGCGGAGGATGCGGGTCTGGGCGAGGACCTGCGCGAGATGCCCATGGGGGTGCATACGGTCATCAGCGAAGGCGGGACCAACCTTTCCGGGGGCCAGCGCCAGCGTTTGCTGATTGCCCGGGCGCTGGCGCTGAACCCGAAGATCCTGTTGCTCGACGAGGCGACGAGCGCGCTGGACAACCGCACCCAGGCCGTGGTCAGCGCGAGCCTTGAGCGGCGCAAGGTCACCCGGCTGGTGATTGCCCATCGCCTGAGCACCATCCGCCATGCCGACCGGATCTACGTGCTGGACCAGGGTAACGTGGTCGAGACCGGAAGCTTCGACGAGCTGCTGCACCGTCGCGGACTGTTCGCCTCCATGATCGCCCGGCAGGTCGCATGAACGGCGTCACGCGCCCTGACTCACGTTGGCGTTCCAGCGCCGCGCAGATCCCGGGGGAACGCCACCGGCCATTACCGCCAACGGCACGGCCGTGCTCCTTTGGATGGGGCTGAACGTGGTTGCTGAAAGGCCGGACGAGTCCGGGGCCGCGGCGTTGCGGCGCGACGTTCTCGTGGGGCTGGGCGCCGGGGCGTCGGACGTGGAGGCATTGCTCGCCTACAACCGCAACGTTTTCGCGCCCACGCCGGAACTGCTACGACACGGACTGCCTCTGCCCGACGAGCCCCATGTCGAGGCCTGGGTGTCCTATGTCTCACGCGCAGGGGCCGAAGGAGTGCTGCCGGTGCTCCGCCAGGCGCTGGTGCAGCTGTGCTTTCCCGTACGCGCCGGGATCGCAGACACCGACGCCTATCGGGCGGCAACGCGACGCGGCGAGTGGCCGCCTGCCTCGATACGCGGTATCGAGCTGGAACAGCCCGGGGGAGTGGCGATCCACCTGCAAGGCACGCTGGCCGGACGTATCCCAGTCATCGTCACGACCGCCCGCGCGGACTTCGAAGCGCTGGTGCGCGCGCTCACCGCGCGAAACGAGCCGGTGCCCGTTCCGGCAGCGGTCGGTGCCTACATGGTCGCCGGTTATCTCAACTGGGAGCGCATCGCGCGATTTGCCCATCAACGTGCGATTGCGCAGGCGTTCATGCAGCCGCACGCCGGCAGCGAGACCGAAGCGGGCACTCCTGCCAGGGACCGGTTCATCATTGCCTGCGCCGGACCCTACAGCGGGGTTCAGGCGCAGGCGCTGGGACTGGATGCCACCAGGTGGCGCAACCTTTCCTTGCAGATCCGCATCGGACACGAATGCCTGCACTACTACACCCGCCGCGCTCTGGGCAGCATGCGCAACCGCGTGCTCGATGAGCTCATCGCCGACTATGCAGGCATCTCCGCCGGCCTCGGGCATTTTCGCGCCGACTGGTTTCTACGCTTCCTGGGGCTGGAGGATTACCCGCGCTACCGGCCAGGCGGACGGCTGGATGCCTATCGCGGCGATCCGCCGCTCTCCGACCGGGCCTTCTCGGTTCTGCAGACCTTGACCGTCGAGGCCGCAGTGGCACTCGAGGCCCTCGATCGGGAGCTTGCGGCACACGGGGCGCGCGGGCGCCAGAACCGTGTGATACGTGCGCTCACCTGCCTGACCCTGGAGGAGCTTGCCTCGAAGCAAGGGACCGCCTGCCTGCGTGCTGCGTTGCCCGAGACCTGACGGGTGATGCGAGCGGCCGGACGAGCGCGAAGCAGCCGAGGGATGATCTCCCGGCGCCTGCGTCTTTCCCCTCCGACTCTCGGGCGGGTCCCACGTGTGCATGCCCCGGCGCCGGCGCACGGCTTGCGCGCGCCGCTCCTGGTCCTGCTCGCGTGGCATGCGTTCCTTGCCGGGTGTTCCACGCCCCGCGAACCGCTGCTTGAAGCGCCCGCTCGCGAAAAGGCCCGCGTGGTGACCATGACCCGCCTGGAGGACCGCTCAGTCAAGCCACCCGTGACCATCGAGCAGGCGCAGCGAAAACGCGAGGTCGAACGCATCCTGCAGCCGCCGGCGCCGGCGCGCGAGCTGCGCCTTACGGTGAGCGAGGTGCGCAAGGCGGCGTTGGAGAACAACCTGGACATCCGCGTTCAGCTGGTCCCGCCCGCTGTAGCGGGCGAGCGCGTCAGCGAAGAGGAGGCGCGCTTCGAAGCGAGCTTCATCGGTTCCGCATCCCTGCAAACCCAGGACCTGCCCGAAGTCGCGGGTGTTGGCGGCGGCAAGAGCAGGCTCGGAGACAGCTCGCTGGCGGTGCAGGTGCCGCTGCGCACCGGAGGCACCGCTGCCGTGCACCTCGATGCCGTCTCCACCGACGTCGGTGTCCCCGGCATCGATACGACTTATGATACCGCCGGCGGCTTTTCCATCAGCCAGCCACTGTTGCGCGGGGCGGGTGTGCGGGTGAACACCGCGCCGATCACCGTGGCGAGATTGCAGCAAGGCCAGGAAGAGGCGCGTACGAAGCTCGCCGTGATGCGCGTCCTGGCCGATTCCGAGTCGGCGTACTGGCGCCACTACGCGGCGGGCCGCATTCTGGAGGTTCGCTACCAGCAATATCAGCGCGCGCAGGAGCAACTACATAACGCACGGCGGCTGAGCGAGAGCGGTGTGATTCCCAATATTGAGGTCACGCGTTCCCGTGCCGGCGTCGCCCGCAGGGTCGACGACATCATCGTCGCCGAGACGACGCGCCGGGCCACGGAGCGGGAGCTGAAGCGCATCATGAACGTGACCGGCATGGGCGTGGGATCACCGACTGTCTTGTTAGGCATGACCGATCCCGTTCCGGTGGGGCTGACCTTCGACGTGGACAGGCTGGCTCAGGATGCCGTGGATCGCCGCATGGAGATGCTGGAACTGGAGCTGCAGCTGGCGGTCGACGCGCTCGACCTGGACGTGGCCCGCAACGGGGAGCTGCCTCTGGTCTCGCTCGACTACAGCTTCGACTACCTGGGAACCTCTACCTCGCTCGCCGATTCCCTGGACAACCTGACGCGCCGTGACCGCCGCGGTTGGAGCGTGGGCGCCAGCGTGGAGGTTCCGCTCGGCAACGGGGCGGCAAATGCCCGGCGCCGCCAGGCGATGCTGCAGCGCGTCCTGACGCTCACCACCCGCGACCAACAGGCGATCGCCATACGCAAGGAGGTCTACGATGCCAGCGATCAGCTGCAGGAGGCCTGGCAGCGCATTCTGGCGGCGCGCGAGGAGACGCTCACTGCGACCCGGACCTACGAGGCGGAGAAGCGCCAGTTCCTGGCCGGCGTGCGCACCAGCACCGACGTCCTGGACGCGGCGGATTTTCTGGCCGAAGCGCAGATCCGCGAGATTTCCGCGCTGTCCGAATACGAGATCGCGAAGGTCTCGCTCGCCTATGCGACCGGCACCGTTCTTGGCAAGGGACGGGTCCGGCTGATTCCCGACCGCCCCGCGGGCAGCCACGATGCACAGCCCTACGGGCTGAAATACACCCCTCCGGAGGCAAGCTCCGCCACCGAGGTTCCGGACCCGGTGCTGGCGCAGGTCGCCGAGATCATCGGAAAGGCGCGGGCCCGTGCCGCTCGACCGGAGGCCGGAGAGCAGATGGGCGCCAGGGCAGATCCTCCCGCGACCGCCGGTCAGTACACCATTCAGCTGGCCAGCGGGGCAGACGCGGCGGCTGCCCGTCGCTACGTCGACGCAATGGCGCCGGGTGCCCAGGTGGAGATTGTCGAGACCGGAACCCGCGAACAGCCGCGATATGTGGTGTTGTACGGGCATTACGCCAGCCCCCAGGAAGCGGCCTCGGCCCTGTCCGCGCTGCCGGACCGGCTGCGCGCCCACGGCGCTTTCGTTAGAAGCCTCCCGCCTGCACGGCCCGGAAATCTCACCAGCCGGCCGGCGGTTGGCCGGTAAGTAAATAGATAGCAGGAAAGATCTGACATTCTGCGCGATCATCGAACGCTGACACAGTGTTCACGCCGCGACCTATCCAGGTTCTGGCGGTTTTTCGCTCGCCTGGTTTGGTCTTCACTCATGTGATGGCTACGGCTATCGCTTTCGCTCCAGCCCGGCGCCAGGACGGCTGTGAATTCCGCCAGCTCCCGGGAGGCGGTTGAGATTTCCGGGATAGCCCAACTTGGCAGGCGCCGCCTCGGCTCCCGACAAAGCTCCGCACCCGAAGTGTTGTCCGCCCTCGGACATCGACCTCGGCATTGTGGTCCGTAAAGCCGTTGACTTCGTCTTCTTCCTTCAGGTACCGCTGGCGCCAGGCATGAGCGCTGTCGCCGCGGGGCCCGCGGGTAGTGACGGCGATCCGGCGCCATGCGGACTATGGTGATATTCAAGGCGCCGCATCGCACCGTCGAAATGTGCAGCACCGAGACCGACCGTGAGGTGATGTCATGACTTACCACTTTCCGACACCTAAAGAGGTGAACATCAACATCCCGCCGTATCTGCGCGAAGAGCTGTTCGATGCCGGGTTCGACCATGCACTGCGTGGGAGGCATCTCACCCGTTCCGAGCACCTCAGGCGTTCTTTTCGGGCAGGCTTTCGCGCTGCGAAGCTGTACTTGCGCGAAGTCCGTCGCGCGCAGGGCATCGTACAGTTTCCCATGCGGGGGCGGATCCGCGTGCGCGCGATGGGGATGCCGCGATCCGCGACCCGCTAGAGGACCCGCATCCCGCAGGTCTCAGCGGGACCCCGGGCTGGTGCAGGGCTCGTGTGCCCGGGTGACAAACTTCGGAGCGAAACGGATAGCCGCAGCTGCGCCTTTTGTTGGAGCCAGTCGGGATAGGCATCTCACCGCTACGCACGGTATTTACCGAGTGGAGCGAAATTCCATGGCCGCCCATTGCGCCGAAGCCCGGTAAGACATGCGGGCCAACCCTCGCCAGCGTCGGGCCTCGTTCGGTCGCGATGGTGCGCAGGGTTGGATCCGCTGTTCAGGTATGAGCAAGGCGGCGCATCCACCGCCGCGGGAGAAGGGGACCGGCACTGCGCTTTCTTGTTGGGCGCAAGGGCCGGTCCCGGGATGGTGTCGCAGAGTCGATTGGCAGGAAAGCGTGGTCAGGTGTCGCGGTCACCCCAAACCCCATTGCCCTTGCGGCGGTCGGTACGCGAGCGGCGCGGAGGTTTTTCGGGCTCGAAGCGGACCATATCGCGTCGTTCCGGCGTGGACCTGCGTTGGCCGGAGCGCCGCTCACGTACTACCTTCTTTTGCTCTGTCATGGAATATGCCCGTGCTGCAGTGGTGCGGCGCTTATCGGGTTGCTTCGGGGAAGCTTGAGGTGAGGCAATCACGGGTTGCGCTAAGGCGCGGGGGCGGTTACAGGGGCGGCACCGCCAACGGCGTTGGGGGTTGTGCGCGGGCTCGAGGTGAGTGCCTGGAATATGGCGGAAAGCGCATCGCTGCGCGTCGTCAGGCTCTCATATAAGAGTGTGCCGACCGCCAGGGCAAGCGCAACGGTGAATATCATGGCGACCTGGCGAGCGAGAAAGTTTCCGGCCGGACGGCCCGAGCGCCTCGCCGGCAGGTCGGATTCGGCATCGACCCTCGACTTGATGCGAAGCGTCGCATCCGGATCGATGAGTGCATCGTCCTCGTCCGGGTCGTCGGCGTCGGTCTGCCGTTCCCGGATCAGGTTGCTGAGCCGCGCCAGTTCCTGGTCCGGGATCTCGGTAGGTTCGCTCGGCCGCATTGCGCGCCCGACGGGAATCCCGGCCAGTGGCCGGGTCCACCAGGTGTGGTCGCGCCCATCGATGATCAGACGCGCTGATGTAGATCCGCCCCTGGGGTCGGTCGGGGTTAAGCGCGGCCGGGTCTGTCCGAAGAGCCGCGGGGAGCGGAGCGCCGCACCAGCCTCACCGCGATCCACGGAAGCGCCGCCATGCAGCGGACAGCGGCCGTCGCGGACCGCCGGCTGCGGGCAGGGCGTGCCGGAGCTCAGCAAGGCCGTACATTGTTGGGGCGGCGGCGGCTCCGTGCGAGCTTCCGACTTACCCTTGAGTTGGCTTGCCATCGCCTTTCCTCTGAATGCGCCGGCGCGGCCGAACAGCCGACCGCAAGGCGCCGAAAGCCAAATGTTACTACATTCTGATCTTTTACCTGAATCTGCAGGGAAGTCAGCTGCGGGGGGCTGGACAACCGCAGGAGCGCTGATGCTATCCTTTGCGGGCATTCACCACAAAACCCGGGTACGGGCCATGAAAAAGACCACCGCCGAAGGAGCCCGTTCCCCGTTCAAGCGTCTGCGGCGCTGGTTCCGGGACCAGATCCAGGAAGTGGACGATGAGCTCGCGGTTTGCGAGTTCGAGTGCCGTAAGGAGTGCTGCCGCATGGGCGAATGGGAGAAGTGCGAGCTGCGAAAGCGCTGACGGACCATCCCCGCCAGCGCGTCTGCGACCGGAAACCCGTTTCCTGGTCACCACTGCCTTTTCCGATCCGACCATAATTCCATCACGTCCTCGTGGTTAGGCACCTGCCGATTTGGCAGGGTGCCGGTCCGGCTGGTGCTGGCAAAGGGTGCGCTCAGGCGCGCGGCGGCACGGTGATGGTGCGGCGCCCGCGACTCGAAGGCCGCCAGGAGGCAGCAAAGACGCGGAATTGGCCAATTTCAGCGCCTGGCGCAGGCTTTGCTTGCTGAAAATCAACGAGAATGCTGGGACCCTCGATTTTGAGTACGGGGAATGTGGGTGAGGACGATCAGCGGCCCGATCCTTTCCAGTCATTGCCGTCCATTCGCGATATGCAAGACCTTCGGTTGTCGCACGCGGGACAAGTAGCGACCCCGGCGACTGTCGGAAGCCTGTCAGGTGGACGACCCTTGGCACACGTGTTGGGCAGCGGTGGGGACGCGCCCGCTCGGGTACGCCTCATTGACCGCACAGGTAGAGTCCAGGATGGGCTCCAGAGGTGCTTCGCAATGGACGGATGCAGGAAGCGGCTGTGGTGCGCCGTCGGCATCAGCCTGTTGGTGCTGGTGCTGAACGCCGTGGCGGTTGTGTCCGGTGTCGGCCGGGGCATTTACGCGAGCTTGTCGATCGCCGCAACGACACGCGGGAACTGTCCGTGAGTCGGGCAGCTCACCGGCTGCCCTGGTCGGTAGCGCTGCGCAGCGTGAACACGTTGCCGAGTACTGCCTGCATGCCACTCAGTGTCAGGTGTCGCCCCTCGTAGGGGTAGAGCCATTCGCCGCAGGTGAGCGAATACACTTCGGGCTGCTCCTTGGAATGCAGGTAGAGTGCGGTGGAGTAGAAACGCCGACTGGGTGAGTCGGAAGAGCCCAGTTGGACGAGCAGTGGGAAACGTCCGCGACCGGCGTAGTAATCCTGGTTCTGTACCTTCCTTACCTGGAACGTTCCCGGTGCGATGCGTCGCGCCTGGTCGCTCACATTCCGTAACGCGAAGCGGCAATAGGGCTCGTACTCGCTGTAGCCGTCCGGATTCACGCTGCCGTTCTGGATGTAGGTGCTGGCGCGGTTGGGAAAAATAGTGAGCGGCTGGTTAAGCAGGAGCTCGCTGCCGGCCGGTACGCTCGGGGCAAAAGCCTGGCAGGCTGATAATGCCATGCTTGACAGCAACACCATCCGCTTCAACTCGAGAGCGCTCATGCGCACTCCATGGTGGCGACGTCCGGACGCCGGCTGCGTCCGTTCCCACGGCGATACAACAAAACAGTAGTCCCCGCGGGCTCGAAAACCAAGCCTGCATGCGATGCTACCGTTCAGGTGCGCATGCCGAAATGGACGCCAGGCCGGCCCAATGGTCCGCGGGAGTTCCTGGCGCGAAGCAATGGACCGCAGGTGGCGCAGTGAAGTGGAACGTTCCCGGAGTCCAGTGGCGTTGCGGGCGGCTCATGTAACCCCGCGTTGCAGCGCGGACAGTGGGTCCATGGCCGGATCGACTTCCACAGGTCGATGCGCTGCAGGATTTCCCGAATCTGGCCAAACGTTCGTGACTCCTGGAGGACAAGGCAGTGGGTGAGTGCATGTCGCTGCTGCAACAGGGCCTCGCGCGCCATCAGCACGCGCCGTTCTACGCGCACTCGCTCGATCCACTCGCGCTCGTTACCTCCGGTGCGAACGATGGTGTCGAACCCAAGCACGCGCAATGCGACTGCAAGGCGCGGGAGCTCGACTGCCAGGCGTAAGTAGCGAAGGCCGGCGGAGCGTATGCGGCTTACACCGCTTACGTCCAGCGACTCGAACGTGGGATACAGTGCCAGTCGATCATTTTCTCTCAGCGGTGCGCCGGTTGGCACCGGGTGTCCGTTCAACAGAATCAGGTCCACTTCTTCCAGCGGAATGCGCAGATTCTCCAGGACGCGGTGTGGCGATTCATTGTCCCGGAGCGGCAGGAGGAAGTCGACTCTGCGATGCTGCGGAGGCAGATGGTCGCACAGCTCCTCGTAACATCGGACCGTGATGACCTCACTCATTTGAGTCCGCGCCGGGTGCCGCAACGTCTTCCATGGTCTCATACTGGTCGGCTTCGGCCGAGATGCGCGGGAGGGTGAAGCGAAATACAGTCCCGCCACCGGGATGGGCACTGGCGCCGAGGTTTCCTCCATGGGCCTCGATGATGGAGCGGCTCACCGAGAGTCCCATGCCCGAACCCTGCGGGTCGCTCGAGGGGAATGGCGAAAGCAGGTTCTCATAGCTCCGTCCAGCAGGGAGCCCAGGCCCCGTATCGTGTACCGCCACGCCTACGCCGCCATCCTGGGCGAGGAAGCTTTGGATGGTCAGATGGCGCGCGGAAGGTTCGATCCCGGCCATGGCTTCCAAGCCGTTGTGTACCAGGTTCAGGATGACCTGCTCGAGCTGGATCGAGTCTCCCGCTGTACCGGGCAGCTGCCCTGCGAGCTCGACCTGCAGCCGGGTGCCAGACTGGCGGGCATCGATCTCTGCAAACGGCAGGACGCCGCTGATCAGGTTGTTCAGGTCAACGGGTTTCACGCGCGCCTGGCCTTGGCGAACCACATCGCGCAGACGGCGCACGATTTCTCCGGCACGCGATGCCTGTGCCGCTGCCTCCTCCATGGCAACGATCAGCGGGTCGGGGTCGAGCTTGCCCCCACGCAGTCGGCGAGCGGCGCCACGCGCATAATTGACGATTGCCGTGAGCGGCTGATTGATCTCGTGGGCGATGCCCGAAGCCATCTCCGCGAAGGCGCTCAGCTGTGCCCTGTGATGCAGTTCCTCGCGGTGGGCACGCAGCTGGTCTTCGGCACGCTTCTGGGCGGTGACGTCCTCGGCCACCAGGAGCACGGTGCCGCCGGCGATCGGCGGTACTGCACGCGCGTGGCCACTGACCCACATCACTGTGCCGTCGCGGCGCGTGATGCGGAAACGAGCCTGCATCACCGGCGCGGACGGCAACCGGCACTGCGCCAGCTTGTCCACCACCGCCTGCCGGTCCTCACCCTCGATGAGATCGTCGATGCCGCGGCCTTCGAGCTCACCGGCCTCGTAGCCGAGGTGGTGGGCACCGAACTCATTGGCCGAAACGATAATGCCCCCGTCGTCGAGCATCAGGCACATGGAGGGATTGTGTTCGTAAAGCGCGCGGTAGCGCTGCTCGCTGTCGCGGAGTCGATCGACCAGGCCCTGGCGCAGGTAGTCGAGACGCAGCACATCCCTGATGCTGGTGTTCATGTGCCGAGCGGCGGCGTAGAGCGCGCACATGAATACGCCGCCCAACAGTCCCATCGGAAGGTAGGTGTTGTCGCCATGCATCAGGAACCAGAAGTCGAGCGGCAGCAGTGCAGGTAGCATGAATGCCAGATAGACGGGCAGGACGGAACCGTCGACGGCAATGGCACCGACGGCCATGCCTCCCAGCGTATAAACAAGGAACAACTGCTCGGGCGGGGCCAGGAGACCGATCATGAGGACCCCTCCGCCGCCCCAGAGCAAACCGCTGAGCACAGCGCCCACACCATAGCGCAGAGCCCACGTGCCGGCTCTGGTCTCTCGGTCGGTTGCCCTGCGGTAGCGCAGGGCGAGTATCAGCCTCCCCGTCGAGGAAAGCAGCTGCAGCAGTACCCAGGTGAACAGCAGCGCGGCCGGGACGGCGGTATGCAGGACAATTGCTACGATCAATGCCCCGACGACGTTGACGGCGACGGCCGTCGTTGCCTTCTCCAACAGCAGCCGGACCTGGCCGGCAAAGATGCGATCGCGACCGGCGCGCGCAGGCGCTGCGGATCCGCAATCCGCAGGGTCTTGGACGCGACGTACGTGCCTGTCGGGCGGCGCTGGCGCTTGGGCGGCCATCAGATTCTTCCCAGGGAACCGGCGCGATGATGCCGCACGTGCAGCGCGGCAGCGCAGGCTTTCCGGTCGGATGCTTCTATTGCTCATCTCCCCATGCACCGGCCGTGGGGCGCACAGAGTATCTCGCGATCAGCGGTTCAATGCGAGATGCGGGCAGGGTGGCATGCGTCACGCCCTACCGTGGACAACACCTGGGGCCCGGCCGAGCAATCTCGTCGCCACTGCGGCGGTGGGCCTCATTTGATCCTTCTCGTCACCCACTCACCGCCATGTGCTTCGAAGGATCGAAAGCCTGCCCTCGATTCCCAATGTGCCTCGCGAAGCGCCGGCTATTGTGACCCGCCGGCATCGGCCGAAGAGGACCGGTCGCCCGCGCGCACCCGAAACAAACCGTTGATCCCGGCATCGCTGGTGAAATATAGCGCGCCATCCGGACCGATCGCCACGCCGACCGGTCGCGCCCAGCGATCGCCGTCCCCGGATTGAAAGCCTGTGACCAGGTCGACCGCGCCACGGGCAGAGGGGCCGTCGAAGCGCACCGCCACGAGCTTCGGCGGACGTCGTGTGGCCGGGTCGCCGTAGGCCGTCCCGGCCGGTCGCGTTGCCCATGATCCATGCAAGGCAACTACCGCCGCCCCTTCGAACGCGGGGTCTAGCGCCCCTGGTGGAACGAACGCCACGCCCATGGGTGCGCTGCGGGCGGGGAAGGTTGTCGCTGGCAGCGTAACATCGGCAGCCGGACGCGGGGATGGCGTCGAGATGCAGCGGTCACGTTTCAGCTCAGTTCCGGTGAACTGGAACCATGGCATGCCGGAAAACGAGCCGCGCTGCAGCGCGGTGAAATACTCGGGGGGCAGGTCGAAGCCCCAGTGATCCGGCCCGTTGTTGCTTGCGTAAAGCACACCGGTTCGCGGCTGCCAGTCGAATCCCACCGGGTTGCGCAGGCCCGAAGCATAGGTCTCCCAATGTGCACCTTGTGCGTCTTCAACCAGCAGCAGAATGCCGCCACGCCGGTCTTGGAAGGTGTAGTCGTCCCCCAGATACTGGTTGCTGCAGTTTCCTGCGAGGCCCAACGACAAGTAGATGTCGCCTTCGGGGCCGACGCGCACCGTGCGGCTGCTGTGTCCGCCCCCGCCCGGCAAAGAGGCAAGCAGGCTTAGCGCCTCGGCTGCTATTCTTTCCTGTCCCGGCTGATACGGCGCACGGTACAGCCCGTCAGTCGTGGCGATGAGGATTTCGCCGTCCCGGAACGCCACGCTGTGGGGATAGCCTCTGACGCGTGCCAGGACAGTGGGCCGCGTGTACGGCGGGGCAAGGCGATAGACGTGTCCGGAGTGCGAGCCGATGAAAAGGTCACCTGCCGGCCCGAACGTCAGCATGCGCGGTGCGTCGAGCTGCGTCGTCAGGACTTCAAGTGTCCAGCCTTGCGGGAGCCGCACCGGAAACTGATCCTTGCCGATACGCACCGTCCGTTCCTGGTGCTCGGGGTTCTCTTGTGCGGCTGCGGGTGCGGCAGCCACGAGAAGTGCACAGCAGACGGCGCCGACCAGTGAGGCAAGCACTGCGGATCGAGTCTGTGGCACAGGTACACTCCCTCGCGCCGCCGGAGCGGGCGCTGCAGTTCGACCAAAGACCCCGCTGAGGGGCGCTGATAAGCTTAGCGCAGGAAAGAAAAGTACGGGGCAGGACGCCATACGTCGTCTGCACCTTGCGCGGCCACCTGCCGGCGCCTAAGCTCGGAGCCAGAGCACACGCGGTAGGCAGACGCAGGAGGTGCAAAATGGCACTCAGAAAACGCGTCGTATCCCAGACACAAGAACCCCAGAGAGCCGATGCGGGACGTCCTTACATCGAAATCGTTGATAGGGCCGAGCTGCTGCTCAGCAGCGAAGACCATGGCGGCTTCCCCATCGAAAACGCATTCGACGGCACGCACGGAGCCGGCAGCTCGCAGTGGATTGCGGCCTCGCCGGGACCGCAGACGATTCAGCTTTGCTTCGATACTCCACAAACGGTGACCGGGATCACCTATGAAGTGGAGGAGCGCGAGGTGACACGCACGCAGGAAGTTCTGCTGCAGGTCTCCGGGGACTCAGGGCGTCACTTTCAGGAGCTGGTTCGCCAGGAGTTCAACTTCAGTCCACAAGGCGCGACGTTCCAGCGCGAAAACCTGAACTTCGACCTGGCTGGCATCACGGATATACGCCTGACGATCAAACCCGACAAAGGGGATACCACGCACCACGCCAAGCTGAACTTTTTCGGCGTGCGCGCATGAGCGGGTAGGATCCGGTCCGGCAGTGCGGGGCGGGGGCGTCGGGTGCGAGCGTGCGTGGCCCGCTATGGCCGGCACGGAGCGAAGTACTCCTCGTCCAGCAACGCCTCCTGGCACTGATTGCTCCCGTCCGACCATGCCGATTGATCCGCGGGGTCTTTCCGATGTAGATCCAGCATCTGGCGCGCCACCTGGCAGGGCTGCGTTTGTGCGCATTCGTTGTGGGCTCCACAGACTTTGACGATCAGGTGCTCGCAGGAGGTGGCGGGCGGCCCCACCGGGGGAACGGGTTGGGCAACGCTGGCGGACGCGTGCGTACCGCAGGGAGCGAAGAATTGGCGATCCCGTTCGAGGGCCTGTTGACACTGACCACTGCTGTAGGTCATCAGATTGGGACTGCTGCCGGCGGCACGTTCCTTGTCTTCCATGTCCAGCAGCTGTCCGGCTGCATCGCAGGAAGTGCTGCCCTGGCACTGGTTCTGCGCGCCGCAAACCTGGCGCACCAGCTTCTGGCATGGCGAATACCCGACGATTGTCACACCTTCCCAGGCCTGTGCCGGCTCTTCCGGCAGCTTGCGCGCCTGCAGGATCTGCTCGTTCGGCACCACCACGCCGGAGCGAATCCGCAGCACCGAGCCGTCCTCGAGCTGATGAACGCCGTCCCACAGCGGCGTCTCTACCCCGTTGCGCAATACCATCGCGCGGTTTGTGGACGGGTCGACTATGACCTGCCCGCCGCCCTTCAGGGTAGCGGACCAATCGGCAGACCATACCGCCAGAGGTAGGAGACCTGCGATCAGCAAGAACGAAATGCGCACGGTTGCGGCTCCCGAAGCGACACACGCCCGCCGGAGGTTCGGGCGCTGCGGTGGTTTCTCTGGCTGACATTCTACCGCGCAGTCGTCCCTGCGGCTCAAGTGGCTGAAGGCCGGCCGGATGCATTGGCCGGGGTTTATTTCTGCGCTACGCTACGCCATTGCGCCGCCGCCCGGTGAGATATGCGGGCCAAGTCTGCGCACGGCGGGATCAGACCCACGTAGGGAATAGGAACGATTTCTAGCCCGGAAATCTCACCAGCCGGCCAGCGGCTGGCCGGTAGGTGAACGGATCGCAGGGAAGATCTGGCATGCTTCACGATCTCCGAACGATGACACAGTGTTCACGCCGCCGACCTATCCTGGTTCTGGCGGTTTCTCGCTCGCCCTGGCTGGGTCTTCACTCAACTGATAGCTACGGCCGTCCCTTTCGCTCCAGCCCGGCACAGGACGGCTGCGAATTCCGCCAGCTCCCGGGATGCCGGTGAGATTTCCGGGCTAGAGGTCACGTGCCGCAGACCGGTTCCTGGGACCACACGTCGGACGGAGCACCGGATGCAGGTTCGGTCCGTGCGCTGCCCCGTAGCCGGTATCCGTTGACGTGTCGAGCGGCGAAGTTCCCGGTCAGGCGCACGCAGCGTAAGTGGGTGCTGTTGTGCGTGCTCGCGGGCATGGTGGCCTGCGCGAAGGACTTGCCCCCGACATCGACCGTTCCGGAATCGCGCTTCCATCTCAGTACCATCGCCAAGACCGACATCGATATGGTCGCCGACTACCACCTGCACGCGGAGCTCGAGGATCTGCGTTTGCTGATGGAGAAGCTCTACCGGCGAAATCCACGTGAATGGCGCAAAGGTCCCGAGTCGAGCATGGAACAGAGTGTTGCGCGCGCTTTTCAGGAGCCGCGCGAATGGAATTTTCCCGAGCTTCAAGGCAAGCGCAGTGTCGACTGCATGCGCCTGGCGTTCGAGCAACGCTATGACGGGGACCGCGTGCTGGCGCTGATTGCGGGCATGGCGACCATGATCTCCGACTCCTACAACAACAGGAGCGAATTCTTCGTTTTCGATCAGTTGGATGCTCAGAAGCTCTACAATGCGGCCCGGAACGTTGAGACCGCTGCCTGGAAGCTGCGCACCGCCAGGGACCCGGACGGCGAGCTTTACCTCATCAGCAACGCAACAGACGGCGCGGTGGTAAACCTGAGCTTCGAGCGTCTGTTCGGCAAGATCATTGCCCATCAGGATGCCATGGCGGCGATCACAGCGCAGAAGACCAACCGCAGTATCAACCGCGTCCTGCAGGGCGTGGTTTCCGCTGTCTTCCTGCCGATCTGATCTGTTGCGTGCGGCAGGCTGATGCGCCATCGCCGTGGTGTGACGATTTGCGCCCGGGCCGGATGTCGCGTGCAGGACGATTGATCGCTGCAAGCGGGCCCTTCTGTCGGGTTCCGCCGCCTGGCGGTGGTAGAACGGTGGGAAGGTTTCGTGACGCAGGCCGACTCTTCCCCCGCGGCGATGGCACGCGCCGCGGGGGAAGGCGATTACACCAGGGGATCGGTGCCGTACCCGGGATTGCTCCCAACATTGACCAGCTTCGGGGTGTTGAGATCCTCGATGCTCACGGTCTTGCGATCGCGTAGATATTCCGCGACCACATCCCACACCGGCTTGCCCTCCAGAGGCTGGCCCACGCTTGCCCATCCGGCGACGCTGTACTCCTTCTTCGGATCGACGGGCTTGCCTTTTACTTCCATGGCCGTGATCCGATGGCCGATGTCGGCACTGGGGTCGATGGCGTAATGCAATCCTCCGACCCGCACCATGTCCCCGCCCTGCTGGTAGTAGGGGTCCTTGTTGAACAGGTTGTCCGCCACATCCTCCAGAACTTCCTTGATGCGCTCGCCGGTCAGGTTGTTGAGCGTGACCGTGGGATAGGTCATGGCCGTCTGGGTCATGACGTCCTCGAACGTGATCGGCTCGCCGGGGAGCACGCTGGTACCCCAACGAAATCCGGGCGACAGGGAGAGGTCTGCGCCCCGGACTGCCATCAGTGCGTCGCAGATCAGCTGGTCGAAGCTGCCGTTGAAATTGCCACGGCGGTAAAGCAGATCATCGCTGACCGCAAGCTTCTCCCCCAGCTTGTCCTTGTACGGGGCGCGGACCTTCTCGATCAGCGCACTCATCGCGGGGTCCGCGGCGATGAGGTTGGAGAACACCGGTAGCATCTTGAAGCGGTAATCCTTGACCTTCCCGCCCTTCACCTCGAAATCCAGCACTGAGAGGTACTTGGCATTTGACCCGGAATTAACGACAAGGGTCTTGCCGGCAGGGTTGCTGACCTTGACCGGCGCGGGCACCGCATCGTGAGTGTGGCCGCCGAGAATGACGTCCACGCCTTTCACGCGACTCGCCATCTTGAGGTCGACATCCATGCCGTTGTGCGACAGCACGACCACCACCTGCGCGCCTTTCCCGCGCGCCTCGTCGACGAAGTTCTGCATGCGGTCGTCACGTATACCGAAGCTCCAGTCCGGCACCAGGTAGCGCGGGTTGGCGATCGGCGTGTAGGGAAACGCCTGGCCGATGATGGCGACGGGTATGCCGTTCACTTCGCGAATGACATAGGGCGTGAAGACCTGCTCACCCCACTCGTTGTCGACGACGTTCTGGGCGACGAAGTCGATCTTATCCTTGAAGTCGTTGTCCACCACCTCCTTGACACGGTCGGCCCCGAACGTGAACTCCCAGTGCCCCGTCATGACGTCCACTCCCAGCAGCAGCGCGGCCTCCACCATGTCCTGCCCCTTGGTCCATAGCGAGGTCGCAGATCCTTGCCAGGTGTCTCCGCCATCCAGCAACAACGCACCGGCACGCTGCTCGCGCAGCTGTTTGACGAGCGTCGCAAGGTGCGCGAATCCGCCCATCCTGCCGTACTTGTGCGCCGCTTCCACGTAGTCGAGGTACGTGAACGCATGCGCGTCGCGGCTGCCGGGAGCGATGCCGTAATGCTTCAGGAAGGCTTTTCCGACCAGGTGGGGAGGCCGCCCCCGCATGTTTCCGAACCCGAGGTTGATGCCCGGTTCACGGAAGTAGACGGGCAGGAGCTGCGCATGGCAATCGGTGAAGTGCAGCAGCGATACGTTACCGAAGCGCGGCAGCTCGTAGGGATTGCTGGGCTCGTGCGTAGAGCCACCCGCCGGCTTGCTCTGCGCACTCGCACGAACGGATCCGAGCTGGAAGCCTGCTGTACTGGCGATTGCAAGCACTCGTAGGAAATCCCGGCGTGTAAGGCTCATTTCGGTTTTCTCCAGGGCTGTAGTGGATGGGGCCCTTCTGGTCGGTCGCGGTGGCCCGGTATGCGGGGGTCGGTTCCCGAGCTCACGCAGATAACCCGTAACCGGTGCGGAAATCAAGGTCTCCGGCAGGGGCCTTGCTGCTGCCGGTCGTCCCATGACGCGTGAGTACCCTGGGTTATTCCCTGCCACTTAAGGCGCCGATAACGATGGCCGGTCATGGCGGGTGGCAACTGCCAGAAAGTCGCTGCCGCAGGCGAGCGCTACATCGAGCGCCGTGCGTCCAGCACCGCCGGCAGTTGGCTTACGCGCGAAAGCACCTGTTTCAGTTGAGCGATGTCCACGATCTCCACGGTCAACCGCATGCGTGCGATGCGATCGGCCCTACCGGTGGTGGTGTTGATTGCCAGCACATTGACCTTTTCATTGGCCAGCAGAGTGGTCAAGTCCCGCAACAGGCCCTGTCGATCGAGCGCCTCGACATAGACGTCGACGGGATAGGTACGAGTACCACCGACACCCCAGTCGACGTCGATGAGCCGCTCGCGCGCCGTTTCCGCCAGGCGCAGCGCGTTCGGGCAGTCGCGCCGGTGCACGGTGACTCCCCGCCCGCGGGTGATGAAGCCGACGATCGGATCGGGTGGTACGGGCTTACAGCATCCCGCGGCCTGGCTCAGCAGGTTTCCGACGCCTTCGATTTCCACTGTGCCGGCCGCACGGGGGCGGGCTTGGTGTGCCCGCGTGGGGCCGGGCTCGGGCGATTCCGGCAATGCTGCCGGCTCAAGGGTGCTCGCGGCGCGCGCGGGGCTTAGGTCGCCGCGTCCGAGCGCCGCGAGCAGCTCGTCGGCCCCCGGGAAGTTGAGGCGCTGGGCCAGCCGGCCGAGATTGGCATCCGTGCTTCCGATACGCCGCAGCTCGCGTTCCAGCAGCGTACGCCCGGCCGCGACATTGCGTTCGAAGTGCAACTGCTTGAACCACTGCCGGGCCTTGGCACGGGCGTGGGCACTCTTCAGGAAGCCCAGGTGGGGATTGAGCCAGTCGCGACTTGGACCTCCCTGCTTGGAGGTCAGAATCTCGACCTGCTCGCCGCTTTTGAGCTGGTAGGTGAGGGGTACGATGTTGCCGTCCACCTTGGCGCCCCGGCAGCGGTGCCCGACTTCGGTGTGGACGTGATAGGCGAAGTCCACGGGCGTCGCCCCCTGCGGCAGGTCGATGATCGAGCCCTTCGGCGTGAGCACGTAGACGCGGTCCTGGAAAGCCTCGGCTTTGAACCGGTCCAGGAAGTCCTCAGTCTCGCCGTTTCGCTTCCATTCCAGCAGGTGGCGCAGCCAGCTGATCTTTCGCTCGAGCCCGGCATCAAATTTTCCGCCCTCCTTGTAACGCCAGTGGGCGGCGACGCCGAGCTCCGCGTCCCGGTGCATGTCGTGCGTACGGATTTGCACCTCGAGTGTCTTGCCACCCGGTCCGATCACTGCGGTGTGCAGGGATTGATAGAGGTTGTCCTTCGGGCGCGTGATGTAGTCGTCGAACTCGCCCGCCAGCGGCGGCCAGAGTGCGTGCACCACACCCAGCGCGGAATAGCAGGCGGTGACGTCACGGACCAGAACGCGTACGGCTCGTACGTCCAAGATCTGGTCGAAATCGACCGCCTTGCGCTGCATCTTTCGCCAGATGCTGTAGATATGTTTCGGCCTTCCGGAGATTTCCGCAACAATGCCGGCAGCGCTTAGCCGGGCGTGCAACGAGTCGATGACGGCGGTGATATACGACTCGCGGTCCGCCCGGCGCTCGTCCAGCATCGCCGCAATCTGCCGGTAGGTATCCGGCTGCAGGCAACGCAGCGACAGGTCCTCCAGCTCCCACTTGATCTGCCAGATGCCGAGGCGGTTTGCAAGCGGCGCAAAGATGTCCAGCGTTTCACGAGCCACCCGTTTGTGCCGCTCCTCCGGGCAGTTCTTCAGCGTCTGAATGTCATGAAGCCGCTCCGCCAGCTTGATGAGAATGACCCTGACGTCGTCCGCCATCGCCAGCAGTAGCCTGCGCAGTGCTTCGGCCCGTGCGCGCTGCTGTCTGGGGTCCCCGTCGGTGTCCTGAAGGTTGTGAATGAGTGAAAGTCGCCCGGCTCCAATCGCGAGCCGAGTCGCTGCAGTTCCGCAGGCGATCTCCATCTCCTTCTCCGACTGCTGCGTTTGGGCGGCAACCTCCTGAAGGATTGCAGCCGCGATGGTGTCCTGGTCCAGTTCCAGATCGAACACCACGTCAGCCACGGCAAGTGCGTGTGCGAGAAAGGTTTCCCCATTGAGTCGTATTCCGGGCGGGAGCTGGCGGATCGCCACCTCGCACGCGCGGCGGATCACATCGAGGTTCGGAACAACCCCGTCAGCAGCATGCTTGGACAGCCATCGTTCGATGGTTGCCTGAGGAATGTTTGCGGTTGCGTTCTGCATCTCCGAGCTCCGCCCACATCGCGCCGACCGGGTTTCCCAACACCTTCAATGATAAGCGCATGCGACCATGACGTCCGAAGCGATTCGGCAGAGCAACGCTCCGATGGCCTGGGGCCTTGTAGCTGAAGGGCGCAGGAGGTCTGGCATTGCCCGCGGAGCGTTGGTGTTCGGAGCGGCGATCATGCTTCGGCGACACGCCCGTGGGTGGCTACGGCTACTCTCACTCAAAAGCGGCTTCCCCAAGCGAGTTCTGCGCCAGCAACCATGGAATTCCGCGGCCAATGCCAGCTAAAGCCAAAGCATGCAACCGCACTCGAAGCGATGGCTGAGCAGGCGATGATAGGGATAGACACGGATGCGATAATGTTGCAGTCCCTCGAACAGAACGCATGATTCTGGGGAGCACAGGTCCGCACGGTAGATGGTCTCGCCAGCATCGTTGCAATCTTCAGGCTGGAAGAGAATGCTGTTGGTCGGTACGAACTCCCCGAGCTCGGTTTCCCTGCCCAGCACGCATTCGACCTCGACGTCGTCTGGATCCAGACCGTTGAGATGTACTGCGAGCTCGATGGGCATGTCTTCGCCCGTGCGCACGGTTCGGGCGGGTGTCGCGGCGAGTCGGGCGCGAACGTTGTGCCAGCGGCGATAGACGCCTTTCTTCCAGTCCGCCAGTTCCTTTGCAGCCGCCCCGTCGTCGGCCGCGAGCAGCCTGCCGTGCCGGATTGCAGGAGAGTAGTAGTCACGCAGATAATCCATGGCCATGCGGATATTGTTGAACCGCGGCAAGACGGATTTCATCGAGGCTTTGACCTTTTTTACCCACGCTTCCGGCTCGCCCTCCGCGCTGCGTTCGTAAAACAGCGGAATAACTTGGTGCTCGAGGAGATTGAGCAGTTCAGTAGCCTCTTGCTGGTCTCGGGTCTGGGCCCCGAGCTCAGGGTGTGGGCTGATGGCCCAGCCGTTGTCGGCGTCGTAGGCCTCGCCCCACCAGCCGTCCAGTACACTCAAGTTGATCGCACCGTTGATGGCCGCCTTCATCCCTGACGTGCCGCACGCTTCCTTCGGATACTCGGGAACGTTGAGCCAGACGTCCGCCCCTGGAATCAGCTGCCGGGCCATCGAGAGGTTGTAATTTTCCAGCAGAATCACCTTGCCCTGGAACTCGGGACGCATGCTGATTTCGAACACATCCTTGATGAGCTGCTGACCAGGCCGATCGTTCGGGTGTGCCTTGCCGGCGAACAGGAATAGCACCGGACGTTGAGGATGGTTCACCAGTCGCGCCAGCCGTGGAAGATCCTGGAATAGCAGCGTGGCGCGCTTGTAGGTTGCAAACCGGCGTGCGAAGCAGACGACCAGCGTGTCCAGGTTGTGCGGCGTAAGATGGCGGGTGATATGCCTAACGACCGAATTGGCGTAGCCGGCCCGCCGGTACTGGATGGTCGCGCGGTGATGCGCGTCTTCGAGCATTTCCGCTTTCAACACCTGTCGGACACTCAGGCAGACATGGTTGGGAATGCTGTCGATGAAATCGCGCCAGAAGGCGCGATCGGTGAGCTTACTTCTCCAGCCGCCACCCATGTACATGTCGAACAAGGCGACCCACGAGGCGCCCAGAAACGTGTCGACGTCGACCCCATTCGTGACGTGCCCAAGGGGATTTTCCACAGCAGGGACTTCCGGCCAGATATAGGACTCCATTTCGGAGGCGACTCGCCCGTGTATGGCGCTCACGCCGTTGTGAAAGCGTGACCCGCGTAGCGCCAGTGCCGCCATGTCAAAGCCTTGGGGGTTGCGCGGATTGGCACCGAGACCCAGGAAACGTGACTCGTCGGCGTGTACTTCGGCGATCCAGGGCTTGAAGTAAGTCTTCATCATTTCGAAGGCAAAGATGTCATGGCCTGCGGGGACCGGAGTATGGGTCGTGAAGACAGTGTCCGCCGCGACAAGTTCCAGGGCGCTGTCGAAGTCCGTTCCATGGCCGGCCAGCTCGCGGCAACGCTCCAGAATCAGAAACGCCGCATGACCTTCATTGATGTGCCAAACAGTGGGACTGAGGCCCAGCGCACGCAGCGCACGCACACCGCCCACGCCGAGAACGATCTCCTGGCGAATGCGGGTGGTGGCGTCACCGCCGTAGAGTTGATAGGTGATGGAGCGATCCTCTGAATGGTTTTCTGGCAAGTCGCTGTCCAGCAAATACAGCCGGATATGGCCTGCCCTTGCTTCCCAAACCCGCAGCTGGACATCTCTGTGCAGCAGATCGACCTGCACGCGAATCTCTTTGCCGTCTTGGTCGACGGCGACCACCACGGGAAGGTCGTTCGCCTCGATGTATGGGTAGTCGGCACCTTGTTCACCCCCGCACAAGATACGTTGGGTAAAGTAGCCTTCGTGGTAGAGCATGCCCACACCCACGAACGGAACCCAAAGATTGCTCATGGCCTTGCAATAATCGGCGGCGAGTATGCCGAGCCCTCCGGCGTAAATGGGCATGCTCTGGTGGAATCCGAACTCGGCGGAGAAATAGGCAACGAGATCCTGCTTCGGGTCCAGGAAGCGCTCGATCTCGGTGTTGGGACGTTCTTCCAGGTAGGTGTCGTAGGCGGAGAGCGCTCGCCGATAGGCATCCAGGAAGATCGGATCGCGAGCCGCACTTTCGAGAGTGCGCTGGGGCAAACGCCTGAGGAAAACTTTGGGATTGTGCAGACATGCATTCCAACAATCCGGATGCAGGTGCCGGAAAAGCCGGCGCACGTCACGGTTCCAGCTAAAATACAGATCATTGGCGAGGTCGTCGAGGCGGCGTAGACGTTCCGGCAAAATAGGCCTGACTTCCACAGTGAATGGTGTTCCCGGCATTTCAGCACCTCGCAGGTCAAAAGCGCGCAGACTGCACCCAGCGCGTAGCGTCGCCAAGTCTCGCTCCATTGGCAAGGAATAACGATATTACTCGCAGGTCGAACGAGGCGCCTCTATACACTGCTCACGGTCGGAGCGGTTCCTCGACTGCACAACATTCGCCGCCCCACGGCGCTGCTCGACCTTATCCTCCCAGATTGTCGAGATTCTTGCAGGTTCGTCCGGGTCGATGCAAATATCTGGAACCTTCAGGGTAATCGCTTCTATTCTGCTAAGGGGACGCTGCGCAAACGCTCCGAGTGCGCAAGCGCGGAATGTTACGGGGAATCTTCGTGGGAGGGCCGGGACGAGTGCTCCTTCCGCGGGCGAGGGGACTTTGCGGTGGACAATGCAGCGCCATTCTGGGATCTACTGGGAACCTACTGGTGGTACTTCGCCATACCGGTGGCTTTTCTGATCGTGGTTCTCTACGTCTTCCGACCAGGCGCGAAGCGGCGTTACCAGAAGGATGCGGAAATTCCGTTGCGCGACGAGACCAAGCCCGGCGAAGGGCAGAACTCCTCGAGTCCGCACTGACGCTGCGATCAGGGATCGAGGTGCCACGGTGAAGAAAAGCAGTCTGCAAGTCGCAGGCCGGGCGCGCCGCCTCAGTGCGTCTCGGTGCCCGGCAGGTAGAGCAGTACGGCAACGATGGCGGCCGCAAGTGCGAGAATCGCGACCACCAGCGCGGCCAGGATGTGTCGTTCGAAACGGAACGTGACTCCGCATCTCCCCGTAATGCGCCTGATCAAGCGTACAGTCCGCCCTTGTGAGCGATTGGCGCCCCGGACACGACTTGAACGTGTGACCTTCCCCTTAGGAGGGGGATGCTCTATCCAGCTGAGCTACCGGGGCATGTGGTTTGCAGCAGGTGGCTGAGATCGCAGGACGTGATCTTCGGTGCCCCACCCATCCGTACGCTATCTCCCCGCTGCCGGACGCGCTTGGACTCGGGAGGACTGGGAGCCCAGACGCCTGCAAGACATTGATTTGGTGGAGCGGAGGAGGATCGAACTCCCGACCTTCGCATTGCGAACGCGACGCTCTCCCAGCTGAGCTACCGCCCCATTTACTCGTCGAAAAATGGTGTCGACTGCGCTTTGGCCCGCGAAGAGTACCACAACTTCAAGGACGTCGAAATGGCTCGGCGCAGTGCAGGGTTCACCAACCGCCCGATCGTCGCTTGCGTTGGGCGGGATCGCTGCACAGAATACTTCATGTCCGCCATTGCCGTGATCATCCCAACCTGGAACGAAGCCGCCGTCATTGAGACTTTGCTGCGAATGCTGCAGTCGATGCGGCGCGCCGGGCACGAGAGTCGTCGTCGTAGACGGCGGAAGTACCGATGATACGGTTCGACTGGCCGAACCACTTTGCGATTCTGTCATCGTTACCGGTCGAGGGCGAGCGCGCCAGATGAATGCAGGGGCACATGCGACCTGCGGCGAGGTATTGTGGTTCCTCCATGCCGACACCATGCCGCCGGAAGGAGCCACGAATGCGGTTCTGGCTGCAATAGGCGGTGGAGCGAAATGGGGGCGTTTCGATGTGTCGTTCTCGGGACGGGCCCGCTTGTTGCGTCTTATCGCCTGGTGCATGTCGTGGCGGTCGCGACTCACAGGGATCGCGACCGGCGATCAGGCCATCTTTGTCATCCGTGGCGCGTTCTTATCCATCGGGGGATTTCCCGATCAGTACCTTATGGAGGATGTCGATCTTAGCGTCAGGCTCAAGCGAACATGCGGCAGACCCCTGTGTCTGCGGGACCGCGTGGTCACCTCTAGCCGACGCTGGGAAGAGCGGGGATTGCTACGTACCGTCTTGATGATGTGGTGGCTCAGGGCGGCGCATTTCCTCGGCGTCAAACCGGGACTGTTGGCCCACTGGTACTACGGCGGACGATTCACCGTCAAAACCGCATGCAATCTCATCCGCCCGAACACGGATTCGCGCCGAGCCGGCTCGGGTACCGGCATATCTGCCATCCGCGCACGCCGCTCTGGTCTAATGACGCGCCGAGAACTCCCATGAGCTTCTCGGAGGCGCGCATACTCGTTTTTGCGCGCGCTCCGCAACCGGGCAAGGTGAAGACACGCCTGGCGCGGACCATAGGTGACCACCGGGCCGCGAATGTCCACGCACAGTTGGTCCTTGCCACGGTCTCGAATCTGGCATTTTCCGCTTTGGCACCTGTTCAGCTTTGGTGTACGCCGCACTGCGGTCACGCGTTGTTCCTCTGCTGTCGCCGGCGTTACGGGGTGACGTTGCATCGCCAGTCCAACGGCGACCTTGGGATCCGGATGCACCGTGCGCTTATGGGTGTGCTGAAGACCTGCGAATTCGCAATCCTGGTTGGAACAGATTGCCCGACCTTGACCGCGAACCTTTTGAAGGAGTCGCTGCACGCCTTGCGGACCGGTGCAGACGCCGTCCTCGGACCCGTGGAAGATGGGGGATATGCACTTGTTGGACTGCGCCGTTCTGCGACCTCGCTGTTTAGCGGGATGCCGTGGGGCTCGGCTGAAGTTCTGTCCCTCCAGCGCCACCGCTTTGCGCGATTGGGGATGCGCTGCCATGAGATTCCGCTGGGATGGGACGTGGATCGTGCCGCGGACCTGCTACGCTACAGGCGGCTTCCGAATTCGGCCCAAATGCTGGCCCAGATGCGGATGTGACACGAGAAGTGCCTCCAACATCTCGATACCAGCCGACACTGCTGGGGGTGCGGCGGGCGAGAGAAAGCCGAACATTTGACCGGGGTTTCGGCCCTGGTCCATGGCCGTGACAAATTTTGGTGCCTCAAACTTTCGCAAGAGACCGAGTGTCAGCCGATCCGTCAGTGGTGCCGGATGGTCCATAGATCTGTGCGTCCGACGCGCGACCACGAATTGCGCTCAGGGCATCACGGACCCTGCGCCGACTTTGTTCGACGAATTGGCCATTGATCTGATTCTGGGACTGGCAGCTGTTCATCAGGCCCACGAACTCGCTCAAGAGAAGCTCGAGCGTTTCACCGCCATCGCACCACGCGATCGCCTGTTCCATGCCTGACCGTGTCTCGTCGAAGCCAGCCGTTTGAACCAAGTGCCGAAGCATATGGCCCAAAGTGTCGAGCTCTTGTATGTCCTGCCGCTTGGCTTCGGCTATCGACTCGATAGATGAAGCATCCATGCTTCGCAGGATTTCGAACTCACGATTCAGCAGCGAGTGCAGCCGCGTGCCGCATGCACATCCTTTGGTTAGAACAAGTTTCAAGTTTTCGCGACAGACTAGGGTGTCCGACATGTCAGCCAACCATTCCGCTTTCGAGTCTGATGAACTTGGTTGCCGTTTGCCCGTCATCTATTCGATAGCTACCATCGCTGATCGCGGCCTGCGCCGCCTCTACCCGCTGGGGGTCTACCACGGGTACCTCTGCAAGGAGAGAATGAATCTCGCGTAGGAGCTTTGCCGTGTCGGTAAAGCTGACGCGTTCCGCAGAGATGGTCGGAGCAGACTTTCGTGGCGCAGTCGTTTCGGCAGAAACGCCGTTGCCCACGGACACATTTTCCCCGCGAGTAAGTATATGACTCAGTCCCTTCACATCGATAGCCATAGCGCCACTCCTCATGGTGTCCTGAATGCGACGTTAGCGGGTGGCATGGTTCTCACTTTAGCGTCTTCGAATGGGAAGATCATGGAGTTATCTTTAGGATTCCAGCAGATATCACCGTGCCTCGCACGATGCGGCGCGAGCCCGCGGCGCGTGCGGATATTCGTTGGCCTGGTGCCCCGTCCGCCAATGCCTCGCCCGCCATCCGGACCTCCACGCCGCGGGCCAGTGCCAAGAGCGTAATGGAATCACCCCGTGAAATCACGGCAGGGTCGCGCAACATCGAGGGCCTCAGCACCAGACCACGGGGCAACGATCTCTTCAGTGCGCGGCCGACCGCTTCGTCCGTGCTGGTGAGGTAACCCAACGGGAGCGTAGCGAGGTCGTGGCGTTCCTTGCGCAGGTCTAGGGTGTGTAGGATCTGGCCGCTCGCCAAGGGGTGTCGAGCGACCAGAACGTCCCTATAGACCGACACCCGTACAGGTACGTAAATCGTCCATGCTTTGGGGGCGGGACAGCGGACACCAACGCTGGTGTTGCCGATACGATTCGCGCCGCTCGGTGAGAACGCTTCCAAGGGGGTCGTGCAGTGCGGCAGCCGCAGCCTACCATCTAAAGCGCCCACTTCGATCTTGACCAACCCTTCGGATGGAGCCTGTCTGCGTACGAAGCCTTCTGCCGTATTTCGGATGTCCTCTAGAGCCTGCTGATCCTCGGCGCGGAGTCCTCCGGCGAGGAGGACGAGGCAGATGATGACCCAGGCCTTTGATCGAGACATGCATGCCCTCCAAGGATGCGGACGCAAGTCCGCTGGGAGTCGAACGCCCGCACCCGGTGCCGAATGTCGGCGCTGGCCGCAATAGCAGCAAGCCACGTGCCAAAGTGTGTGCAAATAAAGTAGGCGCAAGGGCGGTCGCTACCGCACCGTTGCCTCACGTAGATTCCCAGTAATAAGGAGAACACCATGTCCGGAGTACTGGCGAGCGTTGACCAGCGCACGCGTCTGGCGGGGCATAACCGATTGGAGCTCTTGCTTTTCCGGCTTCAAAGTGCCCAAAGATTCGGCATCAATGTGTTCAAGGTACAGGAGGTCATCCAGTGCCCGAAGCTGACTCACGTTCCTCATTCTCATCCCGCCGTCCGGGGGATCGCGAATCTTCGAGGCAAGACAATTCCGCTCATGGACCTGAGTTTGGCAATCGGAGGCTCTGCCTTGGAGGATACGGGAGGAAGCTACGTAATCATCACCGAGTACAATCGATCTGTTCAGGGGTTTCTGGTAGCCAACGTTGATCGAATCGTGAACATGAAGTGGCAGGACATTCTCCCTCCGCCAAAGGGCTCGGGTGAAACAAGCTATCTCACCGCCGTCACCAATGTGGATAACGACCTTGTCGAGATCATCGACGTCGAAAAAGTTCTGTCGGAAGTGATCGGCATCCAAGAGGGTGTCTCGCAGGCTGTGCTCAAGGACCTGCAGTCGGGCAGTGGTGTACGGCGACACGTCTTGGTTGCGGACGACTCCAGCGTAGCGCGCAACCAGATTCGCCGCTGTATGGAGGAGATCGGCATTGAGTGCACTCTGGTACGAGACGGACGGGAAGCGCTAAGGCAGCTGCGAAGCTGGGTCGACGAGGGGGAGGACCTCAAAACCAAGTTGTTACTAGTTATCTCTGACATTGAAATGCCGGAGATGGATGGCTATACACTTACCACTGAAATAAGGAAGGATCCACAACTCAAGGACCTCTACGTACTTCTCCACACGTCGCTCAGCGGAGTTTTCAACAACGCGATGGTCGAGAAGGTTGGGGCCGACAAATTCATTGCCAAGTTCCGTGCGGACGATCTCGCAGAGGCGGTGCTCGGAAAGACGAACGCTGTCGAGCAGCAACCGTCTGCGGCCCGGACATAGGCAATCACAAGTTGACGCGGCTGCCGGTAGATTCGTATTGGCGGATCAAGGGAGCTTTTCGAGCATGTCGGACTACAAGCGCGCAGCGACGATCCGTCTGGCCAAGATCAGGTGCAGAGGCGGCTTCTCCTCCCGACGGCAAGATGACGCCGGAAGAATACGAAGCCTTCAGAAATTACCTCGAGAGGGCGTGTGGGATTGTACTCGGGGACAACAAAACTTACTTGGTTACGAGTCGGTTGGGACGCGTACTCAACGAGCAGGGTGCGAAATCGTTTTCTGAATTGTTGTCACGGGTTTCCCGAGACAATGATCCTCGCCTGCGCGAGACCATCATCGAGGCGATGACCACCAATGAGACTCTTTGGTTTCGAGATACATATCCCTTTGAGATTTTAAAGAATCAGATCCTGGTCGAACTTTCCAAGAATCGGACGCGCAATGTTCGCATATGGTCTGCGGCCTGTTCATCGGGGCAAGAGCCCTACTCCATCAGCATGGCGATACAAGAGTTCCTTTCGGCCAATCCGGGTGGGCTTGTCGGGGCACAGATCTTGGCCACCGATATCTCCTCGGGTGTCCTTAACGAGGCCAAGGTCGGTATATATGATGAGATGGCGCTGAGTCGCGGACTTTCCGCAGAGCGCAGACAGCGCTTCTTCAGCCCGCGTGGCGATGCATGGGAAGTCAGGCCGTTGATCCGATCCCGTGTGACTTTCACTCCTCTGAACCTCCTGCAAAGTTATGGCTTACTCGGCCGATTCGACGTTATCTTCTGCCGCAACGTGTTAATTTACTTCTCGAGTATCTCCAAAGCGGACATCCTTTCGCGGTTCGCGAAAGTTCTTAATTCGGGAGGCTACCTTTTCCTCGGTTCTTCGGAATCCATCAGTGGGTATTCCGATGACTTCGAAATGGTGCGCTGCAATCCCGGAGTCGTATACCGATTGCGCTAGTACTCCGGCAGAAAAGTATTTCCGTAACAAAGCGGCGAATAAACACCGGCAGCTCCTTCAAAGGCGCTTCACCAAGGCCAATGCGCGCAAGAGCATGAGGTATCAACCGTGAGACCATGCGGAAAGACTTTTCGGACGGGGTACTAGCAGGTCTGCCATTTCTGGATCTCCTGTCACGACGACGCCGAAGTGCATTCGGCATTGGCGAGTTCCTGCCGCCACGCGGCGATTCCTTGCCGCTATCGACGAGCCCACGCGACCCGAGTCTGCGGCAAGTCGTTGTCAAGGCGTCAGCCAGCTTGTGGCACGAGCATTGCTTGACGCTCCGCAAGGTTTGTGAGGCTCATAATGGCTATTGACTTCGACACTGCGCTCGGCGTGCATGCAAAGGCCCTTCTCTTGCGTGAGCTTCGATCAGAAGTCCTTGCAAGTAATCTCGCGAACGCGGATACCCCCAACTACAAGGCCCGTGATCTCGACTTCCGAGTCGCTCTTCAGCTCGCGCGCAAGAATGTTGCACTTCGCACTACCGACCCCAACCACTTCCAGTCAGCGAACGCTGATGGTGGAGTGGCGGGCGCGCAGCTCGCGTATCGCGCGGCCCAACAGCCGTCGCTGGATGGGAACACGGTCGACGTTCAGACGGAACAGGCGGAGTTTGCACGCAACACCGTGCAATTTGAGGCATCGTTGACGTTCCTCGGTAGCAGGCTCAAGGGGCTGCTGACGGCGATTCGAGGAGACTGAGCATGTCCATGTTCAAGGTATTCGATATTGCAGCATCGGCCATGAGTGCGCAGTCAGTGCGATTGAATGTTGTTGCAAGCAATTTGGCAAATGCCGAAAGTGTAGGATCTTCGCCCGAGAAGACCTACCGTGCACGAAATCCCGTCTTTGCGGCGGTGATGAGTGGGCTGCGCGGAGGCCGTGACGCCGTCCCTGTCCGGGTGGCCGGTATAGTGGAAAGTCAAGCTCCGCTAGGTCGGGAGTACTCTCCAGAAAATCCTATGGCCGACAGTCAGGGTTACGTACACCTGCCCAATGTGAACGTGATCGAGGAGATCACCAACATGATCTCTGCGTCACGTTCTTACCAGAACAATGTGGAAGTGCTGAATACCTCGAAGCAGCTCCTGCTCGGCACTCTCAAACTGGGTCAATAACCGAGGCAAAGACACGTGACAACGGTTGAAACATCCGCTCGGGCCGATCCTTTGGCAGCTCTGCGCTCCAGCGTACCGCAGGCAGAAGCGGAGCGAACATCCGGAAAGCTCGGACAGGACGAGTTCTTGCAGCTTATGGTTACGCAGCTTAAGAACCAAGATCCCTTCAAACCCATGGAAAGCGGCGAGTTCCTCAGTCAACTGGCCCAGTTCGGCACGGTCTCGGGTATACAGGACCTGGAGACCTCTTTCTCACAGCTTAGCACGTCACTTGTATCAAACCAGGCTATGCAGGCTTCATCTTTGATCGGGCGATCAGTTCTTGCGGCAATCGGCAGCGGTCTGCTGGAGGCAGGCGGCGAGCTTCGCGGGGCAGTGGATCTGCCTGCGAGTACGGAGAACGTTACCGTGCAGATACGCAATTCCGCTGGACAGCTGCTTCGTTCACTGGATCTAGGTCCCCAGCCGGGAGGGATGGTGCAGTTCGCGTGGGATGGTCGTGACGATCAAGGCAATCAGGTCAAAGCCGGCACGTATCTCGTCAATGCCATAGCAGGCATTGAAGGGCAAGACGAAGCTGTCGAAAGTATGCTGTACTCGCGTGTCGACAGCGTCAGTATTGATGCAAACAAACAGAGCCTCACACTGAATCTTGAAGGCGCAGGTCCTTTGGACCTGTCCGAAGTCCGTCAGATCATGTAGTGGCTCTACTGCTTGGAGATCTGTCATGTCATTCGAAACCGCATTGACCGGCTTGAATGCTGCGTCGGCTGACCTCGGCATCATATCGAACAATATTGCAAATACCAGTACCACCGGCTTCAAAGCATCCCGGGCAGAATTTGCGGACATCTATGCGGCATCCAACCTGGGGACAAGTTCCACCTCGATCGGAAGCGGAGTTCGACTTGCCTCAGTGGCGCAGCAGTTCACGCAAGGGAGTATTACTTACACCGACAACAACTTGGACCTCGCCATAAACGGCCAAGGATTCTTTCGGCTCAACGACAACGGAAACACCGTATATTCGCGCTCTGGGCAATTTCGCCTGGATAGAGATGGCTATGTGGTGAACAATGGTAACCAGCGGCTGACCGTGTTTACAGCAGACTCGTCCGGAAATGTTACCGGCGCCCTGGGAGACCTCAGGCTCTCGACGGGGGATATCGCACCCCAGGTTACGCAGACGGTTTCCCTGGGGGCCAATCTGGACGCGGCCCAGGATGCCCCTGTGGTGGCCTTCAACCCTGCTGACAGTACCAGCTTTAATCATTCGACTTCCACCACGATCTACGATTCACTGGGTACCGCGCACCTGGCGACCATGTATTATCGCAAGACCGCGGCCAACACCTGGAATACGTACGCTTACGTTGATGGCACACAAGTCGACGGACCGAACGTGCTGACCTTCAACGGCGACGGCAGCATGGCGGCAATTGATGGAACGGCGGTGCCGCCATATACGATAACATCGACTCCGTTCTTGCCGGCGGGTGGCGCGTCTGCTATGGCCCTGACGTTGGATTACGCTGATCTGACGCAGTACGGCAGCGGGTTCAGCGTGCATTCACTCACTCAGGACGGGTTTACCACTGGTAGTCTCAGCGGCATCGACATCGGAGATACCGGCATTGTGTTTGCCCGTTACAGCAACGGCCAATCGAAGGCCTTGGGGCAATTGGCGCTATCGAACTTCGCCAACCCGCAAGGCCTGCGCCAAGTCGGAGACACTTCCTGGGCAGAGACTTTCGATTCTGGCGCCGCCCTTACCGGTGCGCCCGGATCTGCCAGCCTGGGGTTGCTGCAGTCCGGGGCCCTGGAGGAGAGCAATGTGTCGCTGTCGGATCAGCTTGTGCACATGATCACCGTGCAGCGCAACTACCAGGCGAACGCTCAAGTGATATCCACCGCTGACGCGATAACCCAGACCATCATCAACATCCGATAGCGACCGGAGTAGAAACTAATTATGGACCGCATGTTATACGTGGCGATGAACGGGGCAAAGGAGATTCTTTTGGCGCAAGCCGCGAACGCCCACAATCTGGCCAACGTCAACACAACAGGATTCCGGGCAGACCTTACCGCTTTTCGCAGCCTGCCAGTCTATGGACCGGGCCTTCCGACGCGCGTGTATGCCGAGACAGGGCCTCAGGACACTGACTTGTCTCAGGGGGCGCTATCTACGACTGGTCGCCCCTTGGATGTCGCAATAAGAGGACCAGGGTGGATTGCCGTGCAGGCGCCCGATGGAAAGGAAGCATACACGCGCGCGGGCGACCTCCGGGTGTCTAGCAGCGGCATGTTGGAGACGGGTGCAGGACATCCGGTGCTGGGAAATGGTGGTGTCATAACGATACCACCCGCGCAACAGATCGAGCTGGGGTCGGACGGTACGATATCGATCGTGCCGATCGGCCAAACGCCCGAAACATTGGCAGTGCTGGACCGGATCAAGTTGGTCGACCCTGCTGCTGACAGCCTAATGAAAGGGGACGACGGGCTGGTTCGGCTGAAGCAGGGCGATACGGCAATTGCCGATGGGTCAATCAAGTTGGCGCCCGGAGTCCTGGAGTCCAGTAACGTCAAAGCGGTCGAGGCAATGGTGAACATGATCGAATTGGCGCGCCGTTATGAGATGCAAGTTCGAATACTTCACGAGGCGCAGCTGAACGACACAGCGTCTGCGAAGCTGATGTCGATCGCGTAGGGCGAAGTAGCTAGGAGAACAGATTCATGAATCCTGCCTTGTGGATCGCGAAAACCGGCCTCGATGCGCAGCAGACTCGCATGGCGGTCATTTCGAACAACCTAGCGAACGTCAACACTACGGGGTTTAAACGTGGTCGGGCGATTTTTGAAGATCTGATCTACCAAAACATTCGCCAGGTCGGTGGCCAAACTTCCCAGGAAACGCAGCTGCCTTCCGGCTTGTCACTGGGGACTGGTGTTCGCACGGTCGCCACTGAGAAGCTATTTACGCAGGGAAATATAGTGCAGACAGGCAATGCCATGGATCTCGCTGTGCAAGGAAGGGGTTTTTTTCAGGTGCTGCTCCCGGACGGTACGCAGGCGTACACGCGGGATGGCTCATTCCAAGTGGACTCGCAAGGTGAGATGGTCACTTCAAATGGCTATCTCCTGCAGCCCGGAATTACAATACCCGCTAACGCTCAGAGCGTCACAGTGGGAGCGGACGGGACCGTGTCGGTGACATTGGCGGGTTCGCCCACACCAAGTCAGCTAGGTACCCTACAACTGGCCGACTTCGTCAACCCGGCAGGCCTGCAGGCGATCGGAGAGAACCTTTACCTCGAGTCATCCGCGAGCGGGAGTCCGCAAACGGGCACTCCCGGACTAAACGGACTGGGCACGCTAGTTCAGGGATCTGTAGAAAGTTCTAACGTCAACGTAGTGGAAGAACTTGTCAACATGATTGAGACGCAGCGCGCGTATGAAATGAACTCGAAAGCGATTTCCACAGCCGACGCGATGCTGCAGTACGTAAACACGCATCTATAATCATGGGCAAAAGAGTGACGATGCACGTGGTTTGTCATGACTCAAGACAGTTGCACTGCCTTCGCAAGGTGCACGCACTTTGCGTGTTGCTTGTGCTGTGCGGCTGTTCGGTCGCGCCGCTGCAAAACACCGCCGCTTACTCCCCTGTCCGACCTGCGATTTCGAGACCGACGGGTGAGAGCAATGGGGCCATTTATCAGGAGGGAAAGGACGTTGCGTTATTTCAGGATATCAAAGCCAGGCGTGTCGGGGACGTACTCACGGTGGAACTGGTGGAGAGGACAGACGCCAGCAAGAAGGCGAGCACAAACACAAGTCGATCCACGGCAGTAGACATCGCGAATCCGACCATCCTAGGGCGGCCTGTAACTGCAGGAGGTGTCGGGATTCTGGCGGCGAACCTCGATGCGAGCCATGACTTTGCGGGCCAAGGCGACAGCAGCCAGAGCAACAGCTTGACGGGAAACATCACGGTTACCGTGGCGGAGGTTCTTCCGAACGGGAATATGGTGGTCCGCGGTGAAAAGCGCCTGACGCTCAACCGTGGCGACGAGTTTATTCAGCTATCGGGGATTATCAGGCCGAGTGACGTCGATACGAACAATACTGTGCTATCTACGCAGCTAGCAGACGCGCGTATAACTTATAGTGGCCGAGGAGAATTGGCACAAGCCAACACCATGGGATGGCTAGCGCGCTTCTTTAACAGCGTGTTCTGGCCGTTTTGATGCAAGGCGGAGACGGACGAAGCTTGGTGGCGGATCATGAAACGCGGGATTAGTGCGATGCTGGCGACGTTCGCCATGACACTTGGAGTCTTTGCGCATGGGGAGCGAGTCAAGGACCTCGCGACCGTTGACGGCGTGCGGAGCAACCAATTGATCGGCTATGGCCTGGTGGTCGGCCTGGATGGGACGGGCGATCAGAGTACCCAAGTCCCATATACGGCGCAAAGTCTCAGAAACATGCTGACGCAATTAGGTGTGAGCATTCCGGCGAACGTCAACCCGCAGCCGAAGAATGTTGCGGCGGTAAGTGTTCAGGCGGAACTCCCTCCATTCGCCAAGGCTGGGCAAACGATAGATGTGACCGTCGCGTCTATTGGTAATGCGAAAAGTTTGCGGGGAGGCAGTCTGCTGTTGATGCCATTGCGAGGCGCCGATGGAAATGTATATGCCATCGCTCAGGGTAATCTTGTCGTTGGAGGTCTCAGCGCCGCTGGTAGTGATGGGTCCAAGATCACCGTCAACATACCGAGCGTGGGACGTATTCCCAACGGTGCGACAGTCGAACGGACGGTACCGAACTCGTTCGACCAAGGGGACCGCCTGGTACTAAACCTTCACGCACCCGATTTTACGACAGCGACGCGGCTTGCGGAGGCCATAAACGATGCAACTGGCGAGGGTACGGCGCGCGCACTTGATGGTTCGTCCATCCAGGTGAACGCGCCGCGAGACGCAGCGCAACGGGTGTCATTCGTATCGTTCGTGGAAAATCTCACATTTGAGCCCGGGGAAGCGCCGGCGAAAGTCATCATCAACTCGCGCACAGGCACAGTAGTTATCGGTAATCACGTGCGAGTTACCGCGGCGGCGGTAGCGCACGGCAGTCTAACCGTCACCATTACTGAGAAGCCACGCGTGAGCCAGCCGGGGCCACTTTCCGGGGGCGTTACTACGGTAGTGCCGACGTCCGATGTGGCGGTTCAGACAGACGGAAGTCGCATGTTTCTATTCGATCCGGGTGTGTCACTGGACGAAATAGTGCGCGCGGTCAAT
Organism: uncultured Gammaproteobacteria bacterium; assembly: GCA_963728895.1. GTDB lineage: Bacteria > Pseudomonadota > Gammaproteobacteria > JBBQDK01 > JBBQDK01 > CAVSLM01. Next base: position 204,639 of record CAVSLM010000001.1, read on the forward strand.
GAGGTTGGAGCCGCCCCAAGCGACTTGGTTGCGATTCTTGAGGCCCTGAAGGAAGCGGGGGCGTTGCGCGCCGAGTTAATCGTGATTTGATCGCTGCGCGAGTCGTGCCATAGGAGTGAGACTCCAGGGCAGGAACATAATGTACGAGCAGATTTCACCGCGACATCTACACGGATCCGAAAGGTCTTGAGCAATTACGGGCTTTAGCGCGACAAAACAGGGAAGCCGCGTTACCAGCGGTCGCGCAGCAGTTCGAGGCATTATTTGTGCAGATGATGCTGAAGGCCATGCGGGAGGCTAGCTTGGGAAGCGGCTTGTTCGAAAGCGATCAAACCAGACTGTACGGAGAAATCCGTGACCAGCAATTGGCGCTGCAGCTTTCGCGACAGGCCAATCTCGGGCTCGCAAAACTGCTGACGGCCCAACTTGCACCTGCCATCGGCGCCGATGAACAGCGATCTGGTCCGATTGTTGATGAGGCTCAGAGGATACCCTTGGTTATTGATCGCGGGAGCGGGGCGCTTGGCTACGTAGTTCCCGAGATTCGTAACTGTACGTCTGGACTTGCTGCCGGTCATGACCAGGTGTTTGACACTCAGCAAGAGTTTATTTCGTCGTTAACGCCGTTGGCTCGGAGCGGCAGGGGAGCGCCTGGGCGTTTCCGGGGACGCTCTCCTTGCACAGGCGGCGCTCGAAAGTGGTTGGGGGCGGGCGGTTATCCGGCACGCCGATGGTCGGAGCAGCCACAATCTATTCGGAATCAAGGCCGATTCAAGTTGGAAAGGTGAGACAGTAAGGGAACACACCTTGGAGTACGAAAACGGAGTGGCGGTGCGACGCCAGGAGGCGTTCAGATCCTATCCTTCATACGAAGCATGCTTCAAGGACTACGTGGCGTTTCTGTTGAAAAACCCCAGATACGCGGAAGCGATACGACGTGGGGGCAACGGTCCTGCTGCGTTCATCCGCAATCTTCAGGGGGCGGGATACGCAACAGACCCGAACTACGCCAATAAGGCGGGCGCGATCCTGAGTGGCCTGAAGGCAATTGCGGGCCCAGAGAAAGGTCCAGACATTCTAAAGGTCGTCGAGTCGGTGTCGCTAGGCTACAGTGCTGAGGAGTAGGGTGTCCGAATCTGCTTTAGAGCGTTGGAATCAGTCGGGAACGTAGGGGGCTTCATGCGTATGGCGGGTCCGTTGGGAACTTAAAGATGACCACCGCTGGAGATGTGCTTGGCATAGGTGTTTCTGCGCTGCTGGCCTATGAGCGTTCGCTGGCCACCACAGGACACAACATCGCGAACGTGAACACGCCCGGGTTTAGTCGGCAGCGGGTCGAGCTTGCAGCGCGTCTGCCCCAGCCGGTGGGAAGCAGTTTCATTGGTGCTGGAGTTGACGCAGAAGGAGCGCGCCGCGTTTACAACGACTTCATTCAGACGAGCCTGTACTCAAACACCTCGATGGATGCAGCCGTCGGGGCATTCTATGATACGTCCGCTCAGATTGACGACCTTCTCGCAGATCAGAGTACAGGCGTAGCGCCGGCGCTGCAGGACTTCTTTAACGCGGTTCAGGATGTTAACAACGACCCCTCGTCCATAGCTGCACGCCAGGTCCTCCTGAGTGAGGGCGCGTCCTTGGTCGATCGATTCGGGACGCTGAATTCCCGGGTGCTCACTGTTGAGAACGGCATCGACGAGCAGTTGCGCACCAAAGTAAGCGAAGTCAATGGCTTGGCGGCAGCAGTCGCGAAACTGAACCAGCGCATCTCGCTAACTGCGGCTGGCGGTGGAGGAAATGCGCCCAACGATCTTCTCGATCAGCGCGATGAACTGATCCGACAACTGTCGGAGCATGTTGGCGTGACGACCGTTTCGCAAGCGGATGGCAGCATCAGCGTTTTTGTCGGCAGCGGACAAACTTTGGTCGTAGGCAACCAAGCAGCCAGTTTGGAAGCGACGCCGAATCAGTACGACACATCGAAAGTCGATCTCAGCCTTAAAATCGGCACTGTTTCGACAGTCGTAACGTCTGCGCTTTCGGGTGGTGCAATAGGCGGCCTGATGGATGTGCGCCGTCAAGTCGTGGAGCCAACCTTAAGGCAGCTCGGGAGAGTCGCTCTCGGCGTAGCTGAGACATTCAACGCGCAACACAAGGCGGGCATGGACGCAGACAATGCTCTAGGTGCGGATTTTTTCAAGGCACCTGAGCCCAGGGTGCTTCCAAGCCGGAACAACACCGGAACGTCAAGTGTATCGGTTGCAGTATCGGACGTGGGTGCGCTCACGACGTCGGACTACGAGCTAACCTACGACGGGACCAATTTCACTCTGACAAATCTATCGGATTTCAGCTCGCAGTTGCTGACCGGTTCCGGGCCGTTTTCCAACGACGGACTCACAATCAGTATTTCTGGCGCAGCTGTTGCCGGAGATCGCTTTTTGATCCAACCTACAAGCGGAGCGGCCGGACGCATAGCTTCCGCGCTGGATGATCCGAGGCGCATTGCACTGGCGATGCCGGTGCGCACGTCGACCGGTCCCGCGAATGTCGGTAGCGCCACGATCTCGCCGGGTGAGGTCCTGGATGTCACTGACCCGCAACTGTTGGTGAACACTACAGTCCAGTTCCTAGATTCAACCAGCTATCAGATCAATGGGAGCGGTCCCGTACTCGCATATGGCGACGGTGCCGACATTGACGCAAACGGATGGAGGGTGCGCATTTCCGGCACTCCAAGCGCCGGGGATACTTTCACGGTATCCGCCAATCTTGATGGCGTTGGGGACAATCGGAATGGTCTTCTTCTGGCGGGAATGCAGGATGAAGCTGTATTTGACAGCGGAACGACGAGTTACGAGGATGCGTATGGCGAACTCGTTGCTTCCGTAGGGACCCAGACTCGCCAAGCGGAAATAAATCAAGCCGCTCAGTCCGCGATTCTTGCTAAAGTCACGGAGTCTCGCGATTCCGTATCGGGTGTCAATCTCGACGAGGAAGCTGCGGATCTACTGAGGTTTCAACAAGCATACCAGGGCGCGGCCCAGGTGATCTCGGTAGCCAACACTCTGTTCCAAACTTTGCTCGGAGCGGTGGCAAGATAGCAATGAGGATATCGACACATAGCTTCTACCAACGGGCGCTTGACGGGATGCTCAAGCAGCAGAATAGACTTAGCAGGACTCAGGAGCAACTCGGCTCTGGCATAAAGAACCCGTCGCCGTCTGACGATCCCTCCGCTGCTGTCCGTCAACTTTCCCTCGATCAAAATCTATCTGTCACTACGCAGTATCAGCGCAACATTGATTACGCTGAGGCGCAACTGAACCTTGAGGATACGACGCTTGCGAATCTCAGCGACTTGCTGCAGCGGGCCCGTGAACTCGCAGTGCGTGGCAACAATGCCACGGTTAATATGGAAGAACGCCAAGCCATTGCCGCAGAGGTTCATCAGATCGGGGAGGAGGTACTGGCAGCGTCCAACACTCGTGATTCCAGTGGGAGCTACCTCTTCGCCGGTCACCAAGCGAAGACGGTACCGTTCTCTGGAGGTGGCGCAGCACCGGTCGTGTATCAAGGAGATCAGGGACAGCGCATGGTGCAGATCGGTCCGACGCGGCAGCTCGCCACGAGCGATCCGGGCACGAGCGTGTTCCTCGAAATCCCTACCAGTGGGGGAGGTGAACAGGACCTGTTCGGTATCTTGTCGGACTTGGCGACCTCGCTCGACGTGGGCGGCGGAGGGAGTACCGACTCGATCGGAAACATCGACTCAGCGTTGAGCCGCGTCCTGGACGTACGTGCCGGCGTTGGTGCACGACTGAATACTCTGGATGCGCAACGCAGCGCGAACGACTCGTTCAAGTTGGGCTTACAGACAATGCTGTCGAGAGTTCACGACCTGGATTACACGTCGGCGGTAACTCAGTTCAATGAACAGCTATTGGCCCTGCAGGCTGCGGAACAAAGCTACGCAAAACTTCAGGGTCTATCCCTATTCAATTTCGTCACATAGAACCGCCCGCAATACAGACAAGGTGGTTCTTCTCCCGCGTATTCAGAAATGGACCCAGAAACTTGGACAGTGCCGTTTGCCTCATGGCCATCGGCGCTGGCGGCGTCCGAAGATCCGAAGCAGACCCTTTACCACAGTTCCTCGCTTCCCGTTCCGATACTCCCTACAACACACGGGAACCGGAACTGGGAACTCCATCAAAAAGGGTGCTCACATCACCATCCAAGAGTGAGCCCGTGGTCAGCATCAGGGTTCTCCGGCGCGGGTGGCTCTGGTTGTATTCCTCCTACACGCATTGGCCCAACCGCAAAGTCCTCAGGAGCCGGGGCGCAGCAGCGTTTCTGGCGCGATTCATTGCCATGCCTGTGGTCGTCAATGCGGTCCATTGTTGAGACGGGACTTTCTTCGACCCGAACGCGCGCGAGCACAGCGGCCGCCCAGCGCCCGACCAGGAGAGCACCATTGACCATTGACAAGGAACGGGAGGCGAAGATTCTGCGCTATCACTTCGTGGAGCACTGGGGTGTGAATACCATTGCCGCGCAGAAAGTCACACGCCTATACACCTACTGGGAGGCACCGGAAGCCCATGCCGTCATCGAATTCCTGGAGGTGCTTCGCGATCAGCTCTGGGAAATCTATGGCGATCAGATTATTGATCTGCTTCGCGAGGGATCCGTCCCCCAGCGCAGCCCTGTTTCGGATTGCCGCCGCCACTCACTTCCTGGGGTCCACTATGGCGCATCAGGGGGCTTCTAAAGTATCCATCCCCTCCACCGATACAAGTCCCGGCAGCGGTGAATACCAGTGAGGTTTCGCCGGTATATCCGCTAATAACCACGCGAACGGAGCGTTAACAGGACGTCCCGTTCGAAAGTTTCGGGAGAAGAATCATGTCGTTAGTAATCAATACCAACATCGCTTCTTTGAATGCACAGCGCAATGTGGGCAAGACACAGGACGCCCTTCAATTATCGCTGCAACGTCTATCTTCTGGCATGCGCGTCAACACCGCCAAGGATGACGCCGCAGGTATGTTCAGCATTGAACGCATGAGTGCGGACATCCGAGGGTTGAACCAGGCGGTGCGCAATGCGGGTGACGGTATCTCGCTGGCGCAGACTGGCGAAGGCGCCATGGCGCAGATTCAAGCAAACCTTCAGCGTATACGCGAGATTGCCGTTCAGTCGGCTAATTCCACGGTCGAGGACCGTACAGGTCTGCAGGCGGAAGTTAACCAGTTGACCCAGGAGCTATCGCGTATTGTGCAGACGACGGAGTTCAACGGCACGGCGCTGTTGAGTGGATCGACTAACTTGGCGTTCCAGGTTGGACAGGACGGCTCCGCGAACCAACAGGTAACGATTTCGACCTTGGACTTGACTACCATCGCCGGCTATGCAGCCGATCTATCCGCGACTGGGACTGTCGCGGTCAACGACAAGGCGGCTGCATCTGCGGCAATCACCACAATTGATAGCGCTATCGATACGGTGAGCACCAACCGGGCAACCTACGGCGCAGTGCAGAACCGGTTCGAAGCAGTTATTTCGAATCTGCAGAACTACGTGGAGAATCTTACGGCAGCGCGTAGTCGCATACAGGATGCAGACTTTGCGCAGGAAACAGCGAATTTGACACGGAATCAGATCCTGCAGCAGGCGGGCGTTGCCATGTTGGCGCAAGCCAATACCTTGCCTCAGACCGTCCTTGGTCTGTTACGGTAACAATCTGTACGGCGCGGCGTCCGAGGCGGGGCAGCCCCGGGCGCCCGCGAGTTTACTGAGGTAGCATCCCATGTCCGATCCGACCAGTGTGGCGTTTGTCCAAGCCGCGTCCAGCACGGCGGATGCCACCAGGACTGCGGAAGCAAGTGCGCAGCGAAGAATGGCATCGGATGCGCCAGCACAGCACGACTCTGTAGCTCGCCGGTGTCGGTGGGAACGGTGATTTAGCTCGCGCCGTGGAAGAACTCAACGCACAGATGAGAAGCGCACACCGTGATCTCGAGTTCAGCGTTGATGATGCCAGCGGACGTACCGTAATCAAGTTGGTCGATTCCGAAACCAAGGAGGTTATCCGGCAGTTTCCACCAGAGGAGTTGCTGGCGATGTCGAGGACACTCCGCAGTAGTGCAGGGTTAATCTTCGAATCACGAGCGTAAGCGAGATGGCACTTGCTTTGCACTGTGCATCTAAACACTCTAGTTGGAAGTGAGTGGTACCCATGATCACTGCGGCCGGTATTGGTTCGGGTCTAGATGTCGAATCGATTGTTTCCCAACTGATGACCTTGGAACGACGCCCACTTGACGCTCTTCAGACCGAAAGTACCGCCTTCGAGGCTCAGGTCAGCGCTTACGGCAAGTTGAAAAGCTCACTGGCGAGCTTTCAGGATGCGATGGCCAGCATGAAATCGGATGCAGGATTCAAAGTATTCACCGCGAACACTTCAGACGACACCGTGCTCACTGCCTCTGCTACAAGCAGCGCCGCTCCCGGGCAATTCAGCTTGGAGATTCTAAGGACAGCCGAACAGCACCGGATGGTCTCGTCTAGTGCATATGATGGAAGTTATCAGGTCGCGTCAAACAGTTCCATGGAAATTTCCGTGGGAGATGGAAGTTTCACGGTAGACATTGGAGGAATGAACCTTCAAGAAGTCGCCGCGGCAATCAATAGCGCCTCGGACAATGCTGGGGTAACGGCAAGCGTTGTCAACGTAGATGACGGGATTCACTTGTTGCTTTCGTCGAATGAGACGGGAAGCGATGGCGCGCTTCAAGTCAATTACTCGGGTGTCGACCCATTTGGGATGGAGACGATCAATAAAGATCGCGATGGAAGTGGCGGATTTTCGGCGGCAGATTTGGACGCAGTTGTAGTCTTGGACGGAGGCAGCGGTTTGACGGCCACGCGAAGTTCCAATACGGTCACGGATTTGATCACGGGTGTGACGCTGAAGTTGAAAAGCCAGGGGTTTGCGGGTGTCGAGGTGGCACGCGACGTCGAAGGCATCACAGCGTCGGCACAGAAGTTCGTCGACGGTTACAACGCGCTCCGTACGGGAATTTCGGATGCGAGAAATGGTGATCTGAAAGGTGATAACTCGCTGCTGACTATCGAGTCGAGGATAATAGGCGTTTTGAACACTGCAGCGATAGCGTCGGACTCGCTGTATTCCTACCTGTCGGGCGTGGGTATCTCGATTCAGAAGGACGGATCAATGAGTCTCGACACTACCGCGTTCCAAAGTGCCGTGGGGGCCAATGTACCGGCCGTCACTGCGCTGTTCTCCCAAACCGATCAAGGCTTTGCATATCGGCTGGACTCTGCGGTAACTGACCTTCTGGCCAGTGGCGGACTCCTGGATACGCGGACTGACGGGCTCAACCGACAGCTGGAGGATCTGAGCAGCCGCGAGGACCAGTTGACTCGTCGCCTGGACCTCATTGAACAGCGCTATCGTAGTCAGTACACGGCGTTGGATACATTGATAGGACAAATGAAAACAACAAGTGACTATCTGACCCGTCAGCTGGCGGGTCTCTAGGAGGCAGATGCACTCAGTTGGAGTCGCATGTCAAGGTTATTACGCTCTGACTTTTGTCAATTAGGGTCAGAGTTGGTCAAGCGGACGTGAGGAAGGGCGAAACATGTACGGAAAAGTTACGGGAGCCGCGGCGCAGTACGGGCAAGTGGCCGTGCAATCGGACGTTTCTTTTGCCGACCCGCACCGGCTAATTCAACTCCTACTGGAAGGTGCGCTGGACAAGATTTCCGCCGCGAAAGGGCACATGGCGCGTGGGGAGATCGCGCAGAAGAGCAGTCACATCAGTTGGGCTATCGCTATACTTGGTGGCCTTCGCCTGAGTCTTGATAAAGCTCAAGGTGGTGAGATCGCCGAAAATCTCGATAGTCTATACGACTACATGGGCCGTCGCCTGTTGACAGCCAACCTGGAGAACAATCCGACAATCTTGGACGAGATTCAATCGCTGCTACACGAAATCAAGTCGGCGTGGGACGCCATCCCGGAAACCTTCCGCAAGGGGGGGGCTGATCGGTCGATCGCCGGAGGGACCGGCGTGCCTTAGCTATCCCGCCAACTCCCACATTTCCGGCCATGGTCGCCTACGCGTACGAAGCTCTGAACCTAACTCGGGATATGATGCGCGCCTCCCGGGCAGGGGATTGGGGGCAAGTAGCGAGCATCGAGAAGGCGAGACGCCTGTTGCTGCCGGCCGCGCTGACTGAAGTACAACGTTGTCCAAGTCGGCGCGCACACCTAGTCGATGCTCTCCAACAGCTGCTTGCGCTGAATGAAGAGATCGTTGCGCTGGCCGGCACCACGCAAGGAAGGGTTGCCGAAGCTATGCTTGGGTGTCGCAAGGCGCGCCAGCGCGCTGCTGCTTATTTGGACAATGCGCGCTGAGAGCCCAGTGCTTGGCAGGTCCAAGGAAAGTGGGTTATCGTCGCGTTCATGACTACCGGCCATGTTGAGGACCCACTCGCAGAAGGACTGGTTTACCAAGCCCTGCTGCCCATGGACTGGATACCTGTAGTTCAGCTCCCCGACGCCGGGGAAGTCGCCCGTCTGAATATTGTCAATGAGAACGCCTTGCGTACCATGACGGCTCTCGACGAGTGTTTCCCAGAGGCGGCTGAAGATCACGTTAGTCAGAGTCATGAATTGAGCCGCCTGGAATCGAAATTGGACGTACTGCTCGACATGGTCGCGCAGGTTCTCGAGAAGCATGTAGCTCTTCCACCCGCAGTCAATTTGAGGTTGGGCGCACGCGGCTGCGAGTGGGTGTGTCAAGGTGCGCCCCCTCAGCCACAGTCCTACGTCAGGCTGAGCGTGCTTCCCTGAGCCGCGTTATCCCCGTTCGTTGCAGTTCGTGGGTTTCGTGGTCGCCGTTGCTGATGACGAGGAAGGCACTTGGTGCGTGGCGGCTTTCCAAGGGTGCGGTCAGGCGGTGCAGGAGCGATTGGAGAAGCTGATCTTTCGGCACCATCGACGCAGCATCGCTCACGCCCGAAATCCCCGCATCTAACGCACCGAGTGACCAGGATCACAAGCTACACGGTCGCGGACTCATCCATCCTTCCAGGACCTGAACTGTAGACGGGGCGCGCGGAGCAGGTCGTGCCGTCGGAGGTCCTTTGGCTGAGACAATTTTTTGACATTCGACTTCGTCGGTGGTTAACTGCACGCGGCCATCGTAGGTTCAGGGTGACTGCCCCGCCCGCATGAGAGCGGGACGCGGTGCCCCAGTTCGGCGTTTGAAGAAGAACAATAGTCAACGAGTCCGGTCGTCGTCACATAAGCAGCCGCGCCCCGACGCGTGAGGGGAATTCAGCGGACGTTGTATGCCGCGGATAGCCGATGCAATCGCAGACGGACGGTTGGGATGAGAAAAAAATGTCTGAGATCAAGGTCCTCGTTATTGAAACTGACCAGCAACGGCGCAATGAACTCCGGACCGTTCTCGAGTTCATCGATTATCTGCCGGTGGTGGTCGACGGGCCCGAGTGGCAGGGTCTGCTCCAGGACTGCGGGGAGTATCTGGCTGTATTGATCGGTGAATGTCAGCCAGACCTCGACGTACTGATTAGCGAGGTGAAGCGGATCGACGCCCAACTTCCCGTTCTCGCTGTTGGCTCCAGAGAAGCTACCGCCACCTCCGAAGGGGAAGAAGTCGCTGGGATTCTTGCCCAGGTGGAACTCCCGCTGCGTTACGCCCAACTCAGCAACGCATTACACCAGGCTGAGCTTTACCGCGAGAGTCACCAAAAACGTTGTAGTCGCCGCCCTGTTGAATTGTTCCGCAGTCTCGTAGGAAACAGCAGAGCGATAAATAGCATTCGCGTGCTTGTCGAACAGGTCGCTGCGTCTGATGCCACTGTTCTGATTCTGGGTGAGTCGGGGACGGGGAAAGAGGTGGTCGCGCGAAATCTCCACTACTACTCGTCGAGACGAAACAAGCCATTCGTTCCTATTAATTGTGGTGCGATTCCTGGCGATCTTCTGGAGAGCGAGCTCTTTGGTCATGAGAAGGGGGCATTCACAGGGGCGATCAGTGCCCGTCAGGGACGTTTTGAGCTTGCCGAGGGAGGCACGTTGTTTCTCGACGAAATTGGCGACATGAGCCTTCCGATGCAGGTGAAGCTGCTACGGGTTTTGCAGGAGCGAACTTTCGAGCGGGTTGGCAGCAATAAGAGCATTCAGACAGACGTTCGCATCATAGCAGCAACACACCGTAACCTCGAAGAAGCCATCATGCATGGCAAGTTTCGGGAGGATCTTTACTACAGGCTTAACGTCTTCCCGATCGAGATGCCTCCCCTTCGTAAACGGACCGAGGATATCCCGCTGCTCATCAATGAACTGATTGCGCGGATTGAGCACGAGAAGCGCGGTTCGGTTCGCCTTACGTCGGCTGCTGTAATGTCACTCTGTGCTTACACTTGGCCCGGGAACGTGCGCGAACTGGCGAATCTCATCGAACGGTTGGCGATACTGCATCCGTTCGGAATTGTTGATGCGCACGATCTCCCTGAGAAGTTCCAGACTGGCGCGAGAGTTTCGGACGGACCTGCACAAGTGCAGGCAACCCACGTAACTATCCCGGCCTCACTTCCTGTAAGTCCCCTCGATCCACGGCTGCCAAGCGAAGGAATGGACCTACGCGAACACCTCAGCAACCTGGAAATTACTTTCATCCGGCAAGCGTTGGATGACGCCGACGGCGTCGTAGCGCATGCGGCGAAGCGACTCGGCATGCGTCGTACGACACTAGTCGAGAAGCTTCGCAAGTACGGTCTCCACAGGGGGGACGAGCTGTCAGGCTTTTGACGCATCGTGTGCGCATTCAATGCAACCTACTCTTTTTAGGCAGAGTTCAAGACAGGCACGCATTTTGCTGGCTTCCCGTGAGCCGTGCGTTTCATACCGGCCAAGATTCGTTCGGGAGGTGCGACATCTTTATGAATTTTCATGTGCGAGAACGCGAGTTGGAGGACGCCTTCAATCTGTTCAGCAGGATGTCCTCACAGCTCGAAGTTTCGTACCGTGACCTGGAACGGCGCGTCGGGCAGCTGACCGAAGAACTCGCGGCTGCCCATGGTGATCGCCTGCAGCATCTGATCGCTCGCGAGCGTATGGCCAAGCGTCTTCAGGGGCTCCTTGAAGCATTGCCTGGCGGCGTCGTAGTCATAGATGAGGATGGCCTGATCGCCGAATGTAATCCGGCGGCCATAGACTTGCTTGGCAACCCGTTGCTGGGCGCACGCTGGTCGGATGTCGCAACCACTGCATTTGTTGCACTCGATCACGATGGCCGCGAGTTGACGCTGAACAACGGTCGTCGCGTGGCCCTGCTGACCCGTCCTCTGGGCGAAGAACCAGGCCAGATCTTCCTGTTGACGGATGTCACGGAAACGCGCGCCCTGCAGAAGGCGCTGGAACGCCGTAACCGACTTACAGCGATGGGTGAGATGCTCGCGCGACTTGCTCACCAAGTACGCACACCACTGGCATCCGCATTGCTGTCCATCGACACTCTCTCTCATCATAAGCTTGCTACTCAGGAGCGCGTCCGCATCGCTGAACGTGTCCGCTCTCGTTTGCACCATCTGGACCGCATGATCAACGATATGCTGGCGTTTGCACGCGGCGATTTCTCCACCCTGCCAGCACAGTTCACGACCCGCGAATTGCTTAAAGACTTTTCCGTAGGTTACGAACCGCAGCTGCGCCGAATTTCGGGGCTGCTGGACCTTCGCAATGAAGTGCCCGATGCAACGCTCTGCGGCAGCCGGGAAGCTTTGGTTGGCGCACTTTTCAATCTCGCCACTAATGCCGCACAGACTAGAGCACACGGGCTGGTGATCACGCTCGAGGCACGGGCGGAGTCGAACGATATGCTACGCCTTCGGTTCGGGGACAATGGGCCGGGAATCGGGGAGGAGAACCGCGATCGCGTATTCGAGCCGTTCTTCACCACGCGTACCGACGGTACTGGCCTTGGTCTGGCCATCGTCCGATCCACAGTGCGAGCCCATGGCGGAAACATCTGGATCGAGTCGACGTCCAGCCATGGAACCATCTTTGCGATGGAGTTGCCGCTGAGCGGGCACAACGTGCTCGCCAGCAGCCTGGAAAGTCCGTCGGTCTCCCGTCTCGGCGATCTGAACTCAGCAAGAAACCTGCCTTGAGGAAGCGCAGATGAGCCATGCAACCGTACTGATTGTCGAGGACGACCTGTCATTGCGCGAAGCGCTTTGCGACACATTGTCCTTGGCGGGCTACCTGGTAGCGGCTGCCCCCGACGGGCATTCAGCACTCGAACTGCTTGGGCGTGAGCAAGTGGGTATGGTATTCAGCGATGTTCAGATGCAGCGTATGGACGGACATAGTCTGCTCAAGCGGCTGAAGTCGTCGCGCCCCGACTTGCCTGTCGTGCTTATGACGGCCTACGGAACCATTCAAAACGCCGTCGATGCTATGCGTGATGGTGCCGCGGACTACCTGGTGAAACCGTTTGATTCCGAGGCTCTTGTCAGTCTGGTTCGCCGATATCTAATTGAGCCGCCCCAGGTGGATGACGGGCCAGTCGCCGAAGACCCACACAGCCGCAGAATGCTCGATCTCGCTACCCGGGTTGCCGCCAGCGAAGCTACTGTGATGATCAGCGGACCCAGCGGCACAGGAAAAGAGGTTTTGGCGCGCTATCTCCATCGGCACTCGGGGCGGGCTGCTGGTCCCTTCGTCGCGGTCAATTGTGCGGCAATTCCCGAGAACATGCTTGAAGCCATGCTTTTCGGATACGAGAAGGGTGCCTTCACTGGAGCGCACAGTGCTACGCCAGGCAAGTTCGAGCAGGCTCAAGGAGGCACACTACTGCTGGACGAGATATCCGAAATGAGTCTCCCCCTGCAGGCGAAGCTGCTGCGAGTTCTGCAAGAGCGCGAGGTGGAGCGGCTCGGGGCGCGGAAGAGCCTGAAGCTCGACGTGTGGGTGCTCACAACGTCAAACCGGAATTTGCGCGCCGAAGTTGACGCGGGGCGTTTTCGTGAGGATCTGTTCTATCGACTGAATGTTTTTCCCCTGTTTATCCACGCGCTGCGCGACCGTCCGGGTGACATTCTGCCCCTCGCGCGCCGCCTTCTGGAACGGCACTGCCCGGCAGGTCGCCCGCTCCCGTCGCTGACCGAAGACGCGGTACAACGACTGCTCGCCTATCATTGGCCTGGAAACGTCCGCGAGTTGGAGAACATCCTGCAGCGTGCCCTCATCCTGCAGACCGGTGCCTGGATAGACACGTACGATCTATGCTTCGAGATTCCTGCGGTGGGGGCTGGTTCCGCTCTGACCAGGAACTGTCACGCGGTCGCACCGGCCCTTGGCGATGAACTTAAGTCCAGCGAACGCCGATTGATACTGGAAGCCTTGGAGGCTGATCACGGCAACCGCAAACGCGCCGCCCAACGACTGGGCATCAGTCCTCGCACGCTTCGCTACAAGCTGGCGCAAATGCGTGAAGCGGGTTTGGAAATCCCGTTTTACTCAGCTGGTGCGGAAAGTGCATAGATCTAAGGGGCGACCCAAAATCAACGAAGGGCACCAGCATGAGTGAAATCGACGTCAATCATCTTCTCAGCCAGATGCGGGCACTCGCAGTACAGTCGCAGGGTCAGCCCCAGGAAATAACCGGCGGTGCGGAGCGGACCGATTTCGCTGCTCTTCTGCGTGATTCGATCGACCGTGTGAACGAAACGCAGCAGCGGGCCAACGGTCTGGCAGAAACTTTCGAGCGCGGCGACGGCGACGTGGACTTGGCCCAGGTGATGGTCGCGCTCCAAAAGGCAACGTTGTCTTTCCAGGCAATGACCCAGGTGCGCAACAAGCTGGTATCGGCGTACCAGGAAATCATGGGCATGCCGGTATAAGCTGAAAGACCGCGGAACGCCGCTGTCGCGTGCGCTGAATCACAATTTCTCACCACGGAGCACGGTATCAAGTCCGCAGAATGAACCGCACGTGTGATGCGCGGACAAGACATCGAAACGGGACCTATCACGGCATATGGCACTGGTAAAGGCAGAAGCAGTACAAGGCTTCGTGCGGCTACCGGCGGTGCGCCAGCTCGGGCTCATGGTGGGGCTCGCCGCCAGCGTCGCGTTAGGTGTCGCCGTAGTGTTATGGTCACAGGAGCCGAACTACAGCCTGTTGTATGGAAATCTCACGGACAAAGATGCAGGCAATGTTCTGGAGGCACTGCAGAAGGCTCAGATCCCGTATCAGGTCGAGCAGGCCACCGGCGCTGTTCTTGTACCTTCGTCCAAAGTGCACGATGCACGCTTGAAGTTGGCGGAACTCGGCCTTCCCAAGGGTGGCGGGGTCGGGTTCGAGCTGCTCGAGAAGGACCAGGGTTTCGGAACGAGTCAGTTTCTCGAGGCGGCACGATATCAGCACGCGCTCGAGGGTGAGCTGGCGCGCACCATCGGTGCGCTCGGAGGAGTTCAGGATGCACGGGTACATCTGGCCATTCCAAAGGAGTCGGTGTTCGTACGCGACCGCGAACATCCCACCGCTTCGGTTTTGATTAATCTATATCCTGGCCGCGCGCTCGAGAATGAAAGCGTCGCTGCCATCGTGCATCTTGTCGCTTCCAGCGTTCCACACCTATCTCCGAATGACGTCACCGTCGTTGATCAGCAAGGTCGATTGCTCACGTCGCGCAGGTCGACACGGGAGATGGCCCTTACGGACGACCAGTTCGATTACACGCGTCGAATCGAGGCTGATTACACCAAACGGATCGAAGACATCCTGACGCCGTTGGTGGGATTGGGAGGTGTTCGAGCCCAAGTGACGGCGGACCTGGACTTTACGATGTCCGAGCAAACCCAGGAACGCTTCAACCCCGACCTGCCTGCGCTGCGCAGTGAGCAGACCTCGGAAGAACACAGCACCGGCGGAAGTACCCCCGCTGGCGTACCGGGTGCGCTGACGAATCAACCGCCCGGAGCGGGCACCACGGCGGTTCCGGTGACACCCATTGCAGGGTCCGCACCTGGCACTTCGGAATCCGCCCAGAACACCAGCCGGCAGGCAACGCGCAACTACGAGCTTGACAAGACCATAAACCACACTCAGCTGCCGACAGGAACGATTCGGCACCTCTCGATTGCAGTCGTCATCGACGACCGTCAGACAGAGGGAGAAGACGGTGCCGTACAGCGCAAGCCGCTGACGCCTGAGGAGCTAACGCGGATTACTGCACTCGTGAAGGAAGCGGTTGGGTTTGACGCGCGGCGCGGTGACAGTGTCAACGTAATCAATGCTTCATTCCAGGTACCCCCGGAGCCAGAACCTCTGCCGAATCCTCCGCTTTGGGAACGGCCCTGGGTGTGGGATCTGCTCAAGCAGCTGATGGGTGCGATGGGCGTCGTGCTGCTGGTATTCGGCGTATTGCGTCCGGTCTTGCGCAGTCTGGCGGAGAAGGGCAGTGCTCCAGCATTGGCGGCAGAGGGACCATCCGCTGCACGCCCCGGCGTTGCACGTGGGGTGGCGGAGGATCGGCTGAGTTTGAGTGGAGCACAGCCCGCGCAGCTTGCCGGCCCATCCGGCTACGAGCAGGGCATTCAGCTCGCTAAGACCATGGTGGCGCAGGATCCCAAACGTGTTGCGCAAGTCGTGAAGAACTGGGTAGGGAAGGATGGCTGAGGCTCCCGCCCGATTGTCTGGCACCGAACGTGCCGCAATCTTCTTGCTGAGCCTCGGCGAGCAGGAAGCGGCCGCGGTACTCAAGCACATGGGCCCCAAGGAGGTACAGAAGGTCGGTGCAGCTATGGCCTCGCTCACCAATGTTTCCAAGGATCAGGTCGGCGCCGTGCTCGATGACTTCGTCCAGACCGTGGAGAACCAGACCGCGCTTGGCGTGGGATCGGACGATTATATACGCAAGGTACTGATCTCCGCCCTCGGCGAAGACAAGGCGGATGGACTGATCGACCGGATTCTGCTTGGTCGAAACACGAAAGGCCTGGATGCGCTGAAGTGGATGGATGCACGTGCAGTGGCGGAGATCATCCGTCTGGAGCATCCACAGATCATCGCCATCGTGCTGTCCTACCTCGAGCCGGATCATGCCGCCGAAGTGCTCCAGCATCTTCCAGAGCGGGTCCGCCCCGACATCCTCATGCGTATCGCCAGTCTGGATGGCATCCAGCCGTCCGCACTGCACGAGCTTGATGAAATTCTCGAAAAGCAATTCTCAGGCAATGCCAACGTGAAATCTTCCAGCGTGGGCGGACTGCGCAGTGCGGCCAATATCCTGAACTTCGTCGACACTGCACAGGAAGGTCCCATTATGGACACCATCAAGGAGCTGGATGCCGATCTCGGGCAGAAGATCCAGGATCTCATGTTCGTATTCGACAACCTCGTCGATATCGATGATCGCGGTATCCAGAGCCTGTTGCGTGAAGTTTCTACCGACTCGCTTCTGGTGGCGCTCAAGGGTGCGGAGGAAGCGGTAAAGGAGAAGATCTTCAAGAACATGTCCAAGCGGGCCGCGGAGATGCTGCGCGACGACTTGGAGGCCAAGGGACCCGTGCGGCTGGCCGAAGTGGAGGCGGCGCAAAAGGAGATTCTTGCAATTGCACGGCGCATGGCCGAAGCCGGAGACATCGTTCTAGGCGGCAAAGGCGCCGAGCAATATGTCTAAGGTTATTTCGGCAGAGCAGCTCACAGAGTGCCAACGCTGGACAGTCCCTGACGTCGGAAACGTTGCCACAGGCGTTTCCCCGACGCTCCAAGTCGGACCGCTAACTGCGGAGCAGTTGGAATCGTTGCACAAGCAAGCCTATGACGAGGGATTCGCCCTGGGCAGAGAAGACGGACTTCGCGCCGGCCAGGCACAGGTAAGAGAGCGCGCCCAGCAATTCGCACGCTTGATGGCAACGCTCAGCCGTCCTTTGGACGTACTGGATCAGCAGGTGGAGCGGGAGCTGGTTGCTCTGGCAATTGCCGTGGCGCGACAACTGGTGCGCCGCGAGCTGCGTACCGACCCGGGCCAAGTCGTTGCCTCGGTGCGCGAGGCACTGGCGTCACTTCCGGTGGCTGCCCGCAACGTTCGGGTGCATTTGCATCCGGAGGACGCGAAGCTGGTGCGCGACGCGCTCAGCTTCGACGACGCAGAGCGTACTTGGACCATAGTCGAGGACGTTACCTTATCGCGCGGTGGATGCAAGGTGCTCAGCGAAACCTCCCAGGTAGATGCCGGTGTGGAAGCGCGTCTTGCGACGGTCATTGCCAGGCTTTTGGGGGGCGAACGGGCGGGCGACGAAGAACCCCCGACCGTGCCGTTACATGAATGAGCCTGAAGTGGACCGGGGACCGATCTGGGCCCGGCGCCTTGCGCCCTACCGTCAGCGGCTGCGCCAGCCCGTACCCCTGGTAGTGGAGGGTCGGCTTACCCGCATGGTGGGCCTGACGCTGGAAGCGGTTGGGTGCCAGGCCGCCGTGGGCAGTCGCTGTCTGATCGCCGGGCGCGACGGTCGCGAAATCGAGGCGGAAGTTGTCGGTTTCGCGGACGATCGTCTATTTCTCATGCCGACCACGGAACTGCGCGGCCTCCTTCCCAATGCTCGCGTCACCCCGAGCCTGGACACGCGTGTGGCCAGTGTCGGGGAGGGTCTACTCGGGCGAGTGCTGGATGGTGCAGGACGAGCCCTCGACGGCCGTGGACCGGTGCGTGCGAAACAACGCGTTCCGCTCACCGGTACGCCGATCAATCCGCTGGCACGTCAACCGATTCGGGAGCCGCTCGACGTGGGTATCCGCGCTATCAACGCCCTGTTGACCGTTGGGCGCGGTCAGCGTATGGGACTGTTCGCCGGGAGCGGAGTCGGCAAGAGTGTCCTGCTTGGCATGATGACGCGCTACACCAATGCGGATGTCACCGTCGTCGGACTGATCGGCGAGCGCGGTCGTGAGGTCAAAGAATTCGTACAGAACATTCTGGGGGACGAAGGCATGGCGAGAGCAGTGGTAGTTGCCACGCCGGCTGACCACTCTCCCTTGATGCGCCTGCACGGTGCCATGCTGGCCACCAGCTTCGCCGAATACTTCCGCAATCAGGGCAAGCACGTCCTGCTGTTGATGGATTCGCTGACGCGTTTCGCCCAGGCGCAGCGCGAAATCGCGTTGGCGATCGGTGAGCCGCCCGCAACCAAAGGCTATCCGCCGTCCGTGTTCGCAAAGCTCCCGCAACTGGTCGAGCGCGCGGGCAACGGCGACAGTGGTGGCGGTTCCATCACCGCTTTTTATACGGTGCTGACTGAAGGCGACGATCGGAACGATCCCATCGCAGATGGTGCGCGTGCGATCCTGGATGGGCACATCGTGCTCTCGCGGCAGTTGGCCGAGGCCGGCCACTACCCGGCGATCGATGTGGAAGGCTCCATCAGTCGCGCCATGACGGAGATTACCGATCCGCCGCATCAAACGGCGGCCCGTCGTTTCCGCCAGATGAATTCGCTATATCAGCAGAACCGGGATCTGGTGAACGTAGGCGCTTACCAGAAGGGAAGCGATCCACGTCTCGACGAGGCCATCGACATGCATCCGAAACTGATGCGTTTCTTGCAGCAGGACATGCAGCGGAAGGTTGGCCAGCAGCGAAGCCTGGATGATCTGCTCGCGTTGATGGGCGATTCTGTCACTCAGCCCGTATAACTCACCGTGCGTCGGTAGCGACGTACCGCACTCAGGACCTTGATTATGAGGAAGTCGCAGCGAATCGAGCCGGTGGTGCAGATTGCCGCAGGGCGGGCCGAGAACGCCGCGCGCCAGCTCGGCGATTGCCGACGTCTGTTGGAAGAACGGGAAGCGCGGCTGGAGGAGTTGCGCGCCTACCATCGTGAGTACGCGCGTCGCTTCGAAGAATTGGCAAGCACGGCAGCAGCACCTGCAAGAATCTGCGACTTCCGCGTATTCCTCGCGCGACTCGCGACGGCGATTCAACAACAAGGAGAGTTGGTGGCGGCCACCCGGCGGGAATGCGAGGCCAGGCGACAGGCCTGGACCGATGCCTCGAGCCGTGCCAAGGCGCTGGATTCCGTCGCTGCCGCATACCGGCGCGAAGAGCTGCACGACGAGGATTGCCGTGAGCAATGGGAGTCGGACGAATTCGCACAGCGCATCCACGCAAGCAGGTCCGGCGAGTGAACACTCCGCTCTCAGGGTTGGCCCGCGAATTGCTTTGATTGGAAGCAAGCCGTGGAGGCGGTCCTAGGTGCAATCCGAGCCGATGCCTGACCTCGTACTCCCACCCGTTTCCGACAACAGTGCGTCTCCCGCGGCTGCAGCCCCGGGTGTGGAACCAGCAGCTGCACCTGGGGCGGAACGCGCTGCGGACAACGCAGGCGACTCGTTCGATGCTCTGGTGCGCCAGCTGCAGGCGACGGTATCCGCTGCGCTCGGCGAAGCCCCGGGCGCTGCTCGATCGGCGGGACCAACGGGTGTAGCAGCAACGGCAGGTGCAGCAGGACCGGCAGGACCGACACTCGCGCCGTCTTCGAAACCGCGGTCTCCCGCAGGGGTGGCCGGCGCAGATCTGCCGACCGACGGCAATGGGTTGCCTCCGGATTTGCTGGCTGCACTGCTGCGCCCGGCGGCCGCTGCGGATCCCGCGCCTTCACGGGTCCGAGAAGAGTCCATGGGCGAGTCCGACCCGCCTGCGACGCAGGAGGCTTGCCTGCTGTCGCTCATCGCACCGACCTCGTGTGAGGCCATACCTGTGGACAGGTCCGTCGGTAGGGCCCAGGTCGCTTCGAGTGAGGGCGATCCGTCGGCGCTCGATGCCAATTTGCACGCTCTCGCGCAGGATGCGCTGGAGGGCGCGCTGCGCCCAGGTGGCAGTGCGCAAGCCACAACACCCGAACCGCCCAGTCAGCAGACGCCGGCAATCGTTACGGCTCCGCCCCTGCCTTCTCCTCCTGCGCATGCTCCTGTGCAGCAGATCGTCAGCGCGGCGATTGGCGTCCCGGTACGTGACGCGCAGTGGGGCCAAGATCTCGGCAGTCGTGTGCTATGGATGGTGAACCAGCACCACCAGGAGGCGGATATCCGTCTCAACCCCCCGCATCTGGGTCCCCTCGAAGTGCGGGTTGCCATGCAGCACGATCAAGCGTCGGTTACATTCGCATCGGCACATGGCGCAGTGCGCGAGGCGATCGAGGCCGCCGTACCACGGCTGCGCGAGCTGCTTGGACAAAACGGTGTCCAACTTGCGCAGGTCAACATCACTCAACAGTCGTTTTCGGAGCAGCGCGGGAAGGATCGTGCGCCCGGTTCGCGCAGCGGCGGCGTGAGCATGGGTGGTTCCGGTCAGGACGAGGACGTGATCGCGTCCGCCACCGGAGTCACTTCGCGCCTCCTTCGCGGGCTGGTGGACTACTTCGCGTAGGCGATGGTGGTGCGTCCCGGCTCTCCGCGCCCATGCGAGTGCCGTAAGATCCTAATGAGCGCGTGAACTAAGAGAAGCAAGCTCATAAAAAGGATTGACTTTCCTTCCCCTTATCCTGTACCTTCGCCAAAGGGATGAAGGAGAGAATAATGACGGCCTGCCAGGAACGGGCAATCGCGCTCGCGCTCCCTCGCGCGCGGGCCTGGAGCGGCGGCCGACAGGCGCAAGCGATGCTCCATAAGGACAGCCACGCACTCAGCAAGGAATTCAACTACTATCTGCGCGTTGCGGATGATGATGCGCGGCTCCTCGACAGCTATCGCGAAGTTCTGGTCCAGGGGGCGGCCCAGTTCGCCCAGTCCTACTACGATTACCTGTTCGCATTCCCCGCCAGCGCCGACGTGCTCTACCAGTACGAGCGCGCCGGCGGCGATGTCAGCAGCCTCATACGTGGTGGGCTGAGTCACCTGCTCGAGTTGGTTACCGATGGAGCGGTAAATGGTTCAGCCGGCAAGTCGCTGCAGATTGGGCGAATGCATTTCGAGCGAGGATTGGCACCCGTTTTCCTGGTTGGTACCTACCGTCTCTATCTTTCTCATCTTTGCGCCTTGATCGACTCCGCGCCGCCGATACCCGAGGCGCATCGCCGCGGCGTGTCCGATTCCGTCGTGAAGCTGATCTTCCGCGATCTGGGACTGGTCCTGGAGGGATACTGGGACGCGGCGCAGCGCAGTTCCGGCGATGGCCGGGGCGTCGTCGAAAGTGCTGAGCCCGTGTCCGGCCTGCTCGCCAACATTCCTCAGGTTCTGTGGTCGGTGGATGTGGTGCATGGCGAGCTCCTGTACCAGAGCCCGGCTGCCCAGCAAATCTGCCGACCGGGCAGCGACAGATTGATCCCCTGCCTGGACCACACCGTTCCCGAGGACCGTGAGCTGGTGACCCAGGCTTGGAGGCGCGCCCTGGCAGGGGAAATGGTCGAGGTCGAAAGCCGGGTGCAGATGCCCGGCTGCACGTCGCGCTGGTACCGGCGCAAGTTCTATCCCTACCTGGACGAGGCGGGACTAGTGGTGCGTGTAGACGGTTTCATGGAGGACGTGACGGAGGCCCGGCATGCGATCGAGCGGCTGGAACATCTTGCAACCACCGACGTTCTGACCGGCCTTGCCAACCGCACCCTGTGGATTGACCGGTTGACCCGAGCCATCGTCGCGGCGCGCCGCGGGGGGGAGCGACAGCTGGCGGTGATGCTTCTCGACCTCGACCACTTCAAGCTGATCAATGACACCCTGGGACATCCCGCCGGTGATCGCGTCCTGCGGCAGGTCGCCCATCGGTTGCGGGGTGTGTTGCGCGATTCCGACACCCTGGCGCGGCTTGGCGGTGACGAATTCGCCATGCTGCTGTCCGGTGTCACCGACGCTCGCAGGGCCGCGGAGAAAGTCGCCAGGAAAGTGCTCGACTGTCTGGTCGAGCCATTCTGGCACGACGGCAAGGAGCTATACCTGGATGGCGCCATCGGCGCCGCCATCTATCCGGATCATGGCGACGAACCGGACAGCCTGCTGAGCCGCGCCGATATCGCCATGTATGGGAGCAAGAGCGGCGAGTCGCGCTTCACGTTTTACGACCCCGGTTCCGATGCCACCGCCAACGAACACCTGCAGCTTTCCGGTGGGCTGCGCCACGCGCTGGAGCGCGGGGAGTTCGAGCTTGTGTATCAACCCAAGGTGGATATCCAGGCACGGCGCGTTTGCGGTGTCGAGGTTCTGCTGCGCTGGCGCCACCCGGAGCGTGGCACGGTGCTGCCCGGGCAGTTCATTCCCATCGCCGAGGAGGTCGGACTGATCGGGCGCATCACGGACTGGGTACTGGTGACGGCATTGCGCCAGTGTCGGGAGTGGCACGCGCGCGGTCTGTATCTGCCGATCGCCGTCAACGTGTCCGCGCGCTCGTTTCAAAGCCCGCGCCTCGTCGACAAGGTGCGCTGGGCCCTGCAGGAGTCAGAGGTCGAGCCCGATGCCCTGGAAATCGAAATTACTGAGAACACGCTGATGGCCGACTTGAACCACGGCTCGGAGATCCTCGCCAGCCTGAACCGCCTCGGTGTGGGCGTGGCCATCGACGATTTTGGAACGGGCTATTCATCGCTCTCCTACCTGAAGCGCCTGCCCATCGACACCCTGAAGATCGACAAGTCCTTCCTGCTCGATATGGCTACCGACGAGAACGACGCCGTCATTGTCCGTTCCATCATCGATCTGGGCCACAATCTTGGCTACAAGGTGGTTGCGGAAGGTGTGGAGGATCGAGGGGTGTGGGACATGCTCGAGATTCTCGGGTGCGACGCAGTCCAGGGCTATCACATCAGTCGGCCCCTGTCCGACGCCGGATTGTCCGACTGGATCACGCGGGGTGTCTGGAGCACTGCTGTCAACTGACCCTGCACACCAACTAAACGGAGCGGCGACCGGCGGAAGTCCGGCGAGCCGAGCGCGGCCGGCGCTAGTCAAGGACTTGACACCTCTTCGGATCCAACAAGCAAGCTGCTAAATCGAAAAGAAATTGTGCAAGTGTTTCTTTGGCACCCCTCTTGCTTTCACCGGGATACGTGACACTAACCCGGTGGGACTCTGCAAAGATGGCCAAGATCGAAGAAGACCTCGACCTTAACGTGGACGAAGCTCGTCCCAAAGCCGGTGGGTCGAGGAAGAAGACCATTTTCATCGTCGTCGGCACGCTGCTGTTGTTGGGTGCCGGTGGAGGCGCGGCTTTTTACTTCACCGGGTCGCATCCCGATGCGCCAGCCGAGCACGCCAGGGCCACGAAGGACGCGCACGGCGCCAAGGCCGCTGCCGCCCCCACGTCCACCCTTTACGAGGCATTGGATCCCCCCTTTGTCGTGAATTTCTACGATCAGGAGCAACTGCGCTTTCTCCAGGTTTCCGTCGAGCTTCAGGTGCGTGACGAACAGGTCTCGCAGGCGGTCGAGCATCACCTGCCGGTGATTCGCAACAATCTGGTGATGTTGTTCAGCAGCCAGCAGCTCGCCGACCTTGCGAGTCGCGAAGGCAAGGAAAAGCTGCGTACCGCCGCGCTGGAGGAGATTCGCAAGGTGCTGAAGGACGAGTCCGAAAATCCCGGCGTCCAGGCGCTTTATTTCACCAGCTTCGTGATGCAATAAGCTCGCCGATGCCCGTCAACGATCTACTTTCCCAGGACGAGATCGATGCGCTTCTGCACGGCGTTTCCAGCGGCGACGTCGAGACCGAAGGCGGCGAACCGCTCGCGGATGGAGAAGCCCGCAGCTACGACTTTCACAGTCAGGATCGGATCGTGCGTGGGCGCATGCCCACGCTGGAGATGATCAACGAGCGTTTCGCGCGCTACTTCCGCATCAGCCTGTTCAATCTATTGCGTCGTGCCGGGGAGATCTCCGTGGGGCCCGTGCAGATGCTCAAGTTTGCCGAGTACGTGCACAGTCTTTTCGTTCCCACGAGCCTCAACCTGGTGCGAGTCAAACCGCTGCGCGGGAGCGCGTTGTTCATCCTGGATCCCAAGCTGGTGTTCATCATCGTCGACAACTACTTCGGCGGCGACGGTCGTTTTCGCGCCAAGATTGAGGGCCGCGAATTCACGCCAACCGAGCAGCGAGTGATCCAGATGATCCTGCAGCAGTCCTTCAAGGACTTGAAGCAGGCGTGGGGTCCCGTGATGCACGTGGATTTCGAATACATGAGCTCCGAGGTGAACCCGCACTTCGCGAACATCGTAAGCCCGACCGAGGTGGTGGTGGTGACGACTTTCCGGGTCGAGCTGGACGGCGGCGGAGGCGATTTCCATGTCAGCATGCCCTACGCCATGCTCGAGCCCATTCGCGACCTGCTGGACGCCGGTTTGCAAAGTGACCGGACGGAGGTCGACGAACGTTGGATGATCGCCTTGCGCGAGGAGATACAGGTCGCGGAAATCGAGCTGAGCAGCACCTTGGTGGAGACGCAGATCACGCTCGGAGAATTGATGCGCCTGAAGCCTGGCGACGTCATCCCCATCGAATTGCCGGACACGGTGACCTTGCGGGCGGAGAACATACCCGTGCTGCGCGGTACCTATGGCGTATCGCACGGCAACAAGGCGCTCAAGATCAGAGACAGAGTCAGATCGGGTTCCTAGACCGGCCAATCCCAGGAGCCGACCATGAGTGAAGAAGCAGAAGACCGCGCTGGCGACAACGTTGCTGACGACTGGGCCGCGGCTCTTTCTGAGCAGGCTGCTGCCTCTACCCCCCAGCCATCTGCCCCGGCGCGGGAACCTGCGGCGCCGGCCAAATCGCCCGCGGCAAAGCCCCCCGGCAGAGGCTATGCCCCGGCCAAGCTCCAGGACCTCGTGGAAGACCCGCAAGCTGGGGACGCGCCGGACGTCAACCTCGATGTCATTCTGGACATCCCCGTCACCATCTCCATGGAGATCGGCCGCAGCAAGATTACCATCCGCAATCTCCTGCAGCTCAACCAGGGCTCGGTGGTGGAGCTCGACCGGCTGGCAGGCGAGCCCATGGACGTGCTGGTGAACCAGACTCTGATTGCGCACGGGGAAGTCGTGGTGGTGAACGAGAAGTTCGGCATCCGTCTTACCGACGTCATCAGCCCCGCCGAGCGGGTGAAGAAACTCAAATGACCACGGACGCTCTCTCTCGCAGACGGCGTAGCACAGCGCTGCCGGTACTCGCCGGTTGCGTTGCGCTTCCGGTGCATGCGGCGTCAACGGCGACGGATGCAGCGGGTGGACCATTGGCCTGGGAAAGCCTGTTGCAGATGTCGCTTGGTCTCGTGGCCGTGCTGGTGGCAATCGTGGGTATGGCTTGGCTGGCTCGGCGGTTCGGCCGCTTTCAGTCGCCGGCCGGCGGCATCCTGCGCATCCTCGGGGGCTTGTCGTTGGGACCACGGGAGCGCGTGGTGTTGCTGCAGGTCGGCAACGTGCAACTGCTGGTCGGAGTCGCGCCCGGTCGTATCCAGACCTTGCACGTGTTGGGAAGCGCACCCGCAAGCGCAGCTCGCGGCGAGGAAACATTTTCAGAGCGGCTCGGCGTCGAGCTGGCGAAGTGAGCAGGAAGAAATGCACATGAGGCATGCAGGCGGCAAACGCCAGCCCGACGGGAAAGCGGCCGTGGCCACGGTGCGCGCGTGCGGCCGAGTGCTGCTGGTGTTGGTGAGCCTTGCGCCGCTCGCGGCCGCCGCGGACCCCGGCCTCGCGGCGGTGACGGTGGAGCCCGCAGCCAACGGCGGACAAACCTACAGCGTGAGCATCCAGATCCTGGCGCTGATGACGGCATTGAGCCTGCTCCCGGCCGGGCTCATCATGATGACCTCGTTCACCCGCATCATCATCGTGCTGTCCATCCTGCGCCAGGCGATCGGTACGGCGCAGACCCCGTCCAACCAGATCCTCGTCGGCCTGGCATTGTTTCTTACCTTCTTCATCATGGTGCCGGTGTTCGATCGCGCCAACGAGCAGGCACTGCAACCGTATCTGCAGGACAAGATCTCAGGCACCGAGGCCCTGCAGAAGGGTCTGGCGCCGTTCCGCACGTTCATGCTGCACCAGACACGCGACACCGACCTCGACATGTTCGCGCGCATTTCCGGCAAGGATCAACTTGACTCGCCCGAAGATGTGCCGTTTTCGCTGCTGTTGCCGGCGTTCGTGACCAGCGAGCTGAAAACCGCCTTCCAGATCGGGTTCCTGATCTTCATCCCTTTCCTGGTCATCGACCTGGTAGTGGCCAGCCTGCTCATGTCCATGGGCATGATGATGCTTTCGCCGATGCTGATCTCTCTTCCGTTCAAGATCATGCTGTTCGTACTGGTGGACGGCTGGTCACTGATCATGGGAACCCTGGCGTCCAGTTTCTACGCCTGACCCGTGCGGTGCGCAGGCGTATCCGGATCACCCGTACCCGCAACGAGGACTCGAGCATGACACCCGATAGCGTGATGGAGATTGGCCGTCAGGCGCTGCTTGTGACGGGGATGTTGACCGCACCGCTGCTCCTTTCCTCCCTGGTGGTCGGCCTCCTGGTGGGCGTGATCCAGGCGGCAACTCAGATCAACGAGATGACGTTGACCTTCATTCCCAAGCTGATCACCGTGGCGCTTGCCTTGCTGGTGGCGGGCCCTTGGATGCTGAGGGTGATCGTCGGTTTCACGCGTCAGATCTTCGAAAACGTTCCCGGCCTGATCAACTAGCCGCGACGATGCGTACGCCGGGCCAAAGTTGGCGCGCAGCCCCAGCGAACGGTCGCAAGCTGCGGCCGTCCGCGCCGGGCGGCTCTGGACACTGACCGTGCTGCATCTCACTTCCGCCGAGATTGCGTCCTGGTTGGGAATCCTGTTTTGGCCGTTCCTGCGGGTGGGTGGGACCATGGCTGTGGCCCCGGTGTTCGGGTCGCACATGGTTCCGGTGCGCATTCGCTTGGTACTTGCGCTCGCCGTGACCTGGGTGCTGGTGCCCATGATTCCCACGCCTCCACCCATGGGCGCACTATCGCCCGCCGCCGTCATGACCGCCGCGCAGCAGGTGCTGATCGGTGTTGCCATGGGTTTCATGCTCCAGTTGGTGTTCGGCGCCGTGGTCATCGGAGGTCAGTGCGCGGCCCTGAGCATGGGTCTCGGCTTCGCCTCCATGGTAGATCCCCAGAACGGAGTTCAGGTGCCGGTGGTCAGCCAGTTCTTGCTGATTCTCGCGACACTCGTTTTCCTGGCCCTGAACGGTCATCTGGTGCTGATTCAGGTGCTGGCGGACAGCTTCCGCATTCTCCCGGTCGCACCGCTTGGTCTCAGCTCCGATGCTCTCTGGTTGCTGGTCGGTTGGGGTACGCACATGTTTGCCGGCTCGGTGCTCATTGCCCTGCCCGCGGTGACGGCGCTGATGGTGGTCAACGTCTCGCTGGGCGTGATGACACGCGCCGCACCAACGCTGAACCTGTTCACCATCGGCTTCCCACTCAGCATGCTGGTCGGCTTCTTCATGCTGGTCGCGACCTTGCCGAGTCTCCTCCCGCATCTCACGGACCTCCTTGCCGGAGGCTTCGAGACGATACAGGCCCTGCTTCGGGGAGGCTGAGCCAATGGCGGAGGGGCAGAGTGAGGAACGCACAGAACGAGCTACCAGTCGCCGTCTGCACAAGGCGCGCAGCCAGGGCGAGGTTCCTCGCTCGCGCGACCTCAACAGCCTGGTGGTGATGGTCGCGGCCTCCGGCGGGCTCCTGGTCTTCGGCGAGTACATGATGCGGCATTTCCGCGACCTGCTGCTGGACAGTCTGCGGCTGCAGCGCACGCAGACCTACGATCCGCAGGCGGTCCTTGCCGCTCTGGAGCACGCGCTGTCGGTTGCCGCCGCGCTACTCACGCCCCTGGCCGTGCTCATGTGCATCGCCGCGCTGGTCGGGGCCATTGGCGATGGGCGGATGGAATTTCACGCTCGAGCCGCTTTCCTTCAATCTCGAGAAGTTGAACCCCGTCGGCGGTATCAAGAAGATCTTCAATTGGCAGGGCGCTGTGGAGCTGTTCAAGTCGAGCGCCAAGTTCGCAGTGGTCGCGGGCGTCGCGGCAATGCTGCTGGATCAGCGCAACCGCGAGTTCCTGGCGCTGGAGCACGAACCCCTCGAGACCGGGCTGGCACACGCCGGGCACCTTTACGTGTGGGCATTCCTGAGCCTCAGCCTTTCACTGACGCTGATTGCGGCGGTGGATGTGCCCTTCCAACGCTGGACCTACGCGCGGCGCATGCGTATGACCAAGCAGGAAGTGAAGGACGAATCGCGCGACATGGAAGGCAGGCCCGAGATCAAGGGGCGTATCCGCAAATTGCAGCGCGAGATGGCACGACGCCGCATGATGCAGGAGGTGCCCAAAGCGGACGTCGTGGTCACCAACCCCACGCACTACGCCGTGGCGCTGCGCTACGACCAACGCTGCATGGCCGCACCGCGCGTGGTGGCCAAGGGCACCGATCTGATCGCGCTGCATATCCGGCGCGTGGCCGCTGCGCACGGCGTGCCGATCTTCGAGGCGCCGCCTCTGGCGCGTGCGCTGCACGCGAGCACCGAGATCGAGCGGGAAATTCCTGCCGCACTGTATCTCGCAGTCGCACAGGTGCTCGCCTACGTCTACCAGCTCAAGTCGTCCGCCGCAACGGCGGCCGTGCACCTGCGCAACCCGTCGACCTGCCGGTTCCCGAAGACCTGGCGCGCCCGCGAGGCGAAGGTCCACAGGCCGGAGTGTAGCGAATTCAGGAGGGTCGAAACGTGAGAGCCGAAGTCATGCAGAACACCGGAATGCTGGGCAATGCCCGGGCGCTGTTACGCGGCGGGCTCGGAACCCCGGTGCTGGTGGTGATGATGTTGGTGATGCTGGTCGTACCGCTGCCTCCGTTGGCGTTGGACCTGCTCTTTACGTTCAGCATCGCCCTTGCGCTGGTGGTGCTGCTGGCGACGATATACGCGCTGCGCCCGCTTGATCTCGCCGTCTTTCCCACCATTCTGCTGATGGCCACCCTGCTGCGGCTGGTGCTGAACGTGGCCTCGACGCGGGTCGTACTCATGGAGGGTCACACCGGCACCGGAGCTGCGGGCCGGGTGATCGAAGCATTCGGTGAATTCGTCGTGGGTGGCAACTACGCCGTGGGTCTCGTGGTGTTCGCCATCCTGGTAATCATCAACTTCGTAGTGGTGACCAAGGGCGCGGGTCGGGTATCGGAAGTGAGTGCACGCTTCATCCTCGACGCCATGCCCGGCAAGCAGATGGCCATCGACGCCGACCTCAACTCCGGCATGATCACGCAGGAGCAGGCGCGCGAGCGGCGTGAGGAGATCAACCGCGAGTCGAGCTTTTACGGCGCTATGGACGGTGCCAGCAAGTTTGTGCGCGGCGACGCCATGGCGGGCATCCTGATTCTGTTCATCAACATCGTGGGCGGGCTTGGTATCGGCTTGCTGCAGCACGGCATGCCGCTCGTCGACGCTTTGCGTAATTATACCCTGCTCACGATCGGCGACGGTCTCGTTGCCCAGATCCCGGCGCTGCTGCTGTCGACGGCCACGGCGATCATCGTCACTCGCGTGACGAGCGCCGAGCGTATCGGCGAGCAGGTGGTCGCGCAGTTGTTCGGCAACCCTGTTGCACTCGGCATCACGGCTGCCGTGATCGGGCTGCTGGGTCTGATCCCCGGTATGCCCAACGTGGCCTTCCTCACGCTGGCTGCGCTCGCCGGCGCTGCGGCCTACTGGGTCCGGACGAACAACCAGTCGCAAGAGGCGCAGGCGACAGTACTGCCGAGCGAATCCCGCGACGAGCCCAAGGACCTCAGTTGGGATGACGTGGTGCCGGTGGACATCGTCGGACTCGAGGTGGGTTATCGCCTGATTCCACTGGTGGATCGCGGCCAGGGTGGACAGCTCATGACCCGCATCAAGGGGGTACGCAAGAAGCTTTCGCAGGAGCTCGGGTTCCTGGTTCAGCCCGTGCACATTCGCGACAATCTCGATCTGCC
The DNA here is from genome assembly GCA_963728895.1 of uncultured Gammaproteobacteria bacterium. GTDB lineage: Bacteria > Pseudomonadota > Gammaproteobacteria > JBBQDK01 > JBBQDK01 > CAVSLM01. The sequence goes on from CAVSLM010000001.1 coordinate 234,680, forward strand.
GCCGAATACCTACCGCATCACGCTGCTCGGCGTGCCCATCGGGGAAGCCGAGCTTCACCCGGACCGGGAGCTGGCGATCAACCCCGGTCGTGTGTTCGGCACGGTGCCGGGCGTTCCGACCAAGGACCCTGCGTTCGGGCTGGACGCCACATGGATCGAGCCGAGCAGTCGTGACCAGGCGCAGGCGCTCGGCTACACCGTGGTCGATGCCAGCACCGTGGTCGCCACCCATCTCAGTCAGCTGCTGCAGAGTCACGCCCACGAACTGCTCGGGCACGAGGAGGTCCAGCAGCTCCTCGATGCCCTCGGCAGGAATGCCCCCAAGCTGGTAGAGGACCTGGTGCCCAAGGCCCTTTCGCTCGGCACTGTGCTCAAGGTGCTGCAAAACCTGCTCGAAGAGCGCATCCCGATACGCGACATGCGCACGGTCGCCGAAACGCTGGCGGAGATGGCGCTGCGCAGTCAAGACCCCGGCGTCCTCACGGCCGCGGTGCGCGTCGCTCTCGGCCGATCAATTGTCCAGCATATCAACGGCATGGCTGCTGAGCTGCCGGTGATTACGCTTGACGCATCGCTGGAACAACTGTTGCATCAGTCGCTGCAAACCGGTTCTGAGAGCGGTGTCGGCTTCGAGCCCGGCCTGGCCGAGCGTATGCACAAGGCCCTCGCCGAAAGCGCGCAGCGCCAGGAACTGGAGGGGCGACAGGCGGTACTGCTGGTTTCAGGAGCGTTGCGTCCGTGGCTGGCGCGCATGGTCCGGCACACGATCCCCGGCCTGCAGGTGCTGGCATACGAGGAAATTCCGGACAACAAGCAGATAAAGGTCGTCGCCAACGTCGGTCAGCAGTTGGCACGGCTGTGACGGGAGTGAGACGCGCGCTGCAAGGCAATCGACGAAAGTGCGCGCTGCGCCGACCCGACCGTGCCGGATGCCACTTAGCTCACGAGGTCTTGCGAGAGTGGACCAATGAAGATCAAGCGCTATTTCGCGCCCGACATGCGGCAAGCGATTCGCAAGGTGCGCGAAGAGCAGGGTCCCGACGCGGTGATCCTGTCCAATCGGCGGGTCGACGGTGGAATCGAGCTCGTCGCTGCGGTTGACTACGACGAAATGCTGGCCCGCGCCTCCGCGCTCGCCTGCGATGCGGGTGGCCCCGCCGCGAACCCTGGACGAACTGAAGCAGCTGACTCATCTGCGGACGGTTCGGACGGTGTCGACGTTGTTCCCCTTCCCCGCGAACCGGCGCCAGCCGCGCCGGAACTTGCCCGGATGCACGGCGAGCTGCGGGCGCTGCGCAGCTGGCTGGAAACCCAGATGGCGCAGTTTGCCTGGAGCGATCTATGCCGCGCGCATCCACTGCGCGCGGGGCTGCTGCGCCGATTGGTCGAATTGGGGCTGACGCCCACACTCGCGCGCGACATCGCGCAGCAGGCCGCCCCGGCTCAGGACGAAGATCAGGCTTGGCGTCATGCACTTCACCTGCTGGGGCAGCGTTTGCCGGCCACCGATGACGATATTCTGAATCGCGGTGGGGTTGTGGCACTGGTGGGTGCGACCGGGGTTGGCAAGACGACGACGGTCGCCAAGCTTGCCGCACGTTTCGCGCTCCGCCATGGTCAGCGCGAAGTGGCCCTGGTCAGTACCGACAGCTTCCGCATCGGTGCTCACGAGCAACTCATGACCTACGGGCGCATTCTCGGCGTTCCGGTACACGTCGCTGCGGATCGAGCCGAGCTTGCCGCAGTGCTGCATGTGCAGGACGAGCGTCGGCTGGTGCTGATCGACACTGCCGGTATGAGTCAGCGCGATTTGCGCCTGGCGGAACAGCTGGCGACGCTGCGCGGCGAATCCCCGCATGTCAGGACCTATCTGGTGCTCTCGGCGACGGCGCAGTGCTCCGGTCTCGACGAGGTGGTGCGTTCCTTCGGGCGCATCGAGCTCAGCGGCTGCATCCTCACCAAGATCGATGAGGCGGGAAGCCTGGGTCCGGTGCTGAGTGCAACGATTTCCCACCACCTGCCCATTGCGTACGTGGCCGACGGTCAGCGCGTGCCGGAGGACATGCATCCGGCGCGTCCCGCCGCGCTGGTGAGTCGTGCGGTGACGTTGATGGAGGAGCGGGCGGAATTGCCAGCAGAGGAGCTGCTCGTCACTGCGTTCGGGGGGCAGGCGCATGCACAGCTCTGAGCCCCTGGGTGATCAAGCCGCGGGTTTGCGACGCCTCAACATGCCAAGACCAGTTCAGGTGATGGCGGTGACCAGCGGAAAGGGCGGTGTCGGCAAGACGAATGTCTCCGTAAACCTGGCAGTGGCGCTGGCGTCCGCTGGCCGCGACGTCATGCTTCTAGATGCGGATCTCGGTCTCGCCAATGTCGACGTAATGCTGGGTCTGCGTCCGGATTTCAATCTTGCCCACGTCGTGTCGGGCGAGCGCACACTGGAGGAAGTCATCATCCCCGGACCGGCCGGCTTGATGATCGTCCCGGCATCGTCCGGAACGAAGCGGATGACCGAGTTGAGCAGTGCGGAGCACGCCGGGCTGATTCGCGCATTCAGCGAGCTCAGTCAGCGCCTGGACGCATTGCTCATTGACACTGCCGCCGGCATTTCCGACAGCGTGGTGAGCTTCAGCCGCGCATCGCAGGAAGTGATCGTCATCGTCTGTGATGAGCCGGCATCGATCACGGACGCCTATGCGCTCATTAAGCTGCTCAGTCGCGAGCACGGCCTGTCGCGCTTTCGCATTCTCGCCAATATGGCGCGCAGCATGCAAGAGGGGCGTGATCTCTTCGCCAAGATGGCCAAGGTCACTGACCGGTTTCTCGACGTGACCTTGGATTTCATGGGTACCGTTCCGTACGACGATTATCTGCGCAAGGCGGTACAGCGCCAACGGGCCGTGGTGGAGGCATTCCCGCGCAGCCGCGCCGCCATGGCCTTCAAGAGTCTGGCACAGAAAGCCGAGCTGTGGCCGGTACCCGACAACGCGGCCGGACACCTCGAGTTTTTCGTCGAACGGCTGATCCAGTCCAGTTGCAGTCCAACGGAGGCACTGCCATGAACGGGCTCGCGATGTACACCGCGATGCAGCAGGTCGGTCAGGATGAGCTGGTGACACGTCACGCGTCGCTGGTGAAGCGCATCGCGTATCACCTGATCAGTCGACTGCCGCCCAGCGTCCTGGCGGACGATCTGATCCAAGCCGGCATGATCGGACTGCTGGAAGCAGCGCGCAACTACGACCCGTCCCAGGGTGCAAGCTTCGAGACCTATGCCGGAATCCGCATCCGCGGAGCCATGCTGGACGAAATCCGCAAGACCGATTGGACGCCGCGCTCCGTGCACCGCAAGGCTCGCATGGTGGCCGAGGCGGTCCGCGCCATTGAAAACCAGTGCGGCCGCGACGCTCGCGACAGCGAGGTGGCTACCGCCATGGGCATTTCGCTCGATGAGTATCACCGCATTCTGCAGGACGCCAGCGGCTGCCGCATCTTCAGCTTCGAGGACATTGACGCTCTTGGTGACATGAGCCGCGAATCGCCGTCCGACCGACCCGACGAGCCTTTCCAGAACCTGCAAAGCGAGGATTTCCGGACCGGATTGGCGAAGGCCATCGCCGGGTTGCCGGATCGTGAGCGGCTGGTCATGTCGTTGTACTACGACCAGGAGTTGAACCTGCGCGAAATCGGCGCAGTGCTGGGTGTGAGCGAATCGCGGGTCTGTCAGATCCACGGACAGGCCCTGATCCGCCTGCGTGCCCGCATGTCGGAGTGGATGGGAGAGGAGGAGTAGCGTCCGAAGCGGGGACGCGCCGGACCTCCGGATTCAGAGCAGCGCAAGCTGCTGGAGGAAGCGTTGTGGACAAGAATATGAAGATCCTCGTCGTGGACGATTTTTCCACGATGAGGCGAATCATCAAAACACTCCTTCGAGACCTGGGATTCAACAACACTGCCGAAGCGGCCGACGGTGCGTCCGCACTTCCCATGCTGCAGGCGGGCGATTTCGATTTCCTGATCACCGACTGGAACATGCCCGACATGAGCGGCATCGAACTGCTGCGTGCGGTGCGCGCCGATCCGAAGCTGAGCTCCCTCCCGGTGCTGATGGTGACGGCGGAGTCCAAGCGCGACCAGATCGTGCAGGCCGCCGAGGCCGGCGTGAACGGCTACATCGTCAAACCATTCACTGCGGTCACGTTGAAGGAAAAGATCGACAAGGTGTTCGAGCGCCTGAGCGCGCAGAGCTAGAGGTCGGCAAATGCAAAATCCCGATGACGAGAATCGCGTGCGTCTGGAGCAGGCGCGTGCGCTGGTGACGCACCTGGAGCACGGCGACGAGTCCCAGGCCGCGCGCATGCTCGAAGAATTGACCCGCTCGCGCGAGCAGAATCTCTTCCAGGAGTTGGGCAGGCTGACACGCGAGCTGCACGAAACCATGAACAGTTTTCGTCTCGACTCGCGCATCGCGTCAATCGCCGAGCACGAGTTTCCCGACGCCAAGGAGCGCCTGAACTACGTCATCACCATGACCGAACAGGCGGCGCACCGCACGCTCGATCTCGTCGAGCAGAGTCTGCCGGTTGCCGAGCAAATGGATCACCAGGCCGCGGCATTGCGCGAGGCGTGGGAACGCTTCCGGCAACGGCGCATGCAGGCGGATGAGTTCCGCGAGCTCAGCCGCTCCATGGGCGGTTTTCTCGGCAGTGTGGCGCAGGACTGTGCCACGCTGCACAGCAACCTCTCTGAGGTGCTGATGGCACAGGGGTATCAGGATTTGACGGGGCAGATCATCCGGCGCGTCATTCGCCTGGTGCAGGAGGTCGAGGATAGTCTGGTCGAGATGGTGCGCATCTCCGGGAGTCACATGTTGCAGGGCGTGACAGCGACAGTGAACGATGCGGAGGTGCTCGAGGGTCCGCGCATTCCCGGACTTTCGGACGCGGCGGTCGTGGAAGGCCAGGATGAGGTGGACGCCCTGCTCTCCAGTCTCGGGTTCTGAACGGAGCGCCTCATGAGCGGTGTAGACGGCGAGATTCTGCAAGACTTTCTGATCGAGGCGGGGGAGATTCTCGAGCGGCTGGGCGAGCAGCTCGTCGAGCTGGAGCAGCGACCGCAGGACATGGATCTGTTGAACGCAGTGTTCCGCGGATTCCATACCGTAAAGGGCGGAGCGAGCTTCCTCAATCTCACGCCTCTGGTCGAGGTTTGTCACCGCGCCGAAGACGTATTCAACGCGCTGCGCCAGCGCGAGCGGGAAGTGGACGCCTCGCTGATGGATGCCGTGCTGCAGGTGCTGGATATCGTCAACGCGATGTTCGCTGCGTTGCAGGCCGACGAACCGCTCACGCCCGCGGAACCCGAATTGCTGGCGCTGTTGACCGAGCTTGCGCAGCCGACCGGGGCGGGCGTCTCCACGACGGCCGCCGAGCACGCAACTCCCGCGGCCGCCCCTGTACCGGCAAGTGCGTCCTGAACCGCAGCCGCCGGCCCCTGTCGAGCCGCATCCCGGCGCGGAATCGGCGAGCGACGAGATCACCGATGCGGAGTTCGAGGCGTTGCTCGACCAGCTGCACGGCGCGGCTGCGCCCGGAGCCGCGCGCGACCCGGGATCCGCGGCCCATGTGCATGCGGGAAGTAGCGACGGCGCCCCTCCGGCGCCGTCCCCGGACGCACAACCGACGCCCGACAGCATCAGCGAGGCCGAATTCGAGGCCCTGCTCGACGAGTTGCAGGCCAAGGCGCCCAGCGGCCCGGCGGTTTCCGCCGCTGAGCCGGTCGTGAGTGATCCTGCCGTTTCCCCCGGATCGGCCCCGGTGCCCGTCGCCGCCCTGGCCCGGGACGAGGGTGCCGCCAAACCCGCGGCCTCCCCCACCGCGCCGCAGGCGGAGGCCACGGTGCGCGTCGACACCCACCGCCTCGATGAGATCATGAATCTTGTGGGAGAGCTTGTGCTGGCGCGCAACCGCTTGGACACCTTGAAAGTGCGCATCAACGACGAGCAGCTGACCAAGGCGTTGGGCCATCTCGATCTGGTCACCTCCGATCTGCAGGCTGCTGTCATGAAGACGCGGATGCAGCCCATCAAGAAGGTGTTCGGACGCTTCCCACGCGTGGTACGGGACCTGGCCCGGAGCCTGAAGAAGGAAGTGGCGTTGGAGCTGCAGGGCGAGGAAACCGATCTCGACAAGAATCTGGTCGAGGCGCTTGCCGATCCGTTGGTGCACCTGGTGCGTAATTCCGTCGACCACGGCATCGAGGCGCCCGAGGCGCGCGAGGCAGTGGGCAAGCCGCGCGGCGGCAAAGTGACACTCGCGGCCGAGCAGGAAGGTGACCACATCCTGCTCACCATCCGCGACGACGGCGCCGGCATCAACCCCCAGGTCCTGCGCCGCAAGGCTGTCGAAAAGGGTCTGATGGACGCGGACAGTGCCGCGCGGCTGACCGACAGTGAATGCTACAACCTGATCTTTTTGCCCGGGCTCTCGACCAAGGCGGAAATCTCCGACGTGTCCGGACGGGGGGTGGGCATGGACGTCGTCAAGACCCGCATTGCGCAACTCAACGGCACGGTCACCGTCGACTCCGCCCTGGGCACGGGTACCTCAATTCGCATCAAGGTTCCGCTCACGCTCGCGATCATGCCGACGCTCATGGTGCAGATCGACGAGCGCACTTTCGCACTGCCGCTCTCCAGCGTCAGCGAAGTCTTCCCGTTGGACGCCGCCCGGACCAACGTCGTCGATGGACAACTGGTGGTAATGGTACGCAACAAGGCCCTGCCTTTGTTCTATCTGCAGCGCTGGCTTTCCGTCGACGGCAGCGGGGGGGCCGTTGTCACGGGCCAAGTCGTCACGGTACATGTCGGCAACCAGCGCGTGGGCTTCGTCGTCGACCGTGTGCTCGGCCAGGAGGAGGTGGTCATCAAGCCCCTGGGGGCACTGCTGCGCGGCCTTGCAGGCTTCGCGGGCGCGACCATCACCGGCGACGGCCGCATCGCCCTCATCCTTGACATACCCAGCCTGATGAAGGCTTACGCCCGGAGGGCATGGGCGTGAGCACCGGTGCCAAAGGGGATAGCGCCGGTGTTACTGACGATGGCTGCCTAAGCACCCGACAGCAGTTGCGGAGCGCCGGTTGATGGCGGTGCGCGTACTCATCGTGGACGACTCCGGGTTTTTTCCGGCGCCGGATACGCGAAATCCTGAGTGCCGATCCGCGACTCGAAGTCGTAGGTACCGCCAGCGACGGTGCCGAGGCCCTGAAGAAGGTTCACGAGCTGCAGCCGGACGTGATCACGATGGACGTGGAGATGCCGGTCATGGATGGGATCAGTGCCGTGCGTCGGATCATGTCGAGTCGCCCCACGCCGGTACTCATGTTGTCTTCGCTCACCCACCAGGGAGCCCGCGCCACCCTGGACGCATTGGAGGCAGGTGCACTCGATTTCCTGCCCAAGCAGTTCGAGGAGATGGGACGCGATCGCCAGGAAGGCCAGGAACAGTTGCGCGCGCGCGTGCTGGCCTTGGCACGGCGGCGGCGCGCGTCCGCCGTGCGGTCCGAAGCGCTGCGTCCCGCCGTGAATGCGTCGCCCCTCGGCACCACCGTCCACGTGCCTCGCGCGAGCCCCGCCGCGGCGCCCGCGGTGCGGGGCGGAGTCGGACGCGGTGCGTACCAGGTCGTCGCCATCGGCACTTCCACGGGAGGTCCGGTAGCGCTGCAGCAGATCCTCACCGCGTTGCCGGCAAGTTTCCCGGTGCCATTGCTGTTGATCCAGCACATGCCGGCGAGTTTCACACCAGCATTCGCGGATCGGCTTAACAACCTGTGTGCCATCACTGTGCGCCAGGCCCTGGACGGAGACCTCCTGGCCGCGGGGACCGCCTATCTCGCCCCCGGTGGCCGCCAGATGATTGTCGAGGCGCGTGGTGGACATATCCGCATCCGAGTGGTGGACGGCGACGAGCGCCTGAACTACCGCCCCTGCATCGACGTCACCTTCGCATCGGTCGCCAAAACCTACCCGGGCAAGGTCCTGGCGGTCGTGCTGACGGGCATGGGAGCAGACGGCCGCGAGGGCGCCCGACTGCTCAAGCGTGACGGCTCATCGGTGTGGGCGCAAGACGAGGCAAGCTGCGTGATCTATGGCATGCCGATGGCCGTGGTCGAAGCCGGTCTCGCCGATCGCGTGCTACCACTCAACCAGATCGGTGCCAGCCTCGCCGAAGGGCTCTGATCGGTGGACATCCTCAGCATCATCGGGATCCTCGTGGCGATCGGGGCCATCCTCGGTGGCAACGTTCTCGAAGGCGGTCATGTTGATTCCCTGCTTCAGCTCACGGCCCTGATCATTGTCGGCGGCGGCACCATAGGCGCCATCATGCTGCAATCACCACTCCCGGTGTTCCTGCGCGCGCTGCGCATGGTGGGCTGGGTCTTCATCCCTCCCAAGCTCGCGGCCCAGGCCGCAGTCGAGAAGATCGTCGGCTGGAGCAATATCGCACGCAAGGAAGGCCTGCTCGGTCTGGAGTCCATGGCCGAAAGCGAGGAGGACCTCTTTGCCCGCAAGGGTCTGCAGCTGCTGGTGGACGGCAGCGAGCCCGATACCATCCGCACCATTCTGGAGGTCGAGCTCGGCACCAAGGAGCACCACGACGTGGAGGGTGCCAAGGTATTCGAGGGCATGGGTGGATACAGTCCGACCATCGGCATCATCGGGGCGGTGATGGGCCTTATCCATGTCATGAACAATCTGGCCGACCCGGGGAAGCTTGGCAGCGGAATCGCCACTGCTTTTGTCGCCACCATCTACGGCGTCGGCATGGCCAATCTGATCTTCCTGCCGATGGCGGCCAAGTTGAAGAGCATCGTCCACCATCACTCACAGTTCCGGGAGATGATCATAGAAGGCGTCATCTCCATTGCCGAAGGGGAAAACCCCCGCAACATCGAGACCAAGCTGCAGGGGTATCTGCATTGATGAACGCACAGCCTACTTCGACTGCGGCCCGGCCGCGTTCGTGTGCGGCGCTCCGGTAGGCGCAGGTGAGCGGCGGTCGCAAAAAAAAGCCGGAAGAGCACTCCAACCACGAGCGGTGGCTGGTGTCCTATGCCGATTTCATTACGCTGCTGTTTGCGTTTTTCGTCGTGATGTATTCGGTCTCTTCGGTGAACGAGGGCAAGTACCGCGTGCTCTCGGAAGCCCTGGTCGCGGCATTTCGCGCCCCGCAGAAGAGCATGGAGCCCATACAGGTGGGAAATGTCCGCAAAACACCGCTTGGCGTCGACTTCTCGGTGCGTGACACGCCCGGTGTGATACAGATCTTCAACCGGCCCGTGCCCACGCCGAAGCGCCAAGGCGATCCACCGCCACCCGCGCGGAGACCCGCTCAGAAGGGCACCGCCGGTACAGGCGCCACGGGTACCGAGTCCGGTGAAGTCGCCATGCGGCGCATGGCCGAGGAGATCGAGCGTGCCGTGCAGCCGCTGATCGAGAAGGACCTCATCAAAGTGCGGCGCACCAAACTGTGGGTGGAGGTGGAGATCAACACCAGCATTCTGTTCGGCAGCGGCAGTGCGCGCCTCGAGTCCACCGCGGTGCCTGTGCTGGAGAGCCTCGCGCAGATTCTGAGCCGCTTCCCCAACCCCATCCACGTGGAAGGGTTCACTGACGCCGTGCCCATCAACACTTTGGCGTACCCCTCCAACTGGGAGCTGTCGGCGGCGCGCGCGGCCAGTGTGGTCAATCTGTTCACGCGCTCCGGAATCGAGCCGACGCGGATGGCGGCCATCGGCTACGGCGAGTTTCGGCCTGTCGCCGACAACAGCACTGAGGAGGGTCGAGCCCGCAATCGGCGAGTGGTGCTGGTCATAGAGGCGGGCGCCGACGCGCGAGGCCAGGTCGCTGGCCGACGCGCAGGATCCGACGAAGCTTCCACCGCCCGCAAGCGCCGAAGAGCCGCAACCCCCCGAGCGCGACGCTCCCAAGTCATTACCCGGGAGTACCGGAATTGTCCGGCATGCAGAGTCGCTGCCTTCGGTGCCAGTGCTTGCGCCCGCGAAGCCATCCGCACCGCCGGACAGGGCGCGGAAGGAAGGCCGCGCCATGATCGCTCCGTCGTTAGCGAACCCCGCGCACCAGATGGGCTTTACGGCGATCGCACCGCCGATCGAGCTGCCGTTCCCGGGCATAAGTGCGAATTTCAAGCCTCTACGCATCGCCTCGCCGGGGGGCGCCTTTGCATCCGCCCACGGCTCAGCGCCGGAACCCGGCTCGCAGCAGGAGCCGGCATCGCACCAGGAGACTGCGCCATGAGCATATGGGCAATTGCGAATCAGAAGGGTGGGGTAGGCAAGACGACCACCGCGGTCACATTGGCCGGGCTGACGGCGCTCGCCGGCGAAGACACCCTGCTGGTCGACCTCGATCCACACGGTTCTTTGACCGCCTACTTCGGTCACGATCCCGATCTCGTGGAAAGCGGTGTCTACTCGCTGTTCCATTCGTCGGCGGTGACGCAGGTCAACCTGGTGCAGCCGACTCCGTTCGAGCACTTGCACCTGATCCCTGCATCGACAGCGCTGGCCACCCTTGATCGTCAGCTGGGGGCTCAGCACGGCATGGGGCTCGTCCTGGCGCGGGCATTGAACCGTCTCGCTGGGTGCTTTCCACGCGTGATCATCGACTGTCCGCCCATGCTCGGTGTGCTGATGGTCAACGCGCTGGCGGCCTGCGAGCGTCTGGTGATCCCGGTGCAGACCGAGTTCCTGGCGCTGCGCGGGCTGGAGCGCATGCTGCACACCCTCAACATGATTTCGCGCTCGCTGCGGCGCGGTCTGCCCTATACCATCGTGCCGACACTATTTGATCGCCGGACCCGCGCCGCCATCGACAGCCTCCGTGCACTGCGCGACGAGTACACGCCGGCGTTGTGGGACGCTGTCATCCCCGTCGACACCAGGTTCCGCGAGGCCAGTCGCGCCGGCCACCCCTTGAGCCATCAGCAGCCCGACGCACGCGGCACGCTGGCCTACGCCGCGCTCCTGCAGTTTCTGCTCGATCTCGAGCGCCTGAACATTCCGAGGATTGCACTATGAACGTGCGTCTGGAGGATGCTCGATTGCTCGACCAGCGCAGCGCATTGGGCGCGTACTTCGATGCCCTGCTCGATGGGAGCGCCGATGCGGCGAACCCCATCCCAGCTTTGGTTGATCTGCCGGCACATGCCGTAGGACAACTCGATGCACCGCCGCCGCTTCCCGAATGGGCGCGGCAGCCGTTTTCCTGTTTGATCGGCAAGGTGCACGGCCTGGCGCTGGCGTTTCCGTTGGCACGTCTCTCCGGCGTGGTGGCGTGGCGAGAGCCGGGCACCTCCGCGCGCGGTGAGTGGCTGGTCGGCGATATCGCGCACCATGGCACTGCATTTCGCGTAGTGGAGACTGCGTCCCTGATATTGCCGGAGAGCCGGCGGGTGGCGCGCCCGGCGCGAAGACGCCACGGCCATATCGTGCTACTGGACGTCGGCGCCTGGGGACTGATCTGCGACGAGGTGCTGGAACGCGTCACGGTTCAGCCGCAGGCAGTCCGGTGGCGCACGGCGCCGGGTCGTTGGACCTGGCTTACGGGAATCGTACGCGAGGAGGCCGGCGGACTCGTCGATCCGGACCTGTTGGCGGCAGCTCTCGAGGCAAAACTTCAGGCCAGTGGCACGGAATCTGCTTCGCCCACGGCGTAGATGGGATGCGACCGGTATTTGACGCAGCGGGCGCGCGCAGGCGGAAAGCACGACTCGTGAGAGATGCAGACCTATGAATACCATGGTGCAGAGCAACAGCGACGTCACCCGGCGCTGGGTTACGTTCAAGCTGGGCAACGAGAGTTACGGCATCGACGTCATGCAGGTGCAGGAGGTGCTGCGGGTAACCGAGATTGCACCCGTACCCGGCGCGCCGCACTACGTCCTCGGGATCATCAATCTGCGCGGCAATGTGGTGACGGTCATCGATACGCGGGTGCGTCTTGGGCTGGGGCCGAGAGGCATCGACGAGGCTTCGCGTGTCGTGATCATCGAAGTGAACAAGAATATTCTCGGCGTGCTGGTCGACAGTGTCGCCGAAGTGATCGACATCAGCAATTCCCAGATCGAATCGGCTCCGAACGTCGGCAACGATGAGAGTTCGAAGTACCTGCAGGGCGTGGTCAGCCTCGAAGGTGAACTGCTGATCCTCATGGATCTGCACAAGCTACTTTCGGACGACGAGTGGATGGAGGCCGCGGGAATCTAGCCGCGCCGTTATGCAGGACGTCCGCGACATCAAGCCACTCGATCCTGTGTGGCCGGTGCGCCCCAGCGGAGAGGGACGCACGCGGAAGTCTCCGGAACAGCCACCGGAGCGCAAGCGCAAGTCCGACGACAATTCGGGCGATGAACCACCCGACCCTCAGGTCGACGAGTACGCGTGAATGGCGCAGGGCTTGTTCAACCTGGGCGTGTTGCTGATCGCTGGTGTGGGCGGTCTGCTCGGCGCCGCGTGTTGGATGTGGCTGAACCCGTATCGAGCGGGTAAGGAGCAGGAGCCCGGACCCGACGCGCAGGTCCTGCAGGGACTGCAGCGAGACTTTGCTGCCCTCTGTGCCGGTGCGGCGGGAGTTGGGGAACGATTGCTGGGTCTGGAGCGCCAATTACGCCGGCTGTCGGAGCGCCAGGATCAGCTGGAAGTACGTAGCGTGGGCGAGCGCCCGTACGCCCAGGCCATCCGCATGGTGCAGCGTGGTGCTTCTGCGCAGGATCTTATTGCCGCCTGCGGTCTGAGCCAGGGCGAAGCGGAGCTGGTGGTGCTGATGCACGGTCCGGATCATGCCGGCCGGCTCGGAGATGTGCACACGACCCAATGACCGCGAAGCGGCGCGCACAGATATCGGTGGCGCGGCTTTTCAATTTTCGCGCAGGTCGCAGGCCGAGTTGTGCAGTTGGTGTTCGGTGACCGGCGGCAGCACCCTGGTGAGATCGCGCTGGGGGGGGCCTACGAAGTGGCCTTGTGCATAGTCGACGCCGTACGACTGCAGAAGCGCCAGCGTTTCCGCGTTGCCGACGAACTCCGCGACCGTTTCCTTGCCCAGTGTCCGGGCGATCGCGACCATGGACTTCACCAGAGTTTGATCCACCGTATCGCGGGTCAGATTGATGATGAAGGCGCCGTCGATCTTCAGGTAATCCACCGGCAGCTGCTTCAGGTAGTTGTAGGAGTTGAACCCCGCGCCGAAGTCGTCGAGGGCGAACCGGCAGCCGAGCGCCCGCAGCTGGTCCACCATGCGCCGGGTCTGAGTGAAGTTGGCGATCGCCGCGGTTTCGGTGATTTCGAATGTAATGCGCTGCGCGGCGACGTCGCTGGCTCGCAGGTGCTCACGTATGATGGGGACCAGCTGTGCGTCCTGGAACGCATGCCCGGACAGATTCACGTTGAGGCACACATCGACGCGGTCCGGAGGCAGACCGCCCAACGTCTCGATCGCGCGACCGATCACCCAACGGTCAATGTGGTGAATGAGACCCATGCGCTCGGCGGCACCGATGAACTCCAGCGGATCGATGAGCTTGTCGTCGGGACCAATCATGCGCAGCAGCGCTTCATAGCGCTGGACGGTCCGATCCCCGACACGCAGCACCGGCTGGAACACCAGGTCAAAGTTGTCGTGCGCGAGGGCGTCGCGGATCAGCGGCACCCAACGCATGTTGTCGTGCAGGTGCAACAGCTCGGTGTCGTCCCGACTGTAGAGGTGCACCAGATTGCGGCCCTGGTTCTTGGCCACATAGCACGCCTGATCCGCTTGGGACAGTATTTCGCTTGCGCTCGTCGTGTCGTGGGGACCCAGCAGTGCGACGCCTACGCTCGCGCTGACCCGGTAGCCGTGTCCGGCGCTCTCGAAACGAGCAGCTTCCACGATGGCGCGCAGTTGCTCCGCCCGGTCCAGCGCCTGCTGGCGCGCCACGCCGTTCAAGAGCAGCGCGTACTCGTCCGAGCTGATACGCGCGAGCGTATCTCCTTCCCGAACCGACTCGCGCAGCAGATTGCCGACGCGCAGGAGCAGGGCGTCGCCCGCGCGATGGCCTTCATAGCTGTTCACCACCTTGAACTGGTCGATGTCCAGATAGAGTAGGGCGCTTTGGATGAGGTCGCGCCGCGCGCGCTGCACCGCGAGCTCCAAAGCCTCCTCCAGGCCGCGGCGGTTCGCGAGTCCGGTGAGGTCGTCGTGCACGACCAAGTACTGCAGGCGCGCGCGCAGCGCCTTGAGGTCGGCAAGCTCGACCGACAGTGATTGCTCCCGCTGGCGACGCTGGTCCTGTTCGCGCCGGATGCGCAACGGAGCGATCACCCTGGGCAGAAGGTCGGCCGTTCGGGTGGGCTTGAACAGCACGTCCGCAACACCGGCTTCGTATGCGGTGCGCGCAATTGCCTCGTCCCAGGAAGGGTTGGTGCTCAGCAACAGCACCGGCGTGCCGGCGTAGCGGTCTTCCGAGCGCAGCGCCTCACAGAGTCCCCGTGCATCGGGGTCGACAACGCCGTCGCCGATCAGGATGATGTCAACGACCGGCTGACCAGGTTCCAGCCCGCGGCGCAACTCCAACATCAGGTCCGCACCATTGTGCGCCAGCACGATGTCACGAAACCCGCTCTTCTTAAGTACCGCATGGAGCAGCGCCAGATTGCCCGGGATGATGTCGGCGATCAGGATCCGATTGTGTCGCAGCTCGTCCAGTACTGCGCTGCGCAGGAGCGCGTCTCCGCGCACCTGAGCACTCGTTCCGCTTTCCGCCGGTTGCGCCACGTCGCGTGGTGCTCGAGGCTAGGCTGCACCGGCGCGCGTCGGCGCACGACTGCCAGGCTGAGATGGGAGGGGGCGAAACCGGAGACCCACTGGTTCATCCCGGCTGGACAACATTCGAATACCTCCCATGCAGTGTGGTCGTGCTACCGCCCGGTGGATACGCCGGTCGAGGTCGGTTCTAATATCGAGCGGGGTAGCGGGTCGGCCGGTCGTTCGATGTCAAAGACCCGGCCATACCGAACCGCGGGCGAGTAGCGGCGCAGGCGGTGAATCCCTTTACGTGGCGCCGGGATAGACATCTCACCCGTACACGCTCATTCCATGACTGCTGTTGGCGTATGCCACCCGCCACCGACCGTTGGGCTATGGGGCCTAGCCCGGATCCGGCCCGAAAATCTCACCTGGCGGCCAGCGGCTGGCCAGCAAGTGAATGGATGGCTAGCGGCGGCTGCGCTCGGCCATGCGATAGGCGAAGGCGATTACCTCGGCGACGGCGCGATACAGCACCACCGGGATTTCCTCTTCCAGTTCGACTCGGCCCAGGAAGCGGGCCAGCTCGGCATCTTCGTACAGGGGAATGCCATTCTCGCGCGCGATCTCGACGATGTTCTGTGCGACCGGCCCGTGCCCCTTCGCGGTGACTCGGGGAGCGCCCCGTCCTTCGTAGCGCAGGGCGACGGCCTGTTCGGGTTCCTTGTCTGCGGATGGTCGCTCGGATTCGGACATGCTGGTCATCCACGCTCATCGACCAGGACGTCCCGCGCCGCAGGCAACTGCGGCCCTGGCGGTTGTCCCTCGTGACACGTCAACTTCCCGGGCCGGACCCCGCATTCCTCCAGTGCCTCATGCAGCTCGGCCAAGTGGGCATCGAAGCGCCGGGCACTGCTCGCGCGTTCCGCCCACAAGGTCACCGAGACGCGATCCTCGTCCAGCACCAGCCGTGCGCTTACCGCGCCAAGGCCCGGAAGGTCGAATGCCAGAGTGACACTCCAGGCGCGACGTTGCATCGCCCCGCCACCGGCTCCCTCGCCGACGATCTGGAGATGCAAGAGGTCGGCCGTGGTCCCATTCCGTACCGGAATCTCTACCAGCCAGGCCAGCGTTTCCTGGCCGGCGAGCGCGGCCACCTGGCCCAGCTCCAGCCGCGCCAGCGCCCCTTCCACCTGGCGCAGCAGTGCCTGCGGAGCTTCCTCCCGCGGCAGGTCAGGGAGCGTCGGCAATGCTGCAGTCTGCGGGAACGGCGCGGTGCCACGCATCGGTGGCCGGTAGGGATCGGCTGTCGGGAGAGGAACGCGCTCCCTGGCGGCGCCGGTGCCGGCGGTGCCAGGCTGCTGGGACTGCGATTCGACGAGCGCCTGGCGCAACCTCAGTAGGTTGGCCTTGAGATCCGCGTTTGCTTGATTCGCCTGCGGGATCTTGCCTGCGAGCCGGGCTTCGAGGAACAGGCCGGAGTCGCGCACTGCCGCACGCAGACCTTCTGCCGTGCGCACCACCGTAGTATCCGGCAATGCCTGAAACAGCTTGCGGGCCGTGGCGAGGATCTGTTGGCTCAGGCCCAGCGGCTCAGGGTCGGTCGCCGTAGCCAGCGCGCCGAGGTTTGCCAGCAACGGCGGCAGTGATAACTGGCGCGGCAGTGCCTCGCGGGCGATACGTGCGGACGGATCCTGAGGCGTCGCCTCTGCCAGGCGCAGGACCGTCTGCGTGCCATTGCGCTCGACCTGAAGCGTGAGCTCCTGTCCGGCGCGCAGGGTGAGGTGCGTACGCGCTTGCACCTGCACATCGCCGATGCGCAGCAATACGTGGCCGTTGGTGGTGTTGGTGAGCGCCATGGCCTGCAGCAACTGACCCGCCTGCCAGGCGCGCACCGCGGCAGGAGCAGCTGCGGCTGCCGGGGCCAGGACGGGCTGTATGGGGTTGGTGGGCACGCAAGGACCGAAACGCAGGCTCTGGAGGCACGCGGTATCGGCGGCTGGGGGACGCTTTGAAGGCGAACCGACGGGCGGAGGTCGCGCAGGCATGGATTGTGCTTTGGACCTGCAAAATGACTCCAGTCACTTCCAACGCTCTTTGGTACACGCGCCGCGACGGAACTGTGCGCGGACCGTTTCCTTGCGGACAACTGACGCGATACGTATTGCTGGGACGCGTGCTTCCGGGGGACGAAGTCAGCAGGAATCGCAAGGATTGGTGTCCACTCGCTCAAATTCCCGAACTGATGCCGGAATGCATGGTCGGGGGTAGCCCGCCCGATCCGCAGCAGGTGCTCCTGGCGCGTCGGGCCGCCGACGAGCGGGCGGCTTCCGACCGTCGGCAAGCCGTCACAGACGTTGCAAGCGTGGCCTCGGAGCGTCGCAGCGGTGATCGCCGCAGGCCTGAATCCACGGAGGTGTTGCACCACCGCGAGGTCCGGGAAAAGGTCCTTCAGCCAGTCGGTACGGAAAGCGAGAGCTATGTGGTTCCGGTGCTTGTAGGGCTGGCGTTCAGCGTCCTGCTGGCGCTTCTCATGTCGCGGGCGCCGCGTCCCGCACCTGAGGGCGCACAATGCGATGCTCCGCCGGCACCCGGGGTGAACTGGACCAACTGCCACCTCGAGGGTGCAGCCTACACAAGTGCCGACCTGCGCGCCGCAGACCTGCGCAATGCCAGTCTGGCGGGGGCGCGGCTGCGCGGCACACGCCTTAACGAGGCCCAGCTCTCCTATGCCGATCTTGCGCTTGCCGACCTCAGCTACAGCGATTTGCGCCGCAGCCACCTGGTGGGAGCGGCGTTGCGCGCCGCCGACCTGTCCTATGCAGACCTCCGTGATGCAGATCTGTCCTACGCCGACCTTGCGGGTGCCAAGCTGGGCGCTGCAGATCTGACTGGCGCCCGGCTGGACAATGCCATCTGGCCCGACCGCCGCATCTGTGCGCCGGGTTCGGTTGGCCGCTGCCTGACCTCACCGCCCTGACGCGCAGGTGGTGTCTGGTCCACCGCCGAAGCAGTCAGCGGTGTAGCGCCATACCCGCAGCGTGTTCGACCAGTAGTCGGGCTGCAAGCCGACCTTGCGTTTCAGCGACGCGATAAACTCCGGTGCCTGCGGCAGCATTTCCCAGACCGAGGGCAGGAACGTGCCCCGGAGCTGCCCCTCCTGGAGTATGAGCCCGTCCACTCCCGGGCGCAGCTGTGCCAGCAGGTCCTTCTCCGAACCGAACGTCATGGGCTGGGGCGTGCTCAGCACGGAAATCTGCGTCTCCAGTTCAGGAATCTCGTCCGCGGCCAAGGGTGGAAAGCGCGGATCGTGAAACGCCGCCGCGCAGGCATTTTCCGCCACGTCCTCGGCAAGCGGCCGGTAGGCATCCAGAGTCCCTATGCATCCGCGCAGCAGGCCCGCGCGGCGCAGCGTCACGAAGCTTGCGCCCGGCACGCGCAGTGTAGCCGGGCAGTCCTCCTCGATGGCGGGCGGTGAGTGCCCGTGCTCAACGCCATAGGCAATTGCCGCCTGGGCGAGTCTATGCAGATAATCCTTGTGAACGGCGCTGAGCGCGGAGAGTGTTTCAGTCGAACGCATAAGCGCCGTAGCCCACGACACGGTCCGAGGGACCGGCGGTGTCTCCGGAATTGCGCAGGTCGAGGGTTCGCGCCCGTAGCCCATGGTGACGTGCCGCCACCAGCAGACCATTGATCGGGTTGCGCCCGCAGGCATCCTGGTAGCTGATCGCCTCGGGACGCAAGCCTTCTATGGCCTGGGAGGTGGCGTGGTCCAGCCGGCGAGCCGCCGCGTAATCGTGGTAGTGGCTGAGATCGGAGCTGATGACGACCAGCGTTTCGGGACCACCCCAGACGCACTCCAGCACTTCATCGACCTCGTTGGGCGACGCCTCGCCGACCACAAGCGGAACCAGGGAGAAGTCCCGTAACACGACCTGAAGGAACGGCAGCTGCACCTCGAGGCTGTGCTCGCCGGCGTGTGCGAGGTCCAGGCGCTGAACTTGCGGCAGCCTGAGGACCTTTTCCAGCGCATCATGATCGAGGCGTACCTCGCCCAGGGGGGTCTCGAAGGCCGCGGCCGCACTCGCCGCCAGGCCACGGAACGGAATGCGGTGCGCCGGGCCCAGCAGCACCACCCGCCGCAGCGTCTCTCGGCCCGGCATCAGCCGCGCATAGGCGGTTGCGGCCACGGATCCGGAATAGACGTAGCCGGCGTGCGGAGCAATGATCGCCTTGGGAACCGGCCCGTCCGCTTGGGCTGCACTCAGCAGATCCTCGATTTCAGCGCGCAGGGCCACGGGGTCGGAAGGATAGAACGTCCCTGCGACGGCGGGTGGTCGGATGTTGCTCATGGCTTTTCCTCACGCGACATGCCTGACGGCCGTATAATGAGGGCGTTGGCCGGCGCTTCCAAGTGGGCGCGGGGACCTGACGCGAGCGCGTACGCACCCGGCCCCGCGACACACCCCGGCTCTTGAATCGCACCACCTTTCCAGACCTATGACGCACACCGATATCGTTACCACCCAGTACTGGCACAAACTCGAAGACGGCCGCATCCAGTGCGACGTCTGCCCGCGCACCTGCAGGCTGCACGAGGGTCAACGCGGTTTGTGTTTCGTCCGCGCCAACGAAGGGGATCAGATCGTACTCACCACTTTCGGGCGCTCCAGCGGATTCTGCGTCGATCCGATCGAGAAGAAGCCACTCAACCACTTCCTGCCGGGCACGGCGGTGCTGTCGTTCGGGACTGCCGGCTGTAATCTCGCCTGCAAGTTCTGTCAGAACTGGGACATGAGCAAGTCCCGGGAAATGGATACGCTGGCCGATGCAGCCTCGCCCGGGAAGATCGCCCGAGTGGCGCAGGAGCTGGGCTGCCGCAGCGTCGCCTACACCTATAACGATCCGGTGATCTTCCTGGAATACGCTGTGGCCGTGGCGCGGGCTTGCCGCGCAGTGGGGATCAAGTCGGTCGCGGTGACCGCCGGCTATATCTGCGACGCGCCGCGCCGCGAGCTCTTCGGCCATATGGATGCCGCCAACGTCGACCTGAAGGCTTTCACGGACGAGTTCTATTGGAAGATCTGCGGCGGCCACCTTCAGCCGGTTCTGGACACGCTGCAGTATCTGCGACACGAGACCGACGTCTGGCTGGAGCTCACCACCCTGCTGATTCCGGGAGAGAACGATTCCGATGCGGAAATCGACGCCATGACGCGCTGGGTGGTGGAGCAATTGGGACCGGACGTGCCCATGCATTTCACCGCCTTTCACCCGGACTGGAAGATGCTGGACAAGCCCTCGACGCCGGCTGCCACGCTGCAGCGGGCGCGTACCATTGCCCGCCGCAACGGCGTGCGCTACGCCTACACCGGGAACGTGCATGACGAAGAGGGGGGCAGTACGTTTTGCCACGCCTGCGGCGAGCTGCTGATCGGGCGCGACTGGTACACGATCACCCAGTGGCATCTGGCCGGGGGGCGTTGTCCGCGCTGCGACATCCCGTGCGCAGGCGTTTGGGAAGCCGCCCCGGGGACCTGGGGTGCGCAGCGGCTGCCCGTGCGACTCCGGCAGTTTGCCTGAGGACGGCTACGGCCCGTCGCGGGCTGGACTTCGGTGTCTGGATCACCCTCGGGAGGCATGCAGATGACGCACAAGGTGCGGATAGGCATCGTGACGGTTTCGGACCGCGCGAGTCGCGGGGAGTACCAGGATCAGGGCGGTCCGGCCATACTCGAGTGGTTGCGCGATCGCCTCAAAACGCCCTGGGAGCCCGTCGCGCGGCTGGTTCCCGACGAGCGTGTGCCGCTGGAGGAGGTTCTGCGTGAGCTCTGCGAGAAGGAAGGCTGCAGCCTGATCGTGACCACCGGCGGAACAGGCCCCGCCCCGCGAGACATCACGCCCGAGGCGACCGCGAGTGTCTGTGATCGCATCCTGCCCGGATTTGGCGAGCAGATGCGCGCCGTGTCGCTGTGCAAGGTGCCGACCGCCATCCTCTCGCGCCAGATTGCGGGAACGCGCGGCAGGACGCTGATTATCAATCTGCCTGGCAAGCCGTCGGCGATTGCGGACTGTCTCGACGCGGTTTTCCCCGCCGTTCCGACCTGCATCGACCTGATCGGCGGACCGTGGATCGAGCTCAGCGCCGAGGTGGTGATCGCCTTTCGCCCCTGACGCCGCCTCTTATTCCGGCTTGAGGACGATGCCTGCCAGAGGCGGCAGGGTGAGCAGCAGGGAATAGGGCCTGCCCATCCAGGGTACGGCGTCGGCGATGACCCCGCCGTTTCCGATGTTGCTGCCACCGTAGTAGGTGGAATCCGAATTCAGCACTTCACGATAGTAGCCGGGCCGCGGAACGCCGATGCGGTAGGCCATGCGGGGCACCGGCGTAAAGTTCAGCACCACGATCATGATCTCTTCGCCCTCCTTGCGCAGATAGCTCAGCGTCGACTGCGCCGAGTCGTGACAGTCGACCCATTCGAACCCCCGATCGTCGAAGTCGTGATGGTGCAAGGCTGGCTGATAGCGATAAAGCCGGTTGAGGTCGCCGACCAGATCGCGTACGCCCCGGTGCTGAGGGACATCCAGCAGGTCCCAGTCGAGCGCCGTCGCGTGGTTCCACTCCCTACCCTGTGCGAATTCGTTGCCCATGAACAACAGCTTCTTCCCCGGGTACGTAAACAGGTAGGTGTAGAGCAGGCGCACATTGGCAAAGCGTTGCCAGGGGTCGCCGGGCATCTTGTCGAGGATGGAGCGCTTGCCGTGCACGACCTCGTCGTGAGAGAAGGGCAGCAGGAAGTTTT
The DNA here is from genome assembly GCA_963728895.1 of uncultured Gammaproteobacteria bacterium. Classification (GTDB taxonomy): domain Bacteria; phylum Pseudomonadota; class Gammaproteobacteria; order JBBQDK01; family JBBQDK01; genus CAVSLM01. The sequence goes on from CAVSLM010000001.1 coordinate 256,280, forward strand.
CGCTGAACGCATACAGCAGTCCGAACGTCAGCTGGTCGTGGTGGTAGTGGCGGTGAATCGGGTCCTTGCTCATGTACAGCAGGGTGTCATGCATCCATCCCATGTTCCATTTCATGGAGAAGCCGAGACCGCCCAGCCAGGTCGGGCGCGTCACCTGCGGCCACGCGGTGGACTCCTCTGCGATCATCAGACTGCCCGGCACCTGGCTATGGGTCACGCGGTTCAGCTCGCGCAGGAAATCGATGGCTTCCAGGTTTTCGTTGCCGCCGTAGATATTCGGAACCCATCCATTGGCATTGCGCGAGTAGTCCAGGTACAGCATCGAGGCCACGGCGTCCACGCGCAGCCCATCCAGATGAAACTCCTCGAGCCAGTACAGGGCACTGGACAGCAGGAAGCTGCGGACTTCGTTGCGCCCGAAGTTGTAGATCAGCGTGCCCCAGTCGCGATGCTCGCCGCGTCGCGGATCCTCGTGCTCGTAGAGTGCGCTGCCGTCGAAGCGCGCAAGTCCGTGGGCGTCCTTGGGGAAGTGCGCCGGCACCCAGTCGAGCAGCACGCCGATGCCGTGGCGGTGGCAGTAGTCGACGAAATAGCGGAAATCGGCCGGCGTGCCAAAGCGGCTGGTCGGCGCGAAATAGCCGACGGTCTGATAGCCCCAGGAGTCGTCCAGCGGGTGCTCGGTGATGGGCAGGAGCTCGATGTGAGTGAAACCCGTGGCGGTAACGTAGGCGACCAGGCGTTCGGCGAGCTGGCGATAGTCCAGGAAGCCGCCTTTCAGCTCGCGCTGCCACGACCCGAGATGAACCTCGTAGACGGAAAGCGGCTCGTGCAACCAGTTGTGGTGCTGGCGCCGTTCCAACCACTCACCGTCCTGCCAGGCGTAGGGGTCAGCGCCGTCGACGATCGAGGCCGTGCTCGGCCGCACCTCGAAGTGCTGGGCATAGGGATCGGCCTTGAGGTGGATGGCGCCGGTGGCGCGATTGCGGACCTCGAACTTGTACAGCGCGCCAGCCTGCAGCTCGGGTATGAACAGTTCCCAGACCCCTCCGCCGCCGCGCACGCGCATTGGATGGCAGCGCCCGTCCCAGTCGTTGAAATCCCCGACCACGCTGACCCGCTCGGCATTTGGTGCCCAGGTGGCGAAGCGCACGCCCGGAATCCCGTCCGCCGTGTGGTGGTGGGCACCCATGAACCGGTAGGCGTGCCCGTGTCGTCCTTCACTGAACAGGTGCAGGTCGAAGTCCGAGAGCTGGGGCGGAAAACAATACGGATCGTGGGCCGTATGCCTCGTGCCGTGGCGATCTACCCAGCTCAGACGGTAGCGCTCGGGTACGGCATCCCGGCGTCCGGTCCATTCGAACCAGTCGGTGCCGGACAGGCGCTTCATGATCAGTCCGCCGTCCGCGATCTCTACGGAGGCCGCGCCGGGGAGGTGGGTGCGTACCACGGCGCCCGCAGCGTGCCAATGCTTGCCCAGAAGGGTAAAGGGATCGTGATGGCGCGCCTCGAGTACCCGCCGCACTTCGGGGGAAACGGGAGAGACGCTGCTGGTCCCAGAGGGATTTTCGGTTTGCTGCACGTGCTTGCCGCCGACCTTGGAGTTGCCTGACAGAGCCGAATAAATGAGCGCTGGGAACCCGTTAACAATTCGCTCGCAGATGGTACCATAAGCGCCCAACCCGGATCGAAGTCCCATCTAGACGACAATCGGACCGCGACGGAACCGTCAGGGCCGACCTACGAATCGGTACAGGAGCAGAGCATCAGATGAGTGTCACTCAGGCCCCCCGTTTTGTCAGTCGCCTCACACGCGACACGCTGGCGTTGATATTGGCCGGCGGTCGGGGATCGCGCCTGAAGCACCTCACCCTGTGGCGCGCCAAACCCTCGGTCCCATTCGGCGGGAAATTCCGCATCGTCGACTTTCCGCTGTCGAACTGCATCAACTCCGGCATCCGGCGCATCGGCGTGCTCACACAATACAAGGCGCACTCGCTGATCCGGCACATACAGCAGGGATGGGGATTCCTGCGCGGCGAATTCGGCGAGTTCGTGGAGCTGCTTCCGGCACAGCAGCGCGTCGAAGCTTCGTGGTATGCAGGCACCGCGGATGCCGTCTATCAGAACCTCGATATCATCCGCAACCACAACCCCGCCTACGTGTTGATCCTGGCCGGCGACCACATCTACAAGATGGACTACGGCCCGATGATCGCCTACCACGTTGAGCAGGGGGCGGACATGACCGTGGGGTGCATCGAGGTACCGCTCGATCGCGCCAGCCAGTTCGGCCTGATGGCCGTCAACGAGGGTGGGGCGGTGCGCGGGTTCGATGAGAAACCCGAGCATCCCGAGCCCGTGCATGGCCGCGACGATGTCGCGCTGGCCTCCATGGGGATCTACGTCTTCAACACCGGATTCCTCTACGAACAGCTGATCCGCGACGCCGACACTTCGTACTCGACCCACGATTTCGGCAAGGACATCATTCCGGCATCGATCACCAAGTATCGCGTCATGGCCTATCCGTTCCGTGACGTGCAGAGCGGCCGACAGGCGTACTGGCGCGACGTCGGTACCGTGGATGCATTCTGGGAAGCGAACATGGAACTCATCTCGGTCACGCCGGAGCTCAATCTGTACGACGAGAAGTGGCCGATCTGGACCTATCAGGAACAGCTACCGCCGGCGAAGTTTGTGTTCGATGACGACGGCCGGCGGGGCATGGCGGTGGACTCGATGGTGTCGGGCGGCTGCGTCATCTCGGGTGGCCAGGTGCGACATTCGCTGCTGTTCTCCAACGTGAAGGTGGACTCGTTTGCCGAAATCACAGACAGTGTGGTGCTCCCCAACGTGACCATTGCCCAGCACGCGCGCATCTGCCGGGCGGTGATCGACAAGGGCTGCGAGATCACCGAAGGCACGGTGATCGGTGAAGATCCCGAGGAAGACGCCAGGCGGTTCTACATTACGCCGGGAGGAGTGGTGCTGGTGACGCCCGAGATGCTCGGTTCCGAACTGCACCATGTCCGGTGATCAGCGCCTGCAGGTGGTGCTGTGCTGGCACATGCACCAGCCCCAGTATCGGGACCTGGTCCGCGGCGAGTATCAGCGATCCTGGACCTACCTCCACGCAATCAAGGATTACGTGGACATGGCGGCCCACCTGGAGGGGCTGCCCGAGGCGCGCGCGGTCGTAAACTTCTCACCCGTGCTGCTCGAACAGATCACGGATTACGCTGCGCAGGTCCGAGGCTTTTTCACCGACAGCGTACCGATACGCGATCCGCTGCTGGCGGCGCTTTATAATCCCGTCCTTCCCGTGGAGCCCGAGGCCCGACTGGCGCTGATGCGCCACTGCCTGCAGGCCAACCGTGCGCGCCTGATCGAGCGCTTCCCGAGCTACCTGGGCCTGGCGGACATGGCCGGATGGCTGCAGCAGCATCCGGACTTCATGATGTACATCGACGACCAGTTCCTGGCCGACCTGCTGACCTGGTACCACATCGCCTGGCTGGGTGAAACCGTCCGGCGGCAGGATGCCCGGATCAAGCGGCTCATGGACCAGGGCCAGGGCTACAGCCTGGATGATCGGCGCGAGCTGTTGCAGGTGATCGGAGAGCTTCTTGCGGGGATTGCAGGACGCTATGCAAAGCTGGCGGAAATGAAGCGCGTCGAGCTGTCGGTCTCGCCCTACGCGCATCCCATTGTGCCATTGCTTCTGGACCTGCAGAGCGCCCGCGAGGCCATGCCGCAGGTTCAGCTGCCGCTTCTGGCGCAGTATCCGGGTGGCCATGAACGGGCGCGATGGCATCTCGAGCAGGGAATCAAAACCTTTGAGCGCTGTTTTGGGATCCACCCGAGAGGCTGCTGGCCCTCCGAGGGCGGGATCAGCGCTCCGACCCTGGTGTTGCTGGAGGAAATGGGGTTTCGCTGGGCCGCGAGCGGAGAGGCGGTGCTGAACCACAGCCTGGCAGTGGCGCCCAAGCTACAGGGTCTGACCCGCGCGCAGACGCATTACCATCCCTGCCGGGTGCAGCAGGGAAAGCTCGCCTGCTTCTTCCGCAATGATGGCCTGTCCGACATGATCGGGTTCAGCTACTCGAGTTGGCACGCCGACGATGCCGTGGCCAACCTGGTGCATCATCTGGAGAACGTCGCGCGCGAGTGCCAGGGTCGCAAGGGCAGCGTGGTGTCGATCGTGCTGGATGGGGAAAATGCCTGGGAATACTATCCGGAGAATGGCTACTATTTTCTGAGCGCGCTGTATCGCCGGTTGTGCGAGAACCCCAGGCTGCGGCTGACGACCTTCTCGGAAGTGCTGGACAGGCGCGCGCCGCTGTTGACCCTTCCCAAGCTCGTTTCGGGAAGCTGGGTGTACGGCACGTTTTCCACCTGGATCGGCGACCCGGACAAGAACCATGGGTGGGACCTGCTCGGAGAGGCCAAGCGCACCTTCGACGAGGTGATGGCATCGGGGAAGCTCACCAGGGCACAGGCGGAGCTCGCCGAACGCCAGCTCGCGATCTGCGAGGGTTCGGACTGGTTCTGGTGGTTCGGCGACTACAATCCGGAGGCGACGGTAAGCGACTTCGAACGGCTGTTCCGCCTGCACCTGAGCAACCTTTACCAGATGCTCGGTCGTACTCCGCCGCAGGACCTGACCCAGGTGATCTCCCATGGAAAGGGCCGGCCGGACCTCGGCGGAGTCATGCGACCCGCGCAATCCTGAATGCATGTCGTGGAAATCGCGGGCGCCGCACCGTCGCGCACGCCGCAGTCATGTCCGCCGGCCGGGTACTGCTTGGGAGCCGTTGCCTGGATAGTGGCTTTGCTATGGGCCTTGCATGACCTCCAAATCAACTCACAAGAAGAGCAACGGTGCACTCGATGGGCGGCGCGCCGGCGTGCTGTTGCACCCCACGTCATTGCCCGGACCCGGGCGCGCCGGCGAAATCGGCCCTGAAGCGCGGCGTTTCGTTGAATTCCTTGCGGCCAGCGGTTTCTCGGTGTGGCAGACGCTTCCCCTGGGGCCCACGCACGAGGACAACTCGCCATACCAGTGCCTGTCTTCACATGCCGGAGATCCGCGCCTGATCAGCGTCGAGCGCCTGGCACAGTGGGGCTGGCTGCCGGATTCCGGGGACTGCGCTGATCGTGCGGTCCAGCTGCGGGCAGCCCGGCGCTACTTCGCCGGGAAACGTGGCGCGGAGTTGGAGGAGTTCGAGGCGTTCCTCGCCGCGCATGCCTACTGGCTCGAGGACTACGTGCTCTACAGCGCGCTACGCGAGGAGTATCAGGGGCGGCCGTGGTGGGAGTGGCCGGCACCACTGCGCAATCGCGAACCGCAAGCGCTGCAGGAGGCGCGGGTACGCAACGCCGGGTCGATCGCGCAACAGCGCTTCGAGCAGTTCGTGTTTTTCCGTGAATGGTTCGAGCTGAAGGCTTACGCCAACGGGCACGGCGTGCTGATGTTCGGCGACATGCCGATCTTTGTCGCCGAGGACAGTGCCGAGGTGTGGGCGCAGCGGGAGTATTTCGCCTTCGACGACGAGGGTCGCCTGCAGGCGGTTGCGGGTGTGCCCCCGGACTATTTTTCCGCGACCGGGCAGCGCTGGGGCAATCCCCATTACCGCTGGGAACGCATGGAGGAGGACGGCTTTGCGTGGTGGATGCAGCGCATGCGCACCCAGCTCATGCTCTTCGATCTGGTGCGGATCGATCACTTCCGCGGCTTCGAGTCGTACTGGGAGATTCCCGCCCATGCCGAGACTGCGGTGCAAGGCCGCTGGGTCAAAGCGCCCGGCGACGCCCTGTTCAAGACGTTGCGCCAGGCTTTTGATCCGCTGCCCCTGGTGGCCGAGGACCTGGGCGTCATTACGCCGCCCGTGGAAGCCATGCGGCGCCGCTACGGACTGCCGGGCATGAAGATCCTGCAGTTCGCCTTTGACGGAAGCACGGACAACCCTTACCTGCCGCACAACCACGAAGAGAACAGCGTGGTGTATACCGGCACCCACGACAACAATACGACACTCGGCTGGTTCGACGAGCTGCCCGCGGAGAGCCGCGGCTATGTGGAGGAGTACCTCGGCCACTCCCGGGAGGAGATGCCCTGGCCATTGATCCGGGCCGCCTGCGAGTCGGTGGCGAGACTCGCGATCATGCCCATGCAGGATGTGCTCATGCTCGGCAGCGAGCACCGTATGAATCTGCCCGGCACGGTGCGCGGCAACTGGAGCTGGAGGCTCGACTGGGGCCAGGTGCCGGAAGATCTGCCCGCAAGATTACGGCACTTGGTGAAGTTGTACGGCCGCTGTCCTTTCAAAGCCTGATGCAGGTGAGATTTCCGGGCTAGAGCCAGATCAGGCAGCCGGTTTCGAACGGATGGCTCAGCAACGCGAAGTAGGGATACATGCGTAGCTTGTAATGCTGCAGTCCCGGCAGGCGCGGGCAGAGATCGAGCTCGAACAGCGTTTCTCCGGCTTCGTTGTTTCCCGCCGGGCTGAGCACAAAGCGGTCCTGTACGACAAACTCGCCGCTCTCGTTCTCGGTTCCCACCAGGCATTCCACGATGACGTCGTCCGCCGTGAGACCGCTGAGGTCCGCGGCAACGCGGATCGGGAGGCTCGCCCCGGCCTTGATTTCTTCCAACACCGAATCGATGCGGCGGATCCGCACGCGCGGCCACACACGCGCCACCCTCGACTTCCATTTCGCGAGCTGACGCGCCGGTGCGGCATCCGAATCGGCGAGGCGGCGGCGCTGGCGCAGCGCCGGACCGTAAAAATGTTTGACGTAGTCCATGACCATGCGCTGGGCGTTGAACTGGGGCATGATCGATTTCATCGAAGCCTTCGACATTTTGACCCAGCCCGGCGAGTAGCCGTGCCCGTTGCGCTGGTAGTAGAGCGGAACGACCTGGTTTTCCAGCAGCCCGAGCAGATCCTGCGCCTCCTCGCGGTTTCTATAGCTGGCATCGTACTGCGGTCCGTGGGGCGTGATTGCCCAGCCGTTGTCGCCGTTGTAGCCCTCGCCCCACCAGCCGTCCGTCACGCTCAGGTTGATGACACCGTTGATGCCACCCTTCTGCCCGGAGGTACCGCTGGCTTCGAGGGGATACTCGGGGTTGTTGAGCCACACGTCGACGCCTGTGACCAGCTTGCGCGCCAGTGCCAGATCGTAACCTTCCAGCAGAATGATCTTGCCCTCGAACTCCGGACGGCGCGAGAACTCCTGCACGACGCGGATGAGCTGCTGGCCTGGAAGATCATTGGGATGCGCCTTGCCGGCAAATATGATGACGATGGGCCGGTTGGGATCGCTCAGTAGCCGTTCCAGGCGCTGCGGATCGGTGAACAACAGTGTGGCGCGCTTGTAGGTTGCGAACCGGCGCGCGAAACCGATGGTGAGTATGTCGGTTTCGTGAGGCGAAAGCTGGCGTATGACACGCTCGATTTGTGCCTCGCTCCAGCAGTTGCGCCGGTGCTGCAGCACCACGCGGCGTCGCACGTCGTCCAGCAGCTCGGACTTCAGGGATTGGCGCAGGCTCCAGTAGCTGTGGTCGGGGATGTCATCGATGCGTTCCCAATAGCCGGTGTTGAGCAGCTCATTGCGCCATTCGCCGCCCCAGCGCATGTCGAACAGGTTCACCCACTCGCGCGCCAGGAAGGTCGGTACGTGCACGCCGTTGGTCACGTAGGAGACTGGATTCTCGGCCGGCGGTACCTGTGGCCAGATGTAGCCTTCCATGGTCGATGCAACGGCCCCGTGGATACGGCTCACACCGTTGTGGAAGCGTGAGCCGTGCAGCGCCAGCGCGGTCTGGTTGAAGCTGCCGTGCGCGCCCGGGCTCTCGCCGAGTCGCATGAAGGTCGGCAGGTCGATCCCCAGCTCCTTGAGGAAGTCCTGGAAGTAGTTGTTGACCTGATTCTGATCGAAGATGTCGTGACCAGCAGAGACAGGCGTGTGGGTGGTGAACACAGTACCTGCGGCCACCAGCTCCAGTGCACTTGCGAAGTCCATACCCTGCGCCACGCGTTCGCGGCAGCGCTCCAGGATCTGGAACGCGGCATGGCCTTCGTTGATGTGCCACACGGTCGGACGCAGGCCGAGGGCGCGTAGGGCGCGCACCCCGCCGATGCCCAGCACCACCTCCTGCTGGATGCGCGTGTTGCTGTCGCCACCGTAGAGCTGATAGGTGATCGAGCGGTCCGGACCGTCGTTCACGGGCAGGTCGCTGTCGAGCAGATAGAGGTTGATATGACCGGCCTTGGCGCTCCATACCTTCAGGGTGACCGCCCTTCCCGGGAACATCACCTGCACCTGGACCTCGTTGCCGGCCGAATCGCGTGCCGGCGCGATGGGCAGATCGGCGAAATTGGTCGGCGTGTAATGTGCGACCTGGTTGCCCTGACCGTCGATGGTCTGGACGAAATAGCCCTGGCGGTAGAGCATCCCGACCGCGACGAAAGGCAGGCTCAGGTCGCTCGCGGCCTTGCAGTGGTCGCCAGCCAGAATGCCGAGGCCGCCGGAATAGATGGGCAGGCTCTCGTGGAACCCGAACTCGGCGCAGAAATACGCAACCAGGTCGTGCCGCGGATCGACGATTTCCTCGATGCCGGAGCGGATCTGTTCCTGTAGGTAGGAATCATATGCCGAAAGGACGCGATGGTAGTCCTCCATGTAGATCCGGTCCTCGGCCGCTTCTTCCAGTCGCTGCTGGGACACGCGGCGCAGGAACACCTTGGGGTTGTGCCCGCAGCTTTCCCAAAGATCGCGGTCGAGCCGGAAGAACAATGCCCGTACGTTGCGCTCCCAGCTGTAGAGCAGGTCGTTGGCCAGCTCTGCGAGACGTGAGAGGCGCTCGGGAACGGTGGGTTGGACTTCAAGCGTATAGCGCGTACCAGTCATGAAGGCTCAGGGATTCGTATTGGGATCGGCGCAGGACGAGTGCGGGTCCGGGGATGTAATGTTCGGCAACGACGACACCCACTTGAGCGGATGACCGGGCGCCACCATGCGCCTGTGGCTCTCGTGTCCGGGATCGGATGCGGGCCGGAAATGGTGCCGGGGGAGAGACTCGAACTCTCACGGTGTTTCCACCACTGGATTTTGAGTCCAGCGCGTCTACCAGTTCCGCCATCCCGGCGACAGGCGGCCTAGTATAGTGTATCCGGTCGCTTGAGCAAGCCGAGGACGGTGCCGGGACGCGTGGCCGATGCGTCGATCCGTCCCAAGCGCCTTTTCCCGGGTCGAGCAGACTTGCAGCACCCGGTGCCATGCGCCGATCCAGCGCCGCCCGGTGAAATGTGCAGCTTGGCGCCTGTGCTAATATCCGCCGCCATGCGGCTCAGCGAGTTCCAGTACGATCTGCCGGGCGAGCTCGTTGCCCAACACCCCTTACCGGAGCGCAGCCAGAGCCGGTTGCTGCATTTGCACGCGGGCCGAGTTCAGGATTGTCGTTTCGACGACCTGCCGGAGCTGCTGGAACCCGGCGACCTGCTGGTGTTCAATGACACGCGCGTCATTCCGGCCCGCATCTACGGAACCAAGGAGAGCGGAGGACATGTCGAGCTGCTGGTTGAGCGCGTGCTCGATGCCCGGCGCGCATTGGTGCACGTGCGCGCCAGTCGTACGCCGCGGCCCGGAACGCGGCTGCGATTGGAGGGCAGTGTTGCGGTGGAGCTCGTTGCACGCCGCGGTGAGCTGCACGAAGCGGTCTTCAACGCCGACCCGCTCGAGGTGTTGGAGCGCCACGGCCACGTCCCCCTGCCACCGTATATAAAGCGCCCCGACACGGCCGAGGATCGGGATCGCTATCAGACCGTATACGCCCGGGCGCCGGGCGCTGTCGCAGCGCCGACCGCGGGGCTGCACTTCGATCGTCCACTCCTCAGCCGTCTGCAGCAGCGCGGTATCGAAAGCGCGTTCGTAACCCTGCATGTCGGGGCGGGAACTTTTCAGCCGGTGCGCGTCGAAGATCTGGAGCGACACCGCATGCATGCCGAGCGCGTGGAGGTGGGCGCCGCCGTCTGCGCGCGCGTGGCTGCCGCCCACTCCGGTGGTGCGCGCGTGGTGGCGGTGGGCACCACCGTCGTGCGCAGCCTGGAGACGGCAGCCGCGGGTGGCGCACTGGCACCGTACGCCGGCGACACCGATCTCTTCATCCGGCCGGGCCACGCGTTTCGCGTCGTGGATGCTGTCATCACCAACTTCCATCTTCCCGGGTCCACACTGCTGATGCTGGTGTGTGCCTTTGGCGGTCATGAGGCGGTGCTGAACGCCTACCGGCATGCGGTGCGCGAGCGCTATCGCTTCTACAGCTATGGCGACGCCATGCTGCGTTACGCGGGCCGGCGGGCCGTGAACGCCCCACCTGCACGAAGCGCCGCCATGCGGTTCGAGCTGCTGGCCCGCGATGGCCGCGCCCGGCGTGGACGCATGCACTTTCCCACGGGTACCGTAGAGACGCCGGCTTTCATGCCTGTCGGTACGTACGCAACGGTCAAGGCCGTGACACCCGAGGAGCTGCGCGAGTCGGGCGCGCAGATCATTCTGGCCAATACCTTCCATCTGATGTTGCGTCCCGGTGTGCAGATCGTTGCCGCCCACGGCGATCTGCACCGGTTCATGCACTGGGATGGGCCGATCCTTACCGATTCCGGTGGCTACCAGGTATTCAGCCTGGGCGGCATGCGCAGGATCACGGAGGAGGGCGTGGCGTTCCGCTCTCCGGTTGACGGGGCGCAGGTGTTCCTGGATCCGGAGCGCAGCATCGGCGTGCAGCACGCGCTGGGCGCCGACGTGGTGATGGCGTTCGACGAGTGCACGTCCTATCCCGCGAGCTTGGAGCAGGCGCGGGATTCGATGGAGCGCTCGTTGCGCTGGGCCGAACGCAGCCGGTCGGCGCACGGCGATTCCTCCGCGGCGTTGTTTGGCATCGTGCAAGGAGGAATGTTCCCGGACCTGCGGGAGCACTCCGCCGCCCGACTGCTCGCGCTTGGCTTCGACGGCTATGCCGTGGGGGGGCTGTCGGTGGGCGAGCCGAAAGAGGAGCGGCAGCGCATCCTCGTTCAGGTGCTGCCCTTGCTCCCGGAGGAGGCGCCGCGATACCTGATGGGCGTCGGCACGCCGGAGGATCTGGTGGAGGCGGTACGCTTGGGCGTCGACATGTTCGACTGCGTGCTGCCGACACGCAATGCCCGCAACGGCCATCTGTTTGTCCGCGGTGGCGTGATCCGGATCCGCAATCGCGCCTATGCCGGCGACTGCCGGCCCCTGGACGAGCGCTGCACTTGTTACACCTGCCGCAACTACAGCCGGTCCTATTTGCGCCACCTGGACCGCTGCGGCGAGATGCTGGGCGCGCGCCTGAACACGCTGCACAACCTTCACTACTACCAGGAGCTGATGGCGGAGCTGCGTAAGGCGGTGCGCCAGGGCGAGCTCGAGGTCATGGTCGGCCGCTTTTATGCCGAACGGGAGCAACAGCGCCCACTTGTGTCATAATACCGCGCCGGTCGCGACTCGCTTGAGCCGGCCGCTTCGAGGCGACGGGGCGGATCAGCCACGCTGGTAGGCGGTCCGAGTAATCGTGACGTTACTGCGGCGGCGGGAATTCGCTCCATGTTTCCGGTCTTTTCGTTACATAGCGACTACTACTATGCTGCTGAAAAGATCGAAAATCCGTCCTCGATTGATTTTGGTTCCTTGCCCAACCACACCAGCCTTTGATCGGAACAAGAAGGACGCTTTATGAGCTTTTTCGTCTCCGACGCCTGGGCCCAGGCGGCGCCTGCCAGCGAGGCGAGCCCGATCCTGAGCTTCGCACCGCTCATTCTGATTTTCGTAGTGTTCTACTTCATGCTGATCCGACCCCAGACCAAGCGCGCCCGCGAACACAAGAAGATGGTCGAGACCCTCTCCAAGGGCGACGAGGTCGTGACCAACGGCGGCGTGCTCGGACGCATCAGTGAAGTGGGTGAGAACTTCGTGGCGCTCGAGGTGGCCGAAGGCGTGCAGATCAAAGTGCAGAAACAGTCGGTCGCCAGCGTGATGCCCAAGGGCACTGCCAAGAGCCTCTGATCGGGTTCTGCAGCCACTTTCCAGAGTCACACACGACCGAGCACCATGAACCAGTATCCGTTGTGGAAGTACCTGCTGATCCTCGTCGTGGTTCTGATCGGCGCGATTTACGCGCTGCCGAACCTCTACGGCGAAGACCCCGCCTTGCAGATTTCCTCCACGCGCGGCGCCGTGCTCGACGCCGCGACGGAGGAGAAGGTGGTGGGCGTCATCAACGAGGCGCGGATTCCCTACAAGTCCGCTCATCTCAGCCAGGGCCGCCTGCTGGTGCGCTTCCGAGGGACCGAAGGCCAGCTCAAGGCGATGGATCTCATCCAGCAGAAGCTGGGCGAGGATTATGTGGTGGCGCTCAATCTTGCACCGGCAACACCGGGGTGGCTGATCGCCATGAACGCGCTGCCCATGTACCTGGGACTGGACCTGCGGGGAGGCGTGCACTTCCTGCTGCAAGTCGACATGCAGGCCGCGATCGACCAGGCCCAGGAACGCTATGTGAGCGACCTGCGCACCCTGCTGCGCGACTCCAAGGTGCGCTACGTGAGCATCGTGCAGGATCACGGCATCAAGATACGCTTTCGCGATGCAGAGGAACGTGCGAACGCGCAGCGCGTCATCGGGAAAGAGTACCCCAGCCTCCAGCTCGAGGAACAGGACGCTCCCGACGGCATCTATCTGCTTGCCAGGATGGGCGATGCCGAGCAGCGCGACACGCGTAAATTCGCATTGCAGCAGAACATCGTCACGCTGCGCAATCGTGTCAACGAGCTGGGCGTTGCAGAGCCCGTAATCCAGCAGCAGGGAGAGGATCGCGTCGTCGTGCAGCTCCCGGGCGTGCAGGACACTGCCCGCGCCAAGGAAATCCTCGGCGCAACGGCGACACTCGAGTACCGCATGGTCGATACTGAGCACAGTGTGCAGGACGCTGTGGCCGGCCATGTGCCCGCCGGCTCCCGACTCTACTACGACCGCAAGGGCGTTCCGATCCTGCTCGACAAGCGCGTCATCGTCACGGGCGACCAGATCACCAATGCCTCTTCAGGCATCGACCAGCAGAGCGGGCAGCCTGCGGTCTTTGTAAGTCTTGATGCCAAGGGCGCCAGAAAGATGGGCGAAACCACGCGCGAGAACATCGGCAAGCCCATGGCTGTGGTATACATCGAAAACAAGCCCGTCACCCGCAAGGTTGGCGGGAAGACCGTCAAGACCACCAAGCGCGTGGAGGAGGTCATCAACGTTGCGGTGATCCGCGACGCTTTCAGCAATCGCTTCCAGACCACCGGCCTGGACAGCATGGAGGAAGCGCACAACCTAGCACTGCTGCTGCGCGCCGGGGCCCTCGCCGCGCCCATTGAGATCATCGAAGAACGCACCGTGGGCCCGAGTCTCGGGCAGGAGAACATCGACCAGGGCTTCGATGCAGCCGTGATTGGCTTCGTCGTGGTCGTGATATTCATGGCAGTGTATTACCAGATTTTCGGACTGGTGGCGGATCTGGCGCTCGCCGTCAACCTGATTCTGATCGTCGCCATCATGTCCATGCTGCAGGCCACGCTCACCCTGCCGGGTATCGCCGGCATTGTCCTTACGTTGGGCATGGCGGTGGATGCAAACGTGCTGATCTTCGAGCGCATCCGCGAGGAGCTGCGCAGCGGTAACACGCCCCAGGCGAGTATCCACGCCGGATACGAGAAGGCGTTTTCCACCATCGCCGATGCCAATATCACCACCTTGATTGCAGCCGTGGTGCTGTTCGGTCTCGGCACCGGTCCGGTGAAGGGTTTCGCCGTGACGCTTTCGATCGGTATCCTGACCTCCATGTTCACGGCCATCATGGGCTCACGCGCCGTTGTCAATCTGCTCTACGGCGGGCGTCGCCTGAAGTCGCTGCCCATTTGAATCCCTACCGCAAGCTCTAGCAGAACGGGTCAACGATGGAATTGTTCAGACGCGCCACTCACATCGACTTCATGGGCAAACGTGTGCCGATGGCGATCATGTCGGTGGTGCTGATCCTGATTTCGGTAGTCTCGCTTTCCAGCCGCTGGCTGAACCTGGGGCTGGACTTCACAGGTGGAACGTTGATCGAGGTCCACTATCCGGTCCCGGTAGACCTGAATGTCGTGCGCCAGGCGTTGGGGAAGAGCGACTTCCAGGACGCGGTGGTCCAGCACTTCGGGACTTCCCGGGACATCCTGGTCCGGCTCGGTCCGCGCGCGGGGCAAAGCAGTGCCCAGCTCAGCTCGCGTGTCATGGACGTCCTGGAGAAGGCATCCGACGAGCACCCGGAAATGCGCCGCGTCGAGTACGTGGGCTCACAGGTAGGCAACGAGCTCACCGAACAGGGTGCTCTGGCCATGCTTTATGCGCTGATCGGTATCCTCGTCTACGTTGCGGTGCGCTTCGAGTGGCGCTTCGCCCTGGGCGCGGTGCTCGCCACGGTGCATGACACCATTTTTACCCTCGGTGCATTCTCGCTGTTCCAGATCGAGTTCGATCTGACGGTGCTGGCAGCGGTACTTGCGGTGATCGGCTACTCGCTGAACGACACCATCGTCGTGTTCGATCGCATTCGGGAGAACTTCCGCCGGATGCGCAAGGGGACCCCCGTGGAGATCATGAACTCGGCCATCAACCAGACGCTGTCGCGCACCATCATGACCAGCGGAACCACGCTGCTGGTGGTTCTTGCACTGTTCTTTATCGGCGGGCAGGTTATTCATGACTTCGCGCTTGCATTGATCATTGGCATCGTGATCGGAACATTCTCGTCCATCTACGTGGCGAGCCCGCTGGCGCTTTGGCTGAAGGTGAGCAAGGCCGACCTGGTACCGGCGCGCAAAGGCGCTGCAGAAGGCGACCTGAGGCCCTGAGGGGCAGCAGATGCGGAGCGTCGGCTAGAAAGCCATGCCGTCCTGTGCAGCGAGCTTCATCCGCAATCGCAGGTTGCTGACCGAGTCCGCGTACTCGAGGGCGGTGTCGGCACTGATGACGCTCTGTTCGAACAGGTAGAAGAGGCACTGATCGAAACTGAGCATGCCGCTGTGGCCGCCCTTCTCCATGGCTTCCCTCAGCTTTTCAAATTCGCCTTTTCGGATGATTTCGCTGACACGCGGCGAATGCAGCAGCAACTCGTAAGCAGCGGTGCGCCGCTCCTCGAGCGTGACCACCAGCCGCTGGGAAAGCACCGCCCGCACGTTCTGCGCCAGACTGATCAGCACCTGCTCGCGTTCGTCTTCCTTGAACAGGTTGATGATGCGGTCGAAGGCCTGACTCGCGTTGTTGGCGTGAAGCGTGCTCAGGCACAGATGACCCGTGTCCGCGAACTCGATGGCGCGTTCCATTGTCTCGCGGTCGCGGATCTCACCGATCACCAGCACGTCGGGCGACTGGCGTAGCGCATTCACCAGCGCTTGGGAGTAGGAGTGGGTATCGACGCCGATCTCGCGCTGGTTGACCATGCATTCGCGATGCGGAAGCAGGTACTCGATCGGATCCTCGATGGTGATGATGTGGCCCAGGTCGTTGTGGCTACGATACTCGATCATGGCCGCGAGGGTAGTGGACTTGCCGGAGCCACAGGCACCGACGAACAGCACCAGACCGCGTTTCAACATTGCGATCTCGCCCAGCAGGTCGGGCAGGCCGAGGGCTGCGAACCCCGGCACTTCGGGTGGAATGGCGCGAATCGCCATGGCAATGTCGCCGCGCTGGCGGAAGAAGTTGATGCGAAAGCGCCCGAGGTCGGCGAACGAGCAGCCGATGTTGAGCTCGAGCCGCTCCTCGAACGCGCGCATCTGGCCGTCGGCGAGCACCTGCCGCGCAAGATCCTGCATCTGCCGGCCGGTCATCTGCTCACCGCGGCGCGGCGCCAGCTTCCCTTGAATACGGAAGGCCGGTTGCGTACCGCTGCTCAGCAGGAGGTCGGTTGCGCCGAGCTGGCGCGTGCGCGACATCAGTTCGTATAGCAGGTCCATGGTCTCGCCGTGCCGTTGTGCCGCCGCCAAGTTCCGAGGGTTTCTGCCACGACCGCATGCAGATGTCGGTAACGCACCCGCCGTAGTTTGCGTGCACTCAGTTTGTGTGTTGCGCCAGGGGCGAAAGCGCGAGCGACACTAAGCGTAATCGAAGGCACCCGTTGACCACAATGGGCACGCCGCCCGCAGGGAATTATCGCGGGCGAGCGCTGTTCGGGGGTACGCAAGGAAGTGAAGAGTTCAATACCGGCGGCGCTGCCGCAGGCGACTGCGATAGACGCCGAGATCCACGACTTCGGCACCGCTCGGGATCTGGTTCTGCGTTGCAATCTCCGTTTCGCCGGCCGATTGTCCAGGCCGCTCGATGGAAAGAACGGAGAAGCTGCGTGGGTCCGCCTGGTATCCGGCCACGCAGGCCAGGTCCTCCAGCCCGCACAGCACATCGCGCATCACGACTTCCAGTGCCTTGCTGCCGAGGACTCTTTCGTCTGCCGCATTACCGCTCATGCTGCTCCTGATGCGCACAGCGCGCTGCACCGCGATGACGCTGCTGTTTCGGTGGCGGGAGGGGAAACTTGAGACCCACGGTCTGCCCGACGTCGCTGCAATGCGCCGCAGCGCGCGCTGCGAGCACGTGGGTCCGGGTGCTCAGCGCGCGAGGGCGGGGTTGAGGTGAGGCTCAATGGCCTTGAGCAGGGCGGCGTATACTTTCGGTGTACCGCAGACCAGGTTGCCGCTCTCGAGATAGCGGGTGTCGCCATCGAGCTCACCGACCATGCCGCCCGCTTCCTGGATCAGCAGCACGCCAGCGGCCATGTCCCATTCGCTCAGGCCGATTTCCCAGAAGCCGTCCAGTCGTCCCGCCGCCACGTAGGCGAGATCCAGGCACGCTGCCCCGGCACGCCGCACGCCGGCGGTCCCGAGCAGCAGATCCTTGAACATGGCGAGGTAGGCGTCGATGTGCTGGTGGATCTTGAACGGAAAGCCTGTGCCCAGCAGTGCGCCGTCGAGGCCGTTCTGACGACTGACGCGAATGCGGCGTTCGTTGAGCAGGGCGCCACGGCCGCGGCTGGCGGTAAACAGCTCCTGCCGCAGCGGATCGTAGACCACACCCTGATCCAGTCGCCCGCGATGCTTGAGCGCGATGGAAACGCCGAATTGAGGAAACCCATGCAGGAAATTGGTGGTGCCGTCGAGTGGATCGATGACCCAGACGTGCTCGTCGCCGGGCTTGGCGCCGCTTTCCTCGGCGAGAATGCCATGGTTCGGGTAGGCCTTGCGCAGGACCTGGATGATCTCGCGTTCCGCCAGCCGATCCACTTCGGACACGAAGTCATTGCGGTGCTTTGCAGTAACCGTAAGGGTATCCAGGCGGTCAAGGTGACGCACGATGACGTTGCCGGCGACACGTGCCGCGCGTACGGCGATATTGAGCATGGGATGCATGGCAGAACTCTATGGAATGAGGCAACGTCCCTCTTTTGGACGCGAGAGCATAGCAGACAACACGCATTGCGCCAGACCGAGGTCGGCTGAACCTCAGCGGCACCGCTCGATGGCCATCCCGAGACGGCGCCCGACGCGGACCATGGCTCCAGGCTCGAGCACCGGGTCCCAGGCGACGCGGTGCCTGCCGAACAGCAGGATTACTGTGGAACCCATGTTGAAGCGACCGACCTCCGCCCCCCGCGCGAGCGCCCGCGTGCCCTCCGGGTAGCGCCACACGCGCGGCGCCCGGCCGTGCGGCGGCGTGATGGTGCCTGCCCAGACCGTCTCGATGCTGCCGACGAAGAACGCCCCGACCAGCACCAGCTGCATCGGTCCCAAATCCGTCTGGAACCCGCAGAGCACACGTTCGTTGCGTGCGAACAGTCCGGGTACCGCACGCGTCGTGTGTGGCCCGACGCTGAACAGGCGACCGGGCACATAAACCATCTCGCGCAACTCTCCCGCGATCGGCATGTGCACGCGATGATAGTCGCGCGGCGACAGATAGAGGTTTGCAAAGCTTCCATCCAGAAAGGGTGCGGCGCGCGAGGCATCACCCCCCATCAGGTCCTGCACCGAGTAGTCGCGGCCCTTGGCCTGCACGATCCGCCCTTTCCGCAGGTTCCCGATCTGACCTACAAACCCATCGACCGGGCAGGCGACCGCCGTCGGTTCCGCACATAGCGGGCGCGCGCCCGGACGCAGCGCCCTGGTAAAGAAACTGTTGAAGTCCGTGAAATCCTGCGGCTGCTGGTGCACCGCATCGGAAAGGTCGACGCGGTAGTGCCGTATGAACATGCGGATCAGCAGGTTCTTCCAGGCCTGGCTGCGCGACCGCGTGGCACGATGCATCAACGCCGCCGCCGCGCGTGCCGGCAGAATCCAGGTGGGCAGGCTTTTCAGGTAATCCCGAAGGGTGGCGCCGGAGCGCGGTGCGGGGCTCGTCATGGACCTTTGCGCAAGTCCCCCTCGGCGCGCGTTCGACTCGCCCGGTACTGCGAGCCGATTGGGGCGGGGTCTCGAGGCGCCCGGATTTCGCGCTGCACGCGCCCACGTGCAGTCCCCCACGCACTGGCGCAGCGCCTCACCGGGCCGGTCCGTAGTGCTCTCTCAAGGCGATGTAACCCGCCGCGATTCCCCCGGCCTGGTGGGCGGGGAAAAGATGGCATTGAGCCCGGTACTGCGCAGCTCCTGACCGCGGCGGCTGACATTGGGCCATTATCCCACAGCCGGTCCAGTGTCACATCCGCCGCCAGGGCTCGATCGGATATGATGGCGTTCGTAGACACGGGGACGCGCGATGGAAGAGCTCGAGCAGGCAAAGCAACAGCTGCGCACCGTGCGCGATTTCATACGCTGGGGCGCCAGCTTGTTGAACGCCGGGGGCGTGTGTTTCGGACACGGTACGGACAATGCCATTGACGAGGCAGCAGCGCTGGTATTGCACGCCCTGCACCTGCCACCCGACCTGCACGAAGCCTATTTTGACGCGCGTCTGACGGACGCCGAGCGCGAACGTGTCGGCGATCTGCTCGGGCGCAGGGTGCATGAACGTCGCCCGAGCGCCTACCTCACGCGCGAAGCATGGTTTGCCGGCTATGCGTTCTATGTCGACGAACGTGTGCTGATACCTCGTTCTCCCATGGCGGAGCTGATCGAGCGCGGGTTCGTCCCCTGGCTGGACCCCGGCCGGGTACGCCGAATCCTCGACCTGTGTACCGGCAGCGGCTGTATCGCCATCGCCTGCGCGCACGCGTTTCCGCAAGCCGAAGTCGATGCGACGGACATTTCAACGGCAGCGCTGGAGGTGGCCAGGATCAATGTTGAGAGGCACGGCCTGAAGGCTCGAGTGCACCCGATGCAGTCCGACCTGTTCGGGGCCCTGGCGAGCCGCCGTTATGACCTCATCGTGAGCAATCCCCCCTATGTCCCGGCGTCCGAGATCCCCGCGCTGCCGGCCGAGTACCAGTTCGAACCGGCGGTGGGTCTCGCAGCCGGGGCCGGGGGGGTGGATTTCGCCGTGCGCATACTGGAGGCCGCCGGTCCCCATCTCGCCTCCGACGGCCTCCTGGTGGTGGAGGTCGGAGACAGTGAGGCCGCACTGGTTGCCCGCTTCCCCGACGTCCCGTTTCTCTGGCCGGAGCTTCAGCGCGGGGGCGGAGGCGTGTTTGTACTCGCAGCCTCGGAACTGGGAGAATATGCTGACATCTTTGCCGAGGCCGCTGGAGGACTCCGGACGGCGGGGTCGAAGACCGGCGGTCGGGGCGGCGATCTAAAGGAGGGCTGATGAACAGACCGACGACGCTGGCGCAATACCTCCAACTGGTCGACCAGGCCCTCATGGAAGTCGACGAGTTGCGATTCTCCGCGGATTACGATTCCGACGAAATGGGTGGGGCTTTCAGCTTCGTGGACGCCCTGGACGCACAGTTGCGCCGGCTGCGAGAGTCCATGGCGAACGGAACGTACGCCTTCGCGGACGCTGACTTGCCTTTCATGGCGATCGTGAAGCAGCAGGACGAGCTGTTGCTGCCGTTCAAGGGCCTGCTGCGGACCATCAACGACACACATCGCCATGGCCTGGCGGCAGCCAGGGGTTAAACCGGCCCCACCAGCGCACTCAAAGGCCGGCCGAAGAGGGGATTACAATGGATCAGACTCTGGTGTTCGACCCGGCGCTGATCCGGCGCTATGACAAGTCTGGACCGCGCTACACTTCGTATCCGACCGCAGTACAGTTCCACGGCGGGGTGGGCGAGGCCGAGTATCGCTCGCTCGTGGAGCAAAGCAATCGCGAGCGAGCGTCGCGGCCGCTCTCGCTGTATTTCCACATTCCCTTCTGCGACACGGTGTGCTTCTACTGCGCCTGCAACAAAGTGGTGACCAAACATCGAGAGCGCGCCGCCCCGTACCTGGAGCGCCTGTTTCACGAGATCGAGCTGCAGGGCGCGCTGTTCGATCCCGCGCGCACCGTGGATCAGTTGCACTGGGGCGGGGGCACCCCAACCTTCATCAGCCACGACGAAATGCGTGCGCTCATGCAGCACACGCGTGCCCGCTTCCGGCTGCATGACGATGACAGGGGTGAGTATTCGATCGAGATCGATCCCCGCGAGGCAGACCGGGAAACCATCGCGTTGCTTCGCGAGCTGGGGTTCAATCGCCTCAGCCTGGGTGTGCAGGACTTCGATGCGGCGGTGCAGAAGGCGGTCAATCGTATACAGAGCCGTGAGGAGACCGCCGCGGTGATGGACGCGGCCCGCGGCGAGGGTTTCAAATCGATCAGCGTCGATCTCATCTACGGATTGCCGTTCCAGACCGTGGCCTCGTTCGGCCGCACGCTCGAGCAGGTGATTGCTTACAGCCCTGACCGGCTGTCGGTGTTCAACTATGCTCATCTGCCGGAGCTCTTCAAACCGCAGCGGCGCATCAACGAAACGGATCTGCCGAGCCCCGCGGAGAAACTCGACATCCTGGCGCAAACCATCGAGCGGCTCACCGCGGCGGGCTACGTCTACATCGGCATGGACCATTTCGCCAGGCCCAATGACGAACTGGCGGTTGCGCAGCGCACGGGAATGCTGTATCGCAACTTCCAGGGCTACTCGACGCATGCAGACTGTGATCTGGTTGCGCTGGGAGTCACGTCCATCGGCAAGGTTGCGAATGGCTACACTCAGAACGTGCGCGATCTGGAGCCGTACTACGAGGCGCTTGACGCCGGCCGACTGCCGATCTTCCGCGGCTTCGTGCTCGGCAACGATGACCTGCTGCGGCGGGCGGTGATCACACGCCTGATCTGCAGCTTCACGCTGGACCGGACGCACATCGAGCGGGAGTTCGGCATCTCCTTCCCCGAGTATTTCTCCGCCGAGCTTGCCGACCTGCGCATCATGGCCGACGATGGGCTGCTGGTGCTCACCGAGGAAGGGATCGAGGTTCTGCCCGCGGGGCGCCTGCTGATTCGCAACGTGTGCATGGTCTTCGACCGATACCTGCGTGAGCAGCAGGGCCGGCGCTACTCCAAGGTGATCTGATGTCGGGCAATAGCTTCGGCAAGCTGTTCACGGTCACCAGCTGCGGCGAGAGCCATGGCGAGGCTTATGCCTGCATCGTCGACGGTTGCCCGCCCGATATGGTGTTGAGCGAGGCTGATTTGCAGCGCGATCTCGACCGGCGCAAGCCCGGACAGTCCCGCCACACCACGCAGCGGCGCGAAGCGGACGAAGTGCAGATCCTTTCGGGCGTGTTCGAGGGGCGTACCACCGGCACGCCGATCGGACTGCTGGTGCGCAATACCGATCAGCGGTCCAGGGATTATTCCGAAATCATGGACCGGTTCCGTCCCGGACATGCGGACTACACCTATCAGCAGAAGTACGGTGTGCGCGATTTTCGCGGGGGCGGCCGCGCCTCGGCGCGCGAAACGGTGATGCGCGTGGCGGCGGGCGCCATCGCCAAGAAATATCTCGGTGGGCACGCCGGAATACGCGTGCGCGGCTTTCTGGCCCAGCTCGGACCGCTCGTTCCTCAGGTCTTCGACTGGGACGAAGTGGAGCGCAATGCGTTCTTCTGTCCCGATGCAGGCCAGGTGGCAGCTCTGGAGGCCTACATGGATGCGCTGCGCAAAGAGGGCAACTCCATTGGCGCCCGCATCACGGTGGTCGCCGACGGCGTTCCGCCCGGTCTGGGCGAGCCGGTATTCGACCGGTTGGATGCCGACATTGCGCACGCCCTCATGAGCATCAATGCCGTGAAGGGGGTGGAGATCGGCGCGGGCTTCGCTTGCGTGACCCAGAAGGGCACCGAGCATCGGGACGAGATCACCCCTCAGGGTTTCCTGAGCAACCACGCCGGCGGCGTTTTGGGCGGCATCTCTTCCGGCCAGAGCATCGTCGCCAGCATGGCATTGAAACCGACCTCCAGCATCCGTCTGCCCGGTCGCACCGTGAACCTGCGCGGAGAGCCTGCGGAGGTGATCACCAAGGGACGCCACGATCCCTGCGTCGGGATACGCGCGACGCCCATCGCCGAGGCCATGCTTGCCCTGGTACTGATGGATCACCTGCTGCGGCACCGCGCCCAGAATCAGGGCGTGGTGTCCACCGTTCCCGTTATTCCGCCCCAGGCCTAGCCCGGAGATCTCACCAGCCGGGCAGCGGGTGGCCGGTAAGTGAATGGATCACAGGGAAGATCTGGCATTCCTCACGATCGCCGAACGATGACACACTTCACGTCTCCGGCCTATCCCGGTTCTCCCGCGATGCTGGTGAGATTTTCGGGCTAGTGACGTCCTTGCAGCAGCGCGATCGCTTTTCGGCCGGACGGAGCCAGTTATGCTCGCCTCCCGATGCGGGGGACGGCGCCTCGGTTGCATTGTGCCTTACTGGCGTCTTTCCGGATTCTATCTCTTCTACTTCGCTACCCTCGGCGCCCTCGTTCCCTATTGGGGTATTTACCTGCAGTCGCTCGGATTCGCGCCGCTCGCCATTGGTACTCTCACGGCGATCCTGCTGGTCTCGCGCATCGTGGCCCCGCTGCTGGGAGGCTGGATCGCCGACCATCGCGGGCTGCGCATGATCCTGGTTCGCGGCGCGGCACTCGCCAGCGCAGCCTCTTTTACGGGTGCCTTCTTCGGCACCGGGTTCGGATGGCTCGCGACCGTCGTTCTGCTATTCAGCTTCTTCTGGAACGCATCGCTGCCCATGCTGGAAGTGACCACGATGAATCACTTCGCCGAACGCGCAGGTGCCTACGGCCGCGTGCGGCTATGGGGATCGGTCGGTTTCATCGCCAGCGTTATAGGCCTCGGACTGCTCATCGACAGCGGCGGTCCGTGGTGGGTGCTGCCCACCATTCTGCTGCTCCTGGTGGGAATCTGGCTCTGCACCCTGGTGCTTCCGGAGACGGCCGGCCGCGTCTTGCCTGCCTCCGGCGGACATCTCTTTGCGGTCGTCATGCGCCCCGAGGTCGTGCTGTTCCTCCTGGCGTGCTTCTTGATGCAGGCGAGTCATGGGCCTTACTACACGTTTTATTCCATCTACCTGGTTGAGCACGGGTATTCGAAGGGCGCCATCGGTTTGCTGTGGGCGCTGGGGGTGGCCTGTGAAATCGTGGTGTTCCTGCAGATGCAGCGCCTGCTGGCGCGCTTCAAGCACCGCGGCGTGCTCCTGGCGAGTTTCCTGCTCGCTGCGCTGCGCTGGCTAATGATCGGCAATTTTCCGGATCACACCGGCATACTGGTGACGGCGCAAACATTGCACGCTGCCAGCTTCGGCGCCTTCCACGCTTCGGCCATACACATGGTCCATCACTTCTTCCGGGGCCGTCATCAAAACCGCGGTCAGGCACTCTACGGCAGCGTCAGTTTCGGCGTCGGAGGCGTCGTGGGCAGCCTCTACAGCGGTTATACCTGGAGCGCGCTCGGACCGTCAGCGACATTTTCCATCGCTGCGGCATTGGCCGGGCTCGCCTGGTTATGCGCGTGGGTGCAGCCGAGATCGAGGCGCCAGTCCTCCGGCGCTTGAAGCCCAGAGCCCGCCCGAGGTCGCCGGGCCGAATCGGCGCTGCGGCATTCGTGATATGATTTGGGCTTTGACGCCCGGCTCGTGCCACTCCGTCCGCCATGTCCGGAAAGACGCTATACGACAAGTTGTGGGATGCCCATGTGGTGCGCGCCGAGAGCGACGGCACCACCCTGCTGTACATCGATCGCCATCTGGTGCACGAGGTCACCTCGCCCCAGGCCTTTGAGGGCCTGCGACTGGCGGGGCGCCGCCCGTGGCGTGGCGATGCGAATCTGGCTGTACCCGATCACAATGTCCCGACCACCGAGCGTGCGCGAGGCATCGTCGATCCGATATCGCGCCTGCAAGTGGACACCCTGGACGCCAATTGCCGCTCTTTCGGCATCGTCGAGTTCGGCATGGACGATCCGCGCCAGGGCATTGTGCATGTGGTCGGTCCCGAGCAGGGTGCCACCCTTCCGGGCATGACCGTGGTATGTGGTGATTCCCACACTTCCACGCACGGTGCATTCGGCGCACTGGCGTTCGGCATCGGGACTTCGGAAGTCGAGCACGTGCTGGCAACGCAATGCCTTATCCAGCGCAAGGCGCTGAATATGCGTGTGACCGTTTCCGGGCCGCTGGCGTCGGGCGTCAGCGCCAAGGACATCGCGCTGGCCGTCATCGGCGACATCGGCACCGCCGGTGGCTCGGGTTACACCATCGAATTCGACGGCGATACGATACGTGCGCTTTCCATGGAAGGACGCATGACGGTCTGCAACATGTCGATCGAAGCCGGGGCCCGCGCCGGCCTGGTGGCAGTCGACCCGACGACCATCGACTACCTCCGGGACCGTCCCTATGCGCCGAGCGCGGCTCTGTGGGATCGGGCGGTCAGCGCCTGGAGGGAGCTGCGCAGCGACGCGGATGCGACGTTCGACCGCACCGTGGCTGTGGACGCGGCCAGTCTGCGCCCGCAGGTGACCTGGGGGACCTCTCCGGAAATGGTCGTTGCGGTCGACGCCTGTGTGCCTGACCCGGATGCGGAGCGGGACCCGGTCCGGCGCGACGGAATGCGCCACGCCTTGAACTACATGGGTCTCGCGCCGGGCACTCGGATGACCGAGATCCGGCCCGACAAGGTCTTCATCGGCTCCTGTACCAATTCGCGGATCGAGGATCTGCGTGAGGCCGCCAAGGTCGTCGAGGGGAAGCGGGTAGCCGCCGCCATTCGTCTGGCAATGGTAGTCCCAGGCTCGGGCCCGGTGAAGCGGCAGGCGGAGGCCGAGGGCCTCGACCGGATCTTCAAGAGTGCGGGCTTCGAGTGGCGTGAGCCTGGCTGTTCCATGTGTCTGGCGATGAATGCCGATCGCCTGGAGCCGGGGGAGCGCTGCGCTTCCACGTCCAATCGCAACTTCGAAGGTCGCCAGGGGCAGGGCGGGAGAACCCATCTGGTGAGTCCGGCCATGGCCGCCGCCGCGGCGATTGCCGGGCACTTTGTCGATGTGAGCACGCTGTGAGCTTCGGCGCCTGCCTTGAGGGGACCAAGACGGTCAGATCTTCCACCGGCGCAACATTCCGGTCCGAAGGCGCATAAGACCATGGACGCTTTCACCACGATGACGGCCAAGGTCGCGCCCCTGGACCGCGCCAACGTGGATACCGATGCGATCATTCCCAAGCAGTTTCTGAAGTCCATACACCGGACAGGCTTCGGGCCGAACCTGTTCGACGAGTGGCGATATCGGGATCGCGGGGAACCGGGCATCGATTGCGCGGGACGCCCGTTGCATCCGGATTTCGTGCTCAACCAGCCCCGCTATCAGGGGGCCCAGATCCTGTTGGCGCGTGCCAACTTCGGCTGCGGGTCGTCGCGCGAGCACGCGCCCTGGGCGCTGCTCGATTATGGCTTTCGCTGCATCATCGCCCCGAGCTTCGCCGACATTTTCTACAACAACTGCTTCAAGAACGGCATTCTGCCCGTGGTGCTGGACGGGGAAACCGTGGATCGCCTGTTTCGCGAGGTGGAGGGCGCCCCGGGATACTCCTTGACGGTTGATCTCGAGCGGCAGGTGGTCGTGACGCCGGAGGGAGAGCGCCTCTCCTTCGATGGTCGACCCATTTCGCAAGTCCTGTCTCCTGCAAGGTCTGGACGAGATCGGCCTTACACTGCAATACGCCAATGACATCCGTATCTACGAGCAACGCCGGCGCGAACAGGCACCCTGGCTGTTTCGCGATGCGCCGTCTTGAGCCGCGGTAATCCGTTTCTGCGTCACTGGCAGCAGGTGCATCGCTACCGGAGGGGGGCACGCATCCGCGCGGACAGCGCACGCTGGGCACCGGTGCGGAATCTGCAACGCAGATGAGCATGCACAGTTTCAAGCTTGCCGTGCTTCCCGGCGACGGCATCGGGCCCGAAATCATCGGCGAGGCGATGAAGGTGCTCGAATGTCTGCGTCGGGACTTCGGCCTGGTCATGGAATCGGAGTTCGCGGCGATCGGTGGCGCGGGTTACCAGGCTGCCGGCGACCCCCTGCCGGGGCCGACCCTGGCGCTCGCCCAAGCGGCCGATGCCGTACTGCTGGGCGCAGTGGGCGGTCCCCAATGGGATGGTCTCGAGCGTCGGACTGCGCCCGGAGCAGGGTCTGCTGGGGCTGCGCGCAAAGCTGGGTCTTTTCGCCAACCTCCGCCCCGCAGTGTTGCACCCGCAGCTGGTGGCAGCCTCCACCCTGAAGCCGGAAGTCGTAACGGATCTGGATCTGATGATTGTGCGCGAGCTGACCGGCGACATCTATTTCGGGCAGCCGCGGGGTATACGGGAACTGCCGGGCGGTGAACGCGAAGGGTTCAACACCATGAGCTATCGCGAGTCCGAGATTGAACGCATCGGTCGGGTCGCATTCGACATTGCACGCAAGCGCGCTCGGCGAGTGTGCTCCGTGGAGAAGGCCAATGTGCTCGAAACCAGCGGACTGTGGCGCGAAGTCATGACTCGCATTGCGGAGCAGCAACCGGACGTGGAGCTCAGCCATATGTACGTGGACAATGCAGCAATGCAACTGGTGCGCGCGCCCAGGCAGTTCGACGTCATCGTGACGGGCAATCTTTTTGGCGATATCCTGTCGGACGAAGCTGCCATGCTGACCGGCTCGATCGGCATGCTGCCTTCGGCATCGCTGGATCGGAATGGCAAGGGCATGTATGAGCCGATCCACGGCTCGGCGCCGGACATCGCAGGCAAGGGGCTCGCCAATCCGCTGGCCACCATTCTGTCGGTTTCGATGATGCTGCGCTACACGTTGGACCAGCCCAGAACTTGCGCAGCGCCTCGATGCGGCAGTCGGCACGGTTCTGGACAGCGGCTTGCGTACCGCCGACATTCTTGCGCCCGGGACGCGACGCGTCGGTACCGTCGAAATGGGCGATGCAGTGGTCGCGGCGCTGCGCGGGTAACGAGGGTGCGCCCGCGCCGTCCTGCGACGGTCAAGAGCAAGAGGACAGAACAGGCGAGATGGTGAAAGAGTTCGATGTCGCAGTCGTTGGGGCCACGGGCGCCGTTGGCGAATCCATGCTGTCCATCCTCGCCGAACGGGGCTTTCCGGTTGGCAAGGTCTACGCGTTGGCCAGCAGCCGATCGGCAGGGAGCCAGGTGACATTCGGCGGTGAGCAGCTCACGGTCGAGGACCTCGTCGCTTTCGACTTTTCCAAAGTCCAGATCGCACTGTTCTCCGCCGGTGGTGCCGTCTCTGCGGAGCATGCGCCGCGTGCGGCCGCCGCCGGGGCGGTGGTGATCGACAACACGGCTCATTTCCGCTACGAGCCCGATATTCCCCTGGTGGTTCCTGAGGTCAACCCACATGCCATCGCGCGTATGGGCGAGCGCCGGATCATCGCCAACCCGAACTGCTCGACCATTCAGATGGTGGTGGCACTGAAGCCCCTGCACGACGCCGTCGGCATCGACCGAATCAATGTCTGCACCTATCAGGCCGTCTCGGGTACCGGGAAGGAAGCCATCGAGGAGCTGGCTCGGCAGACGGCGGCCCTGCTCAACGGCAAGCCGATCGAAGCGCGCGTGTACCCGCGCCAGATCGCTTTCAACGTGCTCCCGCACATCGACGTCTTCCTGGAGAACGGATATACGAAGGAGGAAATGAAGATGGTTTGGGAAACGAACAAGATCCTGGAGGACGATTCCATCAAAGTTAATCCGACTACCGTACGGGTGCCGGTGTTCTATGGGCATTCTGAGGCAGTGCACATCGAGACGCGGCACAAGATCACGGCTGCTCGGGCCCGTGAGCTGCTGAGCGCTGCGCCCGGTGTCATCGTGCTGGACGAGCGGGCGCCAGGCGGCTACCCCACGCCCGTCACCGAAGCATCAGGCCATGATGCGGTATATGTGGGACGCATACGTGAGGACGTCTCCCATCCCTTTGGTTTAGATCTATGGGTGGTCGCCGATAATGTCCGCAAGGGCGCGGCGCTGAACAGCATCCAGATCGCAGAAATCGTTGTAAATCAGTATCTCTAGCTCATTTTTTAAGATACGGTACTAAGTCCGTTCGGCCCGGCTCATCACTGCTTCAGGCGGTTAGTCATGAGACTAAAGGGAGTGACCATGCTGCGGAAACTGGCCTGGGCCCTGGCAATGCTGGGGCTTTCTGTTTCAACGGGTGTACGCGCCTTGGGGCTCGGCGATATCACGCTGCACTCCGCGCTCAATCAGCCTCTCGATGCCGACATCGATCTGCTGTCCGTGCGCCCCGGCGAAGCCGACGGCATGCTGGTCGGACTGGCGTCGCGAGAGCTGTTCGAACGCATGGGATTGGAGCGGCCCTTCGTCCTTTCTCAGCTGAAGTTCAAGGTGATCACCGGGACGGATGGCAAGCCCCATATTCATGTCAGCAGCGCGCAGGCGGTCCGCGAGCCATTCCTCGACTTTCTGCTCGACGTCTCGTGGACCAACGGCAAGCTGCAGCGCGAGTACACGGTCCTGCTCGATCCCCCAGCGCTGATGCCTGCCCGTGCGCCAGTTCGGCAGACTCCCGCAGTGTCCCAGGGCCCAGCGGCGATGCCGCAGCCGATACCGGCCCCCGTCGTGCGCGAGCCGGCGTCGGTCTATGCTGCGCCCGGAGGAACCTACGGGCCCGTCCAGCGTGCGGAGACGCTGTGGCAGATCGCGAACCGCGTGCGTAGCGACCAGGGTATCAGTGTCGAACAGATGATGCAGGGGCTGCTCCGGGCCAACCCGGAAGCCTTCATTGACGCCAACATCAACAATCTCAAGGCGGGCCAGGTACTGCGGATTCCGGGCACGGACGAGCTCGTCTCGCAGTCGGAGGCTGTGCGGCTGACCCGTGAGCAGAACATGGCCTGGAGACAGGCACGGCAGAAGTCCACTCGTGTCGCGGAATCCGGTGCGCCGGCCACGGCAGCGCAAACGGGCGATGTGCAGTCGGTGACCGCCCCCCCCGAGGAGACGGCACCTCAGCGCGCAAAAGCCACCGCATCCACAGCCGCCGCAGCAGGGGCCGCACCATCGGGTCAGGAGAAGGCCGCCGCGCCCGCGACGGAAGCCGCAGTCAAGAACGAGGGGCGGCTGGAGCTCGTGGCGCCGGAACGTGAGTCGGAAGCAGCCGGAACCGTTACCGCCGGCGCGCCCGGGGCAGCGGAGGACAGCTTGCGCAAGGAGCTTGCGCTGGCGACCGAAGCGGTGGAAACCCAACGCCAGGAGACCCAGGAACTTCGCTACCCGCCTCTCGGAATTGGAGCAGCAGATTGCCACAATGCAGCGTCTGCTCGTGTTGAAGAACGATCAGCTTGCCGCGCTAGAGCAGGGGCAGGAGACGCCTGAAACCGCACAGACATCGCCCGATGCCTCAGGGGCTGCGCCCGAAGTGAGCGCACCGACCCCGAGCGCAGAGCCTGTACCCCAGAAAGTTCAACCGACGCCCGAGCCCACGCCATCTGCTTCGCAGGAGACGCCGCAAAGCGAGGCCCCTCAGGCGATCGCGCAGCCCGAGCCGGAACCTCAGGCGATGTCCCAACAGCAACAGCCGCCGGAGGCCAGTCAGGCGCCCGAAGTCGTTGTGCCGGCACCGGCGACAGAGCAACCGCCGGTAGCGCCCGGGAGCGCGCCGGAATCGGCTGGCGCCGTCGCGGCGCTGATGAGAAACCCGGCCACGGTTGCCCTGCTGGGAGGGGTCGTGGTCGTTCTGCTGGTCCTGACCTGGCTGGTCATACGCCGCCGGAAGTTGGCAACGGCGGGATTCGAGGAGAGCATTCTCACCGAGCCGAAGTCAACGGCCGACTCGAAGAGCACCGTGGCGGAAGAGGCTGCGGACGAGAGTTCCTTCCTGAGCGATTTCGCCGTGAGCGATATGGGCTCGATTCAGTCCGATGCGGTCGAGCAGGATCCGCTTTCCGAGGTCGACGTGTATCTCGCCTACGGTCGCTACCAGCAGGCGGAAGAGCGCGTCCGGGAGGCGATGCGGCAGGATCCGGTACGCAACGATCTGAAGGTAAAGCTGCTCGAGGTCTATTACGCATCCCGCAATCGAACCGCTTTCGAGAGTCTCGCAATGGAGCTCTTCGAAGCCCTCGGAGATTCGAGCGATCCGCTGTGGCAGAAAGTCGTCCCGATGGGACTGGAGCTCTGTCCGGAACACCCCTTGTTTGCGGAGAATGTCGATCAGGGCGAGATGGTTCGCGCGGTGGGGGACGACTTCACGGTCGTGGCGCGAAGCTCCGATGCAGGCAGCCGGCCCAGTCCGGAGCCCAGCTTCGGCTTTCCGCAGACCGACGCCCAGCACGAGTGGCCGGATGAAGCTTCAATGGGCTTCGATCTCGATTCCGAGGTCACGATCCCCGACGCCAAACGCAGCGACGCGGCGGGAGACTTCGACTTCAGCGCTCCGGAAACCACCGAAGACGAAGAGGGTTTCGACGCGGACGTTGCGGGGTTCGAGGAAGTCGGCACCAAACTGGATCTGGCCAAGGCCTATATCGATATGGGCGATCCCGACGGCGCCCGCGGCATCCTCGACGAAGTTATGGAAGAAGGTGACGAGGAGCAGAAAAGCGAAGCACAAGAGCTGCTTCGGCATATTTCCTGATCTGTTTTCCAGTAGCAGAGACGCGGCCACGTCCAACTGGGCGTGGCCGCACGCCGTTTGGGCAGCCGGGAGACCCGGTGCCACGATCAGCTTCCGGCGCGCCGCGCATCCTGCAGTGAGAAGCGCCGAGCGTTCCGGGTTGCGGGTCCGCTTCTGGATCGACCCTGCAACGCGCTGCGGCCGAACCCTGCCGCAGCGTCGATCTCAGCCCCTTACCCGGCCGCCAGCGTACCAGTGGCTGTACCCGTTGCTGTGGTCCCTTTGTTTGGCGCTGGCGCGATGAACGTTTCAGGTTGATCCGATGCGCATCGCCCTGGGCATCGAGTACGACGGCACCCACTTCGCCGGCTGGCAGTCGCAGGCAGGTGTGCGCACCGCGCAGGGCAGCGTCGAGGACGCCCTGTCTCGTGTTGCGGCCCACCGGGTGGCGGTCACTTGCGCAGGTCGGACGGATGCCGGCGTGCATGCCCAGGGCCAGGTGGTCCACTTCGACACCAGCGCCCGCAGGGCCTTGCGGGGTTGGCTGCTGGGTGCCAATGCCAATCTGCCCGAAGATGTCTCCTGCCAATGGGCCGGGATCGTTCCAGAGTCGTTTCATGCGCGCTACTCGGCGCTCGCGCGCCATTACCGTTACTACGTTCTGGTGCGTATGGTCCGCCCGGCGCTGCTGCGCACCCGCGTATGCTGGCAGCATCGCAAACTGCGGCCCGACAGAATGCAGAAGGCGGCGGATCTTCTGATTGGGGAGCACGACTTTTCGGCGTTTCGGGCCTTGGCCTGCCAGGCCAAGAGCCCGATTCGGAGAATCGACCGCCTCGAGGTGGGCACATACGGCGACCTCATCTGCATCGACGTGGTTGCCAACGCCTTTCTGCATCATATGGTACGCAACATCGTCGGGGTGCTGCTGGCGATTGGCCGGGGAGAGCGCGAGCCCGGCTGGGCCCACGAGGTACTCCAGAGTCGCGACAGGACCCAGGGCGGAGTCACGGCCCCGGCCGGAGGGCTTCACCTGGTCCGGGTGGTGTATCCAGAGTGCTTCGCCCTCCCGGAACCCGCCGGACTCTCGCTTGCGGATTTCGGCTACTGTCCTTCTCCCATTCGACAAGAATCATGACATCCATTTCCGTATGCCTCGCCACTGCCGCCCTGAGAGATACGGGCTAAGGGCGGCCACACGGGCTGGCCGCCACCGTGCGCGCGACCACGTCGGCCTGCCGGTGAGTTGGATTTTCTGTTAACCTTCCGCCCTTGCGCGTGTAACCCAACGTAGTCCAACATCCTATGCCACTTCCAACCCGAACCCGGGTAAAGATCTGCGGGATTACCCGCGCGGACGACGCAGCCCGCGCGGCGATTCTGGGGGCGGATGCTATCGGTGTGGTGTTTTATTCGCGCAGCCCCCGGGCCGTGACCATCGAGCAGGCGCTGGCGATCGGCCGTGCGCGGCCGCCGTTCGTGGCGCTGGTAGGGCTGTTTGTGAATCCCGAGCCCGATCTGGTCGAGACCGTGCTGCAGCGTGTGCCACTGGACCTGCTGCAATTCCATGGGGACGAATGCGAGGCAGACTGCGAACGCTACGGGCGTCCCTATCTCAAGTCGGTTTCCATGCGGCCCGGCGTCGACGTGGTGGGCTACGCAAGATGCTTCGAGGGCGCGGTGGGGCTCCTTCTCGACACCCATCGGGAGGGCGTCCCCGGTGGCACCGGCGAGGCTTTCGACTGGTCATTGGTGCCGCGGGACTTCGGCCGACCGGTGATACTCGCCGGGGGGCTGCGGCCCGACAACGTTGCCCGTGCAATCGCCGAGGTTCGCCCGTACGGTGTGGACGTCAGCAGCGGGGTTGAGTCCCGCAAGGGCATCAAAGACGACGGGCTCATGGCCGCTTTCATGCGAGGTGTGCACAGTGTCCAGTCAGATTGAAAGCCCGTCTCCGGCGTCCGCCCAGCTACCGGATGTCAATGGCCATTTCGGCCCGTATGGCGGTCGCTTCGTCGCCGAGACCCTCATGGGTCCGCTGGAGGAACTGCGGCTTGCCTACGAACGGCTGCGTACCGATCCGGACTTTCTGGCAGAGCTGGAAGTGGATCTTGCGCGCTACGTGGGGCGGCCCTCGCCACTCTACTTCGCGGAACGCTGGAGTCGGAAGTTGGGCGGTGCGCGCATCTATCTCAAGCGCGAGGACTTGAACCACACCGGCGCCCACAAGATCAACAACACGGTTGGCCAGGCGCTGCTCGCCAGACGCATGGGTAAATCGCGCGTCATCGCCGAGACCGGGGCCGGCCAGCACGGCGTGGCAACGGCCACGGTTGCCGCGCGGCTGGGCATGGAATGCGTCGTGTACATGGGTGTCGAAGACATGCGCCGCCAGGCGATCAACGTCTACCGCATGCGGCTGCTGGGGGCGGAAGTGGTACCGGTGACCGCCGGCTCGCGTACCCTGAAAGACGCGCTGAACGAGGCGATGCGGGACTGGGTGAGCAACGTCGACAGCACTTTCTACATCATCGGAACCGTTGCGGGGCCGCATCCCTACCCGGTCATGGTGCGCGATTTCCAGGCCGTGATCGGTCGCGAAGCAAGCGCGCAGATCCTGGAGCAGGAAGGGCGTCTTCCCGACGCCCTGATCGCCTGCGTCGGTGGCGGATCGAACGCCATTGGTCTTTTCCACCCGTTCCTGGCTGACTCGGGCGTGGCGATGTTCGGCGTGGAAGCCGCCGGCGACGGAATTGCCTCGGGCCGCCATGCTGCCACGCTGTGCGCGGGGCGGCCCGGCGTCCTGCACGGCAACCGGACCTATCTGCTCGAGGACGCGGACGGCCAGATCACCGAAACCCATTCCATCTCCGCCGGCCTGGATTACCCCGGGGTCGGTCCGGAGCACGCATGGCTCAAGGACACCGGTCGGGTGAGCTACGTGTCGGTCACCGACGAGCAGGCGCTCGGGGGATTTCACGACCTGACCCGGATCGAAGGCATCATGCCGGCACTGGAGTCGAGCCATGCGCTCGCCTACGCGGCACAGCTCGCCCCGACCCTGGGGCGGGACAAGGTCGTGATCGTCAACCTCTCCGGGCGTGGAGACAAGGACATCCACACGGTCGCTGCGCGGGAAGGAATCAAGGTATGAGTCGGCTGACTACCCGCTTCGCAACATTGCGCCAGAAGGGCAGCGCGGCGCTCATCCCCTATATCACGGCCGGCGATCCCGAGCCCGGCCTGACGGTCGAACTCATGCATGTTCTTGCGCGGGCCGGGGCGGATGTCATCGAGCTGGGGGTACCGTTCTCCGATCCGATGGCGGACGGACCCGTCATCCAGGCCGCCTGCGAGCGTGCTTTGCACCACCACGTGAGCTTGCGGGATGTCCTCGGTATGGTGCGCACTTTCCGCGCCGGTGATCCGACCACGCCGGTGGTCCTGATGGGGTATCTCAACCCCATCGAGGCCATGGGTTACGAAACCTTTGCCGTTTCGGCCGCCAAGGCCGGCGTCGATGGCGCGCTGACGATCGACCTGCCGCCGGAGGAAGGCGCGGCCCTGGTTGCGCCCCTGCGCAGGGAAGGAGTCGATCCCATCTTTCTGTTGGCGCCGACCAGTAGCACCGAGCGGATCGCTCGCATCTGTGCGGTGGCCTCCGGCTTCGTCTACTACGTCTCGCTCAAAGGGGTTACGGGGGCGGCGAGTCTGGATCTCGCGACGGTGGCCGACAAGCTCGCAGAGATTCGCCGATTTACCGGATTGCCCGTGGGCGTGGGTTTCGGCATCAAGGATCCCGAAACCGCGGCGCGCGTGGCCGGGATGGCTGACGCGGTAATCGTGGGCAGCGCTCTGGTGAAGCGCATTGCCGAGACCACGGACCGCGCGCAGCTGATGCGCGAGCTCGCCGATCTGGTCTCGAGTATGCGCCAGGCAATGGACCATCAGGCGCCGCACGAGCGGCAGGCGTAACGGCGAACATGAGACTGCAAGCTTCGGAGGCGCGGTGACCAGTGCCATGACTTGGTTTGAGAAGCTCATGCCGTCGCGCATTCGCACCGAGGGGGGCAGCAAGCGCACTGTTCCCGAAGGGTTGTGGACGAAATGCGATTCCTGCAATGCCGTGCTGTATCGCGCGGAGCTCGAGCGCAACCTCGAAGTGTGCCCCAAATGCGGACACCACATGCGCATGGCGGCGCGTCGCCGGTTGGAGATCTTCCTGGATGACGAGCCACGCAGCGAAATCGCAGCGGAGCTGGAGCCCGTCGACGTGCTGAAGTTCCGTGACAGCAAGAAATACCGCGACCGGCTGTTGACTGCGCAGAAGGACACCGGAGAGAAGGATGCGTTCGTCGCCATCCAGGGGCTCGTGAAAGGGATTCCCGTGGTTGCGGGTGCCTTCGAATTCGCCTTCATGGGCGGCTCCATGGGCTCGGTCGTCGGCGAACGTTTCGTGCGCGCCGTCGGCGTGTGCCTGGAGCAGGTCGTGCCCCTGGTCTGCTTTTCCTCCAGCGGCGGGGCGCGGATGCAGGAGGCACTGCTGTCGCTCATGCAGATGGCCAAGACCAGTGCGGCGCTGATGCGCCTGTCGCGCCGCGGTGTCCCGTTCATCTCGGTGCTGACCGATCCCACCATGGGCGGCGTGTCGGCGAGCCTGGCGATGCTCGGAGACATCAACATCGCCGAGCCCAAGGCACTCATCGGTTTCGCCGGCCCGAGAGTCATCGAGCAGACGGTACGCGAAACGCTTCCGGAGGGTTTCCAGCGCAGCGAGTTCCTCCTGACGCATGGGGCGGTCGATATGATCGTGGACCGGCGGGACATGCGCGACCGCGTGGCTTCTCTGCTTGCTCTGCTGTCCAACCGTCCAAACCCCTGAGCCACCGGGACCGGATCGGGGTTTCGGCCCGACCGATCCTCGGGGCATGCCGGGCCGCCGATGCGATTCTCCACCCTTGCTGACTGGCTGAGCTGGCAGGAGACGCTGCATCCCACGCAGGTGGAACTGGGCCTGGGACGTCTGTGTGCGGTTGCAGGACGGTTGGGTATTTCCCGGCCAGCGCCGATCGTAATCACCGTGGGCGGAACGAACGGCAAGGGTTCGTGCGCGGCGATGCTGGCCGCCATTCTGAGCGCCGCGGGGTACCGTGTGGGCACCTACACCTCGCCGCACCTCCTGCGCTACAACGAGCGCGTTCGCATCGGTGGCACGGAAGCGCAGGATTCCGCGCTC
Source organism: uncultured Gammaproteobacteria bacterium (assembly GCA_963728895.1). Classification (GTDB taxonomy): domain Bacteria; phylum Pseudomonadota; class Gammaproteobacteria; order JBBQDK01; family JBBQDK01; genus CAVSLM01. The sequence goes on from CAVSLM010000001.1 coordinate 292,674, forward strand.
TGCGGCGCCTTCGAACGCATTGATGCCGCGCGCGGCAATACCACGCTCACCTATTTTGAATTCGGCACGCTCGCCGCTCTCGAACTGTTCCAGGAGGCGCAGCTGGACGTGGCGATTCTGGAAGTCGGTCTGGGGGGGCGACTGGATGCGGTGAATCTTGTCGATGCCGATGCAGCGTTGATCGCTTCAGTAGGCATCGATCACGTCGAATGGCTCGGCCCGGACCGCGACGGCATCGCGAGGGAGAAGGCTGGGATCATGCGCGGGGGGCGCCCCGCCGTTTATGGCGAACCGGATCCGCCGCCCTCGCTGCTGTCGCATGCGGAGAAAATCGGCGCCCGGCTGAGCTGCCTGGGTCGAGATTACAACTTCTGCAGACGTGGGTCCACCTGGTGCTGGTGGAGCTCCGATCGGCGGATCGAACTCCTCCCGCTGCCAAGTCTGATCGGAGAGTACCAGATCCAGAACGCGGCTGCGGTCGTTGCGGTTCTGCAGGCGCTCGCCGAGCGCTTGCCGGTGAGCGTGCAGGCAATGGCGGTCGGCCTGCGCGATCTTCGCCTGCCAGGGCGCTTCCAAGTCATGGCGGGGTCACCGGAGCGCATACTCGATGTGGCCCACAATCCGCACGGTGCTGCGGCGCTCGCGAGCACGCTGGCACAGCGCCCGTGTGCCGGAAGAACGCTGGCAGTGATAGCGATGCTGAGCGACAAGGACGTCATGGGCGTGGCCGGCGCCTTGAAGCCTCTGGTGCAAGCCTGGTATCCGGCAGGACTTGCGGGCGCGCGTGGACTGAGCGGTGGGGAGCTCGCGAGGCGCCTGCATGCTGCGGGTCTGGACCACGTTAAAGAGGCGTTCACGGACGTGGCGGCGGCCTCTGCGCAGGCGCGACGCGATGCCGACCCTGCCGACCGTTTAGTCATCTTCGGATCCTTCCATACCGTGGCGGATGCCCTGCGCCAGGAACTATAATGCCAAGCTCGTGAATGATGTGGCGGCGGATCGGGCCCGGTTCCTGGGGTATGCAATGAATGACGCATTGAAGCAGCGGCTGATCGGTGCTGCGGTACTGGTCGCGCTGGGTGTGATTTTCATTCCGATGGTCCTGGACAGTCCGGAGCAGGCTGATCCGGATCGCATCAGCACCGACATACCCCCCCTCCCGCACTCTGCGTACGGACCCTCAACCTTGGAGTCCACGCGACTGCCGAGTGTGGTCACGCGCGACAGCCCCGCAAGCGTGGTCCTGGAACCCCAAGCCGAACAAGCCGCCCCGGTTGTTGCCCTCGCCGAACCCGAACCGGCATTGCCTGCACCCACGACCGAGGCGCCGGCGGAAATGGTTGCTGCGCCGGAGGAGTCTACCGCCCCCTCCGCACCTTCGGTCGCCACGGCTGAACCCCCGGCGCGCGAGATGAACCCGACTCCGCCAGTTGCCGTGCAGGCGCCCGAGCCTCGGGCGCCCGGTGGATCGTGGGTGGTGCAGGTCGGAAGTTTCAGCCAGGAGCAGAATGCCCTGAAGCTGCGCGACCGGCTGCGCGGCAAGGGGTTCAAAACCTTCGTGGAGCCGGCAGGTGCGCAGGACGGTACCAGCTACCGCGTGCGTGTCGGGCCGGCAGCGGACCGGCCCCATGCGGAGGCGCTGAAGGAAAAGCTGCTCCACGAAGAGAATCTGGACGGGTTGGTGGCGTCTTATCCGTAATGGCTACGCCGAGGTCGGTTCCGCCGCGACCTTCTGATAACATGACGGCAGTGTGGCGCCATTTCCCATGCCCTGCGTGAATCCCGATAGGCGCCAGGGCGTCGATCTCCACTCAACCTGCTGCGGTGATGAACTGGGCTGACATTTTCATCGTTGGTCTGATCGGCCTTTCGGTGCTGGTCGGGTTTCTGCGCGGCTTCGTGCGCGAGGCCCTGTCGCTGATCACCTGGGTCGTTGCGATCTGGGTGGGTCTGCGTTTCTCCGAGAAGCTGGCCGGACTTTTCGCCCCGTATCTGGAGGTGCCGTCGGTCCGCGTGGCGCTCAGCTTCGGGCTGTTGTTCATCGCGGTGCTGATTCTTGGTGCGGTGGTCGGCTATCTGGCCGGCGAGCTCGTGGAGCGCACAGGTGTCAGCGGTACCGACCGCATCGTGGGCGTCGTATTCGGTCTCGCTCGCGGAGTGGCGATCGTGTCGCTACTGGTGCTCCTGGCGGGGCTGACGGTCCTGCCGAAAGACCCCTGGTGGAAGGGTTCGTTGCTGATCGGGCATTTCCAACCCCTCGCGTTGTGGCTGCGCGATTTCCTCCCAGCGGATATCGCGTCACACTTCATTTATGATTGAGTTGCGTCCGGAGCGGCTTTCCCGTTCCGTCCGTTGATGGGGGCAAACTCGTGTGTGGGATCGTCGGCATCGTCGGGCGCAGCCCCGTAAACCAGATTCTCTACGACGCACTGGTCGTGCTGCAGCACCGCGGCCAGGATGCCGCGGGCATGATGACCTGCGAGGACGGGACGCTGCATCTGCGCAAGGACAACGGTCTGGTGCGGGACGTTTTTCACACCCGTCACATGATCAATCTGCGCGGCAACATGGGGATCGGACATGTGCGCTATCCGACCGCCGGATGTTCCAGCTCCGCCGAGGCGCAGCCGTTCTACGTCAATTCCCCGTACGGAATTTCACTTGCGCACAACGGTAACCTCACCAACGCCGAAGCGCTCAAGCGCGAGCTGTTCATCGATGATCTGCGTCACATCAACACTGGCTCGGATTCCGAAGTGCTGCTGAACGTGTTCGCGCACGAGTTGCAGCGCCAGGGCAAGATTCGGATCACCGAAGAAGATATCTTTCGCGCGGTTGCCGGCGTGCACCGTCGGTGCCGGGGTGCCTACGCCGCCGTGGTGATGATCATGGGCTACGGCATCGTCGGCTTCCGCGATCCCTTCGGCATCCGTCCGGTGGTCTTCGGCAAGCGCGAGACCGAGGAGGGTACCGAGTACATGGTGGCTTCCGAGAGCGTGGCAGTGGATGCCATCGGTTTTCAACTGATCCGTGACATCGCACCGGGCGAGGCGGTCTACGTCGACATGAACGCGCAGATCCACACGCGACAATGCGCCGAGCATCCCGTGTACTCGCCGTGTCTGTTCGAATTTGTCTATTTGGCGCGTCCCGATTCCATCATCGACCAGGTGTCGGTCTACAAGGCGCGCCTGCGCATGGGCGAGAAGCTTGCCGGCAAGATCCGCCGCGAATGGCCCGAGCATGACATCGACGTCGTCATCCCGGTGCCCGACACCAGCCGCACCTCCGCACTGCAGCTCGCGAACAAGCTCGGCATTGCTTTACCGCGAAGGTTTCATCAAGAACCGCTACATCGGCCGCACCTTCATCATGCCCGGACAGAAGCAGCGCAAAAAGTCGGTACGCCAGAAGCTCAATGCCATCGAGCTGGAGTTCCGCGGAAAGAACGTGTTGCTGGTTGACGACTCCATAGTGCGCGGTACTACCTCGCAGCAGATCATCCAGATGGCCCGGGATGCCGGAGCGCGGCGCGTTTATTTCGCTTCGGCTGCACCACCGGTGCGCTATCCGAACGTGTACGGCATCGACATGCCCGCCGCGAACGAGCTGGTCGCCCATGACCGCAGCGAAACCGAGGTCGCACGTGCGATCGGCGCCGACCGGCTGATATACCAGGACCTGGAGGACCTCATGGACGCCGTGCGCAGGGGCAACCCGCAGCTGGAACGCTTCGACGCCTCGGTGTTCAACAACGAATACGTGACCGGAGACGTGAGCCGGGACTACCTGGATCAGCTCGAACAGGTGCGCTGCGATCGCGCGAAGGAAGATGGCGGCGACGAAGGCAATGGTGGCGACGCCGAAACCCCGGTGATCGAGCTGCACAACGCGTCGTAATCACCGCCGCGGCCGCGCTTGCAGCCCGGTTGACCATCGCTTGCACGGCGCGCGACCCTGCGCCGGCCTGCGTATAACGAAGACCCGCCGGGCCACGCCAGGAGGCCAGCATGAACGAAGAAGTGCCCGATGATCTTGGCTTCGAGACCCGCGCGGTGCGCGCGGGTCAGCGACGCACCCCGGAAGGCGAACAGTCCGAGCCCATATTCGCCACCTCCAGCTATGTATTCGCCAGTGCCGCGGAGGCGGCCGCGCGTTTTTCGGGCGAACAGCCGGGCAACATCTATTCGCGATTCACCAATCCCACCGTGCGCTGCTTCGAGCAGCGCCTGGCGGAACTCGAGCAGGGCGAGCGATGTGTGGCAACCGCCTCGGGGATGAGCGCCATCCTGTCCGTGTGCATGGCCTTGCTGCGGGCGGGCGATCACATCGTCTCCTCGCGCAGCGTCTTCGGTACCACGACGGTGTTGTTGGAGACCTATCTCGCGCGCTTCGGCATCGAAAGCACCTTCGTGGCACTGGCAGATCTCACTGCCTGGGAGCAGGCGGTGCGACCCAACACCCGCCTGTTTTTTCTGGAGACGCCCTCGAATCCGCTCACCGAGCTGGCCGATGTCGCGGCGCTCGCCGATCTGGCGCATGCCCGCGGATGCCTGCTGGTGGTGGACAACTGCTTCTGTACCCCGGCTCTGCAGCAGCCGTTGACGCTGGGTGCCGATCTGGTGGTGCATTCGGCGACCAAGTACCTGGATGGTCAGGGACGCTGCATCGGCGGTGCAGTGATCGGCAACGCCGAGCTGGTGGGCAAGGAGGTGTTCGGCTTTCTGCGTACCGCAGGCCCCAGCATGAGCCCCTTTAACGCGTGGGTGTTCCTGAAGGGACTGGAAACTCTGCGCGTGCGCATGGACGCCCACTGCGCCAATGCGACGGCACTGGCGCACTGGCTGGAGGGCCAGTCAGGCGTGCGGCGTGTCTACTACCCGGGACTTGCTTCGCATCCCCAGCACGCGCTTGCGCGACGCCAGCAGCGTGCTCCTGGAGGACTGCTCGCCTTCGAAATCGACGGCGGCCGCGATGCGGCCTGGCGCTTCATCGACGGCACTCGCCTGGTCTCCATCACGGCGAACCTGGGGGACACCAAGTCCACGATTACGCATCCTGCGACCACCACGCATGGGCGCCTCTCTGTCCAGGCGCGCGCGGACGCCGGCATCAGCGACGGCCTGCTGCGGATGTCCGTGGGACTGGAAACCACCGACGATCTTAAGACCGATCTGCTGCGCGGCCTGGAAGCGGCGCGGCGACGGAGCGGAGCAACCCGCTCCTGACGCCCGGCGAAGTACAGGGCGCGAGGACGCCGGGCTACTCACTGCGGCCAGGTGGCCCGGGATGTGCAGCAGGCTCATGGCGTCGAGGACTGTGGGCGCGAGTGGCGGGGCGACGCAGGCGAAGAACCTGCGGCACGCCGGCCGTACTTGAGCACGCCCCAGCTTTCCATGGTCCACAGGGCGCTAGCGCGGGTGCCTGGATGCGGCGCTACGCGCGGTACACGGGCGCGGCTGTGTGCGTCGAGCGCTGCAGCGCCGGCCGCCGCGGGGACCGGTGTGGATCTGCGCGGTCGGCAAGGCGGCAGCGGCCATGACCGCCGGCGCACTGGAGGCGCTGGGTCCAACGGTCCGCGAGGGCCTGGTGATCACCAAGTACGGCCACGGTGATCCCGAGCTCTGTCGCACGACGCGGCTGATCTGTCTGGAAGCCGGGCACCCGGTCCCGGACCAGAACAGCCTGACAGCGGGAAGTTCGCTGGTGCATTTTGTCGAACGGGCGGTCCGGGGTGAGGGTCTGTTTCTGCTCTCCGGTGGAGCCTCGAGCCTGGTCGAGGTGCTACCGGAGCGATTGACCCTGGAAGATCTGCGTCGCGCCACCCGGTGGCTACTCGCCAGTGGGTTGCCCATCGGCGAGGTGAATCGGGTACGCGCAGCGCTTTCCTGCATCAAGGGCGGGCGGCTCGTGTGGCACGTGCGTCACGGTGCCGGCAGAGTATTGCTGATCTCCGATGTTCCCGGGGACGACCTTGCCGTAGTGGGGTCCGGCTTGCTGGCACCCGCCCAGCCGGGTCAGCTTCCCCCCTTGCCGGACTGGTTGGCCGGGCTCTGCGCCGGTGCCTCCGCGCCGCCCGGCATCCAGGCGTTCAGCTACATCGATACGCAACTGGTGGCGAGTCTGGGGCATGCGAAGGCGGCGGCCGCAGAGTATGGCGCAGCGCTGGGCTACGGAGTCCGGAGACACACCACACTCGTTACGGGCGATGCCGTGCAGGCGGGACGCTCGTTGGCCCGTACGCTGCTCGGCGGAGCGGAGGGGATGCACATCTGGGGCGGGGAAACCACGGTACGGCTGCCAAAGCAGCCCGGTCGCGGCGGTCGCAACCAGACGCTGGCGCTTGCGGCGGCACTGGAGCTGCAGGGTCATCCCGGGGTATGGTTGATGGCCATCGGTACCGACGGCACCGATGGTCCCACGGAGGATGCCGGTGCGGTGGTGGACGGTGAGACCGTGCAGCGCGGCATGCGCGCGGGACTCGATCCGGTGACATGCCTGGCGAATGCCGATGCCGGCACGTTCCTTTCGGCCAGCGGGGATCTGCTTCGCACCGGGCCGACCGGTACCAACGTCATGGACCTCATGATCGGTCTCAAGGCGAACCGCTGATGCACGCGAACGCCACACTGGCGCAGCGCGCCTGGGCGTGCATCGCGGAGTGCGATCCCGACGCCAAACTGGAGCGTACGGCCGCGGCTGCGGACGATTGGCGCGCCGGGCGCCTGATTCCGCCTGGAGCCTTCCCGCCGTCCGCCCCGATCGGTGTGTCGGGCCGGCCGCCGCGTCCCCGCCTGGTGCCTGCACGCGAAGTACCGCGGCGCGGGTTTCACACGCGCGAGGGCAGGGCTGCACTACTGCATGCCCTTGCCCACATCGAGTTCAATGCCATCAATCTTGCCTGGGATGCCGTCTATCGCTTCCGCGGCCTGCCGGACGACTATTACACCGACTGGGTGCGGATCGCCGCGGAGGAAAGTACCCATTTTCGCCTGCTTCGTGACCGGCTGCGGGAGATGGGGTTCGAGTATGGGGCCTTCGATGCCCACGACGGCCTCTGGGAGATGGCACGGGAAACGGCGCACGACGTACTGCTACGCATGGCATTGGTTCCGCGGGTGCTCGAGGCCCGCGGTCTCGATGTCACCCCGGCCATGCTGCAACGCCTTCAGCGCGCCGGCGATCCCGCGAGCGCGGCGATTCTGGAGATCATCCAGCGCGATGAGATTGGCCACGTTGCGAGCGGGACGCGCTGGTTCCGCCATGTCTGCGCGGTACGCGGCCTGGAACCGGAGCGTGAATTCGCGGCGCTCCTGCGGCGCCATCTCGCCGCCAGCGGTGGGCGCATCAAGGGACCGTTGAATATCCCGGCACGAACCGCTGCCGGCTTCAGCGCCGCGGAACTCGAGTTATTGAGTACACTCGGAAGAGCGTCCTGCATAGGTTGGTGGAGCCGCTGTCGCTCGTTCCATCCGGTTGCTGATGCTGCTGCGCCTGTTCCGGCCTCTAGCTAGCCCGAAAATCTCACCAGCCGGCCAGCGGCTGGGCGGTAAGTGCATGGAACGCACGGAAGATCTAACATGCTTCGCGGTGCTCCGAACGATGACACGCTGTTCACGCCGCCGGCCTATCCCGGTTCTGGCGGTTTCTCGCTCGCCGGCACGATCATTGGCTGGATGGAGGGGTCCCCAACCGCAGTGGCTCGAGTGCCTGCAGCGCACAGCCGTCGGCGTCGCAACGCAGTACGCTGCCCGATTCATACCAGTCGCCGAGGACGAAGCGGCGCGCGGGACGTCCTCGCACCTGCAGGTGGTGCAGGGCCGGACGGTGGGTATGGCCGTGGATCAGCTGTTCGACGCCGTAGCGCTCCAGCGCCTCGACAACCGCATCGGGCTCGACGTCCATGATCTCCTCGGACTGGGTGCCGGTGTGCGCCTTGCTCTCGGCGCGCGCCTGCGCGGCGAGGCGCAGCCGTTCCTCGCGGGAGAGTGCAAGAAACTGCCGCTGCCAGGCGGGATCGTGCACCAGCTTGCGGAACTTCTGGTATTCGACGTCGCCCGTGCACAGCGTGTCGCCATGCATCAGCAGCGTGCCGCACCCGTAGAGATCGATGCGCGTCGGGTCCTCGAGCAGGCGACATCCAGTGAGTGCGGCGAAGCGCGCGCCTGCGAGGAAGTCGCGATTGCCGGGCAGAAAGGCGGCATGCACGCCGGAGTCGGTGAGCGCGCGCAGACCTGCGATGACGGGGTCGCTGTCGGGTTCCGTCAGATCGTCTCCGATCCAGGCCTCGTACAGGTCGCCCAGGATGTACAGCGCTTCGGCTCGGGCTGCCTGCTCGTGCAGGAACCATAGGAACAGCTCGATCATCCGCGGACGCGTCGCGTGCAGATGCAGGTCGGAAATGAACAGCGTGGCGTGGCCCACGGGGAGAACGCGTCCCTCAGTCCTCGACCTCCACGCGTTCGATGATCACGTCCTGCGCGGGTACATCCTGATGACCGGCACGCGTGGTGGTCGCAACCTTTTCGATGGCGTGCACGACGTCCATGCCCTCGATGACTCTCCCGAACACGCAATAGCCCCAGCCCTGGGCGGTCGGAGAGCGGTAATTGAGGAAGTCGTTGTCCTTGAGGTTGATGAAAAACTGCGCGGTGGCGGAATGCGGCTCGCTGGTGCGGGCCATCGCAATGGTGCCCTCGTCGTTGGCGAGGCCGTTGTCCGCCTCGTTGCGCACCGGCGCGCGGGTGGGTTTTTGCTTCATGCCGGGCTCGAAGCCGCCACCCTGGATCATGAAACCGGGGATGACCCGGTGGAAGATCGTGCCGTCGTAGAAGCCGTGCCGCGCATAATCCACGAAATTTGCGACGGTCTGCGGCGCGTGGGCGCTGTCCAGCTCGAGCACGATAGTGCCCTCGCTGGTCTGCATGCGAACGGTCATGGGCTTTGCTCCTGTGGCGGGCGGCTCGCCGGCCCTGGTGAAGATGGCGTGGGTCAGGATCAGGCTGCCCAGCAATATCGCGAAGAGGCTTTTCACTGCGGACCTCGCATCGGCCGGAGCGATTCATGATACGGGTTTCGCCGGGGGCGAGAAAGCGCCGGCGCGGAACCGGTTTCGGTGCGGCCACCCCATCCGCTAACATGGCAGCATGACCATGCATGCCGCGAAATCGCGATTCGCCCCCAGCCCGACCGGCCTCCTGCACCTGGGAAACGTGCGTACCGCACTCTTTAATGCATTGCTCGCGCGCAAGCTGCACGGCACGTTCCTGCTGCGCATCGAGGACAGCGACGTGCAGCGCAGTACGGCTGAATACGCCGAGGCCTTGCAGGAGGATCTGCGCTGGCTCGGGCTCGACTGGCAGGAAGGAGTGGGCGTCGACGGTCCGGCAGGCCCTTACCGGCAGTCGGAGCGTCTGGAGATCTACCGGAGCCTGGTTACGGAGCTGCAGGCGCGGGGTTCGGTCTATCCCTGCTTCTGCAGCCCCGAGGCGCTGGAGCAGGTGCGTCTGGCTCAGCGCGCCGCCGGCCAGCCACCGCGCTATCCCGGTACCTGCGCCCGACTGTCCGCCGATGAGGTGCACACGCGCCGCGCACAGGGCCTGGCACATGCCTGGCGCCTGCGCGTGTCACCTGGGCAAACGGTGGCATTCGACGACCTGGTACGGGGCAGGCATGAAGTTGCCACCGATGCCATCGGCGATTTCGTCGTGCAGCGCGCCGACGGCGGTACCGCGTTTCTGTTGAGCAACGCCGTGGACGACGCGCTCATGGGGGTGACGCATGTGCTCAGGGGGGAAGACCACCTCAGCAACACGGCACGGCAAATCCTGATACTGAGGGCGCTCGGCTTGCGGATTCCCGGTTACGGCCACCTGCCCATGATCGTCGGCGCCGACGGTGAGCCGCTGTCGAAGCGCAACGCGAGCGCGAGCCTGCGGGCCCTGCGCGCGGCAGGCTACCTGCCCGGCGCAATTCTCAACCACGTGGCGCGGCTCGGCCACTCCTATGGAAGCAACCGGTGTCTGGATCTGCAGGAGTTGGCTGCGGAGTTCGAACTGCCGCGTCTGGGACGCGCCGCGGCACGGCATGACGAGCTGCAGCTGCGTCGCTGGCAGCGCGAGGCGGTGGCCTGCGCGGACGCCGGTACCCTGTGGGAGTGGACGGGGCCGGAGACGCGCGCCTGCGTGCCTTCCGGACTGTCGGACGACTTCGTCACGCTGATACGGGATAATGTATTGTTTCCGCGGGAGGCGCTGCACTGGGCGCAGGTGCTGTTCGACGAGCCGCTGACCGCGAGCCCCGAAGCGCAGGGAAGTGTGGCAAGTGCGGTCGAGGGATTCTTCAGGCAGGTCCTCTCGGTATGGGAGCCTTCCGTCGGCTATGCGGAGCTGGTCCGGTCGTTGCGGCAGGCTACGGGTGTGCACGGTCGCGAGCTGTTCATGCCGTTGCGGGCTGCGCTGACGGGGGAGACGCATGGACCCGAGCTCGAGCGCATCGTGGGGCTGATGCCGCCGGAACGACAGCTGCGGCGACTTCAGGCGGCGGCCGATCGGCAGGCTGTGCCTGCCGTCTCGCGCCACTGAGCGGTGATCGGTGGCCGGCCTGGCGGGCCATAGAGCCGCGCTGCCAGTGGGTAATTGCATGCTGACGATCTTCAACAGCCTAACCAAGAGCAAGGAGCCATTTCGTCCGATCGATCCGGGCAGGGTCCGGATGTACGTCTGCGGCATGACCGTTTACGACTACTGCCATCTCGGACATGCCCGGGTGCTGGTGGTATTCGACGTGGTGGTCCGCTATCTGCGGCGCACGGTTACGAGGTCACGTATGTGCGCAACATCACCGACATCGACGACAAGATCATCCGCGCGCCGTCGAGAACGGCGAACCGGTGGATGCGCTGACCGAGCGCTTCATCGCCGCCATGCACGAGGACAGCGCCGCGCTCGGCGTGCTGCCGCCGGACCTCGAGCCGCGCGCCACACGTTCCATGCCGCAGATCATCGCCATGATCCGGACACCTGATGGACGCGGGCTATGCCTATCGCGCGCGAGAACGGCGACGTGTACTACGACGTCAGCCGCTTCCCCGATTACGGCCGGCTTTCGGGCAAGCGCGTCGAAGAGTTGCGTGCCGGCGAGCCGGGTCGGAGATCGACGAGGCCAAGGAGGACCCGCTGGACTTCGTCCTGTGGAAGGCGGCCAAGCCGGGCGAGCCGAGCTGGGACGTCACCCTGGGGCGCCGGCCGCCCGGGCTGGCACATCGAGTGCTCGGCCATGTCCACCGCTGCCTCGGGGCCGCATTTCGATATCCACGGCGGCGGCATGGACCTGAAGTTTCCGCATCACGAGAACGAGATCGCCCAGTCCGAGGCGGCCACCGGTGAGCCGTTCGTCAACTACTGGATGCACAACGGCTTCGTCCGTGTCAACGAAGAGAAGATGTCCAAGTCGCTGGGCAATTTCTTCACGGTGCGGGAGATCCTGCGCGCGCTACCGGCCCGAGGAAGTGCGCTATTTCATTCTCGCCAGCCATTATCGAAGCCCGCTCAACTATTCCGAGGAGCACCTCGACCAGGCCCGCGCCGCGCTGACGCGGCTCTACACCGCGCGTGCGCGGGCTCACGCCGGCTTCGCCCGATTCGACCACGCGCGCGTATGCCGAGCATTCGAAGCGGCGATGGACGATGATTTCAATACGCCCGGGGCTCTTGCGGTTCTGTTCGATCTGGGTGCGCAGTGCAACCGCTGGCGCCGGGAGGACCCCGATCGCGCAGCGACCTTTGCCGGGCAGCTGCTGCAGCTCGCGGGCGTGCTCGGCATTTTGCAGGATGATCCGGAAAGCCGTCTGCAGGGCAGCGGCGTCGGCGATGGTACCGACGCCGTGCCCGAGGAAGAGATCGCCGAGTGGATCGCCGAGCGCAACGCCGCCCGGGCGGCACGCGACTGGAAGGAGGCGGACCGTATACGCGAGCTCCTGAAGAGGCGCGGCGTGGTGCTGGAGGATGCTCCAGAGGGCACGCTGTGGCGCCGTCAATGACCGCAATCAGGCGCGCTCTTGCGGTTGCTGCAGGGTAGTGAACGATCCCCGCCGCACTTCCGACCAGGCGCCAGCGGAACGGTGAAGATCTCCTCGATGCGCGGAAAGAGGGCTATCCTTGGGAGGGCCTATCCCGGGCGTGGGCGGGCTGCGCGCGCCCGCCCCACGCTTCGCTCGATGGGTAGCTGCGGCCAGCGTTTCGCTGCTGGGCGGCGTCCTGACACTACAACCCCGCCCCGGCATTCGGAATCCCGGTGAAACACGACGGCCAGAGTCCTGCCGGGCTTCCTTCCGGCCATTCAAGCGGCCCCCGCCAGCGCCGCTATGGCCCCATACCTGCTGCCGCCGGTCGCTTCTGACCACGAGAACCGGAAATTGCAAGTCGAGGTTTTTCGTGGCGCATGAACCGCTCCCGAGCCCCAACCCACCCCTGGCCGGCCATTTCCGTCTGCGGAGGACCATGACGCCACTTCGCTTGCGCGAGCCGCCCCAAGACGAGCGTCGGTCCGTCGCGCGTGCGGCGTTTCGGTGTGCGCCGCACCGCGCCGGTGTGCGGCATTCGAGAACATGATCGGGACGCGCGCGAATCGGCCATGGAGGCGCCCACCCGGAGCAGGACTGGTTGCAGTGCTCGGCATCGGCGGGGTGCTGCTGGCGGCGTGGTGCTCGTGGGTGTTGTTGCGGCCCGCCATCGACGCGCGTCTTGCGGCGCGCTTCACGGACCAGGTTCAGCAGTTACTCGAGGAAAGGACGCCGCAGGACCGCGAGGGCGTGCAAGCGGGCCTGCAGGCGCTATGCCGCACGCACGACGTGCAGGGTGCCGAGCTGCGAGTGGATGACACCCGCTGGTCTGTGGGTGGCAAACCGTCAAATGGCGTCGTGCACACCGCCTTCTTCGCTTTCCACCCGGAAGGTCCGGAACAAGCGCTTCGCAGTGCCGAGCTGACGCTCTACCTCACGGCTCTGGCCGATGGCATGGGCGAAAGGTGGCCCGTGCGGACTTCGGCGGCGCTCGGCCTGGTGCTGGGGCTCGCCCTGTTGCGACAGTGGTGGCGGGACCGGCGGCCGTCCAGGGCGCTGGTGGAGATGGCCTACGGCCTCGAGGAGTTTGCGCGCGGCAAGTTGCACACGCGGCTGGATGCGCGACGCGAGGGTGTCTACGGGCATCTTGCGCGCCGGATCAACGAAGCCCTGGAGAACCTGGTGGCGCGCCAGGAGGAGCTGCATCAGGCGCTGGAGCGGGTACGCGAATCGGAGGTGGCGCTCAGCCGGGAGAAGGAGCGGGCGGTGGTTGCGCTGCACTGCGTCGGTGAGGGCGTGGTAATCACCGACCATGAAGGGCGGGTCGACTATTTGAATCCGGTCGCAGAACGCCTTACGGGATGCACGCTCGACCAGGTTCTGAGGCGCCCCGCGGGCGAGCTCCTGCGTGTGATTGACGAGCTGACCCGTAAAGCGTTTCCCAACCCCGTGGACACCTGTCTGCGCGACGGACGGGAGGTCGCTCGCACCGATCACCTGGCGCTGGTCCGCGCGGACGGCGAGGAAATTCCCATCGCCGCTTCAGCCGCTCCGATCCGCGACGACCCGGGGAAAGTGCTCGGGGCCATCGTGGTGTTCAACGACGTCGGCCACGCCCGCAAGCTTGCGCGCCAGCTTTCTTTTCAGGCGAGCCATGACGCGCTCACCGGTCTGTACAACCGGCGCGAGTTCGAGCAGCAGCTGCAGCTTACCATCGACAGCGCCCGCGCCGAGGGTCACCAGCACGCCCTATGCTATCTCGACCTCGATCAGTTCAAGCTCGTCAACGACACCTGCGGCCACGTAGCGGGTGACGAATTGTTGCGCCAGCTCGGCGTGCTGCTGCACGGCCAGGTGCGTGACAGCGACGTACTGGCGCGGCTGGGCGGTGATGAGTTCGGAATTCTGCTCAAGTACTGCAGTACGGCGCGCGCCCAGGAGCTTGCTGCAGGAATTCGTGTGCGGGTCAAGCAGTTTCGCTTCGTCTGGGAGGAGCACAGTTTCGAGGTCGGCGTGAGCATCGGCATCGCCGCGGTCACGGGCGCGGCGCGCAACCTCAACGATGTGTTGAGTAACGCCGACATGGCCTGTTATGCGGCCAAGGATGCCGGGCGCAACCGCGTGCACGTATTCCAGCCCGACGACAGCGAGCTCGTTCAGCGACGCGGCGAAATGCGCTGGGTGGCGCGCATCCGCAAGGCGATCGAGGAGGATCGCTTCTGCCTCTACTACCAGCCCATCGTGCCGGTGGCGAATCCCTCAGCGGCCCAGCACTTCGAAATCCTGGTGCGCCTCATCGACGAGCAGGGTCGGCTGGTGCCGCCCATGGCGTTCATTCCGGCCGCCGAGCGTTACAACCTCATGCCGGCGCTGGACCGCTGGGTGCTCAGCACGGCGTTGCGCTTCCGGGAGCGCACGCAGGTGCTGCAGCAGGGGGTTCTGGTGATCAACCTTTCCGGGCAGTCGCTGTGCGACGATCAGTTCCTCGAGTTCGTCGTCGGGGAGCTCGGCGCGTACGATGTGGCGCCGCGTGTGTGCTTCGAAATCACCGAGACCGCGGCCATCGCCAACCTGCGCCGGGCGGTGCACTTCCTGGACGAGCTCAAGGCGTTGGGCTGTCGCTTTGCGCTGGACGATTTCGGTAGCGGGCTGAGCTCGTTCGCGTATCTGAAGAACCTGCAGGTGGACTACCTCAAGGTTGACGGCAGCTTCGTCAAGGATATCGTCGAAGACCCCATAGACCGGGCCATGGTGGAAGCGATCAACCAGATCGGGCACGTGATGGGCATCCAGACCATTGCGGAGTTCGTCGAAAGCAGCGCAGTCATGGAAGCCCTGGAGCGGCTGGGTGTGGATTTCGCACAGGGCTACTGGATCGCGCCGCCGCGCCCGTTGGCCGATCTCGACTCCGACACCCGTACCGCGGATACCGCCTGATCAAGCCCGGCTTCAATCCGCATGCAGCTGATTCGCCGCGTACAGCGTGTTCTGGAGCAGGGTCGCCACGGTCATCGGCCCGACGCCCCCCGGGACCGGGGTGATCCAGGCCGCACGCTCGCGGGCTGCCTCGTAACCCACATCACCGGTCAGTGAGCCGTCCGCGCGCCGGTTGATTCCCACGTCGATCACCGTCGCTCCGGGCTTGATCCACTCCCCCGGAACGAGATTCTCCCTGCCCACGGCCACCACCAGGATGTCTGCACGCGCGACGTGATCCTGCAGGGCGCGCGTGAAGCGATGACAGGTGGTTACCGTCGCCCCCGCCAGCATCAGCTCCAGGGACATCGGGCGTCCGACGATGTTCGAGGCGCCGACGACCACCGCATCGCGCCACTTGAACGGTTCGCCGGTGTGCTCGAGAAGGGTCATGATCCCCAGGGGGGTACAGGGACGCAGCAGCGGGCAGCGCAGCACCAGGCGCCCCACGTTGTAGGGATGGAACCCATCGACGTCCTTGTCCGGGCGCATGCGCTCGATCACCGTTTCCGGATCGATGTGCGCCGGGAGCGGAAGTTGTACCAGGATGCCGTCGATCTCGGGGTCGGAATTGAGCCGATCGATGAGCGCCAGCAGCTGCGGCTGCGACGTCGTCGCCGGAAGATCGTAGGATCGGGAGAGAATGCCGGCCTCGACACAGGCGCGGCGTTTGCTGCGTACGTAGACCTGGGAGGCGGGATCTTCCCCGACCAGGATCACACCGAGGCCGGGCGGACGCAGCCCGCGTGCCCCGCGCCCGGCGACTTCCCGCCGGATGGCGGCCCGGACGTCGGCGGCGATCTCCTTGCCATCAATGATGCGGGCCGCCATGGGCAGATGAGGTTGGGTTTAGTGCCGGTTTCAGGATTGTCGCACGCCGCTGATCACACCGACAAGCACGCGCCAACGATGCGTGCGGAGCGCCAATTGACCGGACCAGACACGGCGCGTATCATCGCCTCCCCTGTCCGGTAGCGATCGACACACAGGCGCGCACGGCCACGATCACCTACGCGGGGTATAGCGCAGTCTGGTAGCGCGCCTGCTTTGGGAGCTGGATGTCGGGGGTTCGAATCCCTCTACCCCGACCAAGTCGCGGTAGCACCGAGCCGCGGCACGCGTTCGTCACGATGTCGTCCGGCGCCCGTAGCTCAGCTGGATAGAGCATCGGCCTTCTAAGCCGAGGGTCGCAGGTTCGAGTCCTGCCGGGCGCGCCAAACTGCCCGGTCGGGTAGCCGGCTCGACGGGGACGTCACGGGATGATGGTGAGCGTAGCTCAGTCGGTAGAGCCCCGGATTGTGGATCCGGTTGTCGTGGGTTCGAGTCCCATCGCTCACCCCACCTTCTGCGTATTGAAAGCGCCGCGGCCACTATGGTTCACTGGTGCTGTGATTCGGGCCGTTAGCTCAGTTGGTAGAGCAGCTGACTCTTAATCAGTAGGTCGTAGGTTCGACCCCTACACGGCCCACCAATTTTCCAAATCGTAGGGCGCAGGGCGAATGGTCGTGGCGGCACGCAGGCGCACGGCCAGCGGCTGCGTCTGCATACCGATGGAATTCCACTGCGCCCACCCTGCGGTTCGTATCCCGGCAGGTGCATCTGCGATGCTCGCGGTCCGTTCGCTGATCGAACGGTGATCAGCAATTGTTATCCGCACCAAGTCGGCGGCCCGGGCACGACAACCTGGGCCCCGGCGTTCTTCGCCCACGTCGTTGGGGGACTGACAGGGCTTCATACCCGATTGCCAGGCTCGTGCGGATGACGCGAGGGAGGACGCCTTTTCTCGCGACGCCGATGCGCGGGTCCCGAATGCGCGCCGAACCTGCGTTGCGCCGCTGCTTCCCGCAGACGGGTCGGTCACCATGTCGATCGCTGTCTCAGGATGATGCGCATTGAATGCGCTCATCAGGCCCTGTCTCGCACTTCTCTTCGGGCTTTTCCTGCTGCCCGCCCTCGCGGGCCGGCCCTCTGGACGGGCGCTACACCGTGGATGCCGACCCTGGTTGCACCGTGCGCATCGCAACCGATGCCAACGGAGACCTGCTGTTGACGGCCGAGCAGCCCGGTTCCATCGATATGCCCCGCAATCCGAGTCTAGAGCCGAAAATGGCTCTCATGATCGGGCGCTTCTTCAACGGTCGCTTTTTGCTACAGCGGGACAGCGGCAAGTACCAGCGCATGTTGGACGGCGCGGATTACTACCTGGTCCTCGCGCCGGCCGCCAACGGGGTTCGCGTGACCTGGGTGCAGTTCCCGAACCCCGCGCTGTTCGTGCGCGGGTATCGCAAGGACATGAAGCTGGTCCGCGCCGCCGCGTCGGGCCCACCGAGCCTGGCGCAGGACCTGGCAGATGCCTCGGGCACACGCGCGATCCACGCCGCAGTCGTGCGCAAGGGAAGCGATGTCGACGAACTCGTGGAGCTGCTGACCACTGCCGGTGGATGTGAACGCGCCCAACGGAAAGGGCGAGCTGCCCCGCACGCTTTCCAGCGGCATCAATGTCCCTGGATCCTGCGCAGAGCAGGTGCCAAGAAGACTCTCGACGACTGACCACCGGAGCGCCAATGAACAACGTCAACCGAACCTGGGTGCTGGCAGTGTGTTTGAGCGTGGCCGGTATGCTTGCCTACGCGGCAGAGCAGGTTCCGCTCGAATTCGACGGTCATGCCAGCCTGAGCTACCCGGCCGACCCGGTCTTCGAGCTGGGGCCGGAAGGCACGATCGATTTCTGGGTGCGCGCCGGCTGGACGCAGCCGCTGGCGCAGGATGCCTGCGTGGTCGCCAACGGCGACAAGTCGACCAGTCGCTACGCCGCCTATCTGACCGGCGATGGTCAGGGCGTGGTGCTGTGGGACGGCGCGCGCTCGGCGGGCGCGGGGTTCAATTTTCTGGACGGCGAGGCCCACCACGTCGCGATTGCGACCCGCGGGCACGAGTCGAAGTTCTTCGTCGACGGGCGTTGGTCGACGCCAGGCAGATCGGCTACGGCAATGCCCGCGCGCTGCCCTTTCACGTGGGTACTTCGGACGGCGGCGCCGAAGGTTTCGTCGGACAGATCCAGAGCCTGCGTCTCTGGAGCACGGCGCTGAGCGATGCCGATGTGGTGGAAGCGGGCACCTTCAATGGAGAACCGCCGGCGGGCTCGCCGCTGGCGGCTTCGCTACGCGCGTTCTCTGACTTCACCGCGACGTCGCAGGAGATGGTGGTGCTCGATGCTGCGCC
This sequence comes from uncultured Gammaproteobacteria bacterium, assembly GCA_963728895.1. Taxonomy (GTDB): domain Bacteria; phylum Pseudomonadota; class Gammaproteobacteria; order JBBQDK01; family JBBQDK01; genus CAVSLM01. The sequence goes on from CAVSLM010000001.1 coordinate 310,933, forward strand.
AGCTGCAACAGTTGCCGCATCGAGCGATGCCGGGTCTGCTCCCGGCTCCGGCGCACCGCCACCACCGGCACAGTCGGCTCCTGCGCCTGCCCCCGTCGACCCCGGCATCCAGATGTGGAACATTCGGGAAGCCAAGGACCGCTGGCGCCAGCCGCCGATCTCGCGCGAGGTGTTCACCGATTTCCGGCAGGGCGCGATCGACTTCTGGGTCCAATACGATCCGACCTGGGTCGCAGAAGAGACTCATGGCACGCTGGTGGCCTACTCGAACGGTTACGAGACGGTGTTCGAGGTCGGCATGGCCGCCGGCGGCGATGGCATCGTCATGTCCAATGGCAAGCGTGACGACTACGGCCAGGTAACCGAACAGAGCAATATCGTTCCCGCAGACTTCACCGACGGCCTGATCCATCACGTTGCGCTGGTTACCGAGGGCGACTCCACGGACGTGTTCGTCGATGGCCAGCAACGCGGAGTGGCCTCGGTCGGCTATGCGCTGGCAGAGGACGCGTCGGGGCCGAAGACCAATCTGCAGCTTTCGATCGGCTCGCTCGATGGGCGCCGTCGCGTCTTCCAGGGAAAGGTCGGTGGCGTCAGAATCTGGGGCGCGCCGCTTCCGGGCGAGGCGCTGTTCCGCGCCGCGTTTCTGCGTGATAGCGAACTGGCGGCCGTGCCTTGGGCGGACAGCTTCCTGGTTGCACAGCTGGAGAACGTGGCCGGGCGAACCTCCAAGCCCGCGCTGCGCTTCCTGCCGCCGCTGTACCTCCCCGCCGGCATCTGGATGGTGCCCACCGAAGCCGAACGCAAGCAGACCAAACCCGGTGCCACGCTCAAGGACATCGACTGGACCTTCCAGCCGCAACGTTACGTTCAACTGGTGGTGGCGGCCCCCGACTCGGAGCTCGCACGGTTTGCGGGAGCAGGTGGGGGGTCCGCGGCCCCGGGCAGACCGGATGCGAAGCCGGCTACCGCGGTGCCGGCCGCCGGCGGTTCGCCGCTGGCGGTCTCGCGTCCTTCGGAGGCGGCCGCGATCGCTACGGTCCCTGTCCTGGTCTGGCTGGAATTCCAACCCTTCGAGTCGAACGCAAAGCCCGAGACGGTCGTGGCAAAGGTGTTTCGTCCGGCAGGCCGCAACCGGTATACGTCCCCTGACGGGCGCCAGCTCGCTCTTTCATCCCGTATCTATCTTGGCACCGGGTCGGAGACGCTGCAGCGCTTCGATGTCGCGGACCGTCCACCACGCCCCGGTCAGCCCCGCATACGACGTGTTCATCGTCGGCAACCAGGTGCGCAACCGCCGTGCCGCACTCCAGGGCTGGGATCCGATCAAGCTGAACCCGTTCGACTTTTCGAAGCCGGAGGGCGGTAAGAAAGCCGACCTCTTCACGTACTCGCCCTACGGCTACAGCGAGAACGCCCGCATCGTGATTCCCAAGGGCTTCGAAGTGGTGGACCTTCAATCGGGAGAAGGCCGGCGCGAGCATACGGAAGTTACGACCGATGCCAGCCAGGCTCCAGCAGGAGCTCGGCGCCATGATCAGTGTCGGCGGCGGCGTCGAGGGCATGGTGGCGGCGGGCAGTTTCTCCGCCAACGCCTCGTTCAATGCAAAGTCCGAAAAGCTCAACGCCGGCACCAGCGCGTTTACGCTCGGGCAGACCGTGAATCAGCGCGTGGCCTTGCTGGTCGGCAAGGCGAATGTCCATATCGCGGCCCCCTTCCGCCAGGCGGTGCTGGACGCCGCCCGACAATCCCTCCCCGACATCGGCGAAACAGTTGGTCGAACAGTTCGGCACCCACTACGCGCATGGCATCGCGCTGGGCGGGCGCATCGTGGAAATCGTCGAGCTCGATTCGGAAACCTGGGGCATCGTCAACAGTGTCGGTATCGGTGTCGGTGCCGCGGTCGAAGGTCGCGTGGGTCCGGCCGACGGACCCAACGCGTCGGCCAGTCTGTCCGCGTCGCTGGAGGGCTCGCAGGAACAGGCCTTCAAATACGCGCTCCAGAAATCGAAGGAGAACTGGTATTACAGCGGGGGACAGGCTGGTGGCAGTGCCGGAAGCTGGCTGGTCACGGACGAGACCATGGCCCGATCTACCTCGATCTGCGTCCCCTGAGCGAGCTGCTCGCGCCGCCCTTTTTTCTGGAGCCCGCCGTGTTCGATCGCCTGCGACCGCTGGTGCGGAACGCCATGCGCTACTATGTCACGCGAACCGCAGGCCCGATCGAGGTGGACCAGAAGTTCGTTCCGAAGCAGGTCGCCAAGTACGTGCCGCCGGTACCCAAGAAGGACTGCGCGGCGAATGACGGGGGCTTCCGCAAGGCCTATTCGACCGACTCGGACAACAACAACGGCGGCGGTGTCTGGGGTGAAATTCGCCTTGCCGGCGGCCAGACACTTTGAGACGAAGTTCTTCAAGGATGGCTGCTACGCGCGAAGTTTCTGGGAAGTTCAACACCCGCCGGCTCGCCGAGCGCGCGGCGCATGGCTGCTACGCGCGAAGTTTCTGGGAAGACGAATGGCTCGCCGAATGCAATCGCGTGTGCTGGAGCAACGCGGTGTTCAAATGCAATGACGGAACCTGGGAGAAGCAGGCCGGCTTCACCATGTCGACGGACGTTCTTTGCCACGACACGGGGGAGACGCAGCAGGACGGTCTGCTGAAGAGCTTTGGCTCGGCGCCCTGGGCGGCGGAAGAGGCGCAAGCGGGTATTTGCGACTCCTTGCGCAAGGCCCATGTGCCGGACTCGGTAATTCCGGCTTTCTGCAGGAAGTGAACAGGCGGAGACCAGGATGAAGACACTTATCAATTCCCTGCGCCTGACAGCACTGGCGTTCTGCCGGCCATGGAGAGCGAAGCGAGGGCCGGTAGTCCCCGTAGCGATGAGGGCGCACTGTTTACCCGGAGTCGCGAAGCGGCGCAGGGGAACAAAGTAGCCATCCGACCATCGCGTCCAGCCATTGCGGGAGTGCTGCGAAGCCAGCACCGAGCGAAGCAAGGGTGTGGCGTAGCGGCACGGACGCAGGGCGGCCGGGGCACTCATGGCTGTCGCGTAGGCGAGTCGATTTTGGGGACTGGGATGTCCCAAAATCTTTCACGAGGTAGCGACACGCTTGTCTGTTTTTCTCTGGGCCGCGGGAGGGAGCGGCCGCGCGCCGCCTGGGCCCGTCATGGACCTTGCGGACGCGCCGGTACCGAAGGTGGCGAGCCCACGCGCGCGGGAGTCCTTCGATGTGCGCGGCAAAATTTGCAACGCGTGCGCGCCCTCAACCAGCAGGCCGGCGCGCGTCGCCAGGACGCGGCGCGTGCCGCCGAGGGCGGTGGCGCGGTCCCAAGGTGCGCCCGCCTCCGCAGCCCAAGCCAATCAAGGCGAGATAGCACCGGCAGGATCAGCCCGCCACCGAAATGCACGGGGGATAACGATGAAGAACTGGGTCTTGATCCCTTCCGCAATGCTGCTGGCTGCTCCACCTTTCCCGGCTACGCGCAGGAGCTCGCTCCCGACGAGGTGGCGGTCTTCGACGGGTCGTCGGCTCGATTACCCCGGCAGTCCGGCGCTCGAGCTGAGCGCTGCGGCCTCGGTCGAGTTCTGGGTGTCGCCCGGCTGGCGGGACGTGCCGGCATACGATCCCTGCATCGTCTCTTCGATCGGTGAGGCCGGCGTGAACTTCGCCGTGCACATCACGGCCGACCGCAGTCGATCGGGCTCTATGCAGGTGAGCGGTTCGCCACGCTGCCGTTCGACTTCACGGACGCTCTCATGCACCACGTGGCATTGATCTCCTTCGGACCCGAGCTCACTGAAGTGCAGATCGACGGGGAGACTGCCGGCCTGCTGAAGCTGGGTTTCGCCGAGAGTCCCAGTGTGAGCTCCACATCGGTTCGCTCGACGGCGAGCAGGCGCCTTCGTGAGCGCCGTCGCGCGGGTCCGTCCTGGACACCGTGCTCGGTCCCGACGCCAACCGGACGACCTGGCCGCGCAACGACGTCCGCGCGAAGGGTTGGCGGCCGTGTACCGCTCGACGCCGAAACCACCTGGCCGGCCGTCCACGGCCGAGGAAGCCAACCGGACCCGGATGAGACGCCGGAGCCCGTAGCGCTCCCCGTAGGCGCACGCTGAAGCCGCCCGACGGGCGACGCCGAGCCCGCGCGCCCCGGGGCTGACCAGCCAGAAACCGGCCGCGACGCGACGGGTAGGTCGGCGCTGGCCCTGGCCGCGCCCGCGCGCGCCGCCCGCGGGGACCCGCCCGGGCCCCCCCAGAAGCTCGGTGCCGCGAGCGTGCGACGGCGCCCCGCGGACACGCGCGCGACCGGGCCGGAGACCGGACCGCGGGACGCGCCGGGCAGGCCGCGGCGGCGGGCGCGCCCGCCGAGCGGCGCCCGGGCCGGGGACGCGGCGCGGCGGACAAGCGCGCGGCGGCGGGCGACGTGCAGCAAGAGCAGCAAGCCTTCGACGTTGCGGCGAACAATTTTGCGGTGAGCTTTGCCCGCACCGCTGCGCGGATCGCGGTCGCCGGTGCGCCGAGCGGAGTCGTAGCGCCTGGGTTAGGAGTTCCGGCCGTGCAACAGGGTACCCCGGCATCCGCCCAGCAGGGTGCTCCCGGCGCACGCCGACTCCAACAGATCCCGAGCGCCTCCCCGGCGGCCGACACCTCGACCGCGGACACCCGGGCCAATCCGCGGGGGGGGAGGGGAGGAAGGGGGGGGGAGAGGGGGGGGAGGAGGGGGGGGAGGGGGCGGGGGAGGGGGGAGAGGAGGGGGGAGGAGGGGGGAGAGGGGGGAGGAGGGGAGATAGAGTGAGGTGAAGGAATGTAGGGGGGGTTAAGAGGATGGTGGGTTGGGGGAAGAGAGGTGGAGAGGGGTGGAGGGATGGGAGGAGAACGCCCCCAGGCAGGGCAATCATCCGGTGCCGACCGAAGTTACCTACTTCGCTGCGCAGGACCAACCGGGACACCAGGTCGTCGTGAACCCGGGAGGCCGCATCGGCATCCGCAACGGTACGCCGCTGAACGGAAGAGATCGCGGGCCGGTGGTGTTCGTGGTCGAAACCAATGGCCGGGTCTATGCCGGCAACTACGTCCAGGGGAAGTTTCACCATTCGAGTCTCCTGGCGGGCGCCAACGTCACGGGTGCGGGCGAGCTGTACCTGGACGATGGGGGCAAGCTGACGAAGATCACCAACAAGAGCGGTCACTATGCGCCCGATCACTTGCGCGTCGTGCAAGGGCTCCAGGCGCTGGCAGACCACGGAATCGATCTCAGGGAGGTGGATCTCCAGTTCATCGGCGACCCGCAAGACGTGAAAGCCGGCGCGTTCCTCAGGCGGGAAGATTGGCGACTGAATTCGAACAATTTCGGACAGCTGAACAGTCAGGCGGCCGAGAACTTGTTGGCCGGCAGGCCCGCGCGCACCTGGATTCTTCGTCAGGGCGCAAACTTCGAAGGCCGAATCAGCTACGTCGATCAGAATGGCCAGGTCGTCGACGAGACCCTGGAGCAGGTGGATCTGCAGGCCGCGGGCCCACGGCTCGTAGGGAGCACTCCCGACACGCTGCTCGATCAGGTCATGGCGGCAAGAGGTCTCGTGGTCTCGAGAATGGTAGCGCCCGCTCCCGTAGCCGCCACGGCGTCGGCTTCGACCGGCGCGGCCGCAGGGGACACGCTGAGGTGCATCACTCCGGAAGACCTCTGCAAGGACCCGTCCGCAGAGGGACACAAAAAGCCTCTTCGCGCCTCGTGCATCGCGCTGCCTGGTGCTATCGGTTGGAAGTGAGCTCGATGGCGTTGCCTGGCTCGATGACTGCAGCGATGAAGGCTGGCGCATCGTACCGGCTGCAGCCGGCGCGGTGCCGGAGGTGAGTGCGGCCGCATCGCGCCGTACACCTGATGCATCCGACATCGAGCGTTACCGGTGTGCGAAAGGCCCACGGTCGAAATATCCGTGTAAGGTGATGATTCGGTTCAGCGCTGCCGCGCATATTGCACGACATGGTTTTCGCGTATATCGTAATTGACCCTAGTGAAGCCCGGGACGGGTGCCGCTGGCGCCGATCGACAGTCCGATCCCTGCACGCCAATCGTTTCTCCTTCCCGCCGCCCACGTCCGCCGGCGCTAGCATCCCTGTGCGGGCTCCTGCTGGAAGGCCTCCTGGATATGATGGCTGCGAGATTTGCAGACAGAGCAGGCAGTTGAGCGAAAGTGGCGGAATTGGTAGACGCGCTGGCTTTAGGTGCCAGTGGGGCAACCCGTGAGAGTTCGAGTCTCTCCTTTCGCACCAACGATCCGCCACGCCCCCCTTTCCGATCGGTTGCGGGGCAGGGTAGGCTTCCGGCGGGCTTTCGTTTCTACAATTCAAACAGGGCCGCGGGAAGCTGCGCGTTCGAGGGGAAACAGATGCAAGTTTCAGTGGAACAGACCGGAGGATTGGAGCGCCGTCTCATCGTGCAGGTGCCTGCCGATCAGGTGGAGACCGAGGTGGACAACCGTCTCAAGTCGTTGGCCCGAACCGCGCGGATCGACGGCTTCCGTCCCGGCAAGGTGCCGCTGAAGGTCGTGCAGCGCAAGTTCGCCGGCCGGGTACGCCAGGAAGTTGTCGGCGAGCTCATCCGCAGCACCTATCACGACGCCCTCACGCAGCAGAATCTGCGCCCTGCGGGCGATCCGCACATTGAGCCGACCAGTCTGGAGCCCGGCAAGGATCTGCAGTATACCGCCACTTTCGAGGTCTATCCGGAGCTGCACCTGGCGCCCATGGAGGATCTTGAAGTTGAGCGTCCGGTGGCCGAGGTGACCGCGCAGGACGTCGACGAGATGCTGGAAACGCTGCGCCAGCAACGGACGCGCTGGGTGGCGGTGGAGCGGCCTGCCCGACGCGGGGATCGCCTCAACATCGACTATGCGGCGATCGTGGAAGGCGCCGAGGCCGAGGGCAGGCGGCGCCAGGATGTACCCGTGGTGCTGGGATCCGGAAACATGCTGGAGGGTTTCGAGGCGCGCCTGGAAGGCGCGAAGGCCGGCGACCATCTCGACGTCGACCTCACCTTTCCCGCGGATTATTCGATCGCCAGTGCGGCCGGAAAACCGGTGCGCTTCGAGGTCACGATACGGGGTGTGGCCGAACCGGAATTGCCCGACATCGACGATGCCTTTGCCGAGGCGTTTGGAGTTCATGAGGGCGGAGTGCCGGGACTGCGGCGCGAAGTGCAGGCCAATATGCAGCGAGAGCTGCAACAGGCGATCAACGCGCGCGTGAAGGAGCAGGTGCTGGAAGGGTTGCTGCGCGCCAACAACATCGAGGTGCCGGCGTCCCTGGTCGACAAGGAGACCGATCGGCTGGCGGTTCAGGCACAGGCTCAGGCGCCCGAAAGTGCCAGGAGCCAGGGCATGACCCTGCCGCGTTCCCTGTTTGCCGACCAGGCGCGCCGCCGTGTGGCGCTCGGCCTGCTGATTGCCGAGATCGTGAGATCGCAAGGCATGCGCGTTGACCCCGCGCGGGTGCGGGCCACGATCGAGACCATCGCATCGAGCTATGAGGACCCCGAGGAAGTGGTCAAATGGTACTATGGAAATCCTGAACTCCTGGGCGGCGTCGAAGCACTCGCCCTGGAGGAACAGGTTGTCGCGTCGGTGCTCGAGCACGGCCGCGTCGTGGATCGTCCGACCACGTTCCGCGAGCTCATGAAGCCCGGGCAGCCCGTCGCTCAAGCGTAGCCAGCTAAAGGAACCCCTATGCACACCGATACGACCCGCGCCCAGGCCGGTCCGGGAACGAAAGCGCTCAATCTGGTTCCAATCGTCATCGAGCAGACGGCACGTGGCGAACGCGCCTATGACATCTATTCGCGGCTGCTCAAGGAGCGCGTCATATTCCTGGTGGGTCCGGTCGAGGATTACACGGCGAATCTGTTGGTTGCTCAACTGCTCTTCCTGGAATCGGAAAACCCGGACAAGGACATCCACCTGTACATCAATTCTCCCGGCGGGTCGGTGAGTGCGGGTCTTTCGATCTACGATACGATGCAGTTCATCCGTCCCGACGTGAGCACCATGTGCGTGGGGCAGGCAGCGAGCATGGGTGCATTGCTGCTCTCCGGCGGCGCGCACGGCAAGCGGTACTGCCTGCCGCATTCGCGCATGATGATTCACCAGCCGCTCGGCGGCTTTCAGGGGCAGGCGACGGATATCGACATCCACGCCCGCGAGATCCTGTTGGTGCGCGACCGGCTCAACCGTATCCTGGCCGCGCACACCGGTCAGCCGCTGGAGAAGATCCAGGTCGATACCGAACGGGACAACTTCATGGGCGGAGAGGATGCGGTGAAATACGGGCTGATCGATTCGGTCCTCTCACAGCGCAAGGAGCCGGGCTGACCGGTCCCGCCGCGCATGTGGGGCAACATCAGGATTCCCTTACCCGAGCCGCGGTATTGCTTGTCAGTCGAGCCGGGACGTAGTTGAATAGGGATCAGCGTCGTTCCGCCTCCGAACGTTTGATCCGTTGCAGAGATTGGGACAGCATCGGCAGCTGCGGCGGTTCATACGATGGCGCCAGTACTGACTTCTGGTGAGGGTTGGACATGAGCAACGACAGAAAGGGCAAGGGTGATGACAGCGGTAAGATTCTTTACTGCTCGTTCTGCGGAAAGAGCCAGCACGAGGTCCGCAAGCTGATCGCCGGGCCCTCGGTATTCGTCTGCGATGAATGTGTCGAGCTGTGTAACGACATCATTCGGGAAGAAATGCAGGAGAAGTCCTCCTCCGCCAGCAGCAAGCTGCCCAAGCCGCACGAGATCAAACGTGTGCTGGACGAGTACGTCATCGGCCAGGAGCGTGCCAAGAAGGTGCTTTCGGTTGCCGTTTACAACCATTACAAGCGCCTGGAAGCGCACGGCAAGAAGGACGAGGTCGAGATTTCCAAGAGCAACATCCTACTCATCGGTCCCACGGGCTCCGGCAAGACGCTGCTTGCCGAAACGCTCGCGCGTCTTCTGCAAGTGCCTTTCACCATTGCCGATGCGACCACGCTGACCGAGGCCGGCTACGTCGGAGAGGATGTCGAAAACATCATCCAGAAGCTGCTGCAGAAGTGCGACTACGACGTCGAGAAGGCGCAGACCGGCATCGTCTACATCGATGAGATCGACAAAATCTCCCGCAAGTCGGACAACCCTTCGATCACGCGCGACGTGTCGGGCGAGGGCGTGCAGCAGGCTTTGCTGAAGCTCATCGAGGGCACCATCGCCTCGGTGCCTCCCCAGGGCGGGCGCAAGCATCCACAGCAGGAGTTTCTGCAGGTCAACACCACCAACATTCTGTTCATCTGCGGCGGCGCCTTCTCCGGACTGGAAAAGATCATCCGCGGACGTTCCGACAGGGGTGGAATCGGCTTCTTTGCGGAAGTGAAGAGCAAGAGCATGCAGAAGAGCGTCGGGGAAGTGCTCTACGACGTGGAACCCGAGGATCTGATCAAGTACGGTCTGATCCCGGAGTTCGTCGGGCGCCTTCCGGTGGTGGCCACGCTCGAGGAGCTTGACGAGGATGCCTTGGTGCAGATCCTGACCGAGCCCAGGAACGCCATCATCAAGCAGTTCGGCCGGCTGTTCGAGATGGAAGGCTGCGAGATCGAATTCCGCGAGGACGCCCTGCGCGCGGTGGCCCGCAAGGCCATGGAGCGCAAGACCGGTGCACGCGGTCTGCGCACCATTCTCGAGCAGGTGCTTCTGGATACGATGTACGATCTGCCCTCCATGGAGAACGTGCGCAAGGTGGTTATCGACGAGGCGGTAATCGGAGGTGAATCCACCCCTTACATGATCTACGAAGGCCCCGACCAGCAGCGCGCCGCATCGGATTGACGACGCGTCCGGGTTCGGCGCGCAGCATTGTCCGCGCGGGATACATCCCGCGCCCCAGCGCCAATCCCCTCCCTTCAGAAGTTTCTATCTGATTCATAGTCTTTTTCAACACAGCCCCGGGCCCACGTGGACCGGGTGAAAGGGTCGGCGTGAGTGGTGCGGTTCTTGCAGCCTGCCGCTGGTAGCCATGTCGCCCGCTGTTGTTGAATAGCAGCATCAATGTCCGCATATTAGTCGTCATGCTCATGACGCCGAAGCGACCCAGACGAGGATCTCCACGATGGAACAAGATGAAATGACATCCGAAGTCATTGACGGCCAGATGATGGTAGTGCCGGTTCTGCCGCTGCGGGACGTGGTGGTGTATCCCCACATGGTCATTCCGCTGTTCGTCGGACGCGAGAAGTCGATCCGCGCCCTGGACACCGCCATGCAAAGCAACAAGCAGATTCTGCTGGTCGCGCAGAAGAGTGCCGAGGTGGACGACCCTCAGGCCGAGGACGTGCACCGCATCGGGACGGTATCGAGCATCCTGCAGCTGCTCAAGCTTCCCGACGGCACGGTCAAGGTGCTGGTGGAAGGTGCCGAGCGCGCGCGCATCGTGCACTTCCTGGGCTCCGAGGACTATTTCTCCGTCCAGATTGCCACTCTCGGGGGAGCGGATGTACTGGAAGATCGTGAAGTCGAAGTGCTGATGCGCTCGGTGCTCACGCTGTTCGATCAATATGTAAAGCTTAACAAGAAGGTGCCCCCGGAAATTTTGACGTCCCTTTCCGGGATCGAGGACCCCGGCCGTCTGGCGGACACCATCGCCGCGCACATGTCGCTCAAGCTCGAGGAGAAGCAGAAGATCCTCGAGATGGAGAACGTGCGTGTGCGGCTCGAGCATCTGATGGGTCTGATCGAAGGCGAGATCGACGTCCTGCAGATCGAGAAGCGCATCCGCGGACGCGTCAAGCAGCAGATGGAAAAGAGCCAACGCGAGTACTACCTCAACGAGCAGATGAAGGCGATCCAGAAAGAGCTCGGAGAGATGGAGGATGCGCCCAACGAAATCGAAGAGCTGGCGCAGCGCATCGAGCGCGCCGGCATGTCCAAGGAGGCCAAGACCAAGGCGATTTCGGAGCTGAACAAGCTCAAACTGATGTCGCCCATGTCGGCCGAGGCCACGGTGGTGCGCAATTACATGGAATGGCTGGTCAATGCACCCTGGAAGAAGCGCACCAAGATCCGCCACGACCTGGGCAAGGCGGAAGCGGTCCTGGAGGCCGATCACTACGGTCTGGAAAAGGTCAAGGAACGCATTCTGGAGTACCTGGCCGTGCAGCAGCGGGTGAACAAGCTGAAGGGCCCGATCCTGTGCCTGGTAGGGCCACCGGGTGTCGGCAAGACCTCGCTGGGGCGTTCCATCGCGCGCGCCACGAACCGCAAGTTCGTGCGCATGTCGCTCGGCGGCGTGCGTGACGAGGCGGAGATCCGCGGTCATCGGCGCACCTACATCGGCTCCATGCCGGGCAAGATCATCCAGAATATGTCGAAGATCGGCGTGCGCAATCCGCTGTTCCTGCTCGACGAGATCGACAAGATGGCCATGGATTTCCGGGGTGATCCGTCCGCCGCGCTGCTGGAGGTGCTCGATCCGGAGCAGAACCACACGTTCAACGATCACTATCTTGAAGTCGACTTTGATCTGTCGGACGTGATGTTCGTGGCTACTGCCAACTCGCTCAATATCCCCGGCCCCTTGCTCGACCGCATGGAGGTGATCCGGCTTCCGGGCTACACCGAGGATGAGAAGATCAACATCGCCGCCCGATACCTGGTTCCGAAGCAGGTGACCAACAACGGCCTGCGCAAAGACGAGCTGACGATCGCGGAAAGCGCCATCCGCGACATTATTCGCTTCTACACGCGCGAGGCGGGCGTGCGCAATCTGGAGCGCGAGATCTCGAAGATCTGCCGCAAGGTGGTGAAGGACGTGCTGCTCAAGCCGAAGAGCCGCGGACTGGTGATCAACGCGCGCAATCTCGACAAGTACCTCGGCGTGAAGCGCTTCCGCTACGGGATGGCGGAAGAGAACGATCAGGTTGGACAGGTGACGGGTCTGGCGTGGACCGAGGTGGGCGGCGAGCTGTTGTCGATTGAGGCCGCGGTGGTACCCGGCAAGGGCAAGCTGACCATCACCGGGCAGCTGGGCGATGTCATGCAGGAGTCCATCCAGGCCGCGATGACCGTGGTGCGCAGCCGTGCAGCAGTGCTCGGCATCCAGCCGGACTTCCACCAGAAGTTCGACATGCACGTACACGTTCCGGAAGGGGCGACGCCCAAGGATGGACCGAGTGCCGGTGTGGCCATGTGCACGGCGCTGGTCTCTTCACTGACCGGAATTCCCGTGCGTTCCAATGTTGCCATGACCGGTGAGATCACGCTGCGTGGCGAGGTGCTTCCGATCGGCGGACTGAAGGAGAAGCTGCTCGCGGCTCACCGCGGCGGCATCAGCACGGTGCTGATCCCGGAGGAAAACCGTAGAGACCTGGTCGAGATACCGCAGAACATCAAGAGCCGTCTGGACATCCGTCCCGTGAAATGGATCGACGAGGTGCTGGCCGTGGCGCTGCAGCATATGCCTGAGCCGCTCCCGGAGCCCGAGGGCGAGAAGACGCAAGCCTCGGACAAGAAAGAGACGCCCGAGGAGAAGAAAAAGGAAACGATCCGCGCCCACTGAATGTGCATCGCTTCGATCGCCGCCGCATGACGGCGATCGAAGCGTCGCAGTCGTCTTGTTTGCCGTTCGAGCGAGCGTCCTTCGGCACATCCAATGTCTCACGCATTGCCCTCCGAGGCGCCGACGTCGACCGGTCCGCGCTGCGTAATTTGCGCTGCCGGAACGCTGTTGACACCCATTTGAAGCAGTTGGTATAACACCCGGGGTGCCGCTCCGCCGTACGCCTGCAACTTGTTCTGAGCTCTCCATTGGCGGGGTACTGTGGTAGGGAGAAAACACAAATGAACAAAACAGAGTTGATAGAGGCGGTTGCCGATTCTGCAGATCTTTCCAAGGCGGATGCCACGCGCGCAGTCGAGGCGATGGTTGGGGCAGTCACGACGGCGTTGAAGCAGGGGGACCAGGTGACGCTGGTGGGATTCGGCACTTTCACGATTCGCGAGCGAGCGGCACGCAACGGCCGCAATCCGCAAACCGGAGACAGCATCAAGATTCGCGCCTCGAGGGTGCCGGGTTTCAAAGCTGGCAAAGCACTCAAGGATGCCGTAAACTAACGCGCTCCCTGGGGTGCTTAGCTCAGCTGGGAGAGCGTCGCCCTTACAAGGCGAAGGTCGGGGGTTCGAACCCCTCAGCACCCACCAGAAGGAACGGAGTGGTAGTTCAGCTGGTTAGAATACCGGCCTGTCACGCCGGGGGTCGCGGGTTCGAGTCCCGTCCACTCCGCCAATCAAACGAAGAAGGGCGCCTGGTGGGCGCCCTTTCAGTTTGCAGAACCGCGTCGGCGGCGTCGCGCTACGGCGCCTTCGACTTCGCCAAGGAGTGATTCTCAGAGGGTCACATGCTGCAGGCAATACGTGATCGCGCCACGGGCTGGTTCGCCTGGATCGTGGTATTGATGATTGCCGTTCCCTTTGCACTGTGGGGCATCAATCAATACTTCCAGGGCGGCGGAAACACCACGGTGGCCAAGGTGAACGGGAGTGAGATCTCCATCAACGACCTGCAGCGCAGCTACCAGGAGCAACGTGCGCGCATGCAGGCAATGCTCGGCAGCGCCTATGACCCGGCCATGATCGACGATGCACAATTGCGGCGCCAGGCGCTGGATCACTTGATCGACAATCTGGTGCTGCAACAGACGCTTGCCAAGAGCGGCTTCCAGATACCCGATACCCTGCTCGCCAGCCAGATCCAGACCATCGGCGCGTTTCAGCGCGACGGACACTTTGCGTCCGAAGCCTACGAGCAGCAGCTGCGCAGCCAGGGCATGGTTCCAACCGTGTTCGAGGCGCGCATGCGAACGGCGATGGCGTCGGAGCAGCTGCAGAGCGGTGTGGTGGCCTCGGCATTTGCGACGCCCAAACAGCTGGAGGATGCGATCCGGCTGCAGCGCGAGCAGAGAGATCTGGTCTACGTCCGGGTGCCGGCCACGTCGGACCCGAATGTGACCATCAATGATGCGCAGGTCGAGCAGTATTACCACGAGCACCAGCAGCGCTTCGTGGAGCCCGAGAAGGTCAAGGTGGACTACCTCGAGCTGGATGCGAAGTCCCTGGCAGGAGGCATTCCCGCCCCGCCGGAAGCCGAGCTGCGCAAGATGTACGACGAGCAGCCCGGGCGCTTCGGTCAGGAGGAGGAGCGCCGTGCCAGCCACATCCTCGTGCAGCTTGCCCCGGATGCGGATGCGAAAGCCGTGGCCGCCGCCAAGGCGCGGATCGCCGGGCTGCAGAAACGCTTGCAGGCCGGCGAGCCGTTCGACAAGGTCGCCAGGGAGGCCTCGGACGACACGGCTTCGGCGCAGCAGGGCGGCGATTTGGGGTACTTCACACGCGGTGCAATGGACCCGGCGTTCGAGAAGGCCGCTTTCGCTCTGAAGGAGGGCGAGGTGAGCGAGCCGGTGCGAACCGACTTCGGGCTGCATCTCATCAAGATTACGGGCATCAGGGCCGGCAGCGTCAAACCGTTTGAGGCGGTGCGCGATCAGCTGCTCGCCGAGTACCGCCAGCGCGAGGCCGAGAAGCAGTTCTACGACCGCTCCGATCGCCTCACCGACCTGACTTACGAACACCCGGACTCCTTGGATGCGGCCGCAGAAGGGCTCGATCTCAAGGTGCAGCACAGCAGCTGGATCAAACGCGATACGGGCGAAGGCATCGCCCAGGATCCCAAGGTGCGCAGTGCCGCCTTCAGCGAAGACGTGCTGACGCGCGGGTACAACAGCGCGCCGGTGGAGCTCGGTCCGAACCACGTGGTGGTGGTGCACGTCAGCCAGCATGAGCCCGAAACGCCGGAGCCGCTGCAGCAGGTGCACGACCAGATCGTCGAGCTGCTGCGCAAGACACAGGCGCAGGACAAGGCCCGTGCGCAGGGCGAAGCCCTGCTCGATGCAGCAGTCAAGGGCGGCGACCTGCAGGCGCTGGCGAAACAGCAGGGGCTCAAGGTCGAGCAAGCCAACAGCGTGCTGCGCGATGCCCAGCAGCCCGCACCGGAGATCGTGCACACCGCCTTCGCCGCAGGCCGTCCCGAAAAGGGCAAGACGGTATATCGCGGCACGCCGCTGGCGGGGGGCGATTACGCCGTGGTCGGGGTGGTCGGCGTGAAGGAGGGCGACCTCAAGGCGCTGCCGGAAGACCAGCGTACGGCAGAGCGTCGCGCGCTGGCGCAGATGCAAGGCAGCAGTGACTTTTCCGCCCTGCAGAAGAGTCTTCGCGAGCACAGCGACATCGTGGTCCACGCGGACAAGCTCGGCGCCGAGTGATCCGGCCGCAGCGGCGGCGTCCGAGAAATGATACCCGCAGCGGCGCACGTCCGGGCGTCCGTCACCCGGAGCAGGTGATGGGTCTGAGAATTGCCCTCCACTGGCAGATCGCCGTCGCCCTGGCGCTGGCGCTCGCCGCGGGACTGCTCACTGGTGAGCACCGCGGGCTTTTCGGCGTCACCTTCCTTGAGATCTACTCCTTCGTGGGCGAGTTGTTCCTCAACGCTCTCAAGATGCTCATCGTGCCGCTCATCGTGTCCTCCATCGTCACCGGAGTCGCGGGGATGGGGGAGAGTGGCGCGCTGGGAAGACTGGGCGGCAGGACGCTGCTCTACTACACGGTAACCAGCCTTCTCGCCATACTCACCGGCCTTGCGCTGGTGAACCTGTTCACGCCCGGCCTCGCCGGTGGTGCGCCGGCGCACGCGCTGGCGGCTCTGGTCGGTGATTCCGCGCAGGTGGCCGAACACGTGCAGGGGCGGGGCATGGCGGACGTGGTGCAGATCTTCCTGCGCATGGTGCCGACCAACGTGTTCGCGGCGGCCGCGCAGGGCGAGATGCTGGGCTTGATCTTCTTCAGCCTGCTGTTCGGCTATTTCATGATCGGCATCGAGCGGCGCTATGCGACCACGCTGCTGGATTTCTGGCAGGGCGTGTTCGCCGTGATGATGGCCATGACCGAGTGGGTGATGCGGTTTGCGCCCGTCGGCGTCTTCGCGCTGGTCGCAAAGGTGGTGGCGACCACCGGGCTTGCGGCATTCCGGCCGCTGTTGGCGTTCTTTTTCACCGTGCTCGCCGCGCTCGCCGTGCACAGCTTCGTGACCTTGCCACTGCTGCTGCGCGCCGTGGCGCGGGTGAATCCTCTGCTTCACTTCCGGGCCATGGCCCCGGCCCTGCTGACCGCGTTCTCAACGGCATCGTCCTCGGCAACGCTGCCGCTCACCATGGAATGCGCAGAGCGCAACGCCGGTGTCTCCAACCGCGTTACGAGCTTCGTGCTGCCGCTCGGTGCCACGGTGAACATGGACGGAACGGCGCTTTACGAGTGCGTGGCGGCGATGTTCATCGCTCAGGTCTACGGCGTTCAGCTCGATTTCGCCCAGCAGTTCACAGTGGTGCTCATTGCATTGCTGACGTCGATTGGAGTTGCGGGAATACCCGCTGCGAGCCTGGTGGCGATCACCATCATCCTGAGCGCCGTCGGTCTGCCGGTGGAGGCGGTGGGCATGATACTGGCCGTGGATCGGCTGCTCGACATGTGCCGCACCAGCGTCAACGTGTTCAGCGATTCCTGCGGCGCCGTGATCATCGGACGGCTGCAAGGCGAGTGCGGTATCCTGCAGGCGTCGCAGGCCCCCCTCCCGCCTGCCGCGGGCGACTGGTCGGGCGAGCGCTAGCCCGACTACGCGATTCCCATTGCGGTGATGTGATAGCCGCAGTCCACGTGCACGATTTCGCCCGTAATCCCGGAGGCGAGATCGGAGCACAGGAACGCTGCGACGTTGCCGACCTCGAGAATGCTCACGTTGCGGCGCAGCGGCGAATTCTTCTCCGCGTAATCGAGCAGACGGCGGAAATCGCTGATCCCGGCTGCGGCCAGCGTCTTGATGGGCCCCGCCGAAATTCCGTTGACGCGGATACCTTCGGCCCCGAGCGACTGCGCCATGTAACGTACGTTCGCCTCGAGACTGGCCTTGGCGGGACCCATGACGTTGTAGTGCGGCACGGCGCGTTCGGCACCGAGATAGCTCAGGGTGAGCAGCGCGCCATTGCGCCCCTGCATCATGTTGCGTCCGGCCCTGGCCAGCGCCGCGAAGCTGTAGGAGCTGATATCGTGCGCGACGCGGAATCCCTCACGCGTTACACAGTCCAGGTATTCGCCTTCGAGCTCTTCGCGCGGGGCATAGGCGACGGAATGGACGATGATGTCGAGATGGTCCCAGAAGTCGTCGAGCTGCTCGAATACCGCCTCGATCTGCTCGTCGCTCGACACATCGCAGGGCAGCGTGATCTCCGACCCGCATTCGGACGCGAGCTTTTCCACCCGGTCCTGGAGCTTTTCGTTCTGGTAGGTGAACGCCAGCTCGGCGCCCTCGCGGCGCATGGCCTGGGCGATGCCCCAGGCGATGGAACGGCTGCTCGCCAGTCCGACGATCAGCGCGCGTTTACCTGCAAGAGATTCCATAAAGAAGCCTTTCGAGTGGGATCGGCGAACCCGCCAAGCCTTCGCCGCGGCGCTGTATCCAGGGTGGCGGTAAGTTACCGGAAATCGCCGCCGCCGGGAAGAGCCGGTCCCCCCTCGGCCCGATGCAAAATCGCGCGCCGCGCGGAATGCGACTCGGCAGGTGCATTCCGGGGATTTTGCGGCGATAATGCTGCGGCGCCCGCGCCTTGTCCCGAGCACCCCCGCACGGACCGTGCAGGATCGTCGCCCCCCAGGTTCCCCCAATACACAAGAGCATGCAACGAAGCGTTACCGCCAAGGATCTCGTGCTGTTCGCCGCGCTGGCAGTGCTGCTGGTGATGATCCTGCTGTCGATGTACATGGTCGACCGGCAGTGGAGCAAGATGGCGCAGATACAGCACACCATGCAGGAGCAGGCGAATGATCTGCGCAGCCTCACGGGCCTGGTGCGTGCGCTCGACCAGGGGGTGCGCTCGGGAGCGCTGGCACAGGGAGGGGGTCCGGCACCTGCCACTGTGGTGTCGGCAACGACGCCCGACGCATTTACCCGCGCCTATCGGGCGACACAAATGCCGGGCTATGCGCCGGGCGACTGGCAGGTGCAGGCGTTCGGCACCGGCCTCAAGACCATCACTCCGCTGATCTCTTCGGACGTGTACGCGGCCGAAATTCAGGGCTATGTACAGGAATCGCTGCTCACCCGCGATCCGGAAACTCTCAAATGGCTCGGACTGATCGCCAAGAGCTGGCAGGTGAGCAACGACGGGCTCACCTTCACCTTCCAGATGCGCGACGACGTGAAATTCTCCGACGGGGTTGCGTTGACCGCGCACGATGTCGCCTTCACTTTCGCGTTCATCATGAACGAGAAGATCGCCGCTCCGCGCAGCCGCGCCTATCTGGAGAAGATCGCCAGCGTCACCGCCAAGGGTGATCACGAGGTGGTGTTCGTGTTCAAGGAGCCGTACTTCGACAGCCTGGCGCTCGCAGGAGGATTGTCCATCATGCCGCGCCATTTCTACGAGCCTTATCTCAAGGAGCCCGAGGTCTTCAACCAGTCGAAGGGTCTGCTGCTCGGCTCCGGGCCGTACCGCCTGAAGGATCCCAAGGCCTGGACGCCGGACCAGGGCATTGTGGAGCTGGAACGCAATCCGCGCTATTGGGGTCCGATCCTTCCGCCGTTCGAACGGCTGGTGTGGAAGGTGATCGAGAACGACAGCGCGCGCCTCACGACATTTCGCAACGGCGACATCGACATGTACAGTGCTCGACCGCGCGAGTACCAGTCCCTGTTGAACGATGCGTCGCTGGGGCGGCGCACCCGACACCTGGAGTACATGAGTCCGACGGCGGGGTACACCTATATCGGGTGGAACCAGCTGCGCAACGACAAGCCGACACGCTTCGCAGACCCCCGGGTGCGCCGTGCCATGACGCTGCTCACCGACCGTGACCGCATCATTGGGGAGATCTTTCTCGGTTATGCGGAAATCGCCGTGAGCCCGTTCAACCCGCGCAGCAAGCAGCACGACGTGACCCTGCAGCCATATCCTGCCAGCCTGGAACAGGCCAAGGCACTGCTGAAGGAAGCGGGCTACGAGGACCGCAACGGTGACGGAGTGCTGGAGAACGCCAAGGGGGATGCGTTCGAATTCGATCTGGTGTACTTCCAGGACAACGACGACACCAAGCGCATGGTGCTGCTGCTGAAGGACCTCTATGCGCGTGCCGGGGTGCTGATGCGCCCCAAGCCCACCGAGTGGTCGGTGATGCTGGACCTCCTCAATCACAAGGACTTCGACGCCATCACGCTTGGGTGGTCGAGCGGCGTGGAAACCGACATCTATCAGATGTTCCACAGCAGCCAGATCGTGCCCGGAGGCGACGACTTCATCAGCTACAGGAATCCCCGTCTCGACCAGCTGATCGAGAAGGCGCGCGCCACCGTCGACGAGGAGCTGCGCATGCCGTTGTGGCGCGAGGCCGAGCGGATTCTGCACGAGGACCAGCCATATACCTTTCTCATGCGGCGCAAGTCGCTGACATTCATCGACAGACGCTTTCACAATGTGCAGGTTACCAAGCTGGGCCTGAATCTCGGCGCGCCCGTGGAGTGGTTCGTCCCGGCCGACGAGCAGAAGTACCACTGACCCGATGCGATGTATACCTATGTAGTCCGCCGTCTGCTGTTGATGGTCCCAACCCTGTTTGGCATCACCCTTGTCGTATTCACGGTGATGGCGGCGTCTCCCGGCGGTATCAGCGCACAGAGCCTCATCGAGGGCCAGAACCTGGAGCCGCAGGCCAAGCAGGCACTGATGGCCTACTACAACAAACGCTACGGCCTCGATTCGCCGGCACCCATCCAGTACCTGCGCTGGCTGAACAACGTCTCGCCCATCGGCTTCACGTTCGATGCCGAAAATCACATGGCGGGCTTTTCCTTCGTCAAGGGCTCGAACCTCGGAATCAGTTTCCGCTACGGCCGTCCGGTGCTCGATCTGCTGCGCGAACGCGTCCCGATCACGCTGCTGCTGAACGTCGTGTCGCTACCGCTCATCTACCTGATAGCGATCATGGTCGGCGTGCGAGCAGCGACTGAGCGCGGCAAGCGGTTCGACGTGGCATCGAGCGTCATCATGCTCGGGCTGTGGTCCGTTCCCACCATGCTGGCGGGCGTGCTGCTGATCGGCTTCTTTGCGAGCGACCAGTACTGGCGCTGGTTTCCCACCGCCGGGCTGAGCTCCATCGAGGCGCTGGACATGCCGTTCATGCCGCACTGGAGCTCGGCCCTCGCGGCGCTGGCACTGATCGGACTGATGGTGGCGGGCGGCGCCGCAGGTTCGGCGATCAGCAGGCTCCGCGCAAAGCCGTTGCGCGTGGCGCTGACGGGTCTTGCAGGTGCGGCTGCCGGACTGTTCATGGCCGGCGCGCTTCCGGTTCAGAATCACATGGTCGCCATGGTGGTTCTGATAACGCTCGGCGCCACCCTGCTTGCGGCCATTGGTGCCACGGAGTACGACGCCTTGCGCGGCGCTCTGCTGGCGACCCTCGGTTTGGTGGGAGGCACGCTGCTCGCCGTGCGGCTGTTCGACGACGGCTTCGTGCGCGGCTTTCTGGTTGATCGCCTGTGGCATCTGGCGCTGCCGGTGCTCTGTCTCACCTATGGCGGTTTCGCGTTCCTCTCCAAGCTCACCCGTACCGCAGTGCTGGAGAACCTGCTCTCGGACTACGCGCGTACGGCGCGCGCCAAGGGTCTCGACGAGCGCACCGTGCTGTGGCGCCACGTATTCCGCAACAGTCTGCTGCCGCTCATCACGGTATCGGCCACGTTGCTGCCGGGCCTGCTGGCCGGCTCGGTAATCGTGGAAAGCATCTTCAGCATCGAAGGCATGGGCAAGCTGGCGGTGGAGGCGGTCAAGGGCCGCGATCGCGAGCTGGTGCTTTCCATCACGCTCATCAGCGGCGTGCTGACGTTGATCGGCTATCTCATCGCCGACCTCTGTTATGCCCTCGCCGACCCGCGGGTCAGCTATGAGTGAAGCGGCGCTGCATCCGGTGCACCAGGCGGCACCGCCGGCGCGCACCCGCCCCCGCAGCTACGCGGCACAGGTGGTGCGCGAGGTGCTCGCGCGCTGGAGCGCGCGGCTGGGTCTGTACTGGATCGCCTTGCTGGTGGTGGCGGCGGTGTTCGCACCCTTTCTCGCCAACAGCCGGCCGCTGCTCCTGAGCCGCCGGGGTGAGCTGGCGAGCCCCGTGCTCGCCGCGCTCACGCCGGGCGACGTAACGCTGCTCGTGGCATTCTTCGTCGCGCTGATGCTATTCCCGTTGCGCATCGCCCTGCCGCGCAAGGTTCTGCTGCTGCTTGCGGCGGTCATCGCCACGGCGCTGGCCAGCAGCGCCCTGCTGCATCCGCCGCAGCTCACCATCTACGAGCAATACCGCGATCAGGCGGCGGCCGGTGCCTACGACTGGGCAATCTGGGCCCCGGTGCCATATTCACCCAAGGACTATCTGCGCGACCGGGGCGAGACCGGACTGACCCCGCCGCTGCAGGGTGTCGGTGCCACGCACTGGATGGGCACCGAGGAGAACGGCGCCGACGTGCTGTCGCGCATGATCCACGCCTCGCGCATCGCGCTCGGCATCGGATTCATCGCCACCGGCATCGCCATGGGCATCGGCATCGTCATCGGCGGGCTCATGGGGTATTTCTCCGGCGTGCTGGACATCGTCGGCATGCGCCTGGTGGAGATCTTCGAGGCCGTTCCGACGCTGTTTCTGCTGCTCACTTTCGTCGCCTTCTTCGGTCGCAGCCTCTACATCATGATGGTGATCATCGGCATCACCAGCTGGTCGGGGTATGCGCGCTACATCCGCGCCGAGTTCCTGCGGCTGCGCCAGCAGGAATTCGTGCAGTCGGCCATCGCCTGCGGTTTGCCGCTGCGCTCCATCCTGTTCCGGCACATGCTGCCGAACGGCGTTGCCCCGCTGCTGGTCGCCGCGAGCTTCGGCGTGGCCTCGGCCATCCTGGCGGAAGCCACCCTGAGCTTTCTCGGCCTCGGCCTGGTGGACGATCCGTCCTGGGGCCAGATGCTCAACCAGGCGGTACAGTCCTCGACCTTCAACTGGTGGATGGCGGCCTACCCGGGCGGCGCGATCTTCCTCACCGTGTTCGCCTACAACCTGATCGGTGAAGCGCTGCGCGATGCCATCGATCCCTACCTGAAGAAATCCGCCGCGTGAGTGCGCTGCTGCAGATCGAGAACCTGAAGACCTATCTGCGCGCCGGTGAGCACACGGTTCACGCAGTGGACGGGGTCAGCCTGCAGATCCGCGAGGGCGAGACCTTTTGCCTGGTCGGTGAATCCGGCAGCGGCAAGTCGGTTTCCGCACTGTCGGTGATCCGGCTCATGCCGGCGGACGTCAGCTGGCATCCGGAAGGGCGCATCCTGTTCCAGTACCGGCACGATGACGGGCACATCGAGCCGGTCGATCTGCTGAAGCTTCCCGACGCGCGCCAGCGCGAGATTCGCGGCTCGCGCATCGCCATGATCTTCCAGGAGCCGATGACCTCGCTCAACCCGGTGTTCACCGTGGGCGATCAGATCATCGAGGTCCTGCAGCTGCATTTCCCTGAGCTCAGCTACGAGCAGGCACGCCAGCGTGCGCTGGAAGCGCTGGAGCAGGTGCAGATTTCCGATGCGGCATCGCGTCTCGACGATTATCCGCACCGCCTTTCCGGCGGTCAGCGCCAGCGCGTGATGATCGCCATGGCCATGGCCTGCGAGCCCGACCTGCTGATCGCCGACGAGCCGACGACCGCGCTCGATGTAACCGTGCAGGCGGAAATCCTGCGCCTGATGAAGACACTGCAGCAGCGCTGCAGGACCAGCATCCTGTTCATCACCCACGATTTCGGCGTGGTCGCGCTGATGGCGGACCGCGTCGCGGTGATGCGCCTCGGCAAAGTGGTGGAGACCGGTACACTCGACGAGGTGCTGCACCATCCACG
The DNA here is from genome assembly GCA_963728895.1 of uncultured Gammaproteobacteria bacterium. Classification (GTDB taxonomy): domain Bacteria; phylum Pseudomonadota; class Gammaproteobacteria; order JBBQDK01; family JBBQDK01; genus CAVSLM01. The sequence goes on from CAVSLM010000001.1 coordinate 333,972, forward strand.
TCACGAATACACGCGCCAGCTGCTCGCGGCGCTCCCGGAGAACCTCAAGCGCCAGCGCGAAGCGCGCGAGGCGGGTATCACCGCATCGACACCGGCGCCCGTGCTCCCGGGCGCGCGGCCGCTGATCGAGACGCGCAATCTGCAAGTGCATTTTCCCGTTCGTGCCGGCGTGCTCAAGCGCATGGTGGGACAGGTCAAGGCCGTCGACGGCGTCGACCTGGAGATCCGTGCGGGAGAGATCCTCGCGCTGGTGGGCGAGTCCGGCTGCGGCAAGACCACCCTGGGTCGTGCACTGTTGCGCCTCACCAATGCGACCGCCGGCAGAATCTTCTTCGAGGAAAAGGACATCACCGGCCTGTCGCGCCTGGCCATGCAGCCGTACCGTCGACGCATGCAGATCATTTTCCAGGATCCGCTGTCCTCGCTCAACCCGCGCCTCACCATCGCCGCCACGCTGACCGAGCCCATGGCGGTGCACGGCATCGGCGCCTCGCGCGAAGAGCGCATCGAGATCGCCCGCCGTACGCTGCAGCAGGTCTACCTCGACCCCGATCACATCTGGCGCTATCCGCACGAGTTCTCCGGCGGGCAGCGCCAGCGCATCAGCATTGCACGCGCGCTGGTGCTGAATCCGGCCTTCATCGTCTGCGACGAGGTGACCAGCGCGCTCGACGTTTCGATCCAGGCGGAGATACTCGCCATCCTCCTGGAGCTGCGCCGCGAGCGGCAACTGACACTGCTGTTCATCACCCACAACATCGGCGTGGTGGAGTACATCAGCGACCGCATGGCGGTCATGCTCGCAGGCAGGATCGTGGAGCAGGGCAGCACTGCGGAGGTGTCGCGCCACCCGCAGCATTCCTATACGCGGAAGCTGCTCGCCGCTGTGCCGCGGGTGCAGCTCTGAGCGGCGCGGCGCCCGGACGGCCGGCTGCGTCGGCAGTACCGCCGTTGCTGAAGGTCGAGGGGCTCACCACCTGCATCAGCACGCCTGCGGGTCCGGCACCGGTGCTCGAGGAGGTGTGCTTTGAGATCGCCCGGGGTGAGACCTTTGCCCTGGTCGGAGAATCGGGTTGCGGAAAATCTCTCACCGCACTGTCCATCCTCGGGCTGCCGCCTGCGGCGTGCGCGGTAGCCGGCGGGCGCGTGCTGCTCGAGGGCGAAGACCTCCGCCGGTTGAACGCAGCGCAGCTGCGCGGCGTGCGCGGGCGGCGCATCGCCATGATCTTTCAGGAGCCCATGACGGCACTCAATCCGGTGCTCGACGTCGGCAGCCAGATTGGCGAGGTGCTGTCGCGCCACCGGGGCCTGCGCGGGGCGCGCGGCGCGCGCGCGCACCATCGAGCTGCTGGAGCGTGTCGGCATGGCCGATCCGTCCCGGCGCTGCAGGGCCTATCCCATCAGCTCTCCGGTGGCATGAAGCAGCGCGTGATGATCGCCATGGCACTGGCCGGCGAGCCCGAGATGTTGATCGCCGACGAGCCGACCACGGCGCTGGATGTCACCATCCAGGCCCAGGTGCTGGCGCTGCTGCGCGCGCTGCAGCAGCAGAGCGGCATGGCGATCCTGCTCATTACCCACGATCTTGGCGTGGTGGCGGAGATGGCGGACCAGGTGGCCGTGATGTACGCAGGACAGATCGTGGAGCAGGCGCCCAGCACGAGCTTCTTCGCCGGTCCTCGCCATCCCTACAGCCGCAAGCTGTTCGAGTCTGTTCCGGGCGCCGAGAGGCGCGGGCGCGCGCTGGCAGTCATTCCCGGGATGGTACCTTCTCTGCACCGGGTATTCGCCGGCTGCAGGTTCGCAGAGCGCTGCCCGTCGGCTTGGGACCTGTGCCGCAACGAAGTGCCACCCTGGTCAGGTACGGGAAGATTCGGTGCGCGCTGCCATCTGCAGGCGCGTGATGCGCCGGAGCCGCATGGCCCGCAGACACCGGGGCGAGCGCAGCCTTGGCGCCGGCACGATCCTGAGTTTCGGGTGCGGCGAGCTGCTGCGCGTACGCGGCCTGCAACTGCATTTCCCCATCCATCAGGGACTGCTGCAGCGCGCCCGCGATCACGTGCGTGCCGTGGATGGGGTCGACTTCTCGCTCCATGCCGGTCGCACACTCGCGTTGGTGGGCGAGTCCGGCTGCGGCAAGACCAGCACCGGCAAGGCCGTGCTCCAGCTCGTGCGGCCCACTGCAGGCTCCGTGTGCTTCGAAGGGGTGGAGCTGACGCAGCTGCGTGGCACTGCGTTGCGCGCGCGCAGGGCACAGATGCAGATGGTTTTCCAGGATGCCTATTCGTCCATGAACCCGCGCATGAGCGTGGGTCGGATCATCGAAGAGGGCATGATCGTGCAGCGCATCGAGCGCTCGCGACGCGCGCGTCGCGCCCGGGTGAGCGAGCTGCTGGAGCGTGTCGGGCTGCGGCCCGAGCTCTGCGATCGTCATCCCCACGAGCTGTCCGGCGGTCAGCGCCAGCGCGTGTGCATCGCCCGCGCGCTCGCGGTCAATCCCAGGCTGATTGTCTGCGACGAGCCGACCAGTGCGCTCGACGTATCGGTACAGGCCCAGATCCTGAACCTGCTGCAGCGCCTGCAGCAGGAACTGCAGCTCTCCTATCTCTTCATCACGCACGATCTCGCAGTGGTTGGCTGGTTCGCACACGAGGTGGCGGTGATGTACCTGGGGCGCATCGTGGAGCAGGGGCCGGTCGAAGAAGTCCTTCGCGAGCCTCTGCATCCCTATACCCGGGCGCTGCTCGCCGCGCTACCTGTGCTCGATCCCCAGCACAGGCGCAGCGCGCCGCGCCCGCAGGGCGATTTGCCCTCCCCGTGTGCCCACCCCCGGGCTGTCATTTTCATCCGCGCTGCCCACAGGCGATGCCGGTGTGCCGCCAGCGCTACCCCGAGCTCAGTCGGCACGGTGAATCGCACGGCACGCGTTGTTTCCTGTACGCCTGATACCGTGGCGCACCGCGTCCGCGTGGCACTCGCCTCATCGGCTGCGCCGCGCGCCGCCCGGTTGCCGCTGGCTGCCCGTCGTGCAATCATCCCCGCATCGCCCAGGCGATGCCCGAGGGCTTCACGCGAGCGAAGCCGCAACAGGGGAGCGTCGCGCATGTCCCGATACCTCAATCTCTCCAAGGCGGCACGCCTGTTGGGCATCACCCGTACTGCCCTGCAGGAGGAGATCCGCAGCGGCAAGATCGACACCTTCGAAGGCAAGATCGATCTCGCCGAGCTGCTGCGTGCCTACCCACAGGTCCAGGTCGAACGCTCCGCCATGGTCGAACGGGCGCAGCAGATCAAGGATCACGCGCTCACCCGCTACTCGGCTGAAACGCTCAGCAACGACACGACCGTGCTGCAGGCCCAGGTGGGTCTGCTGCAGCGCGAGCTGACCACCGCAAACCTGCAGCTGCGCTGGTACGTGGAGACCCTGGAGCAGATGATGGGAAAGCTCGAGGAAGCGCAGCAGGAAACCGGTGGGGAAACGCGGATCGTGCTCGCGTCCATCAGTACCTGGCTGCGTTACAAGCTCGACAACTGACGAGACGTGCACTCGCGCTGCTTGTCCACCTGGCACCGAGCTGGTTCAATGAGCAGCTTGCCTGACCCGCCTGCACGGTGACGCGGGCGGGCTGGCCCGTGGCCCGTCGCGGGACTACGCCTCTCCCGGTCTTCCTGGAGCTACCGCAATGATCGAACCCGGTTCCTTTCATCCGCCGCGCCGCACGCTGATGGGCCCCGGTCCCTCCGACGTGTATCCCCGCGTACTGGAGGCCCTGTCGCGTCCCACCATCGGCCATCTCGATCCCGCCTTCGTCGGGATGATGGACGAGGTGAAGGAGCTGCTGCGATACGCTTTTCAGCACCCGCAACGAGCTCACCTTGCCCGTTTCCGGGCCCGGGATCGGCCGGCATGGAGACCTGCTTCGTCAATCTGGTCGAGCCGGGCGATCAAGGTGATCGTATGCCGCAACGGCGTGTTCGGCGGGCGCATGAAAGAGAACGTCGAGCGCTGTGGCGGAGAGGCGATTGTGGTGGACGATGCCTGGGGACATGCCGTCGATCCCCAGAAGCTGGAAGAGGCGCTGCGCCGTCACCCGCAGGCCCGCCTCGTGGCGTTCGTGCATGCGGAGACCTCCACCGGCGCGCTTTCGGACGCGCGCACCCTCGTGGAGCTCGCGCACCGGCAGGACTGCCTCGTCATCGTCGATGCCGTCACTTCGCTCGGAGGTGTGCCGCTGCAGGTCGACGAATGGAACATCGATGCCATCTACTCGGGAACCCAGAAATGCCTGTCGTGCACCCCCGGGCTTTCTCCTGTGAGTTTCGGCCCCCGCGCGGTGGATCGGATCCGCACCCGCAGGACACCCGTGCAGAGCTGGTTCCTGGACCTCAGCCTGGTCATGGGCTATTGGGGCGGGGACGGCAAGCGCACCTATCATCATACCGCTCCCGTAAACGCGCTCTATGGCCTGCACGAGGCGCTGCTGGTCCTGCGTGAGGAGGGTCTGGAGAACGCCTGGGAACGCCATCGGGGCAACCACCTGGCGTTGCGGGCCGGCCTCGAGGCGCTGGGGTTGGAGTTGGTGGTCCCGGAGCCGCAGCGCCTGCCACAGCTCAATGCCGTCAGCGTGCCGCAGGGCGTCGATGACGCGGCCGTGCGCGCCACCCTGCTGCGCGACTACAACTTGGAAATCGGCGCCGGCCTGGGCGACATGGCCGGCAGGATCTGGCGCATCGGCCTCATGGGCTATGCCAGCAATCCCACCAACGTGCTGCTGTGTCTCGGGGCACTCGATGCCGTGCTGGGGGCGGCGGGTGCGCGGATCAGGAGCGGGGCGGCGGTGGCGGCGGCACGGGAGGTTTATGCCACGACCTGAACGGGCCGGCCCCGGAAATCAGATCTCTTCCGGACGCGGACTGTCGAGATAGATGATGAGCTGCTGGCCGGGGTGGAGCAGATCGGCATGCGGCAGTGTGTTCCACTTGCGCAGCTCGCCGACTGAGACATGGAAGTGGCGCGCGATGCCGGTCAGCGAATCGCCCCGGCGCACGGTGTATCGCACCAGATGCGGCTCGCTTGCCGTTCCCACCATGAGGACTTGCCCTGCCTGCAGCTCGTCGGCTGACTTGAGCTGATTGCGCACGGCCAATTGCTGAACTGAGGTTCCGCTGCGGCGGGCGATCTCCCACAACGTTTCACCCGCGACGACCGTATGCGCCCGCGGCTCGCTGGCGAGCATTTCGTCCTTCGATGCCTGTCGGTTGGACGTGCTGGGCAGGGATACCGGGATGAGGATGCTGCTGCCTGCGATCAGCATGTTGCTGCGCAGCCCATTCAGCTCGCGCAGCAGCGCCACGTTGGTCCCGTAGCGGGTCGCGATGCCGAACAGCGTATCGCCCCTGCGCACCTGGTAGCGTGTCCAGCGAGTGCGATCGCCCACCTTCAGCTCCGCGAGGCGTTGTTCGAAATCCGGGACCGCCTCCAGCGGCAGCAGCAGCCGGTGGGGTCCCGTGGGACCGGTGACACCGCGCCGGTAGCCCGGGTTGTAGCGACACAGGTCCTTCAGGCTGAGACCGGCCAGTTCCGCGGCGAGCTGCAGATCGAGCTGTGAATCGAGCTCGACCGAAGCGAGGAACGGCTCATCGGGGATGGGCCGCAGCGAGATTCCATAACTTTCCGGATCTGCCACGATGGAGCTGACCGCCAGCAGCTTGGGAATGTAGCTGCGGGTTTCGGCCGGCAGATGCAGATGCCAGAAGTCGGTCGGGCGTCCGATGCGCCGGTTGCGCTTCATCGCCTTGCGCACGGTGCCCTCGCCCGAGTTGTAGGCGGCGAGCGCCAGCAGCCAATCGCCGCCGAAGCGATCGTGCAGCTCCTGGAGATAGTCGAGCGCGGCCTCCGTCGAGGCGACGACGTCACGTCGTCCGTCGTACCAGAAGGTCTGCTTGAGTCCGAAGTGCCGGCCCGTGCCCGGGATGAACTGCCACAAACCCGACGCATGATCTCGCGAATAGGCGTTGGGCTTGTATTCACTTTCCACCACCGGCAGCAATGCCAGCTCGCCCGGCATTCCCCGCTGCTCGATTTCATCGACAATCAGGTGCAGGTAGGGTTCTGCCCGATCGACCACTCGGGACAGGAACTGCGGGTTTGCGGCATAGCGCCGCGTGGAGGCCGCGACCTTGGCATTCGTCGCAGAGGGCAGTGCAAACTGGCTGCGCATCCGGTCCCAGAGATCCCCCGTGGTCTCCGGCTCGGTGTCGTCCGCGGTGTCGACTGTCACTTCCTCCGCGGTATCGGGAGGAAGCGGGTAAAGTGCGTCGGCAAGCTCGTCACCGCCGGAAGCGGTATCGCGCGGTGGGGCGCTTGCGCAGGCCTGCAAGGCCAACGCAACAGACATCACCAGAACGAAGGAACCCCGTCTCATGCGCCGCTTTTGCTCTTTGGGCGGCCGGTCCCTGTGCCTCCTGTCGGGCGACACCCCCTCGGTGCCGCTCGCCTGCATACTGGTTCGGAGTCTAGGCTCCGTGATGTGGAGGTTCCGCGACCGCCCGCACAGAAGTGGCGGCCCGAAACGCGATCCGTTGGGCACGGCTACAGTAAAACTGCCGCAGTCGAGGGGTGAAGCTGGTTTGTGCTGGAGGGGTGGAAGTGTACCGTATGCGCAGCGCGCAACCAAGTCGTAGCGGCTGAGCGGAGCTTGTGATTGAATCTGCGCCGGGGAGATGAAAACCAACGATACCAACTCCGAGTCACGCCTGCGCGCCCAGTTCAGCAGCTGGTACGAAGGCCCTCTGGGACAGCTGCTGGCGGCACGAGAGCAGGCGGAACTGGACGGCATCGTGCCCAACCTGTTCGGCTACCACATCGTGCAGCTGGGTTGCGTCGGATCGCAGGATCTGCTGGGTGCAAGTCGCATCCGCCATCGGGTGGTGCTGCACGTGGACGGGGCTCGTGAGGGAGTCGGCGCGCTGGCGCGTCCCGATGCCTTGCCGCTCGCCACCGACAGCGTCGACGCGCTGCTGCTGCCGCACACGCTGGAGCTGCACGACAACCCGCACGAGGTGTTGCGCGAGGTGGCACGGGTGCTGATACCGGAAGGCCACGTCGTGGTGCTCGGCTTCAATCCGGTGAGCCTGTGGGGTGCCGTGAAGCTGTTGTGCCGGTGGCGAGGCGGAATCCCCTGGGAGGCCTCGTTCTATAGCGTGACACGGGTCAGGGACTGGCTCGCCCTGCTGGGGTTCGAAACGCGGCTGGTGCGCTTCTATCTGTTCCGGCCGCCGCTGCGGCGTGCCGTGCTGCTGCGCCGGCTGGAGTTTCTCGAGCGTCTCGGCGCGCGCTGGTGGCCGATGCTGGGCGCGGCGTATCTGCTGGTTGCGCGCAAGCGGGTGGTGACCCTCACGCCCATCAAGCCGCGCTGGCGCCCGCGTCGCAGCCTGGTTGCGGGCGGGCTTGCGGAGCCGACGCGTTGGGGATTCGAGCGTCATGGATGACGTGGAGATTTACACCGATGGCGCCTGCCGGGGCAATCCCGGGCCTGGGGGGTGGGGCGTGCTGCTGCGCTACCAGGGTCACGAGAAGACGCTCTACGGCGGAGAGTGCCACACCACCAACAACCGCATGGAGCTGACGGCGACCATCGTCGCCCTGGAAGCCCTGCGCCGCCCCTGCCGGGTGCGGCTCACCACCGACTCGCAATACGTGCGCAAGGGCATATCCGAATGGATCACACGCTGGAAACGCAACGGCTGGATGACCAGCGAGCGCAAGCCGGTCAAGAACGAAGACCTGTGGCGGCGACTGGAGGCCGCAGTCGGGCGTCACGAAGTGCGCTGGGAGTGGGTGCGCGGACACAGCGGGCACCCGGAGAACGAGCTCGCCGATGCGCTGGCGAACCGCGGCATCGATGAGCTGAACTGCAAAGAGAATAAGTGAATGGAAGGGAGAGAAAGGACATGCGGCAGATCGTGCTCGACACCGAGACCACGGGTCTCGAACCGATGCTGGGACATCGCATCATCGAAATCGGCTGTGTGGAATTGGTGGACCGGCGCATCACCCGGCGCAGCTTCCATCGCTATCTGCAGCCCGACCGCGAGATCGACGCCGGGGCAGTGGACGTGCACGGCATCACCAATGAATTCCTCGCCGACAAGCCGCGCTTTTCCGAAGTCGCCGAGGAGCTCATGGCCTTCATCGATGGTGCCGAGCTGATCATTCACAACGCCCCCTTCGACATCGGGTTCCTCAACCACGAGCTGCGCCTGATTGAGGCGCGCTGGGCGGACGTGTGCCTCTATTGCGGAGTGCTCGACACCCTTGCGCTCGCACGCCAGCTGCATCCGGGTCAGAAGAACACGCTGGATGCGCTTTGCAGGCGTTACCGCATCGACAACTCGCAGCGCCAGCTGCACGGCGCCCTGCTCGATGCCGAGATCCTCACCGATGTCTATCTGGCGATGACCGGCGGGCAGGTCGCACTGGCGCTCGACAGCGCCCCGGATCCGGTGCTGCTGCAGGCGACGCCGGCGCGGGCCCTGACCGGCGATCGCCCGCGCCTGCCTGTGATCCGTGCCGATGCGCGGGAGCTCGAGGCGCACGACTTGCGACTCGCGGCCATCGACAAGATGAGCGGCGGGGCGTGCCTGTGGAAGCGCCTGGAGTCGTGAACGGGTCCGGATGTGTCACGGGCCGACGCAGCGCAACCGATCGCAGGGATGGCATCGGAAAGATGGTGATTCCGGCCCTGAGTGGTGCCCGCGCCGGCACCCGGTCGCAAGCGGACGCTCAATCGCCGGACGTGTGCAGGGCGCCGGCCCCGGGCCTTCGATCTCCGCGTTCGTATTCCGCGATGACCTGCGCGCCGAACAGCAGGATCACCGACGCCACCTCCAAGGTCAGCAGGATAATGATCACGGTCGCGAACGAGCCGTAGATCACGTTGACGAAAGAAAGTGTAGCGAAATACCAGACCAGGAAATGCCGGGTCAGCTCCCACAACGCCGTGGCGATGACTGCGCCGAGGACAGCGTGACGCAGGGCCAGATGCCCGACCGGCATCACCATGTACAGTGCAGTCAGCATCAGGATCTCCCCGAACACGCCCAGCACGTAGACCAGCGCCCCGGGCACCGCTCCCAGCGACCACTCGTGTCCGAGCAGCAGCACATCGTAGTTGGCGAGACCCTGCAGTGCCCCGCTCACCACGCTCACCACCAGCAGGCCCATCCCCAGCAGCAGGATGTAGAAGTAGGGCAGGATGGCAGATATCAGGAAGTGGCGCCGCCGGATTGCCACGCGGTGGAAGAAGATCACCGACATCGCGTTCTCCAGGGCAGTGAACGCCATGGAGCTGAAGAACAGCAGGATTACCACGCCGACCCCGCCGATCACGTGCCGATGCTCCAGGAAGATTTCGATCTGGCGCATCAGCGGCTCCGACTGTCCGGGCGCGATCAGCTCGAGATAGGTGGCGGCGATGTGCAGCAGCTGCGGTTGATCGACCAGCTGCGAGAGACTCACCAGCAGCAGCGCAAGCAGGGGAACGATGGAGAGCAGGGTGTAGTAGGCCACTGCCCCGCAGAGCAGCAGCCCCTGATTGCTGCGAAAGTGCCCGATCGCACGCAGCAGGAAATGCACGGGCTCGCGCAGCAGCGCCCGCAAACGCTGCAGGCTCCTGGTGTTCACTTCCCTGTCCGGTTCGTCAACGGCGGGTGGTGCGCCCCGCGGGCAGTGGCCGGCGCCCGGGAGTGTCGGAGGCTGCGCGGGACAGCGCGCGGATTCTGCGGCCGCAGGCCGCAGGCGGTATCGCTGCCGGGGTTCTTCTCAACTGCACTGGGCGGTCTGCGGCGCGAGCGCGTCGCCGGCAGGTTTCCAGAAGTCATCGGGCAGCACGCTGCCGGGACGCTGGTGGTAGTCGACCCAGTACTCGGTGCGGGTGCGCTCCCGCGGCACCAGCAGCACTTCGTAGCCCATGCTCTCCAGCTGGTGCTTGCGGCGCTCCGCGGGCTCGATCTGGTTATAGATGCCTACCGATACGATGCGCGTCGCGCCGTCTGCGACCACGCCGTAGTCTTCCAGGCCCTTTTCGCCCAGCTCGTGGGCGGTCTGCTGTGCAGCTTCCGGCGAGTCGGTGGCGGGCAGGTGCACCCAGTAGTTCGCGATCTCACGCTGCTCGCGCATGCGCGGCTCGGCTTCCACGCCTGCCGCGGCCAGCCGGCGCTGCAGGGCTTCGGCGGCCTCGCGCGAGCCCAGCGGGCCGACGCTGAAGCAGGCGATGCCGCCCGTTCCGGCGGATTCCGCCGGCCGGGCGGACGGTGCCCGAGAGGCGGGTACCGCAGCGGCGGGCACGGGGGGTGCCGAAGGCGCGGTCGCAACCGGAGCAGGGGTGGGGGGGCTCGAGGCCATGGACGGTGCAGTGTCCGTCGCTGCCGCGACGGCGGGTGGGGCCTCGGACTGTACCTTCGCAGGCTTCTCGGGACGAGCTTCCGGGGCCGGACGGTTTTGCGCCGCACGGCTCGCCGGTGCACTCGCCTGAACGGTCGCCGGCGCGGCTGTGCTCGACCGTTCGCGGATGAGGCGCAACGGCTCCACTCCGGGGTCCGCCGCCGGAAGAGTCGGGGCGGCCGCTTTCGGCTGATGGTAGTTGATGCCGAAGAACGCGAGGTTCACCAGGACCAGCAACAGAAACAGCACTCTCATCGCCTGCTCCATCCCACTGCAGTGAGTCGGCAAGCATACCGGTTCCGGCGTGAGACGTCAGTGGTGCCGTGCTTGCGAAGAACTTGCCGTGGCCGATGTCGCGCAGTCTGCCGGTTTGCCCCGCGGTGGGGCGCGCGTTTCGGATCTGCCCCACGGCAGTGCGCGAAGCTGACGCCGCACCGGACTGGCAAGTCACTGAAAGCCCGGGAAAGGCCCGGTTGCACGGTCACTGGCACGTCGCTTGCCTTGCTCAGGGCGCGCAGGAGAAGTCAGTGGCTTCTCGTGATGAAGCCCGCGCTTCGCAACCACAATCTGGCAATGGATGACTAGGGTTCCGGCTGCCTCACCGCAGCGCCTGGACCGAGAGTCGTCGACCTTCCTTCCACTGGAAGGTTACACGGCGGGATAAAAGCCCGGGAGAGCACACCGTCATCTCCCGCGCCCGACACCCTGTAACCGACCCCTTTGGGAGACCAGAAGATGCCGTGCGCCTTTCGCCCCGCCCACCGCCGCCACCGCTCGCTGTTCGCCGCCTTCGCCGTCCTCGTGCTGCTGGCCTGCTCCGCGATCAGCTTCCCGCAGCCCGCTGCCGCGAAGGACAAGTTCCGCCTCGCCTGGACCATCTACGTTGGCTGGATGCCGTGGGATTACGCTGCAAACGCGGGCATCGTGAAGAAGTGGGCGGACAAGTATGGGATTGATATCGAGGTGGTCCAGGTCAACGACTATATCGAATCCATCAACCAGTTCACCTCGGGTGCCTTCGACGCCTGCGTGATGACCAACATGGATGCGCTCACCATCCCGGCGGCGGGCGGCGTGGACTCCACTGCGCTGATCGTCGGCGACTTCTCCAACGGCAACGACGGCATCGTGCTCAAGGGCAAGGATGCGCTGAAGGCCATTGCCGGGCAGAAGGTCAATCTGGTCGAGCTCAGCGTGTCGCATTACCTGCTGGCGCGCGCGCTGCAGAGTGTGGGTCTGAGCGAGCCGGACCTGACGGTGGTCAACACCTCCGACGCCGACATCGTTGCCGCCTATGCCGCGCCCGACGTGACGGCAGTGGTCACCTGGAATCCGCTGCTCAGCGAGATCAAGTCGATGCCGGATTCCCACGAGGTGTTCGACTCCAGCAAGATACCGGGCGAGATCATCGACCTCACGGTGGTCAACACCGGGAAGCTGAAGGCCAATCCCAGGCTCGGCAAGGCGCTCGTCGGCGCCTGGTATGAGATCATGCAGACCATGTCCGGCAAGGGCGCCAAGGCGACCGCCGCACGCCGTTACATGGCCAAGGCCTCCGGTACCGATCTGGCAGGCTACGACGCCCAGCTCGCCACCACCAAGATGTTCTACACGCCCGCAGAGGCCGTGGCGTTCGTCACCAGCAAGGACCTCGTCACCACCATGCGCAACGTCAGCGAATTCTCCTTCCGTCACGGCTTGATGGGCGAGGGCGCCAGCGGTCCGGAAGCGATCGGCATGGCCTTCCCCGGCGGTGCCACGCTTGGGGGACAAGGGAAACGTGAAGCTGCGCTTCACCGACGAATACATGCGCATGGCCGCCGACGGCAAGCTCTGACCCGTCGTCGAAGAACCCGCGGCCAGGGATGGCCGTCACGGTTCACCAGTACCCGCGAGGCGAGCCTGCTCTGCCATGAAGCGCATCATCAACCTGCACCCGAACCGCCGCATGGGCTGGCTGCTGGCCGTCGTGCCCTTCGTGCTGTGCGCCGTGGTCTATCTCTTCGCCTCACATGGACGCCTCGCGAAAAATCCCAACGACAAGCTGCTGCCCTCGCTCGCGAGCTTCGCCTCCACCATCGAGCGTCTGGCCCTGGAGCCCGATCTGCGTAGCGGCAAGATCACGCTGTGGTCGGACACGGCAGCGAGCCTGCGCCGCCTGTCGCTCGGCGTCGCCGTGAGCGCGCTGCTGGGCCTGGTGCTCGGCATGGCGAACGGCATGGTGCCCTACGTGGGCGCCAACCTCTCGCCGTTCGTGGCGGTGCTGTCCATGATCCCGCCCATGGCGCTGCTGCCGATCCTGTTCATTGCCTTCGGGCTCGGCGAGTTCTCCAAGGTGGTGCTGATCGTGTTCGGCATTGCGCCGTTCCTGGTCCGCGAGCTCGAGCAGCGCACGCTGGAGATTCCGCACGAGGAAATCGTCAAGGCCCAGACGCTGGGCGCCGGTACCTGGCAGATCGCGCTGCGCGTGGTGCTGCCTCAGGTGCTGCCACGCCTGTTCAATGCGGTGCGGCTTTCGCTGGGCTCGGCATGGCTGTTCCTGATCGCCGCCGAGGCGATCGCCTCCACCGAGGGACTGGGCTATCGCATCTTCCTGGTGCGGCGCTATCTCGCCATGGATGTCATCCTGCCCTACGTCGTGTGGATCACCCTGTTGGCCTTTATGATGGACTATGCGCTGCGCCGGCTGACCGGGCGCATGTTCCCGTGGTTTACCGCCGCCACGGTGCGTGCGCGGTGAGCGTGCTGAGCGCCACGAACGTGTGGAAGGAGTATGGCGACAGCGTGGTGCTGGAGCGCGTGAGTCTCGCGGTCGAGGCACGCGAGTTCTGCACCATCGTCGGCGCCTCGGGCTGCGGCAAGACCACTTTTCTCAAGATGCTGCTGGGCTCCGAGCGCCCTACGCGCGGGACCCTGCTGCTCGACGGCGAGCCCCTGCCGGAGGAGCCGGGACCGGAGCGCGGCATCGTGTTTCAGCGCTACTCGGTGTTTCCCCATCTCACGGCGGCGGAGAACGTGATGCTCGCCATCGAGCTCGGCGAGTCGCGCCTGCTCGGGCGCCTTTTCGGTGCGCGGCGCCGGCGCGCCCGCGAGCGGGCGCTGGAGATGCTCGATGCCGTGGGATTGGCAACTGCCGGCGACCGGTATCCGCACGAGCTTTCGGGCGGCATGCAGCAGCGCCTCGCCATCGCCCAGTCGCTGGTGCGCGCGCCCAAGGTGTTGCTGCTGGACGAGCCCTTCGGCGCCCTCGATCCCGGCATCCGGTCCGACATGCACGGCCTGATCCGCACGCTGTGGGAGCGTTCGCATCTCACGGTGTTCATGGTCACCCATGACCTGCCGGAGGCCTTCACCCTGGGTACGCGCCTGCTGGTGTTCGACAAGGTGCGCTGGGACCCTGACTATCCCAACGCCTATGGGGCCCGCATCACCTACGACATCGCGTTGCGCGGCGGGGCCGAGCGCCACCTGGCGCGGATCGAGGCGCTGATCGCCGAGCACGAGTCGGCAGGTGCAACCGCATGCGCGTCGTGACGCGCAGTTGAAAGCAGGAGACTGCAACGATGAGCGAAGCAACCTTCGTCCCGCAAGGCGTGCTGTTCGAAGAAGAGCTGCCACCCGGTGCCCACTGGTCCTTCATCCTGCGGCGCGGGCTCACGCTGCGCATCACGGATCTTGCGGGCGGTGCCAACGTGTCGGCGCTGTTCTACAACGCGGGGCAGCCCCTGGAGCGCTATAACATGGCCGACACCCTGAAGGCGCAGCACACTGCGCGCCTCACGCGTGGCCACGTGTGCTATTCGGACATGGGGCGGGTGCTGGTGTCGATCACTGCCGACACCTGCGGGTGGCACGATCCGCTGTGCGGTGTGGCCGATGCGCATGCGGTGGTCGAGAAGTACGGCGAGGCGCGCTACCAGGAGCAGCGCAACGCGTTTCACCGCAACGGCCGCGACAGCCTGTTGCTCGAGCTCGGCAAGTTCGGACTGGGCAAGAAGGACCTGGTGGCCAACGTCAACTTCTTCAGCCGCGTGGTGGTGGACGGCGTCGGCAACCTGAGCTTCGTCCCGGGAAACTCGCAGGCAGGCGATTACGTCGACCTGCGTGCCGAGATGAACACGCTGGTGGTCCTGAGCAGCTGCCCGCATCCGCTGGACCCGGAGCCGCGCTGGCAGCCGCGCCCGACGCGTCTCAGCGTCTGGCGCTCCGGCCCCCCGGGTCCCGACGACCCGTGCCGCAACGCCTGCGCGGAAAACCAGCGCGGCTTCGTCAACACCGAGCGCCTGTTCGTGGGCCTGTGATCCAACGCAGGAGGATAGCCGTCATGCCCGCATCGTCCATCGTCGCCAGCACACTGAAGCCGGCCGACGCCATTCACGTCGAGATTCTTCCCGCCGGCGAATCCTGGATGCACCTGCTGCGGCGCGGGCAGCGCCTGCGCATCGTCGATCTCGAAGGCAACCAGGCGGTGGACACCCTGTTCTACAGTGCTGCGGATCCGACCGAGCGCTACAGCGCCGTCGACACCATCCGTGCGCAGGGCAACATCTATCTCACCACCGGCTCGCGCCTGATGTCCTCGGAAGGCAACGTGCTGCTCACCATCACCGCCGACACCTGCGGGCGCCACGACACACTGGGCGGGGCCTGCGCGGCCGAGAGCAATCAGGTGCGCTACGCGCTCGACAAGCGGCACATGCACAACTGCCGCGACAGCTTTCTGCAGGCGCTCTGCGATCATGACCACTACGGCATGACCAAGCGCGACCTCACCAGCAACATCAATTTCTTCATGAACGTCCCGGTGACCCCGGAAGGCGGGCTCACCTTCGAGGACGGCATCTCGGAGCCCGGCAAGTACGTCGAGCTGCGCGCCGAAATGGACGTCATCGTGCTGATCTCCAACTGTCCGCAGCTCAACAATCCCTGCAACGCCTACAATCCAACGCCCGTGCAGCTGCTGATCTGGGACGGTTCCTAGCCCGAAATGCACGGGAGCTGGCGAAGTATTGAAGCGGTTGCAGCAAGTGGCCGTAGTACCATGGAGACCTGGCCAGGTGAGTCAGATAACCGCCACGGGGCGACCCTGCGAGCGTTCACTTACGGCGCGGGACGACCCGCCGCGACAGACGAAGTGGCTGCCGCGTGTTCGGCAAGGTCCTGATCGCCAACCGCGGCGCCATCGCCTGCCGCATCATCCGTACCCTGCAGGCCATGGGCATCGAGGCGGTTGCCGTGTACACGCGTGCCGATGCCGGCTCCCTGCACGTGCGCGCCGCCGACCATGCACGGTGCATCGGTGAGGGGCCGGCCGGGGAGAGCTATCTCGACCCGCAACGCCTGTTCGATGTGGCGCGGGAAACCAACGCCGAGGCCGTGCACCCCGGCTATGGCTTTCTCAGCGAAAATCCCGCCTTCGCTTCCGCCTGCGCCGAACAGGGCCTTGCGTTCATCGGACCGACACCCGAGCAGCTGCGCCGCTTCGGGCTCAAGCACACGGCGCGCGCGCTGGCGCAGGCGAGCGCGGTGCCGCTGGTGCCGGGCAGCGAGCTGCTGGCCGATGCGCATCAGGCGCGCGAGCAGGCCGAGCACATCGGGTTCCCGGTGATGCTCAAGAGCACTGCCGGTGGCGGCGGAATCGGCATGCAGCTGTGCCACGACGCCGACGAGCTCACTGCGGCCTACGAGTCCGTGCGCCGACTGGGACGCAGCCACTTCGGCGATGCCGGGCTGTTCCTGGAAAAGTACATCGGCTACGCGCGACACATCGAGGTGCAGATCTTCGGTGATGGTGCGGGCGAGGTGCTCGCGCTGGGCGAGCGCGACTGCTCGGTCCAGCGCCGCAACCAGAAAGTAATCGAGGAGACGCCTGCGCCGAACCTGCCGCAGGCGACTCGTGAGCGCCTGCATGAGGCCGCCGTTGCGCTCGGCCGCTCGGTGAGCTACCGCTCCGCCGGCACGGTGGAGTTCATCTACGACGGCGAGTCGGAGGATTTCTATTTTCTCGAGGTGAACACGCGGCTGCAGGTCGAGCACGGCGTCACCGAGCAGGTGTGGGGCGTCGACCTGGTGCAGTGGATGGTGGCGCTCGCAGCCGGCGAACTGCCGCCGCTCGCCGCGCTGCATACCACGCTCGCACCGCGCGGCCATGCCATTCAGGCGCGGCTCTATGCGGAAGATCCTGCCAGGGGCTTTCGGCCCTGCGCGGGTCTGCTGAGTCACGCGAGCTTCCCGCGAGGCGAAGGCCTGCGGGTCGACACCTGGGTGGAGGCGGGCACCCAGGTGTCGCCGTTCTACGATCCCATGCTCGGCAAGCTGATCGCCTGGGGTGAAAACCGCGAGCGCGCCCGCCTTCGTCTGGTCGACGCGCTCGCGCATACCAGGCTCGCCGGCATCGAGACCAACCGCAGCTACCTCGGCGTGATTCTCGCGCACGAGCTGTTTGTCCGCGGCATGGCCTACACGCGCTGTCTGGACGCGCTGCCTCCTGTCGCCGATGGCATCGAGGTGCTGGACGGCGGCACGCAGACCACGGTGCAGGACGTCCCGGGTCGCGTGGGGTACTGGGACGTCGGTGTGCCGCCGTCGGGTCCCATGGACGATCTCTCGTTTCGCCTGGGCAATCGCCTGCTGGGCAATCCTCCCGAAGCCGCCGGCCTGGAGCTCACCATGAACGGGCCCGCGCTGTGCTTTCACACCGCGACCGGTGTCGCGCTCACCGGCGCGCCCATGGCTGCCGAACTGGACGGTGCTCCGGTGCCCTGGTGGGCGCCGGTCGAGGTGGGCGCCGGCGCCGTGCTGCGCATCGGCGCGGTGCAGGGCGCGGGCGCGCGCGCCTATCTCACCGTGCGCGGCGGCATCGACGTCGCGCCGTACCTGGGCAGCCGCGCGACGTTCACGCTCGGTGGCTTCGGCGGACACGCCGGACGCGCCTTGCGCGCCGGTGATGTCCTGCATCTGGCCGGCGCGCCGCAGGTGGCCCTGCCGGCGTCGCTACCTGCGGCACTGCGCCCGGAGATCACCAGGCGCTGGCTGCTGCGCGTCATCTACGGTCCGCACGGTGCGCCGGAGTTCTTCACCGCCGAGGACATCGAGACCTTCTTCGCCACCGACTGGGAAGTGCACTACAACTCCAGCCGCACCGGCATCCGACTGATCGGCCCGAAGCCGCGCTGGGCACGTGCCGACGGCGGTGAGGCCGGCCTGCATCCCTCCAACATTCACGACAACGCCTACGCGGTCGGTGCGGTGGACTTCACCGGCGACATGCCGGTGATCCTCGGACCCGACGGACCCAGTCTCGGCGGCTTCGTGTGTCCCGCCACGGTGATCCGTGCCGAGCGCTGGAAGCTCGGCCAGCTCAAGGCCGGTGACCGCGTGCGCTTCCAGCCGGTGGCGCTGCAGGACGCCGCAGCCCTGGAGCCGCAGCGCCTGGCAGCCATCGCCGACCTGCGAGCGTGGGGCGGTGGTGTGGCGCGTGCGGTCCCCGATACCACGGTGCTGCGCGCGGTGCAGGCCGGGGATCCCTACGCGGCCCTCGCCTATCGGCCTGCCGGCGACGATTATCTGTTGGTGGAGTTCGGGCCGGCCGAGCTCGACATCGGGCTGCGTGCCCGCGCCCATGCGCTCATGCACTGGCTGCAGGCGCGCCATGTTTCGGGTCTGCTGGAGCTCACCCCGGGCATCCGTTCGTTGCAGCTGCACTACGATCCCGCGCTGCTGCCGCTGGCGGCCCTGATGGCGCTGCTGCAGGAGGCCGAGCAGGCGCTGGGTGGCATGGAGAACCTCGAGGTGCCTTCGCGCATCGTGCACCTGCCCTTGTCCTGGGACGATCCGGCGACGCGTCTCGCGATCGAGCGCTACACGCAGTCGGTGCGCGCCGACGCGCCCTGGTGCCCGAGCAACATCGAGTTCATCCGCCGCATCAACGGGCTCGATTCGATGGAAGAAGTGCGGCGCGTCGTGTTCGATGCGCGCTACCTGGTGCTGGGCCTGGGCGATGTCTATCTGGGTGCGCCGGTCGCGACACCGCTCGACCCGCGCCATCGCCTGGTGACCACCAAGTACAATCCGGCGCGCACCTGGACGCCGGAGAACGCCGTGGGGATCGGCGGCGCCTATCTGTGCGTGTACGGCATGGAAGGCCCCGGCGGCTACCAGTTCATCGGGCGTACCGTACAGATGTGGAACCGCTTCCGTCAGACCGCAGAGTTTGAGGAAGGCAAGCCGTGGCTGCTGCGTTTCTTCGACCAGATCCAGTTCTTTCCGGTGACCAGCGCCGAGCTCGAGCGCATCCGCGAGGAGTTTCCGCTGGGCCGTTATCGCCTGCGCATCGAGGAGACGACCTTCAGTCTGCGTGCCTACCGCGCCTTCCTCGCGGCGCACGATGCGGACATCGCAGGCTTTCGTGCCCGCCAGCGCCAGGCTTTCGCCGACGAGCGTGCCCGCTGGGCGCGCGACGGCACTACACTCGCCACCGTGGCGGAAGCCCTGGAGCAGACCGGCATCGAGGAGCCGCTTCCGGCCGCCGCCGTCGCCATCGACAGTCCCGTGGCGGGCAGCGTGTGGCAGGTGCTGGTGCGCCCCGGGGAGCGTGTGAGCGCCGGCCAGCCGGTGGTGGTGCTGGAGTCCATGAAGATGGAGGTTGCCGTGGAGGCGTGCCATGACGGCACCGTTGTGCAGGTGTTGTGCGAGCCCGGCGGCCAGGTCGCCGCCGGTCGGCGGCTGCTGGTGCTGCAGAGCGAGTAGCACTGACCATGGGCGCGCGCCTGATGAGTCTGGACATCGCCACGCTGCAGCGTGCTTACCGCTCCGGTGCCACGACACCCACCGGGGTGTTGCGCGCAATCCTCGCCGGCATCGCCGAAACCCGGACGTACAACGCCTGGATCTCGCTGGTTCCCGAGCATGATCTGCTGGCCCGCGCCGCCGCCCTCGAGCGGCGCGGTGCGCGGGGCCTGCCGCTCTTTGGCGTGCCGTTCGCCATCAAGGACAACATCGATCTCGAAGCGCTTCCAACCACGGCTGCCTGCCCCGCGTTCACCTACACACCGCAACGCTCGGCCCCGGTCGTCGAGCGCCTCATCGGCGCCGGCGCCCTGCCCATCGGCAAGACCAACATGGATCAGTTCGCGACCGGCCTGGTGGGCACGCGCAGCCCGGAGCCCTACGGCGTGTGCCACAACAGCTTCGATCCCAACTTCATCGCCGGCGGCTCTTCGTCCGGTTCGGCCGTAGCGGTGGCACTGGGACTGGCGAGCTTCGCGCTCGGCACCGACACCGCGGGCTCGGGACGCATACCGGCCGCGTTCAACAATCTCATCGGTCTCAAGCCCACGCGCGGACTGCTCAGCACCCGGGGCGTGGTGCCGGCGTGCCGCAGCCTGGACTGCGTATCGCTGCTTGCACTCACTTCGGGCGATGCCGAACGGGTGTTCGATATTGCCTGCGGGTACGATCCGCAGGACGACTACGCGCGCCAGGCACCGGCGGAGGTGCTCGAGGGTGGGCCGGGCGCGCTCGTGCCGGGCTTTCGCTTCGGCGTGCCGCGCGCCGCGCAGCTCCAATTCTTCGGCGATGCCGAGGCGCCGGCGCTCTTCGCGCACAGCGTCGCCGCGCTGCAGGCGTTGGGCGGTACGGCGGTGGACATCGACTTCGCCCCATTCCTGGAGGCCGCGCAGCTGCTCTACGAGGGCCCGTGGGTGGCGGAACGCTATGCGGCGATCCGCGGCTTCATCGAGCGCCAGCCGCAGGCGCTGCTGCCGGTGATCCGCGCCATCATCGAGCCCGCCCTCGGGCTGGGTGCCGTCGAATGTTTCGAGGCCCAGTACCGGCTTCGGGCGCTGGCGGGCCACGCCGCCGTAGTGCTGGCCGGCGTGGACTTCGTGGTGACGCCGACCGCCGGAGCGCTGTACCGCATCGAGCAGGTGCTGGCGGAGCCGTTGCAGCGCAATACGCAGCTTGGCTACTACACGAATTTCATGAACCTGCTCGACTGCGCCGCCGTGGCGGTGCCGGGCGGTTTCTATGCCAACGGCCTGCCGTTCGGCGTGACGCTGTTCGCGCAGGCGTTCAGCGACCGGCGCCTGCTCGCGGCGGCGCGCGCCCTGCAGCAGCACCTGCGCCTGCCGCTCGGTGCCAGCGGCCGGCCGCTGCCCGCCGAAAGCGCCGCGGCGCGGGCCACGCCCGCATGCGTGCGGCTCGCCGTGTGCGGCGCCCACCTGCAGGGCCTCGCACTCAACCATCAGCTCACCGCACGCGGCGCGCGTCTGCTCCGCGTCACGCCGACCGCGCCGCACTATCGCCTGTACGCACTGCCGGGCGCATCGCCGCAGCGTCCGGGTCTGGTGCGTGACCCGCACGGTGGTGGCGCCATCGAGGTGGAAGTGTGGGAGCTGCCGGTCGCGCACTTCGGCAGCTTCGTTGCGGGGATCGCGGCGCCTCTGTGCATCGGCCGCATCGAGCTCGGAGACGGGGAGCAGGTGAGCGGATTTCTCTGCGAGGCGCACGCCGTGACCGGCGCCGCGGATATCACCGCCCTCGGCGGCTGGCGCGCATACCTGTCCTCGCAGGGAGACCTGCCTGTTGGCCGAGCTTGAGATGACGGGCAGCCGTGCGCCTGCGCTGCCACCGAACAGCGGCGCCGCGGGTTCGGGCCGGCAGCCTGTTTGACGCAGGCGCGGACCGGCAGGCGCCCGCGGGAGTGACCAGCCGGGTAGCGCGCGGCATTTACCGGTGCACGCCGCTCTCCGGCGCAGCTCGCGAATCGCGTGCCGCTACCGGCCGCGATATTCCGTCAGCACCAGCTGATAGAGCGAGTCGTCCTCCTCGCGGCGCTGGATGCGCACTGGCAGAAAGTGCAGGGCGGGTGCCGTCCACAGGACGGTTTCGTGGTCCTTGTCGTCGCGCGCGCGCTGCACGCGCACAGTGTCGAACACCCCGGCCGGCGTCTCCAGACGCTCCTTTCCCTGGCGCTCGTAGCGGAAGACCTTGAGCCTGCCGCCATCGGCAATGTGATAGTCCATGTGCTCGCGGCCGCGCGCCAGGTCGACCATGGCGGCGAGCTGCACCAGGAGCTTGTCGAGTGCGTCCTCCGGGATCGCCATGCGCCAGCTGTCGCCGTCGATGGTATTGCGCACCAGGCGGTGCTCCCAGTCGAACTCGAGCTGCACGGCACGCGCCGTCTTGCCGCCCGAATGGCTGTAGGAGTAACTGAGTGGGCGCAGGCGCTCACCGACGGGCATCCACACGCTGCGCTCGCGCACCCGGTCCTTGAACAGCCACGCGATGGCGCCACTGGCGCGCGTATAGGACTCGTAGACGTAGCGGTTGGCAGAGTCCTTGGTAAGGGCATTGCGGTGGATGCCCACCACCACGCCGTTGCGGGTGATGGTGTACTCGGCGAAGAACTGCGGCAGCGGGTCCGCCGCCCGTGCGGCACACGCAAGGATCGCCGCGAGCAGCAACGCCACCAGGCTCTGCGGCAGTACGCCACCACTCATGGGGCCGCGCCCCGCGCTTCGAGCAAGACCGGTGTATCCAGCGGCTGGCCGTCCAGGAGCAGGCCTGCGTTCACGTAGCGCAGGCGTCCCTCGGCCCACCAGCGCAGCACGGTCGGGTAAAGCCGATGCTCCTGCGCCAGCACCCGGGCCGCGAGCGTGGAAGCATCGTCGTGCGGCTCGACGGGAACGCGCACCTGGGCGATCACCGCCCCGCCGTCCAGCTCCTCGCTCACCAGGTGCACGCTCGCCCCGTGCACCCGCAGGCCCGCCGCGAGCGCGCGGCGATGGGTGTCGAGACCGCGCAGCGCCGGAAGCAGGGAAGGGTGGATGTTGACCATGCGCCCGCGATAGTGCGCGACGAAGGCATCGCTCAGCACGCGCATGAATCCCGCGAGCACCACCAACTGTGGCGCGCGGGCATCGATCAGCGCCTGCAGCGCGCTGTCGAAGTGCGTGCGGTCGGGGAAGCCGCGATGATCCAGGGTCAATGCTTCGATGCCGGCGGCGCGCGCACGTTCCAGGGCGTAGGCATCGGGGCGGTTGCTGATCACCGCGAGGATTTGCACCGGCAGCGCGTCCCGGCGCGTGGCATCGATGATCGCCTGCAGATTGCTGCCGTTGCCGGATACCAGCACCACCACGGGCAAGTTGTTCCTTCCCTGCGCCATGACGCTTCAGGCGATCGCGACCTCGGGTGCTGCGCCGGTTGTGGCAGCCTCGATCGCGCCGATGATCCAGACCGTTTCGCCGGCTTCGGCGAGCACATTGAGCGCGGCCTGCGCCTCTGCCGGGGAGACCACCACCACCATGCCGATGCCGCAGTTGAAGGTCCGGAGCATCTCGCGCTCGGCGATGTTGCCCTGGTGCTGAAGCCAGTCGAACAGCGGCGGGCGCGGCCAGGCATCGGTCGCAACGCGCGCGCGCACGCCGCTCGGCAATACCCGTGGCAGGTTTTCCAGCAGTCCGCCGCCGGTGATGTGTGCCAGCGCGTGCACCTCCACGCGCTCGAACAACGCCAGCAGGGGCTTGATGTAGATGCGCGTCGGCTCGAGCAGCGTGGCGCCGAGCGTGCGGCCGTGAAAATCCTGGTAGAGATCGGCTCCGCTCAGCGCAAGCACCTTGCGGATCAGCGCATAGCCGTTGGAATGCGCCCCGCTGGAGGCCATGCCGAGCAGCACGTCGCCGGCGCGCACCCTGGCGCCGTCGATGATGCGGCTCTTCTCCACGATGCCAACGGCGAAGCCGGCCAGATCGTATTCCCCGACATGATAGATGCCGGGCATCTCCGCCGTCTCGCCCCCTACCAGTGCGGCGCCCGCCAGCTCGCAGCCCCTGCCGATGCCCGCCACGACCTCGGCGGCGACGTCCACGTCGAGCCTGGCGGTGGCGTAATAATCGAGAAAGAACAGCGGCTCGGCCCCCTGGACCACCAGGTCGTTGACGCACATCGCCACCAGGTCGATGCCGATGGTGTCGTGGCGCTCGAGCGCGAAGGCGAGCTTGAGCTTGGTTCCGACGCCATCGGTTCCCGACACCAGCACCGGTTCGCGGTAGCGTCCCACCGGCAGCTCGAAGAGCGCGCCGAATCCGCCCAGTCCCGCCATCACCTCCGGGCGCCGGGTGCGTGCCGCGATCGGCGCGATGCGACTCACCAGCCGCTCGCCGGCATCGATGTCGACGCCGGCGTCGCGGTAGCTCAGGGCGCTTCGCGGTGCATCGCCACAATTCTCACCTGCGCTGGGACGGGAAAGGTCATCCTGGTTCACGACGAGCTCCTGAAGATGCGAGACTGCGCGGCGCGCCGCCAGGCCGTGGACGGTGCACGGCGATTGCCTTGCTGCGGCGCTGCCAGATTCCGACGCGGGCGTCATTCTGTGGTATTTTACACGGACTATGCATCTAAAAACCCAAGTATTTCGGGACGCTGCCCGGTTGTTGCGGGCAGCGCTCTGGGTGTGGCTCGCGACCAGCGGTTGCGCTGCCCGGGCCGCACCGGTGCAGGGGTTGTATGAAGCCGAAGTGCCGGTCTCCGATCAGTCGGAGGCGGCACGTGCGCCGGCGCTGCGCGCAGCGCTGGCGCAGGTGCTGGTGAAGGTCTCCGGACTGCCGGCCGCGGCCAAGGCGCCGGGGCTCGCGGCGGTGCTCAAGGTTCCCGCGCGCCGCGTGCAGCAGTACCGCTACGAAAGCGCCGCGCCGGAACCCGTTGCCCCAGACGCGGGTGCGGCGGGTGAACAGTCCGCGCCGCCCCCGGCTCCGCAGCTCATGCTGTGGGCGCGATTCGATCCGGCAGCCGTGGACCGCGCGCTGACCGACGCCGGGCTGCCGATCTGGAAGAACGATCGCCCGCTGGTGCTGGTGTGGGCGGCGGTGCAGAACGGCGGCCAGCGCATGCTGGCCGGGCCCGATCTCATGCCCGACCTCTACGACCAGCTGCGCCGGCAGGCCCAACGGCGCGGCATACCCTTGTTGTTTCCACTCCTCGACCTGCAGGACGTCGCACACCTGCAGCCGGGAGAGGTCTGGGCCGGATTTCAGGAACCGATCATGGAAGCCTCGCAGCGCTATCACCCGGCGGCGGTGCTGACCGCCAGACTGCTGCCCGACGCGGCGGGCTGGAGCGCGCACTGGACGCTGTACCTGCAGGGGCGAGCCAGCGGCTGGGACACCAAGGCGCCCGGCCTGCAGGAGGCGGTCGCCGGCGGCATCGACGGGGTTGCCGATGCGCTGGCCGCACGCTTCGCGCTGGCCGGCGATGTCGGTGCCGACCAGTCCCTGGTGCTGGAGGTGGCGGGCGTCGACAGCATCGAGCAGTACGCCACCGCACAGCGCTATCTGGCGGGACTCACGCCGGTGACCAACATTGCACCGGTCGCCATCGATCCCTCCGGCGTGAGCTTCGCTCTGCGCATCCGCGGCTCCGCCCAGGATCTGCAACAGGCCATCGGCGTCGGCAGTGCGCTGGTCCCGGAAGGAAGCGCGGCCACCGCGCCCGGCGCACCCGGATCCCTGCCGAGCCAGTCGCCCGCCGCCAGGCCCACCCCCACGACGACGCTTTACTATCGCCTGGCCAGATGACCCGCCGGGATCTGCCGAACCTGATCACCGGTCTGCGCATTCTGCTGGTGGTGCCCATCGTGCTGCTGCTGCTGCACGAACGCTACACCGCCGCATTGCTGGTGTTCGGAGTGGCGGGCTTCTCGGATGCGCTCGACGGCTATCTTGCAAAACGCTACGGCTGGCACAGTCGTCTCGGCTCGCTGCTCGACCCGCTCGCCGACAAGCTGCTGATGGTGTCGTGCTATCTGGTCCTGGGATCGCTGTCGCTGCTGCCGCGGTGGCTGGTCGCGGCGGTGATCGCGCGCGACCTGGTGATCGTCGGCGGTGCCGTCACCTATCACTTCACCTTCGGTCCCTTCGAAGCGCGGCCGACCTGGCTTTCCAAGCTGAACACCCTGTTCCAGGGCGTTCTGATCCTTGCCGTGGTGGTGGACCGCGGGTTCTTCGTCCTGCCCGGGTACCTGCTCGAGGCACTGGTGTGGGTGGTGCTCGCCACGACGGTGTCGAGCGGTCTGATCTACGTCTGGGACTGGAGCAGTCGGGCCCGCCGGGCGGTACGACGTCCCGATCATGTGTGAGTCGCAGCGCTGGCTGATCCTGGTCGGGGTCGCCGGCGCGCTGTGGCTGCTTTACCTGCTCGCTCCCGTCCTGACGCCTTTCCTCCTGGCCGCGCTGTTTGCCTACCTGGGCGATCCGCTGGTGGATCGCCTGGAGCGCCTCAGGCTGCCACGGGGACTTGCGGTGGCGCTGGTGTTCGTGGTGATTGTGCTGGTGCTGCTGGCGCTGCTGCTGTTGCTGATTCCGCTGCTGCAGGTACAGCTGGCGGGGCTGGTGCGGCGCGTGCCGCAGTATCTGGATACGCTGCAGCATGGCGTGCTGCCCTGGCTGCAGCGGCGGTTCGGGGTCACCGGCGTGCTGGACGTCGAACGCCTGCGCGAGACCTTCGGCAAGAACCTGCCCGCGGCAGGGGGTATCGCGGCCCGGGTGCTGGCGTCGGCCTCCTCTTCGGGCGTGGCCCTGCTCGGCTGGGTCATGAACCTGTTGTTGACGCCGGTGGTCACCTTCTACCTGCTGCGCGACTGGGACCGGATCTGGGCGCAGGCGGCGGATCTGCTGCCGCGGCGCGCGGCGCCCACCGTGCTGCGCCTCACCCATGAGGCCGACCAGGTGCTGAGCGGTTTTGTGCGCGGGCAGCTCCTGGTCATGGTGGCGCTCGGCACCATCTATTCGGTGGGCCTGGCGCTGATCGGCGTCGATCTCGCGCTGCTGATCGGCATGCTCTCGGGCCTGGTGAGCTTCGTCCCTTATCTGGGCTTCATCGTCGGCGTGATCGCGGCAGGCGTGGCGGCGGTGCTGCAGAGCGGAGACCCCACGCAACTGCTCTACGTGCTCGCCGTCTACGGCGTCGCCCAGATCACCGAAGGCGTGGTGCTGACGCCGCTGCTGGTTGGCGATCGCATCGGCCTGCACCCGGTGGTGGTGATTTTCGCCGTGCTGGCGGGCGGACAGTTGTTCGGATTCATGGGCATCCTGCTGGCGTTGCCTGCGGCGGCGGTGCTCGCCGTGCTGGCGCGCCACCTGCACGCGCGCTACACGCAAAGTCACTTGTATGAAGAGGAGCCCGTGCCGTGAGCGCGCAGCTGCCGCTGGGGCTGCGGCTCAGCGAATCGGCGACCTTCGAATCCTTCGTGGCCGGAGCCAACGGCGCCGCGCTGCAGGTGGTCAAGGACAGCGCGCGCGGCAGCGGCGAGCCGCTGGCCTATCTCTGGGGCGGTGCCGGCACCGGCAAGACGCATCTGTTGCAGGCCGCCTGCCATGTTGCGGCGGCGCGGGGCGCCGGTGCCTTTTATCTGCCGCTCGCCGATGCAGGCGCGCTCGCTCCACGCATGCTGGAGGGTATGCAGTCCCTCGATCTGATCTGTCTCGATGACCTCGACGCCATCGCCGGTCAGTCGGAGTGGGAACGCGCGCTGTTGGGACTGTTCGATGCGCTGCGCGCGGCAGGCGGCAGGCTGCTGGTGACGGCGTGCGCTGCGCCTTCGGCCCTGGAGCTGGGCCTCTGGGATCTCGGCTCGCGCCTCACCTGGGGACCGGTCTTCGCGCTGCACCGTCTCGATGATGCGGGCTGTCTGGAACTGCTGTGCCTGCGTGCCCGTGCGCGCGGGCTCGAGCTATCGGCCGATGCCGCACGCTACCTGCTGCATCGATGGCCGCGCGATCCTGCGGCACTGATGGCGGTGCTGGCGCGTCTGGATGCGGCAGCGCTGGCTGCGCAACGCAGGTTGAGCATTCCATTCATCAGGACGGTGATCGCCGACCCGGCGCGCACCAGCAGGGAGTGAGCGCTTGTCCTTCAGCGCTTCGCGGACGCATCGCGCGCGGAAACGGCGGCCTGCCCGCGCGCCGCTTCGCCACGAGCCGCGGCGGACGCCCGGGTGCGCTGGCGCACGTAGAGTACAGCGCCCAGGAACAGCACGACGCTGAACGCGATCTCCAGCAGCGCATAGGGACGCTGCGGACCGCCGGCGTAGGCTTCGCCCACGCCGTGGGCGAAATAGGGCAGGGCGAGGAAGCCTGTCCAGGCGTGGGTGTAGAGGCGCCCGCGCAGCAGCCCGGGAAGTGGCAGCAGCAGCGGACCGAGCAGAATCGCGAGGACGAAAGGCGCCGGGAGATAGCGCGGCGGTACCAGCCACGCGTACCACAGCAGCAGCACCGCGGCGAGACCGAAATACCCGCCGAGCGCTGCGGCATTGCACAGCCGGGGCGAGATCACGCGCGGGCCGGGCTGCCGTGCAGGCGTACGGCGGCCATGGCCACACGCCTTCCCAGCACCCGGCACAGCCGCTTCTCCTCCTCGGTGAGCGGCAGGTTGCTTTCCGCGCCGGCGAGATGACTCGCACCGTAGGGTGTGCCGCCACTGCGCGTCTGTAACAGGTCGGCCTCGGTGTAGGGAATGCCCATCACCAGCATGCCGTGATGCAGGAGCGGAAGCATCATGCTGAGCAGTGTGGTTTCCTGCCCGCCATGCAGGCTCGCGGTGGAGGTGAACACGACTGCCGGCTTGTCCACCAGCGCACCCGAGAGCCACAAGCTGCCGGTGGAGTCGAGGAAGTATTTCATTGGTGCAGCCATGTTGCCGAAGCGGGTCGGGCTGCCGAGCGCAAGACCCGCGCACTGGGTAAGGTCGTTCGCAGTCGCATACGGTGCGCCCCGCTCGGGGATGTTGTCTTCGATCGCTTCGCACACCGTCGAGACCGCCGGCACCGTGCGCACGCGTGCCTCCATGCCCGCGACTTCCTCCACGCCGCGCGCCACGATGCGCGCCATGTCGGCGACCGCACCGTGGCGGCTATAATACAGGACCAGGATTTCCATCTCGGAGGATTTCCAGCACGCGTTTCGGAGGACGTCCGAGCACGGCGGCGTCCTTGCGCACCGCGATGGGACGTTCGATGAGGATCGGACGTTGGATCATTGCCAGCACCAGCGTATCGCGCGTAAGTCCCGGGTCGTCGAGGTTGGCTTCGCCATATGCCGGTTCCTTGCGGCGCATCAGATCGCGAGGTTCCATGTGCAGCAATTCAAGAATGCGCTCCAGCTCGACCCGGTCCGGAGGATCGCGCAGATATTCCACGATGCGCGGCTGCACGCCGCGCTCGCGCAGCAGTTTCAGGGCTTCTCGCGATTTGGAACAGCGGGGATTGTGGTACAGCGTAATGCCGTCGTCGGGCTTGGCCATGGTTTCTCCTCGCGGCGCAGTATAGCGTAGTTTTCTTGACGACTCCGAAAGCGAATGTTAGCTTCTGCGACCAAGTTCTTGAGCGCTCACATTTCTTTGGAAGCCGTCTGCAGCAGGTGCTCGATGATCGAGCTTGAACGGTTCACCGTCGGCGCGCTCGTGCTGGTGCTTGGTCTGCTCACAGGCTGCGCCAGCGCTCCGGTGCAGGAGATGAGCGATGCACGCCAGGCGATCTATGCCGCGCAGCAGACCGGGCCCGCGGGGGACGCCGCCCGTTCATTGGCTGAAGCCGAGCGGCTGCTGAACGAGGCCGAGCAGGAGCTTGCCGCGGGCCACTATCGCGCCGCACGGCGTGTGGCGCGTGATGCGCGCGAGAAAGCCATCGAGGCGCGACAGCAGGCCGAGGATCAGCGCCCGTCCCAGTAGATGCCGGATTTCGCCTTGACACTGGTTTTGGCGGGATGCTAGGTTTTTTTCGATCTGCGCGCTCGCGCTGCGGCAGATTCGAATCCACCATCGGGAGCCGAATAATGAGAATGCCACGTGAGCTGCGAGCTTTTGCCTCGGGTTTGTGCATCGCCGGTCTGACGGTCGCCTGTGGGGGCTATGCGGAGACTCCGGCCAAACAGGAAATGGCGACCCAGGAAGCCAGTCCGCAGGTGACGGCGGCACTGATCGACGCGCGAGCCGCAATCAAGGAGGCCAGGTCGGTCGACGGATTGTGGCGCGACACGGAAGACACGCTGGCCTCGGCCGAAGAGGCCGCCAAGGCTGGCGACAATGCCAAGGCGCTGGCGCTGGCCAACGAGGTCAAGGACCAGGCCGAGCTCGGCGTCAATCAGTCCTATCTGGCGAAGGCGCTGTTTCTCATCAACCAGGCCCAGTCGGGCGGCGGCAAGCTGAGCCCGGCGCAGCAGGAGAAGGTGAACGCCGCCTGGGAGGCCTACCAGGCCCACGAAGGAAGCAAGGCCTACGACTTGATCTCGGCGATGTAGCGTCGCATCCGGGTGGTACGCGAAAGGGCCCTGCGCGGGCCCTTTTCGTCTGCGTTCCAATTCGGAAGCCGCGGGTACCGGTGCCATGGGGCGCATTTCCCGCGATCTCGGATGTGAGCTTGGAGCCACGGCGCAAATCGCGTTGCACGTGCAGGCGCGCGCAATGGCGTCTATTCTTTTCGCCATCAGCTTCAATCAGCTTCTGCTGGCGCCGCGGCCGATGCAAGTGCGCATCCGCTCGTGCTGCGACGCCGGCGCCGCGTCGATGTCGCAATGTCCTCCGGGCACAGTAGGGCACGCAGGTGCGGCGTATCGGCATGTCGGAAATCAGCACAGGGTGAGTCATGGACCGGCCAATCGACAGCGTGGCGGGGTATGGCGTGGGTCTGATGACCGACCACGACATCTACCTGCTGAAGGAGGGCACGCATACCGAGCTCTACTGCAAGCTCGGGGCGCATCCCGGCGTGGTGGAAAATCGCGCGGGCACCCACTTCGCAGTGTGGGCCCCGAACGCCGATCGCGTCTCCGTGGTGGGGGACTTCAACGGCTGGAATCCGGAGACACACGATCTGCGGGCGCGTAAGGACGGCTCGGGTGTCTGGGAAGGTTTCTTCGCCGGTCTCGGTCCGGGCGACTGCTACAAGTACCATGTCGACTCGCGGCGCTACAACCATCACGTCGACAAGGGCGACCCGTTCGCGTTCTGCTGCGAAACGCCGCCGAAGACCGCATCGGTCATCGCCGATCTCGAGTACGAATGGAGCGACCGCGAATGGATGGAGCGGCGCGGCCGCGCCAACGCCCTCGATGCCCCCATGGCCATCTACGAGCTGCACCTGGGCTCCTGGCGCCGCGTGCTGGAGGAAGGCAACCGGCCGCTCACCTATCGCGAGCTGGCCGAGCAGCTGCCCGGCTATCTGCGCGAAGCGGGCTTCACGCACGTCGAGTTCCTGCCGGTGATGGAGCATCCCTTCTACGGATCCTGGGGCTATCAGATCACCGGCTACTTCGCGCCCACGGCGCGCTACGGCTCGCCGCGCGACTTCATGTTTCTCATCGACTGCCTGCATCAGCACGGCATCGGTGTGATCCTCGACTGGGTACCCTCGCATTTCCCCGACAACGAGTTCGGGCTGGTGTACTTCGACGGCACGCATCTCTACGAGCATGCCAATCCCATGAAGGGATTTCACCAGGAGTGGAACAGCTACATCTTCAACTGCGGGCGCAACGAGGTGCGGGCGTTTCTGTTGAGCAATGCGCTGTTCTGGCTCGAGCAGTATCATGCCGACGGCCTGCGTGTCGACGCCGTGGCCTCGATGCTCTATCTCGATTACGCGCGCCGCCCGGGCGAGTGGATCCCCAACGAATTCGGCGGCAAGGAGAACCTGGAGGCCATCGCCTTTCTGCGCCAGCTGAACGAAGCCGTGTATCGCAAGCACCCGGACGTGCAGACCATCGCCGAGGAGTCCACGGCCTGGCCCATGGTGTCGCGACCGACCTACGTCGGTGGTCTCGGCTTCGGCATGAAATGGAACATGGGCTGGATGCACGACACCCTGGCCTACCTGTCCACCGATCCGGTGTTTCGCAAGTACCACCACGGCCAGCTCACGTTCAGCATCTGGTATGCATTCGCGGAGAACTTCGTGCTGCCGCTGTCGCACGACGAAGTGGTGCACGGCAAGGGCTCGCTGATCGGAAAGATGGCGGGTGATGCGTGGCAGAAACGCGCCAGTCTGCGCCTGCTCTACGGCTACATGTATGCGCATCCGGGCAGGAAGCTGCTGTTCATGGGCGCCGAGCTCGGGCAGTGGACGGAATGGAACCACGACGCGAGCCTCGACTGGCATCTGCTGGAGCATCCCGGGCACCAGGGCATCCGGCGTTTCCTGCAGGATCTCAACCGCACCTACCGCGCGGAACCTGCGCTGCATGAGCTCGACTCCTCGCCGGGGAGCTTCGAGTGGATCGACTTTCACGACGCCGAGAACAGTGTGTTGAGCTTTATGCGCAGGGGCGCCGGCTCGCAGGTGCTGGTGGTGTGCAACTTCACCCCCGTACCGCGGCTCTACTACCGGGTGGGCGTGCCTTGCGGCGGCTGGTGGGCGGAAGTGCTGAACAGTGATGCGGAGCTCTACGGCGGCGCGGGCTTCGGCAACATGGGCGGCGTGGAGGCCGCGCCCGTCGGCGCGCAGGGACGCTTTCACTCACTTTCCTTGACCGTTCCGCCGCTCGGCGTGGTATTTCTCAGGGGCCCGGCGGGCTGACGATCGGCAACGGAGGACGACGGCATGGCCGACGCAAACGCTGACGGCAGGCGCCGCGTAGTCATCGAACGGGTGAGTCCGGAAATCGACGCCGGGCGCTTCGCCATCAAGCGCACGGTCGGTGAGCCGGTGGTCGTGGAGGCGGATGTCTTCACCGACGGTCACGACGCCATCGCCTGCGTGCTGCGCGAGCGGCACGAGGATGCGGCCGAGTGGCGGGACGTACCCATGGAGCCGCTGGTCAACGACCGCTGGCGCGGCGAATTCACGGTGACCGCCCTCGGTCGCCACCGCTATACCGTGCTGGCGTGGATCGACCGCTTCGGCTCCTGGCGCAACGAGCTCGCCAAACGCGTGCAACCGGCGGACATCGAGCTGGCGCTGCAGAGCGGCGCGCTGATGCTACAGGAGGCCGCGACACGCGCGCCGGACGCCGATGCCGAGCGTCTCAGCACCTGGATGCAGGCGTTGCGTACGCCCGGTGATGTGCCGGAGAAGCAGCGCCTGGCGCTGGATGCGGAGCTGGCGCAGGTCATGGCGCGCCATGACGCCCGCTGCCACGCCACCGCCTATGCGCGCGAGCTCGAGGTGATCGTCGATCCCGAGCGCGCCCGCTTCAGCGCCTGGTACGAGCTGTTCCCGCGTTCCTGCGTGCGTGAGCCCTGCGAGCACGGCACCCTGGCCCAGGTCGAGGCGCACCTGCCCGAGATCGCCGCCATGGGCTTCGACGTGCTGTACCTGCCGCCGGTACACCCGGTCGGTCGCACCAACCGCAAGGGTCCGAACAATGCACCCGAGGCAGGCCCCGAAGATCCCGGCAGCCCGTGGGCGATCGGTGCCGAGGAGGGCGGCCACAAGTCGGTGCATCCGCAACTCGGCAGCCCCGAGGACCTGCGCCGGCTCGCGCTGCACGCGCGCGAACTCGGCATCGAGCTGGCGCTCGACGTCGCCTTCCAGTGCTCGCCCGATCATCCCTACGTGCGCGAGCACCCGGAGTGGTTCCGCTGGCGTCCCGACGGCACGGTGCAGTATGCCGAGAACCCGCCCAAGAAGTACCAGGACATCTTTCCGTTCGACTTCGAGACCGAGCACTGGGAGGCGTTGTGGGCCGAGCTCGAGAGCGTGTTCGACTTCTGGATCGCGCATGGCGTGCGCACGTTTCGCGTCGACAATCCCCATACCAAGCCCTTCGGTCTGTGGGAGCGCATCATCACCGACATCAAGCGCAGGCACCCGGACACGGTGTTTCTCGCCGAAGCCTTCACCCGTCCCAAAGTCATGTACCGACTGGCCAAGCTCGGCTTCACCCAGTCCTACACCTATTTCACCTGGCGCAACACCAAGGAGGAGCTCACGCGCTATCTGACCGATCTCACCCGCACCGAGGTGCGCGAGTATTTCCGGCCCAACCTGTGGCCCAATACCCCGGACATCCTCAACGAATATCTGCAGTTCGGCGGGCGCCCGGCGTTCATGGCGCGCCTGGTGCTCGCGGCCACGCTGGGCGCCAGCTACGGCGTGTACGGCCCGGCCTTCGAACTCATCGAGAACAAGCCGCGCGAACCCGGCAGCGAGGAGTATCTGGACTCCGAAAAGTACCAGATCCGCCAGTGGGACCTGCGCCGTCCCGAAAGCCTGCGCGATTTCATGGCGCGCATCAATCGCATCCGCCGCGAGCACGCGCCGTTGCACCAGGACGCCAACCTGGAGTTCCATCCGATCGACAACGACAGCCTGATCTGCTACAGCAAGCGCAGCGCTGACGGCACGCACGTGGTGCTGGTGATCGTCAACCTCGATCCCTACCACGTGCAGAGCGGCTGGGTGGATCTGCCGCTGGCCGCGCTCGGCCTCGACCCGGTGCGGCCCTTCCAGGTGCACGACCTGCTGAGCGGAGCCCGCTACCTGTGGAACGGTCCGCGCAACTACGTCGAGCTCGATCCGCAGGCGGTACCCGCCCACGTGCTGTACCTGCGCCGTCGCGTGCGTTCGGAGCGTGATTTCGAGTACTTCATGTGAAGGAGGGGCATCCGGCATGAACGAGCAGCGGGAACAGCCGCCCATCGCAGGCGACAGCCTGTGGTACAAGGACGCCATCATCTACCAGCTGCACGTCAAGGCATTCTTCGACAGCAACAACGACGGCATCGGCGACTTCCCCGGGCTCACCGAGAAGCTCGAATATCTGCGCGACCTCGGGGTCAACACACTCTGGCTGCTGCCCTTCTATCCGTCGCCCATGCGCGATGACGGATACGACATCGGCGACTACCGCAACATCTATCCCGACTACGGCACGCGCCGGGACTTCCGTATTTTCGTGCGCGAGGCACACCGCCGCGGCCTGCGGGTGATCACCGAGCTGGTCATCAATCACACCTCCGATCTGCATCCCTGGTTCCAGGCTGCGCGGCGCGCACCAGCCGGCTCGTCCAAACGCGACTACTACGTGTGGAGCGAGACCGACAAGAAGTTTCCGGAAACCCGCATCATCTTCACCGACACCGAAGCGTCGAACTGGGCCTGGGATCCGGTGGCGCGCGCCTATTATTGGCATCGCTTCTTCTCGCACCAGCCCGATCTCAACCACAACAACCCGCAGGTGGTGCGGGCGGTGATCCGCGTCATGAGCTTCTGGCTCGACCAGGGCGTGGACGG
The DNA here is from genome assembly GCA_963728895.1 of uncultured Gammaproteobacteria bacterium. Classification (GTDB taxonomy): domain Bacteria; phylum Pseudomonadota; class Gammaproteobacteria; order JBBQDK01; family JBBQDK01; genus CAVSLM01. Next base: position 368,639 of record CAVSLM010000001.1, read on the forward strand.
GCTGCGCCTGGACGCAATTCCCTACCTCTGCGTACGCGAGGGCACCACCAACGAGAACCTGCCCGAGACCCACGCGGTGCTGAAGCAGATGCGCGCCGTGGTCGACGCCCATTACCGCGACCGCATGTTTCTCGCGGAGGCCAACCAGTGGCCGGAGGACGTGCGCGAGTACTTCGGCGACGGCGATGAGTGCCACATGGCCTATCACTTTCCGCTGATGCCGCGCATGTACATGGCAATCGCGCGTGAGGACCGCCATCCCATCGTCGAGATCATGCGTCAGACGCCCGACATACCCGAGAGCTGCCAGTGGGCGATCTTCCTGCGCAACCACGACGAGCTGACCCTGGAGATGGTCACCGATCCGGAACGCTACTTCATGTACCAGTCCTATGCCATGGATCCGCGCATGCGGCTCAATGTCGGGATCCGGCGCCGGCTGGCGCCGCTCATGGACAACGATCCGGAGCGCATCAAGCTGCTCGACAGCCTGCTGCTGTCCATGCCTGGCTCGCCCATCGTCTACTACGGCGACGAGATCGGCATGGGTGACAACATCTTCCTCGGCGACCGCAACGGCGTGCGTACGCCCATGCAATGGAGCCCGGACCGTAACGCCGGATTCTCGCGCGCCGACCCGCAGCGCCTCTACCTGCCGCCGGTCATGGATCCGGTGTACGGCTACCAGGCGGTCAACGTGGAGGCGCAGACGCGCGACCCCTCTTCGCTGCTCAACTGGATGAAGCGCGTGCTCGCGGTGCGTAAGTCGCACCGCGCCTTCGGGCGCGGCACGCTGGAGTTTCTGCATCCCGGCAACCGCAAGATCCTCGCCTACGTACGCGCCTGGGAGGACGAGCACATCCTGTGTGTGGCCAACCTGGCGCGCAGCGCCCAGCCGGTGGAGCTCGACCTGTCACGGTTCCGCGGCCGCGTTCCGGTGGAGATGATGGGGCGAACGGCCTTTCCGCCCATCGGCGAGCTGCCCTACCTGCTCACCATGCCGGGCTACGCGTTCTACTGGTTTCTGCTGACCACCGAAGTCGGCGCCCCGGAGTGGCACGAGGAGGCGCCGCCGGCGCTCGAGCTGCCGGTGCTGGTGATGTTCGCCGGCTGGCGCAGCCTGTTCCCCGAGCGGGTGGAGCAGACGCGCCGGTCGATGGCCGAGCGCCTGCGCCGCGATCTCGAGCGCGAGGTGCTGCCGGCGTTCCTGCCCACCCGGCGCTGGTTTTCCGCCAAGGGCCGGCGCATCCAGCGCGTCACGCTCGCCGAGCTTGCCGAATGGCAGCAGGCCGGCGGCGACTGGATGCTCGTCACGGTGCGGGTGGCGCTGGAAGGCGCCGAGACGCAGACCTATTTCCTGCCGCTTGCGACGCTGTGGGGTGATACCGAAAGCGATACGGCGCGCCAGCGCCTGCCGTTCACGCTGGCCCGCACGCGCCAGCACGCGCGCATCGGACTGCTGTACGACGCCTTCGCGGACGAACGTTTCTGCCGTGCGCTGGTGCAGGCCATGGCGCAGCGTCGCGAGCTCGCCTTCGACGGGGGGCGGCTGGAGTTCCTGTGCACGGAGGAGCTGCACGAGCTGCAGGACGAGCAATCGCTCGCCGAGATGGGGATCCGGCGTCCGGCAACCGAAGGCACCAACACCGCGGTGTTTCTCGGCGACCGGCTGTTCCTCAAGGGCTACCGCAGCCTGCAGGAAGGCATCAATCCCGAGCTGGAGATGGGCCGTTTCCTGACCGAGGTGGCGCACTTCCCCAACATGGTGCCCCTGGCGGGCGCCGTGCAGTACCACGGAGCAGATGGCTCCTGCACCACGCTCTGTCTGCTGCAGGGCTATGTCGACAATCAGGGCGATGCCTGGTCCTACACCCGCAACTATCTCAATCACGCGCTCGAGCATCAGCGGCTCAACCCGGTCCACGATACGCTCGAGCCCAGCGTCGACGTGCACGAATCCAACCTCGCGCTGATGAAGACGCTGGGAGTGCGCACCGGCGAGCTGCACCGGGCGCTGGCGGTGCGCACCGGGGATCCGGATTTCGATCCGGAGCCCGTCAGCGCGGACGATCTCGCGCAGTGGGGCAGGAACCTGGCGGCGGACGTGGAGCGCACGCTCGACGCCCTGCAGCACTTCCAGCAGGTGATGCCGGAGCGCGCCCGCGCGCAGGCCGAACGGCTGCTCGCGCAGCGCGCGGTTTTGCAGGAACGGGTGCGTGCGACGCTGCCCGGCGAGGTGCAGGCCGTGAAGGCCCGCTACCACGGCGACTATCACCTCGGCCAGGTGCTGCTGGTGCAGGACGACTTCATCATCATCGACTTCGAGGGCGAGCCCGCGCGCCCGCTTGCCGAACGGCGTCGCAAGCATTCCCCGCTGCGTGACGTGGCGGGCATGCTACGCTCATTCCAGTATGCGGCTTATGCCGCGATGTTCCACCTCACCGCAGACCGCGAGGAGGACCTGCCGCGTGTCGCGCCCCTGGCACGCGAATGGGAGCTGCGTGCCGGCCACGCATTTCTCGAGGGCTACGTCGACGGCGTGGGTGACAGCCCCTGCTATCCGCAGGAACCGGGGCAGGCGCGCGCCCTGATCGAACTGTTCATGCTGGAAAAGGCGCTCTACGAGCTGCGCTACGAGATCGACAGCCGTCCGGACTGGGCCGTGGTGCCGGTCACCGGGCTGCTGGAGCTGCTCGGGGCGGCTGCAGCGGAGGATGCTCAGGGATGAGAAGGATCAAGGTTCTGGCCTTCGTGATGGCAGGCGGCGAAGGTGCGCGGCTGCATCCGCTGACCGCACACCGCTCCAAGCCTTCGGTGCCGTTCGGGGGGCGCTACCGCGTCGTCGACTTCGTCCTGAGCAATCTCATCAACTCCAAGGTCTACGCGATCTACCTGCTGGTGCAGTACAAGTCGCAGTCGCTGATCGAGCACATCCGCAAGTCCTGGGTGCTCTCGCCCATGCTCCCCGAGCAGTTCGTCACCATCGTGCCGCCGCAGATGCGCGGCGGGGCGGACTGGTTCCTGGGCACGGCCGATGCTGTCGCGCAGAACGTGAATCTGATCCGACTGCACTCCCCGGACCTGGTTGCGGTATTCGGCGCCGACCACATCTATCGCATGGACGTGCAGCAGATGGTGCGCTTCCACAGGGAGTCCAAGGCCGACGTCACGGTGGCGGCGCTGCCCGTGCCGCGCGCGCAGGCTTCGGCCTTCGGCGTGATCGCCACCGACGCCGATCACCGGGTACGCGAGTTCCAGGAAAAGCCCGAGCAGCCGCCGCCCATGCCCACCGACCCCGAGCGGGCCTACGCCTCCATGGGCAACTATCTGTTCAATACCGGCGTGCTGTTGGAGGCCTTGCAGGATTCGCAGCAGCGCGGGGAAAGCGACTTCGGCCGCCACGTGCTGCCGCGCCTGCTCTCCTCGGCGCGGGTGTGCGCCTACGACTTCTCCACCAACCGCGTACCGGGCGTGCGTCCCTACGAGGAGCCGGCCTACTGGCGCGACGTCGGCACCATCGACGCCTACATGGATGCGCACCGCGACGTGCTCGGCCTCGAGCCGCGCTTCGACGCCGCCAACCCGCAGTGGCCGATCTACTCCAGCAACTACCAGGGACCGGTGGCCAAGATCATCAGCGGCACCATCGAGAACACCATCCTCGCGGTCGGTACCCTGGTGTACGGCGCCACGGTGCGCAATTCCATCATCCGCCGTGACGTCACGTTGGAGCCCGACACGGTGATCGAGGACTCCATCATCATGGACTACGTGCGAGTCGGACGCGGCGCGCGGCTGCGCCGCACCATCGTCGATCGCTACAATGTCATCGCTCCCGGTACCACCATCGGCTACGATCGGACCACGGACGCGCAGCGCTATCACGTCACCGACTCGGGCATTGTGGTCATCGGCGAAGGCCGGGCACGACCGCTGTACGCCCACTTCGACGACAACGCCTGAGAGCTTAGCGGGGATTGCAATGGAGCGGCGGTACGAGATGCCCTTTGGCGCGCAGCTGCAGGCCGACGGACGGGTGCGGTTCCGACTCTGGGCGCCTGCGGCGCAACGGATCGATCTGCTCATCGAAGACGGAGCGCGGCCACAGCGCTGCGCCATGCAGGCGCGCAATGAGGGCTGGTTCGAGCTCACCACCGACGCGGCGCGCGCCGGCACCCGCTACCGCTATTGCATCGACGACGGTCCGTGCGTGCCGGACCCGGCCTCGCGCAGCAACCCCGAGGACGTCCACGGCCCGAGCGAGGTCATCGATCCCGGTGCATACGACTGGCGCGACGGCGACTGGCGCGGCAGGCCCTGGGAGGAGGCGGTGCTCTACGAGCTGCACGTCGGCACTTTCACGCCGCAGGGTACCTTTGCGGCCGTGGAACAGCGCCTCGATTACCTGTGCGACCTCGGCATCACCGCGCTGGAGCTGATGCCGGTGGCGGACTTTCCCGGCGCGCGCAACTGGGGCTATGACGGAGTGCTGCCGTTCGCACCCGACAGCGGCTACGGGCGGCCCGAGGATCTCAAGCACCTGGTGCAGGCGGCGCATGCCAAGGGTCTGATGATCTTCCTCGACGTGGTCTACAACCACTTCGGGCCGGATGGCAACTATCTGCATCTCTACGCTCCGCAGTTCTTCACCGAGCGCCACCACACCCCCTGGGGCGCGGCCATCAATTTCGACGACCGCGGCAGCGAGGTGGTGCGCGAGTTCTTCGTGCACAACGCCTGCTACTGGCTGCAGGAATACCACTTCGATGGCCTGCGCCTCGATGCCGTGCACGCCATTCTCGACGACTCGCGGCCCGACATCCTGATGATGCTCGCCGAGCGCGCGCGCGCCGCGCTGCACCCCAGCGGACGGCACGTGCACCTGGTGCTGGAGAACGACAACAACGCCGCGCACTATCTGGCGCGCGCGCCCGAGAACGGCGCGCGCTGGTACGACGCCCAGTGGAACGACGATATCCACCACGTTCTGCACGTGCTGATCACGGGCGAGCACGATGGCTACTATGCCGACTACCAGCAGCGCCCGACCTGGCACCTGGCGCGCTGCCTCACCGAAGGGTTCGCCTTCCAGGGCGAACATTCCGTCTATCGCCAGGGCGCGCAGCGCGGCGAGCGGAGCGCCGAGCTGCCTGCACAGGCCTTCGTGTCCTTTCTGCAGAACCACGACCAGGTCGGAAACCGCGCCTTCGGCGAGCGCCTGTGCGCGCTGGCAAGTCCCGAAGCGCTGCACGCCGCCATTGCCGTGATACTGCTTGCGCCCGCGCCGCCGCTGCTGTTCATGGGGGAGGAGTTCGCGGCGGCCCAACCGTTCCTGTTCTTCTGCGACTTCGAAGGCGAGCTTGCCGGCGCCGTGCGCGATGGGCGGCGCCGCGAGTTCGAGCACTTCGACCGCTTTTCCGAACCCGCCGCCCGCGCGGGCATTCCCGATCCCGGCGATCCGCAGACTTTCGCGCGCAGCCGTCTCGACTGGGAATGCCTGGAGCGCTCGCCGCATGCCGACTGGCTGCGCCGCTACCGCGCGCTGCTGGCACTGCGCGCACGCGAGATCGTGCCCCGGCTGGCAAGGCTCGGCCCCGGACATGCGCGCGCCGCACGCGTCGCGGCACACGGCCTGCACGTGGTGTGGACCTTCGATGACGGCGCCGAGCTGGTGCTGCTCGCCAATCTCGGCAGCGAGTCGCTGCAGGCGCCGCCGGCGGCCGGCGGCCGATTGTTGTACACCACCGGCGCAGATCCCACCACAGGCGATGCGGGCGCGCCGTGGTCGGTGTGCTGGTCCATCGTCGAGCCTGCGCGGAGTGGTGCGTGAGCGGGCCCGACCCGCTGGAGCGGCTCAGCCGGCTGTGCGGGATCGCGGGTGAATACACCGACATCTGGGGACACGTGCATGAGGTCGGCAGTGCCAGCCGCGCCGGGCTGCTGGCGGCCATGGGTGTCGCTACCGACAGCCCCCAGGCGGTGGAGCGCGCACTCGAGGCGCGCGAGCGCGGGCAGCGTCTCCTGCCGCCGGTACAGGTGCACTGGGCGGACCGGGGTCCGATCGAGATCGCGCTGAGCGTCGCGGCAGGCGCGGCGCAGACGCCGCTGCGCTGGACGCTGCGTGAGGAACAGGGCCGGGAATTGCAGGGCGAGATCGTGCCTGCGGCACTGCCCGGCCTGGAGGAGACGCAGGGCGAAGGCGGCCACCGGCGCGTGCTGCTGCGCCTTGCGCAGGTACCCGGCCCCGGCTATCACCGCCTGTCGATAACCCCCGCCGCGGGCGGCGACGGCCCCACCGGCGAGATGAGCCTGATCGTCGCGCCGTCCACCTGTTATCAGCCGCCGCCGCTGGCCGACAGCGCGCGGGTCTGGGGTCCGGCGGTGCAGCTCTACGCCCTGCGCTCGCAGCGCAACTGGGGCATCGGCGACTTCACCGATCTGCGCCTGCTCATCGACACCGCGTCCGCGCTCGGAGCCGGTGTGGTCGGCGTCAACCCGCTGCACGCGCTGTTTCCCCAGCAGCCCAGGCACGCGAGCCCCTACAGCCCGTCCAGCCGGCTGTTCGTCAACGTGCTGTATCTGGATGTCGAGGCGATCGCGGATTACGCGGAGTGCGAGGCGGCGCGCGCCGCGGTGCAGGACCCGCGGTTCCAGGCCCGGCTGCGTGCGCTGCGCGGCACCGACCTGGTGGACTACCCGGCCGTCGCGGAAATGAAGCTCTCGGTGCTGCAGCTGCTCTACCGCAATTTCCGCCACCGGCATCTGGAGGGCGATCGCGAGCGAGGCCGGGCGTTTCGCGCCTTTCAGCGCGAGCAGGGACGCTCGCTGCGCCTGCACGCCCTGTTCGAGACCCTGCAGGAGCATTTCCTCCGCGAGGATCCGGACCTCTGGGGCTGGCCGGCGTGGCCCGAGGCCTACCGTGATCCCGGCGCGGCGGCGGTCGCCGAGTTCGCCGGAGCGCATCTGGAGCGCGTCGAATTCTACGAGTACCTGCAGTGGCTCGCGCAGCTGCAGCTCGGCGAAGTGGGCGCGCGCTCGCTGGAGCTGGGGCTGGTGGTGGGGCTGTATCAGGACCTCGCGGTCAGCGTCGACCGTGCCGGCGCCGAGGCCTGGGCCAACCAGGCGCTGTATGCGCTCGATGCGCGCATCGGTTCGCCGCCCGATGACTTCAACCTCAACGGCCAGGACTGGGGCCTGCCGCCGCTGATCCCGGAGCGCCTGTACCAGGCCGCCTACCGGCCGTTCATCGCCACCCTGCGCAGCAACATGCGCCACGGCGGGGCACTGCGCATCGACCATGTGATGGGGCTGATGCGTCTGTTCTGGGTGCCGCGCGGGGCAGACGCCGGCCGCCGGCGCCTATGTTCATTACCCGCTGCAGGACCTGCTCGGCATCCTGGCGCTGGAGAGCCGCCGTGACCAGTGCCTGGTGGTCGGCGAGGACCTGGGCACGGTTCCACCCGAGGTGCGCGAGGCGTTACGCCCGCTGGGCGTGCTGTCCTACCGGCTGCTGTATTTCGAGAAGCGCGAAGACGGCAGCTATGCCGCACCGGCCTCCCTTCCCGATCAGGCGCTGGTGGCGGTGTCCACTCATGACCTGCCGACGCTTGCCGGCTGGTGGCAGGGCTACGATCTGGAGGTGCGCGAAGCGCTCGGGCTGTTTCCCTCCGAGCAGCTGCGCGAGCAGCAGATCATCTCCCGCGCCGAGGACCGCGCGCGCCTGCTGGTGGCGCTGGAGCACGAGGCGCTGCTGCCGCCGGGCGTGTCGGTACAGGGCGTGTCGGTGCCGGAGATGACGCCGGAGCTGGCACTTGCCCTGCACGTGTATCTCGCGCGCTCGCCGAGCAAGGTCATGATGGTGCAGCTCGAGGACGTGTTCCTGCAGCGCGAGCAGGTCAACCTTCCGGGTACCACCGACCAGCATCCCAACTGGCGGCGCAAGCTGCCGCTCAACCTGGAGGACTGGTCCGCGGACCCGCGCGCCGAGCACCTGGCGGCGGCCCTGCGCGCCGAGCGCGGGGTGCCGCGCCGTCCGCCCCCCGAACAGCCCCTGCCCGAGCTCGGCAGTGCCGAGGTTCCGCGTGCCACCTACCGCCTGCAGTTCAACCGCGACTTCACCTTCGCCCGGGCTTCCGAGCTGGCGCCCTACCTGAGCGCGCTCGGCGTGAGCCACTGCTATGCCTCGCCCTATCTGAAGGCTCGCTCCGGCAGCAGCCACGGCTACGACATCATCGATCACAATGCCCTGAATCCCGAGATCGGCAGCCGCGAGGCGTTCGAAGCCTGGGTCGCGGTCCTGCGCCGTCATCGCATGGGCCACATCCTCGACATGGTGCCGAACCACATGGGCGTGGGCAGCGACAACGCCTGGTGGCTGGACGTGCTGGAGAACGGTCCGGCCGCCCAGCACGCGGAGTTCTTCGACATCGACTGGCAGCGGGTACCCGGGCAACTGGAGGGCGAGATCCTGTTGCCGGTGCTGGGCGACCACTACGGCGTGGTGCTCGAGAACGGCGAGCTGCAGCTCGACTTCGATCGCGAGTGTGGTGCCTTTGCGGTGTGCTACTACGAGCACCGCTTCCCCGTGGATCCCAAGCACTATCCGAGCATCCTCGGTCACCAGATCGAGCGCCTGGAGGCAAGGCTCGGGCCCGGGCATCCCGACCTGCTCGAATACCAGAGCGTGGTGACCGCGTTCGGTCACCTGCCGGGGCGCCACGAAAGCAGTCCGGCCAAGGTGGCCGAGCGCAGCCGCGACAAGGAGATCCACAAGCGTCACGTCGCCGAGCTGTGCGCACGCTCTCCGGACATCGCCTGGTACGTGGCCGAAACCGTGCGCGAATACAACGGGACGCCCGGCGTGGGCATGAGCTTCGATCTCCTGCACCGGCTGCTGCGCGCACAGGTCTACCGGCTCGCCTACTGGCGCGTCGCCTCGGACGAGATCAACTACCGGCGCTTCTTCGAGATCAACGATCTCGCCGCACTGCGCATGGAAAATCCCGAGGTGTTCCAGACCACCCATCAGCTGGTGCTGGAGCTACTGGCAAGCGGGCGCCTGGACGGCCTGCGCATCGATCATCCGGACGGGCTCTACGATCCGGCCCAGTATTTCGAGCGGTTGCAGCGCGCGGTGCGCGCCATGGCCACGCCCGGTCGCGATGCCCCGGCGCCCGAGAACGCGGACCGCGCGCTGTATGTCGTGGTGGAGAAGATCCTTGCGAGCTACGAGCGCCTGCCCGAGGACTGGCCGGTGCACGGCACCACGGGCTACGAGTTCGCCAGCCTGCTGACCGCACTGCTGGTCGACAGCGCCGCCGAGGGTGTGCTCAGCCGGTTATACGCGGGCTTCATCGGCGAGCACATGCGCTTCGACGACCTGCTGTATCGCTGCAAGAAGCTCATCATGCGCATGGGACTCGCGAGCGAGCTCAACGTGCTCGCCCAGCAGCTGGTGCGCATCGCCCAGGCCGATCGGCGCACCTGCGACTTTACCGTGAGCGGTCTGCGCGATGCGCTGGCCGAAGTGGTGGCGTGCTTTCCCGTCTACCGCACCTACATCGGCGGCGGGCGCATCAGCGCCGAGGACCGGCGCTACGTGGACTGGGCGGTCTCGGTCGCCCGGCAGCGCAGCCAGGCGGCGGACTCCAGCGTTTTCGACTTCATCCGTGAGGTGCTGCTCACGAGCATCGCCGACGGCAAGTCCGACGCCTACCGCCAGGCGGTCACCACCTTCGCCATGAAGTTCCAGCAGTACACCAGTCCGGTCATGGCCAAGGGGCTGGAGGACACCAGTTTCTACCGCTACAACCGGCTGGTGTCGCTGAACGAGGTGGGTGGCGACCCACGCCGCTTCGGGATTTCGGTGGCGGCCTTTCACCGCGCCAATCTGGAACGCGCCGCGCGCTGGCCCAATGCCATGCTCAGTACCTCGACCCACGACAGCAAGCGCTCCGAGGACGTGCGCGCGCGCATCGACGTGCTGTCGGAGCTGCCCGAGGAATGGCGCCGCCGGCTGCAGCGCTGGACGCGGCTGAACCGCTCCAAGAAGCGCCAGCTGGCCGAACGCGAGAGCCCGACGCGCAACGACGAGTACCTGTGCTACCAGAGCCTGCTGGGTGTGTGGCCGCCGGAGCCTTCCGACGAGGCCGGCCACCAGCAGCTCATTGAGCGCATGCAGGCCTACATGCTGAAGGCGGTGAAGGAGGCGAAGCTCAACAGCAGCTGGGTGAATCCCCATCCCGACTACGAAGAGGCCTTGAGCGGCTTCGTGCAGGCCCTGCTGGAGCGCCCGGAGAAGAACGTCTTCCTCAACGATTTTCTGCCCTTTCAGCGGCGCGTCGCGTACTTCGGCATGCTGAACAGCCTGTCGCAGGTGCTGCTCAAGCTGACGCTGCCGGGCGTGCCGGACCTGTATCAGGGTACCGAGCTGTGGGATTACAGCCTGGTCGATCCCGACAACCGGCGCGCGGTGGACTACGAGCGCCGCCGCAGCCTTCTGTCCGAGGTGCAGGCGCTCGGGCAGCTGCCGGCGGAGGAATGCGCGGCACGCGTCACCGGCTTGCTGGAGCACATGGAAGACGGACGCATCAAGCTCTATGTCACCTGGCGCGCCCTGCAGCTGCGCCGTGAGCGCGCGGCTTTGTTCCGCGACGGCGCCTATCTGAGCCTGCTTGCGGACGGCGCGCGCGCCGAGCACGTGGTTGCCTACGCGCGCCGCGCACAGCGGGAAGAGGTGGTGGTCTGCGTGCCACGGCTGTATGTCGCGCTGCTCGGAGCCCGGCAGACCTACCGCCCGGACTGGGGCGACACCAGTGTCGATCTGCCGGTCGGCGCGAGCCAACGGTATCGCAACGTGCTCACCGGCGAGCTCATCGAGGTCGGCCAGGGTGCGGGCCGCGGGCAGCTGCGCCTGGCGGAGATTTGCGCCCGCTTTCCGCTGGCATTGCTGGTGCCCGAGCCGCTCAGCTGAGCGCCTCGCCGTGCGCCGCCGCCAGCACCAGGGCGTCGAACGCCTCCGGCGTCATCAGCCCGCGCTCGGCAACGATGTCGCGCACCGGCCGGCCGCTGCGCTCCGAGGCCTTGGCCACCTCGGCCGCCGCCGCGTAGCCGATGCGGGTGTTGAGCAGCGTGGCCAGCCCGACGCTTGCGTGCAGGAAGCTGCGACAGCGCTCCCGATCGACGACCAGGCCGCGCAGGTTGCGCTCGGTCGCGGCGCGGATGGCATTGGTGAGCCAGTCGAGCGCATCGAACAGCGCCGATCCAAGCGCCGGCATCATGACGTTCAGCTCGAGCTGGCCGGCCTGGGTCATGGCGCTGACTGCGGCGTCCTGCCCCAGCACCTGGAAGCACACCTGGTTCAGCATCTCGAACATCACCGGATTGACCTTGCCGGGCATGATGCTCGAGCCCGGCTGCACCGGCGGCAGGCGGATCTCGGCGAGGCCGGTGCGCGGCCCCGAGGCGAGCAGCCGCAGGTCGTTGCTGATGCGGATGAGCTCCAGGGCGAGATCACGCACCGCCGAGGAAAGCGTCTGCAGGTCATGCATGGATTGCATCTGCGCCGCGAGATCGGCGGCCGGGCGGATCGGCGCCCCGGTCAGCCGGGCAAGCTCGGCGGCGGCGCGTTGCGCATAACCCGGGGCGCAGTTGAGGCCGGTGCCCGCGGCGCTGCCACCGAGCCCGATCTCTCCCAGCGGCGCGGCGCTGGCCGCGAGTCTCGAGCCGCAGCGTCGCAGCGTCCAGGCGTAGGCGCCGAACTCGCGCCCGATGGTGGTCGGCACGGCGTCCTGCAGGTGGGTGCGCCCGCTCTTGACGGTGTCGCGCTCGGCCTCGGCCAGGGACGCGAAGGCCGCAGCCATGCCTTCCAGCGCCTGCTCCAGCCGGGGCAGCTTGGCAAGTACCGCCAGGCGTATGGCCGTGGGGATGGTGTCGTTGGTGCTCTGGCCCATGTTGACGTGATCGTTGGGATGCACGGGCCGGTACTCGCCGCGCGCGCCGCCCAGCGCCGCGTTGGCCAGGTTGGCCAGCACCTCGTTGGTGTTCATGTTGTGGCTGGTACCGGCACCGGCCTGGAAGCGGTCGACCACGAACTGCTCGAGATGCTCGCCGGCCAGCACCCGGTCGCAGGCGGCGATGATGGCATTGGCGAGCGTGTCCTCGAGCCAGCCCGGCTGGCGGTTGGCCGCGGCGGCGGCGCGCTTGACCAGGACGTGGGCGCGCACGAAGTCGCCGTCCGGCGCCCGGCCGCTGATCGGGAAGTTCGCGACGGCGCGCGCGGTCTGGATGCCGTACCAGGCCCCGGCCGGAACCTTCAGCTCGCCCAGGCTGTCTCTTTCGATACGGTAGGCGTCCTCGCTGCTCATGGTTCGGTCTCCGGATTGACGGGCAAAAGCGGGTACAATGCGCGCCTGCCGGTTGCCGTCAGGCGCGTCTAAGGGTATACATGGCGCGCGGCAGAAATCGCGCCCGATGCCGCCCCGCCTTGCATGGCCTGCCGCGTTTTCCCCTGTCGGACTGCGTGCGGGCCGCGCCGGCTCCGGATCAGCCAACCAACCGCCGGCGCTGGGCCGGACTCACAGGAGGGACGCCTCAAGTGGTGCGCAACGCGGTGCTCGGTTTTCTGCTGCTGTGGGTCATCGGTGTCGCCGCATGGCTGCTGGCGCCGGTAGTGGCGGACGAGCGTGATTTTAACCTGCCCGACCTCGACGGCGTAGCGCACCGGCTGTCCGATTATCGCGGCAAATGGGTGGTGGTGAACTTCTGGGCCACCTGGTGTCCGCCATGCCTGGAAGAGATTCCCGAGCTGATCCACTTTCACGATCGTCACCACGACCATGATGCCGTGGTACTGGGTGTGGACTTCGAGGACATCGGCGTGGAGCAGCTGCGCAGCTTCGTCGAGGACAACCTGATCAGCTATCCGGTGCTGCGCAGCGAGCCGGAGTCGGACACCGCGCTCGGGCGCGTCCCCGGGCTGCCCACCACGTTCCTGGTGGCGCCCGACGGCAAGGTGGTGGCCCGCCAGGTCGGGCCGGTCACCGCGAAGGTGATCGAGGACTACATCAAGAGCAAGGGAGCCAAGGCCGGCAGCGAGGTGAAAGTCACGACCCGGGCGCCGGCCCACGAGGAGTGAAGGTATGTTGCAGCGCGTGTTGCTCGCGAGCGTACTTGGTCTGGCGGGGCTGATCACCTGCGCACAGGCTGCCCCCGAGCGCGACCCCTACAAGTATTTCTTCGACCAGAGCCTGGGCGATTTCACCGAGGAGCTGGCGCGCGCCAAGGCCGAAGGCAAGCAGGGCGTGATGCTGTTCTTCGAGATGGACGATTGCCCGTTCTGCCACCGCATGAAGACCACGGTGCTCAATCAGCCCGAAGTGCAGGCGTATTACCGCAAGCACTTCCTGAGCTTTCCGGTCGACGTCGAAGGCGATGTCGAGATCACCGATTTCCAGGGCAGGACCTACACCCAGAAGAACTTCGCCGAAAAGGTCAATCGCGTGCGCGCCACCCCGGTGTTCGCCTTCTATGACCTGCAGGGCCGGCAGGTGGCACGCTACACCGGCGCGACGTCCGGCGTTGCGGAATTCATGCTGCTGGGCGAGTACGTGGCCGACGGCCACTACAAGGAAATGCCCTTCACGAAGTACAAACGCGAGAAGCTGGCAGCGCAACAATTACAATGAGACCGCTACGGTCGGCCGCCGGCGGGAGGGGGCTGCGGCGGCTGCTGGGGACGCTGGTGCTGGGATCGTTGATGTCGTTGGCGGGCGCAGAAGATATCCCCGCTCCCTTGCCCGATCCGCTGACCCTGGAATACGCCCTTACACTGGCCGATGCCGCGCATCCGCAGCTGGAGCAGGCGCGGGCGGGTGTGGACCTCGCCGAAGCCGAGCGCGCGGCGGCCGAGGCGCGCTATGGGATCAACGCCTCGGTCGACGCACGGGCGCGCTGGATCGAGCCTTCCTCGAGCACGACGGACAATGACCACAACGACAGCGCCGCAGTGCTGTCGCTGCGCAAGCGCCTGTACGACTTCGGCAGGACCAGTGCGGCCGTGGACGCCGCGGACCTGGAGCTGGAGGGCAGCCGTTGGCGCCTGGCCGGCGCGCTGGGCGAGCGCCAGCTCACCATCATGCAGCGCTACTTCGACGTGCTGCTGGCCGACCTCACCTATGCCCGCGACAACGAGGCGATGGCCATCACCTACGTGCGGCTGGAACGCGTCCAGGATCGCAACCAGCTCGGCCAGGCATCCGATGTCGAGCTGCGTGCGCAGGAAGCACGCTATCGTGCCGCACTGCTCAAGCGCACGCGCAGCGAGGCGCAACAGCGCAGCGCCCGGGCCCGGCTCGCGGCGGCGCTCAACCGCCCGGGCGAGCTGTCGGCGAATCTGCAGACCCCGGAGCTTGACGGGATGGACCGGCCGCTGCCGGATCTCGATGCGCTGCAGGCGCTGGCGGAGCGGCACAACCCGGTGCTGCGTTCGCTGCGCGCCCGGCGCGAGGCGGGCTATCAGCGCCTGATGGCGGCGCGCGCCGAGCGCCGGCCGATCCTGGAAGGCGAGGTCGAGGCCGGCAGGTACGCACGCGAGCTGAGCTCGCGCGAGGACTTCGGCGCCGGGGTGACCCTGGAGATTCCGCTCTATTCGGGCGGGCGGGTGGCGGCGGAAGTTGCGCGCCGCCGCGCCGAGCTGCGCGCACTGCAGGCCGAGCAGGACGAGGCGCGGCTGGAGGTGCGGCAGGCAGTGCTCGACACCTGGCAGGAGCTGCAGACCCTGCAGACGCAGCGCGAGGAAGTGCGGACGCTGCTCGCCTACCGCGATCTCGATCTCGACCGGCGGCGTGCGCTCTACGAACTGGAAGTGAGCGCCGATCTCGGCGATGCCATGGCGGATTTCACGGCGGCGCGGTTGCGTGAGGCGCAGACTACATACGCGACGGCGCTCGCCCGGGCGCGGCTGCGTGCGCTCACCGGCGATCCGCCCTGGCCCCCGCCCGACGGCGCGCCGCCGACCACCCCTGTGCCCCCGCCGAAACCCAAGCCTTAGAGCAAGAAGAGCGACCATGCAAGGCGTAGCGATGACATGCATTCCTGAAGTCCGGGGCGCGGCCAGGCGGCTCGCCGTGTTGGCCCTGCTCCTCATCGGCCTGGTATGCGCGGCGACGCTGGCAGCGCAGGAGCGTGCGGAGAAGAAGCCCGGCGCAGGGGACGGCATGGACGCGACCCTGCAGTGGCCGCGACGCGTCGAGCTCGGAACGCCGGTCTCGGGTACTGTGGCCGAGGTGCTGGTTGGGCAGGGACAGAAGGTCCAGGAGGGACAGGTGCTGCTGCGGCTCGATCCACGCGGCTTCGAGGCCCGGGTGCAGCAGGCGCGCGCCGAGCTGGTGCGCTTGCGCGCGGTGCGCGAGGAGGCGCGCCGCGAGCGCGACCGTGCCCAGGAGCTCTTCGACCGCACCGTGCTTTCCGAACACGAGCTGCAGGTGGCGAAGATCGGCCTCACCAGCGCGGATGCCGCAGTGCAGGCGGCGCAGTCCGCCCTGACGCAGGCGCAGCTCGATCTCGAATACAGCGTGATCCGCTCGCCCTTTGCCGGCGTCGTGGTGCAACGCGCTGCCGAGCCCGGCCAGACGGTGGTGAGCCGGCTCGCGGCCACGCCCCTCATGGTGGTCGCGGAAACCGACCGCATGCTGGCGCGCGCCGAAGTGCTGCAGAGCGCACTCGGCCGGCTCAAGGTCGGTGACCCGCTCGATGTCATCGTGGGCGGGCAGCATTACCCCGGCGTGATCCAGCACATCGGCCTGGAGCCGCTGGACAAGCCCGGCGGCGTGTACGCCGTCTATGAGCTGCTGGTGGTGTTTCAGCCGGGCCCCGACCGGCTGCTGCGCGCCGGCCTGCCGGCAACAGTGAAGCGTCCGTGAGCCTGTGCCTGCACTGCCTGGTCTTCGGGCGCGTACAGGGCGTTTCCTTCCGCTATGCGACCCGCCGCCGCGCCGAGGGTCTCGGACTGACCGGCTGGGCACGCAACCTGCCCGACGGGCGCGTCGAGGTGATTGCCTGCGGTGACGAGACCTCGGTTGGCGCCCTGCGTGACTGGCTCGCGCGCGGCCCGCCGCAGGCCCGCGTCACCGAGGTCCGGTGCGACTCCCTGCCGTTCCACGACCATGGCTGGTTCGAGATCCGCTGATCAATCGGCGTCGGTGACGGGGTCGGTGACCTGCGAGAAGCGCTGCGCATAATTCTCCGGCACCAGCACGGTATTGGCGGCGGGCCGGGTGGTGTCGGGCTGGGGGTAGTCCAGGGTGTAATGCAGGCCGCGGCTCTCGTGCCGGGCCTGGGCGCAGCGGATGATCAGGTCGGCCACCAGCGCCAGGTTGCGCAGCTCGATGAGATCGCTGGTGACGCGGAAATTGCCGTAATAATCCGCGATCTCGTGCAGCAGCAGGTCGACGCGGCGCTTGGCGCGCTGCAGGCGCTTGTTGGTGCGCACGATCCCTACGTAGTCCCACATGAAGCGGCGCAGCTCCTCCCAGTTGTGGGTGACCACCACCTGCTCGTCGGAATCGGTCACGCGGCTCTCGTCCCAGGGTGGCACTGGCGGAGGCTCGGGCACCTCGGGGAGGCCGCGCTGCAGATCCTCGGCTGCGGCGGCGGCGAACACCAGACATTCCAGCAGCGAGTTGCTGGCCATGCGGTTGGCGCCGTGCAGTCCGGTGAAGGCCACCTCCCCGATGGCATAGAGGCCGGGAATGTCGGTGGCACCGCGGCGGTCGGTCATCACACCCCCACAGGTGTAGTGCGCCGCCGGCACCACCGGGATCGGTCCCCTGGTCATGTCGTAGCCGAAGTCCAGGCAGCGCGCATACACGTTGGGGAAGTGCTCGCGGACAAAGGCCGCCGGTTTGCGGCTGATGTCGAGCAGCACATGCGAGGCACCCAGGCGCTTCATCTCGTGGTCGATGGCGCGTGCCACGACGTCGCGCGGGGCCAGTTCCCCGCGCGGGTCGAAGCGGTGCATGAACGGACTGCCGTCGGGCAGCAGCAGCCGTCCGCCTTCGCCGCGTACCGCCTCGGTGATCAGGAACGACTTGGCCTTGGGATGGTAGAGGCAGGTGGGATGGAACTGGATGAACTCCATGTTCGCCACCCGGCAGCCGGCGCGCCAGGCCATGGCGATGCCGTCGCCCGTGGCGACGTCGGGATTGCTGGTATAGAGATAGACCTTGCTGGCGCCACCCGTGGCGAGCACCACGCTGCGCGCCCGCAGTGCCTGCACACTGCCGTGCTCCCGGTCCAGCACGTAGGCGCCCACACAGCGCACGCCGGGCAGCCCGAGCTTGGCGGTGGTGATCAGATCGATGGCGATATGGCGCTCGTAGAGGGCGACGTTCTGCAGTACCCGCACCTGACGCTCCAGCGTGCTTTCCGTGGCCTGCCCGGTGGCATCGGCGGCATGGATGACCCGCCGGTGGCTGTGTCCGCCCTCGCGCGTCAGGTGGTATTCGAGCGAGCCGTCGGGGCGTTGCTCGCGGGTGAAGGGCACGCCACGGGCGATCAGCCACTGGATGCACGCCGGCGCACGCTCCGCGGTGTAGCGCACGATTTGCGGGTCGCACAGGCCGGCTCCGGCGATCAGCGTGTCCTCGACGTGCGATTCGACCGAGTCGTCCTTGTCGAGGGCTGCCGAAATGCCTCCCTGGGCATAAAGGGTGGCGCCCTCCTGCAGCGGCCCCTTGGAGAGCACCGCGATGCGCAAGGTCGCCGGCAGACGCAATGCCAGGCTGAGTCCCGCGGCACCGCTGCCGACGATCAGTACATCGAACGGGGGCTCGCTGCTCATCGCTTGAGCCGATCTCCAGGGATAGAATAGGGTGCCTGCGCCGCGGGTACCGGAGGGCACGCACCAGTGCCGAAATATAACCGCAATCGCCCGAGGCTGGCGAACTATCTCTTGTCAGGACTGTCTACCTTACTGGGCAAAGGGACATTTTTGCCCCCGCGGAAGGGGAATGCCCGGCATGGGCGAGCAGAACGTTGATCGGGAACTCGTTGCGCGCGTTAAAGGAGGAGACAAACAGGCATTCGACCTTCTGGTACTCAAGTACCAGCACAAGATCGTAAAGCTCATCGCGCGCTATGTTCACGATCCGAGTGAGACGCTGGATGTGGCACAGGAAGCTTTCATCAAGGCATATCGCGCACTGGCGGGCTTCCGCGGAGACAGCGCTTTCTACACCTGGCTGTACCGCATAGCGATCAATACTGCCAAGAACTACCTGGTGGCCCAGGGACGCAGGCCTCCGGAAGGCGACATCGATGCGCAGGATGCGGAGCAGTACGAGGGCGAATCGAATCTTAAGGAATACGATACGCCGGAACGGCTGGCGCTGCGCGACGAGATCGAGCAGACGGTGTTCGAGGCCATAGAGGCCCTGCCGGAGGATCTGCGCACCGCCATCACCCTTCGCGAGTTGGAAGGGCTCAGCTACGAGGAAATCGCGCAGGCCATGGATTGTCCAGTGGGAACCGTGCGCTCACGAATCTTCCGGGCGCGCGAGGCCATCGACAACAAGCTGCGCCCCTTGTTGGAGTGATGCGCATCGTGCGGCCGTTCTGCGGTCCGGAACGAGGTAGGGACGAGCGGAACGTGCTGCGGAAGAGCACGAGGAGCGGGTAGATATGAGCATCAACGGGCAATTTCGCGAGCAGATATCCGCCGCCGTCGACGACGAGCTGGAGGAGAGCGAGCTGCAACTGGTCGTGCGGCGCATGGCCACCGACAGCGCGCTGCGCGCATATTGGGCGCGCTACCATCTCACCAGCGATGTGTTGAGACAGCACTACACACCGGGTCTCGACGCGCGCTTCGCCGAGCGCGTGGCGGGCGCAATCACCGCAGAGCCGGTGCCCCGCGTCCCGCGCATGCGACGCACCGCGAGCCTTCTCAAGCCCCTGGCCGGTGCGGCCATCGCCGCATCGGTGGCGGCGGTGGCGGTGCTGGGCGTACAGATGCTGCAGCGCGAGGCGGGCAGCGATGCTGCCCGGATCGTTGCGGTTTCGGACCACCCGCAGTGGGAGCGCGAGGTGAGCTCGGTGCAGGATTGGGACGGCAGCTCACCCGAGGCCCGCTCCGCGCTCAACAGCTATCTGCTCAGCCACAACGGACACTCCGGCAGCGTCGGGATACAGGGCGTCTTGCCCTACGTACGCATCGTGGGCTACGCGGCCGGCGAGTAGGCGGTCGATGTCGCCTCGGTGGTGTTGCGGTGTCTGCCTGGTTGTGCTGTTGCCAATGACGGCGGTGGGTGGCGACGGCACGGAGCAGGCCCAGCAGTGGCTGCGGCGCATGGTGAGCGCGGTCGAGAAGCTGAACTACGAAGGAACCTTCATCTATCAGCATGACGCGCGGGTGGAGACCATGCGCATCGTGCATGTCGCCGACGAGGAGGGCGAGCACGAGCGGCTGCTGTCGCTGAATGGTGTGCCGCGCGAGATCGTGCGCCGCAACAACGTCGTCACCTGCTATCTGCCCGATCAGAAGTCCGTGGTGGTGGAGAAGGACTCCACCGACAAGCCGTTTCCTGCCGCACTTCCCCAGGACACCTCGCGCCTGGCTCCGTACTACGCGTTCGATCTCAAAGGAAAGGAACGAGTGGCGGGCGAGGAGGCGCAGGTGGTGGCGATCAGGCCGCGCGACCAGTATCGCTACGGCTACCGCCTGTGGCTCGATACCGAGTCGGCCATGCCTTTACGCTCGGATCTGGTGGACGAGCACGGCAAGGCGGTGGAGCAGCTCATGTTCACCAGCTTGCGCCTGCTCGACAAGGTTCCCGAGGAGGAGCTCGAGCCCGCCAACAGCGGCGAGGGCTTCACCTGGACGCGCCGCGACTGCGATGCGGTGGAGACTGCGGCCGATGCACGGCGCTGGCAGGCGATCGGCCTTCCGCCTGGATTCACACTCGTGCAGTACAACCGCCATGGCATGCCGACCAGCCGCAAGCCGGTTGATCACCTGATGTTCAGTGACGGGCTGGCCTCGGCATCGGTCTACGTCGAGCAGCTGGAACCGGACGGCAAGCACCGGCTGAGCGGAGCCTCGCGCATGGGTGCGGTGAATGCCTACGCCACGGTACTGGACAGCCACTCGGTCACGGTGGTGGGGGAGGTGCCGCAGGCGACGGTGCAGATGATCGGTCGCGCCATCCGGCCCATTCCGGCGCCAGAGGCAGGAGATTGAAGCCTTGATCGAGGAGCAGGCACTGATCGTTGCGTGCCGCGGTGAGCTGGCCTGGGTGCAGACCGAGCGCCGCTCCACTTGCGAGGGCTGCGCCGCGCAGCAAGGCTGCGGCACGAGCGTGCTCGCCAAGGTGCTGGGGCGGCGTGCCAACCAGGTGATGGTGGTGAACACCCTGGCTGCCGAAGTGGGCGAGCGCGTGGTGATCGGGATTGAGGAGCGGGCCCTGGTGCGCGCTTCGCTGTCGGCGTACGGTGTTCCCCTGCTTGCCCTGCTGTTCGGGGCTATGCTTGGCGAGGCGGCAGCGCCGTACTGGGGAATTGCGGGCGAAGCGGGGGCGATGCTGCTGGGCTTTTCGGGATTCGGCATCGGCCTGGTGTGGTTGCGTAGCGTGGCCGGCCGCGATTCCCGCTATCGGCCGGTGATCCTGCGCCGGATTGCCGGCGCGATGGGGGCCCTGGGCGGGAACCGGATCACGGGTGCGCCGCTCTAACCGGGTGCGCCGTTCCGAGCAGCGCACGACGACATTCCACGAAGATCGGGGCGGCGCCGCGCACCATCCCGAACTATCCGTTGCTGAAAAAGCTTGACAGGAGCCAGAATGAAAGCATCTACCCGCCACTCCTCCCTGACGCTGCCGTTTACCCTGTTGCTGTGGCTGGCAACGAGCAGTCTCGCGCAGGCAAGGATGCTGCCGGATTTCACGGGACTCGTCCAACAGAACAGCCCGGCCGTGGTGAACATCAGCACCACGCAGAAGATCGCGACGGCCGGCCATCCGCAGCTGCCTCCGGGGCTGGAAATCCCGGATCTGCCGGAGAACAGCCCCTTCAACGAGCTGTTCCGCCACTTCTTCGGGGAGGGGGAGAACGATACCCCGCGGGAGTTCGACGCCCAGTCGCTCGGTTCGGGCTCGATCATCTCACGCGACGGCTATGTGCTCACCAACTACCACGTCATCAAGGACGCCGACGAAATCGTGGTGCGGCTTTCCGATCGTCGCGAGCTGCTGGCCAAGCTGATCGGGGCGGACGAGCGCAGCGATCTCGCGCTGCTCAAGATTGACGCCGACAACCTGCCGGTGGTCAGGCTCGGCAAGTCCGCCGACCTGAAGGTGGGCGAGTGGGTGCTCGCCATCGGCTCGCCCTTCGGCTTCGATCATTCGGTCACCGCCGGCATCGTCAGCGCCATCGGCCGCAGTCTGCCGAGCGAGAACTACGTGCCTTTCATCCAGACCGACGTGGCCATCAATCCCGGCAACTCCGGCGGGCCGCTGTTCAACATGGACGGCGAGGTGGTGGGGGTGAACTCGCAGATCTACAGCCGCACCGGCGGCTACATGGGCTTGTCTTTCGCCATTCCGGTGGAAGTCGCCATGGACGTGGTGGAGCAGCTCAAGGCTACCGGCAAGGTGGAGCGCGGCTGGCTGGGCGTGCTGATCCAGGACGTGACCCGTGAGCTCGCCGAGTCGTTCGGCATGAAGCGTCCCCAGGGTGCGCTGGTGGCCAAGGTGCTGCCGGACAGCCCCGCGCAGCAGGCCGGGCTGCAGGTCGGCGACATCATCCTCGAGTACGACGGGCACGACTTGGAGCGTTCCGCCAACCTGCCGCCGATGGTGGGCAGCAGCCGCGTCGGTGCAGACATTCCGGTGAAGATCCTGCGCAACGGCAATACCCGGATGCTGGACGTAAAGCTCGGTGCGCTGCCCGACGAGGAGCAGACCAAGCTCGCCGCGGCGAAACCCAAGAGCACCGGCCAGAACCGCCTGGGAATCTCGGTCACGGCCCTCACCTCGCAACAGCGTGAGGAGCTGGACGTTGCCAAGGACGGCGTGGTGGTGGAAAACGTCCAGTCCGGACCGGCCATGAACGCCGGAATCCAGCGCGGCGACGTTATCCTGAGCCTGGACAACGTGCGTATCCAGGACCCGGCGCAGTTCGAACGGGTGGTGAAGGACCTGCCGACCAACAAGTCCGTCGCCGCGCTGGTGCAGCGGCGCGGCAGTCCGCTGTTCGTGGCCATCAAGGTGCCTGAGGAGTCTTCCTGAGACACGGGCGAGCTTGCGCGCGCTCCTTCCCGGTGCCTGGGGTCGGCAGCGCCGGGGCGCCACCGTGAGCGGCGCCTGCGGCAAGGGCAACCGGTCGGGCCTCACACTGGTGACGCGAGCCGGCTGTCATCTGTGCGAGGACATGGAGCGGGAGCTTGCCGTGCAGGCCGAGGCCCTGGGGCTTGCCTACACGCTGCAGGACGTCGATGCCGACCCTGACCTGCAGCGCCGCTACGGAGAAAGGGTGCCGGTGCTGCTCGCCGCCGGCGCCGAGCTCTGCCACTACCATCTCGATCCGCTCTCCCTGCGGCGCTGGGCAGGGTGGGACTGAACGCAGGGTGCTTGCCTGAAGCGGCCCGGACCGAGGGCTGCGGCCGCAGCCCGCCGCGGGGCCGCGCTACTCTTGTGTCGCTGCGAACGATATAATGCCGCGCTTTGCGGCGCGGGCAGGGGTCGGTGGCGGCCATTCCAGCCGGCGGTAGTCCGCACGGCGCACGAGTGCCTCAACCCATCCGGAAAACCGACAAGGGGCAGACGGCCGGGGGACGCGCGGATGGTGGTGCGGCGGCGCTTCTGCCGCGTGCACGATACCGGCGCCTCGCCCATGACCGACCACTGAAGCGTGACAGCTCGTTTGATGAGACCACTGCATGGGGCCCCAGCGGCGCCGGGCTGCCCCGGCCGTGCCCAAGGACCGGTACGGCCATGAACGACATGCAGCACATTCGCAACTTCTCCATCATCGCCCACATCGATCATGGCAAGTCGACGCTGGCCGACCGCTTCATCCAGATCTGTGGTGGACTGAGCGACCGCGAGATGTCCGCCCAGGTGCTGGACTCCATGGACCTGGAGCGCGAGCGCGGCATCACCATCAAGGCACAGAGCGTGTCGCTCTACTATCGGGCGCGCAGCGGCGAGACCTACCAGCTGAACTTCATCGACACCCCTGGGCACGTGGACTTCAGCTACGAGGTGTCACGGTCGCTCGCCGCCTGCGAGGGCGCGCTGCTGGTGGTCGATGCCGCCCAGGGCGTGGAGGCGCAGAGTGTCGCCAACTGTTACACGGCGCTCGACCTGGATCTGGAGGTGGTGCCGGTGCTGAACAAGATCGATCTCCCGGCCGCCGACCCTGAGCGCGTGGCCGCCGAGATCGAGGACATCATCGGCATCGAGGCGAGCAATGCCGTGCGGGTCAGCGCCAAGACCGGCATCGGTGTCGAGGACCTGCTCGAGCACCTGGTGGCGCGCATCCCCCCACCGCGGGGCAACCCCGACGGCCCGCTGCAGGCGCTGATCATCGACTCCTGGTTCGACAACTTTGTCGGCGTGATCTCGCTGGTGCGCGTCATGCACGGCAGCCTCGCCCCGGGCCAGAAGGTGCTGGTGATGTCCACCGGGCGCAGCTATCAAGTGGATAACGTCGGCGTGTTCACGCCCAAGCGCCAGGACACGGCGCGGCTTGCGGCGGGTGAGGTCGGCTACGTCATCGCCGGCATCAAGGAGATCAACGGCGCCCCGGTGGGCGATACTCTGGCGCGCGCCGACCAGCCGCCGGTGGCACAGCTGCCCGGCTTTCGCAAGGTGCAGCCGCGGGTGTTCGCCGGCCTGTTCCCGGTCGATGCCGACCAGTACGAGCCGTTCCGCGAGGCGCTGCAGAAGTTGTGTCTCAACGACTCGGCGCTGCACTTCGAGCCCGAGACCTCGCAGGCGCTGGGCTTCGGTTTTCGCTGCGGCTTCCTCGGCATGCTGCACATGGAAATCGTGCAGCAGCGCCTCGAGCGCGAGTACGACCTCGAGCTCATCACCACCGCCCCCAGCGTGGTCTACCAGGTGCTGACCACCGGGGGCGAGGTGCTGGAGATCGACAATCCGGCGCGTCTGCCGCCGGTCAACCACATCGGCGAAGTGCGCGAGCCCATCATCGAGGCGCACATCCTGACCCCCCAGGAGCACATCGGGGCGGTGATCAACCTGTGCGTCGAGAAACGCGGCGTCCAGAAGAAGATGCATTATCATGGCAAGCAGGTGGCGCTCAGCTACGAGTTGCCGATGAGCGAGGTGGTGCTGGATTTCTTCGATCGCCTGAAGTCGGTGAGCCGGGGCTATGCCTCCTTCGACTACATCTTCCAGCGCTTCCAGGCGGCACTGCTGGTCAAGCTGGACATTCTGATCAATGGCGAACGTGTGGACGCACTGTCGCTGATTGTGCATCGCGACCAGGCCCAGGCCCGCGGCCGCGAGCTGACCGAGAAGATGAAGGAGCTGATTCCGCGGCAGATGTTCGAGGTTGCCATCCAGGCCGCCATCGGCTCGCATGTGGTGGCGCGCTCCTCGGTCAAGGCGCTGCGCAAGAACGTTACCGCAAAGTGCTACGGGGGCGACGTCACGCGCAAGCGCAAGCTGCTGGAGAAGCAGAAGGCCGGCAAGCGCCGCATGAAGCAGGTCGGCAAGGTGGAGATCCCGCAAGAGGCCTTCCTCGCAGTACTGCAAGTGGGCAAGAAGTAACGATGACTCGGCACCGGGGAACCGAGGCCGGCGAACGGCGCCAAACTCCCCCTCAACAGCAACGGCGGACCGAGAACGATGCAAGTTGATTTTCCGACCCTATTGGTTGCGGCGGCAGCCATCACCGGACTGATCTGGGCGCTCGACGCCTGGGTATTGGCCCCGCGGCGCCGGGTACAGGCCGTGAACGCAAGCGGCACCTCCACGGCCGGCGAGATGCCCGCCAAGGAAAGCGCGGCGCGCGAGCCACTGATCGTCGAGTACTCGCGCTCGTTCTTCCCGGTGATACTCGCGGTGCTGCTGCTGCGTTCGTTCCTGGTGGAGCCGTTTCGCATCCCCTCGGGATCGATGATGCCCACGTTGCTGGTGGGCGACTTCATTCTCGTGAACAAGTTCGCCTATGGTTTGCGCCTGCCGGTGCTGAACGCGAAGGTGGTGCAAATCGGAGAGCCGCAGCGCGGTGACGTGGTGGTGTTCCGCTATCCCAACGATCCGGGTGTGGACTACATCAAGCGCGTGGTCGGCGTGCCAGGCGACCACATCGCCTATTACCACAAGATCCTCTACGTCAACGGCGTCAAGATGGACCAGAAGATCATCGGTGCCTACACCGGCGAGGGTCAGGGTGCGTCGATGAGCGGAGCCAGTCTGCGTGACGAAAACCTCGATGGCGTCGAACACCGGATCCTGATACGTCCGGGTCAGCCCGGCGTGGAAGGCGAGTTCGTGGTGCCGCCCGGCCAGTATTTCGTGATGGGCGACAATCGCGACAACAGCAACGACAGCCGCTATTGGGGCACGGTTCCGGAGGGAAACCTGGTGGGCAAGGCATTCTTCATCTGGATGAACTGGGATGCCGAGAACGGCGGAATCACCTGGAGCCGCATCGGGGATCAGATCCAATAAAGAGGGAGGATTGGGGTAATGCATATACGCGCAAGGCAGTGTGGCATGACCACCTTGGGCTGGCTGATCGTACTGGCGCTGATCGGTTTCTTCACGCTGATTACGCTGCGTCTCGCACCGGTGTACCTGGAATACTACAAGGTGGTTTCGTCGCTCGATTCCCTGCGCGAGGAGCCGCAGGTTACCCGCAAGACCAAGCTCGAGATCCAGAACCTCCTGGACCGGCGCTTCCAGATCAACGACGTGCATAGCGTGCAGGGCAAGGATGCGAAGATCGAGCAGCGCGACGGCGTGACCCACGTCGAACTCACCTACGAAGTGCGGGTGCCGCTGATGGGCAACCTGGACGCGGTGGCGCGCTTCGATCGCAAGCTGGAACTGATCAGTCGTTGACACCCGCCGCCGAGAGGCTCGCGCGCCGGCTGGGATACACCTTCCGACAGCCGGAGATCCTGGCCGACGCGCTTACCCACCGCAGCGCCGGCAGCCACAACAACGAGCGCCTGGAGTTTCTCGGCGACGCCATCCTGAACTTTGTCATCGCCGCCGAGCTGTTCGCGGGCTCTCCGCATGCCACCGAAGGTGAGCTGAGCCGGTTGCGCGCCACGCTCGTCAACCGCACCAGTCTCGCGGACATCGCACGCGACCTGGAGCTCGGCGACTGTCTGACGCTCGGTGCCGGCGAGCTCAAGAGCGGAGGTTTTCGCCGCGCCTCCATCCTCTCCGATGCCCTGGAGGCGGTGTTCGGCGCCGTCTACCTGGACGGCGGATTCGAGCCCTGCCGCGCGCTGGTGCTCGCCCTGTATCGCGAGCGCCTCGCCTCGCTTCCCGGCATGCACGAGCTCAAGGACCCCAAGACGCGTTTGCAGGAGCTGCTGCAGGCGCGTCATCTCCCGCTTCCCACCTACAGGGTGGTGGAAGTGAGCGGTGCCCCCCACGCCCAGACCTTCCTCGTAGACTGCGAGGTGCGCGGGCTGACAGCTGTCGCGCACGGCCGCGGCAACAGCCGCCGCACCGCGGAGCAGGCGGCCGCGCAAAGCCTCCTGGAACAATTGGGCGGCGGCGCCGCAGGGGCCACAACGTGAGCGATCCGCAAGAGCACGCCCGGCCCACACGCTGCGGCTATGTCGCCCTCGTCGGACGTCCCAACGTCGGCAAGTCCACGCTGCTCAACCGCCTGCTGGGACAGAAAATCAGCATCACCTCGGAGAAGCCGCAGACCACACGCCACCGCATCCTGGGCATCAAGACGGAGAGTGGCGCGCAGGCGGTCTACGTGGACACTCCGGGTATACGCCCCGGCGCCCGGCACGGCATCAACCGCTACATGAACCGCACGGCGGGTGCCGTGCTGCACGACACCGATATCGTGCTGTTCCTGGTGGAAGGCCTGCGCTGGAGCGAGGAGGACGAGCATGTGCTGCAGCTTCTCGCCGGGGTGCGTGCGCCGGTCATCCTGGTGGTGAACAAGGTCGACCGCATCACCGACAAGCGCGATCTGCTGCCGCACCTGCAGGCGCTGGGCGCGAGGCGCGAATTCGCCCACGTGATTCCGCTGTCGGCGAGCGCCGGTGACAACGTCGATGCGCTCGAGCGGCGGGTATTGGAGCTGCTGCCGCAAGCTCCGCTGCTGTTTCCCGAGGATCAGGTTACCGACCGCAGCGAGCGCTTCCTGGCCGCGGAGCTGATTCGCGAGAAGCTGTTCCGGCGCCTCGGCCAGGAGCTTCCCTACGGTCTCACGGTGGAGATCGAGCAGTTTGCCGAGCGCAACGAGGTGGCGCATATCAGCGCGGTGATCTGGGTGGGTCGCCCGGGCCACAAGGCCATCGTCATAGGTGCGCACGGCGCGGGGCTCAAGGAAATCGGCCGCCAGGCGCGGCTGGACATGGAACGACAGTTCGAGCGCAAGGTGATGCTCAATCTATGGGTCAAGGTGAAGGAAGGCTGGGCGGACGACGAACGCGCCCTGCGCAGCTTCGGTTATACTGACGAGGACTGATCGTGGCGCCCGTGCCGGTTGCGCCCGCAACCCGTTTCCGGTTCCTCCGCTCTCATGCGCGTCGCACTACAGCCCGCCTACATTCTGTACCGCCGACCCTATCGCGAGACCAGCCTGCTGCTCGAGCTGCTGACGCCCGAGAATGGCCGCTTCGGGCTGGTGGCGCGCGGTGCGCGGGCTCCACGCTCGCGCCTGCGGGCGAGCCTGCAGCCGTTTCAGCCGCTGCTGGTCTCGTGGACCGGCCGCGGTGAGCTGGGTACGCTGGTGCATGCCGAAGCACACGGCGTGGGACCGCGGCTCGGCGGCCGTGCATTGCTGAGCGCCTGGTATGCCACCGAGCTCATCGAGCGGCTGATTCCCCGGTACGACCCGTACGTCGCGGTATTCCAGTCCTACCACCAGACGCTGCAGGCGCTGGCACAGGCCGAAGGCGAGGAACAGGCCCTGCGGCGTTTCGAGCAGCACCTGCTGCAGGAAATCGGCTACGGGCTGGTGCTCGATCATGACGTGCAGAGCGGTGAGCCGATCCGCGCCGAGGCGCGCTACGACTACCGCCCGGAGCACGGGCCGGTGCTGCTCGATGACCGATGCCGGGCGGGTCTTGCGGTGCGTGGCAGCACGCTGCTCGCCCTGCAGCGCGGCGAGCTGAACGACGCCGAGGTGCGCCGCGAAGCCAAGCGACTGATGCGCGAAACGCTGGCGCTGTATCTCGGGGGAAAGCCGCTGCACAGCCGGGCGCTGTTCCAGGAGCTTGCCGCGCCGCGCGCCGCTCCGGCCGCACTGCAGGAAGAATGACATGAACGAATCCGCTCACCTCGCGCTCGGCGTGAATATCGATCACGTCGCGAGCCTGCGCCAGGCGCGCGGCACACGCTACCCGGATCCCATCCAGGCCGCCATCGAGGCCGAGCAGGCCGGCGCCGACAGCATCACCCTGCACCTGCGCGAGGACCGCCGGCACATCCAGGAGCGTGACGTGGAGATGCTGAAGGGCATATTGCTGACGCGCATGAACCTGGAGCTCGCGCTCGTGCAGGACGTGCTCGCGATCGCGGCGCGTATCGCGCCCGCCGACTGCTGCCTGGTTCCGGAGCGGCGCGAGGAGCTCACCACGGAAGGCGGTCTGGACGTGGTGCGCGATCCCGAGCGCGTCGGCGAGGCCTGTGCGCGGCTGCGTGAAGCGGGCGTGCGCGTATCGCTGTTCATCGATGCCGATCCCGCGCAGGTGGAGGCAGCGGCCCGGGTCGGTGCACCGGTGATCGAGCTGCACACCGGGCGCTTCGCCGACGCCGAAGACGCCGCCGAACGCGCCGCCGAGCTGCGGCGCATCGAGAGCGCCATGCGGCTCGGCTACGAGGCCGGCCTGAGGGTGCACGCCGGCCACGGCCTCAACTACCAGAACGTCACCGCCATTGCGGCCCTGCCCCACATTCGCGAGCTCAACATCGGCCACGCCATCGTGGCACGCGCCGTGTTCACCGGTCTGGGGGAGGCCGTGCGCGAGATGCAGCGTCTGATGCGTCTGGCGCGATACGGGTTCGGGTAGGCCCCGAAATCCGGACTTGCCTCAGCGGGGCTGTTTGCCCGCCGGCTTGCCGTGCGCCTGCAACAACCGGTCGATCTCCGTCAGACAGGTACCCAGCAGCTCGCCGCTGTCCCCGGATCTGCCGGCGCCGGCCGTATCCTCCAGCGCCGCCGCGGCGCGCTTCAGTGCGCTCGCCCCGCAGTAGCTGGCCGCGCCGTGCAGCGCATGCGCCTCCGCGCACAGGCGCTGCAGATCGCGTGCGGCCCATGCGGCCTCGAGTCGCGAGCGGTCTTGCGGCAGGCGTTCGACCAGCATGGCCAGCAGGTCGTCGGCCAGGCGCGTGTCGCCGCCAGTCACCTCCAGCGCGCGCGTGCGGTCGTACACTGCCGGTTCGGCGTTCTCCTGCGCGGTGCTCGATTGCACGGTCACCGCACGGGTGTAGCGCGCAACTACCTCCCAGAGCTGTCGGTCCTGGACCGGCTTGATGAGGCAGTCGTCCATGCCGGCCGCGAGCCAGCGCTCGCGCTCGGCGGGCAGGGCCGCGGCGGTCAGGGCGATGATGGCGCTGCGCGGCGCCCCGCCCTGCAGCGCGCGGATCTGTTCCGTTGCCTCGAGCCCGCTCATGCCGGGCATGTGGATGTCCATGAAGATGAGATCGAAGTGGTGCGCCCGGACCATGCTCACCGCTTCGCCGCCGCTGGCGACGGCCTCGACCACGGCGCCGCCCTGACGCAGCAGCGTGGTGATCAACCTGCGGTTGATGTCGTTGTCGTCCACCACCAGCAGCCGCAATTCGGAGGCGAAGGCCGGGATCGGGGTGCACTCACCATTCTGTGTCTGCGGCTCCGGCCCATGGGTCTCGCCGTCGAGCAGCCGGCGCGCGGCACGCAACAGCTGGGCCTGGCGCACGGGCTTGGGCAGGCAGCGCCAGTTCGGCTCTTCGCACAGCCCGGCCAGCACCGAGCCATGAGCAGCGCGCACCAGCACGACCACCGGACCGGTGTAGAGTCGTCGCAGCTCGCCGCTGAGCCCCGCGATCTCCACGGGCGTGCGGTGCGCACGCGTGAGGCCGAGCACCACCAGATCGAACCTTGCCTCGCCCTGCACCGCCTGCGCGAGCTCCTCCATGCTGGCGCACTCGCGCACCTGGAACCCCCCGGCGCCCAGCATGTGGCTGAGCGCCAGGCGTGACACCGGATGGGTTTCGCAGAGCAGGGCGCTGTGCTCCGCGCCGACCGGTGCGGGCTCGGCGCCGGTGCCGGTTTCGGCGCCATGCTGCTTGGTGCAGCGCAGGGTGAACCAGAAGGTTGATCCTTGCCCGGATCGGCTCTCGACACCGATCTTGCCGCGCATCTGCTCGACCAGCTTCTTGGAGATCACCAGCCCCAGACCGGTGCCGCCGTAGCGACGCGTCGTGGAGCTGTCGGCCTGGGTGAAGGGGGTGAACAGCCGATTCTGCTCTTCGGCGCTCAGTCCGATGCCGGAGTCGGTCACGGTAACGCGCAGCAAGGCGCTGTGCCGGCCCTGCTCCTCGACCATGACGCGTACCACCACACTTCCGACCGTGGTGAACTTGACGGCGTTGCCGACCAGGTTGATCAGCACCTGGCGGATGCGCTGAGGATCGCCGCACAGTCGCAGCGGCACGTCGGAGTAGATGAGGTGCACCAGCTCGATGTCCTTCTCGTTGGCGGCCGGGGCAAACAGCGACAGCGCCTCCTCCACGCACTCGCGCAGGTCGAAGGCAATCTCCTCCAGCAGCAGCTTTCCGGCCTCGATCTTGGAGAAATCCAGCACGTCACTGATGATGCCAAGCAGGGCGTCCGCGGAACTGTGGATGGTGTTGACGTAATCGCGCTGCTCGCGCGTGAGCTCGGTATTGAGCAACAGATTGGTGAATCCGATGACGCCGTTCATGGGCGTGCGGATCTCGTGGCTGATGTTGGCCAGGAACTCGGACTTGGCGCGGTTCGCCACCATCGCGCGCTTGCGCGCGATGTCGAGCTCGACGTTCTGGATCTCCACCGACTCCAGCGTCTCGCGCAGTTCGGCGGTCGCGGTGTTGACCTGCTCCTGCAGGTCCTCGTGCGCGTGCTGCAGCGCGTGCGCCATGTTGTTGATGCCCTGCTCGAGTGTGCCGAGCTCGCCGGTGGACTGCACCGGTACGCGGGTGTTCAGCGCGCCCGCCTCGAGCCGGCGTACGGCATGGGTGAGCCGCTGCACCGGCAGGCTCACGCGGCGGCTGACCCGCAGCGCGAACAGCACGATGCCGCCGAGCCCGACCAGGGTCAGCAGCAGCGCGTTGACCACGACCTGCGCCTGACGCGCGGAAGTCGCCGCGTGCGACATTTCGATGTCCACGTATCCGAGCCGGCGCGGCGCCTCGTTGTTCTCACCCGGGCCTGTGATGCCCGGCTGCGTGAAATCCTCGAGCGGCAGGTCGCTCTGTTGTACTTCCGCCCGGTACAGTGCCATCCGCCTGTTGGGTGCGCCTCTGTGGAAGCTCGGCGAAGGTGGGGGAGACCGCGGGTGTTCCAGGTGGATCAGCACCTGTTCGTCCGCATCGCGGATGGTGACCGCACCCACGTCGGGCTCGCGCAGTGCCGCCCCGGCCAGCCGGCGCAGGTTACGGCGGTTGCCGGAGAACACCGCGAACTCGCTGGCCGGCGCCAGCTGGTGTGCGATCGCGTTGCCGCGATCCTGCAGCGACTGCTCCAGGTCGCGTACCCGGCTGCTGATCATGTAGGTGCCGAGAACCAGCGCGATGACCACGGCGGGCGTCAGCGTCAGGAAGAGTACCCGGCCACGTACGTTCCAGTTGATCATGGCTCCTGCTCCAGTGCCGGCAACGCCTTGAGCAACGCTGGCTCGTCCGGCAGCGTGATGCCCAGCGAGCGTGCCACCCGCTCATTGAAGGCGACGCTGTAATGGCTCGGATACGTCGGTGCGGGTGGTTTCCAGGAATCGACTTGCGCCATGTGCTGCAGCACTTCGGCGGCCTGGCGCGCAACCTGCTCCGCCGTCGAGTACACGGAGGCGACGGCACCGGCGTTGACATAGGCATGCGAAAACCCGATGACCGGAACGCCGACGCGATACGTGCTCAACAGCAGCGCCGTCACGGTGTAGCCGCTGAACACCGCCGGATCCGGCACCGGGAGAATGGCCTCGCTGGTGTCGAGAATGCGCATCAAGGCCTTCACGGGGTTTTCCTGCGGCTGCAGGGTGCTCACGTTCAGGCGCAGGCCGGCGGCACGGGCCGCGCGCTCCAGCTCCTCCCTGCGCTGCGCCGAGGCCGGACCCAGCACCACGCCCACGCGCTTCAGGTTCGGCAGCAGCGCACGCGCGAGCGCCAGGCGCCGCTCGAAGGGCTGGTCGAGGTAGATGGCGGAAACGGGCTCGGTGGCTGCCGGGTCGCGGGTGTTGCGCAGCGCCTCGAAGGTGGCGCGGGGAATCAGAATGCTCAGCACCGGCTCGCGCGGGTGGCTGTCGAGGACCGTCTCGGTGGCGGCGGTACCAACTGCGATGCAGATGTCGGGCGGCGGATCACTGCTCGCATCCGCGGCGTGAAACTGGTCCGCATAGCGCACCCTCAGGTGCGGCGCGGGACCGGAGGACTCCCCCAGCGCGTGCGAGAGCGCGTCGTAGACCTCCGCATAGACGCCCTCGCGCTCGCTCAGCACCACGCAGATGTGACCCGGCTCGGGCGTGGCCGCGAACGCGCAGGGGAGGCCCGTCGTCGCGAGCAGCAGGAACGAGGCGATCCAGCGCCGTACCCGCGCCGGAGCACGGTAACCGCGCTCGGGCGCTATGTTGCAGGTGCCACTGGTGGATGACTCGGGCAAGCGCGATCTGCCACGCGGCGGTGGCTATTCCAGATTCAGGTCCAGCTGCACGAAGGCGCGCGTGTCGAACTTGTTCACCTCGAGAAAATCCTCATAGGGCTCGAGTGCGTTTTGCACCACCAGCGCCACCTGCGCGCCGCGGCGGCCCCCGAAGCGCTTCGCCAGGCGCAGGTCCAGACGCCGTTGCAGCTTGGTGTGATTGCCCGAGCCCAGGTACTCCATTTCGCTTACGTGGTAGTAGGCGAGGCTGCCGGACATGCGCCACGGCAGCTCGCGCATCGCCAGCAGGTGCAGATTGTCGATGGGCGCGCTGCGCGCCTTGGACATGTCGCTCTCCGTGCCGCCGATCTCGACCCGCGCGTAGCCGAACACGAAGCGCGTCTTGGCGTCGGGACGCCAGTCGACCTGTCCCTCCGCGCCGCGTATGGTGGCCTTGTCCATGTTGCGGAAATCGTCGATGCGCCCGTCGACCGGATCCTCGTCCGAAGGGAAATCGTCGGCGCGGATGAGGTTGTGCGTGCGGTCGCTGAACCAGCGCACGTCCAGTCGCAGGCCGTACTCGGGCAGCTCGCCGATATAGCCGATCTCGCGGGCGGTGATGCGCTCGTTCTGCAGATTACCGCTGCTGCGCTCGATGTAGGTGGTGATCGGGCCCAGTTCCACCGACCAGTTGCCGCGCTCCTCGTAGAGGGTTGGCGCACGGGTTGCGCGTGAAACCGAGGCACGCAGCGTGTGATTCCTGCCCAGATGATAGTGGGCTGCGAATCGCGGGGAGAACGCCGAACCGCTGATGCCGTCGTGCTCGAACATGGCACCGAGGTTGAACAGCCAGCGCGGGGTGGCACGCCACTCGATGTTGGTGAACAGCCGCTGGATGTGGTTCTCCAGGGTGTCGCCGCGACCGAAATAGGTCGGCGCCTTCACGCGATCGAGCCGCACGCTGGCCCCCCACACCAGGCGCAGGTCCCGGAGGGGGCTCACCATGTGCTGCAGCTCCAGGTCGTAGCGCTCGGCCAGGATGTCGTAGTCGAGCGGCAGCTGGAACGGCGGGACGAGTCCGATGTCGATCGGCTCGGTGAGCTCCTTCTCCTCGGAGTTGTTGAAGGTGTGATAGGCCTGCACGCTGATCTCCTGCCGCGGGCTCAGGGTGTGCGTCCAGTGCAGCTGCTGGAAATGGCTGTCGACATTCTTGGCGTGCGGGGGATCGAGCGGATCGTCTTCGAAACCCATCCCGCGCTGGCCGCCGGACCACCCGAGCAGCATCTCCACCTCGTCCGCATAGCCCGGGCGCCAGGCGATACGGCTGTTGACAAGACGGATGCGCTTGTCGTCGCTGCGGTTGTCAAAGCCCGAATCCTGTTGATAGCCGACGGTCAGGTTGTAGGCCACCGCCCCATTGCCGCCGCCGTGGCGCAGCACGGCGTCGCGGATCTGCTTGGTGCCGCCACGCAGCGTCACGTGGGTGCCGAGGTCGGTTGCCGGGTGGCGCGTGGTGATGCTGATCATGCCGAGGAACGCGTTGGCGCCGTAGCTCGCGGTGTTGGGTCCGCGGATCACCTCGATGCGTTCGATGTCGTCTACCGTGATGCCCAGGTCGGACCAGCTGACGCCGCCGATCGACGGCAGATACACCGAGCGGCCGTCGACCAGCACCTGCATGCGATGGGCGAATTCGTCCGCCAGTCCATGGTAGGTGACGCTGGCCTCGTGGCCGCGGAACCACCCGACCGTTACGCCGGGTACCAGGCGCAGGAGCTCCGGGATCTCGCGCGCCCCGGTGGCCTCGATCATCTGGCGGTCGATGACGGTGGTCGCGGCGGGCGCCTCGGACTGCGGCTGGGCGAGGCGGGTGGCGGAGAGCACCACCGGCAGCTCGCCGAAGAAGTCGGCCTCGCTGGGCAAGGCATCGACCGCCGCCCGGACCGGGCAGCTTGCCAGACAGAGCCAGCCTGCGCTCAGGCAAACGCACAGGTCGAGATGAAGATGCGGGGGCGCGAAAGGCGCCGAGCAGAGGCGATCGGTCATTGGAGCTCCCTGAGCCCGATCGGCGGCAACGGCCGGAGCCATGCGGGTGCCCGAACCGAACTGCGATCCGATCGGCATCTTGTGATTGTCATCTGCCGCGGGGCGCATACATGGTGCGTCCCTTCCCGGCATGCCCACCGCCGTCCGAAGCCCCGGGTCGGCGGTGCCCCGTCACCGGCGGGCGGTGTCCGCAAGCCCAGCCATACTACCATCCGGTTCCGGCCGCAAGTAACCGCCGCGGGCCATGCGTCCTCACGGTCGCGCCCGGAACGGCGCTCCTCCCGGCGCTGCGATTGCGGCTGCCGGAACGCTACCCCGCATCCGCGATGTCCGTCGCCCCCCCGCGCCCGATATCCAGTAGACTTGCGCCCATGCACTGGCCAACCATCGAAGCATTCGTCGGCAACACGCCCCTGGTGCGTTTGCAGCGCCTGGCGCGCGATGCCTCCGGCACCGTACTCGTGAAGCTGGAGGGCAACAATCCGGCGGGCTCGGTCAAGGACCGGCCGGCGCTGAGCATGATCCGCCACGCCGAGGCGCGCGGCGACATCCGGCCCGGGGACACCCTCATCGAGGCGACCAGCGGCAACACCGGCATCGCGCTCGCCATGGCCGCGGCCATCCGCGGCTACCGCATGGTCCTGGTGATGCCGGAGCACATGAGCATCGAGCGCCGCGCGGTCATGCAGGCGTTCGGTGCCGAGATCGTGCTGGTGACCCGGGAGCAGGGCATGGAAGGGGCGCGCGACCTTGCCGATCGCATGCAGCGCGAAGGGCGCGGCCGGGTGTTGGACCAGTTCGCCAATCCCGACAATCCGCTCGCGCACTACGAGGGCACCGGTCCCGAGATCTGGCGCGACACGGACGGGCGCATTACCCACTTCGTGAGCTCCATGGGGACGACCGGCACCATCGTGGGCACCTCGCGCTATCTCAAGGAGCGCAATCCCGACGTACAGATCGTCGGCGTTCAGCCCACCGAGGGCTCGAGCATTCCCGGCATCCGGCGCTGGCCCGAAGCCTATCTGCCGCGGATCTACGATCCCGCGCGGGTCGATCGCATCATCGACGTCAGCCAGGCACTGGCCGAGCAGACCACGCGCGAGCTGGCGCGCGCGGAAGGCATTTTCGCCGGGATTTCCTCCGGCGGTGCCGTGGCCGCCGCGCTGCAGGTGGCGCGCGAGACCCGCGACGCGGTGATCGTCGCCATCGTTTGCGATCGCGGCGACCGTTACCTCTCCACGGGCGTGTTTCCGGCCGGTTAGCCTCACTGCCCCGGGCGCCGGTTCCGGCGCGGCGCGAGCTCCGGTCGGCCCGGGCCGTCGCAGAAACGGTTCGGGAGCCGCCCCTGCGGCGCGACAGGGCGCTGTGCCGACACCAGCGGGACTGCGGCCGGCCGGCAAGCGGGATGCTGGTGAGCCTTCCGGGCTGGTGTAGTGTTTCGTTCTGTTTGGAACCTAAGCGGCGATTGGCGCGAAAGGCCTTCTGCAGGATATCGCGAGCGCTCTTGGTCCAGGTGAATGGCTTGGGGTCGTGAATGGGCGATGTAGTCGTCGATGGCGGTGACCGGCGCCGTAGGGCGCATCAACGCAGCGCACCCGGCATCCGACCTTGCGGTCGTGTACCTCGCGAGCAGCACATCGCCGAAGGCATCGACGCGCGTCCACCCCGTAGGGCGGATAAGCGCAGCGCATCCGCCACCCCCGACCGCTGATTCCAAATCCGACTCTGCGACCCACTCGGCACGCGAAACGGGACCATGACCTATCTTCCCGGGGCGCAACGGCTTCGTGCACTCATGCCCCGGCCGATCATGAATGGCGGATGCGCCGCGCTTATCCGCCCTACATCCATCGAATGCTCAAACGTCTCGTCAAGATTGCTCCGGGCTAGCGGTGGATCGACGAGGGACGCGATGCGGCGCCACGGTATCCCGCAGACCAGCAAAGGCGGTTTGCTCCCGCTCGTTGGGATGCTGCTTGCCGTGGCGCCGTGCCGCGCGGTCGACCGGCTGAGCCTCCGGCTGGATACGGCGCAAGGCTTCGGGCTGCAGGCGCATCAGGTCGAGGTCGAGCTCGCGGCTGCCGACCACGGGCGCTTCGACCTGCGCCTGCGTGCCGCGCGTCTCGATCTTCCGCCGCCCTACCCCGCCGCAACCGGCATCGATCTCTCCTGCCCTGCCGCCGAGCTCACGGCAACCGGCGCACGCTGCGCCGCCGGCACCTTGCGGCTGCAGGCCGATGGCTGGGCGCCGGGGGCGATCGCCGTCGCCTTCGACTACGATGCCTCGAGCACGGCCGAGCTGCACCTGCGCGAGGTGTCGCTGGGCGGCGGGCGCCTGCGCCTGGACCTCGCGCAGGGTGCCGGCGGCTGGCGCGCGGATGTCGATGCGCGGGGCATCGATCTCGCCGCGCTGGGCGATCTGGCGCCGGTGGCGAAGCTGCGCGGCGCGGCGAGCGCAGGCGGCCACGCGACCATTACCGCACATGTGCAGGGTGCCGGGGCCGAAGTGCACCGGGCAAGGCTCGAGGCTGACCTGTCGCAGCTTGCATTCTCATCGCCGAGCGGCGAACAGGCCGGCGAGGCATTGGGAATCAGGCTTGCGCTCAGCGCCGCGCGGCAAGGCCCGGACTGGCAGCTCGACACCCGGCTCCAGGGACAGGGCGGCACGGTGTGCCTGGGCCCATGCTGGGAGCTCGGCCCGACGCCCCTGCAGGTGCGGGCGCAAGGTCACTGGCGCGGCGCAGGCCACCGGCTGGAGCTTTCCGATGTCGAGGTCTCGCAGCAAGGCACGCTGCGCGCCGCCGGCCGGGTGACCCTGGCCCCGGGCGACACACCCGCGCTGCAGGCGCTCGCGCTCGATTTCGACACCCCGCGGCTCGCCGAGCTCTACCGGCGCTGGCTGCAGCCGGTGCTGATCGGAAGCCTGCTGGATGCGCTCGACACCGGCGGCGCGGTGCACGCCCGCATCGACTACGCGCCCGCCGGCCCGAAGCGGCTCGAGGCAAAGCTCGTGGGCGTGACGGTGGAGGACAAGGGCGGTCGCTTCGGTCTCAGCGATGCCGATGGAGAGATCACCTGGGGCAGCGACACCGCGCCGCGCGAGTCGTGGCTGCAGTTCGCCGGCGCGCACCTCTACCGCCTGCTGCTCGGCACCGCCCGTGTAAGTGTCGGGACCCAGGGCAACGATGTGCGCCTGCTGCAGCCCGTCGAGCTTCCGGTGCTCGACGGGGTGCTCAGGATCGACCGTCTGCGCGTGCTGGCGCCGGGCACGCCAAAGATGCAATGGAGCTTCGAAGGTCTGCTGACGCCCATCTCCATGCAGGCCTTCACCCATGCGCTGGACTGGCCGGTGATGGATGGCAAGCTCTCCGGCGTGATCCCCGAAGTCAGCTATGACGCCGGTGTGCTGCGGGTGGGCGGCGTGCTGCTGATCCGTGCCTTCGACGGCGCCATCACGCTGCGCGACGTACGGGCCGAACGGTTGTTCGGCCTGCTGCCTTCGCTCTACGCAGACATCGACGTGCAGAACATCGATCTCGCCGCGCTGACCCGCACCTTCTCCTTTGGTAATATTCAGGGCCGGTTAAGCGGGGCAGTGCAGAATCTGCAAATGCAGGACTGGCAACCGGTGTCGTTCGACGCGCGCTTCGCGACGCCGCCCGGCGATGACTCGCGCCATCGCATCAGCCAGACCGCCGTGAACAACCTCACCTCGCTGGGCGGGGGCGGCGTGAGCGGAGCGCTGTCGCGCAGCCTGCTGCGCTTTTTCGACGAGTTCTCCTACGACCGGCTCGGCATCAGCTGCCGGCTGAGCGGCGGAGTATGCGAGATGGATGGCGTGGCCAGCGCGCCGGACGGGGGCTACTACATCGTCAAGGGCGGTGGCCTGCCGCGCATCAACGTCATCGGTTACACGCACCGGGTGGCCTGGCCGGTGCTGGTGCAACGCCTGAGAAGCATCACCGCCAGCGGTGCGCCGGTGGTGCGATAGCGCCGCGATCGACCGACGAGGAAACCAAAATGAAACTGACCCGAACGCTCTCCGCCGCGCTGCTGCCACTCTGGGTAGTGGCCTGCGTCACCATCAATGTGTACTTCCCTGCCGCCGCGGCCGAGCAGGCTGCCGACCGCATCATCCGCGACGTCTACGGTGAGACGCCTCCCGGCAGGCCGCAGGCGCCCGCGACGCCACAAGCCCCGGCGGCGCCTCCGCACAGCAGCGCGCCCCGTGCGACTTCGATGGTCGCGCTGGCGGCGCAGCGGTTGTTGATGCTGATGGTGACGCCCGCCTACGCACAGGCCGACATCAGCATCGATTCGCCGGCGATCCGCGCGCTGACCGCCTCCATGGCGCAGCGCCAGGGCAAGCTCGAGCCCCACTACAGGAGCGGCGCGGTGGGCATGACCAGCGACGGACTGATCACCATCCGCGATCCGGGGGCGGTGGCGCTCAAGGACCGCAACAGCGTGCGCCAGCTGGTCGCCGACGAAAATCAGGACCGCAACGCGCTGTACGGCGAGATCGCCAGGGCGAACAAGCATCCCGAGTGGCTGGACGAGATCCGTTCCACGTTCGCACGGCGCTGGGTGGCCAACGCACCCGGCGGCTGGTGGTATCAGGAAGGCGGGGTCTGGAAGAAGAAGTAGTGTTGCTCCCGGACGCCGCCATGAACGTGTTCTGCTTCGACATCGAGACCGTGCCCGACGTCGATGCCGGGCGCAGGCTCTACCGGCTGGAGGGGTTGGAGGACAAGGATGTCGCCGAGGTGATGTTCCACATGCGCCGCGAGGAGAGCGGGGGCGGGGAGTTCCTGCGCCTGCACCTGCAGCGCGTGGTGGCGATTTCCGTTGCGCTGCGCAGCGGCGAGCAGTTCAAGGTCTGGTCGCTGGGCGATCCGCAGGCGGAGGAGGCGGAGCTTATCCGGCGCTTCTTCGACGGCATCGACAAGTTCACGCCGACCCTGGTGTCGTGGAACGGCTGCGGTTTCGATTTGCCGGTGCTG
This sequence comes from uncultured Gammaproteobacteria bacterium, assembly GCA_963728895.1. Taxonomy (GTDB): domain Bacteria; phylum Pseudomonadota; class Gammaproteobacteria; order JBBQDK01; family JBBQDK01; genus CAVSLM01. Next base: position 408,733 of record CAVSLM010000001.1, read on the forward strand.
CATTACCGCGCGCTGCTGCACGGCGTTGCGGGCGTACGCTACTGGGAGAGCGGAGCGGAGGATCAGACCTTTCGCTGAACAACTATCTCAGCCGCTTCCACGAACGCCACACCGACCTCATGGATGTCCTCGCCGGCTACCAGCCACGCGCCAATGCCCCGCTCGACCAGATCGCCGTGCTGCTCGGATTCCCCGGCAAGCTCGGCATGAGCGGTGCGCGGGTGTGGGACAGCTTCCGCGCGGGAGACATCGCCGGCATCCGCAACTACTGCGAGACCGACGTGCTCAACACCTATCTCGTGTACCTGCGCTTCCAGCTGATCCGGGGGCGCCTCACGCCCGAGGGCTATCAGCGCGAGACCCGGCTGGTGCGCGAGACGCTGGCGCGCGAGGCGCGCCCGCACTTCCAGGAGTTTCTCGACGCCTGGCGGGCCGACGCCTGAACGCCGCCCGGCGTGTGGCCGAGCCCCGCCCCTGGCCATGAATTCACCTCACCGCCCCCCGCGGCCCGGTGATGCTGCCACGGCCCGCATCGAGTCGCTGGCCCACGACGGGCGCGGGGTCGCGCACGTGCAGGGCAAGGCGGTGTTCGTCGAGGGTGCGCTCCCGGGCGAGGAAGTGCGCATCGCATACCTTGCGCGGCGCAGGCACTTCGACGAAGCGCGCACGGTCGAGGTGCTCGTGCCCTCGCCGGAACGGGTGGTGCCGCGCTGTCCGCACTTCGGCGTATGCGGCGGCTGCAGCCTGCAGCACCTCGATGCACCGGCGCAGATCCGCCACAAGCAGCAGGTGCTGCAGGATAACCTGGAGCGTATCGGCCATGTCGTACCGGGCGAGTGGCTCGCGCCGCTCACCGGCCCCGCATGGGGCTACCGGCGCAAGGCGCGCCTCGGTGTGAAGTTCGTCGCCAGGAAGGGCAGGGTGCTGGTAGGGTTCCGCGAACGGCGCAGTCCCTATCTGGCGGAGCTCTCGCGCTGCGAGGTGCTGGACCCTGCAGTCGGCATGCGGCTCGAGGCACTGGCGGCGCTGATCGCGAGTCTCGATGCCTATGACCGCATCCCCCAGATCGAGGTGGGCGTGGGGGATCACGCCACGGCGCTGGTGTTGCGCAATCTGGTGGCGCTCTCCGATGCCGACCGCGACAAGCTCGTCGCGTTCGGTACGGAGCACGGTTTTTCGATCTACCTGCAGCCGGGCGGGCCCGACAGCATCACGCTGCTCTCGCCGGAACGTATCGAGCTCGAATACACGCTTGCCGGGCAAGGTCTGACGCTCGCCTTCGGGCCCACGGATTTCACCCAGGTCAACGCGCCCATCAACCGCGCCATGGTCGCGCGTGCACTGGCGCTGCTCGAGCCGACCCCCGACGAGCGCCTGCTCGATCTCTACTGCGGCATCGGCAACTTCAGCCTGCCGCTGGCGCGCCATGCCGGGCGAGGTGGTGGGCGTGGAGGGCGAGGCGGGACTGGTCGGGCGCGCGCGCGACAATGCCCGGCGCAATGCGCTCGCCAACGTCGAGTTCCATGTCGCCGACCTGGCGCAGCCCGATGCCCGCGCGCCGTGGCTCGTGGGGCCCTACCAGAAGGCGCTGCTCGATCCGCCGCGCACCGGGGCGGCCGAGATCATCCCTGCGCTCGCGAAGCTCGCGCCGACGCGCCTGCTCTACGTGTCCTGCAACCCGGCGACGCTGGCGCGCGATGCCGCGGAGCTCGTTCATACCCACGGCTTCGAGCTCGCCAGTGCCGGGGTGGTGGACATGTTCCCGCACACCGCACACCTCGAGTCCATGGCCCTGTTCGTTGGCCGCCGATGACCCTCGAAGGGCGCAATGAACGCCTGCTCCGCCCGCATGGGCGTGACGCCCACCGACGACGGATCGGCTTGCTCGCCGACGACCGGGTTGAATCGGGGGTGGGTGGACAGCCGCAGGCGCGCTCCCGTATGGTACCTGTTCGCAAACCGGAGCCGAGCGGGGACGAACCATGAACTCGCCGCAACCTGTAGCCACTGCCGAGCCCCCGCGGAACCTGGAAGGCTGGACCAAGATGCTGAGCGAGCAGGGCATGCCGGTGTTCGCGCGCACCGCGCGTGACCTGGGCGGCCTGTCGGCGAGCCAGGACACTTCCGCCTCGGAGTTGGCGCGCGTGATTCTGCAGGACGCCGGCATGACCGCACGCATGCTGCGCGTCGCCAACAGCTACTTCTACAATCCCCGCAACCGCGCCATCAGTACCGTGAGTCGCGCCGTGGTGGTGCTGGGTTTCGATGCGGTGCGCAGCATCTGCTTCTCGATCGCCGCGGTGGAAACGCTGCTGCAGGGTGCGCAGCGCGAGCGCGTGCTGGCGGAGATGGCGCGCTCCTTCCATGCCGCGGTGCAGGCCCGCGCCTTCGCCATCAAGCGCAAGGACGGATCGCCCGAGGAGGTGTTCATCGCGGCGCTGCTGTTCAATCTGGGCGAGCTGGCCTTCTGGTGCGCCTCCGGCAGCGGATTGGCGGAGCGTCTCGAGGCGGCGTTGCAGAAGCCGGGCGTCACGCGCGAGCAGGCCGAGGAGGAGGTGCTGGGCTTCAAGCTGCGCCAGCTCGGCGCCGCGCTCGGCCGCGAGTGGCGCCTGGGCGACCTGCTGCAGAACACCCTGGAGGGCAAGCAGAAGGAGAACCCGCGGGTGAGCAACATCACGCTCGGGCACGAGCTCGCGCGTGGTCTGGAGCAGGGCTGGGATGCGCCGGAAGTGAAGGACCTGATGAACCACATCGCCGAGACGCTCTATCTGCCGGTGGATCAGGCCGAGCGCATGGTGCGCGGCAATGCACGCGATGCCGCGCACACCGCGGCCTGCTACGGCGTGAGCCAGGTGGGGCGTCTGATTCCGCTGCCGCGCGCCTCGGTGGATGAGCCCGCAGTCGTGCTCCCCGATCCCGAGCCCATCCCGAGCCCGTCGGAGTTCATCCAGCCGGATCCGCAGCTGCAGCTCAGAATCCTTCGCGAGCTCGCCGGGCTGCTGGAGACCCGCCCCAACGTGAATCTGCTGCTGGAGATGGTGCTGGAGGGGATCTACCGCGGGGTGGGCATGGACCGCACGCTGTTCGCGCTGCTCACCAGCGATCGGCAGCAGCTGAAGGCGCGCTATGTGCTCGGCTGGGGGCGCGAGCGTCTCACCCAGCAGTTCGTGTTTGCCGTGGGTTCCGATGCCAACAACCTGTTCGCCCGCCTGATGCGCGAGCAGCAGGCGATGTGGGTGGATCCCGCCGATGCCGGGCCCCTGACTCCCCTGATCACTCCGCGTATCCGGGAGCTTTCCGCAGACGCAGGCTTTTTCGTCACCCCCATCGTGGTGAACCATCAAAGCATCGGGCTGTTCTACGCCGACCGGCAGCCGAGCGGTCGCGCGCTCGAAGCCGACAGCTTCGAGAGCTTCAAGCACTTCGGCCAGCAGGCCAACCTTTCGCTGGCCTTTCTCTCGCAGCGGCGCTGAGCGTTAACCCGAAAATCTCGCCGGGCTATTCCGGGCTAGCCCAACGCGATGCGCCAGGCATCCGGCCCGAGCTGCTCGGTCTGTGCGGCAAGGTCGATGAACCGGCGCACCACATCGAGGTTGGTGAGCACATGCGGGCTCGGGCGCAGTGTCGTGTAGCTGCCGCCGCCCGCCAGGGCCAGCGGCACCAGCAACTGGTCGGCCAGATGCTCACCGACGGCGGCGTCGGACTCCAGGTAGCGCCGCGCCTCTTCCGCCGCGCGCCCCGCGACCTTTTCCGCGGGAACGCCGCGCTGACCGAAGGCCGTGAATACTTCGGTGACGTGGCGGCTGTGCACCATGACGCTCACGCAGTTGCCCGGCCCCTGCGCCTCGTCGGCACGCACCAGGGCAAGGTTCTCCGGCGCAATGTCCAGGCGCCGCTCCAGGACCCGCAGCTCGCGTTCGCCGATGTCCGAGGGCAGGTGCGCCAGCATGGCGACGGCGCGGGTATCGAGCAGCTCGCCGCGATCATCGAGCTGCAGGGGTTCGAGTCTTTCCACCGGCGTCACCTCGACATGCACCCGGCCGCCGCCGGCGGGATGGAAACCCGGACGGTCGAGCGTCGCCACCACGTCCGCACCCATGCGTACCAGCAGCGGAACGTAGGCCAGCGCCAGAAAATCGAAAGAGGGCGCGAGCGGATTGTGCGTGCCGCCGTCGATCAGGATGTGTGATGGGCCACGCGCGAGCATCAGTGCCGGCAGCACGGCCTGCAGCACCAGCGTGGTGCTGCCCGCGGTGCCGATGTGAAAGTGATGGCGCCCCGGGCGTACCGCGCCCGGCGTGAAGGAGAGCGCCTGTGAGCCGCGCTGCGCGCCGACCACCGTCGCGTCGCTGACGGCCGCCGCCGCACGCACGGCCACGAGGTGCTGCGCCTGCAGCCCGGGGCGGGGCCGGTTCCTGCGGATGTTGATGAGTTGAAACGGCCTACCCAGGCACACCGACAGGGCGAGCGCGCTGCGCAGGATCTGCCCGCCTCCCTCGCCGATGGCACCATCGAGCATCAGCACCGGTTCACCTGCGTGAAGGTGGGTCATCGATCAAGCCGATGGCGCATGCCGCGGCCATGTCCGGCTGCAGCGCAGGATCTGGCCGATTCCGCGCTCGCGGTCCTGGCGCTCTGCACTGCCCGGTGCTGCGACAGGCACGCGCTCAACCGGTGCTCTCCTGCAGCAGGGTCTGCATCTGCGCGGCATTGGTCTGCGCGTGGTCGCGAAAGCAGTTGTTGAACAGCAGATGCACCTCGCGGGCGCGTTCGGCAAGCGCAGTCACCGGGCCAACAAACGAACGCAGCTCCTCGGGCGAGTAGAGATAGTGGAAACGCTCCGCGGCCGAGATGCCCTTCTTCTGCCAGGTCGCGACATTGCGCCCGTGCAGGCGCACCACCGCGAGCTGCGCCGAGGTCGCCTCCCACACCGCCGGGACGCAGGACGCAAAGCCCTGCGGCTCGTCCACCACCACATGCACGAGGCCGTGCTCGCGCTCGAACGCCAGCGTATCGGCAAGGTGCCGGTCCGCGAGCCACGAGCGGTTGCGGAGCTCGACCGCAATGCGGTCGTCGGGCAGCCGCGCGGCGAAGGAGGCAATCAGCTCCAGGCTGGCCCTGCGAAACACCAGCCACGGCGCGAACTGGAACAGCACCACACCGAGCTTGCCGGCACTGCGCAGCGGTTCCAGCGCCGTGCGAAAACGCGCCCACAGCTCGTCCAGGATCTCCTCCGGGAGATCCCGGTAGTAGACGTTGTTCTTTGCGCCCGGCGCGAGGCGCTCGCGGATGTCCCTGGGCAGCGCATCGGGCGGTGTCTGGTGCTGGGTGAACAGGCGAAACGCCTTCACGTCGAACACGAACCCCTCGGGTGTACGCTCCGTCCACAGCATCGCATTGCGCTCGGCCGGCAGCCCGTAGTAGGAACTGTCCACTTCCACGATGGGAAAGCGCGCCGCATAGTAGCGCAAACGTGCATCCGCCGACTGCACGTCGGGTGGATAGAACCGCCCCGACTCGATCAGTGTCCTGTCCGTCCAGGAAGTCGTCCCGGCCAGTATGCGCGACATGATCCATACCCGCAGCTGCGCCTCCGTCGATCCCAACGTAGCGTGGATGAAGCGCAGCGCCTCCACCAAAGAACTTCCGCATAACGGAACGCCTTTCGACCGACTCCCGCCGCCGTGGACGATTCCGTCCCCATCCGTGTTGCCCCTTCGTAGGGTGCGGCTCCCGCACGCGGACGAAGCACCTGCACGCGCCACCGCATCCGCCTGCTCTCGCGAGCTAGAGGTGCGATCCGGAGTTGCGCGCCTGTTGTGAGGACTTGCGGGTGTGAATCCTCCGCGTGCACGTGACGCACCCTACGGCTTTGGCTGCATCCTCCGCCACTCCGTGGTATCGCCTTCGTTGGGATTGTAATTGGCATCGTTCGACAGCAGGTACTCCCCGCGCGCGTTGACCCACGCGTCGTCGTAGCCACTCGGCAACTCGACCGGCCGGTCCTCATAGGGATTGCTGTAGGTCTCCACCCCGCGGATGGCCTCGCTGAACTCGCGGCTGATGCGATCCTGCGAGGCCTGCTGCTCGCGGTAGGCGTCGCTGTACATCTTCCGGATCTCCTCGCCGTTGCGCGTGATGGTGTCGCTGATGGTGCCGGCGTCGCGGATGCCCTGGCGCATGCGATCCTCGAACAGCTTGCTCACGTAGCGGTATCCGGAATACCACTCGGGGCTCAGCCGCAGCGTGCTGACGCTGGTGCTCATCACCGGTGCCAGGCGCTCGAAATCGCTCTCCGGCGCGCGCAGCGCGCAGGCCGAATACACGGACCACATGGTGCCGAGCTGCCAGTCGGTGTAGACCAGCGTGACATAGACGTCCTCCTGCCATGGCCGGCCGTTGCGCGTGTACTGGTAACGCACGCGCGTCGACTTCACCTGCGACTGCCCGCCCAGGGCGCGCGAGACCGCGGAGGCAATCTTCGGCAGATTCTCTTCACCCACGACGCGCGCATTGCCGAGGTGGGCGAGACTGTGCGGTACATAGAACATCTCGATGAACTGGCGTGCATCCCGTACCGGCTGATGCAGGATGTTGCCGAGATAGTTGGTGCCCGGTTGCATCGGCACCACCATCTGCTGCAGCCACGTGAAGTTCTGCACCGGCAGGAACTCGATCTGGGCGCCGGTCTGCGGGTCGGTGATGGTCATCAGCAGATTGGCGAGGATGCTGTAGTCGGGGAACCACTGGATGCCGCCGTCGGTCTTCCAACCGGAAGGAATGAGCAGACTCACCGCCTCGATATTGTTGATGCCCGGATCCTTGACGCTCAGGCGCGAGAAGGACAGGGTGCCGGGACGCGCGGCGGCGCGCTCCTTGGCGGATGATGCCGGCGCGTGCTCCGCCTTCGCGGCGGCCGGGGGTGCTGCGACCTGCGGCTCAGCGGGCTGCACGTTCTCGTCCTCGGCGGGAGCCGGTTCTCCCAGCATCTCCCCCGTGTCCATGCGCATCGCCGCCCGGCGCAGCTTCACGTCGCGCTCCGCGTCGTCCTCGTCCACCACGCGCAGCGTGACCGTGCTGCCCACCGGACCGCGAATCAGCTCGGGAATCCGTGTCGGGGAAATGCCCTCGACGTCGCGTCCGTCGATCGCGATCACCTCGTCGCCCTCCTGTATCCCCGCCTGATCGGCCGGGCCTCCGGGCACCACCGTGTCGACCCACACCGACTGGTCCTCGTCGACCGTGATGCCGATGCCGACTCCGCCCATGGGCTTTGCCGCCCACGCCGGACCCGCCGTCAGCACCAGTGCCACCAGCGCCGTAAAGACCACCCGGAACGCGATGTGACTCATGGGAAGACCCCTCCCGAGATCGCCGAACGCGCCCCATCATGCGACCCGCCGCAACCCCGATCAAGCCGCCCGGACCCGCCACGACCGCGCCCCGGGCGACGCCCCGCCGCCGTTCCCTGTGATACGATCCCCCGGCAAAACCAGACAGACGGGCCGGAGGGATGCCGGAACCGGAACGACAAGCCCGCGACCGAATCGACCGACTCCTGACCCAGGCCGGCTGGATCGTGCAGGACCCGCACGAGGTCCGCATCAGCGCGCACCGCGCAGGGGCGATCCGCGAGTTCCCGCTGCGAGCGGGGCATGGGTTTGCGGACTATCTGCTCTACGTCGACGGCAGTGCGGCGGGTGTGATCGAGGCGAAGAAGTCGGGGCACACGCTGTCGGGGGTGAACCGGCAGTCGGCCCGGTACACCCAGCGACTGCCGGATGGCCTGCCCACCTGGGGTCGTCCGCTGCGGTTCGCCTGCGATTAGGCGCAGAAATGGACCAATCCCAACTCAACTGGATCGCGAATTTCATCTGGGGCATCGCCGACGACGTGCTGCGCGACCTCTACGTGCGCGGCAAGTATCGCGACGTCATCCTGCCCGTGACCGTGCTGCGGCGGCTCGATGCCGTGCTCGAGCCCACCAAGCAGGCCGTGCTCGACATGAAGGCCTCGCTCGACAAGGCGGGGATCACCAACCAGGACCAGGCACTTCGTCAGGCTGCCGGCCAGGCCTTCTACAATACGTCCCGGTTCACGCTGCGCGATCTCAGGGCCCGCGCCAGCCAGCAACAGCTCAAGGCGGACTTCGAGGCCTACCTCGACGGCTTCTCGCCGAATGTGCTGGACATTCTCGAAAACTTCGAGTTCCGCAACCAGATCCCGCGGCTCTCGAAGGCCGACGCACTCGGCACGTTGATCGAGAAGTTCCTCTCGCCGGACATCAACCTGAGCCCCAACCCTGTGCTCAACGGCGACGCCTCGGTCAGGCAACCCGGCCTCGACAATCACGGCATGGGAACGGTGTTCGAGGAACTGGTCCGACGCTTCAACGAGGAGAACAACGAAGAGGCGGGCGAACACTGGACGCCCCGCGACGCCGTCAAGCTCATGGCGAGGCTGATCTTTCAACCGATCGCCGACGAGATCGAGTCGGGGACGTACCTGCTCTACGACGGCGCGCTCGGCACCGGCGGCATGCTCACCGTCGCCGAGGAAACGCTGCAGGAGCTGGCAATGCAGCACGGCAAGGAGGTGGCCACCCACCTCTACGGCCAGGAAATCAACGCCGAGACCTACGCCATCTGCAAGGCCGACCTGCTCTTGAAGGGCGAGGGCGACGCGGCGGACAACATCGTCGGCGGCCCGGAGCACTCCACGCTCTCCAACGACGCCTTCCCCTCGCGCGAGTTCGACTTCATGCTCTCCAACCCGCCCTACGGCAAGAGCTGGAAGGGCGACCTCGAGCGCATGGGTGGCAAAGGCGGCATCAAGGACCCGCGCTTCGTCATCGAGCATGCGGGCGACCCCGAGTACGCGCTGATCACCCGCTCCAGCGACGGCCAGATGCTGTTCCTGGCCAACATGCTCAGCAAAATGAAGCGCGGCACGAAGCTCGGCAGCCGCATCGCCGAAGTGCACAACGGCTCGTCGCTCTTCACCGGCGACGCCGGCCAGGGCGAGAGCAACATCCGCCGCTGGATCATCGAGAACGACTGGTGTGAGGCCATCGTCGCCCTGCCGCTCAACATGTTCTACAACACCGGTATCGCCACCTATGTCTGGGTGCTGACCAACCGCAAGCCCGAGCACCGGCGGGGCCGCGTGCAGCTCATCGACGCGACGCAGTGGTTCAAGCCGTTGCGCAAGAACCTCGGCAAGAAGAACTGCGAGCTCTCGGACGAAGACATCCAGCGCATCTGCGACACCTTCCTCGCCTTCGAGGACACCGAGCAGTCGAAGATCTTCCCGAACGCCGCCTTCGGCTACTGGAAGGTCAGCGTCGAGCGGCCGCTCCGGTTGAAGGACATCGACCCTGAGCGCTCGTACCCGCCGAAGGAGATCAAGGCGCTCAAGGAGAGCGCCGAGCGCGCGGAAGACGCACCGCCGGTGATTCGAAAGTTCCACAAGAAGGGCACCGCGCCCGATCCGCTGCGCGGACTGTTCTTGCACCCCTCTCCCGCGCGCGGGGAAGAGGTCGGGGGTGAGGGTATGGTCGTCGAATACGAGCCCGACGCCGATCTGCGCGACACCGAGCAGGTGCCGCTGCTGGAGGAAGGCGGCATCGAAACCTTCCTGAAGCGCGAGGTGCTGCCCCACGCCCCCGATGCCTGGTACGTGCCGGACAGCGTCAAGACCGGCTACGAAGTCAGTTTCACCCGCTACTTCTACAAGCCGCAGCCGCTGCGCACGCTGGAGGAGATCCGGGCGGACATCGTTGCGCTGGAGAGGGAGACCGAGGGGCTGTTGGATACGATCGTGGGCGAGCGATAACTATCGGAGTAATTACCATGACCACCGTGCCTTTCTTGCGGCCCCGATTGACAGGAGTTCGATTCGACGGATGCGCGATACCACTGGAATTCCTGAAGGACCTGGCAGTGTTGGAAGAGATGATTGTAGAAGTCGCGAAGTGGGAGTTTCTGAAGGATCACCCCGATCGAAAGCGATCCCCGCGCGGTTTCACGGAAGGCATTGAGCTCAAGCTCACGGGTATCGAAGATGGTAGCGCCGTTCCGGTCATCAGCCTTGTCGTGGCGGCGGAGACCTTGTTTCCCCCGGATAACCAGAATTATTTTGAGCGCGCCCGTGAAGCCGTCGTACGCGCGATCGGTGCAGCCGAGCACAACCTGGCCATAACCGATTACTTGCCCGAGAAGACGCTCAGCTACTTCGACAGAATTGGCCGTGGCCTGCGAGACGGTGAAGCGATGGAGTTCTCGACTCCCGACAACCAGGCGCCGGTGCGACTGACAAAGGGGATTCGTCGAAAGCTTCTGCTCGCCTCGTCCAACGTCAAAGAACTCACCGATGAGACCACGGTGCGGGGCACCGTCCCGGAAGCCGACCAGGACGATATGACATTCGAAATCCAGCTGCTCGACGGTCGAAAGGTAAAAGCCCCGATCGCCGCGCAGCATCTCGATACGATCCTCGAAGCCTTCAATGGCTACAAATCTGGTCTTCGGATATTGCTACAGGGAATCGGTCGGTTCAGCAGATCCGAGCGCTTGCTTCTTTTCGACTCCATTGAGCACGTCAGTCTCCTCGACCCTTTGGACATTTTCGCTCGCCTGGATGAGATCAGTCTCCTTAAGGATGGCTGGCTTGAAGGTGTAGGGCGGACACCATCGCGATGGGGACTGAATTGGCTATCGCAGACCTTCGGTCGCCACTATCCGGACGACCTCCCGTTGCCATATCTCTACCCCACGGCAGAGGGAAACATTCGGGCGGAATGGGCCTTGCAACCGACCGACGCCACGCTGGAGATTGACTTGGAGACGCATGCTGGTCAGTGGCACGCGTTGAACTTGCAGACCGACGCGGAAGATTCCCGTGCAATGAACCTCGATGACGTAAACGCCTGGACCTGGCTGCTCGACGAGATTCGACGGTTTCGGAGAGGCGCTGGATGAATGCCGACACCTTGCTTCTACGCCAGGTCAATCCGGTGTGGGTTCAATCGAGTCGAGTCACTTCGCAGGTGTTCAAGCCGACCCCAAAGGACCAGAAGCGCCTTTCCGTGTATGACGGCGACCAGGTAACTGCACGGGAGTCCTGGCGCCACTTTACCGAGCAGTTGGGCTATTCCTCTGCGGGAGTCCTGGCTGTGAGCGTAGGCGAATGCCGTTCGTTGGGATTGGGCGCCAAACCCGATCCAGAGCCTTTCCCGGCGCATGCAGTGATCGAGTTCGATAACTGCTCGAATGCGCAGATCGAGAAGAAAGCAAAGCAGCTAAGAAGTCTCGCGGATGCGAGGGGTTGGCAGTATCGAGCCGGGGTGGACGTTTGACCGCTGACCTCAAACCCTATCCCAACTACAAGGATTCCGGCGTGCCGTCGTTGGGCGAGGTGTCGGAGCAGTCGAAGATCTTCCCGAACGCCGCCTTCGGCTACTGGAAGGTCAGCGTCGAGCGGCCGCTCCGGTTGAAGGGCATCGACCCTGAGCGCTCGTACTCGCCGAAGGAGATCAAGGCGCTCAAGGAGACGCGCCGAGCGCGCGGACGACGCACCGCCGGTGATTCGAAAGATCCACAAGAAGGGCACCGCGCCCGATCCGCTGCGCGGACTGTTCTTGCACCCCTCTCCCGCGCGCGGGCGAAGGGCTCGGGGCGAGGGTATGGTCGTCGAATACGAGCCCGACCCCGATCTGCGCGACACCGAGCAGGTGCCGCTGCTGGAGGAAGGCGGCATCGAGACCTTCCTGCAGCCGCGAGGTGCTGCCCCACGCCCCCGACGCCTGGTACGTGCCGGACAGCGTCAAGACCGGCTACGAAGATCAGCTTCACCCGCTACTTCTACAAGCCGCAGCCGCTGCGCACGCTGGAGGAGATCCGCGCCGACATCCTGGCGCTGGAGAAGGAGACCGAGGGGCTGCTGAGGAGATCATCGGCGGAACGGCCTGAGCCATGTCCACCCAGCGCTACTCCGTCACCCCGCACCCCATCGAGACGCTCCTCACCTGGGTCAAGTCGGGCGAGATCGCCATTCCCGAGATCCAGCGCCCCTTCGTCTGGGAGGCGACCAAGGTCCGCAACCTCCTCGACTCGCTCTACCAGGGCTATCCGGTCGGCTACCTGATCGCCTGGCGCAACCCGACCGTGAAGCTCAAGGACGGCACCTCGTCCGCCGGCAAGCGCATCCTGATCGACGGCCAGCAGCGGGTGACCGCGCTCATGGCGGCGCTGCTCGGCCGCGAGGTGCTGACCAAGGACTATGAGACCGTCCGCATCCGCATCGCCTTCCACCCGCAGGAAGAGCGCTTCGAGGTGGCCAACCCGGCCATCCGCAAGGACGTCGCCTGGATCGAGGACGTGGCCGAGGTCTTCGCGCCCGACGCAAGCGTCTTACCGAGCTGACGCGTACACCTACTGCCAGAAGAACCCCGGCGTCGATCGCAGGACGCGTATTCGCGCGTGCATCGAGAAGCTCCGCAAGATCATCAACAACCACGTCGGCGTGATCGAGCTGGCCGACGACCTCGACATCGAGACGGTCACCGAGATCTTCATCCGCGTGAACTCGGCCGGCACCGAGCTGTCGCAGGCGGACTTCGCCATGTCGAAGATCGCCGTCAACGAGACTTACGGCGGCAATCTGCTGCGCAAGGCCATCGACTACTTCTGCCACCTCGCCGTGGCGCCCGAGTTCCTATCCCGCATCGAGAAGGGCGACAAGGCCTTCGCCGCCTCCGAGTTCCTGCCGCAGATGCGCTGGCTCAAGGACGTCAACGACGACATCTACGACCCGACCTACACCGACATGCTGCGCGTGGCGTTCACGTCGGAGTTCGGGCGCGGCAAGCTGCAGGACCTGGTGGCGCTGCTTTCGGGCCGCAACTTCGAGACGAAGCAGTTCGAGGAGGCGATCGCCGAGGAGTCCTTCGGCAAGCTCAAGAAGGGCGTGCTCGCCTTCATCAACAAGACTCACTTCGACCGCATCACGATGATCCTGCGCTCGGCGGGCTTCGTGACGAGCGATCTGATCGGCGGCCGCAACGCGGTCAACTTCGCCTACATCCTCTACCTGCGCGGGCGGGCCGAGGGCATGCCCGCCGCCGACCTCGAGCGGCTGGTGCGGCGCTGGTACGCCATGTCCGTCCTGCGCGGCCGCTACACCGGCAGCCCAGAGACCGCCTTCGACTTCGACATCCGCCAGGTCGAGGCGCGCGGGCTCGCGGCCTATGCCGACGCGGTGATCGAGAACGAGCTGCCCGAGAGCTTCTGGACCGGGATGCTGCCGCAGCTCATGGATACCTCCTCAGGACAGAGCCCCTACTTCCTTGCCTATCAGGCGGCGCAGGTGAAGCTCGGCGACAAGGGCTTTCTCTCGCGCGACATCACGGTGCTCGACCTGCTGATGAACCGCAGCGACATGCACCACGTCTACCCGAAGAAGCATTTGAAGGGGCAGGGCCTCTCGCGCGGCCGCTACAACCAGATCGCCAACTTCGTCCTGGCCCAGAGCGAGATCAACATCGCCATCGGCGACAAGCCGCCCGAGAAGTACTTCAGCGGAACTGGCCGAGCAGGTGAACGGCGGCAAGAAGAAGTACGGCGGCATCACCGACGAGGCCGACCTGCGCGCCAACCTGCGCGCAAGCTGCATTCCCGAGGCGATGCTGGGCGGCGCGATCCCGGACTACGACGACTTCCTCGAGGAGCGCCGCAAGCTCATGGCGCTCAAGATCAAGTCGTGGTTCGAGGCGCTGTGATGATCGACGGCCTCAAGCCCTATCCCGCGATGAAGGACTCCGGCGTGCCGTGGCTTGGGGACGTACCGGCGCACTGGGAGGTCTTGCCGAATCGCGCTGTCTTTACCGAAGTGAAGGAGCGTGACCACCCTGAAGCGGCCATGCTTTCGGTCACGATCACCAAGGGGGTTATACGTCAGCAGGCATTGCTCGAGGGCAGCTCGAAGAAGGACAGCTCCAACCTGGACAAGTCCGCATACAAGTTCGTCCGGTCCGGTGACATCGCCTACAACAAGATGCGCGCTTGGCAGGGTGCGGTCGGGGTCTCCCAGTACGAGGGAATCGTCAGCCCGGCGTACGTCGTGCAGCGTCCTCGCGAAAGTGCGGCTCCCCGCTACCTGCACTACCTGCTTCGGACCCCGACCTTCGCCAAAGAGGCCGAGCGGTGGTCTTACGGCATCACCTCGGACATGTGGAGCCTACGGCCTGAGCACTTCAAGATGATCTACTCGTGCCTTCCGCCGCTCCCCGAACAAGCCGCCATCGTCCGCTTCCTCGACTATGCCGACCGGCGGATCCGGCGGTACATCCGCGCCAAGCAGAAGCTGATCAAGCTGCTGGAGGAGCAGAAGCAGGCCATCGTCCACCGCGCCGTCACCCGCGGCCTCGACGCCAACGTCCGGCTCAAGCCCTCCGGCGTGGACTGGCTGGGGGAGGTGCCGGAGCATTGGGAGGTGGTAATTCTCGGTCGCGGGTTGACAGCCATCGGTCAGGGTTGGAGCCCTGTGGCAGCCGAAGGAAACATCTCACCGGATCAATGGGCCGTGCTTACTCTCTCATCAGTCAGGAGAGGACGCTTCAATCCCGACGCGATCAAACCCGTCTCAGAATCGGCGAAGATTCCTGCGGGGATCGAGGTCTGCGACGGAGACATCTTACTGACTCGATCGAATACACGCGAACTTGTGGGTGATGCCTGCATCGCGGCCGGAGCGCGACCGAAGACGGTGATGTGCGATCTTATCTATCGGTTGACCCCCGATGCGCGTCGCTTTGAGTCGACCTACCTGATGTACCAGTTGCTCAGTCGAGTAGGTCGCCGGCAGATCGAGCAAGACGCGCGCGGTTCCAGTGATACTATGCCTAAGATCAGCCAGCGCCATATTCGTTCTTGGCGTGTCCTCTGCCCGCCGCTGGATGAACAGCGGTACATATCTGCCTTCATTGTCAGCGAGTCCGATCGGGTCAACGCAACCGTTGACCGCGCGCAGCGAGAAATCGCCCTCCTCCGCGAATACCGCACCCGCCTGATCGCCGACGTGGTCACCGGCAAGCTCGACGTGCGGGAAGCGGCGGCGCGGCTGCCGGATGAGGCCCAGGAGCCGGAACCGCTCGACGAAGCGGCTGCCGAGGCCGACGGCGACGAAGCCTTGGCCGACGATGCCGACCCCGCAGCGGAGGAGGCGGAGGCGTGAGAGAAGCGGGCGCGATGCTGGGCGGCGAGATCGCGGTCTACCAGGCCGCGGACGGCGCGGTGCGGGTCGAGGCGCGGCTGGAGCGCGACACGGTGTGGCTGACGCAGGCGCAGATGGCGGGGCTGTTCGGGCGCGAACGCTCAGTCATCACCAAGCACGTCCGCAACGTGTTTCGGGAGGGGAACTGGCGGAAGAGCGCAATGTGCAAAATTTGCACATTGCCGGTTCGGACAAGCCGGTCGGCCTCTTCAGCCTGAACGTGATCATCTCGGTCGGCTACCGGGTCAAGTCGCTGCGCGGCACGCAATTCCGCATTGGAGCGACGCACGTGCCGCGCGAGCTAGACCAACCATAAGGCCGCTCACCACTGCGCATTGCAAGACCTGTCTGGCGAACGCTTCGCTTGGAATTATCGCCGAGGTAGCGGAGGCAACCGCATGACTGTGCCGGCGCAGCCGAAGCTTTATCACATCGCCCACGTGGATCGCTTGACATCGATCGTGGCCGACCAGTGGATCTGGTGCGACCGGGAGGTTGTGCGCCGTGCGCCGCCGGGCACCACGATCGGAATGAGCGATAATAAGAGCGCCGCCGGCTCCAGGAGCTGGCTGCTGAGCAGTCATCCTGATCTGCATGTGGGCGACTGCATGCCCTTCTATTTCTGCCCGCGATCGGTGATGCTCTACCTGGTTTACAGGGCAATTACCCGGGGCTTTCTTACCGGGGTGGCCAGGGTCCATCGTTCATTTGAGGCGGACCTGATCGAAACGGTGGAATGGGCCGACGCCCAGCGGCGCCGGTTGCCCTTCACCCTGTCGAATGCGGGGGCTCTATTATTTCGAGGATCGCTGCGGCCTTGAGCACCTTGGCGAAATCGACTGGGACGCTGTTGCGGCGACGCGACTGCAAAGCTGGCAAGGAAGGCAAGCAGGCCGAATTCTTGTTGCAAGAGGGGCTTTCCCGTGGCAATCTGGTCGAGCGTATAGGCGTGCGAATCCGGAACGATCTTAGAGCGGGTTGACGGGACGCGTGCCGGCGAACGGGCATCGGCCGGCAGTCGAGATCCGCGCCGGACTGGTATTACTAATGGCGGATCGAGCCATGATCGAGTACAGCAGCGGTGACATCCTGAAGGGCGACGCCGAGGCCCTCGTCAATACGGTCAACTGCGTCGGCATCATGGGCCGCGGCATCGCGCTCCAATTCAAGAACGCCTTTCCCGAGAACTTCAAGGCGTACGAGGCCGCATGCCAGCGGGAGGAGGTCCAGCCGGGGCGGATGTTCGTCTTCGAGACCGGGCAGCTCACCAACCCGCGATACATCATCAATTTCCCGACCAAGCGCCACTGGCGCGGAAAGAGCCGCATCGAGGACATCGAGGCGGGACTTGAAGGCGCTGGTGGAGGAGATCGACGCGAGCGGATCCGCTCGATTGCGATTCCGCCGCTCGGCAGCGGCCTCGGTGGGCTCGATTGGGCCGAAGTGCGCCCGCGCATCGAAGCGGCGTTGCGGCCGACTCAACGATATCCAGGTGATCGTCTATCGAGCCGAAGGGCGCGCCCGACGTTCGCGAGATGATGACGCATCACGCGAGGTGCCCAAGATGACGCCGGGCGCGCGGCGCTCGTGGATTGATGCATCGTTACCTCGGCGGACTGATGGACCCCTTCGTGACGCTGCTCGAAGTGCACAAGCTGATGTATTTCATGCAGGAGGCAGGCGAACCGCTGCGGCTCGAATACGCGCAGGCGCCCTATGGCCCCTATGCCGAGAATCTGCGCCACGTGCTGCACGCAGTCGAAGGACACCTGATCGCGGGCTATGCCGACGGCGGCGATGCGCCGGACAAGCAGTTAAGCTCGGTGCCGGGCGCGGTGCGGACGCACCGCGTTTCTCGGCGAACACGACACCCGCGCGCGGTTCGACCGGGTGTGCGGAACTGGTGGAAGGGTTCGAGACGCCCTTCGGTCTGGAGCTGCTCTCGACCGTGCACTGGGTCAGGCAGCACGAAACCCGTGACGTACGCGTCAGATGAGGTGGCTGGCACCTACGCCTGGAATGAGCGCAAGCGGCGTTTCACACCGCGCCAGATCGTCTTGCCTCGACATGTGGTGACGCGGGGCTGGCTGCCGGCTCCCGAGCAGCCGTCAGGGCGTGAACCGACCGACACCAGGAGCGCGGCCTCGAACGGCTGATCGTACGGCGCTTGACCGGCCGCCCTGCGTCCGGCTCGGCCGACGTGTCGCGGAGCGCCCGGCGACTGCGCCGCCGGCTGGGATCTGCGGGGACGCGGAGGACTACGACCGCGAGTACTGCGTCGACCTGCCCAGCTCCCGGCCTTCCTGCAGCGCGACGCAGCCCGAGGTGTGCCGAGGCGCTCGAGCTCGGCCAGGACGGGCCGACGCGGCGCAAGTTCCTGGCCCGCCTGCAAGGGGAGATCACCAAGCGCGGCGTGATCGACGTGCTGCGCCATGGGATCAAGCACGGGCCGCATCAGGTCGATCTGTTCTACGGCACGCCCTCGCCGGGCAACGCCAAGGCCGCGGAGCGCTACGCCGCCAACCGCTTCAGCGTCACCCGCCAGCTTCGCTACAGCCGCGACGAGACGCAGCGCGCGCTCGACCTGTGCCTGTTCATCAACGGCCTGCCCGTCGCCACCTTCGAGCTGAAGAACAGCCTGACCAAGCAGACGGTCGAGGACGCCGTCGCAGCAATACAAGCGCGACCGCGACCCGCGCGAGATGCTGTTCCAGTTCGGCCGCTGCGTGGTGCATTTCGCCGTGGACGACCACGAAGTGCGCATGTGCACGCAGCTCAAGGGCAAGGGCTCGTGGTTCCTGCCCTTCAACCAGGGCTGGAACGACGGCGCGGGCAATCCGCCCAACCCGGACGGCCTCAAGACCGACTACCTGTGGAAGCGCATCCTGACGCGCGCGGGCTGACGGACATCCTGGAGAACTACGCCCAGATCGTCGAGAAGAAGGACGAGAAGACCGGCAAGAAGAAGGCGGTGCAGATCTTCCCGCGCTACCACCAGCTCGACGTGGTGCGCAAGCTGCTGGCCGACGCGCAGGCGAACGGCGCGGGCCAGCGCTACCTGATCCAGCATTCGGCGGGCAGCGGCAAGTCGCAACTCCATCGCCTGGCTGGCGCACCAGCTCATCGGGCTGAACAAGGACGAGCGCGACGGTCTTCGACTCGATCATCGTCGTCACCGACCGGCGCATCCTCGACAAGCAGATCCGCGACACCATCAAGCAGTTCGCCCAGGTGGGCGCCGACGGTCGGGCCACGCCGAGCACTCGGGCGACCTGCGCAGGTTCCTCGCGGAGGGCAAGAAGATCATCATCTCCACGGTGCAGAAGTTCCCGTTCATCCTCGACGAGATCGGCGGCGAGCACCGCGGCCGGAAGTTCGCCATCATCATCGACGAGGCGCACTCCAGCCAGGGCGGGCGCACCTCGGCGGCGATGCGCATGGCGCTCGTCGACGGCCGGCGCCGAGGACGAGGACGAGACGCTCGAGGACAAGATCAACCGCCTCATGGAGGCCAGGAAGATGCTGCCCAACGCCAGCTACTTCGCCTTCACCGCCACGCCCAAGAACAAGACGCTGGAGATCTTCGGCGAGCCCGATCCGGAGGCCGACGGCAGGTCAAGCACCGGCCCTTCCACAGCTACACGATGAAGCAGGCGATCCAGGAGGGCTTCATCCTGGACGTGCTCGAGCACTACACGCCGGTCGACAGCTATTACCGGCTGGTGAAGACGGTCGAGGACGATCCCGAGTTCGACACCAAGCGGGCGCAGAAGAAGCTGCGCCGCTACGTCGAGAGCCACGACCACGCCATCCGGCACAAGGCCGAGATCATGGTGGACCACTTCCACGAGCAGGTGATGGCGCTGAACAAGATCGGCGGCCAGGCGCGGGCGATGGTGGTGACCAGCGGCATCGAGCGGGCGATCCAGTACTTCCACGCCTTCCGCGACTACCTCAGCGAGCGCAAGAGCCCGCTACAAGGCCATCGTCGCCTTCTCCGGCGAGCACGAGTACGGCGGCGCGAAGGTGACCGAGGCGACGCTGAACGGCTTCCCGTCGCAACGAGATCGCCGACCGGATCCAGGAGGACCCGTACCGCTTCCTGATCTGCGCCGACAAGTTCCAGACCGGCTACGACGAGCCGCTGCTGCACACGATGTACGTGGACAAGGTGCTGTCGGGCATCAAGGCGGTGCAGACGCTGTCGCGGCTGAACCGCGCGCACCCGAAGAAGCACGACGTCTTCGTGCTCGACTTCATGAACGACGCCGACACGATCCAGCAGGCGTTCGCCGACTACTACCGCACGACGATCCTCAGCGAGGAGACCGACCCGAACAAGCTGCACGACCTGAAGGCGGCGCTGGACGGCTACCAGGTCTATGCGCCGGAGCAGATCGACGAGCTGGTGGAGCTGTATCTCGGCGGCGCCGACCGCGACCGGCTCGACCCGATCCTCGACGCCTGCGTGGCCGTCTACCAGCGAGCAGCTCGACGAGGACGGCCAGGTGGACTTCAAGGGCAAGGCCAAGGCGTTCGTCCGCACCTACGGCTTCCTCGCGTCGATCCTGCCCGTACACGAACGCCGAGTGGGAGAAGCTCTCGATCTTCCTGAACTTCCTCATCCCGAAGCTGCCGGCGCCGAAGGAGGAGGACCTGTCGAAGGGCATCCTCGAAGCGATCGACATGGACAGCTACCGCGTCGAGAAGCAGGCGGCGATGCAAGATCCAGCTGCCCGACGCGGACGCGGAGATCGAGCCGGTGCCGACGAGCGGCGGCGGGCCACAAGCCCGAGCCGGAGCTGGACCGGCTCTCGCAACATCCTCAAGACCTTCAACGACCAGTTCGGCAACATCTCGTGGACCGACGCCGACCGGGTGCACAAGCTGATCACCGAGGACATCCCGAGCCGGGTCGCCGCCGACGCGGCCTACCAGAACGCCAAGAAGAACTCCGACAAGCAGAACGCCCGCATCGAGCACGACAAGGCGCTCGCGCGCGTGATGACGGCGTGCTGAAGGACGACACCGAGCTGTTCAAGCAGTTCAGGGACAACGAGTCGTTCCAGCGGTGGCTGACGGACACGGTGTTCACGGCTGACGTACGAAGAACAGCCGGCGGACTGATGTATCTGGGCGATACTGGGGATTTGTAGCTCGTCCCGCAGTTTCGCGGTTTTGCACTATGGTCGACGCTGTCGCGCCTCTGACATTCATCAATGGCGCGGACACCAAGGCGGGCTCAGATGTTCAACGCTTGCCCATGGAGCTCGTTCACCTGTGGATCGGAGGGCTCGGGCGTGTCGGACAGTCAAGCCGCTGCCGTTCCCGCGCAGGAGACGGGAACGCTGGTGCAATCTGGTGGCTGCGGGAGCCCTGGGGCCGCCTGCCCCTGCTTCGCAGCGAATATCCGAGGAGGGGCGCCACGTTGGGGGTTGAAGTCACACCGACTGGCAAGGCGTTTCTAAAGTCTGAGGACGCTGCGGGTGATTCTGCGTAGGATCCATGACGCGGGTCGGCTCACCAGATGAGCAGCTTTGGTCCGCCTACCGACGGGAGGTTGCTCGTCCTTCGCATGGAGTTACAAAAGGGCAGCGGAGGCAACTTCTATTTGTCCCTGGGTGCACGTGTCAGCAAGCGGTTCGCGCGGGCGTTGGTGTCCAGTACGCTTGAGGGACGTACCTCTTTTTCACCGAATCCTTCTGGCTGCTGGGTCTGAAGAAAATGGCGACTTTCCACGAGCTGGGCCACCAGGTCTGGGACTGGTGGTCTGAAGGCAGTACCCGCTGGACGCGGATGTGTTCATCCGAGCGGAGAACCTGCACTACGGGCTCGACTTCTGTCCGGCTTTCTGGGATTGGCTTGGGTTGCACAGAAGCTAGCGTGGCAAACTGTACAGCATCGAGCGGGTGTGGGCGACGAAGTGCAGGCGATGGCATATGAGCTGTCGGAGTGGGCGGTCCGCGCGCGGTGAGAGTTCTCTTTCTTCCGACCCGATGCTTCGGTGTTTTTCCGGCACTTGCCGAGGTGAGCGCCTGGGCCAACAAGGTCACTACTAGCCCGCCGCCGTGAGTGCTTTCATTCAAGTGGCGGACTACTACCTGGTCACAGGCGCGGCGGGAACCACACGGTCGTCACGCACGAGGTGCCCTCAGCCTCGATCCGCAAGATCAAGATTCCAGACGTGTGCATCGGGTTGCCAGATGAAATGCATGACCCCGTTCGAGATGTTGCGTCGGGAGTGGGCACGGTTCGTGTTGGAGTCACTGTCAGGCGGGTAGCGACCACCGGCTTGAGCGAAAGTCGTGCTCGCTGGAAGGAGCAGTTTCGGGGCAATAGGCTTATGTCTGGGATCACATGACCGCGCCAGTGGGCGACCTGAGACAGCCGCCCGCCATGCAGGAGGATACTGTTCTGAGAACGCCGCAACCCTCTGCGAGACGCTCAAAGCGGATCTGGGCGGAGCCGTTCACTGGACGGTGCAAGGCCAATTCCAGCGAATCCGCACACCCGATCTCTACCCGGACGGCGACAACATCGAGGCGTCCTGCAAGATCCAAGGAGATGTGATCACCGTCTCCGACCTGGCCGAAACCACGCGCTGGCTGCGACGCAGACGCTTTCGCCGCGGCGTGCGCCGAAGAACGCCGGCTGATCGAGGATGTCTGTCTGACTCACGGAGTGGAATTCTACCGTGGGGTGATTCAGGCACGATGTCGACCGGTGACGCGCTGGGAGGGTTGTAACCCGGGTGGCACAGGCTGCCTTGGGGGTTTCAGATCTTTGGTTCATGTTTCGAACACGTGCCATTGAGTCGATCACCGATGAGGTCGCCGGCTACTTGACGGAACGGCAGCTCCCCTTCGATCGCGCCGAAAGCGGGTGGGTCGTTCCGGACGGACTTGGAACGTGGACTTCCACGTACGAGTGCCGGAGCGCAGCTCTCTGGTTTACGGCTCAGCACAGGAAATTGTTCAGCCGCTGGTTGGGTGGCGGAGCATGTGCTGGCTGCCTGGTACGACTTGAGTCATCTGGCGGTTGGGCCGGAGACAACACGCCCTGTTTCGCTTTTCGACGTACGTCCGACGTTTGGACGAAGGAGGATTTCCGTTTGTCGAGGAGATTTCCTGCTACCCATCGGTCGCGTCCGGACGAGTTCGCAGCCGTACTCCAGCAAGCGGCCTAGAACGCCTGCGGGGGCGGTTCTGCAACCAAGGACGCCTCTCTGTCATGCGCTCTGGATCGTAGCCATCTCCCGTTTCGATGCCGCCTACAAGTGCATCATGCAGAGCGCCGCGGCGGCGCTGCAGTGGCGGAAATCGAGGGTCCGCCTCGGCCCGCGCTCGTGGCCCTGAGGCCCTTCGTGATCTTCGGCGCACCCAATGCATACCCGCCCTTGCGCGATTGCGAGCATCGTATGTTCTCAAAAGCGTGACAACCGAGGCGGTCTGAGAGCGCATCTCAGGTGCCGAGGCAGGCTTGATCGTTCCCAAAAGGGGAATTATCATTCCCAAAATGTGGAAACTAAGTCACGAGCGGGCATGGCGGATGCGCTGTTCACCAGGACGCAACGCCGAGTTCTGGGGCTGCTGTTCGGAAATCCGGACCGCAGCTACGACGCCAACGAGATCGTCCGCTTCGCCGGCACGGGCATCGGGGCGGTTCAGCGCGAGCTGGAAAGGCTGGCGGCCGCGCGCCTTGTAGTCGTGACGAAGCGGGGAAACCAGAAGCACCATCAGGCGAATCGGGAAGCGCATTTCGAGGAGCTGCGCAGCATCGCCCTGAAGACCTTCGGTGTGGCGGACTACTTGCGAGATGCATTGGCGCCGCTTTCGGAGCACATCCATGCCGCTTCCACCTTTGGGTCGTTGGCGAAGGGAACGGACACCGCCGGCAGCGACGGGGATGTCATGATCGTCAGCGATGATCTGTCCTTTCCTGACGTCATTCAGACCCTGGCAAAGGTGGGAGCGCAATCGGGCGCGCGATCTACCTGTCCGTCTACAAGCGAAGCGAGTGGCAGCGAAAAATCGGCCGAAGCGGGGGGATTCCTTCAGCGGGTAACGGAGCAACCGAGAATTCATCTGATTGGATCGGACGATGACCTCCTCGAATCTGGAGAATTGGGCATGGATCGGCAAACTCAAGAAGGAGAGGGTCAGCCAGGCTGAGTTTGATGGCCTGCTAAGTCGGGCCGGTTGGCTCGCGGATGCGCACACCTTCGCTTTCCCTGCAAAGCCGATCGACCTCGCCGACAACGCCTTGCACGCGCTGGCGCTCGCTGCCCTGCGTTGGGATGGATACCGTTCCGAGACCCGCTACCTTGTGTTTTAGTGTCTGGAACAGACCTGGGGCCTGGGGCCGGAGCTACGGCGAGTCTTGGCGTTTGGCCATTACCGCCGCAATCAGGCTGAGTATCAGGGAGCGCTGAATGCGGAGGAGCAGTTGATCTCCGATCCGATCCGGGTCACCTAAACGGTTTCCGGGAAAATCGCCCGATTGGGAAATGTCCCATGACCACGACGGAAATTGTCCAGAAGCTCTGGAACGAACTCAACGTCCTGCGCGACGACGCATGTCGACGGCGACTATATCGAGCAGCTCACCTATCTCCTGTTCCTGAAGATGGGCGACGAGCGCACCCGGGTCGCCGTACCAGCGGACACGAGGCGGCGCGTGGTCGCGACGGGCTCGGGGAAGGGGTGAGCGGGGAGATCGGAGACACGCGTAGAGGGTGCGGGTGGCCCTGACGCAGGGCATTCGGGCGTCGCGCGCTGCGCGCGGGCGTATTGTCCGCGTGCGTGTGGATGCACCTGACCGCGTGGGTGTGACGCCGATTCCTGGTGGCAGGAGCGAGCGTTGTGGTCGACCGTAGGGTACGCCGTGTGCACTCGGTCCTGGCGATCGTGCGGACCCGTGAGTTGGAGGTTTGAAGCAAGTTCACGTGCGCGGAGTGTGACGAGAAGCACTATACTCGGTGTGCCGTGCCCCGGAGATGGGGTCGGTGACAGACGAGCGGCCGGGTCGGTGACAGATGAGGATTGGTCCGGCTTGCCGGGCGACGAGAAGGGCTTGCTCGGGCTGACTTCAACAAGTCGCAAAACGAATCGACTCGGCCCATCCCAGGGCGCCGGTTGCGGCCGCGTTGCGCGCGCTCAATTTCGCTCCAGGCGAGTCTGTCACGAGGTGACCAAACTGTGGCGATGTCGTCGATCCCATCGACAAGGTGAGGATGCTGAAATGTCCGGTGGACATTTGCAGCCTGCCGAACGGGCGTCGATGAGCGCCGACGTGAAGGGCGATGCCTACGAAGGCCTGCTGGAAAAGAAGCCCGGGAAAAACGCGGGTTACGGGTGGCGCACTCCGTCGGGATGACTGGGCCTGCACGACTTGGCGCTTCAACCGACGTGACGGGCCTGTATGACCCAGTTCGAGATTGGGCCGCGAGCGCGCGCGCTTCGTGCTGGAGCGGCCATCAGGCGCGGAAGCGGGTAGTTTGGTCGAAGTATCGATCGATGGTGGATGCGCTCCGCTTATGCACCCTACATGGGAAGCCAGGAGATGGGCACGGACGCCAGAGAACTTGATAGGGAAAGCGCAGGGAATTTCGATCGGGTGTCGAGTGCATGTAGATAGATCGATGTAAGGGTGGAGAGCGCAGCGCATCCACCATTGAAGATCTGACTCGCCAAATGAGTGGATTGTGCCGGCACAGTCGTGCCGGAAAGCGGACGCCGATGTCGTCGACAGCAAGATGGCGGCTCTTGCTCCATGAAGCAGGTTGATGCAGGCATCGGCACTCACGTGACGTTACAACGAGTTCAAGCTGTGCACTGCATCCTCGGGTTAGCTTCGATTGGGTGCGGATCGGGGAGTTCGTTTCCAGTCGGGACCTGTGGTGCTCGTTCAACGGATCGTGTTATGTCGTGATCATCGAATCGCCTGCCTGCTTCGAAGATGATATCAACGGACGTTCATTCCCTCGTTCGGCGTGCTGCGTTCGCCTGGCTGGTGGAGCAGGTGGGCCTACATGGCGACGTGCTTTCCGCGAACTGCTCGCGCGGGGTTTCTCCTACGAGCTCGATCGTGTACCCCTGCTCGGGCTGCAGACCGTGTATTTCAAGCCGAGCATCATGCGACGTCCGCTATCGATCGCCACGGTGCCCAGTGGTCCGTACGATGACGGCTTCGGTCCTGATGGCCTGCTCAGCTATCGCTATCGCGGCTCGAACCCGGATCATTCGGACAACCGCGGACTGCGGGAGGCGATGCAGCTGCGCATTCCGCTCATATACTTCCATCGGATCGTTCCTGGGCAGTACCTTGCAGCGTGGCCGGTCTTCATCGTCGGTGATGATCCCGCACGATTGACGTTTCAGGTGGAGATCGACGATGCTGGGTATGCGGCCTACGATCTGGCGCGTGAGTGGTCCCGCGGATCGGTGGCGGAAGCCGGCGCGGAGGCGCGCCGAGCCTATGTGACACGTACGTTTCAGCAACGCGTTCACCAGCGGGGATTCCGTGTGCGCGTGTCCCGCGCTTATCGGGAGCAGTGCGCGCTCTGTCGTTTGCGTCACGAAGAGCTGCTCGATGCAGCGCACATCATCCCGGATGGTGAGCCTGACGGCGAGCCCGTCGTGCCCAACGGGCTGGCGCTGTGCAAGCTCCATCATGCCGCTTTCGACCGTCAGTTTCTGGCGGTCCGGCCTGACTACACGGTTGCCGTGCGCCGGGACATCCTCGATGAAAGCGACGGACCGATGCTCCTGCACGGTCTGAAGGGGATGCACAACCAGCGCATCGTTCTGCCTCGGGTGTTGTCCCTGAGACCCGATCCCGCATTGCTGGAGCGGCGCTATGAGCGCTTTGTATCTCGAGAGAGCGCCAGCGAGTAGTACGGAGCGTTCCGGGCGGGGTCCTCGATAGAGCTGGTGCGTAAGATTTGCAGTGACGTGGTGGATGCGCTTCGCTTATCCACCCTACATGGGAAGCAAGGAGATGGGCATGGACGCCAAAGGACTTGATGGGGAAGGTGCAGGGAATTTTTCGATCGGGTGTCGAGCGCAGGTAGATCGATGTAGGGTCGATAAGCGAAGCGCATCCACCATTCATGAAGGTTTTCGGTCATGAGTGACTACCACCGCGCCATCATTGCCGGTGGAGTGTTTTTCTTCACTGTGGTGACCCACGGACGGGCGCCTATTTTGCCGACGGCGGGCGGGTCGAAAAACTGCGCGAGGCCTTCCCGCAAGGTGCGGATAAGCAGGCCGTTTGAGATCGATGCGATGGTGATCTTGCCGGACCACCTGCATTGCCTCTGGCGTTTGCCGGACGGCGATGGCGACTACTCCGGACGCTGGCGAGAAATCAAAAAGGCCGCCTCGCGCGCCATCGCCCCGTTTTCGAATGTCCGTAACGAGCGCGCGGTGTGGCAGCGGCAGTTCTGGGAACACGCGATACGCGACGAGACGGATTGGCGCAAGCACCTGGATTACATTCATTACAACCCGGTGAAGCACGGTTTGGTTACGTGCCCGCGAGAATGGCCATGGTCGAGTTTCGGGCGCTGCGTGACGCGCGGATGGTATCGATCGTCATGGGGAAACACGGAGTCGATAGGGATCGCGGGGTTGGATTTCGAGTGATGGGTTAGTGGGCGGTGGATGCGGTGCGCTGGGCTAGCCCGAAAATCTCACCAGCATCCCGGGAGCTGGCGGAATTCGCAGTCATCCTGGCGCCGGGCTGGAGCGAAACGGATAGCCGTAGCTATCACTTGAGTGAAAAGCAAGCCAGGGCGGGCGAGAGCTGCCAGGAACCAGATAGGTAGGTGGCGTAAACAGTGTGTCGTCGTTCGCCGATCGAGAAGCATGCCAGGTCTTTCTTGCCATCCATTCACTCACACGGCCAGCCGCTGGCCGGCTGGTGGGATTTTCGGGCTGGGGCAACCGTCGCTCAGCCGCGGATCAACCTACGAGTCCAGCCGTTTCGCCGCCAGCGTCGGCTCCTTGTCCGTCCGCGTTTCCAGTTTCAGATAGCTGACCAGCCGCACGGTGCCCTGGTCGTGCAGGGCGGCGTGGATTTCCTCGACCGCGGCGAGGATCTCGCCCAGGTCGCCTTCGATGTTGGTGCCGGAGGCGTGGGTTTCGATGAGGAAGCCGTGTGCCTTCAGCAGCCCGACGGCGCGTGCGACCTCGTTTCGGACCGACACGCCGTCGCCGATGGGGATGACCTGCAATTGCGCTGTTGCTTTCACGGTGCGCCCTCGGTGTGCGTGGAGGTTCGGAGTGTGGCAGGCCGCTCTTGCGGGTGCGTCGAGGCCAAGCCACCGGGCAGCGCGTGACGTTTCGCTGCGACGTCCGCATGTCCCGATGTGCTGCTCCGCGGCTGCACGTGGTTCAGCATAGCAAGCACACGCGGACCCGCCATGGCGCTCGGCGGTGACCGCCATGAAGATTCTTTCGATCCGGAAAATGCACTGCGTCCTGGTGAGAGATCGATCGGTGAGATAGGCGGGCCAGGAGGGGATTGGTCAGGACCCCGGTGCTCCCGGCCGCAGTGCGGGGCGGGGGCGTCACCGGTGATCATCTCGCGGCCGAACACGGCGCCCGGCGTGCGCGTGACGCGCTGCGGCTCGGTTGCCTTCGCGCCGTCAGCTTCGGTTCTGTATCGTGAGCAGGATGCTTAGCGCCTGCGGGTCCACGGGCTTGACAAGATGGTGGTCGAAGCCCGCCAAACGGCTGCGGGCGCGCACTTCGCGCTGGCCGTAGCCGGTGACCGCGACCAGGCAGACGGATGCGCCTTCGGGACGTGCGCGCAGCCGGCGTGCGGTTTCGTAGCCGTCGATGCCGGGCAGACCGATGTCCAGCAGCACCAGGTCTGGCCTGAAGGTTGCCGCCTGTTCCAGGCCGTCCTCGCCGGTGTGGGCCACGCGCACCTCGTGACCCTGCAGGCGCAGCAGCACGGCGGTGCTTTCGGCGACCTCTTCGTCGTCATCCACCACCAGCACGCGTGCGCCGGGAGCCGCGCGTAGCGGCAAGCTCTCATCCGCAGGCTGGATGCGCAGCGGTTCCTCCATCAACGGTAGCCGCACGGTGAAAGTCGATCCGCAGCCGGTTCCCGCGCTGTCGGCCTGCACCGTACCGCCGTGCAGCTCCACCAGTCCGCGCACCATGGTGAGCCCCACGCCCAGCCCCCCCGAGCGCCGGTCGAGACTGCGCTCGCCCTGCTGGAACAGGTCGAACACACGCGGGAGCAGCTCCGGGGCTATGCCGGAACCGGAGTCGCTGACGCGCAGCGCGAGGGTGTCGCCGGCCACTTCGGCTTCGAGCGTGATGTGTCCGCCTGCCGGAGTGTATTTGGCGGCATTGTCGAGCAGATTGACCAGCACCTGCGCAAGCCGTACCGGATCGCCCAGGAAGCGCACCGCCGAGCCGGGCATGTGCACATCGAGGCGGTGCCCGCCGTTCTCGATCTGGGGCCGCACAGTTTCCAGCGCCTGGTCGACGATCTCGGCCAGCTCGACGACCTCGGGCTTGAGCGGGATCTTCCCGCGCACGATGCGCGAGACTTCGAGCAGATCATCCACCAGTCGGCTGAGATGTACCACGTTCTGCTCGACCATCTTGCGCACCCACTGGACGCGCGGGTCGGGCAGATTCAGCAGTCCGAGGATATGGGCGGCGTTGCGGATCGGTGCGAGCGGATTGCGCAGCTCATGGGCGAGCATTGCCAGAAATTCGTCCTTGCGCCGGTCCGCCTCCTGCAACGCCTCCTCGATGCGTACGCGCTCGGTGATGTCGCGCACGATGCCCAACAGGCGCGCGGCGCGTCCGCCCGCGTCGGGCACCAGGTCCCCGGAAGCCGCGAGCCAGCGCACGCTGCTGTCGGGCAGGAGGATCCGGAATTCGGATCTGTAGTCGCGCTCGCCGCGTGCCGCGGCGCCGAGCTCGGCCATTACGCTGGCGCGATCCTCGGGGTGCACGTCCGCCGCGAACGCGGACAGGTCAGCGTGACGGAAGCCTTCGGAACGGCCGAACAGCGCGCCCGCAGGACCCACCTCGTGCCATGCGCCGCTGGTGGGATCGAGCTCCCAGGCGACCACGGCGGCCGCATGCAGCGTGAGTCGCAGACGCTGCTCACTTTCGCGCAGCGCCTGCTCCAGGCGCCGGCGCTCGGTGATGTCGCGCAACAGTACCTGGATGGCCCGGCCTTCGCGATCCAGGAACGGGCCGGCCGCCACCTCGACCTGGCGCACCGAGCCGTCGAGCCGCCGCACAAGCCCTTCGACCAGCGGAACGGTCCCGCCCTGCAGGATCTCCTCGATGCGCTCGCGCATCAGCGGGTGATAGTCGGGATGAAACACCTCGAAGGGCGATCGACCCAGCAGCTGCTCGGTGTGCTGCGCGCCGAACAAACGGACCGCTGCGGGATTGACGAACACGATACGGTCGTTGCGGTTGACGAACACCGCATCGGGCGATAGCTCCACCAGGCTGCGATAGCGCTCCTCGCTGATGTGTACCGCATCCTCGGCATGCTTGCGAGTGGTGACATCGTGCACGTATCCGTGCCAGAGCACGCTTCCGTCGGGCTGGCGCTCCGGCACCGAGTGTCCCTCCACCCAGAGCTCGCCCTTGCGCGGATGGTGCACCCGGAACTCGTCGCGCCACGGCGCGAGCGTGCGCGCGGACTCTTCGATGGTGTGCTGCACGTGGTGGATGTCGCGCGCATCGATCAGCGCCAGCAGCGGTGCGGCGTCTTCGGCCACCTGCTCCGGATGAAGCCCGTAGATCGCGTCGAGCGCCTGGGCATTGGTGTAGGGCATGCGAGTGGTGCCGTCGGCATCGAGCTGAAAAGAGCAGATCATGCCCGGCACGGAGGCGGCCACCTTGCTCAGCTGATCCTGCAGCTTGAGCTGCTCGCGCAGCGCCCGCTCCGCCTCGCTGCGCTTGGTGACGTCCATGAAGGACACCAGTACGCGCGAGAGCTTCTTCTCGTGCCCGGGTACGACGAACAGGCGCAGGCTGAACAGGCGCCGCCGTCCATCGGGCCCGCGACGGACGCTGTCGCGGGAGAAGCTCACCTCGCCGCGCCACAGGGCCGCAAGCTCCTCCGCAAACGCGCAAAGGCCCTCGGCATCGAGGAACTCCGGCAGTGTGCGCGGGAGCTCCTCCATGCTCGGGACATCGAACCCTGCCAGGGTGGAGCGCGACATGGCGATGATGCGCACCAGCGCGGCGAGGCGGGCGGTTTCCTCGGGATGCGCCGCCAGGTGGGCAGCCAGGTCCTTCACGCCGGCGCTGCGCAGCTCATCGAGCCGGGCGCGCACGGCGGAGAAATCCTCTTCCCAGATGGGCACCGGTGCATGGTCGAACAGGCTCTGCCAGCGTGCTTCGCTGCGCCGCAAGGCCTCCTCCGTCTGCACGCGCTCGGTCACGTCACGCAGGATCGCCGTGAAGATCCGTCCGCCCTCGACCTGGACCTGTGAAATGGAGCCCTCGATGGGAAACTCCTCGCCGTCGGCCCGCTGTGCCACGAGCGTGGAAAGCGCGCCCATGCGCCGCTCGGTCATGCCGGTCGCGGCAAAGGCGCGCATGTGGGCGGCATGGCGCGCGCGCAGGCGTTCCGGGATCAGCTCCGCGAGCGGCCTGCCCATGACTTCCCCGGCCGAGCGACCAAACATCTGTTCGGCGGACGTGTTGAACAGAATGATGCGCTGCTGCTCGTCCGTGCCGACGATGGCGTCGCTGGCCGACTCGATCAGGCCCGCCAGGCGTCGCTCGCTCTCGGCACTCTCCCGTTCCGCCTGATGGTGTGGCTCCATGTCGAGCAGGGTTGCGATCACCTCACGCACCGAGCCGTCGGCGTGTCGGGCAAGCACCGATTCGCAGGCGAGGCACCAGATCCATCTTCCGTCCGCCGCCTTGAGGCGGAACTCGAGCTCCAGGATTTCGCCCTCCGCTGCAAGTGCCAGCGCCTGGCGGTGCGCGAGCACGCGGGCCTGGTCGGACGGATGGTAGAGCGCGAGGCAGGTCGGTCCTCCCAGCTGCTCCAGCGCCTGGCGCGTGTAGCCCGTGATCCGGGTGTACTGCGGATTGATCAGTATGTCCGCCGATCGTGCCAGGCTGTAGACATAGAGGCCGACGCGCGGCGAAGCGAGCATGCGCTGCACGAGTGCATGCGCCACCTGCTGGTATTCCTCCAGCAGGGCGAGCGTGCCGAGGATGCGCTCGAGTCGCCCGTCGGCGCCGAAGAACGCGCAACCCTGTTCCTCCAGCAGCGTGTGATTATCGCGGGCGTGCGGTGGCCGGTAGCGCGCGATGTAGGTCGGCGCCTCGGGGGTGAGCTGCGCACGAAGCGCAACGAGGTATTCGCGCTCGCCGGGGTCGAGCCGGGCCAGCCAGGCCTCCCCGCTCGGCGGCGGAGGCTCGCCCGCAGTGCCGACCAGCGCGCAGAAAATCGGCGCGGCTGTCAACCGGTCGTTGCGCGCGTCCCATTCGAACAGGCATGGCGCTCTTGTCTGGGAAGACCCGCTGCCCGCACGACCGTCGTCGAAATCTGGAAGCACCGTGCGGTGCAGGAGGAGATCGCTCATGCTTGTTCTTTCCGCGTGGAGCTCCCGTGCCGGACGTCGACCCGCAGCTCGGGGCTTCGGAGGCTGAAGCTGTCTCTGCCCGGACAACCCGTGCAGGCGGGACGAGTATGGGTACGGGCGGCTCCCGCGGGCGCGTGCCTATCATACCCGACGCAAGGCTCGCGTGACCGCCGGGCGGGAAATTTCCGCCTCCGGCGAGACCGAGCAACGCCTTCTGGAACGGATCGGCCCCGCGCCCACAATGGGCCTGGCGGACTGCGGGTCCGTGGGGCGCCTCGGAGCGAACCGGCCCGACCGGCGTGGCGATGCACGACCCGGATTACTATGATTCCTGCTGCCATGGCGCATCTGACTTTCACGTCCAACCTCGCCCGCCACACGCAGTGCCCGGATGCGGAGCTGCCTGCGCGCGACGTTGCCGAGCTGTTCTCGAAGTATTTTTCCCAATGGCCCGAGGTGCGCGGCTACGTGCTCGATGACCAGGGCGCGGTGCGCAAGCACGTCATGGTGCTGGTGGCCGGAATGAATCTGCGCGATCGCGCCGGCCTTGGCGATGCATTGGGGCCCGCGAGTCAGGTCTTCGTGTTTCAGGCACTGTCCGGAGGATGAGGTCATGTCCGAGCGCTTGCTGGTCGGCACCCGCAAGGGCCTGTTCGTTCTGCAGCGCAACCCCGGCGGATGGGACGTGGTGCGTGCCGCATTGCTCGGTAGTCCCGTCACCATGGCGGCGATCGACCGCAGCGGTCGCTGGCACGCGGCAGTGGAGCACGGGCATTTCGGCGCCAAGCTGCAGCGCTCCGAGGACGGCGGCGCGACCTGGGCGGAGGCTGCGACCCCGAAGTATCCGCCGCGCCCCGAGGATGCCGACGATCTCGACCCGGTGCGCCAGAGCCCACTGCCCTGGGACCTGAAGCGCGTCTGGTCACTGGAGTGCGGTGCACCCGGGCGTGCGGGCGAGCTGTGGTGCGGCACCATCCCCGGCGGGCTGTTTCATTCCTCCGACGGTGGGGATAGCTGGGCTCTGGTGGAAGGCCTCTGGTACCACCCGGAGCGCAAGCGCTGGTTCGGCGGCGGCGCGGACTACCCGGGCATTCATTCCATCCTGGTGGACCCGCGCGACCCCGAGGTGCTGCGCGAGGGTCTTCCGCAGCGCCATGCCTACGATATCGTCTACCGCCATGGCCTCGACGTCGACGACTCCGGCGAGCGGCTGGCCTTCGGGAGCACCACGGGCAACCTGTGGCTGAGCGAGGACCAGGGCGCGCACTGGCACCCGCTCAGCACCTTCCTTCCGCCGATCAACTGCGTGCGGTTCGCTTAACCCGGAAACCTCACCAGCCGGCCAGGCGGCACAGTTTCGGTCTTGTCTGGCGTGGAGTGTCGGAGGCACATGCGGCAATCTTCTGCCGCCGACGGCGGTCTGCTGCCGCCACGCGCTGCGGCGTGCCTGGCGCCAGGATCTCACCAGGACCGCGGATGCGGTCGCAGAACCCGTCACGGCCGGGACAGGCATCTGGCCGGTACACACTGCACTTTCCGAGTCGACGACGATTCATTGAGCGTTATTGCCGTATGCCCTTGCGCCGCCGCCGGTGAGCGATGCGGGCGAGCCCGGAGCGTGCGGGAACGCAATTTGCAAACCTGCGGGAAGTGATGCCTGCGTCGATTTCCGGTTGATGGGAGACGGCATGAAAAGAAATGCGAGACGACACCGTGGAGCCGCCGTTGCCGTGGCGGTACTGGCGGTCGCGGTGGTGGTACTGGGACCGACCTTCGTCCCGCAGCTGCGCACCTTCGTCGACCCCGCCGGTCTTGCGCTGGTGCTGGGCGGGACTCTCGTCGCGTCCTGCATCAGCCGGCCGCCACGCGAGGTATGGGCGGTGCTGCGCGCACTGCCGGAGCTGTTCTCGGACCAGGACGTGCGGCCGGAAGGGGATCTGCAGGGATTGCTGCGGGTGGCGGAATGGTATCGGCGCGGCAACATCTGGGAGGCGGAGCGCGAGCTGGACACGCTGGCCTCGCCCTTTCTGCGCAGCGCGGCACGCCTGGTGATCGACGGCGGTCCGCTCTCCGAGGTGGTGAAGATCATGCACTGGCGCATTGCCGGACAGCGTGCCCGGGAGCAGGCGGACGCCAACGTGCTGCGGACCATGGCGGCTTTCGCGCCGGCTTTCGGCATGCTCGGAACGCTGCTCGGACTGGTGCACCTGCTGTACGGCCTCGGTGACAGCGGTCTGGCCGAGCTCGGTGCCGGAATGGGGTTCGCATTGACCACCACGCTGTACGGCATCGTGGTGGGCAACCTGATGTTCAAGCCGTTGGCGTTGAAGCTGGAGCGGCGCATCGGCCAGCGCATGGTTCACCTCGGCATGCTGTCCGAAGGCGTGGTGCTGCTGCACGAGAAACGCCATCCCACGCTGATCCGCGAGACCCTCGAGGCTTTCCTGGAGCAGCGCCAGACAGCTGTGCCTGCGATGCAGCCGGCAGCGCACGTGCCCCCGCTCGCCGTCGCCAACCTGCGCTGAGGTGCAGCATGGGCGAGGTCATGTCCTATCCGCCCCGCAACATGCGGGGACGCGCGTCGAGTGCCGCGTCGCCGCACACGCCCCTGCTGCCGGATCCCGAGCTCGCGGTGTCGCCGGGTCATTGGGCGCTGGCCGAGCCCGTTCCCGGTGTCGAGCAGGAAAGCTGGGCCGTCACCTACATGGACGTCCTGACCCTGATGCTCGCGCTGCTGGTGGTACTGGTCGCCTACATGCGCCTGGGGCAGGACGATGACCGCATCGCGAGCCGCGCGCCGCACGCACAGACCGCAGGCAACACCGCGCAGCCGAACGCGGGGTTGGCAGGCGCGCGCCGCGACCCTGCGCCTGCGCTGCTCGCACTGCTCGCGCCGCCGTCGCCGCAGGCGACGGCCGAAGTGCTGTTCGGCGTGCCGGACGCCGCTGCGACGCTGTCGTCGCAGACCGCTGCGCTGCGCGCCGCACCAGGTCCCGCAGCGACGACGGCAGCGACGACGATGGTTGCCGGGATGGAAACTGCCGCGCCCGCGCGGGCGGTGGAGCCACCGGCGGGGGATGAAGCCGCGCCCGCTGCCGCACCGGCGCACGCCATCGCCGAACCTGCACCGCTGCCAGCCGAGCCCCCGGTCGCTGCAGCGGATGTGCATGAAGGTGCGACGCCCGCCGTCGTTGAGCTCGCGAAAGCGGAACAGATGACGGATGCGCCCCGCGACGACGATCCGATTCCGCATCTGCGTCTGCCGGCGTCCGCGGACGACCCGCCGGTGCAGCATGAGGCTGCTTCCGCGGACGACCCGCCGGTGCCGCATGAAGCCGCTTCCGCGGATGACCTGGCGGCGCAGCGCGAAGCTTCGATGCACGGCTTGCCGGTGCAGCGTGAAGTCGCTTCCGCGCACGCATCCGCGGATGCGGCTGCACAGGAAGCGAGCGCAGCGGGCCTTGCCACGGACGCCCCGGCGAGCGCCGTTTCCGACGCCGAACCGCCGCAATGGATAGGTCGCCCCGTCGCGCAGCGGACGCGGCTGCTCGACACGCTCGGTAACAGCGCACTGCGCGAGCGCCTCGAAGTGACGGCGACGCCCGGCACGGTGAACCTCGAGATCAGCGACGAAATCCTGTTCGTGGCGGGCAGCGCCGAGCTGAGCGCGGCGGGTCTCACCCTGCTCGATGAGATCGCCGGTCTGATGTCCTCCGGAAGCTATGCGGTATCCGTCGAAGGGCACACCGACGATGTGCCCATCCATACCCTGCGTTATCCGTCCAACTGGGAGCTTTCGGCGGCGCGCGCGAGCAACGTCACGCGCCATCTCATCGCACACGGCGTCGACTCGGCGCGCCTGCGGGCGGTGGGCTATGCCGACACCCGGCCGCGTGCCGACAATCGTTCCGCGGCCGGGCGCGCCCGCAACCGGCGCGTGTCGCTGGTGCTGCACGTACCGCTCACCGACCCGGAGCGCGACGAGACACCCTCGGTGCCCCTGCAGCGCATGCGCTTCGACGCTGCCTTCCCTTCATCGCGCCAGCCGAGC
Organism: uncultured Gammaproteobacteria bacterium; assembly: GCA_963728895.1. GTDB lineage: Bacteria > Pseudomonadota > Gammaproteobacteria > JBBQDK01 > JBBQDK01 > CAVSLM01. Next base: position 444,648 of record CAVSLM010000001.1, read on the forward strand.
GCAGGCCGGCGCGGATAGCCCACCGAATCCAACCCGAGAAGCAGTTGCCTCCGATTGGTTCGGCTACGATCCGCGTCGGCGTCGCGCGCAATGCCAGTCGCCCGCTCGCGCACGCTCAGCACCCACATCGCAGCCCGGACGGAGCGAAGTGGAATCCGGGGATCGGGGATCACAATGCCAGTCCGATACCCGAACCATGCAACCGGGTTCCATCGCCTCGATTCCGCTTCACTTCATCGAGGCTACGGGCTCCGGGCTACGCTGTAACCCGTAAATCTCACCAGCCGGCCAGCGGCTGACCGGTAAATGAACAGGACGGCTGCGAATTCCGCCAGCTCCCGGGATGCTAAACCCACGGTCCGGGCACGGAAGGCTGCGTTCAGTGCGATCCCGAGCCGGTTCCGTACTGCCCGCGCAGAAAGTCCGCGATTTCCGCCAGCGGGAGGTTGCGGCTCTCGAGATCGCGCCGGCCGCGATATTCGATCATGCCGGCATCGAGGCCGCGTTCGCCGAGCACCACGCGGTGCGGAATGCCGATCAGCTCCATGTCGGCGAACATCACACCGGGGCGGGCGTCGCGGTCGTCGAACAGCACCTCCAGTCCGGCCGCGCGCAGCTCCTCGTACAGGCGCTCCGCCGCGGCGCGCAGGCGCTGCGACTTGTGCATGTTCATGGGCAGCAGCGCGACGTCGAACGGCGCGATGGGCGCGGGCCAGATGATGCCGCGCGCGTCGTAATTCTGCTCGATGGCCGCGGCCACCACGCGTGAGACGCCGATGCCGTAACAGCCCATCGCCAGCATGGCGGCGCGGCCCTTTTCGTCGAGCACCGTGGCGTTCATGGCCTGGCTGTACTTGGTGCCGAGCTGGAAGATATGTCCGACCTCGATGCCGCGGGCGATCGACAGCCGGCCGGCGCCGTCGGGACTGGGGTCGCCATCCACGACGTTGCGCAGGTCCGCCACGCGCGGCTCGGGCAGGTCGCGGCCCCAGTTGACGCCGGTCAGGTGCTCGGCGTCGCGGTTCGCTCCGCAGACGAAATCCGCCACTGCGGCGGCGGCGTGATCGGCGATCACCGGGACCGGCAGCGCCACCGGGCCCAGCGAGCCCGGGTCGCAAGCCGCGGCTGAGCGCACCTGCTCGGCACCTGCCAGGGCGAGCGGGGCGGCGACTTCCTCCAGGCGCTCGGCCTTCAGGACATTGAGCTCGTGATCGCCGCGCAGCACCAGTGCCACCACTCCGCCCTCGGTACCGTTCACGAGCAGCGTCTTCAGGCAGCGGTCGGGTGCCACATCGAGAAAGCGCGCTCACCTCCTCGATGCTGTGCTGTCCGGGCGTGTCCACCCTCGCCATGGCGGCGCCGGGTGCGGGGCGCGGCCCGGCGGGTGCCAGCGCCTCGGCGAGCTCCACGTTGGCCGCATAATCGCTGCCATCGGAGAAGGCGATGGCATCTTCGCCGGAGTTCGCCAGCACGTGGAACTCGTGCGACAGGCTGCCGCCGATGGCCCCGGTCGCCGCCCGAACGGCGCGGAAGCTGAGGCCGAGGCGGGAGAAGATCGCCGTGTAGGCGCGGTACATGACCTGGTAGGTTTCCTGCAGCGAGGCATGATCGATGTGGAAGGAGTAGGCGTCCTTCATCAGGAATTCGCGTGCGCGCATGACACCGAAGCGCGGGCGGATCTCGTCGCGGAACTTGGTCTGGATCTGGTAATAGCTGGCCGGCAGCTGCTTGTAGCTCTGGATCTCGCGCCGGATCAGATCGGTGATCACCTCCTCGTGCGTCGGACCGAAGCAGAACTCGCGCTCATGGCGGTCGCGCAGGCGCAGCAGCTCCGGGCCGTATTGCTCCCAGCGTCCGGATTCCTGCCACAGCTCGGCGGGCTGCACGACCGGCATCAGCAGCTCCAGCGCGCCGGCGCGGTTCATCTCCTCGCGCACGATGTGCTCCACCTTGCGCAGCACGCGCAGCCCGAGCGGCAGCCAGGTGTAGAGCCCGGCGGCGAGCTTGCGGATCAGGCCGGCACGCAGCATGAGCTGATGGCTCACGACCTCGGCGTCGGCCGGCGTCTCCTTCAGGGTGGACAGCGGGAAGCGGGATACACGCATGGGGGGGACGATCTCTGGCGGATTGAACGGTCCGCGTGATTCTATCCGCGCGCAAGCGGGCGCGTACAGCCGAGCTCAGCGGGAGTTGCGCTCGATGCACTCGCGACGCGCGCCGCGTGGGAGCTGACGCTGGCCTTCCTCGAGCGCACCCTGGGTGGACGCGAGCCCGACGCCCGTTCGTGACCGCCGCCGCGGCGGTGTGCTCTAATAACATCACGGCTTTATCATCCCGGCATCGGGGGCCGGTTCGTCCTGGACCGCGTCCGCTCGACCCCGCGAGGAGGGAACCATGAGACTGGCAATGATCGGCCTGGGACGCATGGGTGCCAACATGGCGCGGCGCCTGCGCAGGTCGGGCGTCGAGGTGGTGGGTTACAACCGCACCGCGGAAATCACCCGGCAGCTCGCCGCCGAATCGGGCCTGCTCGCCGCGGAGTCGCTTGCCGACGCCGTGCGCCAGCTCGGTGCGCCGCGCATGGTGTGGCTGATGCTTCCGAGCGGAGCGCCCACCGAGCAGACCCTGCACGATGTCATCCCCATGCTCGAGCCCGACGACATCGTCATCGACGGGGGCAACTCCAATTATCACGACAGCCAGCGCCGCGGCGCCTGGCTGGAGCAGCACGGGCTGCACTTCATCGATGCGGGAACGTCGGGCGGCGTATGGGGTCTGGAGCGCGGATACTGCCTCATGGTCGGTGGCACGCCGCAGGCGGTGGCACACCTGGAGCCGGCGCTGAAGGCGCTTGCACCGGCACCGGACCGCGGCTGGGCGCACGTCGGGCCGGTCGGCGCCGGACACTTCACCAAGATGATCCACAACGGGATCGAGTACGGCATGATGCAGGCTTATGCCGAGGGGTTTTCGCTGCTGCGCGGCAAGAGCGAGTTCGGCATCGATCTGGCGCAGGTGGCGGAGCTGTGGCGTCACAGCTCGGTGGTGCGCAGCTGGCTGCTCGACCTGACCGCCGAGGCACTGAAGACCGACCAGGTGCTCGGCGCCGTAGCGCCCTATGTTGCAGACTCCGGCGAGGGCCGATGGACGGCGGTGGAGGCCATCGAGCAGGGTGTGGCCTCTCCGGTGATGTCACTGGCCTTGATGATGCGTTTCGCGAGCCAGGACACGGAGGGCTACGGCAACCGCCTGCTGGCAATGATGCGCAATGCCTTCGGTGGCCATGCCATCAAGAAGGACTGATCGGGTGCAACGCGACGGGATGCTCCGCCGCCCTGGCCACAGAAGCGGCGCCCTTCGCCGATACTGCGCCGCGCTGCGCGGCCCGCGGGCAGCAGTGGGCGGTCCCTCACGGGGCCACGGCATCGTCTGACCACCGGGACGCTCCCATGCTCGATCCCTGTACCTTCGTGATCTTTGGTGCCACCGGCAATCTGTCGCAGGTGAAGCTGCTGCCGGCGCTGTATCAGCTGGAGCTTGCCGAGCGCATGCCGCCGGAAATGACGGTGATCGGATTCGGACGCCGCGACTGGGACAGCGACATGTGGCGCTCGGAGGTCGAGGCGCTGCTGCGACCGCGGCTGCGCGGCTATACCGATCCCGAAGTGCTGCAGCGCTATCTGCAGCGCATGCATTATTTCCAGGGTGATCTCAACGATCCCGCGGCCTACGCACGGCTGCGCGATACCCTGCACGCGCGCCCCGAGTTCCCCGAGAACGTGGTGTTCTACATGGCCATCCGGCCCTCGGAGTTTGCCACCGTGTCGCACAGCCTGGCCTCGGTCGGGCTCAACGTCGAGGGAAACGGCTGGCGCCGCGTGGTGATCGAGAAGCCCTTCGGCTACGACCTGGAAAGCGCGGAGATCCTCAACGAGCGCCTGCACCGCGATTTTCGCGAGCACCAGATCTTTCGCATCGATCACTACCTCGGCAAGGGCACGGTGCAGAACGTGCTGGTGTTCCGCTTCGCCAATCTGATGCTGGAGCCCTTGTGGAACCGCAACTACGTCGACCACGTGCAGATCACCCATAGCGAGACGCGCGGCATCGACATGCGCGCCGAGTACTACGACACCGCCGGTGCGCTGCGCGACATGATCCAGAGCCATCTGCTGCAGATGATGACCATGGTGGCCATGGAGCCGCCGGCCAACCTGGACCCGGAGTCGCTGCGCGACGAGAAGGTGAAGGTGCTGAAGTCGATCCGTCCCATTCCCCCGAGTGCCGTGCACGCGCATGCGTTTCGCGCGCAATACACCCGCGGCCGCAGCCAGGGCGACAAGGTGGTCGGCTATGTCGAGGAGCCGGGCGTGGCGGAAAACAGCACGTCCGAAACCTACACGGCGCTCAAGCTCTATGTCGACAACTGGCGCTGGCGCCATGTGCCGTTCTATCTGCGTACCGGCAAGCGCATGGCCCGTGACAGCTCGCTGATCAGCATCCGCTTCAAGCATCCGCCGCAGCAGCTGTTCCGCGAGACGGCCATCGAGCAGTTGAAGCCCAACTGGATCCTGCTCGGCATCCAGCCCGAGGAGTGCCTGCGCGCCGAGCTCCAGGTCAAGCTTCCCGGGCTGGAGATGCGCACCCGCTCGATCCAGCTCGATGCCTCCTACACCAGCGCCGATGAGCCGCGTCTGGATGCCTACGAGGCGCTGCTGCTCGATGTGGTGGGCGGCGACCATTCCCTGTTCCTGCGCTACGATGAAGTGAACTGGGCGTGGCGCGTGGTCGATCCCATCCTCAAGCTGTGGTCCATGGAGCGCGACTTCATCCACACCTACCCGGCGGGAAGCTGGGGACCGGCCGAGGCCAACCGGCTGTTCGACCGGGAGGACCAGGAATGGCGCAACTCCATGGACACCGTGATCGACTGAACCCGCACGGCACCGTGCATCGCAAGGGAATCCCATGTTGAACGACACGCCGGCGTGGCAGGCCCTGCAGGTGCATCAGGCCGAAATCGCCCCGCTGCACATGCGCGACCTGTTCGCCCGGGACGCGCAGCGCTACGAGCGCTTTTCGCAGCAAACGGACGCCATCCTGCTCGACTACTCCAAGAACCGCATCACGGCGCAAACGATGTCGCTGCTGCTGGAGCTCGCGCGCCAGGCGCGTGTCGAGGAATGGACCGAGCGCATGTTCAAGGGTGAGAAGATCAATGTCACCGAGGGCCGCGCCGTGCTGCACACCGCGCTGCGCAACCGCAGCAACGAGCCGGTGCGCGTCGACGGCAGGGACGTGATGCCGGAGGTGAACGCCGTGCTGGCCCACATGCGCGAGTTCACCGCGGCGGTACGCGGCGGCGCGTGGCGCGGATATTCCGGAAAGCCCATCCGTGACGTCATCAACCTCGGCATCGGCGGCTCGGATCTCGGACCTGCCATGGTCACCGAGGCGCTGACGCCCTACGGCCACGAAGGGCCGCGTCTGCACTTCGTCTCCAACGTGGACGGAACCGACCTCGCCGAGGCCCTGCGGCGCGTCGAGGCGCAGACCACGCTGTTCGTGGTCGCCTCGAAGACTTTCACCACCCAGGAGACCCTCACCAATGCGCACAGCGCGCGGCGCTGGCTGCTGGACGCCATGGGCAGCGAGGCGGCCATCGCCCGGCATTTCGTTGCAGTCTCCACCAACGGGCCCGAGGTCGAGAAGTTCGGCATCGACCGCGCCAACATGTTCGAATTCTGGGACTGGGTGGGCGGGCGCTACTCGCTGTGGTCGGCGATCGGGCTGCCCATCGCGCTCAGCATCGGCATGGACCGCTTCGAGGAGATGCTGGCGGGTGCCCATGCCATGGACCGCCATTTCCGCAGCACGGACCTGGAGCGCAACCTGCCGGTGATCCTGGCGCTGCTCGGCATCTGGTACCACAACTTCTTCGCCGCCGAGACCCACGCCATCCTGCCCTACGATCAGTACCTGCGCCGGTTCCCGGCTTACCTGCAGCAAGGGGATATGGAGAGCAACGGCAAGCGCGTGACCCGCGACGGTGAGCCGGTGGCCTACACCACGGGGCCGGTGATCTGGGGTGAGCCCGGCACCAATGGCCAGCATGCGTTCTACCAGCTGCTGCACCAGGGCACGCGACTGGTACCGGCCGACTTCATCGCCCCCATGGCGAGCCACAACCCCCTGGGCGAGCATCACCCGATCCTGCTGTCGAACTTCTTCGCCCAGACCGAGGCGCTGATGCGCGGCAAGACCGGACAGGAGGCGCGCGCGGAGCTCGAGGCCCAGGGGCTTTCCGGTCCGGCGCTCGAGGCCGTGCGTCCGCACCGGGTGTTCCCCGGCAACCGCCCCAGCAACTCCATGCTGCTCGAGCGCATCACCCCCTATACCCTCGGGTCGCTGATCGCCCTGTACGAGCACAAGATCTTCGTGCAGGGCATCGTGTGGAACGTCAACTCCTTCGACCAGTGGGGCGTGGAACTCGGCAAGCAGCTGGCCCGCGCCATCCTGCCGCAGCTCGCCGGCGCCACGCCGGCCGGGACCGGCCACGACGCTTCCACGCGCGGGCTGATTGAGCATTACCGGCGCTTCCGCACGATCGACACGGACGCGTCGCGATAGCACTGCTACACTTGACTGACCACCGACGAGGCTGGTGCTGAACTCGCCGGGGACTTCCGCACTGATTTGGGGACTATTGGAGCACTGTCGCATGGGGCCACTGCCACCAGGATCCTTGCCGGAGCCCGGCGCTTGCCTGTCCGAGGGCCTGGAGCGGTTCCGGCGCGCCGATTGGAACGGCGCACTGGAGCAGTTTCAACGCTTTGAGGCGCACACGCATGACTGGGATCCGCTGGTTCACGTCAGCCGTTCCTACCACGGCCTCGCCCGGGTGATGATGGGCGACGACCGGGGGGTTTTTCTGTGCCGCAAGGCGGCCGGATGCGCCACCGGAGAAGCGGACCTGTTCTACAACCTGGCGGTCGTGGAAATGCGCCTCAACCAGCGCCGCCGGGCGGTGGCGGCGTTGCACCGCGCGCTGATGCTCGCTCCGAGCGATCCCAAGGTGCTGCGGCTGCGCCAGCACCTGCGCGTGCGCCGGCGTCAGCCGATTCCCTTCCTGCCGCGCAACCATGTGCTGAATCGTTTCATTGGTAAGCTGCTGCGGCGCAGCCAGTGAGCGGGTGCGGTGGAAAGCCGCGGACGGCAGTAGTACCTTAACGCATTTCGCGCAGCGGCTGCGGGAGCATGGCGGGCAGGCTTTTCATCAAGACTTTCGGCTGTCAGATGAACGAGTACGACTCGGCACGCATGGCCGAGCTGCTCGCCGCCACCCACGGCCTCACCCTGACCGGCGCACCCGAGCAGGCCGACGTGCTGCTGCTCAACACCTGTTCGATCCGCGAGAAGGCGCAGGAGAAGGTGTTCTCGCAGCTCGGCCAGTGGCGCCATCTCAAGCATGCCCGCCCGGGACTGATCATTGGCGTCGGCGGTTGCGTGGCCAGCCAGGAGGGCGAGGCGCTGCGCCGTCGTGCGCCGTACGTGGACGTGGTGTTCGGGCCGCAGACCCTGCACCGGCTGCCGCAGCTGATCGAGGCCGCCCGTGCCCGGCGCGCGCCGGTGATCGACGTCTCCTTCCCCGAGATCGAAAAATTCGACGCCCTGCCGGCGCCGCGCGCCGAGGGGCCGAGCGCCTTCGTCTCGGTGATGGAGGGCTGCAGCAAGTACTGCACCTTCTGCGTGGTGCCCTACACTCGCGGCGAGGAGGTGAGCCGCCCCTTCGACGACGTGCTCGCCGAGGTTGCCGGGCTGGCCGCCCAGGGCGTACGCGAGGTGACCCTGCTCGGACAGAACGTCAACGCCTACCGGGGACTGATGCACGACGGCACCACGGCCGACCTCGCGCTGCTGATCGAGTATCTGGCGGCGGTCGACGGCATCGCGCGCATCCGCTACACGACCTCGCATCCCCTGGAATTGAGCGAGCGCCTGATCCGGGTCTACGCCGAGGTGCCGGCGCTGGTGAGCCATCTGCACCTGCCGGTGCAAAGCGGGTCGGACCGCATCCTGGCGCTCATGAAGCGCGGCCACACCGCCGCCGAGTACCGCGACCGGGTGCGCCGGCTGCGGGCCGTGCGCCCCGATCTCAGCCTTTCCTCGGATTTCATCGTCGGGTTTCCCGGTGAAACCGAAGCCGATTTCCGCGATACCCTGGAGCTGATCGAGGCGGTCGGCTTCGACCAGTCCTACAGCTTCATCTATAGTCCTCGTCCCGGCACGCCGGCGGCGGCGTGGCCGGATGACGTCGCCCATGAGATCAAGCAGCAGCGCCTGTACCGGCTCCAGGAGGCGATCGGCAAACACGCCGCCGCGATCGCCGCTGCCATGGTGGGCAGCGTGCAACGCGTGCTGGTGGAAGGTCCCTCGCGGCGCGATCAGGCCATGCTGGCCGGGCGCACCGAGAACAACCGCGTGGTCAACTTCGCCGCAGATCACAGCCTGATTGGTGAGCTCGTCGACCTGCGGATCACCGAAGCCCTGCCGAACTCGCTGCGCGGCGTGCTGCACAGCTCCGGACGCGGTCCGGCGTTCGGCCTGAAGCGAAACGTCCGCACAGCGCTTGAGCAAATCCCCGGCAGCAGTGGACCTCGTGCTCGAGCCAATGGACAATCATCGACTCGCCAATCTGTGCGGCCAGTTCGACGAGCACCTGCGCCAGGTGGAGCGGCGCCTGGGTGTGGAGATCAACAACCGCGGCAACCGTTTTCAGGTGATCGGCACGGAACGCTCGGCGCGCGCGGCCGGCGAGGTGCTGCGCGACCTCTACGAGTCGACCGGAACGGAGCCCCTGACGCCGGAGCGGGTAAATCTTTTCCTGCAGGACTCGGGCGTCGAGGCGCTGGTGGGCGAGTCGCCGCGCAGCGCCGACGACGAGATCCAGATCCGCACCAAGCGCGGCATGATTCAGGGACGAGGTCCCAACCAAAAGAGATACTTGCGAAATATTCTTACGCACGATATCAACTTCGGAGTGGGCCCCGCGGGGACCGGCAAGACCTACCTGGCGGTGGCTTGCGCGGTGGAGGCGCTGGAGGGCGAGCGCATCCGCCGGCTGGTGCTGGTGCGCCCCGCGGTCGAGGCCGGAGAGCGGCTCGGCTTCCTGCCCGGCGACCTGGTGCAGAAGATCGATCCGTACCTGCGCCCGCTCTACGATGCCCTCTACGAGATGCTGGGCTTCGACCGGGTTGCGCGCCTGATCGAGCGCAACGTCATCGAGGTTGCACCGCTGGCCTTCATGCGCGGGCGCACCCTCAACGATTCCTTCATCATTCTGGACGAGGCGCAGAACACCACGCCCGAGCAGATGAAGATGTTCCTGACCCGCATCGGCTTCGGATCGACCGCGGTCATCACCGGCGACGTGACCCAGATCGACCTGCCGCGCGACCGCATCTCCGGACTGCGCCAGGTGGTCGAGGTGCTCAAGGACACGCCGGGCATCAGCTTCACCTTCTTCAGCGCGGGCGACGTGGTGCGCCACGCGCTGGTGCAAAGCATCGTGACGGCATACGAGGCCTATGAACGGCGCAAGCCCAGGCGCTGATCCGGCGCGCGCCGCCTCGCGCAACCGTCCGGCGGCCACGGTGCGCAGCGCCGTGCCAGGGGTGGCGGTGCAGTATGCGGCCTCGCGGCGCGGCGTGCCGGCGCCCGCCAGCCTGCGCCGCTTCGCGGCGGCGGCGCTCGGCACGCGACGCTCGGAGCTGGTGATCCGCGTGGTGGACACGCCGGAGAGCGCAGCGCTCAACGCCACCTACCGCGGCAAGGCGGGTCCGACCAACGTGCTGTCCTTTACGTACAATGCGCCGCCCGCGACGCGGCTGCTCGGCGACCTGGTCATCTGCGCGCCGGTGGTGGCGCGCGAGGCGCGCGCCCAGGGCAAGGCGCCGCGTGCCCACTGGGCGCACATGGTGGTGCACGGCGTGCTGCACCTGCGCGGCTACGATCATCAGGAAGAGGCCGAGGCGCGGCGAATGGAGGCGCTTGAACGGCGGTGCCTGGCACGGTTAGGCTATCCTGACCCCTATGGCAGGGAAGACGGCAGGCCGGTGGAAGGATCCGGGGCGAGGCGCTCGCGCCCGGGGCGGCCCACCCCCAACCTGCGCAGACCATGAAAGAAGACCGACCTAGTAACGGTTCCGGCCAACGCTCATGGCTCGAGCGGCTGAGTCAGGCGCTCCTCGGCGAGCCGAAAGATCGCGAACAGCTGGTCGAGTTGCTGCGGGACCTGCAGCAGCGCGGGCTGTTCGATGCCGACGCGCTGGGCATGATCGAGGGCGTGCTGCAGGTCAGCGAGATGCAAGTGCGTGACATCATGATCCCGCGCTCGCAGATGGTGGTGGTGGCCCGCGATGCTTCTCCCGACCAGCTGCTGCCGGTCATCGTGGAATCCGGACACTCCCGCTTTCCGGTGATCGGCGAGAGCCGCGACGAGGTGGTCGGCATCCTGCTCGCAAAGGATCTGCTGCGCTTCTGCGCCGCCGACGACGGCTTCAATCTGCGCGAAGTGCTGCGCACCCCGGTGTTCGTGCCCGAGAGCAAGCGGCTCAACGTGCTGCTGAAGGAGTTCCGGTCGAGCCGCAACCACATGGCCATCGTGGTCGATGAGTACGGCGGGGTGGCGGGGATCGTCACCATCGAGGACGTGCTCGAGCAGATCGTCGGCGAGATCGAGGACGAGCACGACATCGACGAAGACCTGTTCGTGCTCAAGCACGGAGAGGATCACTACACGGTCAAGGCCCTCACCCCCATCCAGGACTTCAACGAATACTTCGGCAGTGACTTCAGCGACGAGGAATTCGACACCATCGGTGGCCTGGTGATGAACGCCTTCGGCCATCTGCCCAAGCGCGGTGAGGGCGTGAGCATCGACCGCTTCCTGTTCAAGGTGATCCGCGCCGACAATCGCCGCATCCACCTGCTGAGGGTTTCCTTGCTTCCCGAGGACGCCGCCGCCGACGCGACACCCGCCGCCTGAGGCGCGCCACCGCTTCCGACTCCGCGATGAAGCACTTGTGGAAATGGTCGCGTCCCGGCTGGCCGGGCGATGTCGTGGCGCTTGCGGCGGGCGCGCTGGCGCCTCTCGCCTATGCGCCCTTCGGCTGGTATCCCGTCACCGTGTTGAGCGTGGCGCTGCTCTTCGTCTCCTGGGAGGGCCTGAGCGCCACTCAGGCCCTGCGGCGCGGCTGGTGGTTCGGGCTCGGCATGTTCGGTGCCGGCGTATGCTGGGTCTACATCTCCATCCACGAATTCGGCGGTGCGCCCGCGCCGCTGGCCCTGCTCATCACCGCGGGGCTCATTGTCTATCTGGCGTTGTACCCGGGGCTGGTGGGCTACCTGGCGACGCGTTTCTTTCCGTCTCCCGATGGCGTGCGCACGCTGCTGGTGTTGCCGGCTGCGTGGGTGCTGCTGGAATGGGTGCGCGGATGGTTCTTGACCGGGTTCCCGTGGCTGGCGCTCGGTTACAGCCAGAGCGACGCGCCGCTCGCCGGGCTCGCGCCGCTGCTCGGGGTATACGGGGTCGGTGCGGCGGTGGCGTGGAGCGCCGCGCTGCTGGTGTGGACGGTGCGGGGACGCGATCGGCAGCGCGCGTATGCGCTGCTCGGCGTGCTGGTGCTGTGGGGCGGGGCGGCCCTGCTGCAGCACGACGTCGACTGGACGCGGCCGACCGGCAAGCCGGTACGTGCAGTGCTGCTGCAAGGCAACATCTCGCAGGCGGTCAAATGGGAGCTCGACCAGCGCGTGCCGACACTCGAGCGCTACCTCGACCTGACCCGCGAGCACTGGAACGCCGACCTCATCGTGTGGCCGGAGACGGCCATTCCGGTCTTCTATCACCAGGTGGCGGACAAGTTCGTGGCGCGACTCGAGCAGCTCGCGCGCGAGCACGGCACGGACCTGCTGGTCGGCATCCCGGTGCTGGACCGCGACCGGTGGAATTACTACAACGCCATGATGAGTCTTGGCCGCGAGCGCGGCTTCTACTACAAGCGCCACCTGGTGCCGTTCGGCGAATACCTGCCGCTGCGCAAGACGCTTGGCGGGGTGCTGGAGTTCATGAACATTCCGATGTCCGATTTCAGCTCCGGCGGCGCCGATCAGCCGCTGCTTCGGGTGGCGGGCTACCCGGTCGGCATCTCCATCTGCTTCGAGGCCGCGTTCGGCGAGGAAATCATACGCGAGCTGCCGCAGGCGGCCTTCCTGGTCAACGTGAGCAACGATGCCTGGTTCGGCAACTCGCTCGCCCCCCACCAGCACTTGCAGATTGCGCGCATGCGTGCGCTGGAGACCGGGCGCTACCTGCTGCGCGCCACCAACACCGGCATCTCCGCCATCATCGACGACCGGGGCCGGGTGGTCACGCGCTCCGCGCAGTTCACCGTCGCCGCCCTCACCGGCAAGGTGCAGCCGCGTGCCGGCGCCACCCCCTACGTGCGGTTTGGCAATCGCCCCGTCGTCGCGCTGGCGGTGCTGGCGCTCGCGCTGGCATTGCTGATGCGCGCGCGGCGCGCCCGTGCCGCCGCCGCTGTCGCCGCCGTGGAGGATCCCTAGCCCGGAAATCTCGCCAGCATCCCGGGAGCGGGCGGAATTCGCAGCGGAAACCGCCAGAACCGGGATAGGCCGGCGGCGTGAACACTGCGTCATCATCATCGTTCGACGATCGCAAAGAATGCCAGATCTTCCCCGCGATCCACTCAGTTACCGTCCAGCCGCCGGCCGGCCGGTGATGTCCTGGTTCTGGCGGCTTCTCGCTCGCCATGGAGGACGTGCCGGACAACGCGACCGAAGCCCTCGCCACACGTTGGCCCGCCCCGGAGCGCCTTGTGTACGGCCGCTCTTCCATTTGCTGCGGAGGGTGTAGCGCTCAGGCGGTGCCGGTTTCCCGGTCGAGCACCCGGCGGAACTCGGTATTGTGGCAGCGCGGGCAGGTCGGGATGCGCGCTGTGTGATGGAAGTGGATGAGCTTGTCGCACTCGGCGCACTGCAGGGTTCCGGGTCCGGTGATCTCTCCGGTGTGGTACTGCGGTGCCTCGCGCGCCTCCTGCTCCAGCTGCAGCAGCTCGAGCTTGGTGCGGTCGGCGGCTGCGGCAAACATGTCAAGCAGCCGGTCTTCGATCAGCTCCAGGTCGAAGCGCAGCCACGCGGCAAGATCGCTCCCCGACTCGGCGAGGAATCCCCCGGCATCCTGCAGGTCGCGCTGCACATAGCTCGCGATCCGGTCGGCCTCTTCGCGCCCCAGCTCGCCGAGCTCCACGGCGCGGTCCCGCGCCTCCTCGATGGAGCGCTGCAACGTCGGCATGGCGTCCTGCTCGGCCTGATCGAAGCGCGCCCGCACCCGCTCGATCATGCGGTTGTAGGCCGTGATGAGCCGGTTGTCGTGCTCCGATCTGGTATCGTTCATGGAGGGCGTCCGTGGTCGTGCTCTGCAGCCATAGTCTGTACCAGGCGCGCACGGTTGGAAAGGCCGCGGCGGTTGCGGTGAGGGAGCGGCTGCACATCGGCGCGCCGAACGGTGCGGCTCGCGCACCCGCGCTGCGCAGCAGCGTTGTTCCGCGCGCGGGCGCTACGGTATGCTTGCAGCTTTCTCCGCCGCGGCGCAATGCTCGACATGGAAGAGGTATACAACCCGGGCGAAATCGAGGCCGGCGTCCAGCGCCGCTGGGAGGCGCAGCGCAGCTTCGCCGTGCGTGAGGACGCCGATCGCGAGCCGTTCTACTGCCTTTCGATGTTTCCCTACCCCAGCGGGCGGCTGCACATGGGGCACGTGCGCAACTACACCATCGGGGACGTGATCGCACGCTACCAGCGCATGCGCGGGAAGAACGTGCTGCAGCCCATGGGCTGGGACGCCTTCGGACTGCCGGCGGAGAACGCCGCCATCCAGAACCGGGTGCCACCGGCACGCTGGACCTACGCCAACATCGAGTACATGCGCACCCAGCTGAAGCGCCTCGGCTTCGGCTATGACTGGTCGCGCGAGATCGCCACCTGCGACCCGCGCTACTACCGCTGGGAGCAGTGGCTGTTCACGCGCCTGTTCCGCAAGGGACTGGTGTACAGGAAGACCGCACCGGTGAACTGGTGCCCCAACGACCGTACCGTACTCGCCAACGAGCAGGTCATCGACGGGCGCTGCTGGCGCTGCGACTCCCTGGTGGAGCGGCGCGAGATTCCACAGTGGTTCATGAAGATCACCCACTACGCCGACGAGCTGCTCGCCGAGCTCGAGCACATGGACGGCTGGCCGGAAGCGGTGCGTACCATGCAGCGCAACTGGATCGGGCGCTCGGAGGGCGTGGAGATGCGCTTCGCCGTGCCCGATGTCGGACAGGCGCTCAGCGTGTTCACCACCCGCCCCGACACCCTGATGGGTGTGACCTACGTGGCGGTCGCCGCCGAGCATCCGCTTGCCGCGCAGGCCGCGGCGCGCGATCCGCGGCTTGCCGCCTTCATCGAGGAATGCCGCCACGCCCAGGTCGCGGAAGCCGCGCTGGAGACCATGGAAAAGACGCGGCATGGACACCGGCTTCAAGGCGCTGCATCCCATTACCGGCGCGGCGGTCCCGGTGTGGATCGCCAACTTCGTGCTGATGAGCTACGGCAGCGGTGCGGTAATGGCGGTGCCCGCCCACGATCAGCGCGACTACGAGTTCGCCCGCAAGTACGGTCTGCCGATCCGCCAGGTGATCCATCCCGCCGACGGCTCGGCGACAGGCGTGCAGCGATGCAGCCTATATCGAGAAGGGCGTGCTGCGCGATTCCGGACCGTTCAGCGACCTCACCTCCGAGCAGGCCTTCGAGGCCATCGCCGCGCACCTGCAGGCGCAGGGGCGGGGGCAGCGCCAGGTGCACTACCGCCTGCGCGACTGGGGCGTCTCGCGCCAGCGCTACTGGGGCGCGCCCATCCCCATGATCTACTGCGGGCGGTGCGGCGAGGTGCCGGTGCCGGATGCCGACCTCCCGGTGGTGCTGCCGGAGGACGTGGTGTTCGAGGACGTCGGCTCGCCGCTCAGGCGCATGCCCGAGTTCTACCGCACCACGTGTCCCGAATGCGGCGGCGAGGCCGAGCGCGAGACCGACACCTTCGACACCTTCATGGAGTCGTCCTGGTACTACGCGCGCTACACGGGTCCCGACAATACCCGGTCCATGCTCGATGAGCGCGTGCATTACTGGCTGCCCGTGGACCAGTACATCGGCGGGATCGAGCACGCCATCCTGCATCTGCTCTACGCACGCTTCTATCACAAGCTCATGCGCGACGAGGGTCTGGTGCGCTGCGATGAGCCGTTTGCGCGCCTGCTGACTCAGGGCATGGTGCTCAAGGACGGGGCCAAGATGTCCAAGTCCAAGGGCAATACCGTGGACCCACAGGAACTCGTCGAGCAGTACGGCGCCGATACCGTGCGGCTGTTCATGATGTTCGCCGCACCGCCCGAGCAGTCGCTCGACTGGTCCGACACGGCCGTGGCCGGCGCCCACCGTTTTCTGAAGAAGCTGTGGAGCTTCGCCTGCACGCGCCAGCTGTGGAGCGAAGGCGGGCAGGGCATCGCAGTCGCCGTACCACCGGGCGGCTGGGCGCTCGCGGCGCCCGAGGTGCGCGACGTGCGCCGCCGCATCCACGCGCTGCTGAAGCAGGCGGACTACGACTTCCAGCGCTACCAGTTCAATACCGTGGTCTCCGCCGCCATGGAGATGCTGAACGTCCTCCAGCAGGCGATCCCCGAGCCACTGCCCGCGAAGCATCAGGTCGACGCCGACGGGGCGGCGCCGTTCTACCGTGCGCTGCTCGGCGAGGGGCTGGGCATCCTGCTGCGCCTGCTGGGTCCGATCGCGCCACATATCACCCATGCGCTGTGGGAAGCGCTCGGCTATTCCGGCGAGCTGCTGAACGCGCCGTGGCCGCAGGTGGACGAGGCCGCGCTGGAACGGGAGACCCTCGAGCTGGTGGTGCAGGTCAACGGCAAGCTGCGCGGCCGCGTCTCGGTGCCGGCGCAGGCCAACCGCGAGACCGTCGAGGCCGCCGCGCTGCGCGAGTCCAACGTGCAACGCTTTCTCGGAGACAAGGCGGTGCGCAAGGTGATCGTGGTGCCGGGCAAGCTGGTGAACATTGTCGTATGAGCGCAGGGCGCGCGGCTCGCGTAGTGCGCCCTGTGGTCCTGGCACTGGCGGTGCTGGTGCTCGGTGCCTGCGGCTTTCATCTGCGCGGGGGCGTCGCGCTGCCCCCGGCCATGCAGTACACGCGAATCGTGATCGGCAACCCGTACAGCCCGCTCGCGAGCGACCTGCGCCGCGCGCTGCAGGCCTCGGGCGTGACCGTCACCGAGAACCCGGACCTCGCCACCGCCTCGCTGCAGATTCTGGGGGAGAGCACCAACCGCCGCGTGGTGTCGGTGGACGCGCAGGGCAAGGCGCGCGAATTCGAGCTGCAGTACAAGGTCGAATTCGTCGCGACCGGCAAGGGGGCCCAGCCCTTGGTGAAGCGCCAGGCGGTAACGCTGGTTCGCGAATACCTCTACGACGAAAATGAAGTGCTCGGTACCGCCGGCGAGGAGGATGTGCTGCTGCGCGACATGCGCCATGACATGGTGCGTCTGATCCTCACCCGTCTGGAGGCGAGCAGCTCGAGCGCCGCCGCCGCGGGCAGTGCCGGCGGATAGGTGCCGGCCGGAGCGTCGTGAACCTGAAGCCCGAACAGCTTGGTGCACACCTGCAGCGCGGGTTGGCGCCGATCTACGTGATCAGCGGGGCCGAGCCCCTGCTGGTGCAGGAGGCGGCCGACGCAGTACGCACCGCGGCGCGCGAGCGCGGTTACACGGATCGCGAAGTGCTGCAGGTCGCGGCCGGCTTCGACTGGGACGGCCTGCTGCAATCGGCGGCCAGTCCCTCGCTGTTCGCCGAGCGACGCATCCTGGAGCTGCGATTGGCCGCTGCAAAGCCGGGCGAGGCGGGCGCCCGCGCACTCCTCGCCTATGCTGCGCGGCCCGCCGAGGACGTCCTGCTGATGGTGGTCTGCGGCAAGCTGGAAAAGGACAGCCGTCAGAGTCGCTGGCTCAGTGCCCTGGAGCAGGCCGGCGTGGCGGTCCAGGTCTGGCCGGTGAGCCCACAGGCCCTCCCGCAATGGATCGCCGCGCGCATGCGCCAGCGCGGCCTGCAGCCGACCGCCGATGCCGTGGCGCTGCTTGCCGGGCGCGTCGAGGGCAACCTGCTGGCCGCGGCACGCGAGGTCGACAAGCTGGTACTGTTGCACGAAGGGGGTGCGATCGATGCAGCGGCGGTCGCGGCCGCGGTATCGGACAGCGCGCGCTTCGACGTGTTCGCGCTGGTGGACGCGGCACTCACCGGCGATGCGGCGCGCAGCCTGCGCATCCTCGACGGCCTGCGTGCCGAAGGCGTGGAAGCGGTGCTGGTGGTCTGGGCGCTCGCGCGCGAGCTGCGGCTGGTGGCCGGTGTGGCATTCGCGCAGTCCCGGGGGGCCAGTCCGGAGCGGGCGCTGCAGGCGGCCAAGGTCTGGCAGCAGCGCCAGGCCGTGATCGGTGCCGCCGTGCGACGCGCCGCGAGTGGGCCCGCGCCGTGGCGGGCGCTGCTGCTGCACTGCGCGCGCGTCGACCGGATGGTCAAGGGCGTGGAGGCGGGCAGTCCCTGGGACGAGCTGTTACAATTGGTCCTGAAAATGGCGCATCTGAGCGCGGGACGCGCCGCGGAGCACGACACGCGCAGGACAGCGCATCGCGCGCCCTCCAGATCCCAGAACAGGTCAGCGTAATGGCAGCCAGTCCGGAGCAGTCCGTCCCGTCCGTCACCGCCTACATGGCCGAGCTCGGCCAGCGTGCGCGCGCGGCAGCGCGTCACATGGCACGCGCCGAGACCGCGTCCAAGAACGCGGCGCTGCGCGCCATGGCGCAGGCCATCGAGGATTCGGGGCAGTCGCTCGCCGACGCCAACCGCCGCGACCTGGAGCGCAGTGCCGCCCAGGGTCGCGACGCCGCCTTCCTCGACCGTCTGGAGCTGACGCCGCCGCGCGTTGCCGCCATGGCCGAGGGCCTGCGCCAGATTGCCGAGCTGCCCGATCCGGTGGGAGCCATTTCCGACCTCAACTACCGGCCGTCCGGCATCCAGGTCGGCCGCATGCGCGTGCCGCTGGGAGTGATCGGGATCATCTACGAATCGCGGCCCAACGTGACCGCGGATGCCGCCGGTTTGTGCCTCAAGGCCGGCAACGCGGCCATCCTGCGCGGCGGTTCGGAGGCGCTGCACAGCAACCAGGCCATCGCCGCCTGCGTGCACGCCGGCCTGCGTGCGGCGAGCCTGCCTGTCGATGCCGTGCAGGTGGTCGGTATCACCGACCGCGCCGCCGTCAGCGAACTGGTGAGGATGAAGGCGAGCGTCGATGTCATCGTGCCGCGCGGCGGCAAGGGGCTGATCGAGCGCATCAGCCGCGAGGCGCTGGTACCGGTCATCAAGCACCTGCACGGCATCTGCCACGTCTACATCGACGACCGTGCCGCCCCGGAGAAGGCGCTGGCCGTGGCCTACAACGCCAAGACCCAGCGCTACGGTACCTGCAACACCATGGAGACGCTGCTGGTCGCCGCCCCCATCGCGGAGCGGGTGCTGCCCGAGCTGGGCGCGCCAGTATCGTGCGGCGGGCGTGGAGCTGCGCGGCTGCGAGCGCACCCGTGTGCTGCTGCCCGAGGCCGTGCCGGCCACCGCGGAGGACTGGGACACCGAATACCTGGCGCCAATCCTCTCGATCCGCATTGTCGACGGCCTGGACGAGGCCATGGAGCACATCCATCGCCACGGCTCGCAACATACCGATGCCATCGTGACCGAAGACCTGGGGCGGGCCCGGCGCTTCCTGCGCGAAGTGGATTCCAGCTCGGTCATGGTCAATGCCTCGACGCGTTTCGCCGACGGCTTCGAGTACGGACTGGGTGCCGAGATCGGCATCAGCACCGACAAGATCCACGCCCGCGGTCCGGTCGGTCTGGAAGGCCTGACCTCGCAGAAGTTCATCGTTCTCGGTGATGGCCATATCCGTTCCTAGACATCCTGCCCGGGGATCCCGGATGGCGGCGCAGGACTCGTGGGTGCGCGCGCCGCTGTGCAGCGCAAGCGCTGGCCAAGGCCACCCCGTGAGTGAAGAACAGGCCCCGGCGCGCGAGAACCCGTCGCGGCCGGGATAGGCATATCTCGCCGGCACACACGGTATTTTCCGAGTCGACAGGAATTGCATGACCGCTATTGCCGTATGCCATTGCGCCGCCGCCCGGTGAGAGATGCGGGCGGACCTGCTGCGTTTGCCCCTGGCCTGTCCGTTTCCCGGTCGCACGATCGTTGGCTCCCCGACCCGGGGCACGCCGGCGGCCGAATCTCACCGGGAGCGACCTGCCGCGCGCCATCGGTGCCGTTTGCACCGTGAGGTCCCGTGAAGCCCATCGGGATCTTCGGCGGCACTTTCGACCCCGTTCACTTCGGTCACCTGCGTGCGGCGCTGGAGCTGCTGCAGGACCTTGGATTGCAGGAGATCCGTTTCGTGCCCTGTCGGGTCCCGCCGCATCGCGCGCCGCCCGTGGCAAGCCCCGAGCAGCGATTGCGCATGCTGCAGGCCGCGCTGCACGGCGCTCCCGGCCTCACCATCGACACCCGCGAGCTGCAACGCCACGGACCATCCTACAGCGTCGACACGCTGCAGGCGCTGCGTGCGGAGCTGCGCACCATGCCCTTGTGCCTGATCCTCGGTCTGGACGCCTTTCGCGGCATCTGCGACTGGCATCGCTGGGAGGAGCTGCCGGAGCTCGCGCACCTGGTCATCGCGCACCGGCCTGGGGTGGCGCAGCCCGAAGGGCGTTCCGGGGAATTGCTCGCGGCGCACCGGGTCGAGGATCCGGCGGCACTGTGCGAGCGGCCGGCGGGGCACATGCTGCTGTGGCCGGTCACGCAGCTGGAGATTTCGGCGTCGGCCATCCGGGCACTGGTCGGCGCCGGCAAGAGCCCGCGCTGGCTGATGCCGGATGCAGTGTGTCGACTGGTCGCGCGCGAGAGCCTGTATTCGCGGTCCGGGCCCGGTGAGGGTTGCCGATTGAGCTAGTTGCATGTGCATGCGCAGGAGCAGCGAATGTCTCCCACCGCTTTGAAGAAGCTGGTGACCGCCGCCTTGGAAGAAATGAAGGCGCTCGACGTCAAGGTGCTGGACGTGCGCGATGTCACCACCATTACCGACTGGATGATCATCGCCAGCGGTACCTCCACCCGCCACGTGAAGTCCATCGCGGACCGGGTCATCATGCAGGCCAAGCAGGCCGGTGCACCGCCGCTGGGAGTCGAGGGGGAACGCGAGGCCGAATGGATTCTGGTGGACCTCGCCGATGTGGTGCTGCACGTCATGCTCCCGCGTGTACGCGATTTCTACAATCTGGAGAAGCTCTGGTCCGTGGAAGGACCGCAAGTGGTGGCTGCGATGCGCGGCGCCCGCAAACCCTCCGAGTGATCCTGCACGAGTGGTACGGCAACCGGGACGACCCGGCCGCGCGCCTCGACGCAGGCGGCGTGCATGCGCATTCATCTGATCTCGGTCGGCACGCGAGCGCCTGCCTGGGTGCAGCAGGGCTGGCTCGACTATGCGCGCAGACTGCCCGCGGAGCTCGCGCCGCGGCTGGTGGAGATCACACCCTACCGGCGCCACGGCGGCGCGGACCCGGAGCGCGCGCGTCGCGAGGAGTGGGCGCGCATTGCGGCGGCCATCCCACGCGGGGCGCGCCTCATCGCCCTGGAGTGCGAAGGCGAGCCCTGGAGCAGCGGGCAGCTGGCGCACGAGCTCGATCAATGGCGCCGGGAGGCTCGCGACGTGGCGCTGCTGGTCGGGGGTCCCGATGGTCTGGACCGCCAGGCGCGTGCCTGCGCCGAACGCCGCTGGTCGTTGTCGCCGCTCACTTTCCCCCATGCACTGGTGCGCGTGCTGGTTGTCGAACAGCTGTATCGCGCCTGGACCATTCTGCAGCATCACCCCTATCATCGGTGACCCGGCAGGGGTTCCGCAGGCCGTGACGGGCGAGGCGTTGCAGCTCTACCTGGGATCCTCGTCGCCGCGGCGGCGCATGCTGCTCGACCAGCTGGGGCTGCGCTACCGGGTGCTGGAGGTGCAGGTCGCCGAACGCCGGCGCGGCGGCGAGACGCCGGAGCAATACGTGCAGCGCCTGGCGGTGGCCAAGGCGCGCGCGGGATGGGAGGCCGGGGAGCGCACGGCGGCGGTTCCCGTGCTGGGAGCGGACACGGCAGTGGTGCTGGAAGGCCGGGTGCTGGGCAAGCCCCGTGACCGCGCCGACGGCCTGCGACTGCTGAGCCGGTTGTCCGATCGCAACCATCAGGTGCTCACGGGTGTGGCCGTGGTGCTGGAGGGACACGAGAGCATGCGCCTGTCGGCGAGTACCGTGACCTTGAGGGCTATCAATCGTACCGAGCGCGATGCCTACTGGAGCACCGGCGAACCCCGCGACAAGGCCGGGGGCTACGCCATCCAGGGTATGGGCGCGGTGTTCGTGGCCAATCTGCAGGGCAGCTATTCGGGGGTGATGGGCCTGCCGTTGTTCGAGACGGCCGCGCTGCTGCGCGAACGGGGCATCGACCTCTGGGGCGGGCCGGAAACCTGAGCGCTGCGGAGTCGGGGAAATGGATTTCGGGTGGGACGCGACGGGCAACACAACCATGAGCGAGGAGATCCTGATCAATGTCACCCCGCGCGAGACGCGCGTGGCGCTGCTGGAGAACGGGGTGCTCCAGGAGATCTTCATCGAGCGCGCGCGCCGCCGCGGACTGGTGGGCAATATCTATAAGGGACGCGTGTGCCGCGTGCTTCCGGGCATGCAGGCCGCCTTCGTGGACATCGGGCTCGAACGCGCAGCCTTCCTGCATGCCTCCGACATCGCCGTGCTCCCCGACGATCTGCACGAGCCGGAGGCGCGACGCAGCATGCAGAGCGCCGACACCATCAGCGGACTGGTGCGCGATGGCCAGGAGCTGCTGGTGCAGGTGGTCAAGGATCCGCTGGGCACCAAGGGCGCGCGGCTGACCACCCACATCACCATTCCGTCGCGCTACCTGGTGTTTCTCCCGGACGCCCAGAACGTCGGCGTGTCGGTGAAGATCGAGGACGAAACCGAGCGCCAGCGCCTGAAGGAGCTGGTGCTCGGATTCTGCGGCGAGCTGGGCGGCGGCGGCTGCATCGTGCGCACCGCTGCCGAGCAGGTCGACGCCACCGCGCTCTACAGCGACATGCAGTTCCTGCACCGGCTGTGGGATGCCATCCAGGAGCGCGGGGCGAGCGCGCTCGCGGGCAGGATCGTCCATGAGGACCTGCCGCTGGCGCTGCGCGCGCTGCGCGACATGGTGGGCGCGGAAATCGAGAAGATCCGCATCGATTCGCGCGAGACCTATGCCCGGGTTCTGGAGTTCGCCGCACAGTACATTCCCGAGCTGACGGCGCGCATCGAGCACTATCCGGGCGAGCGTCCGATCTTCGACCTGTACAACGTCGAGGACGAGATCCAGCGCGCGCTGGAGCGCAAAGTGGAGCTGAAGTCCGGCGGCTACCTGATCATCGACCAGACCGAGGCCATGACCACCATCGATGTCAACACCGGCGGCTACGTCGGACACCGCAACCTCGAGGAGACCATTTTCAAGACCAACCTGGAGGCCGCGCAAGCCATCGCCCGGCAGCTTCGCCTGCGCAATCTCGGCGGCATCATCATCATTGATTTCATCGACATGACCCAGGAGGAGCACAAGCGCCAGGTGCTGCGCGCGCTGGAAAAGAGCCTGGAGAAGGACCACGCCAAGAGCCACATCAGCAGTGTCTCCGGACTGGGCCTGGTGGAGATGACGCGCAAGCGCACCCGCGAGAGCCTGGAGCACATCCTCTGCGAGCCCTGCACCACCTGCGGCGGGCGCGGTTCGCTCAAGACCGCCGAGACGGTCTGCTACGAAATCTTCCGCGAGATTCTGCGCGAAGCGCGCCAGTTCGATGCGGAGCGCCTGCTGGTGCTGGCATCGCAGGAGGTGGTGGACCTGCTGCTCGACGAGGAGTCGACCAGCGTGGCGGAGCTCGAAGAGTTCATCGGCAAGTCGATCCGGTTCCAGGCCGAGGCGCTCTACACCCAGGAGCAGTACGACGTGGTGCTGATGTAAGTGCCCGAGGCACGCGAGACAATCGTACCGCCGGCGGAGTCCGACGAGATGCCGCATGCCGTGTTGCCGCCGGTGCTCGCCCCGGGTCCGCATCCGGTTGCCGTGTTGCTGCGTCGTGGCGGCGCGCTCGCCTGGAGCACTTTTGCCGTGGTGGTCATCACCGCGGCCGTGCTGCTGAGCTCGGTACGCATCCTGCTGCCCGTGGTCTCGGAGTACCGCGAGCGGGTCGCGCAGGAAGTCGGGCGCCACCTGGGTCGTCCGGTCGTGGTCGGGGCGCTGGACGCCGACTGGTGGGACCTCTACCCGACGCTGAGGCTCAAGGATGTACGCCTGCTCGATCCTTCGGGCACCACGACACTGCTCGAGCTACGCGAGCTGCGTGTGGCCGTCAATCCCTTCAGTGCGCTGATCCACTGGGAGCTGGCCCCGGCCAAGCTCGGCATCGTAGGCGCGCGCCTCTCGGTGGTGCGTACCGGCGAGGGGCGCTACAGGGTACGTGGTCTGCAGCGTCCCGGGCTGCCGGCGCCGGATGTTGCGGTGCTCGCCTGGCTCGGCCAGCAGCCGCGCCTGAGCCTGCTGGAGAGCGAGCTGACCTATCAGGATCTCGCATCGGGCGCGCCGCCCCTGCAGTTCACCGGCGTCGACCTCACCCTGCGCAACCGGGGAGTGGAGCACCGCCTCGCGGGCTCGGTCGCACTGCCGGGCAGCCTCGGCCAGGAGCTTTCCTTCGTCGTCGATCTGCGTGGCGACGCCGGTGCGCCCCAGGATTGGTCGGGGCGATTCTACCTGCGCGGACGCGAGCTGCAGCTTCCCGCCTGGCCCAGCGCCCTGTTCGGGGGTGTCGAAGTGTACCGCGGTGCCCTCGACTGTCAGCTGTGGGGCGATTGGCGCGGCACCTTGCTCCAACGTCTGCAGGGGAGCGTGCAGCTGCGCGGGCTGGAGCTCGCGGGCCACGATGGGGTGCCGCAGTCCGCAGCCGGGAATCACACGCTGCGGTTGGGGCGCCTCGCCGGCGACGTGCATTGGCTGCGGACCGACGGGGGTTGGCGCCTGCAGGTGGAGGGACTGACGCTCACCAGGGGCGCGCACAGCTGGCCGTCGGGCGATCTCACGCTTGCCTATGCCACACCTGCGGAAGGCGAACGGTTGATCTCCGGGCGTTCCGACTACCTGCGCCTGGAGGACGTGAGCGCGCTGGCCCGTGCCAGCACCCGACTCGATGGCTCGCTGCGCGAAGCACTGGCGGGCCTCAATCCGCACGGTGTGGCGCGTGGGCTGCGCTTCTCGTTGCATCAGCGTGACGCGCAATGGGTCGACTACAGCCTGGGTGCGCGAGTCTCGGGCGTCGGCGTCGAGGCCTGGGAACGTATGCCCGCGCTGACAGGATTGAACGGACGCATCCAGGCCGACGAGCGCGGTGGTGAGCTGCAACTCGCGAATTCGAAGCTTACGGTCAATTTTGACCGACTCTTTCGCGGTCCGTTGGGGGTCGAGAGTGCCGGAGCGCTGCGCTGGCGCAGGGACCCTGACGGCTGGCAGCTGCATTCGGACAACCTGGTGCTGCGCAACACCGATCTGCGCGCGCGCACCCACCTGCTGCTGAACGTGCCCGCGGACGGCGGTGCCCCGCTCCTGGATCTGCAGGCGAGCTTTGCGGTGAGCGACCTGGGCGCACTGCCGACCTATCTGCCCGCGCATATCATGCACCCCGAGACCGTAAACTGGCTGGACCACGCGCTGACTGCCGGCCGCATCAGCGACGGCCGGCTGCTGCTGCGGGGGCGCACCACGGATTTCCCCTTCGACCAGGGGGAGGGAGCGTTCGTGGTCCGCGGCTCGGTGGAGCACGCCGTGCTCGACTTCGATCCCGAGTGGCCGCGGGTCGAGGACATCTCCGCCGACGTGGTGTTCTGCGGCCGCTCCCTTGCCGTGCGCGGCCGGCACGGACGCATCTTCGGTGCCGAAGTGGGTCAGGCTGACGCGGCGATCCCGGACCTGGAGCATGGCGTGTTGCTGCTTGCCGGCGTCGCGCGTGGACCGGCCGCGGACCTGCAACGCTTCGTGAACGAAAGCCCGCTCAGTGGACGTCTCGGACCGGCGCTGGACGGCGTGCGCACCCAGGGCAGCGCGGCCGTCGACCTGAAGCTGCGCCAGCCGCTCGCCCCACCGGGCCAGGAGCACCCGGCGCAGGTGAACGGCGGCGTGACCTTCTCCGACGCCACGGTGGCGCTGCCGGGCTGGCAGCTTGCGCTGCGGCATCTCACTGGGCGGTTCGGCTTCACGGAATCCAGCGTCAGCGCGGCGGGCGTCGGGGCCGAGCTGTTCGGCCGACCGGTTACCATCGAGGCTGCGACCGTGGCACCGACGGCCCAGGAACGCGCCGTGGAGTTCAAGTTCCACGGCCGCGGAGAGATCGGCGCGCTCGCTCGCCAGCAGCCATCTGCGCTGTGGGCGTTGCTTGACGGCGAGAGCGATTTTCTGGCCACCGTGGCAGTTCCCATCAACCGCGGCCAGCCGCTGCGCCTGCGAGTCGAAACCGCGCTGCGTGGCGTCGCGGTCGATCTGCCACCGCCATACGGCAAGGCCGCGGACGATCCCGCGGTGCTGGCGGTGCAGGGCCGCTTCGAGCCCGGCGGTGGTGCCACCGTAGATGCCAGCTACCAGGGTCGGGTCCGTGGCGCATTCGTGCTGCAGCGCGACGCCCAGGATGCCCTCAAACTGGTGCGCGGCGAACTGCGGCTGGGAGGTGCCCGCCCGGTGCTTCCGGAGCGCGACGGTCTGCGCCTGACGGGGCGGATGGATCGGCTCTCGATCGGCGAGTGGCAGGACTGGCTCGCGCGGGTGGGCGCCGGCGGCCCGGACCGCGGGGTACCTGCGCTGCGCGAGATGGATATGCGTGTTGCAGTACTGGAGGGTTTCGGGCACACCTTCCGCGACATGCATCTGCGGGGCGCGCGCGTTGCGGATGCATGGAAGCTGGCGGTGGACGGCAAGGAGGTCGCCGGCACCTTGAGCATACCGCAGCGCGCCTCGGGTAATGCCACGCTCGCCATGAAGCTCGACCGCCTGCTGCTGCGGCCTGGCGACAAGGGCGCCGGCGGCAGCGAGGCGAATCCACGCCGGGTGCCGAACCTGGAGGTCTCCGCCGCGCAGTTCCGCTACGGCGACGCCGATCTTGGCCGCCTGCATCTTACGGCGCGGCGCCGCACCGACGGCCTCCAGGTGCAAACGATGACGCTCGAGGGCGATGCGCTCCATGCGCAGGCCACGGGCAACTGGACGGTGCAGCCGGGAGGCGGGCAGCACTCGCAGCTGCGCCTCAAGCTGCAGAGTCATGACCTCGGTGACTTGCTGACGCGTTTCGGCTATGCCGGCAGCATCAAGGACGGTGAGACCCGCGCCGAGCTCGACGCCGGGTGGCCCGGTTCCCCCGCCGGATTCGATCTCGCTGCGCTGCAGGGGCGCTTGTATGTGAAGATCGGCAAGGGGCGGTTTCGCGACATCGAGCCGGGGGCGGGACGGGTGTTCGGGCTGCTGAGTCTGCAGACCCTGCCGCGGCGACTGTCGCTGGATTTCAGCGATTTGTTCCAGAAGGGCTTCAGTTTCGACTCCATAGAAGGGCATTTCCAGCTCGAGGACGGCAGCGCCTGGACCAGCGACCTGACCATGCGGGCCCCGGCGGCGCGCGTCGCCCTCTCCGGTCGAACCGGTCTGGTCGACTATGACTACGACCAGCTGGTGACCGTCACCCCCAGTGTCTCCACCAGCGGTCTGCCCCTCGCCGGCGCCATCGCCAACCCCGGCGTGGGCGCGGCGCTGCTGATCGCCCAGACGCTGTTCAAGAGCCAGATCGATGACATGATCCGCTATCAATACCGGGTTCGCGGCACGTGGGAGCATCCGCAAATCGAACGGCTCGACCGTGCCGCCGCCGCCGAGCCGGCCCGGCCCGGGGTGCAATGAGCAATTCGGGCCCTCGCATTGATGTTATGCTGGATCGCGCCGCGTTCCCGATGGCTTCCCAGTCGCGCAGCTAACTCTGTAGTGTTTTCATATCATTATGGAGCTAACTTGACAGTGGGCTATAAGTGCGTGCCGGTTCCGGATCAGCGCCCTTCGATTGAGCACTCGACACCGCCATGACCCTCGTGGCCGCGATCCAGATGGCCTCCGGGCCGAACGTCAGCGCCAACCTGCTCGAGGCCGGGCGGCTCGTGAGCCGGGCCGTTGCTGCGGGCAGCAAGCTCGTGGTGCTCCCAGAGAACTTCGCCATGATGGGCATGGAGGAGAGCGACAAGGTCGCGATACGCGAACAGCAGGGGCAGGGGCCGATCCAGGACTTCCTGGCCCATCTGGCGGCGAAACATGGAATCTGGCTGGTGGGAGGCACCATCCCCATGGTGGCCGGGGACGCAGGCAAGGTGCGCGCCGCCTGCCTGCTGTATGACGATCACGGGCGCTGCGTGGCGCGCTACGACAAGATCCATCTGTTCGATGTGCACCTGGTGGATACGGGAGAGAACTACACCGAGTCCCAGACCATCGAGCCCGGCGGGGAAGTGGTGGTCGCCGACACACCCTTCGGGCGCCTTGGACTGGCGGTGTGCTATGACCTGCGCTTCCCGGAACTGTTCCGGTGCATGGTCGACCGGGGCGTGGAACTGATCGCTGCGCCGTCGGCGTTCACTTCCATCACCGGACGCTCCCATTGGGAAGTGCTGTTGCGCGCCCGTGCCATCGAGAACCTTTCCTATATTCTCGCCGGGGCCCAGGGCGGTTTCCATCTCAACGGCCGCGAGACCAACGGCGACAGCATGATCGTCGATCCGTGGGGTGTCATTCTCGACCGCCTGCCGCGCGGCTCGGGCTTCGTGTGCGCCGGTCTGGATCCGGCACGCCTGAGCAGTACCCGCCGCAACTTTCCTGCCTTGCAGCATCGCCGCTTTCACTGTCAGTAAAATCGAGGTCGGTGACAAACTCTGCCTGGTGCGCGGCCCGCGCGCGGCGCGTGTCCAACAGAATTCCCGCGCCTGGTGTCGGGGTGCAAGTACGGGGAGGAGCGACTAACATTACGGCTTCGAGTGCCGCCCGGCCTCTTGCCTACCCGACCCAGGAATTGGAAAACCATTCATGAGCAGTGTCGCCAATCCCCTTGAGATTGCCCGCAGCCGTATCCTCGAGCCCTCCGGTATCGGAGACGCGGAGCTCGACCAGGTGTTCGGGAGGCTGCTGGGCCACGCGGTGGACGGCGGGGATCTCTATTTCCAGCTCAGCCGCCACGAGTCATGGGTGCTGGAGGACGGGATCGTCAAGGAGGGCAGCCACAACATCGAGCAGGGCGTGGGCGTGCGGGCGATCAGCGGCGAGAAGACCGGGTTCGCCTATTCGGATGAGATCGTGCTCCCGGCGCTGCTGCAGGCCTCGCAGGCGGCGCGCGCCATCGCCAGCAGCGGCCGGCAGGGCCGCCTGCAGGCATGGCGCTCGCAGGCGGGACATGAGCTGTATCTGCCCGTGGACCCACTGGAGACACTGGGCGAGCAGGAGAAGGTCGACCTGCTGCAGCGTCTCGACGCCGAAGCGCGCCGCATCGATGCGCGGGTCACGCAGGTGATCGTGAGTCTTGCGGGCGTGCACGAAGTAGTGCTGGTGGCCTCGAGTGACGGCACGCTGGCGGCGGATGTGCGCCCGCTGGTGCGACTCAACGTCAGTGTCATCGCGACGGACAAGGACCGGCGCGAGCAGGGCAGCGCCGGTGGCGGCGGGCGGGTTGGTTACGGGTATTTCCTGGAACAGGATCGTGGCATGGAGCTGGCCCGCGAAGCGGTGCGCCAGGCAGTGGTGAACCTGGATGCCGTGGCCGCTCCCGCCGGTACCATGGCCGTGGTGCTGGGGCCAGGATGGCCCGGGGTGTTGCTGCACGAGGCCATCGGCCACGGGCTCGAGGGCGACTTCAACCGCAAGGGCACTTCCGCCTTCGCCGGGCGTATGGGCGAACAGGTCGCCTCCGTGCATTGCACGGTGGTCGATGACGGGACCTTGCCGCAGCGGCGCGGCTCGCTCAACGTGGACGATGAAGGCACGCCCAGCCAATGCACGGTTCTGATCGAAAAAGGCATCCTGAAAGGATACATGCAGGATAAACTTAATGCCGGGTTGATGAACATGGCGGCCACCGGAAACGGCCGCCGCGAGTCCTTCGCACACCTGCCCATGCCGCGCATGACCAACACCTACATGCTGGCCGGAATACACGACCCACAGGAGATCATTGCCTCGGTGCCGCAGGGCTTGTACGCGGTGAACTTCGGCGGCGGTCAGGTGGACATCACCTCCGGGAAGTTTGTGTTTTCCGCCAGCGAGGCCTACCTGATCGAGAACGGCAAAGTGACCCGGCCGGTGCGTGGTGCCACGCTGATCGGCAACGGCCCGGACGTGCTGACCCGGGTGAGCATGGTGGGCAACGATCTGGAGCTCGATGCCGGCGTCGGGACCTGCGGCAAGGAGGGCCAGAGCGTGCCGGTGGGCGTCGGGCAGCCGACGTTGCGCGTGGACGGTCTGACGGTGGGGGGCACGGGGGGTTGAGCACCGGTACGCTCCGACCAATTCCGCCAAAATCCCTTGCACTTATGGGAAACGGATGGGAACAGGGATGAGTGTACGTGTCTCTCAATCCGCAGCCGGCGCATCGCCCGGATCGAGCAAGGTGCGCAGATAGCGGAACAGCGCGCGGGCCGCGCGCGGCGGGCGCGTCTGGCTCCGTTCTTCCGCGGCCTCGCGCATCAGCCTGCGCAACTGCGCGGTGTCCGTCCCGGGGAAGCGCTGCTCCAGCTCGTCCAGCGCGGCTTCGTCTTGCTGCAGCAGGCGGTTACGCCATGCTTCGACGCGGCGCAGGTGCGCGGCTTCACGCCGGTCCTGTCCCTGCAAGCGCTGCAATGCCGCGCGGATCGGCTCGGCATCGATCTGGCGCATGAGCCGTCCCACATACTGCAGCTGGCGCCGGCGCCCTCCCCGCTGGTGGATGCTGCGGGCAAGCTCGAGCGCCTCGCGCAGCTCCGTTGGCATGGGCACGCGGTCGAGCTGGGCGGCGTTCAGGTCGAGCAGGGATTCGCCCAGCACCTGGAGCGCGAGCATGTCGCGCTTGCGCTTCGATTTGCTTGGTATATCAGTCATTTCTACGTCTTTGCTCATCTGTCGTATGAGAGCATAAAGATGAAGATGATACGCCCGCAGGCAACGAATTGCCCACTGTCGGCCCGGGGCCAGTCGCTGCTGCTTCGAATCCACTCGGCGCGTGCGTCGCCGGACGAACAATGAGGATTGCCATGGCGGAACCAGCGGTATCGAGTAGCGAGCAGGTGATTCCCGACCAGCAGCAGTTCGAGGGGCTGGTCTCCTCCTTGCTGCAGCAGGCGCGCGCGGCCGGCGCCAGCGCGGCCGAGGCGGCGGTCAGCTTCGAGTCCGGGCTTTCGGTCAGCGTGCGCCTCGACGAGGTGGAGACCCTCGAGTATCACCGCGACCGCGGGTTGGGTGTGACGGTGTACTTCGGAAAACGCAAGGGTTCGGCAAGCACCTCGGACCTGAGCCGGGCCGCCATCGGCGACACGGTGCGGGCCGCCTGTGCGATCGCCCGCTACACGACCGAGGACGCCTATGCGGGGCTTGCCGATCCCGAGCGCCTGGCGCGCGAGGTACCGGATCTGGCGTTGTGCCACCCCTGGCCGCTGGAGGCGGAGCAGGCCATCGAGATTGCCCGGCGCTGCGAGCGGGCGGCGCGCGCCGACGCCCGGATCACCAACTCCGAGGGTGCGAGCGTATCGAGCCATCGCGGACTGCGCGTATACGGCAACACCAACGGCTTCATCGGTGGCTATCCCAGCACCCGGCACAGCATCAGCTGCGCGGTGATAGGCGAGAAGGACGGGGCCATGCAGCGTGACTACTGGTACAGCGTGGCGCGCGATGCGGGCGCACTGGAGGATGCGGCGGCGATCGGCCGGCGAGCGGCCGAGCGTACCGTGCGCCGGCTGGAATCGCGCCGGCTGTCCACACGTCAGGTGCCGGTGGTGTTTGCCGCGGAAGTGGCGACCAGCCTGTTCGGGCATTTCATCGCCGCGGTGCGGGGTGGCAGCCTCTACCGCAAGGCCTCCTTTCTGCTGGACCATTTGGGACGTCAGGTCTTCCCCGAGTTCGTGCGTATCCACGAGCAGCCCCATCTGCCCGGGGCGCTCGGCAGCGCGCCGTTCGACAATGAAGGTGTCGCCACCCAGCCGCGCGACCTGGTCCGCGACGGCGTGCTGCAGGGCTACGTGCTCGACAGCTATGCGGCGCGCAAGCTCGGCATGCAGACCACCGGCAACTCCGGCGGCGTGCACAACCTCACCGTCGAGACCGGCCCCCTCGATCTCGCCGGGCTGCTGCACGAAATGCGCTCGGGATTGCTGGTTTGCGAGCTGATGGGGCAGGGCGTCAACACCGTCACCGGCGATTACTCGCGCGGCGCCGCGGGCTTCTGGATCGAGGGCGGAGAAATACAGTATCCGGTGGAGGAGATCACCATCGCCGGCAACCTCCGCGACATGTTCCGCCGCATCACCGCCATCGGTACCGACGTGGAGCTGCGCGGCAACCTGCGCACCGGCTCGGTGCTGATCGAGCGCATGACCGTTGCCGGCGACTGACCCGCCACGCGCGGTTCCGGCGCCGCATACGCGCGCATGCCTGGCGCGTTGGATGGTGCAGCGCGATACGTCACGCACCACCACCGCGTCACGGTCGCGAGCCGGAAACCGATCAGGTCAGGAACAGCGTTCCCAGGCCGAGGAAGGTCATGAAGCCGACCACATCGGTGACCGTGGTCAGCACCACGCCGCCGGCAAGCGCCGGATCGATGCCGAGCCTGCGCTGGGCCAGGGGGATCAGCACGCCGGCAAGCGCCGCACAAAGCAGATTGATGGCCATGGCCGCGGCGATGATGGCACCGATGCGGTAATCGTGGAACCACAGGATGGCGACGCTGGCGACCACCAGCGCCCACATGGCTCCGTTCAGCAGGCCCACGGAGATCTCCTTCACTATCAGCCATCGGGCGTTGGCGTGCCCAATCTGTCCCAGGGCGAGGCCGCGCACCACCAGGGTGAGCGTCTGGCTGCCGGCGATGCCGCCCATACTGGCGACGATCGGCATCAGCACGGCGAGCGCGACCACGCGCTGAATGGTGCTTTCGAACAGTCCCACCACCCATGAGGCCAGGAAGGCGGTCGCCAGATTGATGCCGAGCCACACCGCCCGGCGCCGCGCGCTCGGGATCACGGGCGCGAACATGTCCTCGTCGACGCTGAGGCCCGCCATGCTCATCAGCGAGGCATCCGCCTCGTCGCGGATCACGTCCACCACGTCATCGATGGTGATGCGTCCCAGCAGCTTGCCGTTGTCGTCCACCACCGGCGCGGAGATCAGGTCGCGGTCCTCGAAGCGCTGCGCCACCTGCTTGGCCTGCATGGTGGCGGGGATGCCCTCCACGTCGCGTTCCAGCACCTCGGCGACGGTCAGGCTGGGGTCGCGGGTGAGCAGTGTGGTGAGTGGCAGCACGCCCAGAAAACGGTCGTAGCGGTTGACCACGATCAGGCTGTCGGTAAGCTCCGGAATCTCGCCGCGCAGGCGCAGGTAGCGCATCACGACGTCCAGGGTCACGTCGGCGCGCACGGTGATGGTGTCGGTGTTCATCAGACCGCCGGCGCTGTCCTCGGGGTAGGAGAGCACCGCTTCCAGGCGCTGGCGGTTCTGCTTGTCCATGGAGCGCAGCACTTCGCGCATCACGGTGTGCGGCAGGTCCTGCACGATGTCCGCAAGATCGTCCAGATCCATGCGCTCGGTGGCCGCCACCAGCTCGTGGGTCTCCATCTCGCGGATCAGGTTGGCGCGCACCTCGTCGTTTACGTTCAGCAGCACCTCGCCGTCGTCCTCGGGATTGACCAGCTCCCAGGCGATCACACGCTGGTGCGGCGGCAGCGACTCCAGCAGATGGGCGATCTCGGCCGGATGCAGCGCGTTGAGCGTCTTGCGGAACTGCTGCAACGTGCCATGCTCGATGGCCCGGCTCAGGACCTGCAGGCGATCGTCGTCGCCGGTCTTGGGCTGCGTGGACTCTTCGGCCATGAGCGCTCCTCGGGTGCTGCACCAGACGGCGGGCGGGACCTGCGGAGGGAGGTCCGCGGGCGGCGCAAAGTGTAGCAAGGCCGCGGCGGAAAGGCATTCCGCCGTCGCGCGACAGGAAACCGGGAAAGGTGAGCAGCCGCGGCGCGCGTTGCCCCGTTCAGAGGTCGCGGTTCATCTCTTCGAGCAATGCCGTGACGGACTCGGCGTCGGTGCACTTCAGGACGCGCCGTGCGAGCTTGGCGAGCGTGGCGCAGTGGCTGCGATTGACCACGCTCTTCACCTCCAGTAGCGTCGCTGGGTACATGCTGAATTCGGCAAGGCCCAGGCCGAGCAGCAGACGCGTGTAACGCACATCGCCTGCCATCTCGCCGCACATGGCCACCGGGATGCCGGCCTTGGTGCCGACCTGCACCACGTGCGCGATCAGCTGCAGCACGGCAGGGTGCAGCGGGTCGTAGAGATAGTTGACTTCGTTGTCCACGCGGTCGATGGCGAGCGTGTACTGGATGAGATCGTTGGTACCGATCGACAGGAAGTCCAGCGAGCGCGCGAACAGATGCGCCGCGATGGCAGCGGCGGGCACTTCGATCATGCCGCCCACCGGAATGTCGGGATTGAACACCAGTCCCTGGGCGGTGAGCTCACGCTTGCTCTCGTCGACGAGCTGTAGCACCTGGGTGAGCTCGCGCAGGTTCGAAAGCATGGGCACCATGAGCCGCACTGGACCATGGGCCGAAGTACGCAGAATCGCGCGCAGCTGCGGGCGGAACAACGCCAGGTCCTTCAGGCACAGGCGGATGGCGCGCAGGCCCAGCGCCGGATTGCTGCATACCGGACGCGCATCGCGGTCGTCGAGGCGTTTGTCGGCGCCGAGATCCAGCGTGCGGATGGTGAGCGGTGCGCCCTGCAGCCCGCGCAGCACGCTCAGATAGTTGCCGAGCTGCTCCTCCTCGCCGGGCGGCTCGCTGCGGTTCATGAACAGCGATTCGGTGCGGTACAGACCGACGCCCGCGGCACCGGCGTGCACGGCGGCCAGGGTGTCCTCCGCCAGCTCGATGTTGGCCTCGAGCAGGATGGGCCGGCCGTCGCGGGTGATGGCGGGCTCGCAGCGCAGCCCGGCAAGCGCCTCGCGTTGGCGCCGGTCGTCGCGCTGCCGGCTGCGGAAATGCCGCAGCGTGCGCTCGTCGGGCTCCGCCAGCACGATACCTTGCGCCCCGTCGATCACCACCAGCTCGCCGTCGCGGACCAGCCGGCGCACATGCGCGACGCCCACCACGGCCGGAATGCGCAGGTTGCGGGCGATGATGGCGGTGTGCGAGAGGGGACCGCCGTATTCGGTGACGAAACCGGCGACGCCCTGATGCTGCATCAGGATGGCGTCGGCGGGGGTGAGGTCGTCCGCCAGCACCAGACAGCCCCTCAGCGGCGTGTCGATCCGCGTCGGGGCCTGCACTTCCTGGTTGAGCAGAATCCGCTGGATACGGTTTACCACGTGGTCGACGTCATCCTTGCGCGTGCGCAGATACGGGTCGTCCATCTCCTCGAACACCGTGACCAGGGCGTCGCGCTGCAGCTTCAATGCCCACTCGGCATTGCAGGCACGGGCCCGTATCAGTTTGGCCGGCGCGTCGGCGAGCGTCTCGTCCGCCAGCATCAGCAGATGGGTGTCGATGAAGGCGACGATGTCGGGGGGGGTGTTGCCCGGGATCTGGCTGCGGATGGCTTTCAGCTGGTTCTTGGCGCTGGCCACGGCGCCGCGGAAGCGTTCCACTTCCGCGTCCAGCAGCGCGCGGGGGATCGCATACTCGAGGATTTCCAGATCCCCGCGCTGCAGCACATGAGCCTCGCCGATGGCGACCCCTCTGGAGACCCCGATGCCGGAAAGTACCAGACTCACCGTGTCGTTCCCGTCGTTACCGACCTCGTAGTGTGCACCCGTGCAGTCAGCCGCGCATGAAGGGCGTCGGCGACTGCGCCACTTACTCGTCCTCGCCGAAACGCGCCTCCACCAGTGCTTCCAGGTGGCGCAGCGCCTCCTGCTCGTCGTTGCCCGATACCGTCAGATCCAGTCGCGTTCCCTTGCCCGCGGCCAGCATCATCACGCCCATGATGCTCTTGCCGTTGACCTGGCGGGCACCGCGACTCAGCTGGATCTCGCTCTCGAAGCCGGAGGCGAGAGTCACGAACTTGGCGGCCGCGCGCGCATGCAGACCCAGCTTGTTCACGATGGTAATCTCTTTGCGCACCACCTCAGTCTTCCGGATTGGCGCTGCACAGGAAGATGCCGTCGCCGCCACCGGAAAGCGCCTTCTGCGCCAGCTCGCGCAGTCCGAGACGCGGGTAGTTGAGCACCCGGATCAGCATGGGCAGGTTGACGCCGGCCACCACCATGACCCGGTCGCCGCATTGCAGGCGGCTGGCGATGTTGCCCGGCGTGGAGCCGTAGAGATCGGTGAGCACCAGCACGCCGTCCCCGTGGTCGAGTTCGGCGATCTTTCCGCTGGCCTGCGCGAGCAGCGCCTCGGGGTCGCTGTCCAGGGATACGGGGAGCGTCTCGGTGCTCAGCGGGCAGATGCTGAGCATGCCGGTGGCGGTGCGCAGCAGGTCCTCGCCGATGGCGTTGTGGGTGATCAGCAGCAGGCCGACGGTCACGCGAGCTCCCGGTGGCGCGTCAGCACGCCGCTGCGCCAGCTTCGGAAGTGGCTGGCGAGGCGCTCGGCAAGGTAGACCGAGCGGTGCTGCCCGCCGGTGCAGCCCAGGGCCACGGTCATGTAGCTGCGGTTCTCCGCCTCGAAGCAAGGGATCCAGCTCTCGATGAAATCACGGACCGAGGCAAACATCTCGCTCACCAGCGGCTGGGTCTCGAGGAAGGTTACGACTTCCCGGTCCAGGCCGGTCAGCGGGCGCAGCTGTGCATCCCAGTGGGGATTGGGCAGACAGCGCACGTCGAACACGAAGTCCACATCGCTCGGCACGCCGTGCTTGTAGCCGAAGGATTCGAAGGTCAGGGACAGCGCCCGGGTGGTGGAGGCCTCCAGGCGCTGGCGCACCAGCTCGCGCAGCTGATGGACGTTGGTGCGCGTGGTGTCGATGTAGATGCCCGCGTTGGCGGCCAGCGGTTCGAGCAGCTGGCGCTCCAGCCCGATGGCATCGGCCAGCGGCAGGTCGCGGCGCGTGAGCGGATGCTTGCGTCGGGTCTCGCTGAAGCGCTTGAGCAGCGTGTCGTCCTCCGCCTGTAGAAACACGATCTCGGCCTCCAGCCCGCTCGCGCGCAGCTCCTGCAGGATGCGCGGGAAGGTCTGCAGGTCTTCGGAACGGTTGCGCGCGTCGATGCCCACCGCCGCCTTTTCATAGAGGCGCTCGCCGGTGCTCACCATCTGGGCGGCGAAGGCCTGCAGCAAGCCGACGGGAAGGTTGTCGATGCAATAGTAGCCGAGGTCCTCCAGGGTATGGAGGAAGACGCTCTTGCCGGAGCCGGACAGTCCGCTGACGATCACCAGCCGCATGTCACTTCTGCTCCATCATGCGCTGTTGCTGGGTGATGAAGTCGAGCCCGGCGTCGTAGCCCTTGAGCTTCAGAATGTGATCGCGCACCGCGGTCTCGACCAGCACCGCGAGGTTGCGCCCGCTGGCTACGGGAAGAGTGATCTCCGGCACTTCCACCCCCAGCACCTTGCGCATGCGCCGCGAGCCTTCCAGCCGGTCGATGCGCTCGAGGCGCCGTTCGCTCATGGGTTGCAGCCGGATCATCAGCCGCAGGTACTTGCTCTGCTTGGTGACGCTGTCGCCGAACATGGCGCGCACGTTGAGAAAGCCGAGTCCGCGCACCTCGAGAAAGTCGCGTAGCAGCTCCGGGCAGCTGCCGCTGACGATGTCCGGCGCGATGCGCGAGAATTCCGGCGCGTCGTCGGCGATCAGGCGGTGTCCGCGGCTCAACAGCTCCAGGGCCAGCTCGCTCTTGCCCACGCCGCTCGCGCCGGTAATCAGCACTCCGATACCCATCACCTCCATGAACACGCCGTGCAGCGTCAGCTTCTCGGCAAGCAGTGTGGTGAGATAGTACTGCAGGTCGGAGATCACCTGCTGGCTCGGCAGGCGCGAGGAAAACAGCGGCATCGCGGCGGCTTCCGCGGCCTGGCGCAGTTCGCGCATCACGGGCCGGCTGCCGGCGATCACCACCAGGCTGATGGCAGGGGCAAACAGCCGCTTCATGGCATCCTGATAGGAGTTCTTGCCGAGCTCACGCAGATAGCGCAGCTCCGCGCTCCCCAGCACCTGCACCTGGTTGCCATGGATGAAGTTGAGGTGACCGACCAGCGGCACGGCCGCACGCCTGGCGGCCGAGGAGCGAATCAGGCGCTGACCGCCGGCCTTGCCGCCAACCCATTCGAGATCCAGCTTGCCCTGCAGGTACTCGTAGAGCCGCTCGACGGTGATGGTTGCGCTCATGCAGGCGCGCGGTGTGTCTGCCAGTCGGAAATCAGGCGGAAGATCTGCTCGCTGCTCTGCGCCGCGCGCAGCTCCTCGCACAGCGCGGCATCGCTGAACATCTCCGCGAGCAGCGCCAGGATTTCCAGATGCTCGTTGGTGTAGTGCTTGGGAACGAGCAGTGCGAACAGCAGATCCACCGGCTGCCCGTCCGAGGCATCGAAATCGATGCCGCGCTTGAGCTTGGCGAAGGCGCCCACGGCATGCTCGCATTGCGGCAGGCGGCCGTGCGGTATGGCGACGCCGCGGCCCAGCCCGGTGCTGCCGAGGCGCTCGCGTTCCAGCAGGCTGGCGAAGATTTCCGGCGCGGTGAGCTCGATGGAGCCGCCGGCGGCGAGCTCGCTCAGCAATTCCAGCACGCGCTTCTTGCTGGCGACCTCGATGTCGCAGGCAATCCGCTCCGGAGCGATGAGTTGCACGATGGACATGGGTTTCGAGAGTCCGGAAACGGCGCCAGGCAGGGCGAGCCGGCACTCGGCAGGAGATTATTCGTGTGGTTGGTTCTTCAGGGCGCCGGCGGTTCGATGATGGTCGGTCATCTTTTCCTTGTGGCGCTTGATCTGGCGGTCCAGCTTGTCGATCAGCGCGTCGATG
This sequence comes from uncultured Gammaproteobacteria bacterium, assembly GCA_963728895.1. Lineage (GTDB taxonomy): Bacteria > Pseudomonadota > Gammaproteobacteria > JBBQDK01 > JBBQDK01 > CAVSLM01. The sequence goes on from CAVSLM010000001.1 coordinate 483,144, forward strand.
GCGGCGTACATGTCCTCTTCCACGGCGTCGGCGTAGACGTTGCCGCCGCTCAGACTGAGCGTGGCCTCGGCCTTGTGTCGCAGCTTCTCGACGCTGAGGATCACGTGCACGATGCTCACGCTGTCGAAATGACGTTCCAGCCGCTCCAGCTTGCCGTTGACGTAGTCGCGCAGGGCGGCCGTGATGTCGACATGGTGGCCGGTGAGGTTGATCTGCATGCTGGACTCCTTGGTTGACCTGCCTATGCCAGGCGTTTGCGTTCGTTGGAAGGGGGGATGCACATCGCCTCGCGGTACTTGGCCACCGTGCGGCGTGCCACGTTGATGCCCTGCTCCAGCAGCATTTCCGCGAGCTTGCTGTCGCTCAGCGGCTTCGCGGGCTTCTCTTCGGCGATCAGCTTCTTGATCATGGCGCGAATCGCCGTCGCCGAGCATTCGCCTCCGTCCGTGGTGCTCACATGGCTGGAAAAGAAATACTTGAACTCATAGATGCCGCGCGGCGTGTGCAGGTACTTCTGGGTGGTGATGCGCGAGATGGTGGACTCGTGCATCTCCACCGACTCGGCGACGTCGCGCAACACCAGCGGCTTCATCGATTGTTCGCCGTACTCCAGGAATCCGCGCTGATGCTCCACGATGCAGGTGGCGACTTTCAACAGCGTCTCGTTGCGGCTGTGCAGGCTCTTGATGAACCAGCGTGCCTCCTGCAGATGACTCTTCAGATAGTTGTTGTCCTCGCTGTTGTCCGCGCGCCGCACCATGCCCGCGTACTGCGGGTTGATGCGGATGCGCGGTGCGGTTTCGGGATTGAGCTCGACCTTCCACGCGCCGTTCTGCTTCTTCACGAACACGTCCGGCACCACATACTGCGCGGAAGTGTTGGAGATCTGGTTGCCGGGGCGCGGATTGAGCGACTGCACCAGGGCGATGACCTGCTGCAGCTGGATCTCGCCGATCTTCATCTGCCGCATCAGGTGCGTGTAGTCGTGGGCAGCGAGCAGGTCGAGGTGCTCGGAGACCAGCCGCATCGCCTCCGCCAGCCACGGCGTCGCCGGGTCGCGCTGGCGCAGCTGCGCGAGCAGGCACTCTCCGAGGTTGCGCGCGCCCACGCCCGGTGGGTCGAAACGCTGGATGCGGTGCAGGACCGCCTCCACTTCCGCAGGCTCGATTTCGAATTCCCCGGCAAGTCCCTGATGGATCTCCTCGACGGACGCCTCCAGATAACCGTCCTCGTTGATGGAGTCGATGATGGCGATGGCGATGGCGAGGTCGGTCTCGCTGAAGGGCGTCAGGCGCATCTGCCAGATCAGGTGTTCCTGCAACGACTCCGTGGAAGGCCCGGCGGGCTCCAGATAGTCGCGGTTGTTGTCCGCCCCCGAAGTGTAGGAGGTGGCCCCGTCATAGATGTCGTCCCAGTCGCTGTCGACGGGCAGCTCCTCGGGCAGTCCCGCCTCGGCGCCCTCGGACGCGGCCTCGGACCGCTCGGCCGGGGTTTCCATGGTGGAGGTCTCGCCCGGCGGGGTCACGGCGAGGCTTTCGGCTTCGGTGATGTCGTCGCTGCCATCCTCGAGCATTTCGAGCATCAGATTGGAATCGAGGGCGCTCTGGATTTCCAGCTGCAGCTCGATGGTGGAAAGCTGCAGCAGCCGGATGGCCTGCTGCAGTTGGGGCGTCATGGTGAGATGCTGCCCGAGGCGTAACTGTATGGACTGCTTCATGAGGTACTGCGCCCTCCGATCGACGGTGCTGATCTGGGCTCAAGTCTACTGCAGATTGTGTGCCAATGCAGGAGGCTTGGCATGCTCGAGCGCCGGTCCGCGGACAAGGCGGGGCGGCTGCCCAGGGCCGCGGCATTTTGCCCTCTTGCGCGAGAAAAGGCCATGCGCAAGGGCTTACAGGTGAAAGTTGGCGCCAAGGTAGACCTCCCGGACCTGCTGATCGTGCAGGATTTCATCCGGGCTGCCGGCAGCGATGACCACGCCGTTGTTCAGAATATAGGCCCGATCGCAGATCCCCAGGGTCTCGCGCACGTTGTGGTCGGTGACCAGCACGCCGATGTCGCGTTGGCGCAGGTGCTGAATGATACGCTGAATGTCCAGCACCGAGAGCGGATCGACTCCGGCGAACGGCTCGTCCAGCAGAATGAAGCGCGGCTCGGCCGCCAGCGCGCGGGCGATTTCCACGCGCCGCCGCTCGCCGCCGGAGAGGCTTATGCCCCAGGCTGAATCGCGCAGGTGTCCCACGTGCAGCTCCTGCAGCAGCGTCCTCGAGCGTGGCCTCGCGCCCCTCGGCATCGAGCTCGCGACGCGTCTGCAGGATGGCCATGACGTTCTCGAACACCGTGAGCTTGCGGAACACCGACGGTTCCTGCGGCAGGTAGCCGACGCCGAGCCGGGCGCGGGCGTGCATGGGATGGCGGGTGATGTCCCTGCCGTCGAGCACGATGCTGCCCGAGTCGCAGGACACCAGCCCGACGATCATGATAGAAGCAGGTGGTCTTGCCGGCGCCGTTGGGGCCGAGCAGGCCCACCACCTCGCCGCTCTCGACGCGCAGTGAAACACCGTCGACGACGCGCCGCGCCTTGTAGCGTTTGACCAGCTCGCGCCCCAGCAGCACGCTCATTGCGGCGCGGGGGGAGCGGCGGGAGGTGCTGCGGTTGCCGATTGCGGCGGCTGGTCCTTGGGGTGGATGGTGATGTGGACGCGCTGGCTGTTCGAGTCCAGATCACCGGCGTTTACCAGCTCGGTGTTGGTGTCGTAGACGATGCGCTCGCTCCCGAACTCGTTGACGTCCTGCCACAGCTTGGCGTCGTGCAACAGCACCAGCTGACCGGTGCCGGCGTGATATTCCATGCGCCCGGCGTTGGCGCGCACTTCACTGTTGTTCTTGTCCTGGATCTCGCGATAGGTGGCGGGATTGCCGATCGCGACCAGCTCGTCGATGGCGTTGCCGGAGTGGTGCACCGTCAGCGTATCGGCGGTGAGGTGCATGCTGCCGCGGGTGAGCTTCACATCGCCCCGATAGATGCTGATGCCCTGCTTGTCGTTGATCTCGGCGTGATTGGCCTCGATGTAGACCGGCTGCATGCGATCGCTCGACAGCGCCCGCACCAGCGCGGGGCACAGCAGCAGTGCGGCGAGCATCCACGGTAGCAGCTCAGCGCGTGGGCGTTTCATATTTTCCTCGTACTCTGGCCAGCAGTTCCAGCCGGCTCTGCGGCAGCCAGGCGCGCAGGCCGATGCTGTTCACGCGCGCGCCTTCGCTGAGCACGGTCGCCGGCCGGTCGGTCTCCGCGTAACGCTCCTTCGGGCGCACCGTCAGCGCCTCGGTCAGCACCGTCACTCCGCGATGGTGATCGTAGGCTTGGCGCCGGATGCGCACGTCCCCGGTCAGCTTCACGAGGGTTCCCTTGGAGGCCATCCACGCCTCGTGCGCGTCGATGGTCCAGGGTCGGGCCTTCGGGTTGATAGATCTCGAGGTGAGGACGCTCGAAGCGCGAGCTGTCGTCGTCGCGGTAATGGACCATGGAAGTGGCGCGCAGCCGATAATCGGGAGTGCCGGCCGGCGTCATGGCAGTCAGCGTCAGGTCGTCCATCGTGTAGTCGGGAAGGTGGCCCGCCGCCTCGCCGACCACCGGTGCGCCCGTTTGCACCAGATCGTGTATCCACCAGCTGAGCAGGGCCAGCACGGCCAACGCCGCCAGGGTAAGTATACCCCGGATGTCCATCACAGATACTTGTCGAACTCGGTGTTCAGCCTGCCGTGTGCCTCCAGGATGAGCTCACAGACGTCGCGCGCCGCGCCGCGACCGCCGGGGCACGGCGTCTGCCAGTGCGAGTGTTTCTTGACCAGTGGGTGCGCGTCCTGCACCGCGATCGCCAGCCCCACGCGGCGCATCACCGGCAGGTCGACCACATCGTCGCCGACGTAGGCGATCTGCTCGCGGTTCCAGGTGCACGCGCTGCAGCAGCGCCTCGAACGCCGGCAGCTTGTCGCGCTGGCCCTGGTAGACGAACTGGATGCCGAGGCTCTCCATGCGCTTGGCGACCACCTGCGAGCTTCGCCCGGTGATCACCGCGATCTGCACGCCGCTTTCCAGCAGCATCTTCATGCCATGACCGTCGCGGGAATGGAACGCCTTGTACTCCTGTCCGTCGTCGGAGAGATAGAGGCTGCCGTCGGTGAGCACACCGTCGACGTCGAAGATCACCATTCGGACCCTGGCCGCACGGTCGAGGAGCTCGTCCATCGTCAGTGCGTCGCGCCCGCCGCTCGCGGGCTGCCGTGGCAAGGCGCTCATACCACCCCCGCGCGCAGCAGGTCGTGCATGTTGAGCGCACCGACCGGGCGCCGTTCGGCATCGAGCACCAGCAGGGCGTTGATCTTGTGTCGCTGCATGATCTGCAGCGCCTCGGCGGCGAGCTGTCCGGCCTCGGCGGTCTTGCAGTTGCGGGTCATGAGGCCGGCGATGCCGGTGTGGTGCACGTCGATCTCGCGATCCAGGGCGCGGCGCAGGTCGCCATCGGTGAAGATTCCCAGCAGCCGGCGGTCGCTGTCCACCACGGCGGTCATGCCCAGTCCCTTGCGCGTCATCTCCACCAGGGCTTCGCTGAGCAGTGCGTCGGCGCCGACCTGGGGAATGCCGCTGCCGGTGTGCATGATCTCGCCGATCAGCAGCAGCAGCCGGCGGCCGAGCCGTCCGCCCGGATGGGAGCGGGCGAAGTCCTCGGCGGTGAAGCCGCGCGACTCCAGCAGCGAGATGGCGAGCGCATCGCCCATGGCGAGCGCGGCCGTGGTGCTGGAGGTCGGTGCCAGCCCCAGCGGGCAGGCTTCCTGTTCCACCGAGACGTCGATGTTGACGTCGGCGGCGCGCGCCAGGGTGGAGTCCGGGCGGCCGGTGAGCGTGATGAGCGGTACTGCCAGGCGCTTGATGAGCGGCAGGATGGTGAGCAGCTCTTCCGTCTCGCCGGAGTTCGAGAGCGCGAGCACCACGTCCTTGCGGGTGATCATGCCGAGGTCGCCGTGGCTCGCCTCGCCGGGATGGACGAAGAACGCCGGTGTGCCGGTGCTGGCCAGCGTGGCGGCCAGCTTTCCGCCGACATGGCCGGACTTGCCCATCCCCAGCACCACCACGCGGCCTTCGCAGCCCAGCATGTACCGGCAGGCGCGGGCGAAGTTGTCGTCGATGCGCGCGGCGAGCGCCGCCACCGCGCGGGCCTCGGTCTCCAGCACTGCGAGCCCCAGCCGTTTCAGCGCGGCGTCGTCGATGGTGGGCGCGAGGGGATGGTGGCTCGCGCTGTTCGGTGCGGACCGGCGGTCGCTCGAGTCGCGTCACGCTGGGCTGCACCGCCGACGCCCGGGGAGAGGGCGAGTGAGTAATCTGCGCGTAGCGAGTCGAGTGGTGCTAGAGCTCATGCGCTTCCGGGTAGCCGAGCTCGGCAAGCTTCGAGGAGAGTGCGGGGCGCGACAGCCCTTCGCCGGTCACGCTGACCTTGCCGCCCTCGATCTGCACGTCCACACCGTTCACACCCGGGAACTTGCCCAGACCTTCGCGTATGGTGTTGACGCACCCGCCGCACTTGACGTTCTTGACGGTGAACTTCTCTTCCACGGACCTGCTCCCGGCGAACCGCTCCGCGGGGCGTCAGCTCGGCCACGCGGCGGGTGACTATTTGAACCGAAGGCAGCGGCGAAGGCAATCGCCGCAGCCGATCACTCCGCGCGAGTGCGCGTCGCCCCGCAGCGCGTGCAGCGGTAGCGCGTGATGAGAGCGCCACGCCGCACTGCGAAAGGCTGATCCGCGAGCACTTCCCAGTGATGAAAGCCGCTCGCGCAGAGTGTTTTGCCGCGATACTTCTCGCCGGGCTTGGATTTGCGAAAGCGGATGATCTCGCCCACCATGCAGCTCCTCCAACCGCGCTCAGCCGCGCTGCACACAATCATACACGCTCATCCGGGGTTTCCAACCGAGCTCGCGGCGCGCACGTGTGCAGTCGAGTGCCAGCGAGTGACGCATGCCGTCGATCCAGGCCGGCTCGCCGGCGCGACCACTGACGCGCCAGCTGGCGTGGATCAGCGCGCGCGCCAGCGTGAACGGCAGCGGCAACGGATGGCGGTGGCGGTGACGCAGCAGGTCGCGGAACGGCACGGCGGGTTCGGCGGCGAGATTGAAAGCGCCTTCGGCATCGCCGAGCAGGGCGAGCCGGATCGCCGCCACCACGTCCTCCTCGGCGACGCACTGGGTGAGCGGCAGCGGTTCCGGGAGCAGCGGATAGAAGGGCTGGCGGAGCAGGGCGCGCAGCAGCGGATGGGCGTTGGGTCCGAGGATGGCATGGGGGCGCAGCCGCACCATGCGTACTGCAGGCCAGTCGGGCGCACGCGGCATCCAGCCACTGCTCCACGGCGATCTTGTCCTCGGCGTAGGCGAACCCCGGTGTCGGGCGCAGCGGCTGGCGCTCGGGGATGCGCGATGGATTGTCCGGCCACGCGCCGTAGACCGCAGCGCTCGAGAGCTGCACGATGCTGCGCACCCCGGCCTCGACCGCGGCCCCCAGCAGGTTGCCGCTGCCCGCGACATTGATGTCGCGCATCCACGTCCGGTCGTGACGCCGCCGCCCGAGGTCGCCGCGCATCACCACGAAGGCCAGGTGTACCAGGGCATCGCAGCCCTGCAGGTGCTCGCCGATGCCGGGGGCCCGCATGTCGGCGACCCGCTCCACCAGCTTCGGGTGGTGCAGCCCGCAGGGACGCAGATCGAAAGCGCTCACCCGGGTGATGCGTGCATCGGCGAGCAGCGCCGGCAGCAGGCAGCGCGCCAGGTGCCCGGCGCTGCCGCTCAGCGCGACGTGCACGGCCGCTGCGCGGCTGCCTGAAGACCGGCCCGGACCTCATGCCCCGGCCTGCGTGTCTTCCGGTGCCGGTACGCCGAGGTGCGGGAGTACGGACTCGCCCAGCACCCGGATGCACTCGCGCACATCCGCGCTCGGCATGGCGCCGGCGCCGATGGCGCACAGCACGTGGTCGACGCCGGCGGCGGCCAGCGCCTGCAGGCGGCCGATGCAATAGGCGGGATCACCGACGATGGCCATGCCCAGCGTCTCCAGCGCCGTCAGGTTGGTGGTGAGATCGAGCAGGCCGCCAAGGCGCCCGATCCGGCGGTAGTGCTCGTAGCCGCGGAAGAGCTGCTGCAGCACCGGGCGAGTCTGCCGCAGGAGCTGGCGGTAGAACCATTCGAGCGGCGCGCGCGCCAGGCGGCGCGCACGCTGGCCGTCCTCCAGGCAGTACACGCCCACGGTCATGCCGACGCGCGAATTGCGACCCGGCGGCGCGGGCGCATCGCCGTGCGCCGCGCGCCAGACGCTGCGGTAGCGGCGAATATCCTCGCGCACCATGAACCAGGGCTTGAAGGGGCCGGCCAGCACGCCTACCGCGGCACGGGCGGCGAGCTCGAAGCTCTCGGGGCTCACCGCCGCGCTCCAGATGGGCGGATGCGGGCGCTGCACCACCGTGGGCACGATGCTGAGGTCCTGGAGCCGGAAGTGGCGCCCGCAATGGTTCACCGGCGCTGCGGAGAAGGCCAGGCGGATCACCGCCAGCGCCTCCTCGGTGAGGCTGCGGCTCTCGGCCATGTCGAGACCGAACGCGGCATACTCATGGGGCGAAAAACCCCGGCCATAGCCGAACTCCACGCGTCCGCCGGAGAGGATGTCCAGGGTGGCCAGGCGCTCGGCGACATGCACCGGATGGGTGTAGGGCAGGGGAATGACGGCGTGGCCGAGCCGCAGGCGCCCGGTGCGCTGGGCGGCCGCTGCGAGAAACAGGTCGGGTGCCGAGCTGTGCGAATACTCCGGCATGAAATGATGCTCGACCAGCCAGGCAGTGGAGAAGCCGTACTGTTCGGCGAAGGCGAGTTCCTGCAACGTTTCCTCGAACACCTCACGCTCGCTGCGCCCGAGGTGGCGTGGCACGGAAAGCTCGTAGAACAGGTCGACGTGCATCGCGCCAGTGTCGGGGTTCCCGGCCGGCGCCGCAAGGCGGCAGGAGCGTGCGACGCGGTCGGGTGGCCAGCCTGCGGATCGGGCACAGGCCGCCCGGCGACGGGTTTTCCAAGTCAAAGCCTCCGCTTAAGGATTCCGGGCGTCTGTTGACTCCGGGGGTGAACTTGCGGACACTCTGTCGTTTTCCGGGCGCTGCGGACGAGCGGCGAGTGAGCGATAAGGCGAATCACAACAACGATGAAGGCGTGTTGGTCCGGACTCGCGGGCTGCGTTTCGTATACGGCGCGCGCGTCATCCTCGACGGCGTCGACATCGACATCCGGCGCGGTGCCGTCACCACCATCATGGGGCCGAGCGGGACCGGCAAGACCACGCTGCTGCGGCTGATCGGCGGTCAGCTGCGCCCGACCTCCGGTACCGTGCACGTCGACGGCCAGAACGTCCATGCCCTTTCCCTGGCCGATCTGTACCGGGTGCGCAAGCGCATGGGCATGCTGTTTCAGACCGGCGCCCTGTTCACCGATCTCACGGTGTTCGAGAACGTGGCATTTCCGCTGCGTGAGCATACCGAACTCCCGGAATCCATGATCCGCGACCTGGTGCTGATGAAGCTGCAGGCGGTGGGTTTGCGCGGGGCGCGCGACCTGATGCCGAGCGAGCTGTCGGGCGGCATGTCGCGCCGGGTGGCACTGGCGCGGGCCATCGCCCTGGACCCGATGATGATCATGTACGACGAGCCCTTCACGGGGCAGGATCCGATCACCGTCGGCGTGATCATGCAGCTGATCCGGCTGCTCAACGACACCCTGCATCTCACCAGCATTATCGTCTCCCATGACGTCCAGGAGGTGTCGACCATCTCCGACGAGATCTATATGATCTCCGAGGGTCGTGTCGTGCAGCACGGGGCGCCCAGGGAGCTCGGGCACTCCTCGCTCGATTACGTTCGCCAGTTCATGCACGGATTGCCGGACGGGCCGGTGCCATTTCACTATCCTGCGCCGGACTTCACCGAAGATCTCATGGCCGGTGCAGGAATCCCTCCGTGACCCATACTGCCTCTTCGGGCGCTCCATCTTCGGGTAATCCGACTTGAACTTTCTGGGCTTGTTGCACAACCTGGGCTCTGTCGGTCTGGGTTTTTTCGAGCGCCTGGGGCGCGCCAACCTGTTCCTGCTGCAGGTGCTGGGGCGGCTCGGGACGCTGCTGCTGCGTCCTGGTCTGGTCGTGGCCCAGCTCTATTCGGTCGGCGTGCTGTCATTGCAGATCATCGTCATCTCGGGACTCAACGTTGGCATGGTGCTGGGGCTGCAGATGTACAACACGCTGGTGGACTTCGGTGCCGAGCAGTCGCTGGGGCAGGTGGTGGCGCTGTCGCTGGTGCGCGAGCTCGGCCCGGTGGTCTCGGCATTGCTTTTTGCCGGACGCGCAGGGTCTGCGCTCACCGCCGAGATCGGGCTCATGAAAGCGACCGAGCAGCTCTCGGGCATGGAGATGATGGCGGTCGATCCGCTCAAGCGGGTGGTGGCGCCCCGCTTCCTGGCGGGCCTGATCTCGCTGCCGCTGCTCGCCGCAGTGTTCAGCGCGGTGGGCGTGCTGGGCGGCTACTTCGTCGGCGTCGGGCTGCTTGGCGTGGATGACGGGGCATTCTGGTCCCAGATGCAGGCCAAGGTGGACTTTCGAGAGGACGTTATGAACGGGGTGATCAAGACCGTGGTGTTCGGTTTCGTGGCGACCTGGATTGCGGTGTTCGAGGGCTACGACGCGGTTCCGAACACCGAAGGCGTGAGCCGCGCCACGACGCGTACCGTGGTCCATACCGCCTTCGCCGTCCTGGGGCTCGATTTCATACTGACGGCGCTGATGTTTGGGAGCTAGCCCGATGGTCAGCAGAAGAAGGGTGGAGGTCTGGGTGGGGGCGTTCATCGCGGCCGGGATGGCCGCGCTGTTCATGCTCGCCATGAAGGTCAGCAATCTGGCCGCCTTCACCAGCTCCGGGGGCTACGAGGTCACAGCCTACTTCGACAACATCGGCGGCCTCAAGGTGCGCTCGCCCGTGACGCTCGCCGGGGTCAAGGTGGGCCGGGTGTCGTACATCGGCTACGACGAAACCCGCTACCAGGCCATGGTCAAGATGATGATCGACACCCAGTACAACCGCCTGCCCGTGGATACCACGGCGAGCATCTTCACCTCCGGGCTGCTCGGCGAGCAGTACGTGTCGCTGGACCCGGGGGCCGAGGAGCAGTACCTCGCCCAGGGCGACGTCATCAAGCTCACGCAGTCGGCGCTGGTCATCGAGCAGCTGATCGGCCAATATCTGTTCAGCAAGGCCGGCGAGGGCGGGTCGGGGGGCGCTCCAGGGGCCACGGCCGGAACCCACCCTGCGCAGTAGCGCCCGGCTGCGCTACACTTGCCTGAGATCTGCGTCGACTCCGTGTGACGAGTGACACTCATGAAAAGACTGAAGAGTCTTCTGATCGGCCTGGTCGCGGTGGTGTGCCTGAACGGTGTGGCGCTGGCCGGCGACGGGCCGCGCGACATCGTGGTCCAGACCTCGGACCAGATGCTTGCCAAGCTCAAGTCCGAGCGCAACATCGTCAAGGAGAATCCGCGCCGCACCTATGACCTGGTCAGCGAGATCGTGCTCCCTCATTTCGATTTCGAAACCATGGCGAGATGGGTGCTGGGGCGCAACTGGAGAAATGCCTCGCCGGACCAGCGCCAGCGCTTCATCGACGAGTTCCGCACCCTGCTGGTGCGCACCTATGCGGTTTCACTGGCCGATTACCGCGACCAGAAGGTGGTGGTCGAGCCCGTGCAGGCACCGCCGGAAGCGAGCGACGTGGTGGTGCGGACCACGGTCGAGCAGCCGGGAGGCGGCCAGCCCATCACCGTCGACTACAGCATGCATCGCAAGGACGCGGACTGGAAGGTGTACGACGTGGTCGTGAACGGCGTTAGCCTGGTTACCAACTACCGGAGTTCCTTTGCGTCCGAGATCCGCAACGTCGGCATGGACGGATTGATCCAGAAGCTGGCGGACCGCAATGACAAGCTGGCTTCGTGAGTGCCACCCCTGCCGAGCTCGACACTGCGCCCGACGGGCGTGTGGTGCTGTCGGGGCTATTGAGCTTTGCCACCGTGCCCCAGCTGCTGCGGCGGGGGCGCGAAGTCATGGATGCGCTGGACGAGGTGCGGGTGGACCTGCAGCACGTGGAACGCGCCGACAGCGCCGGCGTGGCGCTGCTGGTCGAATGGATGCGCGAGGCGCGAAGCCGCGGCGTCGACATCGTCTTCCTCAACATCCCGGCCCAGATGCTTTCCATTGCCCGTGTCAGCGGGCTGGATCAGGTGCTGCCGCTGCGTCGTGAGTAACGGGCGCGCCTGGCGCTCTCGCACGATCTTTCCCTACCGTACACCCAGGTTTGGCGGGGCGGCCGGTTTTCTATATCATGCCCGTGGCCTGGGCAGGGCGAGCTCCACCCTCGGAGCCTGTGCCACCGCAGTCTCTCGTCGCAGGCCTCCCGCGCCCTCGTCCGCCTCGTGCAACGCCGACTGCAGGTTGCGGGATGCATCGCGGGCCCGGGCGCGATGCCGCGGCGGGCAGGACCTGGGGGACAAGCGAAACCGCAGCAGCACGAGAGGAACAGGATCATGGATCCAGAGGAGATCAAGCGGCTCATCGAGGCCGGCCTGCCCGGCGCACAGGTGCAGGTGCAGGGCGATGGACAGCACTTCGAGGCGGTCATCGTCTCCCCCGAGTTCGCGGGCAAGACCACGCTGCAGCAGCATCGCCTGGTGTACGGTGCGCTGGGCGAGCGCATGCGTGCCGACATCCATGCCCTGTCCATGCGAACCTTCACCCCGGAGGAGTGGGCCCGCACCCGGTCCGGCTAGCCCGGAAATCTCACCAGCATCGCGGGAGCTGACGGAATTGGCAGCCGTCCTGGCGCCGGGCTGGAGCGGTGGTAGCCGTAGCTACCACGTGAGTGAAGACCAAGCCAGGGCGAGCGAGAAAGCGCCAGAACCGGGATCGGCCGGCGGCGTGAACCGTGTTTCATCGTTAGGAGATCGTGAAGAATGCCAGTTCTTCCCTACGATCCATTCACCTACTGGCCAGCCGCTGGCCGGCTGGTGAGATTTCCGGGCTGGCGCCACGCATGGACAAGCTGATCATCAGCGGGGGTGTGCCGCTGCAGGGTGAGATCCGGATCTCCGGTGCCAAGAACGCTGCCCTGCCCATCCTCGCCGCAACCCTGCTGGCGGACGGTCCGGTCACCGTGGGCAACGTCCCCCACCTGCACGACATCACCACCACCATGGAGCTGCTGGGGCGCATGGGCGTGGAGCTCACCGTCGATGAGCGCATGAACATCGAGGTCGATCCGCGCCCGATCCGCGAGTTCTATGCGCCTTATGAAATGGTCAAGACCATGCGCGCCTCGATCCTGGTGCTGGGGCCGCTGCTGGCACGCTACGGGCGTGCCGACGTGTCCCTGCCGGGCGGCTGCGCCATCGGCTCGCGCCCGGTCAACCTGCACATCAGTGGGCTGGCGGCCCTCGGCGCGGAGATCCGGGTCGAAGGTGGCTACATCCGCGCGCGCGCCCCGCGCCTCAGGGGCACGCGGCTGATAATGGACATGGTGACCGTCACCGGCACCGAGAACCTGATGATGGCGGCGACGCTGGCCGAGGGTATGACGGTGATTGAGAACGCGGCGCGCGAGCCCGAAGTGGTGGACCTCGCGAGCTTTCTGGTGAGCATGGGCGCGAGGATTACCGGCGCCGGAACCGACACCATCACCATTGAGGGCGTCGATCATCTGAGCGGCACCCGCTACAACGTGCTGCCCGACCGCATCGAGACCGGTACCTATCTGGTGGCGGCCGCCATTACCGGCGGACAGATCAAGGTGAAGCATGCGCGTCCTCAGGTCATGGATGCCGTGCTGCAGAAGCTCGTCGAGGCCGGTGCGGAGATCCGCACCGCAGAGGACTCCATCGAGCTGCTGATGCATGGACGCCGTCCCCGCGCGGTAAACGTGCGCACCGCACCCTATCCGGCGTTTCCCACCGACATGCAGGCGCAGTTCACCGCGCTCAATGCCATCGCCGAAGGGGTGGGGACCATCACCGAGACGGTGTTCGAGAACCGCTTCATGCATGTGCACGAAATGCGGCGCATGGGTGCCGACATCCGCCTGGAAAGCAACACTGCCATCAGCCAGGGCGTGGAGCGGCTCACCGCGGCGCCGGTGATGGCCACCGACCTGCGCGCTTCGGCCAGCCTGGTACTGGCCGGTCTGGTGGCGGAGGGCGAGACGGTGGTGGATCGCATCTATCACATCGACCGCGGCTACGAGTGCATCGAGGAGAAGCTCGCGCAGCTCGGCGCGCGCATCCGCAGGGTACCGGCGTGAGACTGCCGCGGCGCATTGCGGTTCCGGGGTGCGGGGGGTGACCGAGCCGCTCACTATTGCGCTTTCCAAGGGGCGGATCTTCAAGGAAACGCTCCCGCTGCTCGCCGCCGCCGGCGTGGTGCCGGCCGAGGATCCGGAAACCAGCCGCAGGCTGATCCTCGATACCAGCGACGCCGGCGTGAAGCTGGTGATCATCCGTGCTGCCGACGTGCCGACCTACGTGCAGTACGGGGCGGCGGATCTGGGCGTCGCCGGCAAGGACGTGCTCCTGGAGCATGGCGGCGAGGGCTTGTACGAGCCGCTGGACCTGCGTATCGCATGCTGCCGCATGATGGTGGCGGGGCTGCCGCAGCCGACCGAGGGCGAAGGACGCATGCGCATTGCAACCAAGTATGTCGCCACCACTCGGCGCTACTTCGCCGCGCGCGGCCAGCAGGTGGAGATCGTGAAGCTCTACGGCTCCATGGAGCTTGCGCCCCTGGTCGGGCTCGCGGACCGCATCGTGGACCTGGTCGACACCGGCAACACCCTGCGCGCCAACGGTCTGGTCGAGCAGGAATGGATTGCGGACATCAGCTCACGCCTGATCGTCAACAAGGCGGCGATGAAGATGAAGCACGCGCGCATCAAGCACTTCATCGCCCTGATGGAGGGTGCCGTGGCGCCGCGCTCCGCTGCCGGAGGGTTATGAGCATGGTGCAGCTCGCGCGCCTGCGAACCTCGGACCCGGATTTTCAGCCCCGCCTCGAGGCGCTGCTCGCCCACGAGGCCGGTGCGAACGAGGCCGTCAACCGCACCGTCACGGAAATCCTCGCGCAGGTGCGTGCGCGCGGCGATGCCGCGCTGCTCGAGTACACGCGGCGATTCGACCGGCTGAACGTTGCGTGCGCCGCCGAGCTCGAGCTGCCGCGATCGGCGCTCGAGCAGGCCGCAGCACGCATCCCGCAACATCAGCGCGCGGCGCTCGAGCAGGCGCGCGCGCGCATCGCGGCGCACGCGGAGCGCCAGAAGCTCGAGTCCTGGCAGTACACGGAAGCCGACGGCACGGTGCTCGGCGAGCAGATCCGGCCGCTCGACCGGGTGGGTCTCTACGTGCCCGGCGGCAAGGCGGCGTATCCCTCCTCGGTGCTGATGAACGCGGTGCCGGCCAAGGTGGCCGGTGTGGCGGAGCTGGTGATGGTGGTGCCGACGCCCGGCGGCGAAGCCAACGACCTGGTGCTCGCCGCGGCGCACATCGCCGGAGTCGACCGGGTATTGCGCATCGGCGGCGCGCAGGCGGTGGCGGCGCTCGCCTTCGGCACCGAGACCGTTCCGCGGGTGGACAAGATCGTGGGGCCGGGAAACCTATACGTCGCAACCGCCAAGCGCCAGGTGTACGGCACGGTGGGCATCGACATGATCGCCGGTCCTTCGGAGATCCTGGTGATCTGCGACGGGCTCACCGATCCGGAGTGGATCGCCGCCGATCTATTTTCCCAGGCCGAGCACGACGAGGACGCGCAGGCCATCCTGATCAGCCCCGATGGCGCGTTTCTCGATCGCGTGCAGGAGGCCATTGCGCGCCTGCTGCCGCAGATGTCGCGTGCCGCCATCATCGAGCATTCCCTGGGCGCGCGCGGTGCGCTCATCGAGGTGCGCGATCTCGCAGAAGCCGCGGAGGTCGCGAACTCCATCGCGCCCGAGCATCTCGAGCTCTCGGTAGCCGATCCCAACGCGCTCGCTGCCCGCATCCGCCACGCCGGTGCCATCTTCCTGGGCCGCCACACCGCCGAGGCGATCGGCGACTACTGTGCAGGTCCCAACCACGTGCTGCCCACCTCGCGCACCGCACGCTTCTCCTCGCCGCTCGGTGTCTACGATTTCCAGAAGCGCTCGAGCCTGATCGGCTGTTCGCCCGAAGGCGCAGTCAGCCTCGGCGAGACGGCGGCCACCCTGGCAGAAGGCGAGGGGCTGACCGCCCACGCTCGCTCGGCACGCTTTCGCGTCGAGGCCGGTCGATAGTCCTTGCGGCCGCCGCAACCGTGAGCGATTTGGAAGAACGCCTGCAGCGCCTGATCCGGCCCGAGGTTCGGGCGCTGCGCGCCTACCACGTGCCGGAGTCGGCGGGGTACATCAAGCTCGATGCCATGGAGAACCCGTACGGTTGGCCCGAGCCACTGGTCGAGGAGTGGCTGCAGAGCCTGCGACACGTTCAGCTCAACCGCTACCCCGATCCGCAGGCACACGCGCTGCAGGAGCGACTGCGCAGCAGCCAGGGCATTGCGCCCGAGTGGGGCATGGTGCTCGGCAACGGCTCGGACGAATTGATCCAGATGCTCATGATGGCGGTTGCCGCGCCCGGCCGGGTGGTGCTGTCGCCCGAGCCGAGCTTCGTCATGTACCGCATGATCGCCCTGCTCACCGGCATGCGCCATGTGGCCGCCGAGCTGCGGCCGGATGATTTCGCGCTCGATCTGCCGCCGACGCAGGCGCTCGTGGAGCAGCACCGCCCGGCACTGACCTTCCTCGCCTATCCGAACAATCCCACCGGCAACCTGTTCGATGCCGCAGCGCTGGAAGCGCTGGTCGCGGCCAGTCCGGGTCTGGTGGTGATCGACGAGGCCTATCTGCCGTTCGCGCAGGCAAGCTGCGAGCGGCTGCTCGATCGCCACCGCCATGTGCTGATCCTGCGTACGCTGTCCAAGCTCGGACTGGCGGGGCTGCGGCTGGGCTTGCTGATCGGGCACCCCGAGTGGATCGAGCAGATCGACAAGGTGCGCCTGCCCTACAACATCAACGTGCTCACCCAGGTGAGCGCGGATCTGGCGCTGTGCCACCAGGACGTGCTGGACGAGCAGACCGCACGCATACGCGCCGACCGTGAGGCCTTATACATCCGCCTTCGAGCGCTGCCGGGGATCGAAGTGTGGCCGAGCCGGGCGAACTTCCTGCTGTTCCGACTGCCGGGCGGGCGTGGCCCGAAAGTGTTCGCCAAACTGCGCGCGAGCGGGGTGCTGGTGAAGAATCTGCACGGCAGCCACGGCGCGCTTCAGGATTGCCTGCGCGTCACGGTGGGCACACCCGCGGAAAACCAGTCCTTCCTCGACGCCTTGCGGGCGGCGCTTTAACCCAGTCTAGAGCACGGTCGCAGTCCCTTCGAGGCCGGTCGTATGGTGATTGCGTTATTGGAGGATCAGCTGCATCGGGAACCGGGAAGACAGAGCGGACGATGCACAGAACAAGACCTGACCCCGCGCTGAGGCAACGGGGTCAGGTCTTGAAGTGTGCATGGCAGGCCCCGCATCATGGGCAGACGCCGTGGTCGCGGGAACCGGTCCTTTGGGCGCTCGGCTGCGAAGCGCGACCGTGCCGGTCACAAGCTCGCCGGGTACCGGGGTGTTGGGGGACTGCCCATTCTCCACAGCATCGCCAGCCCGGACAGGATCAAGAGAAACGCAGACGGCAGCGGTACCGGGGCCAGGGCTCCCTGCAGGATGGCGGCCACATACTCCTGCCCATGGGTGGTCGGATGCACCGGATCCCAGAAGAGGAGACCTGCAGGGTCGGCGCACACGGTAGTGCCGAGCACTTGAGAGAGGCAGGAGCTGGTGACGTCGGAGAATCCGGCGGCCGCCGGATCGTCGAGCAGTCGGTTGAAGGCATCGAACATGTCCACGAGCGTCACGCCGGAAGCCGCGCTGCCAGCAATCTGGGCAAGCTCGCCGTTGAAGGCCACAGAGGCGGCCGTGAGGTCTGCGTTGTCTTGCAGTTGATTTGCGCGCGGGGTACGTCCGAGGTCCGGCAGGTTGACCAGGAACAGATCGTCGGGGTGCATGTCGAGCAACGTGGTCACGGCGCTGGACACGGCCGCGGTCGCGAACGGCACCGCATCGGTGGCGTTCGCGAATCCGAGCTCGCGGGCCGAGAGCAGATCGTTGGCGCCGATCCACACGACGAGCGCCGAGCCGGTGCCGGTCAGATCGGGCAGCTTTCCCGCCGCATTGCCGAGCTCGCTGGCGAGTCCTCCGGCCGCAGCCTGCAGTGCAGCGCCGATAAACGGAACGGAGCCCAGTGCGAAGTCGCCGGTGTTGTCGGTACCGCCGTAGGTGTTGGCCATGGCACCGGCGATGGCGAAGGTAGTCACGTTGATTGCAGGGTTGGCCGTGGCGAAGTAGTCCACCCAGATCGGTCCGTTGGAAAGGCGTCCGTTCCCGCCCGGGTAGCCGGCGAACGCGGCGTTGGCGGCTTGCAGGCCCACGATGTTGGCGACGCTGTTGTACAGATTGCCGGTATCGGACAAGCTGTCGCCGAAAATGTCGATGCTGTCGAACGCCGCGTTCGCAGACTGGCTCATGCCGAGCACCAGGGCGCCAGCGCTCAGGCGCAACCCACCCCCAAGTCGATTCATGGACGAAACCCTCCCCCAGTACGCGCCTTCTTCACTCGCCGGACCCGGCATCGAGACATGTGCGAGCCTGTCGAGGTTCTGCCGCCGGTGTCCATGGCCAGATCCAACCGTCGTCCATCCGGCGGGCGACGCCAGGCAGGCGAGCGGTAACGAAGCCTGTCCGACCCGCCGTTTTCTCATGGCAGCTTAGTTCATTGCGAGGGGTACCGTCGGACTGCAGCTGGTTGCCCGGACAGGCTCCAGGAGACATCGCCGGGCCTGCGAGAGTGCGTCGCAGGGCATCGAATTGCGGCGGCGCCGTCCTGGGCTGGATTTGGATGAGCAGCGGGTTCCCCTATCGGCCGCTGGGCCCAGAAAGCACTGTATTTGGTGTGGGAAAGACCACACCATGCGACAAGGGGATTCCTTTTGATTGATGCCATCCGTGGGCCTGTGGCTGACACTCGGGGCGGCCATATTCCCTGGTCCAAGTTCGCCCATATGTTCTACAAGCCCGCGGCGGCCTTCCAGAAAAGGGTGGAGGAGGCAAACAGTTCATCCAACCTGCCTCGACCTGCTGACGTGAACAACATAGGGAGGTAATCGGATGCCAACCTTCGTTTACATGACGCGATGCGACGGCTGCGGGCAGTGCGTGGATATCTGTCCGTCCGACATCATGCGCATAGACCGGACCTACCGGCGGGCTTACAACATCGAGCCCAATTTCTGCTGGGAGTGCTATTCGTGCGTGAAGGCATGCCCGCAGCATGCGATCGACGTCCGGGGATATGCGGATTTCGCACCGCTGGGCCACAGCGTCAGGGTGCTCAGGGAGGAGGAGAAGGGATCCATCTCCTGGAAGAGCAGGTACCGGGACGGGCGGGTGAAGGAGTTTACGTTCGCGATCAGGACCACACCCTTGGGTTCCATCAAGGGACCGTCCGATTACGCGGCGCCCGACGCAAGCGCTCTGGGCTCTCAGATGCTCGCGCACGAGCCCGAGGCGCTCAAGATCGCGGAGCTTCCCACGCTGCCCCCTTCCACGAACAAACAGGTGTGATGCCATGGTGCTATTCGCATCCAGAAAAACCAATTCGTGGATTCGGACATCCTCGTCATCGGCGGCGGCGGCTTTGGCGGATGCGGGGCCACGTGCGAAGCCAGATACTGGGCGCGCGACGCAAAGATCGTCCTGGTCGAAAAGGCGAACATCGAGCGCAGCGGCGCTGTCGCGCACGGCCTGTCGGCGATCAATTGCTATATGGGCATGCAGTGGGACGAAAACCGGCCCGAGGACCATGTGCGCTATGCACGCGGTGACCTGATGGGCCTCGTGCGAGAGGATCTGGTCTTCGACATCGCCCGGCATGTCGATGCCACCGTCCGCAAGTTCGAGGAGTGGGCACTGCCGATCATGAAGAACCCGGAGACCGGCAGGTACCTGAGAGAAGGTCGATGGCAGATCATGATCCACGGCGAGAGTTACAAGCCGATCATCGCCGAGGTAATGAACCCATGCTCAGCCGCGGACTGGAACTTCTAAGCATGCTGAAGAAGGATCTCGATCACCTTGGTGCCGAGGATCTGCACCAGCTCCAGAGAGCGGCGGAGTGCGTGACCCGGCACACGCTATTCAGGCAGGAAACCCGGTGGCCGGGTTACTACTATCGCGGCGATCATCCGAGGCTGGACGACACCGAGTGGCATGTTTTCACCGGCTCCCAGTACGAAGCGAAGACGGGCGAATGGCATATGAGCAAGCTACCCGTGTACCACATCATAGAGTGAGCAAGTGTGCCATCGCTGGCCAGTCGGGCTGGTCAGCGTAGTGGTGCAAGATTGACGAGACGTTCATTCCTTCCCCGATTATTCACGCTTCACCCGGCCCTCAGCTGCTGTGAATCGATCGGCAAGGTGCGGATGCGCTTGCCGGTGACAGCGAAGATCGCGTTCGCCACTGCCGGGCCAACCGCGGCCGTAGGCGCCTCACCGATACCGCCAGGGGTTTCGGTGCTGTTGATCAGGTACGTTTCGATGACGGGGACTTCATCGATCCGCATGGGCCGATAGGTGTCGAAATTGGCCTGTTGCACCCGACCGTTCTTGAGCGTGATGGCGCCGTAGAGCGCAGCGGTCAGGCCAAAGATCGACCCGCCCTCCATCTGGGCCGCGATCGTGTCCGGATTGACCACCATGCCGCAGTCGACGGCGCAGACGATGCGATGCACCTTGATCGCACCATCGGCGGCGACCTCGACTTCCGCCACCTGCGAAAGGTAGGTGCCGAAGGCAAACTGAACCGAGACGCCGCGGCCCTGCCCCGCGGGAAGAGATCGGCCCCAGCCCGCCTTTTCCGTCGCCAGGCTCAGCACGCCGAGGGCGCGCGGATTGTGGCCCAGCAGCGCCTTGCGGTAGGCGACCGGATCCTGCTTCGCCGCCGCCGCGAGCTCGTCGATGAAGCTCTCGACGACGAAAACGTTGTGCGTCGGGCCGACACCACGCCAGAAGGCGGTGGGGATTCCCGGCGGCTCGACCCGCACATAGTCCACATGGATGTTCGGCAGGGCGTAAGGCGGTTCTGCTGCTCCGTCCACCGCATCGGGGTCGAGACCATTCTTGAAGAGCGGCGGGACATAACGTGCAATGACCGAGGAGCCGCAGATGCGGTGGGTCCAGGCCACCGGCTTGCCGTCCGCGCCCAGGCCGGCCGACAGGCGGTCGTAGTAATAGGGCCGATACATGTCGTGCTGGATGTCTTGTTCGCGGCTCCAGACGACTTTCACGGGTCCCTTCACCTGTTGTGCGATCTTGACCGCGAGAACGCTCCCGTCGGCTTCGAGCCGCCGGCCGAAGCCGCCTCCCAACAGATGGTTGTGAATGCTGATCGCTTCCTTCGGCAGGCCGGTCACCTCCGCAACTACAGCCTGGGTCAGGGTCGGGGCCTGAGTGCCGACCCACAGTTCGCAACCGTCCTCGCGGACATGGACCGTGCAGTTCATCGGCTCCATCGCCGCGTGGGCGAGAAACGGCGCCTGGTAGATGGCGTCGATCCGACGCGCCGCCCCCATGAGCGCTTTCTGGGCATCGCCTTCGTTGCGCGCCACCGCTCCCGGCTGCTTCGATCCCTCTTCGAGCTGGCGGATGATGTCGGCGGTGCTGAGCGTCGCATGCGGGCCGTCGTCCCATTGAATGGCCGCCGCCTCGAGCCCCTTGCGGGCCGCCCCCATGTGCTCTGCGACCACGGCCACGGCTTCGTCGATTCGCACCAGCTGGTGCACACCCTTGACTGCGCGCGCTGCCGCCTCGTTCACCGATTTCGGCTTGCCGCCGAACACGGGCGAGATCGCAATCGCCGCGATCTTCATCTGCGGCAGCCTCACATCGATGCCGAACTGCGCATGGCCATTGACCTTGTCCGCTGCGTCCATGCGCTTCGCCGGGGTGCCGATCAGGGTGAAGTCTTTCGGATCCTTCAGCGCCACGCTGTCGCGGGCCGGCACCGGCAGGACGGCGGCGGCATCCACCAGCTCGCCGTAGCGCAGGCGCTGTGCACCGGCCGGATGCAGGACCACGCCGTGCTGCGCGCGGCAGGCGGCGGGGGGAACGCCCCAACGCTCGGCCGCGGCCGCGATCAGCAGCGTGCGGCCGACCGCACCGGCCTGGCGCAAGGGAGTCCAAAAGGCGCGGATCGAGGACGAGAGTCCGGTCGTCTGACTGTGCAGCAGCGAATTGGCATACAGTGCGTCGTTGGGCGGAGCATGCTCGAGTCGGACCTGATCGAGGCCGACCTCCAGCTCCTCGGCCAGCAGCATGGGCAGGGCGGTGTAGGTGCCCTGGCCCATCTCGACCATCGGCATCACCAGTGTCACGGCGCCCTGCCGGTCGATGCGGATGAAAGCATTCGGCGCGAAGTCGGGCGACGCGGCAGCCGCCGCCCAGGCGGGGCGCAACGCGAGCGGCAGGACAAAGTGGATCACGAGGCCGCCGCCCAGGGTCGCGCCGGCCTTGAGGAATCGACGGCGGTCGAGCCGGGGCAGCAGTGACGGGTCAGGCATGGTCAGTCTTCTCCCGGCCCGCAGCGCCATGAATGGCAGCGCGGATGCGCTGATAGGTGCCACACCGGCAGACGTTGCCGGACATGGCGGCGTCGATGTCGGCATCGCTCGGATTCGGTGTGGCCGTCAGCAGCGCGGCGGCCGACATGATCTGGCCGGATTGGCAATAGCCGCACTGCACGACCTCGATCGCGAGCCAGGCCTGCTGCAGCGCCTTGCCCTGCGGCGTTTCGCCTACCGCCTCGATGGTGGTGATGGCGCTGTCGCCGATGCTGCCGATGGGGGTCACGCAGGACCGTGTCGGCGCGCCGTCCAGGTGCACGGTGCAGGCTCCGCAAAGCGCGACGCCGCAGCCGAACTTGGTGCCGGTCATCCCGAGTACGTCGCGCAGCACCCACAGCAGGGGCGTGTCCTCGTCGACATCGACGCTGTGCGCGGTTCCGTTGACTTTGATCGTGAAGGTCATCGCCGCCGAGTTTCAGGGGGAAGGAGTAGGAGGACGGGGCGGTGCTCTGCCCCGGTCATTATAGTCGACGCGCGCGCCGCCATTCTTGGCGCCAGTGCTGCGGGTGTGCAGCATGCGCCTTCCGCTACTGGCGGGCTCTCCTGAAGTCGCTCGGCGTCGCCCCAACGAGCCGGCGGAAGCAGCGTGAAAAGTGACTCTGGTCGGAGAATCCGACCGTTCGGGCGATGCTCGACAGAGGCAGGGCGGTGCGGCTCAGCAGCTCTTGCGCCTTGCTGACGCGTTGCTCCAGGACATAGCGGTGGGGCGAAACGCCGACGCTTTGCTTGAAGGTCCTGGCGAAGTGATACGCCGAGAGATGGGTGCGGGAAGCCAGCGCCTCGAGGCTCATGTTCTCTCCCAGATGCGCATCGATGTGGTCGAGCACGCGACGCAGTGCACTGGGGGCCAGGCCGCCACGAGGGGGTGGTACTGCAAGCGACCTCGGCATGCCGCTCAGGAGCGGGATGCGCGGTTGCAGGAGATCGTCGAGGGGAGAGATGGGTGCCCGCGGTGATGTCACGGGGGCCGAGACCAGCGCACAAGCGGAATCGCTTCCGCGCGCCATGGTGAGGTGGACCAGATTGTCGATCCGATCTCGCCGGTGAACCAGCGAACCCTGCCGGGCAAAGATCGTCCACAGACCCAGTCCTGCGTCGAGGCGCTCATCACTGATCCGGAATTGGATCCGTGCGATCCGATCCGCGCCGACGATACGGTGATCGCGGTCCAGCGCCAGCAGGGGTGCACCCTGTTCCTCATCCGGTGGCGCAACCGCAATGATCCATTCCTTGCGGAATCGCTCGCGAAACAATCGCTCCTCGATCATGTGCGCCGAAGTCGTAACCAGCGCAAGCGTGAGGGCGTGAGACTGTGCAGAAACATGCGGATCGATCGATGACAGGTCGAGGACCGCCGCCAATTTTCCGTCCGGCCCGTAGATGGGGGCGCCGGAGCAACTGAGGCTGGAGTGTCGTGTCCGGAAGTGTTGCGATTGATGAACCGTGATGGGGCGCTGTTCCTCGATGCAGGTGCCGACCCCGTTGGTTCCCTCCACCGCTTCGGACCACACTGCGCCGAGCCAGACTCCCCAATAACGCAAGTCAACCGAACGGCGTTCGCTACTCCGGTGTTCGATCACGACACCATTCGTGTCGCATAACAGAACCGCATACCCTGCTGGTCGTACCATCGCAAAAAGCCGATCGAGCTCGATGTGGGCGGTCGAAAGGAGCCTGTCGGCAGGTTCTCGAACGCGTCGAATCTCCCCTGCCGTGAGGACGCGCGGCGGCTCGGCGCTTTGCGGGTCGACGTGGTGGCGTTGCGCGCTGCGCCGCCAGGAGGCGCAGACCTCGTCCACTTCGGGATCCTGCGATTCGTCCTGAATCGCCAGGGCGATGGATTCAACGTGCCGCGAGGGCGCAGCGCGGCGGGCGCTGGCTCCCCCAACGATTGCCGTCTTGTCGCCTCCGGCGCTCATGGATGAAGTGAGAAATCGACGTCCGTGTGATGCGGATATGCAGCTTAGCACGGCGCCGCGGGAAACTCAGCGTCATGCCAGTGAACGATCTGCGCACCAAACAACCGCAAGCGGATGCCAATCGCAGCACAAACGTGCAATTTCCAGCGATGAAGCCGAACCATACTTGAGCGTGGTCGCTTTGCCGGCGGATCCGCTGAGCGTCTTTTCCATGAGCCCTGTAGGGTAAAGGACGTGAGCAATACCCTGCCTCCGTATCGCACCGCAATTTCCTGATCGACACTGCCGACCTCGCAGCCGCCCGATTCTTGGCGGGGATACGTTCCGGTAGTTGGCGAGGCGACGATTCGAACCTCCTCCAGCCCCGACAAAGGAGCACGCGTCATGAGCACCTTCACCACCAAAGATGGAACACAGATCTACTACAACGATTGGGGTAAAGGACAGCCAGTCGTTTTCAGCCATGGATGGCCGCTCAGCGCCGACGCCTTCGAGGACCAGATGTTCTTTCTCGCCTCGCAAGGCTATCGTTGCATCGCCCACGACCGTCGCGGCCATGGGCGTTCGAGCCAGCCCTGGAACGGCAATGACCTGGACACCTACGCCGACGACCTTGCGGAGCTGGTCGAAGCGCTCGATCTGACCAACGCCATCCATGTTGGTCACTCCACGGGCGGTGGCGAAGTTGCGCGCTACATTGGCCGTCACGGCACCAAACGCGTGGCCAAGGCCGTGCTGATCGGTGCCATTCCCCCGCTGATGCTGAAGACGCCCGCCAATCCGGGCGGCCTCCCCATGGAGGTGTTCGATCAATTGCGCGCCGGTGTGAAAGCCGACCGCTCGCAGTTCTGGAAGGATCTGAGCCTGGCCTTCTACGGTTACAACCGTCCGGGCGCAAAGGTCTCGGAAGGTGTGCGCGAGTCGTTCTGGCTGCAGGGGATGATGTGCGGCTTTCCGGGCTCCTACTTTTGCATCAAGGCGTTCTCCGAGACGGATCTGACGGAGGATCTGAATAGGATCGACGTGCCCACGCTCATCCTGCATGGTGATGATGATCAGATCGTGCCGATCGGGGCCTCTGCAATGCTCTCCTCCAAGATCGTCAAGAACGCCACCCTCAAGGTTTACAAGGGCGCCCCGCACGGCATGTGCACAACCCTCAAGGATCAGGTCAACGAGGAGCTGCTGGCGTTCTTCAAACGTAGCGATCAGGCGGCCGCGTAGGCGGCAGGTGGCCCGGGCGCGGTGTGGGCGCCTGGGCCACCTGTGCGAAGGCAACATGATGGGTTGCATCCCGAGAGCTCAACGACAAGGAGACCCAACCGATGAACGTCAAAGAAGCCAAGGCCCGGCGAGAGGCGCCGCTCGACACGCCAACGACCCTCTCCTCCGACGCCCGGCGGGACATCGCCGGCGCGCTCAACGTGCTGCTCGCCGACCTATTCGCCCTGTATCTGAAAACCAAGAATTTCCACTGGCATATCTCCGGCCCGCACTTTCGCGACTACCATCTGCTGCTGGATGACCAGGCCGGGCAGCTCTATGCGGCCACCGACACCATCGCCGAGCGGGTCCGCAAGCTCGGCGCCACGACCCTGCGCTCAGTCGGTCACATTGCGCGCCTGCAGCGCCTCCTGGACAACGACGCCGAGTATGTCACGCCCTTCGACATGCTGGCCGAGCTTCGCGACGACAACCTGCAACTCACCACTCGCATGCGCGAAACCCACAATCTTTGCGACGAGCATGGCGATGTCGCTACGGCGAGCCTGCTGGAGAACTGGATCGACGAGGCCGAACAGCGCATCTGGTTCTTGTTCGAGACGAGCCGGCGCGATGATGCGCCGGGACGCTGAGTCGGCGGATACGACGGGATTGATGCTGCCTGGGACGGTCGATGCCGCTTTTCGGGGCTTGCAGTAACGCGCGGACCCGAAATTATCTCGCGCAGGAGATGCGGGCACGCGTTGCTCGCGGTCCAATCCGGTTGAAGATGGCTCTCGAGATTGCCGGGCAGGGGGACAAGCTCGACGATCCGTCGGTCGCCTGGCCGCCAACGCGCAGGAAAGTCGAGCTGGGAACCATCGAAATCACGCGGGCGGTGGCCGACAATGCGGCCGCCGAGCGCGCGCTGCTCTTCCTGCCGGCCGCCCTGCCTTCCGGTATCGAAGCCGAGGACCCGATGATCAAGGCGCGCAACGACGCTTACGCGGCCTCCTTTGCGCGCCGGCAATAACAGAACAACCGGACTGAATCTTCAGGGTAGTGTTGCCGGATTTCACTGCGACTTCAACACCGGCGGGACTGCGCGCCGCAGGATCGCGTGCACAGCCCCGCTCCCACGGGCATCATGCATGCTTCGCAGGCGGGTCGATCGGCTGCGCATCGCCGTACGTGGTGGCACGTCATTGCCGCGAACACCTGTGGGAGCGTCGCTCCCGGCGACGCGATTGCGGTCCGCAGGGCCGCCGCCATGCGGTACCTGCCGCAGGGCGCTGGTGCAGCGCCGCGAGCGCATCTATTTCGAACACGTCTGGAGCCCGAACTACCGTGACATGACCGGCCGTACGCGAAGCGTGCAACGTCAATGCTGCTCCTTCTGCACTTTCACTTCGGCATGATACCTGTTCCTGATCTCCTCGAGGTCGACCCGCGGCTTCGGAAACTGCATGCCGAGGCCCTCCAGGTATTCCACGACGATTCTGGACACCACCAGGTTGCGGAACCACTTGTGAACGGCGGGTACCACGAACCACGGCGCCCAGGCGGTGCTGCATCGGCCCAGTGCGTCTTCGTAGGCGCGTTGATAATCGTCCCAGCGCGGACGCTCCGCGTAGTCTGACTCGCTGATCTTCCACTGCCGGGCCGGATCCTCCAGCCGTTTCTTGAAGCGTTCGAGCTGCTCTTCCCTGCTGATGTGGAGAAAGAACTTGAGGATGTGCACACCGTTGTCTGTCAGGTACTTCTCGAACGCGTTGATCGCATCGTAGCGCGCCGTCCATACCGTCTTCGGGACCAGGTCGTGAACCCGCACCACGAGCACATCCTCGTAGTGCGAACGGTTGAAGATCACGACCTCCCCGCGTCCCGGCACGGCTTTGTGCGCCCGCCACAGAAAGTCGTGTGCGGCCTCTTCGGGCGTCGGAACCTTGAAGGCCTGTACGCGGCAGCCCTGAGGATTCATATAGCCCAGCACATGCCGGATGGTTCCGTCCTTGCCGCCGGTGTCCATGGCCTGGAGGCAAATGAGCAGACTGCGGGAGCCTTCGGCGTACAGCACGTACTGCAGTTCGCGCAGCCGCTGTGCAAAGTGCTCGATCTCGGCGTTTGCAGCCGCATGGTCCGTGTGCTCCGCCTTGTACGCCGGGTCGATCTGCGCGAGGTCCGGAACCTTGCCAGGCTCCACGCGGAAGCGGTCATCGAAAGTCATCATGCGGCCTCGCAATGTGGCCCACGACCAACGAGCGGCTGTGCCGGCAGGTCGTGGGTTTGCCAGGTCCGGCGACTTGCCTGCGCCTGGCACGGACCAGTGGGATGGCTGGACCGTCGCCTGTGCCGGTGTGCCAGACGAGGTCGCGCCTTACTCTGTCGCAGCTTAGTCCATGTGCCGGACGCCGTTGGCGCTGCCGCGGAGCGGGAATTGCCGTGGCGCTGGCGGGTTTCCCCCTGAGTCGCCTGCTCCCGGAGCTTTCAACCACTTCCTCTTGCCGCGGCCCTTGCTGCAAATTGTGTAGGGACCCCCGCGCTTTGTAGCAGTCAAAGCCGTTCATATATCCAGGATGAAAGGCAAACCATTGATGCTACGTGAACGTTCAGTCTGGCCGGGATCTTGCCTACAGAATCATTCTGTTGAGCAGGGGCACGAGTCCGAAGAGCCGATCAGCACCACAGATACAGGCTCAGGACGGTCGGGGAGGCTGGTCTGCGGCGTCGCAACACCGTGATGTCGGCGGTGCGACACCATTGATCGGCGAATAAGGACAACACAACCAAGATGTTTGGAACTGTGGATTTCATTTCCACTGAAGTGATCGCCGTGCTGGGCACTGCTGCCCTGCTCGCTGGTTATCACCTGTACCTGCGCAGGCAGGTACGCCGCAATCCCGCCTACAGCATCCAGGCCGTCAACGACCGCGCCCGGAGGGACTGGGTCGAAAACCTCATGCGGAACCGGTGCGCCGATGTCCTGGCCGTCCAGACCCTGCGCAACTCGACCATGGCCGCGGCGTTTCTCGCCTCGACGGCCATCGTGCTGATCATCGGGGTGTTGCACCTCGCACCCGCGAACCTCCAAGCGCTGCTCGAAAGTTTCGATCCGCAATCGGTTCCGGATGACACCCGCTGGGCACTGCGATTGCTGCCTTTGCTGGTCGACCTGTTCTGGGCCTTCTTTTGTTTCACGCTGGCGATACGCGCCAACAATCACGTCGGATACCTGATCAACGCCGATTGTCAATCCTCCTGGCCGACGCCGAGTTATGTGGCGAAAGTGCTCAACCAGGGCACCGCCTGTTACACCCTCGGGATGCGCGCCTACTACCTCACCGTGCCGCTGATCATCGGTCTGTTCAACCCTCTTTATATGGTGGCAGCCACCACCGTCGTCATCGTCGTGCTCTACCACATCGACCGGGCACCGGACCTCGGTGGCCAGCATTCGAGCGCCGCGACCGAAGGTGCTGCAGTGACGATCCGGCGGTTTCGCTGCGGCAAGGCACAGAATCGTTAGCTTCCAGCGCCTGAGCGCGAGGCGCTGGAATGGAAAAGGTTTCGTTATAGTCATCTGAAGGATATCGGTACATGTCGAACACGAAGCATCCCGCCTGGTTGTTGCGCGCGTTTCCGGTGCTGCGCTGGAAAAACCGCGTTACCACGGAGACTGTCAAGAGCGACCTGATCTCCGGACTCACCGTTGCCATTGTCGTTGTGCCGCAGGCCGTGGCCTTCGCCTCCATCGCCGGCATGCCGCCGCAGTACGGTCTGTATGCGGGCATGATCCCGCCGATTATCGCCGCGTTTTTCGGCTCATCCTGGCATTTGATGTCCGGACCGACCACAGCCGCCTCGATCGTACTGTTGACTTCGCTGAGCCTCTTTGCCGAGCCGATGTCCCCTCACTACATCAGCCTGGCGCTGACACTGACCTTCATGGTTGGAGTGCTCGAACTGGCCCTGGGCCTGGCACGAATGGGTACCCTGGTGAACTTCATCTCCCATTCGGTGGTGGTCGGTTTCACCACCGGCGCGGCCATCCTGATCGCCAGCAAACAGCTGAAGAATTTCTTCGGTATTCCCATTCCCCGCGACGGCAATCTGTTCACGACGCTGGTGCACTTCTGGCAACAGGTGCCCCATACCAATGGCTACATACTGGCGATTGCGCTGGTGACGTTCCTGTCCGGGATGGCCGTGAAACGGTACTTCCCGAAGATCCCGTTTCTGATCGTCGCCCTGCTCGCCGGCAGCTTTCTGGGTGTCGCGCTGAATGTGCTGTTCGGCAACGGCGCCACCGCCATCAAGACGGTCGGTGCGCTGCCGCAGACCCTGCCGCCGTTGTCGATGCCGGACTTCTCGCTGCGGACCATCAAGGATCTTGCACCGGCTGCGCTGGCCATGACCCTGTTCGCGCTCACCGAGGCCGTGTCGATCGGCCGCGCGCTCGGCATCCGCAGCGGACAGCTGATCGATGGCAATCAGGAATTCATCGGGCAGGGCCTGTCCAACATCGCCGGAAGCTTCTTTTCCGCCTATGTGGCCACCGGCTCGTTCAATCGCAGCAGCCTCAATTACCAGGCGGGTGCCAAGACGCCGATGAGCGCAATGATCGCCGGAACCCTGGAGATCTTCATCGTGCTCGCCATTGCGCCCCTGGTCGCCTACCTGCCGACCGCCGCCATGGCAGGTATCCTGTTCATCGTGGCCTGGGGACTGATCGATATTCCGGCCATCAAACACATCTTCTCGTCCACGAACTCGGAACGCTCGATCTTTTCCGTCACCTTCCTGTCGGCGCTGTTCCTGGATCTGGAGTTTGCCATTCTGGCCGGCATTCTGCTGTCGCTGATGCTGTATCTGATGCGCGCCTCGCGCCCGCGCATCGTCACGCGCATCCCGGACCCCAATCTGCCGAACCGCAAGTTCTCCAGCGAGGGTGGGCACCTGAAGGAATGTCCGCAACTTCACATCATGCGCATCGACGGCTCCCTGTTCTTCGGCTCGGTGGCCTACATCCGCGAAAAGTTCGCCAGGCTGGAGCAGGACCATCCGCAGCAGAAGCACCTTGCCATCGTGGCCCAGGGCATCGGCTTCGTGGACATTGCCGGCGCCGACGCGCTGGCCAACGAGGCGGAGCGCCGGCGGGCCGATGGCGGGGGCCTGTACCTGATCAATGTGAAGTCGGGGCTGTGGGAATCCCTGGACGAATGCCATGCCATAGACAGGATCAATCCCAACAACTTCTTCGGCGGAAAGTCCGCTGCATTGCGCGCCATCTTCCAAAAGCTGGACAAGTCCGTCTGCCGAACCTGCAAGGCCAGAACCTTCCTGGAATGCGCGACGGTGGAACGCGTCGACGCCGACGCGGTTCCCATCAAGCGAATTGCCGCCCTCTGACGGGTAGCAAGCAGCTTCTGAGCCTGGGCAAGCGCTGATGCATTGACGCACGGGGGGCATCGCCGGCCGCGCCGGGAATCCACCTCGTCGGTGTGCTCGCAGCTCCGGCCTTGGTATTGCGGACCGCGAACCGGTGATGACCGCCCGGCAAGCGCTCGTGCCCGGCCGTGGCCACCTTCCCGTGAGCGGCCCCGCGGGAGCCTGGTCGTTTACCCCAGGCAGGGGAGACGGGCGCCCGGACGCCGCGGTCGGCGAACGCGAATGACTGGTTCCGATTGGAGAAAGCAGTGACGCAACATGTCCCCAAGAATGCCGCCCCGAAGCGGCGCCCGCGTTGGAACATCTACACGCATCTCACGTCGCGCAACGCCTGGCAGATCCGCATTGCCCTGTGGGGCGGCGCGCTCGCGGTTGGACTGGCCGCCACGCTGTTTGCGCTGGCGGCCGATCATGCCAACGAGGTGTTTCTGCACGGCCTGCATCTCTCTCCCTGGCTGGCCTTCCTGATCTGCCCGGCCGGCCTGATGCTGGTGAGCTGGCTGACGCGCAACTGGTTCCCCGGCACGCAGGGCAGTGGCATTCCGCAGGCGCTGGCCGCGCTCGAGGTCGGCAGTCAGGATCCGCTGCGGCCCAAGGTGCTGTCGATGCGCATCGCCCTGGGCAAGATGCTGCTCACCCTGTTCGGACTGTGTTCCGGCGCCTCCATCGGCCGCGAAGGACCCACCGTGCACGTGGGTGCTTCGCTGATGTTCGCGCTGGGCCGGCGCGTGCAGAACCCGCCGCATTACCTGGAACGCGCGCTCATACTGGGTGGCGGTGCGGCCGGTGTGGCGGCGGCATTCAATACCCCTATCGCCGGCATCGTGTTCGCCATCGAGGAATTGAGCCGCGGCTTCGAGGAAAAGACCAACGGCATCGTGATCGCTGCGGTGATTCTGTCCGGTATGACCGCGCAGATGGTGCTCGGCAACTACAACTACTTCGGCACCAGTTCCGCCGCCATGGCGCATTGGACGGATTGGCTCGCCATTCCGCTGTGCGGCGTCCTCGGCGGAGGCATGGGCGGGCTGTTCAGTCACATCCTGGTCACGGGCTCGCAGCGCATCGCGCCCCTGCGAACCCGGTTTCCGATGTGGGTGGCAGCCGGGTGCGGCCTGGCCATCGCCGCGACCGGATTCCTGTCCGGCAACTCGACCTATGGTACCGGCTACCACGAAGCCAGCCAGATCATCACCAGCGGACAGGCGGTCAGCATCGGCTATCCCTTCTACAAGTTCTTCGCCACCGTCGCGTCCTATCTGAGCGGCATCCCGGGTGGTATCTTCGCGCCCTCGCTCGCCGCCGGCGCCGGTGTGGGTGCCGACCTGGCCCAATTGGCTCCGTCTCTTTCGCCGCACGTCCTGATCATGCTCGGCATGGTGGGATATTTCGTGGGTGTGGTGCAGACACCGTTGACCGGGTTCATCATTGTCATGGAGATGACCGACAATCACTCGCTGCTGTTGCCGTTGATGTCAACCGCATTCATCGCCTTCGGCGTCTCGCGCCTGGTGTGTCCGGAACCGATCTACCAGGCCCTGGCAAGGCCGTTCCTGGTGCCGCCGGATGACCCGGAACCGGAGGAGGATGTACCCGAGTCGCCCGAAGCCGACGCCGCCTGAGCTCCCGGGATGCTGATGAGATTTCCGGGCGAGGTGTGGAATGCATCTCGATCACGAAGCTTGCATCCGCAAACGCAAAGATACGGTTGCGAAGCATCGTGCTGCCGCCGCCGCGAATCGCGACGTCGGGAACGTCGCTCCCACGGATGCCCGGTGATGCTGCGGCTGCAAGGCGAGGCGGCGGTGGGGGCGGGGCCACGCACCGCGATTGCTGCAGCGCTGCCGCGAAGGCACGCTGACCTGCTTGCGCGCGCGTGTCGAGACGATTTCGAGGAAGGGCGTTTTCGTTACGAGTGTAACCGGTGGTGATGTACCGGACGACGCGAGCGCCCAAGATTCGTGTGCGCCGCAAGCGCATGCGCCGTTGTGGTAGTGGTATTCCGGCGCCTCGACTGCGAGCGCGGAGGTCAGGCGCATCGCCCGACCGTTTCCTCTCCCGCCGGCCCTCCGGCGGGAGAGGGGAAAAAGCGGACCTATTTCAGCGGTTGCGCAACGCCATCATGCTCGGCGCATAGCGTTCCCGGGCCGCCGCCGCACCGCGCGGAAAGACCGCTTCGATGGCGGCAAGATCCTCCGGCGTCAGGCTGACGTGCAGTGCTCCGGCGTTGTCCTCGAGTCGGGAAAGACCTCGTCCAGCAGCAATGCCGCGCTCTCGGCCATGCGTCGGGCGCCGCAGCTCGGGCAAAACCGCGTTTCTTGCAACTGAAGGCCGCCAGATGCTCGGCGTGGCAACTTTCACAACGGACACGCAGGAAGCCGTGCTCGAGGCGGCCGCACTTGAGATACGCCTCAAACTCCTGCTCCACATGCGCCGGCAGATCCGTGCCCTCCGCCGCCGGGGTGGATTCGAGCGCCGTGACGCCACTCGGAGGCGATTGGCGAGTCGGAGCGACCGCCGACCGCAGATACCGGCACGGATGACGGGGGACTGCCGGCTGCCGAAAATGCGGTTTATACCGACTATACACCACCAGAGATGCCGGGGGCACCGGCCAAGTCCTCCAAGGGACTACGCACCGCCAGGCCGCCGCGCTGTAGCACGTGCGTATAAATCTGAGTGGTGCGCACGTCGACATGCCCGAGCTGCTCCTGCACTGTGCGGATGTCCGCGCCGCGCTCCAGAAGATGAGTGGCGAAGGAGTGGCGTAGCGTATGGCAGCTGGCCTGCTTTTCGACCCCGGCCTCCCGTAGCGCACGTCGGACATTTCGTTGCACCAGCGTTTCGTCCAGGTGATGCCGGCGACGCTTTCCGGAACGCGGGTCGGTGCTGATGCTGCCGGACGCGAACAGGAACTGCCAGGCCCAGGAGCGTTCGGCATCCGGATACTTCCTGGCCAAGGCATAAGGCAGCTCCACGGTCCCGTAGCCTGCCTCGCGATCACGCTCGAACGTCGTGCGTCGACACTCCAGATGCAGGCGCAACGGTGCGACCAGCGGGTCGGCAAGCGTAACCACCCGGTCCTTGCCACCCTTACCGCTACGCACGCAGATCGCACGTCGTACAAAGTCGATATCCTTGACGCGCAGTCGCACGCTCTCCATCAGGCGCAGGCCGGACCCGTACTGTAGCCCAGCGATCAGCCCATACTGCCCGTGCAGCTGAGCAAGCATTGCGCGAACTTCCTCGCGTGTGAGCACGACGGGTATGCGCGGAGCACGCTTCGCGCGCACGATACCGGCCAGTTGGCCCAATGGTCGATCGAGCACCGCCTTGTAAAGGAACACAAGAGCGTTGAGTGCCTGGTTTTGTGTCGCCGGCGCGACCCGGCGCTCGACCGCGAGGTGGGTCAGGAACTGCCCCACCTCCGCCTCGGCCATGTCCGCCGGATGGCGCTTGCCATGATGGATGATGAAGCGCTTGATCCAATGCACATAGGTGTCTTCCGTGCGCAGGCTGAAATGCCGGGTGCGAATCGCATCCCGCACGCTGCGCAACAGCGGCGAAGTTTCAGATCGAGACATGATCGGCACCTCCCTTTGCCGTTACTGTACGTATAAACAGTACCATTGATTCCGCGGTCCATGCAAGGGAGAGCCCATAGGCGGCAGTCTGCGGTCCATCTCCGCGCGGCCACGTCACGGTCGCGCCCAGAGTCGATCACGCCAGGAAATCGGAATATATTGTTTCCACTCGACAAGGGCGGGATGAGATTGGGAGCAGGAGGGCAAGAGTCATGAGAGAATCACACGCGCAATGAACGGCGAAGTGCCGCGTTTTATCACGGCGATCTGCCGTCCAATCACTGTTGGGCGCAATAGAAGCCACCCCCAATAGTATAGACAAAGTGTAGCCACTAGGATACACTATCTCCGATATGGAAATCCGGAAGACCGACGTCTACGCCAAGTGGCTCGATGGCCTTCGCGACGTTGGCGCTCGGGCCCGTGTTCTGGCACGGGTAGAGCGATTGGCCGCGGGTAACGCTGGGGACGTTAAACCTGTGGGTGAAGGTGTCTCGGAACTGCGGATTAATTATGGTCCCGGCTATCGGGTGTACTACACGCAACGCGGTCCGGAATTGATTATTTTGCTGGCTGGAGGTGACAAAGGCAGTCAGGCCAATGATATTAAATCCGCGTTGCGACTTGCGCGAAATCTGTAGGAACTAATTATGGCTAAAACTCGCACCACTCGTTACGACGTTGCTGAGCATCTTCGCACCCCCGAAGAGATGGCGGCGTATTTGGAGGCTTGCCTGGAAGAGGCTCACGGGGATGCAGCCTTCATTGCTAAAGCGCTGGGTGATATTGCGCGCGCCAAGGGCATGTCACAAGTCGCGCGAGATTCTGGCTTATCTCGTGAGAGCCTCTATAAGGCACTTTCCGGAGACCGAAGCCCTGGGTTCGACACCATCCTCAAAGTCATCGAGGCGCTAGGCCTGAAGTTGCACGCAGAACCAACGTTGGCGGGCGCCCAACAAGGCGCTCAACTCGGACGCGCCAAAAAGCGGCGCGCCGGTTAGCGCATTCGTTATCCGACGAGAGGACGCCGGAAGTGATCCGATATACTTGAGTGCAGGAGGTGATTTATGCGCAAGTTGGAAGAAATTGAAGAGGATATCCAGCGCCTTTCCGAAGCGGAACTTGCCAAATTCCGGAAGTGGTACGCGGAATTTGACGCGCACGCGTGGGATGAACAGTTCGAGGCAGACGTCAAGGCGGGAAAGCTCGACGCGCTTGGTGAAGCTGCACGACGTGCTCGCCGGGAAGGAAAGAGCACCGAGCTTTGAGACACTTCGCTTCGCCGGAGTTTTGGTTTCATTACCGTACATTACCGCCGGAAGTACAGCGGCTCGCTGACCGGTGTTTTGCTCAGATGAAGGCTGATCCACGGCATCCTTCCATACATCTCAAGCGCGTCGATGAATTTTGGTCGGTCTGCACTATCGAGCCGTCGGTATCGACGATGAAGATGGAATTTCGTGGTTCTGGATCGGAAGCCATGCCGAGTACGACAAACTCATCGGATAATCGGGTAAGGGCGGGTATTTAGCCCGCCCTCCCCACACCACCTAGCATGCGGGTCCGCACTAGGCGGTTCACGAGAAAGGAGCACACGGGGAGATCAAGCATAGCCATGGGCCTTCATCCACAGATCGCGGATGCTGATCAGCCCCTGGCGTTTCAGCCACTCATTCGTCATCCCGGTTTGTGTCGCCAGCGTGCGCGACAGATGCCAGTAGCTCTTGCTGCTGAGCGCCGTCAAGATCGCCTGGCGTTTGCTGGTCCCCAAGGCGAGCAGGTGGCGCACTTTGGTACGCACGTAGCGCCACTGTTTCCAGTAGCACATGCGCAACCGGCGGCGCAGCCAGTGATCGATCTCGGGATCGGGCGGTAGTAGTCCGAGATGCCGAAATAGCCCATCCAGCCGCGCACGTACTGGGCGAGCTTTATGAACCGATAGTCCATCGAGACGCCCCAGGAACGGCCGGTCAATCGCCGGACATGGTGCTTGAAGTCCCCGAAGGCGCGATCGGACCAGCGCAGCTTCGTTCCCCGGAAGGTGAACCCGAGAAACTGGCAGTCGTTGGTCCTGACCACCCGGCTCTTGTGCTCATTGACCACCAGCTGCCAACTTGCGGGTGAGGAAGCGGGTTACGCTCGCCTTCACCCGCTCGCCGGCTCGGGTCGTCTTGACGAGGATCACCAGGTCATCCGCGTAGCGGGCAAACCGGTGACCCCGCCGTTCCAGTTCACGGTCGAGGTCATCCAACAGGATATTGGCGAGCAACGGCGAGAGCGGCCCGCCTTGCGGCGTGCCGATCTCGGTTGCCTGGATGGACTCTCCGACCAGGACACCGGCCCGCAGATAGCGGCCAATCAGTGCCAGCAGCCGCTTGTCGCGCACCTTTCTGGCCACGCGTGCCATCAGGACGTCGTGTTGGACGTTGTCGAAGAACTTCGCCAAGTCCAGATCGACGGCGATGCGGTAGCCAGCCTTGATGTGGGCCTGTACCTGCCTGAGTGCTCCGTGGGCGGAGCGTCCCGGTCGGAAGCCGAAGCTCGACTGCGAGAATGTCGGGTCGAAGATCGGCGTGAGCACTTGCGCGATGGCTTGCTGGATCACCCGATCGATCACCGTCGGGATGCCCAACAGCCGCTCCCCGCCCTGGGCTTCGGGATCACGACCCGTCGCACCGCTTGGGGTTGGTAGAGGCCATCGGCAAGCTGCTGGCGGATCTTGCGGCCAGTGCACACGAGCAAGCTCGGGAAAGTCCTCGATGCGCATCCCATCGATGCCGGGAGCGCCCTGGTTGGCCTTCACCCGCTTCCATGCGCGCTGCATGTTCGCGCGGTCAACGAACCCGCTCCATCAACTCCTCGTGCAAGGCTGGCTGCGTGACGCCACGCCGCGACCCATCTCCCCCGGTCGGGTTCGGCGATGGTGCGAGTGACTCACGGCTCCTCCTTGCTTTCTCCTGTTCGGCCCTTCACCGTGGGCGCTCCGCTGGCCGGCGGCTACTATGGCCTCTGCTGACTTCTGCCCGGTCACGCCATGCGTTGCCGCAGGCGCGCTGCCCGCGGTGGGCGGTAGGGTCCGGTGGCGGTTCCACGGCTTTCGCCGCTGGGCCTCAATCCGGCTCCCGTAACCCACTCCAGCCGCATGCCGGGCAGATCTCCCCGAATAAGAACATGAGCTTCCGTGCACAACCGCCGCATTTACCCTGTCCCCTGCACCTGGTGGGCTTCGTCATCATGTGCTGACTCGCCCGGGGACTGGGCCTTCTATGCGATTTCTGTCCGTCGGCTCGCACCTTTGCACTCGGGCTTCCTTCAGACAAACCCTCGCGGGTTTGCCCTTGCCGTCGGCTAGTAGTTATATTCGTCCAGATTCGGACACTACAGGTACTCCTACAGGGGACTTTCACCCCATCAGCTCATGCCCATGTCGGGCGTACACAACAGCATGCAGCGGACGGCGCTGCGCGCCGCCGCTGATGCTGAGCGTTCGGCGGCTCAACGTGTGACCTCCTTCCACCCCGAGTCGACGGTCACGGGATGATTTCCAGCGACGCGATCTGGTCGCCTTCGAGTTTCAAAGAAGAACCGCAGGTTCACGGGGTTGACGCGGCTCGAAGAAGCCTGTACTTGAGGAGACGACGCAATGCCTGAAATCGACTCATCTCAACGAGCGTTCTGCGATGACCCCGCGGGCAACATCCGTCTGCTCGCCCCCGCGGGGTGCGGCAAGACCCATTCCATCTTGCACCGATGCTGCGCGCTTCATCGAGGCGCATCCAGTCGTGCGATTCGGTCCCTCGTCGTCACGTTCACCGTCGCAGCACGCGACGAGCTCAAGGCCCGCGTGGCAGAGCACGCAGAGTTTGCCCCGATCCGCGACCACGTCGAGGTGACAACCCTGAATGCATGGGGCTGGCGTCGCATAAGGTCGCAGGCGAAGAACCCGCGACTGCTGACCAGCAAAATCGACCGACACTTCGCCGTAATGAATCAACTCGCGCCGGTATGGACTAAGCACAAGTCAGTCAAGAATGCGATCGAGGGCAGCCGTTCCGCGCCGACTCATGACATTCTCGAACTGATGGACGCCCTCAAGTCACTCGGCTTCGACCATACCCGTATGAAGCAACTCGCCGACTTCACTGCCCACGTCGAATCGCTCGAGATAATGCACCTCGGGTGGAGGCTCGACGACCTTTGGGAGAAGCTGACCAAGATCGAGATCCTCGCGATGACAGGCGGCGAGGCGCCCCGAAGCGCCTAAAGCGCATCTTCGACAGCTTCTACAAGTTCTGGCTTGATGCCACCGACCACCTCATCAAGAGCGCGACGTTCACGCTTGAGGACCAAAAGTACGCGGCCTTCCTCGACGAGCGCCAGAAGGCCGAGGACGCCGATAAGCCACTCACCGGTGCAGCAAGGTACGATCACGTTATCGTCGACGAGTTCCAGGATATCAATCCGCTCGACCTCAACCTCGTGAGAGCGATCGTCAATCGACATCGTGCCACCATCACCATCGTCGGCGACGACGACCAGGCCATCTTTGAGTGGCGCGGCACCACACCTTCATACATTCTAGAACCTGCGCATTACTTCACTGGCCCGTTTGAAACCTTCACGCTGGGGATCAACTACCGCTCGCCCGCGAACATCGTGGAACTCTCTCAGAAGCTCATCCGAAATAACGAGCGCCGTGTCGACAAGAGACCCGCGCCCACCAATCATCTAAGGCTGACATTCAGATTGTCGAGACGGCTGACATCAACGAGTCGCTCGAACACGCCAGCAAGCTCGTTGCTGAACATATAAAGCAGGGCAGGAGTCCAACCCGCATCGCGCTTATCGGGCGCAAGAAGGCGCAGCTCATCCCATACCAGATCTATTTCGCATCGAAGGACGTCCCGTTTTGCGCTGCCGAAGACTTGCAGATATTCCTCAGCAAGACTTTCGACCGCCTGCTGGAACTGCTGGAGATCAAGCAGCGGGCTGACAACCGGCAGCGCCCGCGCCAGATCGCCGAAGACGTGCTTAAGCTCTGTGACCTTGTCAAGCGCTACCCTATCAAGAAGGCCGAGCGCGAGGCGCTGCTGAACCACCTGAACAAGGCCGGTAAGGGCACTATCAATGACGCGATCGAGTCCCTCGCCGCCTACACCGGCCCGCTCAAGGGTACTAACACGGATTGCCGGATGAGTCTCGATTACGCCGACGCGATTCGAGAGTACCTCAATGCTGATTCCGTCTCCGATGCGCTGTTTGCCCTGAGCATCCACTTCGAAGGGCTTGCGGCAGAT
Source organism: uncultured Gammaproteobacteria bacterium (assembly GCA_963728895.1). Taxonomy (GTDB): domain Bacteria; phylum Pseudomonadota; class Gammaproteobacteria; order JBBQDK01; family JBBQDK01; genus CAVSLM01. The sequence goes on from CAVSLM010000001.1 coordinate 522,502, forward strand.
TTTGGCAAGGCCGAGGAAGACATCTTCTACAAAGACCCGCCGTTCGGACAACTGGCTGAGTTCGCACGGCGCTACGGCGACGACTACAACAAGTTCCTTGATGACATTGAGCGAGCGAAGGAGCAGCTCGCTCACGTTCCTCCCACCGACGATGACGCGCCCGATTCGAACGATGTCCAGAAGCGTCCGCTTCACCTCATGACCGCCCTGCGTGCCAAGGGAAAGGAATTCGAGTCCGTCGTTCTCCTCGACTGCATTGAAGACATCTGGCCGATGAAGTACGCGCAGACCCCCGCTCAGTTCGAGGCTGAGCGCCGCGTGTTTTACGTCGCCTTCACGCGTGCTCGGAAACGCGTGGTGTTTCAGATCGCCAAGCGAATCGGAAAGCGGGTCGCCGCACCGTCGCGGTATCTTTTCGAGATCGGCATGCTTAACGAGAGCGAGTCGTGATCAATGGCCAAGAAGCCCGCAAAGAAGGTCGACCATTACGAGCACAAGGGCAAGACCCGGCCAACATCCAGTCGGATGGGCCGCCGAATCGGGTCGCCGGGGGTTTTTCTCCCCCGGCTCCCACAGCACCCCGCATGCGGGTCCGCACGGGGCGCTTCCTTCGGGAGTTAAAGGACGACCACGAGATGGCGACCTTCAACGCTGGCTACGCTACGAACCGCCAAGGCCGTTTCACCCGGTCGGGCACAATACGGGCGTTGAGGCTCGCACGGCTCGCTCGTTACCGAAGGTTCAGGCCTTCACCGTGTCCCACCCATTACGATGGGCCTTTGGCTAGTATGCCGTCTGCTGACTTCTGTCCCATCACGCCCAGCGTTACCGCAAGGCGCGCTGTCCGAGTCACGGTAGGGTCCGGTGGCGATTACAGCGCTTTCGTGCTGGGCCTCAGACCGGCTCCCATGGCAACCACAGCTACCTTAGGGTTCGATGGCAATTCCAGCCCTTTCGGACGGGCCCTCAGTTCGACTCCCATAGCGGCACGGACCGCATGTCGGACAGATCTCCCCGGATAAGAACGTGAACTGTCCGTGCACAACCGCCGCATTTACCCTATCCCCTGAACCTGATGGGTTTCGTCATGTGTGTGCCAACTCACCCGGGGACTGAGCCTTCTATGCGGTTTCTGTCCGTCGGCTCGCACTTTTGCGCTCCGGCTTCCTTCGGACATCCCTCACGGATACGCCCTTGCCTTCGGCTCGTAGTTATTAGCTTCCACTCATGTGGACATACAGGTACTCGTACAGGGGACTTTCACCCCATAAGTTCACGCCCATGCCGGGCGTACACCAGCCCATTCCAGCCGACGCCAGAAAGCGGCGCGGTTGATGGTGGCGTTAGCTTGCAAAAAAGTAACTGCTCACCCCCCCTGTGCTCCCCTGATTATAGCGCGACGATCTGGATGCGAAGCGCGCGACATTCTGGATGAGAAGTATGGTGTCGCGGCATCTGGATAATGCCCGTGGCTTAGGAGCGGCGCAAGCGGACCAGGCGTTCTAGCCTACAAAGGGAGGCCCCCCGGCTTTGCCGGGGTGGCAGTAGCAGTTTGAGGAGTAGCCGACAAGGCTGCCGAGACCCTCTCGCCGTTTGTCATCTTCGAGCCGCTGGAACTTCGTTGCCCTGCTGGTGGCGCTGGTACTCAAGCCGCGAGTGAAAAAGCTACCCCGGCTGCTGCCTGCGACAGAAAGCGGCGGGATGATCCGTGCCTGAGGCGTGATCCGTGGGAAGTGAGCCGTTCGGCGAGCGGACTGGCGGGCCGGATGACGTGGATTTGGCAGGATTTCACTGCAGCGGCGGCGAGAGCGCTTCCGATCATCCCATGGCCTTGCCGTTGACCCGCGGCGAAAAGGGCGTTTATGCGGTTTATGCTTCCTATACCCCTACGGTAATATTTCCCGGACCAATTTGAAAAACGCCCCGGTATCGATCGGCTTGGTCACGAGCGCACGGATCCCCGCGCGCCGTGTCTGCGCTTCGGTCAGGCGTTCGGTGTAGCCGGTGTAGAGGATAATCGGCAGCCCGTGGTACCGCGTCGTGAGCCGTTGCGCCAGCTCGACGCCGGTCATCTTCGGCATGGTCTGATCAGTGACGACGAGGTCGAATTTTCCGGAGTCGGCGGTAACGAACGCTTCGGCTTCGACGCCGTTGTGTTTCACGGTTACGTCCAGTCCCCAGCTCCCCAGCAACTCGGCCATGAATTCGCCGACCGCCGGTTCGTCGTCCACCACCAGTACGCGTCCCTGGAGGCGACGTACATTCGCCGCGCCGGCCGGTTGCGCTTCCGCGACGCCGACTTCGCCCGCAGCGTCCGACATTGGCCTGAGCAGCACACGGAAAGTCGCGCCCGCGCCGGGTTTCGATTCGACCACGATGTGTCCGCCATGTTCGTGCACGATGCCGTGCACGGTCGAGAGTCCCATGCCACTGCCTTTGCCGGCTTCCTTGGTGGTGAAAAACGGCTCGAACATCCGATCTACTACCTCCGGAGCGATACCGCTGCCGGTATCGCTCACGACCAGTTCGACGTAGCTGCCGTGCACTGGCTGGCGGCAGGATGTGCAGACCGCGTCGCGGTGATCGGTTTCCCTCAGCGCGATACGCAGTGCGCCGGCGCCGTTCATGGCGTCGCGTGCATTGATGCACAGATTCATCAGCACCTGCTCGAGCTGTACCGGATCGAGCAGCACGGAAGGAAGCGGGGCGTTGAATTCAGTCTCGAATTCGATGCTGGAAGGAAGCGTCGAGCGCATGAGTTTGACCGATTCCTTCGCCAACGGCTCGAGCTGCAAGGCGCGCGGTTCGCCACGCTGGCCGCGCGAGAAAGTGAGCATCTGCTGGATCAGGTCGCGCGCCTGGCTACTGGAGCGCAGCGCGCGTTCGAGATACATCTCGAGCTTTGCATCGCCTCGCGTCACCATGCGCTCCTGGGCCATGGCGACGTATCCCATCACGACGGTGAGGATGTTGTTGAAATCGTGCGCGATGCCGCCGGTGAGATGGCCGATGGCCTCCATCTTCTGCGCCTGGCGCAGTTGCGACTCCAGGCGCGTGCGTTCCGCCTCGGCCCGCTTGCGCTCGGTGATCTCGCGCATGATCAGCAACAGGTGTGCTTCGTCGCCGTAGTGCACCGGCACGCCGTGGACCTCGGCGTCGAATATCGTGCCGTCCTTGCGCCGCGCCTTGGCCTCGGACTTCAGGCTGTGGCCGGCGCCAGCGGCTTCGAAGAACGCCCAGCAGCGCAGGTGGCTGTCGGGGTGGACGAACTGGAACGACTCGGCGGCGAGCAACTCCTCGCGCGCATAACCGTGCAGGCGGCAGAAAGCCGGGTTCGCGTCCACGATGCGCCCGTCTGGCGTGCACAGGGCGAGGCCATCGACCGAGCCGTTGAAAATCGTGTGGTACCGTTCCTCACTGGCGCGCAGCGCTTCATTGGAACGCTCGCGCTCCAGTTCGGCGACGGCGCGCGTGGCGAAGATCTTGAGCATGGACTCGGCCAGCCGGTCGTCCGCCAGCGGCTGGCCGTGCATGACGGCGATCAGCCCGAGGGCGCGACCCTGCGAGTCGGTCAGTGGAAACGCCGCGTAGCTCTCGATGCCGAGGCGCGCCAGCATGTTGTCGCCGTGAAACAGGCGCCGGACGTCGCGCGGATAAAAGCGGAACTGCCGGCCGACGACGTCGGCGCAGGGCGTACCGGCGATGTCGTATTCGACGTTGTCGATGACCTGTCCCCGAGCGTACAGCGCGAGGGTGCGCAGGCGCCCGGGATCGTCCGCGCGCGGCAGGGCGATGTAGGCATAGTCCGCGCCGAGCGCGTTGGCGCAGTAGCTCACCAGCGCCGTGAAGATGTCGCCGCCGCCCGCGCCGGAGACGCCGAGCGCCGACTGACGCAATACCTCCTCGGTGCGTTTGCGCACGGTGATGTCGGTCGAGATGCCGCACACGGCGTAGGCTTCGCCCTGGGAATTGCGCAGCGGAAACTTGAGCGAAAGATAGGTGTGCACGCCGTCTTCCTGCGGTACCTGCTCCTCGAATTCGACCGGCGCGTCGCGCTCGAAAACCAGGGTGTCATTGCGCCGCAGCTCGTCGACGATCGCCGCTGGGAAGAGCTCCGCGTCGGTATGGCCGATGACGTCGGCTTCGCGCCGGTCGAACAATTGCAGGAACCAGCGGTTGACGAACCGGTAACGCCCGTCACGTTCCTTGACGTACACCACCGCGGTGGCGTGGTCGAGGATCTGCTGCAGCACGAGGAAGCCGTCCTCGTTGCGTGGCGTCGGTTGCCGGGAGGGGTCGGGGTTCGCGCTCATGGTGCGGATAGTGCACCCGCGCCCCCCGGCCGCCAAGGCGCTGTTACAAAACCGAAGCAATTGAAACAAAAAACCCGTCGTGCCGGGGGGTTCAGTCCGGGCGGGGAACGAACATGTAACCGGCGCCACGCACCGTCTTGAGTGTGCGCGGCCTGTCTGGGTCGTTTTCGATTTTCTTGCGCAGACGGGCCACGCGGATGTCGATGCTGCGGTCGAACGGGTCCCAGTCGCGGTTGCGCGTCAGATTCAGGATCTGATCGCGCGACAACACCCGATTGGGGCGTTCGGCGAAAATCTTGAGCAGGTCGAATTCCATGCTGGTGAGGGGGATTTCCTGCAATTTGTCGTCGAGCAGCTGGCGCCTGTCCAGGTCGAGGGTACAACGCCCGAAGGCCACGCGCTGGGTCGCTTCACCTTTCGCGGCCGCAGCCGTGCTGACCTGTTGGTAGCGCCGCAGCACGCTCTTGATGCGGGCGCGCAGCTCGCGCGGGTCGAAGGGCTTGGTCAGGTAGTCGTCGGCGCCGACCTCGAGACCGACCACCCGGTCCACGACCTCGGCGGCGGCGGTCACCATGATGATCGGCAGGTCGAAACGTTCGCGGACGTAACGCGAGAGCGTGAGACCGTCCTCCCCGGGAAGGTTTACGTCGAGCAGCACCACGTCCGGGACCTGCTTCGCCAGCAGTTCGCGCATGGACTTGCCGCCGTCCGCCGCCATGACCTCGAATCCGTGGGAGCCGAGGTACTCGGTCAGCATCTCGAGGATCCCGGCTTCGTCGTCGACGACCAGAACGCGTTGCTTGTTCTCCACGTCTTCTCCCGGAGGCGGTTCGAACAATGCCCGGATTATAGCAACACGCCGATACAAACCGGCAACAAAGAACCGCTTGCGCGAAAGCATGCCGATACATGCCGGGCCTAGAGTTCGTTCCGTGCCGGAGCGGTCTGTGTGGACATGAAAGCAGGGCGTCGCCGCAAACGGGCGGTTCCACCGGTAATGGAAAGATCGGCCTGAATCGAAACCTCAACCGAACAGGAGACAAGTGTCATGCAAACGAACAAGGCCAATGTCGTCGTGGATTTGAAGTGTACCCGGAACCGGGATCGACTCGGCGAGCTGGAGAGCGAACTCGACGGGATCGAAGGCGTCTCCTGGGCGCAGGCGAGCTCGCGGTCGAGCCGCCTGGTGCTCGTTGAATACGACCCGGAGGTGATCGACTCGCAGAAGATTCTCGGCGCCGTCGTGCGCCGCGGATACGACGCGCGGCTGATCGGCATGTGACCCGGGTGGATCCCAACCACTATCTCCAGGAGACATTATCATGAACAGAAACAGAATCGCGGCACTCGTTTACGGCGCCGTCAGCTACGGCATCTTCTTCGTCACCTTCCTGTACGCCGTGGGTTTCGTCGGCGATTTCATCGTGCCAAAGTCCATCGACTCGTCGCCAGATGGTCCGCTGGGGCAGGCATTGCTGGTCGATGTGCTGCTGCTCGGGCTCTTCGCCGTCCAGCACAGCGTCATGGCGCGTCCGGCCTTCAAGCGCTGGTGGACGCGGTTCGTGCCCAAGCCGGTCGAGCGCAGCACCTACGTGCTGTTCGCCAGCCTGGCGCTGATGGCGTTGTTTGCCTGGTGGCAGCCGATCGGCGGCGTGATCTGGAACGTGCAGGAGCCGGCCGGACAAGCGCTGCTCTACGGTCTCTGCGCCCTCGGCTGGGCGCTGGTGCTGGTGGCAACCTTCCTGATCAACCACTTCGATCTCTTCGGCCTGCGTCAGGTATGGCTTTACGCGCGCGGGAAGGAATACCGCCCGCTCCCGTTCGGCACACCCGCTGTCTACCGCTTCGTGCGCCATCCGCTCTACGTCGGTTTCCTGGTCGCCTTCTGGGCGACGCCGACCATGACTGCGGCACATCTGTTCTTCGCGGTGATGACGACAACGTACATCCTGATCGCGATCCGTCTCGAGGAGCACGATCTCGTGGCCGAACACGGCATGCGTTACGCCGAGTACCGCAAACAGGTTCCGATGCTGGTGCCGCGCCTGGGTGGTCGTCCGTCCGGCGCCGGCACGGAGTCGGTCTGAGTCAACCGGGTGGTGCGGCGCATGCCGCGCCACCCGCCGATGAGGAGGACGAGAAATGATTTCCATGACTGACAACATTCAGCGGCGCTTCTGGAAGCGCCTGGGATTGGCCGGCTTCACGTTTTTTCTGGTGAAGGGTCTGATATGGCTGGTCGTGCCGGTCGTGATAGTCCTGATGGGTACCGCGGGTTTGTAGCGCGGCGAATGCGCACGCCGATGAACACCGGCGGCATGAAGGCGCGAACACGCTTGAGATGAGGGCTTGCGTAGCGCGTCCCGAGCGCGTTTGCCCTCGCACGTCAGCAGTGAATGGTTGCAGTACTCAGCTATGCTTGGGACCGAGGTCTTGCTGGCGTTTCCCCAACACCATTCGATGCGGGCTGCTTGTCGTCGCTCGGCCAGCCAGTCTTTGAAGAGGATGTCCTTGATGACAGCCCGCATACGGTCGTCCAGCGGGGCGGGGACCATCTCCAGAACGTGCACCAGGATGTGGCCGCTCTCGACCGGAACCGGCCCGACCAGCTGGCCCGGCGCGGCGGCAAAGAGTGGGTCGCGGAGCACGGGTTCGGCCTTGCGGCGCTCGATCATGGCGAACGTACTCGTTTTGGGGGGCACGCCCCGCTCCGCGGCCTCGAAGAAGAGGCGCTCGGCGGCTGAAAAGAAGTCCTGGGCTCCGGCGCGGATCTGCTCGGCCAAACCGCGGGCCTCGCTTTCATCAGCTACTTCGAGGCGCGCAACCCGCACAGTGTCGAAATGACCCGGATGCTGTCGGAGGTATTCCTCGACGCGGCCGGCGGCAAGCCGGTAGCAGCACCTTCCCGTACTGCTTCCAGCCCATGGGCGCCTCCGGATGTACGCCCATCGGCGATCGTCTTCGTCGCCTCTCCGTGGACCGCTGCGCGATCACCCGCCCCACGGACCATCCCGGCCGCCATGGTAGGGGCGTCGCGCCGGCGGGTCGTGGCACGCGAGGCGGTGCGCACCGCAGGATGCACGAGCATTGCACCACCCGGGGAATCTTTTTCGACGTCCGCACTCCAATGCTCTCGATGGCGTTGGCCACGAACCGCGCCATGGTTCAGGTAAGGAACGCTCCCGCCGTGGAAGATCTGATGGCGCGCCGCTGACCTGCAGGCAACCGTTGCGCGCTGCTGTGGCGTTCCCGGAGGCGCGAGATTTCGAGGAGAGTGCTTTATGATCGCGCCGACGCTACGCACCACGCTTCTGCTTGCTGCACTGGCGATCTGGGCAGGTGCGGCGTCTGCCGCGGATGTGCCGGCCATCTCGCAGGTGTATCAGGCCGCGCATGCAGGGCGTTTGGATCAGGCGCAGGCGATGATGCACCGGGTGCTGCAGGCGCATCCGGACAGTGCCAAGGCGCATTACGTCGAGGCGGAGCTTCTGGCGGCGCAGCACCGGCTCGCGCCGGCGAGGCAGGAGCTTTCGAAGGCGCAACAGCTGGGGCCCGGCCTTCCTTTCGTCCAGCCGCAATCGGCGCGGATGCTGGAGGCGCGGCTGTACCCGGATCGGCTGGCACGCAGCGGTCGTGGCTCCTCCGGCGTTCTGTGGCCGGGGGCACTGGTGTCCCTCGGCATTCTGCTGCTCGGCGCGTTCTTCATCCGCAGCTTCTTTGCGCGCCGGACATCGGGCTTGTTCCCGAGGATGGGTTCGCCATTTTCTTCGCCTTTTTCCGGTGCTGTCACGGGGCCGGTGGGCATGAGCGGAGCCGGCATCGGCTCGGGAATCGTTTCCGGCCTTGCATCGGGAGTGGCACTCGGAGCCGGGCTGGTCGCCGGCGAGACGATCGCGCACCGCTTCATCGATGGCAATCGCGTAGACGCCGCAGATCCCAGCCTCGGAGCGGGCGGACTGTCACCCGACCCGCTGGGCGGAGACGACTTCGGCATGGACGACAGTACGGCATCCTGGTACGACGGCGGCGGCGCTGATTTCTCCGATCCGGGAGGGGGCGGATTCCCGGATCTGGGTGGAGACGGTTGGACCTGAAACGCGCTGCTCGACCCGCCCCGGGCGAGCCCGACTGAGTGGACGGTTGCAATTCGTCAAGCGATGACAGCGCGGGCGGCGAACTCGCCGGCCTGGAAGATCCCGGAAATTCCGCCAGTCCGTTGCAGACAGTTCAATTGCAGTTCACGACGACATGGACGGCATCACGCCGCCGCCAGCTCTGCCAGCAGCTCGTCGCGTCGGCGGCAAAGCGCGTCGCAGACGGCCTCGTACTGCGCGCCCACGCCCGCGAACAGGGTATCCACTGCGACCCCGAAGTCGTCAAACGCGTCGCCCATCCGTTCGATGCGCTCCGGAAGACACCCCAGGTAAGCCGACCGTTCGCGGACCGGCAGTCTCGCCAGCTCGGCCTTCAGCCGCGCGACACCGAAAGCGACGTGCTCGATCTCGTCGGCAAGCGGGACGTGCAAGGACTCGCGCGTGCCGGGGTCGGCGAGTGGCACTACTTTCTCAACGGCCTCGCTGCCGAGCGCCTCGACGCACAGATACAGGTCGGCGAGGAAATCGATCCACGGCAGATCCCGGAAATGGGCGCGAATCGCCGCTTCCTGCTCATTCGTGAGCACCGGGGTGGGATCCGTACCGAAGCGGCGCATCCATTCGCGCTGAATCGATACATGGCGGCACTCGTCGCCGACCTGCTTGGCGAGCGCGAGCGCCGCATCCTCGTCCGGTGCGGCGGCGATTCGCTCGGCGCAGATCTGCATGATCAATCGATCGACCTGTGTGTACAGGACCAGCAGCCGCCCCATGGCGACCCGGTAGCCGCGAGTGGTATTTGCGCAATCTTCGTTCATGACATGCACTCCTCTGTAGGGATGGCCCGGACGACGAAAGTTCGTTGGTCCGGGCATGGTTGGCCGCGACGCCTTCCGGTCGCGGCGGGTCAGTACCCGTAATACATCGACGGCTTCGCTGCCGGTTGCTGCGGTACGATCTGGCCACGGATCTCCCCGCCAGGGTGGCCTGCGCTGTACACGTTCACGTACAGCCGGCCAGCGCGATAGCTCGCGTACTGCGACTCCGTGAGCATGGCACCCTCGGGTATCACCCACGTGCTTCCGGAAACCCTGGAGAACGAGACGATCATGGGTCCGCTCTCGCCTTGCATCCCTTCGTGGATGTGGGCCGCCGTGACATCCAGGCCGTACGTGGTCAGCTCGCCGCTCACCGAGTGGTCCGGCTGTACCGTGATGCGCGCGCTGCCCGTGGCCGGTGTACGCACGGGCGGGTTTTCCGCCTCACCGGTGAGACGTACGCGCGCGGACTGCCAAACGCCCTGGCCCGCGCAGCCGCCCAATGCCAGCAGAGCGGCGGCAAGCACGTACCGCAGCCGCCCCGGCGTTGTTCTGTATGGATCTCTCATCCTGTGCACCTCGCAAGGGTTGTAGTGAGCCGGCGCCGTTTGCGCCCGGTGCGCACGATTCGTCCCGTGCGCACCGGAGCCGTTACCGACTTCCAAATCAGCAGCCTCAGTACCGGTGTGGCCTGTCCTCGTGATCGTCCCGGTCATGGCGCGGCACCGCATCGATGCGCCCGTACAGCCCGTGCTGCTCGTCGTCGGGCCCCGCTGCGAAGAACAGGGTGTTGACGGGCTGACCGGCAAACCCGTTTCCGAAGGAGAGGCCCCACAGACCGTCTATCTGGAGAGGCTTGCCGTCCCCGGCGGCGAGTCGACCGTCGAGCTCGCCGGTGTCGAGGTCATAGGCGAGGATCCGTCCATCGCCGAAATTGCCGACGAGCAGATGGTTGGCGAACCTGCCGAATCCCTCCGGCGCGAGCGCCATGCCCCAGGGCGCGTTGAGCGCTCCGCGCGAGGCCACGCGCCGGATCAACTGTCCGTTGGGATCGAACACGTCGACGAAGCCCAAACCCCTTCCGGCGACGTCGTCTTCGCGGTCCGCATCCTGTTTGGCGTAGGAAACGTACACGTTGCCGTTGATCGCCTGCAGCCCGAACGGCGCGAAGCCCCTGGGAATCCTGCGGTCGGTGAACGCGCCGGCGGGCAGCACCACCGGTTGAAAGGCGCTGTCGAATACGTCGATTCTGGCATTGTGAAAATCGGCGGCGTACAACAGGCTACCATCACCGCCGGCCGAGAGTGCGAGTCCCTTGTAGATCGCACCGGTGCTCGCCGAGTTGTCAACGACCAGGATCGCGTGGGTCTGGTCGACCGTGGGCGCCCAGCCGGCGATGACCCCGGCTTCGGTCGCGAAGATGAAAACGCTCGCCCCCGACACGCCGGCACGCGTGACCGTGAATCCGGAAGACCCGTTGAACACGATGCCGGTGGGTTTCCCGGTGTCGTTGCCATCGCCGGGTCCGGGAATCTGGACCACCAGGGAACGGGCATTTCCAGCGCCGTCGTACAGGGTGGAGACACCCGTTCCGTTGTCTGCGACCCACACGGGACCGAACGGGTTGAAGGCCAGACCCCAGGCGTTGACGAGGTTGGCGTCGACGTGGTCCGCGGGGACGAACCCGTCGGACACCAGATTGTGCTGCCGGTACTCCGCGCCGCCGGCCCGCGCCAGCGCGGGAACGGCAAGGGCGAATACCACCGCCAGCGGTGCGCACACCTGGCGCGCGGCAATGCGAAGAGCGTTCATTTCTGCTTTCCTCCGTGAGTCATGGTTCGTGGTCGACGCCAGCCTGTTCCAGTGCACCGATGCCACGGCTGGATCGAGGCATCTCGCACGGTGTATTCCGCCGCGTGCCCGATCGGGTTCATTTCCGCCCGTGCGATCGCCGCTTCGGGTCGACCCGCGTGAGCGAAACGCCGGCTGGCAACCTCCGGAATTGAACCGGACACACCCGGGAGGGAATACACTGGGTGTGAGGGGGAGATATGCTGCGTCGGCGTACGGAGGAATTTGGAACGGCGGAGGCGGGGCAGGGGTCCGCGCCCGCTGAGGTTCACCTCGTGCAGCGGATTGCCGGCGGAGATCTGCGTGCCTTCGAGGCACTGTATCGCGGCTATCATCCACGGCTCGGGCGCTTCGTCGAGCGGGTGACGCGGCGGCCGCAGCTCGTGGAGGAGATTGTCAACGACACCATGCTGGTGGTGTGGCGAAAGGCGCACAGCTACAACCTGCGCTCCAAGGTCTCGACATGGATCTTCGCAATCGCCTGGCGCAAGACGCTGAAGGCGCTCAGTCGCCTGGACGAGGTGGTGGCCTACGACCCGGACCAGGACGCGGCACCAATGGCGACCGGACCGGAAGGCCTGGCGCTGCGGCAGGAATTGCGTGCGCTGCTGAGTCAGGCGCTGGCAGCGCTGAGCGCTGAGCATCGTGCGGTGATCGAGCTCACGTATTATCAGGGCTGCGATTGCCGCGAGATCGCACAGATCATGCGCTGCCCCGTGGATACGGTGAAGACGCGCATGTTCCACGCGCGACGCCGGCTGAAGGTGTTGCTTTCCGGAAAACTGGAGGGCGCGACATGGCAGGACGAGTGCTGAACTTCGACGATCCGGTGCACGAGGAAGTCGACGCACTGCTGCCTTGGCTCGTGAACGGCACGCTCGCGGGCGAGGCGCTCGCCCGCGTGGAACGCCACGTGCAGGAGTGTCCCCGTTGCCAGCGCGAGCTCGCCTGGCAAAGAGAGCTGCAATCGGTCTATGTGGCCAGCGAACCTGTGCCCGAGGCGTCGGATTCTTTCGCGAGACTGCGCAGGCGGATCGAGCATTCGCAGTCCAAACGGTCCGTGCCTACCCCTCGTGTGCCCGCGTTCTGGCACGGGTTGGCAGCATGGGCGCCGTGGGCGGCCGCCATCGAAATGGGCGTGATCCTCGCCCTTGGCGTCGTTCTGCTTTCGGGCAAGCCGCCCGCGGGAGGCTACCGAACACTGGGCGCACCGGGCGACTCCGCGGCCGTTACCGGCACGCTGGTCGTGGAGTTTGCGCCGCAGATCACCGAAGAGGAGCTGCGCAGCATTCTGCGTGCCGTGGATGCGCGCATCGTGGACGGTCCCACGGATGCGGACGCCTATGTGCTTTCCTGTGCCGCAGGACGTCGGGCTGCAGTATTGAAGGCGCTGCGGGCGCAGCGCGCCGTGGTGCTGGCGCAACCGCTCGCTGCGGATGCCGCACGGTGAAGGTGTCCCGCACGGGAGCAGTCCTGGCGTTCTGCCTGTTCTCGTGCGCCTGTGCGCCGATGCCACCGCGCACGTCCGGCATCGCACCGGGACCGGGCGCTCCCACCCGCCAGATCCTCGTCATGCTGCGCATGCCTCGGCCGCACTTCCGCCCCGATGCGGTTTACGCGGGCAGCTATGACTGGCAGAGCGGACAGCAGGCACGGAATCGCACGGCGCGCGCACTCGCACGCGAGCATCGAATGCGCATCCTTGCGCAGTGGCCGATGCCGGCGCTCAGGGTGGATTGCTTCGTGATGGGCGTGCCCGAAGAAGACACACCGGCGCGATTGGTGGAGCGCCTGTCCATGGATCCGCGGGTGGAGTCGGTGCAGCCCGTGAACCTCTTTCACGGGCTCGGAGAGGACGACCCGCTGTATCCGTTGCAGCCGAGTGCCGCGCGCTGGCACCTGGCGGCGCTGCACGCGATCACTACCGGCAGGAACGTCCGGGTAGCAGTGATCGATAGCGGCGTCGACGTCGATCACCCGGACCTGCAGGGCCAGATCAGGCAGATTGGCAATCTGGTCGACGGCAGTCCGTACGTGGCGGAGATGCACGGCACGGCGGTGGCAGGGATCATCGCGGCACGCGCGAACGATGGCATCGGCATCGCGGGAATTGCACCGCAGGCGAAACTGATGGCGCTGCGCGCCTGCTGGCAGGATGCCGGCGGTGGCGATGCGGCCTCGTGCACCAGCTTCACACTCGCGAAGGCGTTGCAGGCCGCGCTCGACGGCGACGCTCAGGTGATCAACCTCAGCCTTGCCGGTCCGCGTGACCGACTGCTGCAGCGGCTGCTGGAGGCAGGAATCTCCCGTGGCGTGACGGTGGTGGCGGCGGCCGATCCGCAGGTCGCCGACGGCGGTTTTCCCGCCTCGGTTGCAGGCGTCGTTGCCGTCGCTGGCGACGAGGCGCCTCCGGCCTCCGGAAACGTGCTGCTGGCGCCGGGGCGGGACATTCCGGCGACGGCACCGGACGGAGGGTGGCGACTGGTGACCGGTTCCTCCTTTGCGGCCGCCCACGTCAGCGGCCTGGTGGCCCTGTTGCGCCAGCGCGCGCCGAGCCTGCAGCCACGGCAGTTGCGCGATGCATTGGCCGCAGGCACTCGCCCTGTGGCCGATCGGCCCGTCCCGATCGACGCATGCGCTGCTGTTTCCATGGTGGCGGCCACCTGCGCCTGCAACTGCGCACATGCCTATCAGGCGCGGGCGCCCCGGCTCCCATGACCGCTCCGGCGGGTGTCTGGGGGACAGCCGCAGTTGCCGTCATTTGTGCCACGCAGGCGTGCGCCCAGGTCTCCGGCAGCCTGGCGCTGGTCTCCGACTACCGGTTTCGCGGGATCTCTTTGAGCCAGGAGCGCCCGGCGGCGCAGCTGGACGTGACCTACGATCATCCGGGCGGCTGGTATGCGGGGCTGTTCGGATCGACCGTGCGGCTTGCCAATGAATCGCACACCGGGGCGCAGCTCCTCGGCTACGTGGGGTATGCCGGGCGGCTGCGGCAGGATCTCAGCTGGGAAATCGGCGCCGACTACTCGACCTTTCCGAATGCGGGCGATTACGACTATGCGGAAGCGTATTGGGGAATCGCGTCCGACAGCATCAGCAGCAGAATCTATTATGCGCCGGAGTACTTCGGACACTCCTCGGCGGTCTATGCCGAGCTGAACGGCTCGCGCAGGCTGCGCAAGCGACTGCGCGCATTCGGACACCTCGGCGCATTGCGTGACGCCGATTCCGGTTGCTGCCGGGCGGACGTTCGTGTCGGCTTCGCCGTCGAGCCTGCATGGGGACATGTCGAATTCGCCTGGGTTGCGGTCCGTACCGCACGCTCGGAGTACTCGGGCAGCGACGACGCCTTCGTGCTGAACGTGGCGCGACCGTTCTGAGCCTCGAACCTTCCTGACTCCATTTCCCCGGCTACCCGGCGGAATGTTCGAAGGCCAATGACGAACCGTCCCGCACGATGGTGATATCCGCCGAAATCCCCGGCCTGAGCACACGGCTGCGGCCGCCCCGCAACGCTCCGGTGTACCACCCACACGCGGCGCGGTGGAGCTGCTGGGACTGGAAGAGCTGCTGGACTTGGGGGACGGGGCGCCATTACGGGATCACTTGGAACAGGCGGATTGATGATGGCAACGATACTGGCAGTGGACGATTCCCCATCGATGCGACACGGCGTTGTGGCTGCTGGTCGTCGCGTCGACCTCCTACCTCGGCGACCATCCGGGCGTCGGTTACTCGCTGGGTGCGATATTTGTGCCCGGTGACAATCACGTTGCCGTTCCTCGGCGCGCCCACTGCCTACGCTGCCGCTTGCATGCTCGCCATCTATCTGCTCTTCATGGCGTCGATGCAGGTGGTTTCCGCCACAGCCAGAGCGTCGAAGGTCAGAATTCGCATCCTGCCGGCGAAGGGTGTTCGGCAGCTGCGTGCCGACGCCGCACGGATCGGTGAGGTACTGAGACAGCTGCTGGATAATGCGCTCAAGTTCACCCCGCAGGGGGAAATCCACATCGCGGTGACCTGTGTGGACGCGCATGGCGCGCAGGTGGGGCAAGGGAGTCGGGAGGAGGAGGGACTGCGCTTGCGCGTGGAGGTGTGCGACACCGGGATCGGCATCACGCCTGAGCAGCAGTCCCGCCTGTTCCAGGTTTTCGAGCAAGGGGACGGCTCCCTCACGCGGCGTCATGGTGGCTCCGGCATCGGACTGGCCCTGCGCAGCGCAACGTGTTGCTGATGGGCGGCGCGATCGGCTTTTCCTCGGAGCCCGGCGAAGGCTCGTGCTTCTGGTTCACCGTGCCGCTGGTCACCTGAGCCGGCTCTGCCTCTCGCCTTGCGCGAAGCCGAAACCGGTTCCTGCGCGATGGCTGTCGCCGCTGGTCTACCTGCCGATCGAGGTCCGCGCCCTCCTGAGGAAATACACCGACCTGGAGGAGCTCGATCAACCGGCCGCCCGGCTGGCGGCCCGGGTGATCATGTCCAGAAAGCTTTTTCCGCTCATGGCGGAGTCCCCGGAAGCAAGAAGAAATTCGCGTATCGTCGGTGCGACGTCGAAGGCGCTGCGGGTGCCGTAGAATCCCGGTTCGATGTCGGGGCCTGCCAGCCACGCGACGCCGTGCGGACCCGTGTGCCCACCGGTGCGCCGGTACGGCAGTGGCCCCATGGTTCCATACGTGGGGTGTGCGAAGGCCAACGGTGAACCTTCCCAGACGATGGTCAGGTCCGCCTCCGTCGGGCCGAGCTCTCCCGGGTTCTTGCGATGCGTCGGGATGACCTCTCGTACCACGCTGCGACCGGTTCGTGGATCGATGCACGCTACAAGGTCATCAGCAACCCCTTCACGTATGCGATCGTATTGCGCCAGGCTCACGCGGCCGCGAGCCTCCCGACCCTCGAGATTGATCCGGATCTGGCCGTCGTAGAATGAGGGCAGCGCAAATGCATCCATGACCGGCCAATACTTCGAGTACCACGCAGCGGGCATCCAGCCGAGGGACTGGGTAATCGGTGCGGCCGCCATGGGAAGTGTCTGCTTCAGCCAGCGCTTCAGCGGGTCCGGAATCCAGCTGCGAGCACGATGCCCGGAGAATGTCCGCGAAGAAACGGAGGCGTCCTGCTGCGCTTCGGCGAAATGACCGCGCACGCAGCCGCTCCAGGGCTGGGACTCGTCGAGACCGGGGACGCCGGCAGCGATCTGCGGACAATGATCCGACACTTGCAGCAACCCCCTGCCGAAGCAGCGGCGATACAGCAGCTCCGCGAGCAGCACCATGCTGGCGACGTCCGATTCGTTGGGTCCCATGCCGTGCATGGAAAACACCAGGACCGTTGCATCGGGACAGCTTCGGATCAGGGAGTCGACCAGGCCATCGACCGCCTCGTAGGTCGCCTCCAGTGCGATGCGCGCAGGCTCCGCGGAGGGGTGTCCGTGCAGGGGGTGGTTCTCGTCGACACCGTGCCAGAGCGCCTCGACGGCGGAGTGCAGCTCGCTCACGACCACCATGCCGAGTGCCCATTGCGGCATGCGCTCGTTCAGCAACCACTGGGCAATGCGTGCACGGAGCCGCGTCGCCTCGACGAGGGCCCGTCCCATCTCCCGCGTGCGTTCCACGCTCGGCCAGGTGAATCCATAGATCCACGGCTTGGCGGGATAGTCCCCGAAGCGTTCGCGCAGCTCATCGAGCAGGGCCGGCGGGTGGGACTGCAGCTTGGTGCCCGGATCGTGGGCGCCCCAGCTGACGATTCCCTGGACATCGGGCGCGCGGCCGATGTCGAAATAGGGAGGATCGAAAACTACGGTCTGTACGCCGAGCTTCGCAGGAAAGGGCGTGAGCGCCGTTCCCTTCTGTGTGCACCGATAGCGGTTCGGATCGAAGTCGACGGCGGACCATCGTGCCGCTGCCTCGGGCGCAAGAGCGGTGCTGAAGTGCTCCCAGGCGAGGCCGGTGCGCTTGGCCGGACCATGATCGAGGTGGATTTGCGCGCAACGGCGCGTCAGCTCTGCGAGTACGGGCAGTCTGCCCTCACGCATCATGCGCTCACCGATGGTGGTCTCGTAGCCATCCAGGCCGATCACGAGCAGCTTCTGGCTCATACGAGTACCGGCTCCTCTTGCGTGCCCTTCAAACTGTCCACGCACCCCATGACGTACCCCCAATTCCAGGCCGCTTCGCGAAGGGTACGGGCCCGGTATTTCTCGTGGCGCAGGAGGCGAAGGACCACATGAGCGCAATGATTGGTGGTGGCGAGTCTCACCGCGTTGAAAAAGCACCACCACCGATTTCCATGCGACAGGCCGCTCCATGCCCGGGCGCTCAGCCGGCCGGAAGCGGAAAAATACGCCCAAAGATAGTCAGTGGTCTGTCGCGCCCTGTCAATATGGTGCAGAACACTGGCTTCAGGTACCCACCAGCCCGTGCCGCCGGTCAACACGCTGCGGATGACTTCGGTTTCCTCGCCCCCCAGGGTCGGCCGCAACGGGTGACGCCCCAATGTGGTATCGAAGGGGACGGTTTGCGCGGCTGCCCTGCGCAGCCCGAAGTTGGCTCCGTAGGGCTTGGCGCCCCTGGAGAAGAATTGTCCGCGGAACCGATCCGGGGGCCGGCTCGCATAGGCGTCCTGGACCCAGCGTACCCCCGTCGACAGCCACTTCGGCGGATCGCCCTCGAAACGGACGATGATCGACCCGCCGAGCACGATGGCGTCGGTGTGGCGGCGGATGGCATCGGCATAGGCGCGCAGCCAGCCCGACTCCACCGTAACATCATCGTCTATCCAGAGTATCCACGTGCCGTGGGCTTCCTGAACGCCGCGGTTTCTGGCGTTGGACAGGCCGACCTGCTCCTCGCGCACGTAGCGCAGGGGGAGCGTGGCGCCGAACATCTCGGCGAGACTCGGCGTATCGTCGCTCGACCCGTTGTCGACGATGATCACCTCCCAGTCTTCAGGGTTATCGGGTTTTTCGCATTCGACCAGAGACTGCAGTGCCCGACGCAGGCTCGGCGCGCGATTGCGCGTGCAGATGATGACGGAAATCTGCAGCGGTGATTGCCTCAATTCCTTCGTGAAAATTTCTTCTGGTCAGGATGCATGCACAGCACCCCTGGTGAGGCCCCGTCCGGCGTGCCGCTCGATCCGCCGAGTTCGAAGATTGTCTTGCGCGGTGAACGTGCGTTCGTGCCGATGTCGTGCATTCGCCCCTTCCGCCGGAAGCGCCCAATCGCGCGAAGTATATTACCCTCCCTTGCTGCAATCGATACCGGGAGACGGTCCTTCCGCTTTCCTGCAGAGGGGGGTGTTTTCGCCGCCCTATGCGGCAACGCGCGTTCAAAGACCTGGCGAAAAGATACGAAGCCGGACTTCCGCTCGTTACACGGGGTGGTGTCGTGTCAGTCCAACGTTTGCCTCATCGGCACGCGCCAGGCGCCGCATGGAACGCGAGCAGGCTGGCGCCCAGATGGCGCGCGAGCCCGTGGCCGCCGGCACGCATCACCTGGTGGTGATTCCATTCGAAGACCGGTGCGAAAAGTGGCGCGAGCCGGTTCATCCAGCGCTTGGCGGGAGCCACGTCCCATGTGTACTGCACGTGCGCGATCCGGCCCTGGGTGCTCAGATCCCATCGCCCCGTTCCATTCAGTTCACCTGCGGCGAGGCCCTCGATGTAGATGGGACGTTCCAGTCCGGTGGTCCGCATGTCGAAGGACAGGCGATAGGGAAGCCTGCTCGTCCAGGTGAAACGCCGGAGCGCCCCGACGCCTTGTGCGTCGCCCGGCTCGAGGTCAACGACGGCCTCCAGATAGCGCCACCAGCGCGGCCACTCCCCGGGAACGGAGAGCGCCTCCCAGACACGTTCCACCGGCGCATCGAGTTGCCATTCAGTCCTCAGCAGGTAGTGCCTCATGCCGGCCATCGTACACCGGCAACGCTCCGTTGCGAGCCTGTGCGAGCGCCGCTCCCGGCGGCGCGATTGTGCGGGTGGCACCTACGCCCGTGGGAGCGCCGCTCCGGGCGGCGCGATTTGCGGCCCGCAGGGCCGCGCGTTTCTGCGATGTTGAACCCGGACCCGACCGCAGCGGGAGATTGGACGATCAATCGAGTCTGACCCCATCGAACGCAACCCCATCGAACGCAGAGGAGAACGCGGAACACATGCCTTCCCAACCGCGCTACCGCGCCATTCCCAGCGGCGTCTGGGCGCTCGGCTTCGTCAGCCTGCTGATGGACAGCTCCTCCGAGATGATCCACAGCCTGCTGCCGGTTTTCCTTACCTCCGTGCTGGGTGTCGGCGCGCTGTGGGTGGGAATCATAGAAGGCATCGCCGAGGCGACGGCGTCCATCACCCGGATCTTCTCCGGCGCGCTCAGCGACCGCGTGGGCCGGCGCAAGCCGCTGGTGCTGGCAGGCTACGGCCTTGCGGCTCTGACCAAGCCCGTATTCGCCCTGGCCACTTCGGTCGGCTGGGTGGTCACCGCCCGCTTCGTCGACCGCCTCGGCAAGGGCATCCGAGGCGCGCCGCGCGATGCGCTGGTCGCGGACCTGACGCCGCCGAACGTGCGCGGTGCGGCGTTCGGGCTGAGACAGTCGCTCGACACCGTCGGCGCCGTCGCCGGGCCGCTCATCGCCATGCTGCTCATGTGGATCAGCAGCGATGATTACCGGCTGGTCTTCTGGGTGGCCACCGTGCCCGCGGTGCTCGCGGTCGCACTCATTGTGTCGGGCGTTCGCGAGCCGGCGCACGGCGCTTCCGGCGCGCACGAACGCAGCATCGCCTGGCGCGACGTCCGGCAGTTTCCGCCGGCGTTCTGGTCGGTGGTGGCAATCGCAATGCTCATGACGCTCGCGCGCTTCAGCGAAGCGTTTCTGCTGCTGCGCGCGCAATCGGTGGGACTGCAGCCGGCACTGGTGCCACTGGTCCTGATGGCCATGAACGTGGTCTATGCGCTCAGTGCCTATCCGGTCGGTCACTGGTCGGACCGCATCGGCAGGCGCGGCTTGCTGCTGGGCGGCTTCGCCGTGCTGATCGTGGCGGACGGCGTGCTCGCCGTCGCCGGCAGCATCGGCTGGGTGATGGTCGGCGTCGCGTTCTGGGGCCTGCACATGGGCATGACCCAGGGACTGCTCGCAGCTCTCGTCGCCGACACCGCACCCGCCGCACTGCGCGGCACCGCCTTCGGTGTGTTCAACCTGGTCTCGGGAATCGCACTGCTGCTTGCCAGCGTGACCGCCGGCTGGCTGTGGAGCACCGCGGGACCGACGGCAACCTTCTCCGCAGGCGCCACATTCACCACCGTTGCGCTGCTCGTCCTATTGTTGCGCCAGAACGCCGAGACCCGAAGGCAGACCGACCGTTGACGTGACCCATCGCACCCAACGATCATGCCGCCCCCGTAGGGTGCGCCACGCGCACGCGGACAATCAATCGCGCGCCCGCGCGCACCGACCTATTCGGGCCCGGAGATCTGGCATCTCGCCCAGAAGAGGCTGCGCTTCTGCAGCTCCTGCCAGAACGCCTGCAGCACTTCGTTGCTGCCGGCCTGCGCGCAGCAGCCGCGCGGGTGGCCTGCGGGGCGGGTCTGCGAGCAGACGAATATGTGCATTTGCGGTCGGGGCATGGCGCGTGCTCAGCCGAACTTGAACAGGATGCCGTAGCCGCCGCGCGGATATTCCCACGCCACGTTGCGATGGTCGGTGCAGATGATGCGGCAGGTGCGGCACTCCAGGCAGCCGTCGGTGATCAGCGTGACGCGTCCGTCGCCTTCCTGTGTGTAGCAGGCCGCCGGGCAGCAGTAGGTGCAGGCCTTGGTGCGGCATTGCACCTGGCAGACGTCCGGGTCGAATATGTCTCGGCGAAGGCGAACTGCGCCTCGTCGCGCTTGTCGTCGGGGATGAACTCCAGCACCTTGGTGACGATGTCGGTCTCGATCAGGCCCAGCGGCTGCTCGACGATGCGTCCGGTGCGCGTCTCGTCGCGCTCCGGCAGGTGCATCACACGCGGACGCACGGTGGCCATCTGCGGTCGGTAGTTCAATGTCTGGATGGTGCACGGCAGGCTGCCGCCGAAGGTCGGGCGCGTGGCCGCGAGGCTGCGATTGTCGGCGCGCAGCGCCGCTGTTCATTGCTGCACCCACCGGCAACACAATGCGCGAAGGTCTCGATGCCGGCGGTGCTGCAACCGTCGGCAACATGGTGCACGAGGATGCGCCGGTGTCGGCCATCCAATCGCGCCGCCGGGTTCGAGCCGCCCGCGGGCATCATGGAAAGGCGGCCCTGCGGGCCGCAATCGCGCCGCCGGGAGCGACGCTCCTAACAGGGGCTCGCTGCGGATGATGTGCCGCCGCCGCTACCGGCTCCCGATCACGTGCCAGGGCTGGCGGCGTTGCGCAGCCGATCGATCGACCCGCGGTTGCATGCATGGCACTGTGGGAGCGGGGCTATGCACCGCGATCCTGCGGCGCGCAGCGCCGCCGTTTCCAGGATGCCGAAGCCAGCCGGGAAATCTCACCAGCTCCCGGGACGCTGGTGAGAATTCCGGGATCGCCCGGCGCGTAAAAATAGGGCGCCCGTCAGGGCGCCCTCGAAGCGGAGATGGGAGTCTGGCTCGCCCTATTCGTGAACGGTCTCGCCGTGGAGGTTGATGTCGAGTCCTTCGATCTCGACATCGCGCGTCACCCGCAGGCCGATGATGACATCGATGACTTTGAGGATGATGAAGGTGGCGACCGCGCAATACACGAACACGCCGGCGACATCGTAGAACTGGATCAGCATCTGATGTCCGTTGCCGTCGGTGAGCCAACCCTTGGACGCCGAGTTGATCGCGTTCGAGGCCAACGCTCCGGTCAGCATCGCGCCCAGTGCGCCACCCACGCCATGGACGCCAAACGCATCCAGCGCATCGTCATAGCCGAAGACCTTTTTCATGTGTACTGAGGAGAGATAGCACACCGCTCCGGCGAGGATGCCGACGATGAGCGCGCCCGACGGATTGACGAAGCCGGAAGCAGGCGTGATCGCGACAAGCCCTGCCACCGCGCCCGAGATCATGCCGAGTACCGAGGGTTTCTTCGCGACCATCCATTCGGAGAACATCCAGGAGAGCGAGGCCGCAGCGGTCGCGATCTGGGTCACCGCTGCCGCCATGCCGGCGTTCACATTCGCCGTGACCGCCGAGCCTGCATTGAATCCGAACCAGCCCACCCACAGCAGGGACGCGCCGATAACGCTGAGGACCAGGTTGTGGGGTGCCATGTTGTCCGTGCCGTAGCCCACGCGCTTGCCGAGGACCAGACAGGTGATGAGGCCTGCGGTGCCGGCGTTCAGATGCACCACCGTGCCGCCTGCAAAGTCCAGCGCGCCGAGGCCGCCGAGCCAGCCGCCGCCCCACACCCAATGGGCAATCGGGCAGTAGACGAAGATGAGCCACAGCGACATGAACCACATGAAGGCGGAGAACTTCATGCGGTCGGCGAGCGCGCCGGCAATGAGCGCCGGCGTGATGATCGCGAAGGTCATTTGAAAGAACATGTAGACCGATTCAGGAATGGTCGCCGCGAGCGGACTGACGGCGTTCAAAGCCATCGGCCCCAGAAGCAGATAGTCGAAGCTGCCGATGAACTGATTGGCCGATGAGCTGGGATTGGTGGTGAAGGCGATGGAATAGCCGATGATCATCCACAGCACGGTGATGATGCAGGTCGCGCCGAAGGATTGCGCCACCGTCGCCAATACGTTCTTCTTGCGCACCATGCCGCCATAGAAGAGCGCAAGCCCCGGAATGGTCATCAGCAGCACCAGCGCACTCGACGTCAGCATCCAGGCAGTGTCCCCGGTGTCGATCTTGGGTGCCTCTGCCGCGAAGACGGCGTTGGTGAATGACATCAAGGCCAAAGCCCCTGCGGTCGTGCGACCCGCAAGCCGTGCAACCGTACGATTCATGCCAGGTTCCCCCGATAGAGTTGGAGCGCGCCTTAGAGCGCATTGTTGTCGATGTCACCGGTGCGGACGCGGACAACCTGCTCGATGGTGGTCACAAAGATTTTGCCGTCGCCGATTTCGCCCGTGCGGGCGTTTGTCGCAATGGTTTCGACGACCGTCTGCGCCATCTCACTGCTGACGACAAGCTCGATCTTGGCCTTCGGAAGAAAGTTCACGACGTATTCCGCGCCGCGATAGATCTCCGTGTGCCCTTTCTGCCGTCCAAATCCCTTGACCTCACTCACCGTCATGCCCTGGATGCCCCCGGCGGTCAGCGCATCGCGCACCGCGTCGAGCTTGAAAGGTTGAATGATGGCCATCACTAGTTTCATCTGTGTCCTCCCGTTGCGACCTGGTTACGTGTTTGGCTGCGAGCTGGCCAAAATTCCGTCGATCAAGAAGCATGCCCGATGGTCCAATGCCGTATGTCATTGTATGGTAGTATTTTTGTGTCAGAGAAGATCGAGTCCCGAAAAGGAGTAACCCTGCTCCTTGCGCAATTTAAGTGCAGCGTTCTCGCGAATTGCCCATGGATAGAGCAAACCGGAGGATTGATCCGGCCAAGCCGTGCACCGGGCCCGGAGCTCGATGTGCGGGCGGCGCTCGCCCAGTGTTCCATTTGCAAACGCGCTGGGGATTCGACGCCGATGAACGGGGTGGAGTGAACGCTGCGCGGGAAGCGGTCAAGCGGACGTGTTGCCATAAGGCACGTTGTCACCCAGCCTGAGGTTTCGTGTTCGACTGCGCGGGACGGCGGTTTCCCACCCCGTCACAAGAGGCGGAAGCCCGACCGCGCAGATCGCGGCTGGCACGGACGTTCGAGGCGCCGCATCGCATCCGTAGGGTGCGCCCCGCGCACGCGGACAATCCATCGCACGCCTGCGCGCACAAAGCAAACGCCTGCTATGCACGGTGCCGGCTTACGAAAGGTCAACACCTCGCCCGGGCGACGGGGGTCGTAAACCTGCCGTGAACCACCCGCAGCTGTTCCGCGCGCGGGCGTCATGGACAGGCGGCCCTGCGGGCCGCAATCGCGCCGCCGGGAGCGACGCTCCTACAGAGAAGTTCCTTCGTCGTCGGCAGGACGATGGGCGCCTGAGGTTGTCCGTTGGTCCTCCCGGCCTGAATGCCGGCACCGTGGGAGCGGGGCTATGCACCGCGATTCTGCGGCGCGCAGCGCCGCTGTTCGTTGCGGCTCCCATCCGCAACGCAATAACAGGCAAGTGCCTATCAGGACGGAATGTTCACCTGGAGCTCGAGGCGCACCACCGATCCAACGGAGCCAGCATCCATGAACAGCCTCCGTCGATTCCGGTGTCCCGCGCAAGAAACGCGGACGCCTGATCATTCATGAATATCCCCAACGCCGGGATACTGACACCCGCCAAATCTGCAACCACACACCCCAAGGAGGTGGATCATGAGCGAGGAAAAATCTTACGAAGGTAGCTGCTTTTGCGGCGCGGTCCGGTTCACGGTCAGCGGCGAGCCGGCCGGAATGGGTTATTGCCATTGCGAGTCGTGTCGAAGCTGGTCGGCGGGGCCTGTCAACGCCTTCACTTTATGGAAACCCGAAGCGGTGCAGATCACGCGGGGAGCAGACAACATCGGCACGTACAACAAGACGCCGCGCAGTTATCGCAAATGGTGCAAAACCTGTGGAGGCCACCTCTTCACGGAGCATCCCGGCTGGGGACTCACCGACGTGTATGCCGCGGTCATTCCGGACTTCCCGTACCACGCCGGCGTGCATGTCCACTATCAGGAGACAAAGCTGCGAATGATGGACGGGTTGCCGAAGATGAAGGACCTCCCGAAGGAAATGGGTGGTTCGGGCGTCAGTGTGGCGGAATAGCGCATTGGGGTCTGCAATTCCACTATTCCGGGCGTCCACGCAGGTTCTCCGACCGACCTGAGTCGTCAGGCCGAGAACCGAACCGGGGCTCAACCAGACACTGGCCGTTTACCCAACGGCCGGCAGGCCACAACGTGAAGGAGAGAATCATGACTGACGCTTACCGCATCAAGTATCTGCGGATCGTGCTGGTGTTGACCGGCATGACATTCATCGCAGGAATTTATTTGCTCATGATCGTCTGGCCGTCCGGCTGGTCGTGGCACACCGGCTATTCGGACTACCCAATGATGATCGTCGGAATTTATGCGACACTCGGCATGTTCCTGATCATCGCAGCCCGCAATCCACTCGATCACCTCAGCCTGATTTGGTTCACTATCTGGTCGAGCGTGGTGCATGGCGGGATTATGGCCGCTCAGGCACTTGTTAGTTCCGAGCATCATGGCCATCTGGTGGGGGATGTACCTGCACTCTTCATCGTAGCAGCGGTACTGGCAGCTCTGATCCCCCGAGGCGCGAAAGCCAGATCCTCGCACGCCGTTGCCTGATCAATCATTGAACACTGGCGCTTTGCGCATGCGCAAAGCGCCGGTTATTCGAGGCGTTGACCCGGTCCGGAAGGGAAAGGCGATGCTCGAGCTCAGACCAACCTGCGAGCACTGCAACAAACCGCTGCCAGCCGATTCGCTCGAGGCACGCATCTGCAGTTACGAATGTACGTTTTGCGCCACGTGTGTGGATGGTGTTCTGGAAAACGTCTGCCCAAATTGTGGAGGCGGCTTTGTTCCCAGGCCGATCAGACCATCGAGAAACTGGAAAGGCGACAACTGCCTTGGCAAGCACCCGGCGAGCACCGGGATCAGACACCGGCCGGTTGATCTGACAGCCCATGCACAGTTCGCGGCCGCGATCAGGAACATACCGCCCGAGAAACGGTAGCTTTCGCCCGCAAGGCGGCGCATCACGGCGCGGTCACTTTCCTGACAGATGAGTAACAGAATATGGTCTGTCCCGCATTTCCCGCTGCGAATACGGTGGCATCCGTAGGGTGCGTCCCACGCACCGGACAATCCATCGCGCGCCCCGCGCGCACAAACGATTTACACATTCCCCCGCCACGACGGACCGCGGGAGGCGCAGACGTAGGCAGATCGTCCGTTGCACGCACGATATTGGATTCATAGTGCAAAGGAGCACGCCACGAGCTTCAAACGGCAAGCTGCTCGATTCTCCATAGCCATCCTTACGGATTACCTTACGGGATTGTCGTTGAAATGGAGTTTGATCGGGGACGAGAACCTCGTCTGGGTGCGGCGACTGGAGAAGTCGGTCGGGTGATGCGCGGCAGGGGGTGACGCTCCGGCCATGCTGCTCTTTATGCGTGTACAAGGCCCGGAGAGAATTATGGTCCGCGTGCGGGGGCCGCACCCCACGGGACGTCGAGACCCGCTCACCAGGTGTGTGTAAGAACGGTAGGGTGCGTCGCACGCACGCGGACAATCAACGGCACGTGTCGCGCACCCAATCCGCTCGCGACGGACGGTTGATTCTGGGCGGGCGGTGATGATTCTCACCATCGGGGTCTCTTGGCCTGCGCGGCGTCCAACGAGGCTTACGGTCCGCGTGCGGGGGCCGCACCCTACGGGGCGTCGCGACCATTCACCAAGTGTGCAAGGCAAGAACCGAATAGATTCTATTCAGTGCTGTTCGCGGGCGAAGTTGAGGCTATACCGCGGAATCTCGATCACCAGATCCCGCTCGCTCACCCGCACCTGGCAGCTCAGCCGCGACTCCGGCTCCAGGCCCCACGCTTTCCCCCGCTGATCTTCCTCCTCGTCGGAGGCCGTGCGTAGCGATTCGAATCCCTCCCGCACGACGACGTGGCAGGTCGTGCACACGCAGGCCTTTTCGCACGCATGCTCGATGGCGATGCCGTGGCGCTGCAGGACGTCGCAGAGCATGGTGCCGGGGAGGGCTTCGAAGGTGACGCCTTCGGGGCAGAAGTCGTCGTGGGGGAGGACGGTGATCTTGGGCATCTCAGGCGAGGTCGGTGAGCTTCTGGCCGCTCAGGGCGGTGCGCACGGCGCGGTCCATGCGGCGGGCGGCGAAGGAGGTGGTGGCCTCGTTGAGGGCATTGAGCGCGCGGTGGATACGGTCGGCGTCGGCGTCGGACATCGCCGCGCGTAGCGACTGCAACGCGGCGTCGATATCGGCGAGTCCCGCCAGACTAAGCAATGCCTCACCGTCTGCGGCGAGCGCGGGGAGGACGGCCTCCAATGCGCGTTCGGCTTCCACCGTCTGCTCGTGCAGGGCGCGGGCGGCGGCGTCGTCCTGGGCGTGCGCCTGCGAGTCGCGGAGCATGGCGGTGATCTCGGCGTCGGTCAGGCCGTAGGAGAGTTTCACGGTGATCGATGCCTCGGCGCCGCTGGTACGTTCGCGGGCAGAGACGCTGAGCAGGCCGTCGGCGTCGACCTGGAAGGTGACGCGGATGGCGCGGCGCCGGCCACCATGGGCGGGATGTCGCGCAGCTCGAAGCGCGCCAGCGAACGGCAGTCGGCGATGAGCTCGCGCTCGCCCTGCACCACGTGCAGGCTCATGGCGGTCTGGCCGTCCTTGAAGGTGGTGAAGTCCTGGGCGCGCGCGACCGGCAGCGTGCTGTTGCGCGGGATGATCTTTTCCGCGAGACCACCCATGGTTTCGAGGCCAACAGCTCGGTCACGAACGGTTCGAGCTCGAACCAACGAACACCACTACGCCTCAGCGCGTTCCCCCACCGACCCCGTAGGGTGGATAAGCGAAGCGCATCCACCACGCAATCCCCGCCGCGGCCTCACACGAAATCGAAAGTATCCTGGACCCCCGGCAATTGATCCGACCGCCTCATGCCTTCGCCCCAAGAAGGCACCGGAACGCTCGCCACCGCCAATCCGCCGTTCCAATGGATCCGCTGTCCCCACAACCGGCGCCTACTCTCCCAACCCGACGCCGCCTTCCCACGGGCCGGATACCGGCCCCGGGTGGCCAAAGTCCGGAGTAGAGCGCCCGCGGTCACTGCGGTCTATCGCACCCGGCACCCCGAGGCCTCGCGGGCCCTGAGTGCCTTGCTCTTGCTTCCGGTTTGGGCCCTGATGAATACCTCCAGACTCCCTGAGCGCCAGCACCCTTGCGCGCGGGGAAGCGTGTCTAACCTGAAACCCGGAATAGAAAAACAGGGGAAGAGGAAAACGGAACCCGAAAGTGTCCGGGGTAGTGCGTCACCGACGGGTTCCTCGCCATGGCGGGCCACGAAAGCGAAGGGGAACCATGCTGCACGTCACGACTAGACCGGATGATAGGCCGCAGCGGGCTATCACCCAATACTGCGTAAGCGGCCCAATACACTGTTGAACCAAACCGCTCCGCGGGGCTTCGTAGGCTTCGGTAGCGCGCGGCAGCAACATCCCCTTCGGTAGGCATTGTTCACACTCTGGTGTGTGGCCCGTGCGGGCCTTACCCAGAGGAGATGAACGATGACCCCGTTACGCACAAAGATGATCGAAGCCATGCAGGTGCGTGGTTTCTCGCAGCGTACGCACGAGAGCTATCTGGCGGCGGTGAGCGATCTGGCGCGTTTCCATCACCGCTCTCCCGAGCAGCTTGGCATCGAGGACATCGAGCGCTTTCGTCTACCTGGCCACCGAGCGACAGCTCTGCGGGGCCAGCTGCCGGGTGTCTCTGTATGGCATTCGGTTTCTGTATCTGCAGGTGCTGAAGTGGCCGGCATTCGACGTTGCCATCCCGATGCCGAAGAAGGCACAGCGCATTGCGGAGCTGCTCACGCGTACGGAGGTGGCGCGGATCGTGGGCGCCTGCACCAACCCCAAGTATCGCATGATGCTCACGCTCTGCTATGGCTGTGGACTGCGCTTGAGCGAACTGTTGAACGTGAAGGTGCGCGACATCGACGGGGAGCGTCGGTTGCTGCGCATCGCACAGGGCAAGGGGGCGAAGGATCGTCTGGTGCCGCTGTCGGCGACGCTGTTGCGGGAGCTGCGCAGCGACTGGCGCCAGTACCGGCCACAGGAGTGGTTGTTTGCGGGCCGTATGCCGGGTGCGGCGTTGAACGCGAGAGGTGGAGCACGGAAAACGTAGCGCAAGATCAACGCCGCCCAAAGCCTGATTCCTTCCGACCGGTCCACGGCCGGTCTGGGATCGCGCTCGTGCCAAGACGGAAAAACGGCCAAGTGGTCCTGCCAGAATCCCCACCGGAACCGCGCAATCCGTCGGAAGCGAAGCGCGCCGCGCCGCTCACGACCGCACCCACCAGGCGCCGCGGCTTCGACAACCTCGTCCCGCCGCAATACAATCCCCTCTAAAGAAGAGGGCTCCCGCGTGGACCAAATCTCGGCAGTGGAGCGGCTTGGTCCAACAGACATTTGTCCGTCATGCTGGACTGCGCACAACGGACAAATGCTTAGCTGTTATGCGCTCTAAGACGATACGTAGGAACATGTGCCGATGCCCACAGTCTTGAGCGTCGGACCGTGTCGGTTCTTTTTCTATTCTGGAGATCGAGGGGGAACCAGCTCATGTGCACGTCGAGCGAGACGACAACGTTGCCAAATTGTGGCTCGACCCGGTGAGGCTCCAAACGAGCGGAGGATTCAACGCGGCGGAACTGCGAAGGATCCAGCGGATTGTTCAAGGGAACCGAAACACATTGATAGAGGCGTGGAATGAGTACTTCGGCGAGTGAGATTCGCCAAGCTTTGGCTAGGGAAGTCAAAGTAACGCGAGACGAGCTAAGGGTTGTCCTAAGCGACGGTCGAACCATCGCGGCGCCTTTGGCATGGTATCCCCGTCTTCTCCACGGCACGTCCGAGGAACGAGGGAAGTGGCGCCTCATCGGAAAGGGCACAGGAATTCACTGGGAGGCCTTGGATGAAGACATAAGTGTTGAAGGCCTTCTGGCCGGATTCCCATCGGGCGAGAGCCAGGAGTCGTTGAAGAAATGGCTCAATGCGCGCGAGAAGCGCATAACAAACCGATCGAAGCGATGAGGTTAACCGCTGGCGCGGTTCTCCCCGCGCTTCATCGGTAGCGTTGGGCACTAACTAGAGAACGGAACGTGACAACATCAGTCTGGTTAAAGGCCGCAGTGCTTTGGTTCGCCATCCTTGTGTTAGCCATTCTGAACGGCACACTCAGAGAGAAGACGCTTATTCCAGCTCTTGGCAGCTTCGCGGGCCTTGTCTCCAGCGGGATCTTACTCTCCGTTTGCATCTTTATTGTGGCATTAATCGCCGCTCCTTGGTACGACCCATTGGCTTCTCGGCAATGGTTACTGGTCGGACTGTTTTGGCTTTTGCTAACTTTGGTGTTTGAATTCAGCTTCGGTCGTTTCGCGCAGCACAAAACATGGCCAGAGCTATTTCACGCGTACACTTTTCGAGGAGGCAATATTTGGCCCATAGTGCTAGTCGCCACATTCATTTCTCCATGGCTTTCGGCAAAGATCCTGGGCTTCATTTGAAGTGTGGCGCCCAACAAGTGCATCAGCTCCGAACCAAAAAAAGCGCGCGTCGAACTTCAAGTTATCCTTCAAGGCCGTTCCGGTGCGCTTTTTTGGGCGGCCTAGGGGGGGGATTGAAGGGACAGTTTACGAATTGCGCGGCGTCGTTGTCATGGCATTCTCGTAGGTATAGTGTCCCAGAACTTCGGCCCGGATGGCACCTCGTGCCTGCGACTCAGGCCGCCATAGACTCGATGTGCGGCGCGCAGCGGCTCGTGACGACGACGACACTCTTCGTGCGCAGCTTGGCTCGCGGAGCGCATCAACGCCATGCCGCGGCTTTCGGCTGTATTTGCCGGGACAGTTGTATTCCTGGCAAATGCAGCCGAAGATTTTGTGGCGGCGGCAGGGCCGGTTTGAAGTAAGTGGAATGACACCAATTGGAGGAGCTTTGAGATATGAGCACATTTCGTCTCGGCGCATTGTGCGCTGCCCCGTTCTGGTTGTGTGCGGCGGCAATGCCTTCGGCCGCTCAAGCCGACACCGACGCGTGCACGCTATTGACGCCGGCCCAAGTCGGCGCAGCCGTCGGCGTCCCGGTCTCCGATGGAACGCACGTAACGCCAACCTACGTGAAGACTTGCACCTGGACTGCCTCCGGTAGCTCCAAAGTGAAATTTGTGACGCTCTACCTGCAAACGGCCGCGGCGTATGACGGTGGCAGGCAGATGGCAAACCAGATGGCCGCCGCGGGCACCGGCGCTGCCGTGAAACCTGCCAGCGTCGGCGAAGACGGCTACTACTTCGTCACAGGGGAGCAAGCCGGACTCCTGGTCAAGAAAGGCAGCATCTCGTTCAAGGTTGCGGTCTATGCGACGCTTCCCGTCGATAGCAAGGAAGCGATGGAGTTGACTCTCGCCAAGGAAGCCTTGGCAAAGCTCTGACGCGAAGCGCCCTTCAAGTCGCGGCTGCGGGAAGGCTTCGAGCGGGTCAATAGGGTCAGACTCGATCGATTTGCAATACCAGGCGTGTCCTCTCGCCTTTTCGCCGACGGTTCGTGGCGTATCGTCCAATCAACAAGCTGAGCCGGCGCTCCGGCGCAATGATAGAGAAAAAGGAAAGGGGGACAAAGGGAGCAGAATAGCCCCGGCTCAGCCGGTGGATTTTCAAAGGTCGACATCTCCGGGAGTCGGCCTTGCTCCATGTTTGGGGCCACGACGCCTCACGATGCTGCGTCGCCAGTCGATACCGCAGCCCTTCTACCGATCGCAAGAAGGCCCCTTTGAGGGGCCAGCGATCGATCCACGGTCTTTGCCGGTGGATCGTTACCCTGTCCAGGAAACTGGTCCGGTGGGAAGCGCGTTCAGAAAGTGAGCACCTGGAATCCCTCCTCGATCGCCTGGGCGATCGGCTTCCCCACATAAACCAGTTCGACGCCTTTGTTCTCCATTTCCTCAACCGTGCCTTGCATCTCGGCCACGCGCCGGCAGAACAGCGTGCCTTCGATTTCCTTAACCATCGCGAACAGCTCGTCGTCATTCACCACGGTGCGCTCGCTGTCGCCGAACACCACCGCGCGGACCTCGTCCACCCAGTGGTTGCGTTTGGCATTCGCGCCCCAAAGCAAACCGGGCAGCAGCTTGTTCCGGTCACCGGAAACAAGCCATATCAGTACCTTGGACATCCTGGATCCTCCTGTCCTTTGCCGAAACCGCCGGTGCGGCGCGGCACGCGCACCGCTTTTGAACGTCTGGTCAAAAATAGCAAGCCATGGATCGGATGTTAACAACGGGGGGTGCGATCCGTCGGGGCGCACGGAGGGCTTCTGAACTTGCGGTTTTCCTGACCCCGCCTGCATCGGGCAGGTGCCTGGCGCGGCGCGTTGCTCCCCGTGCGCCTCGCACGGACCGTGCCGGGAGACTATGCTGCGAGCAGAACACTGCCATGAAATCGACCCCCACGCAGTCTTCTCCGACGAGCCGGCCACTGAGCCCGCTGTGGTTTTCGGTATTGTCGGTGGTAGTCGGGATGGTGGCGGGATTCGGAGCCGTGGTGTTCCGCGGCCTGATCGGGTTTTTTCACAACGCTTTCTTTCTCGGCGAGCTCGCGACCGCGTACGACGCCAACACCCATACCCAGGCGAGCCCCTGGGGTCCGTGGGTCATTCTCGTGCCCGTGGTGGGAGGCCTGGGAGTCGCGTTCCTGGTGAAGAACTTCGCTCCGGAGGCGCGCGGGCACGGCGTGCCCGAGGTCATGGACGCGATCTACTACCAGCGCGGACGGATACGACCGGTGGTGGCTGTGATCAAGGCGCTGGCATCGGCGCTGTCCATCGGCAGCGGTGGTTCCGTCGGCCGCGAGGGGCCCATCATCCAGATCGGTTCTTCTTTCGGCTCGACCGTGGGCCAGCTCCTGCGCATACCCGCCTGGCAACGCATCGCCCTGATCGCAGGCGGTGCGGGGGGTGGGATTGCCGCGACCTTCAACACACCCGTGGGTGGGGTGTTGTTCGTGCTCGAAGTCATGATGCACGAAGTCAGCGTGCGCACGCTGGTGCCGGTGGTGCTGGCCACGACTTCGGCCACTTACATCGGGACCGTTTTCTTTGGGACGCATCCATCTTTCACGATTCCGTACCTGGAAACGCCCTATTTTCATCTCGCCAATCCATGGGTGTTGCTGAGTTACCTGGGCCTGGGCACATTGATGGGCGTACTGTCGGCGCTGTTCATCAAATCGATATACGGGTGCGAGGATTTTTTCGCGCAGCGCATCGGAGGAAGCTACTACCGCCAGCATCTGCTCGGAATGCTGGCCGTCGGCGGGATTCTGTACGCGTGCATGTTGGTGGGCGGGCACTATTACGTCGAGGGCGTGGGCTATGCCGCCATTCAGGACGTGCTCACCAACTCCCTCACCGCACCGACGCTGTTGTTGTTCCTGGTTGCCGCCAAGCTGCTGGCGACCGCCCTGACGCTGGGCTCCGGAGCCTCTGGTGGCGTCTTTTCGCCTTCGCTGTTTCTGGGCGCGACCGCGGGTGCCGCGTACGGAGTGTTCCTGGAGCGCTTCTTCCCGATGCTCGACATCAGCATGCCGGCATTCGCCGTCGCGGGGATGGCGGCCATGGTGGGCGGCGTCACCGGCGCTGCACTCGCCGCCATCGTGATGATCTTCGAGATGACCCTGGACTACAACGTCATCTTACCGATGACCATCGCAGTAGCCGTGAGCTATGGAGTTCGCAGAGTGCTGTCGCGCGACAGCGTCTATACCTTGAAGCTGGTGCGGCGCGGGCACTACATGCCGGAGGCGCTGCAGACCAGCCCGCAACTCTACCGGCGCGCCCAAGAAATCATGGTATCCAGCTTCGGACCGATCGCCGCCTCGACCCGCCTGGGCACCTACGCCCGCGCCGCCGCCGCGCAGCCCGGCGCCGTGTTTCTCCTAGAAGATGGGCAAGAGATTGTTGGCTATGTGCGAAGCGATCAGGCACTCGGCCTGCTCTCCGGTCAGGAGCAGACCACGCCCATCGGCGAGCTTGTGCAAACGGATTTCACCACCGTTTCGGAGCAGTCCACCGTTTTCGATGTGCTCTCGCGCATGCGGACGACCGGTGCGAGCGTCGTCGTCGTGACGACGGGCGCGGCACCGACCGTGATCGGCAACATTCGCGGAGTGATCACCCGTACCCAACTCGCCGACGCGATGATTGAAGCGACCGAATTGTTCATGAACTGAACGGCTCCGCATTCTTCCTGATGAGCCATTACGCACCCTTGCTGCTTGTGCCAAGCAAACGGATTCCGGTAGGGGGAAAGTCCTGGCCGGCCGGCGCCTTGACGGTCCGGTACCCAGTGCCAGCGCCGAAGTGGCCATTGACAAGAGAACTCTTTCGGACCTTGGGATCAATGGGGTCAGTCTCGATCGATTTGCCAAGAATGTCCCGATCATCGCTCGATGATCAACGGGGCTCAGTGCTGCGGATGCAACCACCATCGCGTCCGCAGCGTTCTCGGCTAGACGACCGCCTGATGCAGCTGTCTGTAGTCTTCGAGAACCAGCCCTTTCCAGGTAGCGGGCTTGCGTGTCAACTCCCAGGTGAGCACCTGCATGGGCGTTCTTCCCATGCCACCGCATTTGGCGTGCAACGCCTCGCGGTCGGAGTCTTCCAGATGGGCCAGATCTTTGAGGTTCAGCGTCTTCATGGGGGCTCCCCTGGGTAGAGCAACAATCGAAAGCGGGTAAGAAGTTCGCATGCGCGCAAAGCAGAGCGGAATCCTCGAATCCTCGCGATGCAGCACAGCACCGGCCGTGCCAGGGAAGTGCATGCGCCGGAGTCACATACGCAACCTATGGAAGGTCTTACCTTTGTCCCAACCGGCGAGCTGCTCCCTGGACTGAGCGAGGACGGCTGTGGCCACAAAACGTTGGGGCGCGGCCAACAACCGGGGGTGGCGCGTGAGGGGGCACCCGACACCCGGGTCTTGAATGGAGTCAGTGCGGCTCGGCAATGCCGCGTACTTTAGTGGGTGGGAATCCATCCGGGTAATTGCCAGCCACGAGCCCAGTATCGAGTGCGGAGTCCGACCCTGAGTCCGGCCCCGGACGCACCACGGTTTCCAAAGCCAATCGGGCGAGGACTTGCCGCGACCACTTTCCCTTGCGTCTGCCTGGACATGCAGAGCAGGCGCCAGTAACAGACGCAGGAAAACTCCTCGTATCGGTAGTCCTGGTCGAACCGTGGGGCGGAAAGCTCAGGTGTCCGGGTGTTTGCGAATCATTTCAGCGGACTATGACGCGACAAGTCGGGGATGCCCACGAGCATCCCCGCGTTGGGTTCGCGCGCGGCATGAGATCGGAACTCTCTCAGACATTCGCGGCGGTGATCGGGGTGAAGCGAGGGACGAACACGGGTTGTCCGATCCACTTCCGGCGTCCGCACAATGGAGCCGCAGCCCTCTTCGTCTCTCGGTTAACCGAGCAGAGGGTTGCGTTGAGGAAGGGTGGGGAACCGACTGAAATCGCGGTCTGCTGTCCAAAAATCGTTGACCCCGTGGCCGATGCAGATTGCCGCAACACGCGCGTCGTGAACCATAGGACCTCTAATCTGCCCGACGCAAAGCAGTTCTTTCAGGATGTCCCAGTGCGATTCCGTTTCTGCCAGCAGTGAAGCGACCGGAGACTCCAACCAGGCGTCTACTTGGCCTATGGCCGCATCGAGGCTCGATGCCGGATCCCAGATCCTGGGATGGGTCACGATCGACAGGAACTCATGCACGCAGGGCCAGGGGATACCCCATGAAATCCGTCCCTCTGCCAGATTCCGAATGGAGTCGCGCGCAGGTTCATGCCACTCGGAATCGGAACGGTGCGCGTAGACAAGAATATTGGTATCGGTTGCGATCAACCTCCCCGCCCCTCGTATGACGATTCCCGGATTTTTGCCCAGTCCGCGTCTTTGTACTCTTCACGCAAGCCGTTTCCTCCGACACTCGCATCTCGAAGCTTGAACCTCGATGCGGATCGATCATTGCTCAGGACTTGCCGGATGCCCTGTTCAATGACGGCTCGCAGAGTCGTGTGCTTGCGGGCTGCATAAGCCTTGGCTTTCTTTGCCAGCTCGTCAGACAGGTCGATGGTGGTTTTCATGTTATGGGCACCCATATTGGTAGATAAGGGCTACCATGCTATGGGTTGTTATCGAGAATTTCAAGGTACAAACCGTCGGGCGACAGGTGTTGTCAATTTCACCGCTGAGCTATCCCGCGAATCCGTGGTTATTCGCTCCTGCGAGGTCGGCTTATCGCGGAAGGCGCGCGACAAGGGAATTGATCGAGCAACTTGAAAAGCGATTGTCGTTGACATCCACGGCGGCTACTGATCCCCATCTCTTCAGCTCCGCAACAGATGAAGACAAACTTCACCGCGCCGGAGAGGGGACATTTTTCGTAAATCGATCGAGTCTGACCCCATTGATCTGCGATCTGCTGCTCGGACACCGCAGCGACGACTCCGAGGAAACCGCCTGGCTGGCACGAGCCGTTGCCACGGCCTGCCTCGGCGAGAACCACTTGTGGCAGGACATGGGACTGCAGAACCGCGACGCCATGTCCGCGCTGCTGCGCCGCCACTTTACCGCGCTGTTCGCCAAGAACACCGCGAGCATGAAGTGGAAGAAGTTCTTCTACAAGCAGCTCTGCGACCGCGCCGAGGTGCAGGTGTGTCGGGCGCCGAGCTGCAGCGTGTGCACCGATTACGCCCAGTGCTTCGGGTCGGAAAAGGGCGCACCGCCCGCTCCTGCCTTTCTGTCGTCTCCGTAAGCCCGGGCTGGCCCGGATATCTCTGAAGTGCCAGAATCTACCGAGCGTACTCCGGGGCCCGGTTTTAGCCTGGGGCGGGGCGGCATCGGCCGCAGGGATTGCGGTACCCTTCCGTTGCGCGTGCTCCGACGAAACAGTACATGGCCGAACCCGATCACCAGCACATGGTCCGACCTGCGCCGCCTCGCGCAGGGGGTCCGCGCCGCCGCAGTTGCCGCACCCGGCGAGCGGCGGTCGCAAGCGCAGCCGCCGCCTTGGGGCGCGGGGTGGCGGTGCCCCGGTCCCCGCTGGCCACAGGCCCGGGGGACTTGCACACTTCAGTGGCCCTCGCCGCGCGTTCGGCCAGGCTTACCTGGAAGCGGCTGCGCGCCGGTGGTGGCCACGCAAGAGCCGGTGATCTGTGCTACCTCCCGCCGCTGGTCCTGCACCGTTGCCGCTTCCTGTGGAGGCGGCTGCGGCCGGACGGCGCGGCGGGGCGGCTGAGCCGGCAGACACCGGCTGCGCAGGCCGTGGCCAAATGGCTGCGAAGGCGGATTCTTGCGAGCCAGCAGGGGCCACCCCTGGAGCGGCTGGCATGGGTGGTCAACTTTGGCATTCTGTGTCTGCTGGTGGTCGAGGCGATCGAGCTGACCCGCTCGCTGGTCGGCGATCGGGGAGCGGCCGAACCGGCGCGTGGAAGCGCCCATGCCCAAGTGGGCGGCCGGAGCGCAACACCAGGGCGCGATCTCGGACGGCTCTCCATTTTCGGAAGATCCGAGGCGGATGCGCCCACCGCTCTCGACTCGGCACCGCCGGATACCACGCTCGATCTGCAGCTCAAGGGACTGGTTTCTTCGGAAAGTCCCGCCCGTGCCCGGGCCATTATTGCCGCTCCCCACGGCGTCGAGCTGCCTTATCCGGTCGGTGCGCGCCTGCCGGGTGATGCGACCCTGAAGCAGATCTTTGCCGATCACGTGGTGCTGGTGCACCAGGGTCGCTACGAAACCCTGCGGATGCGTTGGGAGGAGGCCGAGCCGGATGAGTCCGCTGCGGCGCGCGCCGTTGTGCCGCCTGCCGGAACGCGCGGGCCGAACGCGCAGCTGCAACCGTATTGGAAGGTGCTCGGAGGAGTGCCCGGACGGCTTACCCGGATCGTGACCTTCGAGCCGGTAATGCAGGACGGCAGGTTCCTCGGCTACCGGCTGGGGCGGGGCCGCATGCGCGGCGTGCTTGCCACCTGGCAGCTGCAGGACGGAGATGTGCTGGTGGAAGTGAACGGTATTGCGCTCGACACCCCGCGGCACAGCACCGAAGCGCTGCAGGCATTCGCTACCGCGGAAAGCGTGAGCGCGAAGGTGATCCGCGCCGGGGTCATGGAGTCGGTGCAGGTGTCGGGCCCATCCTGGTCCGGGGGCGCGTCCGAATAAACGTGTCACCACTGCGACGCGCAGACCGGTTGCCTCTTCCCATGCGACAAGGGTTGCGCTGCCCATGCCTTGCTACCGCCGCCCGGTGGGAGGGCCGGGCCAAGCGCTTGCACACCTCCCGGTTTGAACTATGCTAACCGCCAGCACCGGGATAGGCCGGTGGCGTAAACACCGAGTCATCGTTCGGATGTCGTGAAAAATGCCAGATCTTGCCTGCGATCCATTTACTTACGGCCAGCCGCTGGCCGGCTGGTGAGATTTCCGGGCTAGCCAGGTCGGCGGCGGGGACGTGCCGCTAGGGCGGGGGAGGGAACCAATGCCGCAAATCGGGTTCGATCGCGCGACGGATGCGCGCGTATGGCAGGTCGTCACCACTGCCGTCGACGAGCTGGGCGGCCTCTGCGAATGGATGCAGCGTCGCGAGCTCGGCATATTGCCCGCAGTGATCGAGGCGGGTTACGTGTTGGTGCTGAAAGAGGAGCAACACCGGTCGGAGACGGAAATCGCCGCGGCGCTTGGCATCAGTAGCGGCACAGTGGCGAGCGTGTTCGCCGCCCCCACGACCGATGAACCGGCGCGGCTGGGCCAAGCCCAGAGCGACGCCGAACAATGCGACCCGGAACGCAGCGCAGATCCGCTCACGACTCACCTCGAGCCGGGACAGCTCGCAGGCGCGATCGCCAAGTTCGCCTATTCGGTCCTGCAGCGCAGGGAGCGGGAGCGCGGACAACCTTGACGCCGTCGCGTGCAGGGCGAGCGGCGCACGCCGATTGATGTTCATCAAGGATACCGGACCCCGGCACGCTCAGCCTGAGGGCCGCGGCTCCTGAGATTTCCGCCGCCGGCGGATGTTCATGTCGCAAGGCGGATCGGACAGGTTCAACGCACCGCAACTTCATTGTCGGTCGCGGCCTGCATTCGCCCTTCCAACGGAGCCGGCCGTGCTCCGTTTCACCGCAGATGGTCCGCTCTTGGAGAACAGGAGGAGGTAGCCATGGCTTCAGATGATATTTCGGCCGACTTTCCTTATGAACCGCATTACGTCGACGTGCTGGGATCAATGATGCATTACCTGGACGAGGGCAGTGGCGATCCCGTGCTGTTTTTGCACGGAAACGGCTGCTCGTCCTACATCTGGCGCAACATCATCCCGCACCTCGCGCCGGTGGCGCGCTGCATCGCGCCGGACCTGATCGGGATGGGCAAGTCCGCGAAGCCCGATATCGAATATCGTTTCGTCGACCACGCGCGCTACGTGGATGGACTGATCGATGCCCTGGATCTGCGCCAGCTCACGCTGGTGCTGCACGACTGGGGTTCGCCGCTGGGATTCCACTATGCCATGCGCCACGAGGACAACGTGAAGGCGCTGGCGTTCTTTCAGGACGCGATGTTCACCCCGATCCACAGCTGGGAGCAGTTCACGCCCCAGCAGCGCGAGCTGTTCCAGGCATTCCGCTCGCCGGATACGGGCTGGGAGCTGGTCGCCAACCAGAACCTGTTTCTGGAGAAGGTGATTCCCGGCGGCATCGTGCGCAGGCTCTCCGAGGAGGAGATGCGTCATTACCAGGAGCCCTATCCGGACCCGGCGAGCCGCAAGGCACTGTGGCGCTGGCCGCAGGAGCTGCCGATCGAAGGCCAGCCCCCCGACGTCACACGCATCGTCGAGGAGTACGGTCCCTGGCTGCGCCGCACGGAGCTACCCAAGCTGTTGTTGCACGTGGTCCTGCCCGAAGATTTCCGCCCCGTGCCCATGTCCGGCCTGGTCGATGCGCTCGCCAGGGCGAAGAAGCATCCGGCGGTCGAGTGGTGCAAGGAAAACCTCAAGAACATCCATGCAGTCAATGTGGGCATTGGCATCCACTACGTACAGGAAGACAACCCGCACCAGATCGGTCGCGCCTTGCGCGAGTGGTACGGCGGCCTGTAACAACAGCTTGCCCAACCCTGAAATCTCACCAACACCCTGGCTTGGTCTTCACTCAAGCGGTAGCTACGGCCACCCCTTTCGCTCCACAGCGGCGCCAGGACGGCTGCGAATTGCGCCCGCTCCCGGGTTGCTGGTGATTAGCTTGCCGTTCGTCCCGCGCGGGCGAACGGCCAACCTTCCCGGCGTTGCGCGGGTGGCTGTCACGGCACGGCATCAGGTGCGATCTGAGATCGGCGGCACAGTGCCGGGCCTCGGTTGCTCTACCATTTTCACGGTTATCTCACTTCTTCGTCATGCGCGCCGCTGCATCGATGACAAGGTCGGGCAGAGGTCCCCCGCCGCCAATCGATCCGGACCCTCGGAGAGGCTACATGGATTTGCTTGCACAGGCCGGTTACCTGTCTATCGGGCAGTCGATGCCCTGGGATTCCAGGCTCGTCCTGTTGCATGTCGGCTCCGACCTGCTGATCGCTTTTGCCTATCTCTCCATCCCCTTCGCGCTGGCTCACCTCGCGCGCCGTCGCCCGGATCTGGACTTTCGCGGGATGCTCCTGATGTTTGCGTGTTTTATTTTGGCCTGTGGCATCACCTACCTGCTCGACGCGCGCGACCTGTGGATTTCGGACTACTGGATGTCCGGAGTGATGAAAGCGGTTACCGCTGCAGTGTCGATCGCGACGGCCGTGCTGTTGTGGAAGGCGTTGCCGACTGCGCTCGCCTGGCCGAGCCCGGCACAGCTGCGCAGCGCGAACGCCGAGTTGGAGCGTGAAGTGGAGCGTCGGCGCGCCGCACACCGGGCGCTGCGCCAGCGCGAGCTCCAGTTTCGCGGTGCCTTCGATCATGCGCCCATTGGCAAGGCGCTGGTGACCCTGGAAGGCTCGTGGCTGAAGGTCAATGCCGCGTTGTGCGCCATCGTCGGCTACAGCGAGGCGGAGCTGCTCGCGACCAACTTCCACAGCATCACCCATCCCGAGGACCTGCAGCAGGACGTCGAGCTGTTGCAGGAGTTGCTGGAGGGGCGGCGCAGTCGCTACGAGACCCAGCTGCGCTATGTCCACCACGACGGCAGCCTGGTCTGGGTGGCACTGTCGGTGACGCTGGTCATGGACGGAGTGGATCGACCCTACCTGCTGGTGCAGATTCAGGACATTTCGCAGCGTTTGGAGGCGGAGGCGCAGTTGCTGCAAGCCCAGGCGGATCTCGAGCGCAAGGTAGTCGAGCGCACCCGTGAGCTGGCACGGGCGAACCGCGAGTTGGAGCGTACCAACCGTACACTGGAAGAGCTGGCGCGCACCGATGCCCTGACCCAGCTGTGCAACCGCCGCCACCTCATGGAAAGGCTGCACGAAGCGATTGCCGCCGCCCGGCGCTACGGTATCCGCTTCTCGCTGCTGATCATAGACATCGACCGCTTCAAGACCATCAACGACATGCACGGTCATTTGAGCGGTGACCAGGTGATCGCCGAGGTGGCGCAAGTGCTGCGCACGAACACCCGTCAGGTCGACGTGGCGGCCCGCCTCGGTGGTGACGAGTTCTGCGTGGTGGCGTCCAACACCGGGGCGGAGGACGCCGAGCGCATCGCAGAGAAGCTGCGTGAGGCGATCGGTGCCAGTCGGCTGCGTGACGCGAACGGTGCGGAAATGCCGGTGAGCTGCAGCATCGGCATCGTGGAATGGCAGGCGGATTTCGACAGCGACCGCCTGCTCGACCTGGCCGATCAGGCGCTCTATGCCGCGAAGCGGGCAGGGCGCAATCGCGTGGCACGGGTATAGCCCTGAGTATAGCCCGAAAATCTCGCCAGCCGGCCAGCGGCTGGTCGGTCAG
Organism: uncultured Gammaproteobacteria bacterium; assembly: GCA_963728895.1. GTDB lineage: Bacteria > Pseudomonadota > Gammaproteobacteria > JBBQDK01 > JBBQDK01 > CAVSLM01. Next base: position 564,380 of record CAVSLM010000001.1, read on the forward strand.
GGTATGGGTCGCAAGGAAGATCTGAGACTCTTCGCGACGGCGAGCAATGACACACTGTTTACGCCACCGGCCCATCCCGGATCTTTCTCGGTCGCGGACCACGCGACCGGGCGCATCACGCCCCCATGCCGTCCCGCCGTGCTAGGATGCCGCATGTCCGCATCCGGTGCCGTGCTCCTGGCAGCGGCGATCGCCGCCGCCCTGTACGCCGCATATCTGTTCTGGCGCCATGTCTGGTTCACACGCACTTCCTCGCGCAATCCTCCCGACGCACCGGGCGTGGTCAGTCCCGCCGACGGCACTGTGGTGTACGTACGGCACGTGGCACCCGGGGAGGATGTCGTGGTGGTCAAGCGTGGCGCGGGCGTGAGCCTCGGGGATATCGTCCGCGAAGACATCGCGCTGCCCAAGCTCGTGATCGGGATCTTCATGAGCCCTTTCGATGTGCACTACAACCGCATTCCGCTCTCGGGACGGGTGGAGTTCGTGCGCCACTATCCCGCCCGCACCAACAACCGCCACATGCTGCGCATGTATCTGCGTGTGTTGCTGGGTCGTGCGCCGTTGTTTCGCGGCAGCGCTCACATCGGTGACAATGAGCGTGCGGTGACGCGCATCCGGGCGCGCTATCGCGACGCCGAGCTGGACTATTACGTGGTGCAGATCGGTGCGCGCGGAGTTGCCGGAATCTCGACCTATCTGGCACCGGGCGACGCGGTGGAGCGCGGCAGCGTCTTCGGCATCGTCCGCATCGGCTCGCAGGTCGACCTGGTGCTGCCCTGGCGCGAAGATCTCGAAGTCTGCGTGACGCCCGGGCAGCGGGTGAGGGCAGGCGAGACCATCCTGGTGCGCTGAGCGCGACACCGGCACCCTGCGGGTGCAGGGGCTCGCGGCCGTGAAGTCGAGGAGACGCACGGCCCGCGCGGCCGGTGGCCAACTGCTATCCTTGCTGGGGAGTCGTGCTACAGGGAGCGGGAACGACGTTCCGAAGCGGCCGGCGGCCGCGCCGGCACCGGCAAGGAGGTCATGCCATGCGCGATATCGCCGCAGGCGCGCTGTTTGCGTTCAGTTTGCTGCCGACGGTGGCGGCAGCCTATCAGTTGATGGTTTCGCCCCATCCCGATCTCGAGGACGCGGTACCGCTGCAGGGCGCGCGGGTTTCCGGTCCGGTGTACATCTTCCTCGAGCCACCGACGCAAGGGACTTTGGTGCAGTTCGAACTGGACGGCAAACCGCTGCGCGTCGAAGGTTCAAAACAGGGTCTCGCGCTCGACATCGCCGCCCGGAACGGGATCGCCGTGGCGTGGAACTCGTCCCAGTCCCCAGGCCCGCATCGGCTGCAGGCACGGCTGACCGTTACGGCCGACAGCCAGCCGGTACGCGCCCAGTTCGATCCGCATCCGGAAGGCGACGCGGTCAACGTCATCATCTGCAGGACGGAGCGCGCCAACCACAAATGCCTCGAAGTGCTCGGCGAGTTCCCCGGCACCGGCGTCACCGGCAATGACGTGATCGCGATGCTGAAGCCCGGCGAACAGCTCTGCGCTGCCGCCAAGGCGATCCGCAAGGCCGATCTGCAGCAGTCGGAGCTCGGACCGCCGGTGTGTCTGCAGGCACCCGAGGCGGGTACGCAGACGGTCAGTGCAAGCTTCGACTCGGCGCGGGTGGGCCCGCCAATGACGCTGGTCGAAGCGCATCCGTAGGAGCGGCTCGCGAACCGCCGCCCCAATATCCCAGGGATAAGTGGCACCGCCCCGACGGAGGAGGGCAACGCTCAGTCCTCCGTGCCGCCGCGGCGCGCGTACGCCACCCGTGCAACCCCGTCAAGCCTACGTCATCGCCCCGGGCAGGAAACTTGCAGGCGCTGCGGTATACGTTGCGCGCAAGGGGTGGGAGATGGGTGGCCTGCAACTCGACCAGATTCTGGACCGGCTGGAAGCGCCCGTGCTGCCGGTCGACGTCGAAGTGGATCTTAGAGGAGTCGAGCGCAAGCGGGCGCTGCGCATCCTTCGGCGGACCATCGAGGACGGACGCTACGGTGCGCCGGAGCGCATGCGCATCCGCATCGATACGGCCGTGCACGGGGCCGGGGAAACCCTGTTCCTGCCGGTCGGCCGCATGCTGCTGGAGGCACGGCGCCGGGGCATCGCCACGCGGCTGCTGCTCGCCTCCGGTCACGGCAGCGGCTTCTACATCTGCCTGCGGGGTGGCGAGGAAGACTGCACGAGGCTTTAACCCGGATGCACGCCCCGCCGCGCCGCCAGTGCCGTGTCAGTTCAGACTCTGGTAGTAGTCCATGAGAATCTTGGCGACCTCGGGTCGCGAGAACTCGGGAGGCGGTGCGATGCCGTTGCCGAGCATCTCACGAACCTTGGTGCCGGACAGCAGCACGAAGTCCTCCTTCTTGTGATCCGGCGCGTCGCGCATCATCACCACGCGGTTGAGCTTCCTGGAATAGGCGGTGTGATCGGCGCGGAAGATCTCAATCTCCAGCGCGCCCTTCGGCACGTCCTCGTCGAAAATTGTCTGGGCGTCGAAGGCTCCATAGTAGTCGCCCACACCCGCATGATCGCGGCCGATGATGAAATGCGTGGCGCCCATGTTCTGGCGGAACACGGCATGCAGTACCGCTTCGCGCGGTCCTGCATAGAGCATGTCGAACCCGTAACCGGTGATCATCACCGTGTTCGGCGGAAAATAGAGCTCGACCATCTTGCGGATCGAGGCATCGCGCACCGGCGCGGGAATGTCTCCGGGCTTCAGCTGGCCGAGCAACATGTGGATCACGCAGCCGTCGGCGTTCACAGCCTCCATGGCCATTTTGCACAGCTCTTCGTGGGCACGGTGCATGGGATTGCGGGTCTGGAAGGCGACCACCCGGTCCCAGCCGCGCTCGGCGATTTCGTTGCGGATCTCCACCGCGGTGCGGAAGGTGTCGGGGAAATCGGACTGGAAGTAGCTGAAGCCCAGCACCTCGATCGGACCGGAGACGCAGTAGCTTCCGGCTGAATGGAACGTCGCCACGCCCGGGTGCGCAGGGTCGGTGGTGCGGTAGACCTTTTCGGTGATGAGCCGCAGGTCAGCTTCGCTCAGGCTTTCGATGGCCTTCACGTCCATCACCGCCAGCACCGGGTTGCCTTCGACGTTGGGATCGCGCAGGGCGATGCGGCCGGCGCCACGGATCGCGCTCACGTCCTTGGTGAGGTTGAGGATCGGCACCGGCCAGAACAGGCCGTCGGTGGTGCGCATGCTCTCGGCGACGCTGAGGGCGTCGGCGCGATTCATGAAACCCGGCAGCGGATTGAAGTAGCCGCCGCCGAGCATAACCGCATTGGCCGCGGCGGCGGAGTTGAGCAGCAGGGAAGGCAGCGTTTCCGCTTCGTGCAGCAGTTGGTGATGCCGGTCCGAATCGTAGACGAACAGCGGCTGCAGGGTTTCAGACCCATGCGGTTTGATCATCATGTTCTCCTCTACCTAATGCGACGGGCTGGCCCGGGTCAGGCGCCGCATGGTACCGGAAACCGGCGCGGAATTCCCGCCCTTCACCTGGGGTATTGCATCGCCCGCGGCGCATGCCGTATGCGCCCGCGCGCGCTGAACGCCGGAGATTGCGACGGCGGATCGACGTTCCAGCAGCGCCAGGGCGCGCGCCACGCGCACTCGCGGGGTCTCATCCGCAACCCGTTCGAGGGGTGCATTCCCGCACGCGCCTGCGGGCAGGCAGCATGGTCGAGGTTGCGGCTCGTGCGTTCGCTCTGCCCCGCGGAGCCGATTGCGCTTCGTATTGATCCTCCACCTGCGAAAGTCCCTGGAAGTACCGGATATGCTGTGTATCATTTGCGCCCCGTACACCCCGGCGCCAGCTCTGCGAGGCACACTCCTTGCTATGGCACGGGTGCGTCAAAGCGCCGTTGCAAGAAGCAAATGTGAACTTAGGGAGAGTTCCGATGGAGGACAGGGTGATGCGCGATCAGGCGGCTGCTCGCTCGGCATTGCGTGACCCATGGGTAGCGCTGCGCCCGCCGGCGCCACGGCCTGGTCCGGGCAAGGCGCCTCGATCCGCATCCCGCCCCACCGGCCCACGACTCTGCAGCGTGGTGCTGGCGAGCGCTTTCCTGCTTTGCCTGTCGTGCGGCGTGGCGCGGGCGGCGGCCGGTGCCGCGACGAGCGATACGCCGGCCGGGCAGCCGCAAGCACTTTTCCGGCCTTGCGATACCCCGTCCGAAGGCGACGGCTGGCTGGACCGCGCACACGAGTACGTGAGCGAGAAGCTCTGCGAGCCGGTGGCGTGGTTCGATGACTTTTTCGGAGACGAACGCTTCGTGCAGGAGTCGCCGCGTTCGTTCGCGCGCCTGACCAACGAGATGCGCTGGAGCGACTCCGACGGCTTCAGCTATCGCGCGCGTGTCAATGCCAGCGTGCGCCTGCCCAAGGCCTCGCGCCGGCTGCGCCTGGTGATTGCAGGGGAAAACGAGGAAGATCCCACGCGGTTACTTCCGCGCTCTGCGGTCGATCCCAGCCTCGATCCGACGCGTACCCAGCGCCAGGTGAACGTGGGGTTCCGTTACTACATTCTGGAAAGTGCCAAGTCGAATTTCAGCCTGAGCGCATACTTCACACCCAAAGTTCAGGGGCGCTATCGCTATGCACATCCCATCGGCGGTGCGTCGCTGTGGCGCTTCACCCAGACCGCCTTCTGGAGCGGAGGGGACGGTTTCGGCGAGACTTCCCTGCTGGACCTGGAACGGGTGCTGGATGAGCGTACGCTGCTGCGCTGGAGCAATGCTGCAACGGTGTCCGAGGAGAGCGACGGTACGGAATGGGGTTCGGAGCTGAGCCTGTTCCATCAGTTCACCGCCAAGAGCGGCCTTTTGACTTCGGTCGGCGTCGCCGGTGTCACAGACCCGAACACCCGGCCCACGGACTATCGCATTGCCACGCGTTTCCGGCGCAACTTCTATCGGCCGTGGCTGTTCTACGAAGTGGAGCCGGAAGTGCGTTGGCCCCGGGAGGAGGACGGCAGCCGGGATGCGGTGCCGGCCATCACCCTGCGCTTGGAACTGGACTTCGGGGCACACTGAGCGTGCTCCCCGGAGGGTGGGATGGGATGCGGGCTAGCAGCCGGCGCAGGACAACTTCTGTTCCATGCGCGCGAGCAGGCCCCCGATGCCTTCCTTCTGCACGATCTCCTGATAGCTCAGGCGGTAGTTGCTGATCAGGCTCACGCCCTCGACCACGACGTCGTAAATCCACCACTGCCCGTCCTTCAGGCGCGTGCGGTAGGTGACCGGAATCGGCTTGGTGGGAGTGACGATCTGGGTGTCCACCTGGGCATAGCCGGGCTTGACGATGCGCTGCTCGAGATACTCCACGTACTCGTTGGTGTACTCCTCGACCATGGAGAAATAGGTCTGTTGCAGCATGCGCCGATAGAGCTCGACGAAGCGCGTGCGCTCCTCAGGACTCACCTGGCGCCAGCTCTGCGCCAGCGTGCGCTGGGCCATGGCGCCGAAATCGAAACGCTGGTCGATCAGCGTGCTGATCCGCTCGCGCTTCAGCGTCGCCGTCATCCCGGGGTCCTTGAGCACGGCCACGATGGGATCGAGCGTGGCGCGGATCTGCTCCTCGGGCGTGGTGGTGCCGGCGGACGCGGCGCCCAGCAGCGCCAGCGCGGTGAACAGCATGATGAAAGGCTTGTAGATGCGCATGACTACCCCCTGTACCGATTCATGGTTTCTTCTTGTCCGACTCGAACATGTACTTGCTGATGAGCTCCTCGATATTGATGGAGGCCTCGGTGTCGATGATCTGCCCGCCGTCTTCCAGGTACTCGTCGGCGCCGCCCGGCGTGAGCTTCACGTAGCGGTCCCCGAGTATGCCGGATGTGCGGATCGAGGCGATGCTGTCTTCCTGGATGCGTACCGTGCGCGGCAGCGACAGGTACACCACGGACTGGTACTGCTGCGGGTCCAGCTCGATACGAGTCACCTTGCCGACGCGAACGCCGGCGACCTCGACGTAGGCGCCCTGCTTGAGTCCGGAAGTCGAGCTGAAACGCGCCTGCAGCGTGTATGTGCCGTCGTCGAGGACTCCGACGTCGCCGAGTTTCACTGCGAGATAGAACAGACTGCCGAGCCCGGCAAGCAGAAAAAGACCTACGGCGAATTCCACGTTGAGGCGTTTCATGACGTCTTCTCCGGAGGGCTCCGGCAAAAGTCAGAGCATAACGGCGCTGATCAGGTAATCTGCAATCAGTACCGCGACTGTGGAAAGTACTACCGACTGCGTGGTGATGCGGCTCACACCTTCGGCCCCGAATGCCCCGGCGCGGTCGCGATGCAGCAAGAACCCCTTGGCGGCGGCCAGCCATACGATGAGCAGCCCGAAGGCCAGGGACTTCACCAGTCCCATCTGCAGATCGTGCCAGACGACCGTGTCGTACATGCCCTGGAAATAGGCGCCTTCGCCGAGGCCGAACAGGACCACTCCGACGAACCAGCCGCCGAGGATGCCGACCAGATCGAATATGCTGGTGAGCAGTGGAAGCGCTATGACGCCTGCCACCAGCTTCGGTGCCGCCACCAGGCGGTAGGGGTCGATGGCCATGCATTCCAGCGCATCGATCTGCTGCTCGCTGCGCATGATGCCGATCTCGGCGCAGATCGCCGAGCCGGCACGGCCGATCACCACCAGCGCGGTGAGCACCGGTCCCAGCTCGCGGATCAGGCCCAGCGCGACCGCCGATCCCAGCAGCGACACCGAGCCAAAGCGCACCAGGGTATCGTAGAACTGCAGGGCGACCACCATTCCGGTGAAGGTGCCGGCAACCAGGATGACCAGCACCGAGCGCGCGCCGATGAAGTGGATCTGACGGAGGATGGCACCCCAGGGATAGGGTGGTGTGAAAACGCGACCCAGAGTCGCGGCCAGGAATACACCGAGCATTCCGGCCTGCGAGACGAAATGCAGGAACTGATCGCCGAGCGCCTCGACCAGGCGGCGGATCATCGGGAGGCTCCCGCGCGCAATGGCGCGCGCAGCGAAGCGCCCGCTGGCGTCGGAATCAGGCATGTTGCACGAGACGGCGGAAATAGGCGTCCGGGTCCAGGGCGTCACGCCGCGGCCTGCGGTTGAGCAGGTCCTGCACGCGCGCATTGTCGGTGCGCCGCACTTCATCCACGGTGCCGCTGATGACGGTCCTGCCCTGGTCGAGAATCGTGATCCGGTCGGCGATCTTGAAGGCGCTCTCCAGCTCGTGGGATACCACCACGATGGTCATGCGCAGCGCATCGCGCAGGCGCAGGATGAGCTCGTCCAGCTCCACCGAGACGACAGGGTCGAGCCCGGCCGAGGGCTCGTCGAAGAACAGCAGCTTGGGGTCCATGATCAGCGCGCGGGCAAGTCCGGCGCGTTTCAGCATGCCGCCCGAGAGCTGGGCGGGCATGAGCTGCTCGCTTCCCGCCAGATTCACCATCTCCAGTTTCAGGCGGGTCATGATGCGGATGGTGTCCTCTTCGAGCGCGGTGTGCTGGCGCAGCGGCAGCTGCACGTTCTCGCCTACGCTCATGGAGCTGAACAGTGCACCGCCCTGGAAGGCCACTCCGATGTTGCGGCGCAGGCGATAGAGCGCACGGCGTCCGATGCGCGTCAGGTCCTCGCCAAGCAGCCGGATACGGCCGGAGGTGGGGCGGTTCAGGCCGAGCATGTGGCGCAGCAGCGTGCTCTTGCCCGAGCCGCTGCCGCCCATGATTACCTGGATCTCCCCACGCTGCACCGTGAGGTCGACACCGTCGAGGACCTTGTGCTCACCGTAATGGGTGACGAGGGCCTCGACTTCCACGACCTTCTCGACGGCGTGTTCTGGCATACGCGATCGGTTCCTGCTGCAGAGCGGGACTGTTTTCGACAGCAGCGACGGGGGCTGAAGGCGGGCGGGCACACAGGGTGCACTGCGGTCGCAATCGCGCCGGCGGCGGCGATGTTCCCACGGGTGGCTCGTTTACCGCATGCGGTTCGTTCGCCAGGGACAGTGATCGGAGTTTGCGCGGCACGGCGTGGGCCGTAACGGTGGGGAGGGTTGACCTTGGCGGCGCTGTCGCCCGGATCGATTCCCGGGCGCGCGCCAGCCACAGTCGTGGCAGAGCGGATTCCGTCAGCCCACCGAGCGTGCCCGCTCGCCGAGGCGCTCGGCGAGCGGGGGAATGGCGGCGGCGAGCACCTCCTCGATGCGCTGTGCGAACACGAACTCCATGCTCTTGCGCGCGCTTTCGGGCAGCTCGCGCAAGTCCTTCTCGTTCTGCGCCGGAAGGATCACCCGCCGCAGCCCGGCGCGGCGCGCCGCGAGCACCTTTTCCTTGATGCCGCCCACGGGAAGCACCAGCCCGGTGAGCGTGATCTCGCCGGTCATGGCGGTGTCGGGGCGTACCGGATGGTTGGTATAGAGCGAGGCGAGCGCCGTGGCGATGGTCACTCCGGCGGACGGACCGTCCTTGGGGATGGCGCCGGCGGGAACGTGGATGTGCACGCCGTTGCCCGTGCGGTCGATGCCGAGCTCGGCGCCGTGCGAGATCAGGAAATTCTGCGCCGCCCGGGCCGATTCCTGCATGACGTTGCCGAGCTGCCCGGTGAGGGTGAGCTTCTCTCCCTCGGGCAGCTGGATGGCCTCGATGTAGAGCACGTCGCCGCCGGCTTCCGTCCAGGCGAGGCCGGTGGCGACGCCGGGTGGAAGCTGCTTGCGTGCCTCTTCCATGAAGAAGCGCGGCGGACCGAGCAGCTCCGGCAGCAGCTCGGGCGTGATCGGACTGAGCGGTGTACCGCCCTCCGCCTGGCGCAGCGCCACCTTGCGCGCCAGACGGCCGAGCATGCGTTCCAGCTCGCGTACTCCGGCCTCGCGCGTGTAGCGGTTGATGACTGCCAGCAGCGCCGGCTCCGGCACCGCGAACTGCTCCTCCGTGAGTCCCGCCTGCTCGCGTTGGCGTTGCAGCAGGTAACGGCGTGCGATTTCGAGCTTCTCCTCGTCGGTGTAGCCGCTGAGGCGCAGGGTCTCCATACGGTCCAACAGCGGACTCGGTATCGTGTCGAGCGTGTTGGCGGTGGTGATGAAGAACGCCTTGGAAAGATCGAAGGGCAGGTCCAGGTAGTTGTCGCGAAATTCGAAGTTCTGTGCCGGATCGAGGATCTCCAGCAGCGCCGAGGCGGGATCGCCACGGAAATCGCGCCCCAGCTTGTCGATCTCATCGAGCATCAGCAGTGGATTGCGCGCACCCGCGCGCCGTATGGCCTGGATGATGCGCCCCGGCATGGCGCCGATGTAGGTGCGCCGGTGCCCGCGCAGCTCCGCCTCGTCATGCAGTCCGCCCAGACTGAAACGCTCGAAGCGCCGGCCCAGGGCGCGGGCGATGGACCGGCCGAGGGAGGTCTTGCCGACGCCCGGCGGTCCCACGAAGCACAGGATGGGGGCCTTGGCGTCCGGATTGAGCTTGAGCACGGCAAGATGCTCGAGTATGCGTTCCTTGATCTCCGTGAGCCCGTAATGGTCCTCATCGAGGATGCGCCGCGCGCGGGCCAGATCGAGATTATCTTCAGTGAGCCGGTTCCAGGGCAGCTCCAGCACCAGCTCGAGGTAGCTGCGCGTCACCTGGTGGTCCGGTGACGCCGCAGGTATGCGTTCCAGGCGCGAAAGCTCGCGCTCGGCCTCCCGACGCACCGCTTCGGGCAGATCCGCCTGCTCCAGCTGCTCGCGCAGGGAGGTGATCTCGGCCGACTCGGGGCTCTTCTCGCCAAGTTCCTGCTGGATGGCGCGCATCTGCTGGCGCAGCAGGTATTCGCGCTGCTCGCGTCCCATCTCCGACTCGACCTGGCCCGCGATCTCCTTGCGTACCTTCAGCACCTGAAGCTCGTGCAACAGGTACTCGTGCATGAGCTTCATGGCCTGCGAGCGCGAGGAGGCCTCGAGCAGGGTCTGGGCGCGCTGCAGGTCCAGACCGATCATGGCGCCCAGCAGGTAGACCAGATGCATGGGATCGCGCATGCGTTGCGCCAGCAGCTGCAGGTCCATCTCCGCGACCGGCTGGGCCTGGCTCTGGTACTGCAGCGCAAGGCTCATCAGCTCGCGCTGCAGTGCTTCGGTTTCGGCGCTGTGCTCCTCGGGCAGCGGCGCCGGACGAATGCGCCCGCGCAGAAAAGGCTCCGACTGCTCCAGGTCCACCAGCTCAATGCGCTCCACACCTTGCAGGATCACCTCGATGGTCTCGTCGGAACGTGCCATGCGCTTGATCACGGCGCGCGTCCCGATGGTGTACAGATCGTCGCGACCCGGATGCTCCACGGCAGCATCCTTCTGCGAGATGACCGCAGCGACCTTGTCCGCAGTCGCAAGGGCGGCCTCCAGTCCGGCGATCGACACGGCACGGCCCGCCGAGAATGGGCCGAGCATCAGCGGGAACAGCACGGAATTGCGCAGCGGGAAGATCGGCACGCTCTGCAGCTCGGCGCCGGCGGTCATGGATGGGTGGCCTCCGTGAGCACGCGCACCAGAAGCATGCCCTGCCGGAACTCGGTGAGGATGCGTGCCTGCTCGAGGCGGAAGGGGAGCTCCAGCGTGCGCTCGAACGCCGTGTAGGCAATCTCCAGGGAGTGGAAGCGGCAGCCTTCGGTGAGATCCAGATCGTAGCGCATGCCGCGCACCGTAAGCAGACGGTCGCTGACGTGCACCGACACGTCCTGCGGCCGTACGCCGGCGAGCTCCATCTTGACCAGCCAGCCTTCCCGGGTTCGGTAGACGTCTGTCGGCGGTCGCCAGTGCTCCGGCTGGAGCACCGCTCGACGGGACACGTGAAGCTTGCGCGTCAGTTGCAACAGATCGTCGTCGCTGGACATTCCGCTCTCTCGTGTGCCGAGCGCTGTATGGCACCAGCATGCTGCAGGGTCCGGCGCCGGAGTGCGGGCACACGCGCCCGCGCATAGCCCTTGGATGAGTTTAGTCGAACTGTCCCGGCGGCAACACCTGCAGTAGTTGCGTCGCATGACGGGCCCGGGTTAGGTTTGCGGCCCTCGGGCATGCGTGCCGAGGATCGCGCACAGGCAGGGCAGGTGGCCATCGAGCTGGACAAGCTTTCCGTGGAGGAGATCCGCGAGCGCTATTTGCGCGGGCAGGAGCCGGCGTCGCGCCAGCTGCTGAACCGTCTGCGCCGCGATACGCGCCGGGGCGTGCAACAGATCTATCAACTGCTCAAGCGCCGCTATGAGCGGGACCGGGAAGAGCACGCGCGCCTCGATGGCATGCTCAACTTCGAACGGGTGTTGTGGCGCTCCGGCGTGCACCACGTCGCGGGTGTCGACGAAGTCGGCATGGGACCGCTGGCCGGTCCCGTGGTGGCCGCCGCGGTGGTCTTCCCATCTGACATAGAGCTCTACGGCGTGGACGACTCCAAGCGCCTGGACCCCGAACAACGACTGTGGGCTGGAGCGCGAGATTCGCGCGCGCGCCGCCGGCATCGGGATCGGGGTTGGCGAGGTCGCCGAGATCGACAGCGTGAACATCTATCAGGCGGGCTTGCTCGCCATGCGCCGCGCCGTGGATGGCCTGCCCGTCGCACCCCAGCATGTGCTGGTGGACGCGCGCACCATTCCGGATCTGGCGGTTCCCCAGAATCCCTTTCAGCGCGGCGATGGCATCAACTTTTCCATCGCCGCGGCCTCCATCATCGCCAAGACCTGGCGCGACCGGCTGATGGAGCAGCTGGACGCGCAGTACCCCGGCTATGGCTTCGCACGCCATAAGGGATACGCGACCAGCGAGCATCAGCGGGCCATCCGGCGCCTCGGACCCTGCGCCATCCACCGCCGCTCTTTCGGCGTGCTCCGCGAGCTGTGCGGTGAGTATTCGCCGCAGTTCTACGCGCTGCGCGAGCACCTGGATGGTGCACGTTCGGCGCTCGACCTGAAAGGATGCGAGACACGGCTCGCCGCGGACGGGGCCGGCCTCGAAGAGCACGAGCAACGCAAGCTTCGCCTGCTGCTGGCGCGGCGTTGGAAGTCCATATGACCTGGTGCCAACCCCGGGCCGGCCGGTTTGTTCAGCATTCCCCCGTTCACCTGATCCCGGCGATCGCAGCGGTGCAGCCTGCGCCGCCCGCGCGCATGCGCGGCGCACTGGCACGCGCTGTGCGGATCGGGCGGGAAAGAACAGCACATGCCGACTATACTCCGCTCGCCGGGGCAACCCCGCCGGGAGATGCAGGGGTCAGCGGCGCGTACGGACACGCAGTGCAATCAGAACGCCGCAGCCGTGAACGCAAGCCTGTTCAGCGGGAGATCATCGATGAAGTTGCGCAATTGCATGGCGGTCGTCGGCTGCTGCGGATTCCTGTGGGCCGCGCAGAGCGTACCGGCCCTGGCGGTTCCCGGTCCCGAGGAGGTGCGCGCCGCCATCGGCCATCTCGGGCCAGTGCCCACTCCTGAAGACAACCCGCTGACGGCGGCCAAGGTTGCGCTTGGGCGCAAGCTCTTCACCGACACCCGACTGGCCGGAGATGGCACCCTGTCGTGCGAGTCGTGCCACTTGCCGGACCAGGGCTACGCCGTCGCGCAGCCACTGGGCCCGGCCTATCCGTCGCAGCAGGAACGGCGCAATTCGCCCACATTGATCAACGTGGCCTACAACGGCCCGATGATCTGGGACGGTCGCGGCGGATCGCTGGACCACGTGGCGCTGGGCCCTGTGAAGAACATCCTGCATCTCAACAACAACGTCGATCTGCTCGTGCAGCAGCTCGGCGCGCGCGGTGACTACCGCAAGGCCTTTACCCAGGCGTACGGGGACGAACGCGTCACGGCGGAGCGTATCGCCAAGGCCATCACCAGCTTCGAGCGCACGCTGGTATTCGACGACAGTCCCCTTGACCATTACATGGATGGGGAGACCTCGGCCCTCGACGACCGACAACAGCGCGGGCTGGAGCTGTTCATGGGCAAGGCCGGCTGCATCCAGTGTCATCGCGGCCCCAACCTCACCGACAACAGGTTCCACAACCTCGGCGTGCCGGACCAGCAGATCCGCAGTGACCCGCAAGTCATGGCCAGCATCCGCTTCGACGCCCAGCGTATGGGCCTGGACGACTGGGCGCAGGTGAACGAGGACCGGGGCCGCGAGCTGGTCACCAAATCGGCGCAAGACCGCGGGAAGTTCCGTACCATGGGACTGCGCAACATCGAGGCGTCGGCGCCCTACATGCACAACGGTGTGCTCGCCGACCTGAGCCAGGTTGTGGCGTTCTACGACCAGGGGGGCGGCTCGGATCCCAACAAGAGCCCGTTGCTGCACCCGTTGCACCTCAGTACCGAGGAGCAGTCGGATCTGGTGGCGTTTCTACATGCGCTCACCGGTCATCAGCGCGCGCTCGAACTGCCGTGACCGGTGCTGCATGCTTGCGGTCCACGAGGGCGTATGCCGCGGGGGAGCGGCAGGGCATTACAGAGCACAAAAAGACCCCGCCTTGCGGCTCGGACAGGTGCGTCTCACCGTGCAGGAAAACCGCGCCATCGGCTGTGGGAAATTTGCCATATACCCTCCTGCGGAACACGCCGGGGGACAGCGCCGAGAGCAGGTGCTCGCCGGTGCAGGTAGAGCCGGGAAGAAGGGGAGAAGGGACATGAAGGGGACACTGGGCTGGATGCTGTGCCTGATGGTGGTGCTGGGTACACAGGCCAAAGCGGACTTCAGGGACGGGCTGCTCGCATATGCGCGCGCCGATTACGCAGCGACGCTCCGGCAGTGGATGCCGCTCGCGCAGGCCGGCGATGCCGGCGCGCAGTTCTGGGTCGGGACACTGTATGAGCTTGGTCGCGGCGTGCGCGAGGATCACGAAGCCGCTGCGCGCTGGTACCGCGCGGCCGCCGAGCAGGGCAAAGTCATTGCGCAGTACAGCCTTGCGCTGCTCTACGACCACGCGCTGGATGGCGAGCGCGACGTGGATGAGGCCGCGAAGTGGTACCGCAAGGCTGCGGAGCGGGGCATCGTCGGAGCACAGTATGTGCTCGCCGCCATGTACTACGATGGGCGCGGTGTGCCGCGCGACCGTCAGGCCGCGCTGCGCTGGTATGCACGCGTCGCAGAACGCGGTGTCGCCGAAGCGCAGCGCGATCTCGGACTGCTGTACTACGGTGGCATCGGAACCGACCGCGATCCGGTGCGCGCGCAGGCCTGGCTCGATCTGGCCACCCGCCAGGGCGCACATGGCGCGGCGGAGTGGCGCGATGCCATCGCCGGGGAGTTGAGCTCCCGGCAGCTCGTGCAGGCGGGACTCCTGGCGCGGCGCTGGCTGGAGCGCCACCGCCCCTAGACCCGGAAATCTCACCAGCCGGCCAGCGGCTGGCCGGTACGCGCACGCGCCCATGGCCGGCGCAGTGTCGTTCGCGGGCGCACGCCGGTGTTGAAGCGGTGCGTCGCGCGCACGAGCAGTGCCGTGCGGCTCGCGCGATTCATGCGCGCGGCGAAAGGTGCATGCGGCGGCTTTCGCACCGAGCGCCGTTGGTGCTAAATTGAGTGCCCATTTCCCTGTACGGACAGTCAGGTGCATCCCCACGATGGCACGTGCGCGGTACAGACGCAGCACCGCGAGGGAACGCTCGTGCCTGCCGAGAACCGCAGCTGGAGGAGTGAGTATGAGGATCGCATCGCGCGTCTGGCTGGTGCTCGGCCTGGTCATCGGCTGCGGCCATGCATCGGCGGATGAGACCGCGAAGCTCGCAACTCCGCAGGAGCGGCTCGGCTATGCGCTCGGCTATCAGCTCGCCCAGGGCTTGAAGTCACGTTCCGTGGACCTCGATGCTCAGGCATTGAGCCGCGCCATCGTCGATGTACTGACCGGGCGTACGCCCGCACTTACCCGCCAGGAGATGCAGGCGGTGATGACCGGCTATCAGCAGCAGCTGGCGGCGCGCCGCGAACTGGCCGCGGAGAAGAACCGCAACGAAGGCGAGGCGTTTCTGGCCGAGAATCGCAAGAAACCCGGTGTGGTGACGCTGCCCAGCGGCGTCCAGTACAAGGTCCTGCGCCCCGGCACCGGGGTCACGCCCACTGCGCGGGACACGGTCGTGGCGAACTACCGTGGCACGCTCATCGACGGCACCCAGTTCGACAGCTCCTATGATCGCGGCGAGCCGGTCACCTTCCCGATGCACGAGGTGATCCAGGGCTGGCAGGAAGTTCTGCCGCTGATGAAGGCCGGTGCCCGTTGGCAGGTGGTGGTCCCCGCGGATCTCGCCTACGGCGAGCACGGCGCCGGAGGCGTGATCGGTCCCAACCAGACGCTGATCTTCGATATCGAGCTGCTGGACGTGAAGCCTGCTACCGACAAAAAGCCGCGCTAGCCCGCTAGCCCCGGAAATCTCACCAGCATCCCGGGAGCTGGCGGAATTCGCAGCCGTCCTGGCGCCGGGCTGGAGCGAAAGGGGTAGCCGTGTTACCCCTTGAGTGAAGACCAGGTCAGGGCGGGCGAGAAACCGCCAGAACCGGGATAGGCCGGCGGCGTGAACAGCGTGTCATCGTTCGGAGCTCGTGAAAAATGCCAGGTCTTCGCTGCGATCCATTCACTTCCCGGCCTGCGGTTGGCCGGCTGGTGAGATTTTCGGGCTCGCGTTGGCGGCGAGCCAGGCAAGTGGATCGCCGTCGCCGGGAGGCTCGTGCGCCGCGCGTCCGGCGGCGAACAGCGCGTGCCAGAGACAGAGCTGTAGCAGCGCCCAGAGCATGGCGTGCACACCGCCACGTCGGCGTTGGTGCTCCACCAGCCGGCGGATGCCCGCGGGTCGGAACCAGCCCTGCAGCGCCGGATCCGCAATCAGCGCCGCACCCAGTGTCTCCAACCAGGGGCCCTGCATCCACTCGCGCACTGGAACGGTGAAGCCCTTCTTCTTCTGCCACAGGTGTTCGCGCGGATACCAGCGCTCGGCCCAGCGCTTGAGGAAGGTCTTGCCCTGACGGCCTTCAGTCTTGAGGCGGTCTGGCAGTGCGAGGCCGAACCCCACCACGCGATGATCGAGCAGGGGCACCCGGCCCTCCAGACCGTAGGTCATGAGCACCCGGTCGACCTTCACCAGGAGATCGTCGGGCAGCCAGGTCAGCAGGTCCACGTACTGCATGCGCTGCAGGCGGCTCCAGTGCGCCGGCGTTTCGTGCCACGCGGCGACGAAAGGTGTACGCCAGGCATCGCGCGCGGCGTGCAGCTCGGGCCCAAACAGCACCGATGCCCAGCGCGAGGGAAACACGCCCTTGGTGCGAAAGCCCCCGGTGCCGGGGCAGGCAAGGGCACGCAGGCAGCGTTTCCATCGCCCCATGCGGTAGCGCCCGTAGCCGGCGAAGGTCTCGTCGCCCCCTTCTCCCGAGAACACCACCTTGAGCTCGCGGGCCGCGCGGCGCGCGAGATGCGCCGTCGGCAGGTTGGCATAGTCGCCCATCAGGTCGTCGGCTGCCCAGGTGGTGCGGGTGAGCATCCGCAGCAGGGCGTCGCGATCGAGCTCGAGCACGGTGTGCCGTGTTCCCCAGCGTTCGGCGACGTGCCGGGCGTCTGCGGTTTGGCCGGCCGTGTCCGCGCTGTGGAAGGCGACGGTGTAGGACCGCACCGGTTCAGCGCTGCCGAAGCTGCCGAGCAGTGCCGCGATCACCGAGGAATCGGTGCCGCCGGAAAGAAACACGCCGTAGGGAACGTCGGTGCGCAGGTGCTGGCGGGTCACGGTTTCGATCAGGCCGTCGAAGTGTGCAGCCGCCTCTTCGAAGCTGCACTCCACGGGTTCGACGTGGCGCGCGGACCAGTAGTGCACGCGTTGCACCACGCGGCCATCCTCCACGGCCAGCCACTCGCCCGGCAGCACCCGCTCGACGCCTTCCAGGAGGGTGGTGCGCCCGGAGATGAAGTTGTTGTTGAGGTACTGCACCAGGGCGTCGGGACGCAGCGCCGCACGCCGTGCGTGCTCGGGCAGCGCCTTCATCTCCGAGGCGAAATACACGCCCTCGGGACGCTCGCTCACAAACAGCGGCTTGATGCCCAGGCGATCGCGGGCCAGGATCATGCGCCCGCGGCGTGCATCATACAGCGCGAAGCTGTACATGCCCTCCAGGTGCTCGAGGAACTTCGCGCCGAACTCGACATAGGCATGCACGATGCACTCGCAGTCGGAATGCGTGCCGAACACGTGGCCCGCGCGTTCCAGCTCTGCGCGCAGCTCGATGTGGTTGTAGATCTCGCCGTTGGCGACCACGCACACGCTGCGGTCCTGGTTGTACAGCGGCTGATCGCCCCCACCCAGGTCGATGATCGATAGCCGGGTGTGCACCAGCCCGACCGGTCCGTGCCGGTAGCTACCGCTGGCGTCGGGGCCGCGGTGCCGCAGCGGCGCGATGCACTGCTGCAGCCGTTCGGGGTCGACCACGCCCTCGCGCAGAAACATGCCCCCGATGCCGCACATCAGCGCAGTCGCACGTCGCGCAGATGCACGCGCGCATTCGCGCACGGGTCATTCGCCGGATCAGGGCCACAGCACTGGGGGCGCTGCCCGCCGGGCAGGTCACGCGGAAGAACGAGGCGGTTGCAGATGGAGTCGCAGGGCATGAGCGGGCGCAGCGTACCGCAAGCACGCCCCTTGCGATAGCCGTCACCCTGCGGGCATGCGCGCAATCACCCTCGCAGGACCGCGCTGCCGCGCACCACCGCGACGTCCGCGGCGGGCTCGAAAGCAGCGGCGCTGCCTGTGCCGCTCGAACGCCGGGGCGCTGCGCGCCGCAGCATCGCGGTGCATAGCCTCACTCCCACGGGCGCCGGCATTGCCGGCACCAGCATCATCGAACAGCGTCAGGTACCCGCCTCGCTCGCGCCGGCAAACGACCCACGGGCGGTGAGCCGTGCGCGGCAGTCGGACGAGCACCTGCGGGAGCGTCGCTCCGGGCGGCGCGATTGCGGCCCGCAGGGCCGCCTTACAGCGGACGCAGCGGCAGCACGTAGTGGCGTTTTCCGGTCGCGGCGTACAGCGCGTTGGCGACTGCCGGTGCAATGGGCGGCACGCCCGGTTCGCCGACGCCAGTGGGCGCCTTGGTCGAGGGCACGATGTGCACCTCCACGTGCGGCATGTCGGAGATGCGCAGCACCGGATAGTCCTGGAAGTTCGACTGCTGGACCTTACCCTGGTCGAAGGTGATGGCGCCGGAGAGCGCCGCGGCGAGACCGAAGCCCACGCCGCCTTCCATCTGCGCCTGAATGACGTCGGGGTTGACGGCGACCCCGCAGTCCACCGCGACCGTCACCCGGTCGACCGTGAAGCGGCCGTCCTCGTGCGCCGTGACTTCGGCGACCTCGGCGACGTAGGTGTTGAACGATTCGTGCACCGCCACGCCGCGCCCCCGGTTCTTGGCCAACGGCGTGCCCCAGCCCGATTTCTCCGCGGCCAGCTGCAGCACGCCGCGCCAGCGCGGCTGGTTCTGCAGCAGGCCCACGCGCAACGCCACCGGATCCCTGTTTGCAGCGGCGGCCAACTCGTCGATGAAGCATTCGACGGCATAGGCGTTATGGCTGGAACCGACCGAGCGCCACCACTGCACCGGGACACCCGGATTGGTCGTACGCAGCTCCACCTGCAGGTTGGGGATGCCGTACACGAGGTTCGCGGCACCTTCCACCGAGGCTTTGTCGATGCCGTTCTTCACCATGGCATCCTGCATGATGGTGCCCGCCGTGATCGACTGCCCGACCAGGCGATGCCGCCAGGCGATCGGGTTGCCCTGCGCGTCGAGCGCGGCCTGCAGACGGTGCAGGTACATGGGGCGGTAGTAGCCGGCCTGCATGTCGTCCTCGCGTGTCCAAACCAGCTTGACGGGGGCGCGGCCTTCGATTGCCTTGGCAATGGACACGGCCTCGAGGACGTAGTCGGAGTGCGGATTGGCACGACGCCCGAAGGAGCCGCCGGCATAGAGCATTTCGATCCGGACCCGGGAAGGATCGAGGCCAAGCAACCGCCCGATCGCCTTCTGGTCGGGTGTCTGAAACTGCTCGCCGTTCCAGACGCGGCACTCGTCCTTGCCGACCTGCACCACACAGTTCATCGGTTCCATCGCTGCGTGCGCGAGGTAGGGCAGGCGATAGGTCGCCTCGAGCACCCGCGCGGCGCCGGCCAGGACCTGATCGGCATTGCCGACCGTGCGTGCCACTGCACCGGGGCGCCGGGAAAGGGTCTCGTATTCGCTCCACAGGTCCGGCGTGCTTCTGCTGAAGGCGCCGCTCTGGTCCCATTCCACGCGCAGCGCATCGCGCCCGCGTATCGCCGACCAGGTATCCTGCGCCACGACCGCCACACCGGCGGAGATCTGCACCACGGCCACCACGCCAGGGCTTTGCCTTGCCTTCCCGGCATCGAACGACTTCACTTTGGCGCCGAAACGCGGCGGGTGGGCGACCACTGCCGTCAGCATGTTCTCGAGGTGTACGTCCTGGGTGTAGAGGGCCCTGCCGTCGGTTTTGTCCCGGCTGTCCTTGCGCGGCACCCGCGTGCCGATCAGACGGAAGTCCTTCGGCTCCTTGAGAGTGACCTCCTCGGGCACGGGTTGATGGCCGGCCGCTTCGGCGAACTCACCGAAGCGGCCCTGGCGTCCGGAAGCGCGGTGACGCAGCACCCCGCGCGCGACACTGATCTCGCCTGCGGGAACACCCCAGCGTTCGGCCGCCACCGCGACCAGCATCTCGCGCGCCGCCGCGCCGGCGCGGCGCATCTGCTCATAGGAGTTGGCGATGGCCGTGCTGCCGCCGGTGCCCTGCATCCTTCCCCAAAGCAGATTGTTGTACAGGCTGGCGTCCGCCGGAGCTCCCTCGACGCGCACCTGCGCCCAGTCGGCATCCAGCTCCTCGGCGACCAGCGTCGCGAGTCCCGTGTAGGTTCCCTGACCCATCTCCAGGTGTTTGGCGATGACCGTGACGGTGTGGTCCGGCGCGATGCGCACGAAGGCGTTGAGTGCAAAAGCCGCTTTCGGGACCTCCAGGCTGGCCGAGCCGCCGGGTCCCGCGACATCGGCCGCATCGCCGGCCGCATGCGCATCCAGGCGCACGCCGAGCCACAGGCCGGCCGTCACTGCCGCGCCGCTCGCCAGGAACCGGCGCCGCGAAAGATTGACGATCCGATGTGCACGCATACGCATGGGCTAGCTCCTCAGGCCAGTGCCGTTGCGGCCTGCCGGATCGCGGCGCGGATACGTTGATAGGTGGCGCAGCGGCACAGATTGGCACCCATCGCAGTGTCGATTTCCTCGTCCGAAGGTTTCGCATTGCGCGCCAGCAGCGCGGTCGCCGCCATGATCTGCCCGGACTGACAATAACCGCACTGCACTACGTCCAGATCGTTCCAGGCCTGCTGCACCGCCCTGGCCTCGCGACCCTGCAGACCTTCGATGGTGGTGACGGATTTCCCGGCGACGATGCTGACCGGCGTGATGCACGACAGCGTCGTCTGGCCGTCGACGTGCACGGTGCACGCACCGCACAGCCCGATGCCGCAGCCGTACTTGGTTCCGGTGAGGCGCATGTGATCGCGCAACGCCCACAGCAGGGGCATGTCCGGATCGACCTGCAGCTGCTGGGGTCTGCCGTTGATCGTGATTCGAATCATGAGCGGGTGTCCTTGTGTCCAAGGGGCGCAACCCTTCTTCATGCTAGCAGCCCTACGCACGGCCGCCAGTGGCGCGAAGCGCATGCAGGTTCGATTTGTCGCTGGCGGTTGCTCCCCACGCGGGTGACGGTTTGTCGTGCAGAGGGGCGCCGCCGCGGTCGGCTCACGCACGTTCTGCATGTCTGATGCTTCGTATGATCACCCGCCTGGTCGCGGGTTTTTTCATTGCGTGCGATGCCGTATGCTCTAGGCCGCAGATCTTGCCGCGGGCGCATTTGCCAAAACAGGGAGCTCACCGATGACCGATGTCGATTTCCGGGGTCTTGCCGCCGAACTGTCCTACATCCTCGGGTTGCAGTCGCCACCTCTGGCGATCAGTTTTACGGCATCACCGCCGCCCGGCCTCGCCCGCTACGCCGGCGACATGCCGGCACCGACCCCGGACGGTCGCACGGGCAAGGTGCCGGCCGGTTGCGTGTTCTGGATGAAGGCCGAGAACCGCAGTTTCGCCACGCTCGCCGAGGATCACGCAAACTGCAGCGTGGGAAGCCTGACGCACGGCTTCAAGACCCTCGAGGAGGCCGCGGTGAACAGCGATGTCGCGGCGCTGGTCGAGGCAGGCTGGGTGACTGCGGAGGTGTTCCCGCAGATTCCGGTCGTCAAGGAGCGCCCGGGTGCCGTGACCTACGGACCGCTGCACGAGTGTGTCGTAGCGCCGGACGTGGTGTTCCTGCGCGTCAACGCCAAGCAGGTGATGGTGCTTTCCGATGCGCTTCCCGACCTCAGGTTCGAGGGCAAGCCGCAGTGCCACATCATCGCCATCGCCAAGGAACAGCAACAGGTCGCAGTGAGCGTGGGCTGCATGCTGAGCCGGGTGCGCACCGGCATGCCCAACACCGAAATGACCTGCGCCATCCCCGCGGCTCGCTTGCAGGAGGTGGTTCGGCGGCTGGGCGGTGCCTGCGGCGCGGACAAGGCCGTGGCGGCCTACGCCAGCGAGGACTCCCGGCGCTTCGGTCAATATCTTCTCTGAGGACGGCGCTGTCGGAAAATCTTACGAATGCCGGATCGCGTTTCGCCTGACAGGGACGGTGACGGGATCCGAATGTTGCCGTGAAGCCTCCTGCGGCCGTGCGCTGTCGGATTACCTTACACTGGATAGGGTCCGTTTCAACGGAGCTCCCGCAAAACAATGCGCTCGCCATTTGGTATGGAAGTTGCTCGCTTCTTTCAGCGTGGCAATGATGCAGTCGGAGCGTCGAGGCGGCTGCCGCGAAGAACACCGGGTTCTTCCTGCAACGTACCAGCGAGAGAGGTTTGGTCATGCAGAACACCGCGCAACCAACACAGGACCAGGTCCTGGAGGTGGTCAGCCAAGGGTGGTATGTCGTGACGCCGGCCGGACCGGAGGGGCCGCTCGCCACCGAGGAGGAGGCGCAGCGCTACCTGCGCATGTTGAGCAGGGTCTCGGCCGCCCGCCAGGTGCTGGGCTGCCTCGAACCGCGCGGCTGACCGGCGTCCGCGCAGCGGGCGCAGGCCTGCCCGTCAGCAGCACGCGCACGCCTTGCGGCAATCCTCGCGCGTGCGGACCACCCTGTCCGCTCCCGCATCCGGGGAGGATGCGGCCTGCTGCGCAATGTGGCCCATCTCCGAGTTCCTCCATCACACGAAAGGATTGCCGTGAGCCTTCTCAGATCGCTGCTGGTGCTGATCGTTGTGGCGGCGATTGCCGCCGTCGTCTTCGCCTACTCCGGCGTCTATGACGTCGCCGCCACGCATCCCGAGAATCCGGTGCTCGCCTGGTTCCTGAGCACCACGATGGATGAGTCGGTTCACCGCCACGCCCGCGATGTCGCAGTGCCTTCGCAGCTTTCGGATCCGGAGCTGGTGCGCACCGGGCTCGATCACTATCGCGACATGTGCGTCGAATGCCATGGCGCGCCCGGCGTGGAGCCGGGCGCGCTCGGAAAAGGGCTGGATCCCGAGCCTCCCGAACTCGGTGAGGCGGTTTCCGAGTGGACGTCCGCCGAGTTGTTCTGGATCGTCAAGAACGGCGTGCGCATGAGCGGCATGCCGGCATGGGGTGCGACCCATACCGATGATCAGCTCTGGACCATTGTGGCATTCCTGCAGCAGTTGCCGCTGCTTTCGCCCGAGGCCTACCAGCAGCTGGTGCAGGAGGCTGGCGGCGAGCACAGCCACACCCATCCCTGACCGGCTGGTGAGATCCTCGGGCTAACTGGTGACGCTCGATGGAGAGGAGAAGGTGGTGCCCTGCCAGCGTTCGAAGCGCTCGCGGTCGGCGGCCGGCAGCAATGCTCCGAAGGTCTGGGGATCGGCGCAATACAGGGCGTGGCGCAGCTCCTCATAGGGGTCGAGGTCCAGGCCCTGTTCCTCGCGAAAGCGCCGCACCGCCAGCAGCTCGCGATCCAGCGCGCCGCTGAACTGCTCCTTGGTCAGACCCGGTGCCCGCGCCAGGATCTCCAGAGTAAAACGATCGGTTTCAGGACGCGCGAAGTCAAAGCCGGGAAATCGGCCATGTACCGCCCGGATCAGCTCGAACACGGTCAGCACCCCGTCCTTCGCCAGCATGCGGCGCACCCAGTTGTCGCGACTGCGGGTATCGGCTTCGAGCTCGCGCCCCTGGTTGCGCACGTTGACCAGCTCGCGATCGGCCAGTTCGAACAACGCGGCCAGCGCATGGATGCTGCGGCGGAGCGTAACGGGTACTGCGTGCTTGTACTTGATGTGCGACTCGACATAGCACCAGGCATCCTGCAGCAGGGTGCGGATCTGCACCTCGAAAGTGAGGTCGGCGAGGACGCGGAACTCGGGCAGCTGGCGCCGCTGCTCACCGAGACGCAGCGCCATCTGCAGGCCCGAATAGCCGTATAGCTCGCCGTCTTCACCCAGCGAGTCGGTGTGCTCGACCGATACCACTTCGAAGTGATCGCGCAACAGCTCGGCGATCTCCTCCACTTCGCTTTCGTACACGCAGATCACCCGCAGCCCGATGAGGTCGGTGAGGTGCTCGCGGATCTCGTAAGGGGTACCGGCTTCCTCCAGCCTCGCACGATAGCGTTGGGCGAACTTGCGCAGGCTCGATTCCTCGCCTTTCACCCGCGACAGGACCGTGGTGTTTTCCAGACCGGCGGATTGCTCGAGCAGCGCAGCCACCAGGCCGCGTAACAACGCCGCACCGGAATTGAGACCACCATGGTTGGTATGCAGGTATTGGCGAAACGCGCGTTGCTGTTGTTCGAAATTCGGTGCCGACATTTGCGTGACCTTTCTTGTGGCAAGGGCGGATGAGCGCCCGGCTTCGGCAGGGGGACCCGATTCCGGTTCGGATGGGTTCCCGCAGACGCGCGAGCCGGGTGCGCAAGCTTCGCCCAGGTTGCGGAGGCGTGCAAGAGCCGGCGGCAATCTTGTCCTGCTGCCACCGACGATCATGCGTGCGCCGGGGTTACTCCGGCGCGCGGTGTGCCTGACGGAAGGAGAAGCGGCGGACGGACGACCTGTCGGGCGGTGCCGTTTCCATCAACGCGAGCAACTGCCGGCACAGGCGCGGGTCGAGCTCCTGAAACATCAGCCCGACGCCCTCGGCGGCGGTGTGTCGCACCACGGCACGGATGCGATAGAGGCGCTGCTCCCCTGCGGCATCCAGTTGGACGAAATCCATCCCCGCCCGCTTCAGCGCCAGTGGCGGCAAGATGCATGCCCCAGCGCGCCCGAGCTCCACCGTTTATCAAAACAGGCGCACGGGCGATGTGCGCCATCTCCTGCGGATTGACGCGCGGCGCGAACGTGCCCTGGGGGTGGAATCTGCCCGCTGCTGTAGGAATTACATCGGAATGCGCACGTGCCTGTGGGCACGCGTGCGCGCGCGTTTGCCAGCCCGCAACGACCCGGGTCTTCCGGGCATCGAGGGTGCGCCGCCACACCGGCACCATTTCGGGCGAGCGCCTGCAGCGCTTGCGCGCAGTTGCGCGCGACTGCACCCGGTGCATGCTTTACCTGCGATTTGTAACAAGGGTGCACACCGAGGCGCCAGGACGGCTGCGAATTCCGAGAGCTCCCGGGATGGCGGTGAGATTTCCGTGCTGGAGCACTGGCACGATGGTTGCCACAACCTTATGCCGCCCCGAGGGGCCGAGGCAACAGGAGGGCGCCGCGCGCAGGGCAGTCATGACCGAAGCCGTAGCGTTGAACGTCGCCAAGGCGACACGGGTGAATTGGGGTGCGGTACTTTGCGGATGGACCGTCGCGCATTGCGTCGCTGCCCTGCTGCACGTGGTGGGGCTGGCCCTGGGCGGCAGCAGCGCGGGTCCGGTTGCGAACGCCGCTCCGATCGGCCAGTGGTCGTCGGTGTGGATGGTGTTCAGCTGGGCGGCCGCGCTGTCCGTCGGCAGCTTTCTCGCCTCGTGGCTGGGTGGCAACATGGATCGTGCCGTGGGCGCGATGCACGGCATCACGGTGTGGGCGCTGACGACGCTGGTCGCCGTGGTGGTCGTCACCGCAGCACACGATCAGCTGCGCAGCGCGCGGCCACTGGTGCCTGGTGCCATGATCCTGGAAAGTGCGGCAGTCGGTGCGCCCTGGACCCTGAATGCCGACGAACGCCGCGCAAGCATCGCCCTGCAGGCGGAACTGCAGCGGCGCGCGATCGCTGCCGCGGATCGCGCGGCCGCAGCCGCCTCCATGGGTCATCCGCAGCGCCTCGGCCAGATCCCGCTTGCTGCTGCAGCCGATGCATTGCTCAACGGGCATGCCGAGGAGGCGCGCGACCTGCTGATCGCGGACGGAACCTTGCGCGAGGCCGAGGTGGCCCGCGTGCTGGGCGACGCGCGGCCACTGGTGCAGCAATACCAGGACCAGCTGCGGCGTGCCGAAGCGCGCACTGCGCGGCGCAACGCCGCCGGCATGTGGCTGGTGCTGGTGGGCAGCCTGGTCGGGCTGTTCAGCGCAGTGCTCGGCGGCTGGCTGGGACACGGCGGTGCCGCGCGCATGTACCTTTATCGCTTTCGCTGACGGTTGGAGTGATCGTCAGCCGCGTCCTCCTCATCAGCTGACAGCAGACCCTTCAGGGGCCGCACCCAGCGCAGCGTGATGTAATCCAGGGCGCTCAGCACGATCGCGATTTCGTAGTGATGCCATGCCACCGATGCGCCGATGGCGCCGGTAATCCAGATGCTCGCCGCGGTGGCCGTGCCGTGCACGCTGGCGCTGCGCTTGAGTATCGCGCCGCCACCGATGAAGCCGATACCGGTCATCAGGCCGTACAGGATGCGCGACTGGCTGTCCGAATCGGACAGCACCTGGATGCCGAGCAGCACGAAACCGCAGCTGCCCACCGCCACCAGCGGAAAGGTGCGCAGGCCCGCCCCGCGCGCCTCGCGTTCGCGATCCCAGCCGATGGGCATCGCCAGCAGGTAGGCGATCACCAGTCGAACCACCTGCGAGACCGTCACCTGCCAGTCGAAGTTTCCGAAGTCCATCGCAGACCCTCCGCCCGGCCTGCGACCGTCGTGGTCGCAGTGCCTGTGCGACCTGGCCCATGCGGCGCGAGCGCGTGTGAACCGCTGTCGTAACGGTCCGTCAACCGGTTTCAGCAACTTGACTACTGGATGCGCTGACCTACATTGAAGTTATAGCAATGAGGCATCTACGGCGGCGCAGACATCGTATGCCCTCCTTGATAGAAGAATTCGCAAGGCAGCGTGAGAACCGCCACCGTCCTCGAATCCCAGGTGTCCCAGGGGCGGCCGGCATCCGTGCCGGGCCGGTGCCGGGGGCGCACATCCCATTCTTGGTTGATCGCAAGCAGGAGGCAGAATATGGACGGTGAAGAGCTCAATCCCGGTGGCGCCGCGTCGCACACCACTACGGACCGCGTTGCACAGGCCGCACATGAGGCAGTCGATCACATCGCCGCTCGCGGCAGCCGCGCCGAAGAGCGCCTGCGCGAGACCGGTCATCACGCGACCGAGCGCTCGCGTGAGATCGTCGACGAAGTCACGCGCTATGTGAACGAGAATCCGCTCACGTCGGTCGGCATCGCCGTCGCCGTCGGCTTCGTGCTCGGCACCATCACCCGGCGCTAGGAAGCTCGATGTCCATTGCCGGAGCGGCGTGCGAGTCGCAGGTGCAGGAGGAGGCCGCCCGGAGCGTGAGCATTACCGATGCCGCGGGCAGGGGTTTCGCCGCGGCGCGCCGGCTGGTGCTCGATGTCGCCGAGCTTGCGGCACTGGAGGGCAGGCGCGCGGCGTTGGCCGCGGTGGCGATGCTGCTGATGGGCATTGCGGCCATGGTGTTGCTGGTGGCCGCGTGGCTGCTGCTCATGGGCGGGCTCGCCACCTGGATCGTCGGCGCGGGCTGGAGCCTGGGCGCGGCACTGCTGTGGGTGGCGCTTCCGAATCTGCTTGCGGCACTCGCCCTGGTCTACCTGGTGCTGCGCTCCAGCCGCAGCCTGTTGTTTGTTGCCACCAGGCGCGCGCTGGCCGCAGAGCCCGGGTATGAGCCATGAGTCTCGCCAACGCCATCCGCATCAAGGAGCGCGAGATCGTGCGCGACAAACTGCTGGTGCGCGAGAGCTATGCACACCTCAAGCAGGTTGCGCGCACTTCGGTGAAACAGTCGGTGCGCAGTCATCTCGCCACGCCGCAGGCGCTGTTGATGGGTTTCTCCGGCGGTTATCTGCTGGCGGTAATCGCGGCCGGCCGCCGGCGCAGGCGCGAAATCGCGCCCGCACCCGCACCCGCATCCGTTCCGGCGCCGCGCGCGAGCTGGGCGCGTTACATTCCCTGGCCCATGCTGATGGTCGCGTTCAGTAGCTGGATGTCCGGGAGGCACGCAGCGGAGGATGGCCAGTGACGGGCGCGCGCGCCGGGGCCGCGCGGTCTCCCAATCACGGTTGAGTGCCGGGAAGGGACGGCACCGATGAACGGCTCTTCCGAGCCGATGGCGGTGGGCGAGCGTCCGGCCGTCACGCCGGTGGCGGAGCCGGAACCGCGGCACCGCAGCGACTGGGCCGTCACCGGTCTGTTCGTGCTGGCATTCTTTTACACGCTGTATCTCACCAGTGACCTGCTCCTGCCCGTGGTTCTTGCCCTGTTACTGAACCTGCTGCTGTCCCCGCTCGTCGGGCTGCTGCGGCGCATCGGGTTGCCCCTGCCGCTGGGCGCCGCCGTGGTCGTGCTGGGATTGCTGGCCATACTCGCCTACGCAGGCCTGGTGCTGTCCGGGCCGGCCTCCGACTGGATGCGCAAGGCCCCGCAGATGATGAGTCGCGTGCATCAAGTCCTGGAGCCCATCCGCGAGCGCGTCGAGCAGGTCAATCGCGCCGCGCAGCAGGTCGAGCACATTGCCGACACTGCGCCCGCGGGGGCGAAGGGGCCCGTCACCGTGCAGGTCAGCGAGCCGAACTACCTGCGCAACGTGGTGCTGGGCAGTGCCCAGCACCTGATCGCCGGTGCATTGATCCTGGTCTTCCTGCTGTATTTCACCCTGGCCTCGGGCGATCTGTTTCTGCGCAAGATGGTGCGCGCACTGCCCACGCTGGGCGACAAGAGACGTCTGGTGGAGATCGCCCGACGCATCGAGCGGGAGATTTCCACCTATCTCACCACGGTCACCATCATCAACACGGTGCTTGGCGTGGTGGTGGGCGTGCTGATGCACCTGCTCGGCATGCCCAACCCGGTGCTGTGGGGCACCATGGCCGGACTGCTGAATTTCGTCCCCTATCTCGGCCCCATGGCGACCCTGATCATCCTCACAGTCGCATCGCTGCTCACCTTCCCCCAGCCGGGGCACGCGCTGCTGGTGCCGGGGACATTCCTGCTGGTGACGAGCCTGGAGGGCCAGGTGATCACTCCGATGGTTCTCGGCCGGCGGCTGGCATTGTATCCGGTGAACATCGTGTTCGGACTGGTGTTCTGGGGGTGGTTGTGGGGGATACCGGGAACGCTGCTGGCGGTGCCGATCCTGGTGGCGTCCAAGATTGTCTGCGATCACATCGAAGCGCTGCATCCGCTCGCAGAGCTGCTGGGCAGACATGAACCGGCCTGACGAACACGGGTCACGCCCGTGACTGCCGACGGAGGTTCCGCGTGTGGTGCTGGTCGACGACGACGCGGCGTTCGCGCCGGCGGCGGCGGAGCTGATCGTGCGCGAAGGATATGCCGTGACCACATGCGCCTGCCTCGCCGAGGCACGGCGCGTGCTGGCCGAAGCGCTGCCGGATCTGGTGCTGCTCGACCTCAATCTGCCCGACGGCAGTGGCCTGGAGCTGTTTCGCGAGCTGGACGAGCGCGGCTTTCACGCCGTGGTGCTGATCACCGGCAATGCCAGCGTGGGAACCGTCGTCGACGCGTTGCGCCGGAGAGCCCTCGACTACCTGCCCAAGCCGCTCGACATCGCCCATCTTCAGGCGTTGTTGCGCTCGTTCCACGACCGGGTGGCGGACAACCTGCGCCCGCAAGCGCGCGCGCAGCGCAGGCTGGTAGGCCAATCCAACGCGATGGCGGAGCTCTGCGCGCGCATCGCCAAGGTCGGTGCCACCGACGCCACCGTGTTCCTGCATGGCGAAAGCGGTACCGGCAAGGATCTGGTGGCGCGTGCCCTGCACGAGGCGAGCAACCGGCGCGAGCATCCGTTTCTGGTGCTCAACTGCGGAGCACTCTCTGCGCACTTGATCGCCTCGGAGCTCTTCGGACACGAACGCGGCAGCTTCACCGGCGCGGACCGCCAGCACAAGGGCTACTTCGAGCGCGCCTCGGGCGGTACGCTGCTGCTGGACGAGGTGGGCGATACACCGCCCGACCTGCAGGTGCACCTCCTCCGGGTGCTGGAGACGGGTAAGGTGGTACGTCTCGGCGGTGACCGCGAAATCGAGGTCGACGTGCGCGTCATCGCCGCCACCAATCGCGCTCCGGAGGAACTGGTCATCAGCGGTCGCCTGCGCCAGGACTTGTTCTTCCGGTTGAGCGCTTTTCCACTGCACATTCCGGCGCTGCGCGAGCGCATCGAAGACATCCCGGCACTCTCCGACCATTTCCTCGAACAGCTCGCGCGCGAGTATGGCAGTATCCGACATCTCACCGCCGAGGCGCACGATGCGCTGCGCACGCGCAGCTGGCCAGGCAACGTGCGGGAGCTGCGCAACGCCCTGGAGCACGCCTATATCATGGCCGATCGGGACATTGGTGCGGAGCACCTCGCCGCGTCCGCAGAGGCTGAAGGCGGTGGCGTTCCGCCCGTGACCGTCGGCACCACCATCGACGACCTGGAACGCGATCTGCTTGTTGCGGCGCTCAAGCACTTCCGGGGCAACAAACGCCGCGCAGCGCAAAGTCTCGGCATCAGCCTGAAAACCGTCTACAACCGCCTCAAGCGCTACGCCCTGGAATGAGGGCCGAGCCGCCCCGGCAGACGGGGCTCGGGCTCAGAGCTCCTCGGCTTCCTGGTAGGCGTTCAGCCGGTTGTAGAGGGTCTTGAGGCTAACCCCCAGCGTCTGCGCCGCACGGCGCTTGTTGCCCTTGTGGTACTCGAGCGTGGCGAGGATCAGCCGGCGCTCCATGCGTTCGATGGGCATGCCCACCGGCAGGTCGAGCAGCGGATGGTCCGGCGCGCCGGCGCCATGCAGCCACTGCGGCAGGTGCTCCGGCGTGATTTCGCGATCGGCCAGGATGCAGGCGTGCTGCACAGTGTTCTTCAGCTCGCGCACGTTGCCGGGCCAGCGATGCGCCTCCAGCCGTGCCATGGCCTCGGGCGAGAAGCGCTTGTCCGTGCCCTCGACCGCGTTGATGGCGGCGAGGAAGTGCGCGGCCAGCAACGCCACGTCGCCGCGTCGCACGCGCAGCGGCGGCAGGTACATGGGAAACACCATCAGTCGGAAGTAGAGATCCTGGCGCAGCTTGCCTTCCGCCACGG
Source organism: uncultured Gammaproteobacteria bacterium (assembly GCA_963728895.1). Lineage (GTDB taxonomy): Bacteria > Pseudomonadota > Gammaproteobacteria > JBBQDK01 > JBBQDK01 > CAVSLM01. The sequence goes on from CAVSLM010000001.1 coordinate 594,956, forward strand.
CGCGTGCCGGCGGGCGATTGGTGGCGGCGATGACGCGCACGTCGACGTTGATTTCGCGTGTGCCGCCGATGCGCATCAGCGTCTGGCCTTCGAGCACCCGCAGCAGCTGCACCTGCAGCTCGAGCGGCATCTCGGTAATCTCGTCGAGGAACAGCGTCCCGCCGGCGGCACGTTCGAAATAGCCCGCGTGCTGGCGCGCCGCGCCGGTGAAGCTGCCGCGCTCGTGCCCGAACAGCTCACTGCCGATCAGCGCAGGCGCCACCGCACCGCAGTTGAGCGCCAGAAACGGCCCGCAACGCCGCCGGCTCCACTCGTGGATGGCCTGGGCCGCAAGCTCCTTGCCGGTGCCGCTCTCACCGTACAGCAGCACGGTGGTGTTGGTCGGCGCCGCCTTGGCGATCATGCGGTACAGGCGCCGCATGCTCGGGGCCTCCCCCAGCAGCGACCCCATGCCGTGCGCCTCGTCTTCGGTGCCATCCGTTTCAGTGTCCACCGCCGCCAGGTGACCCTTGAGGTTGCGCAGCTGCGCTTTCAGCTGCTGCAGGTCCAGCGGCTTGGTGAGAAAATCCACCACCCCGACGCGCAGTGCCGCGATGGCGCTGTCGATGGCGGCGTGCCCGGTCATCACCAGCACCTTGGTAGTGGATGCAGGATGGATCTCGCGGATGAAGTCGATTCCATTGCCGTCGGGCAGGACGAGGTCCACCAGCGCCACGTCGGGCGCACCCGCGGCAAAGTGCTCGCGCGCGGCGCGCAACGAATCGGCAGTGCTGACCTCGAAACCTTCCTGCCGAATGATCTCCGCGACGGCCGGGGCGAAGCTGCGGTCGTCGTCGACGACGAGTGCATTTGCCATGATTCATTCCCTGTGCTGCTGAAAACGCCGCCGGGGGCAACGGCACACAAATCGACGTCTGAGATCTCGGCCGCGGGCGAGGTTTGTGCTGCCTGGACACTTCGAATTGTAGTCGAGCGCGCTGCGGCTTTCAGACGCCTCGCGCGGCGCCGTCGCGTGTTGTTGCTGCTATGCTCTTCATAGGCAAACGACCATCAGCGTGCATGGCGAAGGAGGTTGGCTATGTGGAGAAGAGCGCATGCGGTCCGCGATCTGGGCCGCGAGAGTATGGACTACACGGCGGAACACGCGCGCGGCGCAGGAGAAAGTGCCCGGCGCATGGCGCAGCGTGCCGCCGACCTGTCGCGTGTCTGGGCTGAAGATGCCGGCTCCTATGTGGAACGCCATCCCGTGAAAGCGGTGGGTGTGGCGTTCGTGACCGGCCTGGTAATGGGCGCCTTGCTGCGGCGCTAATCGCCGGGACGCCCGATGACCCACGCGCCGCGGCACCGGGAGGCCGCGGCGCATCACCACGTTATCAGTGCTTACCCGAGCGGGGTAGCTGGCGCGTTCCGCACCCCGGGTGTCGGGCCGAAGGGACGCGATGGGGAGCATCCTCAAGAGCACGACGGCCGTTGCGCTAGGTTATGCGGTGGCTGCGGCAGGGACCGGCCTGTGGATGGACGCAGGCCTGCGCGCTTCCGTACAGCGTCACACCGAGCAGGCGCTGCGCCTCGCCGGGTCGGAGGTCGCGGCACGACTCGCAGGTGGTGGCGAGGTGGCAGTGCAAGCGCGACGCGCCGCAGCCGCCGGTGCCGGGGATGCCCTGGAAGTGTCTGATGTCGCGGTCGTGAGTGCGGCGAACGAGATGCGCTTCCGCAACGGTCGCGGCACACTGCCCGCCTTCCACATCGCTGCGGTGCCGGCAACCCCGGGTCTTTACCGCGTGTCTGTACCGCTTCCGGGTGCAGTGTATCCACCGCGCGATGTTCGCATCACCTTCACCGACGGCCCGCTTCAAGACTGGCTTCATGGATTGCGCCGGCGCCTGGCGCTGGGGCTGCTGGCGGGCGGGGCGTTCACCGTCGGTTTGCTGCAGGTGCGGCGCCCGAGGGAGCGCCGGGCCCCGGATACGAGCGCAATTGCGGAGCGCGCGGTGCAGGGGCTGGAGCGCGTGCTGCGGGCAGAGCATGCGGGATGGGTGCTGATCGACGCGGATGCCCGTGTCCAGGCCATGGGCGAAACGGCTGTCGAACTGCTGGGGGGCGCGGAATCCGACGTGCATTGGCGCCGTCTTGTCCCGCACGTGCGGCGCGCCATCGGCGGCAGCCGCGCTGCAGGGCGCGCCATTCTCGACGCCGACGTGACGCACCGGGCACTGCCGGCACGGCTGCATATGGAGCTCCACGCATTGGATGCGACCCGGCAGAACTGGCTGGTGGTGATCGGCGAGCGGGCGAGCCACGAGGCGCTCGAGGCCGATCTGAGCGCGGCGACGCGCCAGCGGGCGCTGGCGCAATTGCACGCCGGCACGGCCCACGACTTGCGCGCGCCGCTCAACGCCATGGTGGTGAACCTGGAGCTGTTGCGCCAGTCGGTTGCGCAGCCCGAGGGTGACGGCGAGCAGGCGGCGCGGCGGCGCAGTTACGTTACGGTGCTGGCCGAGCAATTGAACCGACTGAGTGCACGAGTGCAGGCTTTGCTGCACAGTCTAGAGCCGGTGGGCGAAACCTCGGAACCCATCGACCTCGCGGCACTGCTCGCAGAGCTCCAGAGCAGCATCGCATCCCAGGCGCGCGTGCAGCAGGTGGCGCTCGACTGGGACCTCCCGCCGGTGGGACCGCAGCTAATGGGCAGCGCAGTTGCGCTGCGCCAGGCGCTGCTCAACGTGCTCGTGAACGCGCTGCAGGCGATGCCGCAGGGAGGACACCTGGGCGTGCGTCTCGCGCGCCTGCCGCAGCACGCGGAAGTTGAGGTCCTCGACACCGGGCCCGGCATCGAGCCGCGGCTACGCGAGCGGATCTTCGAGCGTTATTACAGCACCCGCGCGGACGGGACCGGCAGCGGCCTCTATGTCGCACGCCGTGTCATCGAGCGGCACGGCGGCAGTATCGAAGCGCGCGCCGTCCCCGCCGGTGCATGTTTCAGCGTACGCCTGCCGTGCGCGCTCGAGTCCGGTGCAGCGGAGCTCGAGGCGGCCGTTGCCCCTGCGTCCGGGGCCGACGATTGAAGGCGGATGTGACGACTCCGCTCCGGGTACGCCGCGCGCAGGCAGAGAGCGGGAACCACATGCCGATCCTGGAGCCCGGCCGCAATTGCTGGCGCATCACGCGCGCCGCACGCTGCGCGGTGCTGGTCGATGCCGCGGCGTACTATGCGGCGTTCCATGCGGCGGCGCTGCGCGCCGAGCACAGCATCGCCATCGTCGGCTGGGACATCAACAGCCGTGTTCGCCTGTTGCGTGACGGCCGCGAGCGCGACCTGCCGGTAACCCTGCGCGAGTTCCTGCGGGCGCTGGTGCGGCGCCGGCGCAGCCTGCACGTGTATCTGCTGGAATGGGACTTCGCGATGATCTACGCGCTGGAGCGCGAGAGCGTGCCGCTGGTCGCGAGCGGCTGGGGCGGGCACCGGCGCATCCACTTCCATTTTGACGCCGAGCACCCGCTGGGAGCGTCGCATCATCAGAAGATCGTGGTGATCGACGACGCGCTGGCGTTCTGCGGCGGCATGGATCTCAGCATCTCGCGCTGGGACACGCCCGAGCACCTTGCCGACGATCCGCGGCGCATCGATCCCGATGGTACCCGCTACGCGCCCATGCACGATCTGCAAATGATGGTGGACGGGCAGTCCGCCGGGGCGCTCGCGGAGCTCGCGCGTGCCCGCTGGCGCCGGGCCACGCACCGCGCCATGCGCCCGCCCCGACCGGCAGGCCAGGACCTCTGGCCGGCGCAGGTTGCACCGCAGCTGCGCGAGGTACCGATCGCCGTGGCGCGCACCGTGCCGGCCTATGATGGTCAGCCGGGTACCTACGAGGTGCGCCAGCTACACCTCGACGCCATCGCCGCAGCGCAACGCTGGATCTACATCGAGAACCAGTATTTCACCTCCAACGCGGTCTCCGAGGCGCTTGCCGCACGCCTGGCCGAGCCCGACGGTCCGGAAGTGGTGCTGGTGCTGCCGCAGCAGTGCCCGGGCTGGCTGGAGCAGAACACCATGGGCGTGCTGCGCGCGCGGCTGTTGCGACGGCTGCGGGCTGCCGATCGCGGCGCGCGCCTACGCGTCTACTCGCCGTGTGTGCCCGACCTGCAGGAACGCTGCCTCACGGTGCACTCCAAGCTGCTGATCGCGGACGACCGGCTGCTGCGCATCGGTTCGGCGAACGCCAGCAACCGTTCCATGGGATTTGACAGCGAATGCGACCTGGCACTGGAGGCGGACGAGGCGCGGCCGGAGCTTGCGGCCTACATCGGCGGGGTGCGCAACCGGCTGCTGGCCGAGCACCTGGAGCGCACCGAGCGTGAGGTGGCGCAGGCGCTCGCCACGCACGATTCGCTGATCGGGGCCATCGAGACACTGGGCGGGCGGCGACGTACGCTCGAACCGCTGGACGGTGAAGTTTCGGCGGAACTGGACGGGCTGCTCCCAGACTCGGCGCTGATCGACCCGGAGCGGCCGATTTCGGCCGACCAGCTGGTCAACGAGCTGGTGCCCGGCGACATGCGCAAGCCGGCCGACCATTCGGTGCTCAAGGCAGTCTCGGTGCTGGTGGTGGTGCTGGGGCTGGCGGCCGCCTGGCGCTGGACGCCGCTCAAGCACTGGCTGGATGTCGAGTCCCTGGTGGCCTGGGTGCGGGTGTTGCGCCACTATCCGGCCGCTCCGCTGCTGTTCGTCGGCGCCTACGTGATGGCCGCGCTGGTGCTGGTACCGGTGACATTGCTGGTCGTGGCCACGGCACTGGCGTTCGGGGCGCTGGAGGGTTTCGGATATGCGCTGCTCGGCAGCCTGCTGGCGGCCGCGGCCGGCTATGGCATCGGCGCGCTGCTCGGACGCGACACCGTGCGCCGGCTCGGCGGCAGCTTCATCGGGCGGCTCAGTCAGCGCCTGGCGCGCCGCGGGATCCTGGCGGTGATCACTGTGCGTTTCCTGCCGGTGGCACCGTTCACGGTCGTGAACCTGGTGGCCGGCGCCTCGCACATCCGGTTCCGCGATTTCGCGCTGGGCACGCTCGCCGGCATGGTCCCCGGCCTTCTGGGCCTGACTTTCTTCACCGATCAGCTTGCCACGGCGTTTCAGGACCCGGCCACCGAGAACATCGTGCTGCTCGGCGCCCTGCTGGTGTTGCTCCTGGGCGGGGCCTGGACGCTGCGCCGCCTGCTGCGCCGCCGTGCCCCCGAAGCGGCGACGGCGCAGACGTCCCGTGAGCGATCGCGGCTGAAGGCACCGGTGAGGGCCAAGGAGCCTGGAGATGGAAGCGTTTGATAATCCGGTGCTGCTTTCGCGCCTACAGTTCGCCCTCACCACCCACGTACAGGCGCGCTGGTTCAGACTGGCCGAACCTCGGATATCTGGCGCCCCTGCCGCTCGCCGCCGGTTTGCCCTTCTTCATGCTGCTGCGTGCGCTGCGTCGGGGCTACGAGGCCGCGCCCTTCGCCTGGAGTGTGGCGATCTTCGTCGCCTCCTTCAACGGCCTTGCCGTGACTCTGTGGCCCTACCTGGTGCCGCCCCGCGTAACCATTGTCGATGCCGCCGCCTCGGCCAAGACCCTGGTGTTCATGCTGACCGGGATCGGCATGCTGATCCCGGTGATGATGATCTACAACGCCTATCAGTATCTGGTGTTCCGCGGCAAGATCCATCCCGAAGAGCACCACTACTGAGGCGGCCCTTGGTTCGGCTCCCCGGGCCGCGCCGCGAGCGAATGCACGTCCAGGTGCAATGCCGCCCTGGCCAGGAGATTTGCGCTCACCGGCGCGGTGATGAACAGGAACAGCGCCACCAGCAGCTCGTGCACACTGGGTGCGCCGTGCTGCACGCTGAAGTGCAGCATGGAGGCGATGAGCATGCCGCCGACGCCCAGGGTGGTCGCCTTGGTCGGACCATGCAGGCGCATGTAGAAGTCCGGCAGGCGCGCCAGTCCGATCGAGCCCACGAGCGCAAACGCCGCGCCCAGCAGCAGAAAGAAAGCGGCGGCAGTTTCCAGGATCCGGCCGAGATTGTGCATGATGCCTACTCGATGATGTCGCCGCGCAGCAGGTACTTGCACAGCGCCACGGTACCGACGAAGCCCATCATGCCGATCAGCAGCGCGCCCTCGAAGTACCAGGCGCTGTTGAAGTGGATGCCGAGCAGCACCAGCAGCGCAATGGTGTTGATGTACAGGGTATCGAGCCCGGCGATGCGATCCGGCAGGCTCGGCCCGCGCAGCAGGCGCCACACGTTGAGCAGCATGGCCAGGGTCATCATCACGAGCGCGACGGCAATGGCGGTCTTCAACATCGGAAGATCTCCTTGAGAGGGTATTCGTAGCGCTGCTTGATCTGGCCGATCAGCGCCGCCGGGTCCTCCACGTGCAGGCAGTGCACGAGTACCACGTGCGCTTCGCGGTCGACCTCGGCCGACACCGTGCCCGGGGTGAGGGAAATGGCGCCGGCGAGCAGGGCCGTGGCCAGTGGATCCTCGAGCTCCAGGGGCAGGACGACGAAGCGCGGCTGCAGCGCGGCGCGCGGACCGAGCACCAGGCGCGCCACCACCAGGTTGGCGCGCAGGATGTCCCAGAGCAGCCGCCCCGCCAGACGAATGGCAACCCAGGGCCGGCCGAGGTGCGTGCACTCCGGTGCGAAGCGGCGTGTGAGCATGGGGACGAGCGTCGCGAGCAACGCGCCCAGCAGCAGCTGGGCGGCCGAGGCGCTTTGCTGCAGCAGCAGCCAGGCGAGCAGCAGCGCCGCGCTCAACACCGGGTAAGGAAGCAGGTGTCGCGCGCGGCTCATGGCACGGTGCCCCATGCGCCTGCCGACGCACCGAGCACGCGTTCCCAGTAGGCCTGAGGCTGCACCAGCTGGCGCGCCGTGGCATCGGTGTAGCTGAGCAGTGGTGCGGCGGCGAGCGCGAGCAGTGGACTTGCTGCAAGCAGCGCCAGCATCGCGGCGACGCGCAATGTGCCGCCGGCCGGGGCCATGGGTCCGGGTTGCAGGCTTTTCCAGTACAACGTGCTGCCTGCGCGGACCAGCGCGACGAGGGCGACGAGCCCGGTCGCGAGGACGCTCGTCCAGACCCACCCGGCCGCCGGTGCCTCCCAGCTGGCGCGCAGCACCAGCAGCTTGCCGATGAACCCGCTGAAAGGCGGCAGTCCGGCATAGGCGGCGGCACCGAGAAAGTACGCGGCCCCGAGCAGCGTCGGCTGGGTCAGCGCAGGCCCGGCGTGCAGACGGTCGTCGAGTGGACCGCGCTGTGCGGCGGTAAGGTCGGCGAGCAGGAACAGCGCGGCGCCCAGCAGCGTGCTGTGCACCAGATAGTACAGCGCCGCAGAGAAGCCCGCCGCGCTGCCCGGCGCCAGTGCCACGAGCGCAGTGCCGATCGAGCCCACCAGGAGATAGGCGATGAGCGCGCGCAGCCGCCGCGTCGAAAGCACACCCAGATGCGCCAGCACCAGCGTCGCGAGCCCCACGCCGAGCAGCCAGGGAGTAAGCGCCGGGACGCCAGCCTGCGCGCCCAGCGTCAGCAGGCGCAGGATGGCATACACGCCGACCTTGGTCATGATGCAGAACAGTGCGGCCACCGGCGCCGCCGCGGCGCTGTAGGCGCTCGGAAGCCAGAAGTACAGGGGTGCCAGTGCGGCTTTCAGCCCGAACACCACCAGCAGCAGCGCGGCTGCGACGCGCACCGTCGGCAGCTCTGCGCCGTCGCCGCGCGCCAGCCAGGCGCCGAGATCGGCCATGTTCAAGGTTCCGGCGCTGCCGTACAGCAGTCCCGCGGCGATCAGGAACAGGCTGGAGCCGACCAGGTTCAGGACCACGTAGTGAAAACCCGCCCGGCTGCGCGCGGCGCCGCCGCCGTGGAGCAGCAGGCCGTAGGAGGCGATCAGCAGCACCTCGAAGAAGACGAACAGGTTGAACAGGTCGCCGGTGAGAAACGCCCCGTTGAGTCCCATGAGCTGCAGGTGGAACAGTGGATGAAAGCCCGGGCCACTGCGGTCGGCTCCGGCGCAGGCGTAGAGCAGGCTGGCCAGCCCGAGCAGCGCACCCAGCAGCAGCATGAGCGCGCTCAGGCGATCGAGCACCAGCACGATGCCGAAAGGCGCCGGCCAGGCGCCGACCCTGTAGACCTCAATCGCACCGGAATCGGCATGGGCCAGCAGCCAGGCGGCAATGCCGACGCCTGCAAAGGCGCTCGCCAGGCTGAGCGCGCGTTGCCGCCCGGCGCTGCGGTGCAGGAGCGCGAGCAGCAGCAGCGCAGTGGCGAGCGGCAGCAGAATGGGGGCGATCAACCAGTGATTCACGCTTCGGAGCTCGAATCGTCCACATGATCGCTGCCGCGATCGCCATAGGCGCGCAGCGCCAGCGCCAGGAGGAAGGCGGTCATCGCGAAGCCGATGACGATGGCGGTCAGCACCAGCGCCTGGGGCAGCGGGTCGGCGCGGGGCGCCGTGCCCGCGCCGATGAGGGGGGGTGCGTCGACGGTGAGCCGGCCCATGCTGAACACCAGCAGGTTGGTCCCGTAGGACAACAGCACCAGACCGAACACCACCGACAGCATGCGCGGGCGCAGGATCAGATAGATCCCGCAGCCGACCAGCACGCCGACGACCAACGCCATCAGGACTTCCATGTGCGCTCCGTGGCCTGCCCGGGTGGCGTCGCCTCGGACTCGTGGTGGGCAAGCATGCCGAGCTCGGCAAGGATCAGCATGAGCGCGCCGACCACGGTGACATAGACGCCGATGTCGAAAGCGAGCGCGCTGGCGAGCTCCACGTCGCCCAGCACCGGCAGGTGCAGGTGCGTGTGACCGCTGGTGAGGAACGGCTCGCCGCAAATCAGGCTCGCCGCGCCGGTGCCGGCGGCAAGGCCAACGCCGAGCGCGATCACCAGCGGGTAGCTCAGGCCCAAGCGCTCCTGCGTCCAGCGCGTGCCGGCAGCGACATACAGCAGAATGAGCGCGATGCTCGTGACCAGCCCGGCGACAAACCCGCCGCCGGGCTCATGATGCCCGCGCAGCAGCAGGAACCACGAGAACAACAGTGCGAAGGGCAGCAGCAGGCGCGCGGTCATGGCGAGCACCACCGGATGCGGATCGCGGGCCCAGGCGCGTCCCGACCGATCGGTCTGCGGCGCGGCGAGATGCAGGCCGCGCAGCATGGCATAGATGCCGAGCGCGGCGATGGCCAGCACGCTGATTTCGCCGAGGGTGTCGAAGCCGCGGAAATCCACCAGGATCACGTTGACCACATTGCGGCCACCAGCCCGCGGCAGACTGTTCTGCAAGTAGTAGTCGGAGATGCTCTGCTGCGGGCTGCGCAGCACCGTCCAGGTGAGCGCCGCGGCCCCCGCGCCCCCCAGCAGGGCAAGCGCGCCGTCGCGGGCGCGGCGCAGGGTGGTGGATTCGCGCCCGACGTGCTCGGGCAGGAAATAAACCGCGAGCAGCATGAGCACCACGGTGACGATCTCCACCGCCAGCTGGGTGAGCGCCAGATCCGGACCCGAGAAGCGCACGAAGGCGAGCGCCACCACCAGCCCGACCACGCCCAGCAGCACCACCGCCACCAGCCGGCGGCGGTGCAGGATCACAGTGGCGAGACTCGCGACAATCAGCGCCGCGGCGGCACTGGCGCTCGCGCCGTCGGCGGCCAGAATGGCGCGCGCCGCGGATCGCCCCCAGTCGCCACTCCATGCAACGGCGAAGCCTGCCAGCAGCGTGCTGGCGAAGAGCAACGCGAGATAACGCTGCAGCGAGCCGTTTTCGAGCCTGCGGTTCACGGCCCCGGCCGCGGCGATCAGCGCGGACAGCAGCCGTTCGAACACTGCGGCGGCGTCCACACGAGGAAACACCCGGTCGTGCAGCGCGAACAGCCAGGCGCGCTGGGTGTACAGCGCGAGCCCACCGCCCATCGCCACCAGGCTCAGGATGAAGGCCGGCGTGTAGCCGTGCCAGATCTCGAGGTGGTAGACCGGCAGCCCCTGGGGCAACAGGCTGCCGGCGGCCACGGCGAGCAGCGGTCCGACCGTCCATGCCGGAAGGATGCCCACCAGCAGCACCAGCGCGACCAGGATCTCCACCGGGATCTTCATCCAGCGCTGCGGCTCGTGCGGCGTGCGCGGCAGGTTGACCGGCTCGCCGTTGAAGAACACGTCATGGATGAAGCGCACCGAATAGGCGACCGAGAACACGCCGTACAGTCCCGCCGCGAGCGGCTCGGTCCAGTTCCACGGTCCCAGCCAGTTCTCGTGCAGCGCCTCGGCGAAGAACATCTCCTTGCTGAGGAAGCCGTTGAGCAGCGGCACTCCGGCCATGGAAGCCGCCGCGACCATGGCGAGCACCGCTGTGTGCGGCATGTAGTGGAACAGCCCGTTCAGCCTGCGCATGTCGCGCGAGCCCGACTCGTGGTCGATGATGCCGGCGGCCATGAACAGCGAGGCCTTGAAAATGGCGTGGTTGATGATGTGGAACACGCCCGCGACCGCGCCGAGCGGCGTGCCGAAGCCGAACAGCAGCGTGATCAGGCCGAGGTGGCTGATGGTCGAGTAGGCGAGCAGACCCTTTAGATCGTGCTGAAATAGTGCCGTATAGGCGCCGAACAGCAGCGTCACCAGGCCCACCCCGCTCACCAGGAAGAACCAGCTGTCGGTGCCGGAGAGTGCCGGATGCAGCCGCGCCAGGAGGAACACGCCGGCCTTGACCATGGTCGCCGAGTGCAGGTAGGCGCTGACGGGGGTGGGTGCCACCATGGCCTGTGGCAGCCAGGCATGGAAAGGGAATTGGGCGGACTTGGTGAAGGCGCCAATCAGGATCAGCACCAGGAGGGGCGTGAACAGGGGATGCGACTGGATGCGCTCGCCGGAGCGCAGGATCACGGAGAGATCAAAGCTGCCGGCGACGTGGCCCAACAGCAGCAGACCCGCGAGCAGCGCGAGACCGCCACCACCGGTCACGATCAATGCCATGCGCGCACCCTGCCGTGCTTCGGCGTGGCGGTGCGCGTAACCGATCAGGAGAAAGGAACTCAGGCTGGTGAGCTCCCAGAACACCACCAGCAGCAGCACGTTTTCCGATAGCACCACGCCGAGCATGGCGCCCATGAACAGGAGCAGCTGGGAATAGAAGCGCCCGAGGGGATCGCTCTCCGAAAGGTAATAGCGTGCGTACAGGATGACCAGCAGGCCGATGCCCAGGATCAGCAGCGCGAACAGCAGGCTCAGCCCGTCGAGCCGGAATGCCACGCTGAGCCCCCGGTCGGGAAGCCAGTGCCAGACCTGCTGCACCAGCCCGCCGCGAAACGCATGCGGCGCCAACGCGAGCAGCACTGCCAGGGCCGCGGCGGTCACCACCCCGGCAGCCCACGCAGGATAAAGTCGCCAGCGCCGCGCCAACAGCGGCGGAGCCAGGGCACCCAGGAGAGGAATCAGGACCAGCAGTGCGAGATTCATCAACGTCCCAGTATTGTGGCGCGATCGGGTGCCGACTCACGCATGCGGCTGCGGGCCCGTGCATGTTACGAGACGCCCGCATGGCCCAGCAAGGCCGATGCACGCCCTGCCATTCGCCTGCAGGGATCGCCGGTATGCGTTGACCGCGCTCACACGCCCGGCGTAGCGTGTGCAGGGTCCGGACCCGAGCCCGCAAGCGACAGTGCCCTCATGTCCTTATCCGCCGGCGTCATCGATTTCGTACGCGACACCCTGGGCTGCAGCTGTCCGGAGGCGGTCTTCGAGCATGTCACCCGGCGCGGACCGGAGACGTTGGAAGGTGGCGGCACCCTCGATGTGCTGACCGTCGGCGAACGCCTGCTGATCTACCTGTGGTCCGGCGCCGGGTCCGCTGCGATGTCGGGGCAGGTGCCGGCGCTGGTGCGCACGGGGCGTGCAGAACGGGACCGGCGCGGCCTCAATCGCCTGCGTGTGGTGCTTGCCGTCGCGGATCCGCAATGCGTCCGGGCCCTGGCCGAGGCGGTGTGGCAGGGGTGCCTCGAACGCGACGAACGCACCCATCTGCACGTGGTTCCGACAGGCAGCTTGCCGTGGCTGGCCGGGTTCCGGGAGCAGGGGCGGTAGCGCGCATTTCCCGCGGCGCGGAAGGGGAAACCTGCCTGCGCCACCGTGCCGCAGGCCCCTCCGGGCGGGCCAAGAGGCAACGCCGGGGCTGGCTTGGAGAGTGCCGCCGAAGTCGGTTGCAAAGACCGGAACCGGTGGCGATAATCAAGCTCGACAAGCTCGTTATACCTTGCATAATTCTAACGCAGAAGGACTGCGCCAAAGGCGCAGGGGGAGATGACGAAATGGCAGAGATGTTTTCCGAAGACTGGATGAAGGATTTCATGGGCAAGTGGAATTCGGAGCCGGACCTGGCACAGGCCCTGGAAAAGATCGGCTTCAATTCCACGATCGCGTACGGCTACGACGGTGAGGAAGATCCGCGCGGCTACATCAAGGTCGAGAACGGACACGTGGTTTCGGCCGGCAAGTACAACGGCGAGCCCGTAAACTGGGACCTGCGCGCCAGCCCTGATCATTGGACCAAGTGGATGGGGAGCCCTCCGGGCATGATGGGCCTGGGCATGGCCTACACGTCGCGCAAGCTCAAGTTCAAGGTCGGCGATTACGGCTCCATGATCAAGGACCCGCGCATGGCAGGGCCGTTCATCAAGAGCTTCACGGTCATGGGCCGCGTGTAGTAGATCGGTCCGGCGCGGCAGCCGGGGTACATACAGCGCTCCGGCTGCCGCAGTTTTTCCTTTCCTCCGCGCCCGCGCTTCAGCCACGCCCTTGGCTTGCCGGTAGAATCGCAGGCGACGCCAGGTCGCTGACGGTGTCGATATCGATCAGGACGCCGCGATCGCGGACCGGCAGCAACTGCAGTGTACCCTCGTGTTCTTCAAGCAGAGCGCGTGCGCCGTGATGTCCGTCCAAGGCCAGCAACGCGTCGCGCCAGCACGCGGCGAAGCCCACGGGATGACCGCGGCGTCCGGCGTGGGTGGGCGCGACCAGCGCCGCGCCGCCGCCGAGCGCCCCGACCACGGCCAAAATCGTTGCTGTTTGCACGAACGGCATGTCGGCGAGCGCGATCACCCAACCGCTCGCCCCGCGCGTTGCGGCCACGCCGCAGGCGATGCTACCGCCCAGGCCGCGCGCAGCCCGCGCGTTGAACACGCACCGCACGCCGCGGCTGCGGAGCAGATTGGCGAGGGCGGAGTCTTCGGGGCGCAGCACCGCAACGCTTTCGGGCACGGCTGCCCACAGGCGGCAGGCGGACTGCTGGGCCATGGGCGTACCGTCGGGGAGCGCATGCAGCAGCTTGGCGCCGCCGAAGCGGGTCGCAGCGCCCGCGGCAAGCAGGACCCCGCAGATCATGGGGTGCAGGCAATCGGTGTGCCGGAAACGGGCGGCGCGATGGCAGCCAGTCTCACCCCGTGTCGCTCGGCGGTGAGCTCCGCGACGATGGCAACGGCGATCTCGGCCGGCAGATTTCCGCCGATGGGCAGTCCCACCGGGGCATGCAGGCGTGCCAGGGCCTGCTCCGACACGCCGAGCCAGGTCAGGCGTGCGCGCCGCTTGGTGTTGCTTGCGCGCGAACCGAGCGCGCCGACATAGGCAGCGGGCGAATGCAATGCCTCGACCAGTGCCAAGTCGTCGAGGCGCGGGTCGTGGGTCAGTGCCACGACGGCGCAGTGCCGGTCGCGCACCAGATCCGGTACCACGTCGTCCGGCATGCGCGCGTCGATTTCCACGCCGGGGAGGCGCCAGCTCTCATGCAGTCGCGCACGGGGTTCGCAGATGACCACGCGGTAGTCCAGCGCCAGCGCCATCTGCGAGACGAAAGCCGCAATCTGGCCGGCGCCGATCAGCAATAGCCGCCACTGCGCACCGAACACCCGTTCCAGTGCCTTTGCCTCATAGCGAAACGCCGACTGCGAGTCTGCCGGGGCGAGAGAGATCGCGCCGCTTTCCAGGCACAGCCGGCGCACCACGGGATGTCGCTCGTCGAGCGCCTGCAGCAGCACGCGCGCGGACTGTGCATCCTCCAGCCTTTCGGCGACGAGTTCCAGGCGACCACCGCACGGTAGTCCGAAACGCCTCGCATCCTCGCCGCTTACTCCGTAGCGGTGAATTTGCGGCGCGCCGCCCGCGATGGGCGGCGCCTCACGCAGCCGCCGCACCAGGTCATGCTCGACACAGCCGCCGGACACCGAGCCCACCCAGCGCCCGTCCGGGTTGACGGCGAGCAATGCGCCGCGGGGACGCGGAGCCGAGCCCCAGGTTTGGGCGACCGTCACCAGGATGACGGAGGAACCGCCCTCCAACCATCCCAGCGCGCAAGCGAGTACTTCTCGGTCACTGCTTTCCATGAGCATCTCATTCACCGTTGCACCGTAAAGCCAAATGAGCGACCAGTCAGGTGGGAATCGGCTTGCCGGTGCCCCTCGCCCCCTTGGCCATCGCGTGTGTGATCCGCCCGCCAGACGTTCGCAACGGTGGCGCGGCAAGCTCCGTGTCATCCCTGCAGCGTATAGCCGATGCCCAGAATGATGCCATACACCAGCTGGCCCAAGAGGGTGGTCAGGGGCGTGTTCCGCCCGTAGTTCAGTCCAAGAAAGCCCGGCGGCTCCAGGCGCCGCATGGGCGTGGGTGCGTCGTATTCGGTTGCCATACGCGGGTGCACGTGCGGCAGCAGTGGCAGCACCACCACCAGCAGGAATATGCCGTGGAGCAGGCCCATGATGCCGCCGAGCCACCAGCTTCCGTAGCCGATCGCTCGGAACATCAGGTCATAAAGCAGCGCGAACAACCAGCCGCCCAAGGTGTAGATGGCAAAGCCGGCGATGCTGGCCACGTGACGGTTGGCGGTGAGCATGGTGCCGGCGAGAAAGGACAGGCTGAGCCGCGAAAAGCCCAGCCCCTGGCTACCCTGCAGAATGCAAGCCATGGCGACGGTGGCGAGCAGTCCCCACAGCAGCACCTCGGCGAAATGCGGAAGGGGGTCGATGGAAGGGTCCCCTGGCGTCGGCTAGCCGGTGCGCGGTGCGTGCGCCTGCAGCGACAGCGCTGCAGTGATCAGGCCTACGTGACTGAAAGCTTGCGGGAAATTGCCCAGCAACTCGCCGCTGCCGACTTCCACCTCTTCCGACATCAACCCCAGATCGTTGGCGCAACCCATGGCGCGCTCGAAGCGCCGCACCGCCTCCTCGTGGCGTCCCGCCCGGGCCAGGTAGTCAACGGCCCAGAAACTGGTGATGAGGAACGCGCCCTCGCCGGGAGGCAGACCATCGCCGCCCGGCGCATAGCGGTATAGCAGCCCGTCTGCATCCAGCGCCCGCCGTATGGTGCGCCAGGTGGAAAGCATGCGCGGGTGATTGGGGCCGATGAAGCCGTAGCGCGCCAGCAGCAGGACGCTGGCGTCGAGGTCGCAGCCCCCAAATGTCCCGACGTAGCTTCCCAGCTCGGTGTTGTAAGCCTGCTGCTCGATGGCCGAGTGGATGGCGGTGCGTGTTGTGCGCATCGCTTCGTCATCCAGGGGTATCTGGCCGTTCGCGTGCATGCGGATCAGACAGTCCAGCGCCGCCCAGCACATGAGCTTGGAAAAGGTATGGTGCCGGCCTTCGCTGCGCACCTCCCAAATGCCCTGGTCGGGTTTGTCCCAGTCGCGGCATACGACCTCGGCGAAGCCCTTGAGCAGGCGCTGTTCGTAACGGTCGAGGCTTCCACCCCCGCGTTCCCGGTAATCGCTGGCGGCGAGCACCACCTCCCCGTAGACGTCGAGCTGACGCTGGCGCCAGGCGCCATTGCCGATGCGCACCGGGCGCGAGCCGCGATAGCCCTCCAAGTGCTCAAGCGCGTGCTCGTCGACCTGCGTCTCGCCGTGCACGTCGTAAAGCACCTGGAGCTCGGGCTGGGTGCGCCGCGTGCTGTGCAACAGCCAGCCGAGAAAGGAGCCCGCCTCCGCGTAATACCCGAGATCGACGAATGCGCGTAGCGTCAGGGCGGCATCGCGCAACCAGCAGAAGCGGTAGTCCCAGTTGCGAACTCCTCCGATCTTCTCCGGGAGTGAGGCGGTCGGCGCGGCGACCACGGCGCCGGACAGCTCGTAGTTCAGCAGCTTCAGGGCCAGTGCGCTGCGCTCCACCGCTCCCGCGTAGGGCCCGTCGTACTGGCACTGCGCTGACCAGCCCCGCCACCAGCGGATGGTGGCATCCAGGCGCGCTTCGGCCTCGTCCTCGAGTCCGGGAAACACCGCAATTTCGTGGCGCACGTAGCTGAGTGACAGATTGCAGCGCGACCCGGCCGTGAGCCGAACGCGGCCGCGGATCGTGTCGCCTTCCCGCTTCCAGTCGAGGTCGGGCGCACAGCGCAGCACCAGCAGGTTCTCGCGGTGATCGCAGAACCATCCCAGCGCGCCGCGTCGCTGCAGGCGCACGCTGGCACGGGCGTAATCCGGGCGTGGCTCGAACTGCACCTCGAGCTCCACGGAACCGGCCAACCCCTCGAGCATGCGCAGCACTTCGCGCTGCGGTTGCAACTGCTCGGCTCCTCGTGGTTCCAGCAGAACCGGCATGCAATCGGTGAGGCGCACGCTCCCCGAGTCGGTAGTGAACGTGGTCTCGAGTACGTTGGTACGCTCGCGGTAGCGGCGCTGTGCGCAGTAGCATCCCACCGGACGGATGGCAAATCGGCCACCGCGCCGATTGTCCAGGATAGCCGCAAACACGGCCGGGCTGGAGTAGTGCGGCAGACACAGCCAGTCGAGCGAGCCATCACGCGAGATCAGGGCCACCGTACGGCAGTCTCCGATGGCAGCGTAATCGCCGATCGCGGGATACCGCAGCGGGTCGGCTGCCTCGTCGGGGGCGTATGCAGCTTGTGTCGCGCGACTCATGGCATGAGAGAAGAAAGACGTTTTTAGCCTAGCACAGGACCGGCACGGATCTTGGCTCGGTGAGTTCCCGCCCCGAGACGCAGTAGAGCGAATACTTCGGGTTGGTCACCGACCCCGATTTCGGATGGCTATACTTTTTCCGAGCGCGCTCCTGGCGTAGGAAGCCACCGGATCACGAGATTTACCCGCAAGACCGCGAGCCGTGCCTGGAGGTCATCGATCTCATGTCGCTGCTGATGCGTAGCGTTGAGCAGTCCGGCAAGGGCCGGGCCGCGGCGGTGCCCAGGAAGAAGAGCTCCGCCCCCGGCCGCAAGCGCAGTAGGAAGCGCGCCTGATCCATGGCGCTGGACGAATACCAACGCAAGCGCGATTTTCTCCGCACTCCGGAGCCGCAGGGCGGGCGCCGGCGTCGCGGTGAGGCGCTGCGATTCGTGGTGCAGAAACACGCAGCACGGCGCCTGCACTACGACTTTCGTCTCGAGCTCGACGGCACCCTCAAGAGCTGGGCCGTGCCCAAGGGCCCCAGTCTCAGGGCCGGCGAACGCCGCCTGGCGGTGCACGTCGAGGACCATCCCCTGGAGTACAGCGACTTCGAAGGAGTGATTCCGGCCAGACAGCACGGCGCGGGGCCGGTGCTGGTGTGGGACCGGGGGCAGTGGTTTCCCGAAGGCGAGGCCGCCCAAGCCTACCGCAAGGGGCATCTGCGCTTTCGCCTCGAGGGCACCAAGCTGCGCGGACTGTGGGATCTGGTTCGTACCGGCGGCCGCGGTGCGGGCGAGGATGCGAAGAACTGGCTGCTCATCAAGGTCGCCGACGAGGCGGCAATCGGTACGGAGGTGGTGGAGGAGCAGCCGCAGAGCGTGCTGAGCGCGCGTACGCTGGAGGAGGTGGCGGCGGCGCCGGACGCCGTATGGTCCGCCGGGCGCGATGCCGCCGGTACCAGGAAACGCGGGCGCCGCGACGGCGCTGTCCCCGAGCTGCTCGCGCCGCAATTCGCCACCCTGGTCGACCAGCCTCCGGAAGGTGCGCAGTGGCTGTACGAAATCAAGCATGACGGATACCGTATTCTGGCGCGCATCGCGGCCGGCAAGGTTCGGCTGTTCAGCCGCAATGGCAAGGACTGGACACGGCGCCTCGCTGCGGTTGCCAAAGCCGTGGCGAGGCTGGGTGTGAACGACACCTGGCTGGATGGCGAGGTGGTCGCGCTGCTGCCCGACGGGCGCAGCAGCTTCGCCGCGCTGCAAGCCGCCCTCAGCGGGGAGCGGGCGGCGCATCTCACCTATTTCCTGTTCGACATGCCCTGGCGCGACGGTGCGGACTGGACGCGACGGTCCTTGCGAGAGCGCAAGGCGGCGCTGGCGCGACTGATTGCCGAACGCCCGCAACCGGAATTGCGCTACAGCGATCACGTGACGGCGCGGGGCGGGAATTTCTTTCGCGAAGCCTGCCGGATGGGGCTGGAAGGCGTCGTGGCCAAGCGCAGCGATGGCGCCTACGTCGCAGGCCGTGGCCGCGACTGGCTCAAGGTGAAATGTCTGCGGCGCCAGGAGTTCGTGGTCGGCGGCTACACCGACCCGGGCGGTGCGCCGGCTGCGGACGTGGTGCGCGAGCAGGCCTTCCCCGCGGCAAAGCCCGCGACGGTCGCAAAGCCTGCCTGCGCTGCCACCGGCGCAGGCCGGCGCACGGCGCCGCCGGAAAGTGTGGAAATCGCGGGCGTGCGCCTCACCCACGCCGATAAGGTGCTCTACCCGGAGGTCGGGTTGCGCAAGCGCGACATCGCCGAATACTACGTGCGCGTCGCCGAACATTTCCTGCCGCATGTGCTCGGCAGGCCCATCTCCCTGGTGCGCTGTCCCGACGGTTGGCAGGGACCCTGCTTCTTCCAGAAGCACCCCAGCGGCGCCCTGCCCGAGGGCCTTGCCACCGTACCCATCACCGAGCGCGGTGGCACCCGCAAATATCTGATGGTGGAGTCGCTGCAGGGCGTAATGGCGCTGGTGCAGATGGGCGTGCTGGAAATCCATCCGTGGGGCTCGCGCAGCGACCGGCTCGAGTACCCTGACCGACTGATCTTCGACCTCGACCCCGATCCGGAACTCGACTGGCCGCAGGTGCTGGTCGCCGCGCGCCGGGTGCGCGACCGCCTGGGCTCACTCGGGCTGCGCAGCTTCGTGCAGACCACCGGCGGCAAGGGCCTGCACGTGGTGGTGCCCATTGAGCCGCGGCTCGAGTGGGCTCAGGTGAAGGCGTTCTGCAAGGCCGTCGCCGAGGACGTGGCGCGCCGGGAGCCGCAACGCTATACCGCGACGCTGGCGAAGACCGCCCGTAGCGGCAAGATCTTCATCGATTACCTGCGAAACGCACGCGGGGCCACGGCCGTGGCGAGCTATTCGACGCGTGCCCGCGCCGGCGCCACGGTGGCAACCCCATTGCGATGGGAGGAGCTGCGCCCGGCGTTGCGTTCGGATCACTACCACATCTGCAATCTGCCGGCCCGGTTACGTGCTCAGCGTGCCGATCCCTGGGCCGGATATCGCGACTTGCGCCAGCAGCTGACCACCGAGGCGCTGCGCGCACTGCGCGTCGCGCGTTGAGTGCGCGCCGCAGCGGCATGCGATCGAGCGTCCCGGCGGCAAATCCCCCGGCGTGTCGAGGGTGAGATATGGCACTAACCTAGCCAGCCCGTAAAAGGGTCGGTGGTGTCCCAAGGCGGACCAGGATCGGGTGTCTCACCCGCGCCGGGCCCTGTGAGGCCGATTCACGGGCGGCGCCCGGGCGGGGAGGACCAACCTAAATTCCGCGTTTCGGCGGCCGACGAGTACGCCCATGCTCAAAGGCCGAGGATCCCGTTTACGCCCGTGGGCGCTGCTGCCGACCGTCGCGCGTGCGGGGGTGTCGTTCTGCGCGTTGACCGAGGTTCCCGGGGCATGCAGAATGGCTCGAATGCGGCGCCACAGGTTGCCGACTATACTGCAATGCTGGGGTTTGTCCGGTGGAGTTCTGGACGGATCACCGCCCAGGCGAGCGATCCGCGACAAAGGAGGCAGGGGCAGACCGGCCGGGTACACCGCGCACAAAGGGCTGGTATGGGCCGCATCGCAGTCCAGCCGCCGCACAACATTCAGCAGAACAATCACATGAGTGCACCATGCCAACTCGGCGGGGTCTCCTCCGCCGGCAGTCGGTTTCCCTCCATATCCGCGCTCCTTCGGCACCAGGCAGCGCATGCGGCACGCGCGCCGGCGCTGCTGGCGGTCGCCGGCGACGTGCTGGATTACGACACAGTGCTGCGCCGCGTGAGCGCTCTGATTGCTGCGCTGATTGGGGAGGGTGTCGCCCCTGGCCAGCGGGTGGCAATCGTATTGCCGAACGGGACAGACATGGCGCTTGCGGCGCTGGGCGTGGCTTCCTACACCGCCTGTGCACCGCTCAATCCCGCCTATCAGACCGCAGATTTCGAGTTCTATCTCGGGGACCTCGATGCCCGTGCATTGCTCACTACGGTTGGTTTTGACACGCCGGCACGGCGGGTTGCCGCAGCACACGGCATTCCCGTCATTGAGCTGGGCGGAGAACCTACCTGGGCCCCCGGCGTCTCGTCCGTCGCAGCGTCACTGACCGCCGCCGAATCGGGTGGCGAATACGGCGCGGGCATCGACGACGTGGCCCTGGTGTTGCACACGTCGGGCACGACTTCGCGGCCCAAGCTGGTGCCGCTTACCCATCGCAACCTGTGTGCTTCTGCGGCAAACGTGGCCACGGCGCTCGCCCTCGGTCCGGGTGACCGCTGTCTCAACGTGATGCCGCTGTTTCATATCCACGGGCTGGTCGCGGCGCTGCTCGCCAGCCTGCACTGCGGGGCGAGCGTGGTCTGCGCTCCCGGTTTGGCCATGTCGGAGTTTGCCGGTTGGCTGCAGCGGTTCCGCCCCACCTGGTACACCGCGGTGCCCACCATGCACCAGGCCATACTCGACGCCGCTTCTGCACACCCGGATGGATACGCGCGAGCATCGTCTGCGTTTCATCCGTTCCTCCTCCGCAGCCCTGCCGCCTCAGGTCATGAAGGCGCTCGAGGCGGCGTTCTCAGCGCCGGTGATCGAAGCTTACGGGATGACGGAGGCGGCGCATCAGATGACCAGCAATCCGCTGCCGCCGGCGCCGCGCAAGCCGGGTTCGGTCGGCATCGCGGCGGGCCCGGAGGTCGCCATCATGGATGCCAAGCACCGACTGCTGGTGCCGGGCGCAAACCGGGGAGGTGGTGATCCGGGGCCAGAATGTTACCGCAGGGTATGCAAACGACCCGCAGGCCAATGCCGCCGCCTATAGCGAGGGGTGGTTCCATACCGGCGACGAGGGACGGCTGGACGAGGACGGCTATCTGTTTCTCACGGGGCGCCTCAAGGAGATGATCAACCGCGGGGGCGAGAAGATCTCCCCACGAGAGGTCGACGAAGTACTCATGGACCATCCCGCGGTGTTGCAGGCGGTGACCTTTGCGCTGCCGCACCCGACGCTGGGGGAGGACGTCGCCGCCGCCGTGGTGCTGCGCCCGGGTGCTGCGGCCACCGAGAGCGATCTGCGCGCGCTCGCCTTCGACCGCCTTGCCGACTTCAAGGTGCCGAGCCAGGTGTTGATCGTCGATCGCATTCCCGCGGGACCCACGGGCAAGCTGCAGCGCATCGGACTTGCGGCGCACCTCGCGCGGGCGCTGCGTCACGGCTACGCCGCGCCCCGAAATCCGCTGGAACAGGTGCTGGCCGCCATCGAGGGCGAGGTGCTGGGTCTCGATCAGGTGAGCGTGCAGGACAACTTCTTCGCGCTGGGTGGTGACTCGCTGCGCGCCACCCAGGTGGTCACGCGCCTGCGCGCAGTGCTGCAGGTGGATGTGCCGATCCCGGAGCTGTTCCACCATCCCACGATCGCGGCGCTCGCCAGCGACCTGCTGCTGCAGCATCCGGAGCTCGGCGACCCCGCGCTCGGCGAGCTGCTCGCCGAGGTGCAGGGCCTGAGCGAGGAAGAGGCGCAGCGCCTGCTGCAGGATGAAGCGCTGCCGACCGAACCGGCGGACGCCGCGGGCGCATCGCTACCGGGTTCGGGAAGCGCCTGACCATCATGCGCGATGTCTTCGGAACGGCACTGCGCAAGGAAGTGCGCAGGGGCAATATCGTACCGCTCATCGGCGTCTACGACGTCTTCTCGGCCTCGCTCGCCGCGCGGCATTTCCAAGGATTGTTCATCAGCGGTTTCAGCTTCGCCGCGAGCTATTACGGATTGCCCGACATCGGCTTCATCTCCTGGTCGGACATCGTGGCTTTCACTCACCGGGTCCGGGCGATCCTGCCGCACCACCACGTGGTGGTCGACATCGACGATGGCTACTGCGATGCGGAAGTTGCGTGTCACGTAGTGTCGTTGCTGGAAGGCGTGGGGGCATCGGGCGTGGTGCTGGAAGATCAGCAACGCCCGCGCAAGTGCGGCCACTACGACGGCAAGCAGCTCATGGAGCTCGAGCCCTTTCTCTTCAAGCTCGAACGGGTGCTGGAGACGCGACGCGATCTGTTCGTGGTGGCCCGCACCGATGCGGCCGACGAGGAGGAAATCGCGGGTGCGCGCCGTGGCATTCGCCCGCGCCGGTGCCGACGCCGTGCTGGTTGACGGCGTGCGTAGTCTGCGCACCATCGCCGCACTGCGCGAGCTGATCGACTGTCCGCTGATGTACAACCAGATCGCCGGCGGCAAGTCGCCACCATGCACGTTGACCGAGCTGCACCACGCCGGCATCGCGCTGGTGAACTACAGCACGCCTTGTCTGTTCGCCGCGCATGCCGCGCTGGAGGAATCGCTGCGCACGCTGAAGTCCAATGACGGACGACTCGACGGTAGCACCGCCGGTGCGGTGGAGCTGTCGGCCTGCTCGGCATTGCTCAAGGCCAACCTGGCGCTGCGCAACGGCGGGGCGTAATGCAAGCGGAGGGCGTGATGGACGACCGGCATTCTCCCGCCGACCCTGCAGCCTGCTCCGGGCTCTCGCCGGCAAAGCGCGCGCTGCTGCTGCGCAGGTTGCGCGAGCGAAACGCCGCCGCGCCCGAAGCAGACGCCATCCCCAGGCGCGCACCGGGCAGTATCGTGCCGCTGTCCTTCTCGCAGCAGAGCATGTGGTTCCTCGAGCAGCTGCAACCCGGCAGCCCGACCTATCACCGCCCGGTCGTCATCCGCCTGGAGGGACCATTGGATCGGGCGCTGCTGCTTGCCTCGCTGCGCGCCATTGTGCAGCGCCACGAGTCGCTGCGCACGCGGTTCCCGGAAGTCGACGGTGTTCCCCGTCAGGAAGTGGTTGCGCAGCTGTCGCTCGAGCTGCCGTTGCGCGATCTCAGCGCTCTGCCACCCGCTCCCCGCAGCGAAGCGCTGTTGCGCGAGATTTCTGTCGTGGCCCGGCAGCCCTTCGATCTTGCGTCCGGTCCCTGGCCGCGGCTGCTGCTGTTTCGCCTCGAGGCACGCTCGCATGTGCTGCTGATCGCGCTGCACCACATCGTGTTCGACGGCTGGTCGGGCACCGTGCTGCTGCGCGAGCTGGCCGCCGACTATCGGATGCTCGCATCCGGTGAACAGTTGGACCGGCTGCCGCCGCTGGCCGTGCAGTACGGGGATTTCACCCTATGGCAGCACAACCGGCTGCGCGGCGCCGTGCTCGCGGGGCTGCTCGAGTATTGGAAGCAGCAGCTTGCCGATGCCCCGCGCTTCGAGTTGTCTCCCGACCACGCGCGTCCCGCAGTTCCTGACGGTCAGGGCTCGGAGCACGAGTGGCGGCTCCCGCCGGCACTGACACCCGCCCTGAAGGAGCTGGCGAATCGCCGAGGCGTCACGCTGTTCATGACGCTGCTGGCAGGGTTCGTGCTGCTGCTGCATCGCGAGAGCGCATCGCGCGACATCAGCATTGGTGTGCCGGTGGCCGCACGTCACCGCTACGAGCTGGAAGGGCTCATCGGCGTGTTCACGAACTCCCTGGTGCTGCGTACGCGCCTCGAGGGTGATCCCACCTTCGGCGAACTGCTGCTGCAGGTGCAAGAGGTGGCGCTCGGTGCCTATGCGCACCAGGAGCTGCCTTTCGAGCGTTTGGTGGCGAATCTGCCGCTTGCGCGCGATCTCAGCCGGCATCCGCTGTTCCAGGTGACCTTTCAGCTGCGTTCTACCCTCGAGCAGCAGGCGCAGGCCGGTGAGCTGCACCTGCAGGAACTGTACCTGGATCTCGGCGTCGCCAAGTTCGACCTGGCACTCACTGCCGTGGACGGGCCCCAGGGGCTGATCTGCCGCTTGCAATACAGCACTGAGCTCTTTACCGCGGAGCGTATCGTGCGCCTGGCGGACCACTACACGCGGCTGTTGGAGGCGGTCGCAGAGGACGAGACACGGTCCCTGAGCGCCCTGCCGGCTGCCGTGGATGACGTTCGCGCACGTACGTTCGCCGCGACGGCGCATGGCGCAGCAGTGTCGCCTGAATGGGGTGAGGGCGAGCGGCGACCGCGCTCCGGGATCGGCGTGGTCCGGCAGTTCGCGGCCGCAGCGCGCGCCCATCCGCAGCAGCCTGCGGTGGTGATGGAGCAGCAGGTGCTGAGTTACGCGGAGCTCGATCGACGCACCGATGCGCTTGCCCGCGAGCTGCGCGCCTTGGGCGCCGGCCCCGAGGTTCGGGTGGCGCTGGTGATGGAAAGGGCGCCGGAGGTAATCGTTGCGATCCTCGGCGTGCTGAAAGCCGGTGCCGCCTATGTGCCGTTGGAACCGGGGCTGCCGCCAGCGCGCTTGCGTTTCCTGCTGGAGGATTGCGCGGCGCCCCTGGTGCTCACCCAGCGGCGCCTGCTGTCGCGTCTCCCCCAGGGCGCGTTCCGGTCTCGGTGCGTCGACGCGCCGGCCGTCCCGGAAGAAAACGCGCCCGATCAAACCCTGCCCGATATCGCGCCCGGGCAGCTTGCGTACGTCATTTACACTTCGGGCTCCACCGGGACGCCCAACGGCGTCATGATCGAACACGACGCGCTGGCGCACTTTTGCGCAGTTGCCGCCGCCGACTATGGACTGGGGCCGGGGGATCGCGTGCTGCAGCTTGCGTCGCTCGGTTTTGACGCCTCGGTCGAAGAGATCTTTCCCGCGCTGCTGTGCGGCGCCACCGTCGTGCTGCGCAGCGAGACCACCATCGCCTCGTCGCGCCTGTTTGTGGAACACTGTGCCGCGTGGGGCGTCACCATGGCCTCTCTGCCCACCGACTTCTGGCACGCGCTGGCGGCGGATCTCGCTACCGAACATCTGGCGCTGCCGCCGTCGCTGCGCCTGGTGGTCATCGGCGGCGAGGCTGCGCGCGGCGATGCGCTGGCGCTGTGGCGCCGCTGCGTCGGCGCGACGCCGCGCCTGCTCAACACCTACGGTCCGACCGAGACCACGGTTGTCGCCACCCGCTATGCGCCGCCGGAGCACGTGGATGCGGGGCTGCTTCCCATCGGCAGGCCGCTTGCCAATACGCGTGTTTACGTGCTTGACGAGCAGCGGAGTCCTGTCGGGGTAGACGTTGCGGGAGAGCTCTACATTGGCGGTCCCGGCGTGGCGCGCGGCTACCTGGGTCGCCCCGACCTGACTGCCGAGCGCTTCATTGCTGATCCGTTTCTCGCGGAGCCCGGCGCACGCCTGTACCGCAGCGGCGACCTGGTGCGGTGGCGTCCCGACGGCAATCTGGAGTTTCTGGGCAGGATCGACCAGCAAGTGAAGATCCGCGGTTATCGGGTCGAGCTTGGGGAGATCGAATCGGCGCTGCGCGCCCTTCCGGGGCTGCGGGATGCCGTCGTGCTGGTACAGGAAACGGCGACGGCAACGCGACGACTCGCCGCCTGGGTGGTAGCCGCACCCGGACCGGCACCGTCGTACGACGAGCTGCGTACCACACTGGGTGCACGGCTGCCTGGTTACATGGTTCCCGAGGCATTCTACACGGTGCCGGCGTTGCCGCTCACGCCCAACGGCAAGGTGGACCGCCGTGCGCTGGCCGATTGCGGAACGGCGTTGGAGCCTGGACGCCAGGGTGAGTTTCTCGCGCCGCGCTCGAAGTTGGAGTCCACACTCGCGCAGATCTGGGTCGAGGTGCTGGGCGTCTCGCGGGTGGGTGTACACGACGATTTCTTCCGACTTGGCGGACACTCGCTGCTTGCCGTGCGTGTGCTGGCGTGCATCGCACGGCAGCTCGGAGTAGTGGTACACGCGCAGGCGTTGTTCGAGGCGCCGACCGTCGCCGCGCTGGCGGTACTTATACAGGGGGGCACGGCACCACCGGAGCTGGCTGCAATTCCGCGCCGCCCTCGACGCAAGGAGTAGCACATGACTATCAGTGCCGCATTCGAGCAGCGTTGTCGGGCCGAGATTCGGTATCGCCACCTGGCATGGAGCAGCGACAAGGCGCGTGCGGCGCGTGCGGAATACGGCTGCGAAGCAAATTCATGACTGGGGCAGGCAGGGTCACTGGCCGCGCTTCGTACCGGCAGCAGCGCGGCTACTGGCAGGAGCGGCTGGCCGGCGCCTCCTCCATGCCCCGCCTGCCGGCGCCGGCTGGCGCGCCTGATGATTCGCGAAGCGGCCGGTATGTGGTGGTGTGGCAGGAGGTCGCGTTCGACAGCCTGCAGCGCTGCGCCGGCCTGTGCGCAGGCACGCAGTTCGACGTGTTGCTCGCTGCATTGATGGTGGTACTGCAGCGCTACAGCGGCGGCCCGCCGCCGGTGATCGGTACCCTCTCCTGTGATAGCGTCGACGAGCGCGGCGCGGGGCCGATTTTCAACCTGGTGGCCCTGCGCACCGAGTTCGATCCCGGCATCAGTGGCAGGGAGTTGCTGCAGCGCGTGAGCGGTGCGGTGATCGATGCCGGCTTGCATCGCGACTACGCCTTCACGGCGCTGCTGCAGGAGCGAAAGACGCGCGAGCGTGACGCTGCGCCGCTGCTGGACGCGGTTCTGGTGCCGTGCGGCATCGAAGGCGGCGTTTCGGAGGTGGCTTGCGATGAGCCGGATTCAACGGCGCTCAAAGCGCTGGCCGGCGGCGAAGTACCCCCGCTGGTGGTGATCGTACGGCGGGCGTCCGGCGCCTTCGAGCTGGATTTGCGCTTTGACCCGGTTCGCTGCGCAGCCCCGGCCGTGCGACGTCTTGCGGGTCATCTCGGGCAGGTGGTTCAGGCGTTCGCGGCCGACTCGGAGAAGACGTTGTCCCGCTTGGCGCTGCTCACGCCGCAGGAGCGCCACCAGATCCTGGAAGTCTGGAGCCACACGGACGGCGATTACGGTGCGCCGGCCTGCATCCATGCGCTGATCGCGCAGCAGGCGCAACGCGCGCCGCATGCCGTGGCGGTACGGGCTCGCGGTCGTCAGCTGAGCTACTGCGAGCTTGACCAACGATCCAGCCGGCTCGCGTGGCTGCTGCGCGAACGCGGCGCCGGGCGCGACGCGCCGATCGGCATATGCCTCGAACGCACCCCCGAGTTGGTGGTCGCGCTGCTCGGCATCCTCAAGGCTGGCGCTGCCTACCTACCCTTGGATCCGCAGTATCCAACCGAGCGCCTGGAGTTCATGCTCGGCGATGCACGCGCCGCGCTGGTGGTAACGCAACGTGCATTGGCCGACGTGCTTCCGCCGGGCACCGCGACGCTGGTACTGGAGGACGAAGCCCCGCATCTCGCCGAGCCGCCAATCGCGAATTTCGAGCAGAGCACGGACCCGAAGCAACTGGCCTACTTCATGTACACCTCCGGTTCCACCGGCAGGCCAAAAGGGGTGGCGATCTCGCATGACGCCGTCTGCCAGCTGCTGCGCTGGGCAGGAGAGGCGTTCGGTGACGATTTGGCCGAGATGCTGGCAAGCACATCGATCTGTTTCGACCTTTCCGTGTTCGAGCTTTTCGCGCCTTTGACACTCGGGGGCCGGGTGGTGTTGGTCGAGAGCATTCTCGACCTTCCGCGGCTCGGAGCGGACGAGCAGGTGCGCTGGGTCAATACCGTGCCGTCGGCGCTCATCGAAGCGCTGAGCCTGGCCCAGCTCCCGCCGAGCGTGCGCAGCGTCGGACTGGCAGGGGAGGCGCTGCCCGAACCCCTGGTCCGGCGGCTGTACGCAATGCCGAACGTGCAGCGCGTGGTGAATCTCTACGGTCCGACCGAGGACACGGTTTATTCGACCTGCGCGGTCGTGCCTCGCAACGGTCCCGTGACCATCGGACGCCCGATTCCCGGAACCCGCTGCTACGTGCTGGATGGCGCACGCCAACCGGTTCCCGTGGGTGTGCCCGGCGAGCTCTACCTGGGCGGCACGGGGCTCGCGCGGGAGTATCTGCGGCGCGCCGCGCTGACCGCTGAGCGCTTCGTTCCGAACCCGTTTCTGGCCGGAACGCGGCTTTACCGCACCGGCGACCTGGTACGCTGGCTCGAGGACGGTAATCTCGACTTTGTCGGGCGAATTGATCACCAGATCAAGATTCGCGGCTTTCGCATCGAGCCGGGCGAGATCGAGTCGCGGCTTGCGCGTCATCCCGGGGTGCGCGAAGCCGTGGTCGTGGGGCGCGAGGGAAAGCACGGGGACCGGCGTCTGGTTGCCTATCTCGTTCCCGAGGCAGGCGAGCGTCTGAGCGCCACCGAATTGCGCGCACATCTGCGGCAGAGCTTGCCCGAGCACATGGTCCCCGGCGCGTTCGTGGTGCTGGAGCGTCTGCCGCTCACGCCGAACGGGAAGCTCGACCGTGACGCGCTGCCGGCGCCGGACGTTGCGCGGCCTGAGGCAGGGAACGTGTACGTCGCACCCCGCAATCCGCTCGAGTGGCAGATTGCCGAAATCTGGTGCGAGGTGTTGGAGCGCGAACGCATCGGGGTGCAGGACGACTTCTTCGCGCTCGGCGGCCACTCCTTGCTGGCCACGCAGGTGATTGCGAGACTTCGCGACGTGCTCCAGACTCCCGTCGCGCTGCGGGTGTTGTTCGAGGCTCCTACGGTGGAACGCCTTGCGTTGCATGTGCAACACGTGCTTGGGGAGCGCGGCCCCGCACCGACGGACGCGCCGGAAGACGGTGAGGCGCCAGGTGCGGAGGGGGTGCTGCAATTTCCCGCCTCATTTGCGCAGCAACGACTGTGGTTTCTCGACCAGTTCGAGGACGATCATGCAGTCTACGTCATGCGCCACGCCGTGCAGCTGCGTGGTCCGCTCCAGCTGCAGCGACTGATTGACGCGCTGAACGAAGTGGTGCGGCGTCACGACAGCCTGCGCACGACGCTGCGTGCGCGTGACGGCGTGCCCGTACAGGTTATCGCCCCGCACCTGGTGCTGGAGGTTCCGCTTGTCGACTTGAGTCATCTGCCGGAAGAGGAGCGTGCCCGAGCCGTCGTCGCGGAGCAGAGCGCCGAACCACGGCCTTTCGATCTGGCCCGGGGTCCGCTGCTGCGCTTGCGGCTGCTGCGCCTTGCCGTGGACCGGCATGTGCTGCTGATGGAGCAGCATCATGCAATTTCTGACGGCTGGTCCCTGGAAGTGTTCCTGCGCGAGCTGGCGACGCTGCTGGCACCCGGGCGCGCAGCTCTGCCCAGGCCGACCCTGCAGTACCCCGATTACGCCGTCTGGCAGCGCGGGTGGCTGCAGGGCAGTGTGCTGGAGGAACAGCTCGCCTACTGGCGCTCACAGCTCGGTGGTCTCGTTCCCCTGGATCTGCCGGGCGATCGCCCGCGTCCGCCGGCGTTGCGTTACGACGGTGCAGACGAGCGGCGGGACCTGCCCCCGGAGCTGTCCGCAGCGATCCGGGCACTCAGCCGAAGCTATGGTGCCACGCCGTTCATGACGATGCTCGCCGCTTTCCAGGTGCTGTTGGGGCGCCTCGCGGGAAGTGATGACGTGGCGATCGGCACGCCCATCGCGGGTCGCCATCATCCGGACACTGAAGGAATGATCGGTTTCTTCGTCAACACGCTGGTGATGCGTACCAATCTCGCGGGCGATCCGAGCTTCGTCGAGGTGCTGGGTCGGGTGCGCGAGACGGCCCTCGGCGCCTATGCGCATCAGGACATCCCGTTCGAACGACTGGTGGAGGCGCTGCAGCCGCCGCGTCGGCCCGGTCGCCATCCGCTGTTCGATATCATGATCAACGCGTCGCCGATCGCCCGCGATACCTGGAGTGCCGGCGATCTCGAGCTGCGACTCCTGGATGGCCGGCTGGTACGGGCCAAGTTCGCCATTACGTTGTGCCTGGAGGACCACA
Organism: uncultured Gammaproteobacteria bacterium; assembly: GCA_963728895.1. GTDB lineage: Bacteria > Pseudomonadota > Gammaproteobacteria > JBBQDK01 > JBBQDK01 > CAVSLM01. The sequence goes on from CAVSLM010000001.1 coordinate 625,125, forward strand.
CCGACGCGATCGGGTTGCGCATGCAGTACCAGGCCGGGCTGTTCGATGCACCCCGCATGCGTATCCTGCTCGCGCAGCTCGAATCCCTGCTGCAGCAGGTCGTGAAAGACCCGCAGTGTCGGATCGGTGCCTGTTCGCTGGTGACGGATGAAACTCGGTCGGTTCTTCCCGACCCCACCGCGGAGCTCGAGTGCCCGGTGCAGCTGCCGATCACCGCGCAGTTTCTGCAACTCGCGGCGCGCCAGCCGCATCATGCGGCGGTGCGCCACGGCGCGCGCAGCTGGGCTTATGCGGAGCTTGCGGAGGCGGCAACTGCAATTGCACGATGGCTGCACGAGCGGGCGCTGTCGGGACGCGTGGTGGCGGTGACCGGCCCGCGCAGCTTCGGTGCGGTCGCGGCAATGATGGGGGTGCTGATGAGTCGGGCCGTGCTGCTGCCCGTGGACCCGGCACTGCCGCGGCTGCGTCGCGAACAGTTGCTGGGAGAAGCCGACGCCTTGCTGCTGCTGCGCGTGCAGGACGCGGACGAAGTCTGCGACGAAGTCCTGCCCGTGGAAACGGCGCGAGTGGAATCGGCGAGTGGCGCCGGCCCGTGCCCTGTCGCGAAGGATGCGGTGCTGCCGCCGGTGGACCCGGATGGCGCCGCCTACATCTTCTTCACTTCCGGCTCCACCGGTGTGCCCAAAGGCGTGCTGGGCCGGCACCGCTCGCTCAGCCATTTTCTCGCCTGGGAACGCGAGACCTTCGCCATCGGAGCCCAGGACCGCGTGGCACAGCTCACCGGTTTCTCGTTCGATGTGTTTCTGCGTGACCTGTTCCTGCCGCTCACCAGCGGTGCCACGGTGTGTCTGCCCAGGGAAGAGGACCTGCTCGATATTCCGGAGTGGCTGGCGCGTGAACGCATCTCCGTGCTGCACGTGGTGCCGAGCGTTGCCCAGGTGTGGATCGCCGGGCGGACCGCCCCGAGAACATTGCAGGACTTGCGCTGGACCCTGATGGCAGGTGAACCGCTCGCCGGGGTGCTCGTGGAGCGTTGGCGTCAGGCATTTCCCGACAGCGGCGAGCTGGTAAACCTCTACGGCGCGACCGAAGCCACCATGGCCCAATGCTGGTATCGGGTCCCCGACCCACCGTCCCCGGGCATCCAACCGGTGGGACGGCCGCTGCCGGACACCCAGGCGCTGGTGCTCAACGCGCACGGCGGCCTGTGCGGTATCGGGGAGCTGGGCGAAGTGGTGCTGCGCACGCCGTTTACCAGCCTGGGCTATCTCACGGAACGGGGCGGCCGCTCGTTCGGCGTGAATCCGTTTCGAGATGATCCGCAGGATGCGCTCTACTACACCGGCGACTGTGGTCGTTACCGCCCGGATGGTCAGCTCGAGCTGTGTGGTCGTGGCGACGACCAGATCAAGATCAACGGCGTGCGCGTGGAGCCGGCGGAGGTCAATGCGACGCTGACGGCCCACCCCAAGCTGCAAGCCTCGTGTGTCGTTGCGGCGCCCGACACAGACGGCGCGCTCCATCTCACGGCCTACGCCGTGCCACGTGCCGGCATGCTGGTCGATGCGCAGGAGCTGCGCGGCTGGCTCCGCGACCGCCTGCCCGATGCGCTGGTTCCGGCAAGGGTGCAGTTGCTGGGCCAGTTGCCGTTGCTGCCCACGGGCAAGGTCGACCGGCAGGCGTTGCGCAAGGCGGCCGCCGAAGCCGCTCCGCCGCTGCGCGACAGTGTTACGCCTCGCAACCACCTGGAGGAAAGCCTGGCGGAGCTGTGGCACGAGCTGCTCCCTTCGGCGGAAGTCGGCGTGCATGACAGCTTCTTTGCGCTCGGCGGACACTCGCTGTTGGCGACACAGATGCTCGCGCGGATTCGGCGCAGGTTTGGGGTTACGCTGCCGGTCCGCTCGCTATTCCAGTCGCCCACGATCGCACAGCTTGCTGCGGCTATCGAAGCGGCGCGCGCTACGCCGGACCCCTCGGCGGTAGGTGGACGAATTCCTGCACGAGGGGCGGCTCGCCGCCGGATCGAAGAAGGCGGGTCGTGAGAAGCAGCGCTCGTGCACGATTGCAGATCGAGGTAACACCAAGGTAGTGCAGCAGCCGGGGAAGGCGGCTCAAGAGATTAAAGCGTGAAGCCAGTCATAGGCGGACCGGGACAGGGAACGCACGATGTTCCCATGCGACCGGATCAACACGCAACAACGATACCACTGGAGTGATTTGAAATGATCGAGGGAACCAACGGTAGTCTGGCTCATACCCTGTTCGAGCAGGAAAACGCAGAACCGGAGCGTTTCGTGCTGCCGGCTTCCTTTGCCCAGCAGCGACTTTGGTTTCTCGACCAGCTCTTGCCGGGCTCACCGATCTACAACATTCGTCAGGCCGTGCGTGTCAGCGGAGATCTGGACGTGGTGGCGCTGCGCTGTGCGCTCGATGCGCTGGTGGCGCGGCACGAGATATTGCGCACCACTTTCGAGAGTGAGGGCGGTCAGCCGGTGCAGGTGATCGCTTCGGTGGGGCACATTGACGTGCCGTTGTTCGACCTGAGTGCGCTGCAGGGGCAGGCACGCGAGGCCGAGGAGCAGCGTCTGATTGCGGAGGAGGCGCAACGTGCGTTTGATCTGCGGCACGGACCATTGCTGCGCTGCACGCTGCTGCGGCTTGCGCCCCGGGAGCACGTGCTGCTGCTGACGGTGCACCACATCGTGTTCGATGGCTGGTCGAGCGGGGTGTTCAAGGGCGAGCTGGGTGAGCTGTATTGCGCGGCACGCAGCGGGGTGCCGGCATCGTTGCCGCCGCTGCCGATCCAGTACGCGGACTATGCGGTGTGGCAGCGCGAGTGGCTGCAGGGCGGGATACTGGAGGGTCAGCTTGCCTATTGGCGCCGGCAGCTCGAAGGGGTGGCGGTGCTGGATCTTCCCACCGACTTTCCGCGCCCGGCGGTGCAGACCTTCGCCGGGGCGATAGAGCCGTTGCGCATTGAGGCTGGGCTCACGCGGGCGCTGGTGGAGCTGGGGCGCAGCGAAGGGGCGACGTTGTTCATGACGCTCGCCGCGGGTTTTCAGGCGCTGCTGTCACGCTATTCGGGGCAGGAGGACGTGGCGATTGGCACCCCGATTGCCGGGCGCGGGCGCAGCGAGCTGGAGGGGCTGATCGGCTTTTTCGTCAACACCCTGGTGCTGCGCACCGACCTTGGTGGTGCACCCAGCTTTCGCGCGCTGCTGAAGCGGGTGCGCGGCGTCGCCCTGGGCGCCTATGCACACCAGGACCTGCCGTTCGAAAAGATTGTCGAAGAGCTGCGTCAAAATCGAGATTTGAGTCGCAATCCATTGTTCCAAATAATGTTTGTTTTGCAAAATACGCCCGAGGTCGAATTGCGGCTCAGCGAGCTCGAAGTGCAGGGCATGGAACTCGGCGGCAACACGGCCCGGTTTGATCTCGCGCTCTCGATGGTTGAGCACCGGGACGGACTGGAAGGCTATCTGGAGTACAACACGGATCTATTCATGCCTGCCACTGCGGCGCGGCTTGCGGCGCACTTTGGCCGGCTGCTGGCGGCGGCGGTTGCCGATCCCGACTGCCCGGTGACCCACCTCGACTTGCTGTCATCGGAAGAGCGCCGCCTACTTCTGGTGTCGTGGAACGACACGGGGGCGCAGTATCCGGCCGAGCGCTGTCTGCATGAGCTGTTCGCCGAGCAGGCTTTGCGCGCGCCGCGGGCTTTGGCGCTGTTGAGTGGGCAGCGCACGCTGGGCTATGGCGAGCTTGAGGAGCACGCCAATCGGCTTGCCCATACGCTGCGCCGACGTGGTGTTGGCAGGGGATCGCTGGTGGGCTTGAGTCTGGAGCGCTCGCCGGAGCTGGTGATCGGGCTGCTGGGCATACTCAAGGCGGGGGGTGTGTACGTGCCGCTCGACCCCGGGTATCCGGCCGAACGGTTGGCATACATGATGGAGGATGCAGATCTTGCCCTGGTGCTGACCGAGGGGGCCCTGGCCGAGACGCTGCCGGTGCCTGCCATTACGCGGTTGTGCCTGGACCGCGACGCGGCCGAGATCGAAGCGCAGCCTGCGGTGGCGTTGTCCGAGGCCGAGGGTGCGGGGCCGCAGGATCTCGCCTACGTGATCTACACCTCGGGCTCCACGGGTCGGCCCAAGGGGGTGCTGATCGAGCATCGTGGTCTGACCAATCTCGCCTGGGCCCAGGTGCGGGCGTTCGGCCTCACGCCACAAGACCGGGTGCTGCAGTTCGCCTCCATCAGCTTCGATGCTGCGGTCTCGGAGATCGCCATGGCGCTGGTCGCCGGTGCCGCGTTGTATCTGCCGACGCGCGCCGAGGCCGCACCGGGTCCGGATCTGCTGGCGTTGCTGGAGAGGGAGCGTATCACGGTTGCCACGCTCTCGCCCTCGGTGCTGGCCGCGCTCGCGCCGCAGCCGCTGCCGCAGAGCCTGCGCACGTTGATCGTGGCGGGGGAGGCGTGTCCGGCTGCCGTGCTGCAGCGCTATGGTGCGGGACGGCGCTTTTTCAATGCCTATGGGCCCACGGAAATCACGGTGTGCGCGACCATTGCCGAATGCGACGCGCGGGAGCTGCAGGCTCCGCCCATCGGCCGTCCCATTGCCAATGCGCAGGTGTACCTGCTCGATGCGCAGCGCCAGCCCGTGCCGGTGGGTGTTGCCGGAGAGATCTACATCGGCGGTGTGGGCGTGGCGCGCGGTTACCTGAACCGTCCGGAGCTCACTGCCGAGCGCTTCGTGCCCGATCCGTTCGGTGCCGCGCCTGGAGCGCGTTTGTACCGCAGTGGTGATCTCGGGCGCTACCGGCCCGACGGCCAGATCGGGTTTCTGGGGCGCATTGACAATCAGGTCAAGCTGCGCGGTTTTCGCATCGAGCTGGGCGAGATTGAAGCGCTGCTGCACCAGCACCCGCGGGTACGCGAGGCGGCGGTGGTCGTGCGTGAGGACCAGCCGGGGGACCGGCGGCTGGTGGCCTATGTGGTGGTTACGGGCGACGCGGCGTTGCACCTGGCGGAGCTGCGCCAGTATCTGCGCAGCTCGCTCCCGGAGTACATGGTGCCCTCGGCGTTTCTCGCCGTGGAGGCATTTCCGCTGACGCCCAACGGCAAGCTTGATCGTGCTGCGCTGCCGGCGCCGGCGGAGGACCGTTCGGCGCTGGAGTCGAGCTATGTGGCGGCGCGCACGGCGCTCGAGCAGGCGGTGGTGGAGGTGTGGTCGGAGGTGCTGGGGCGCGAGCGCGTTGGCATTCATGACAACTTCTTTGAGCTGGGCGGGCACTCGCTGCTTGCCACGCAGGTGATGTCGCGCCTGCGGGAGATTTTCCCCAGGGAGCTGGCGCTGCGCGTGCTGTTTGACGGTCCGACGGTGGCCGAGCTTGCGGCGCACATTGAGGCCGGGCTGGGCCAGGCGTCGGATGGGGGAGTGGCGTTGGTGGGGCGTGTGCACGGTGCCGAGGTGCCGGCCTCGTTCGCCCAGCAGCGGCTGTGGTTTATCGACCGTCTGCAGCCCAACGGTTACACCTACAACATTCCGGCGGCGCTGCAGCTGAGCGGGCCGCTGGTGGTGGAGGTGCTGGAGAGCGCGCTGCTGCAGCTGGTGCGCCGTCACGAGGCGTTGCGCACCACGTTTCGACTGCGCGAGGCGCAGCCCATGCAGGTGATTGGACCGGCGCCGCAGTCCTTTGCGCTGGAGGTGATCGATCTGGAGGAGCTGGACGAGGGGCAGCGCGAGGCCGAGCTGCAGCGGCTGGTGGATGAGGAGGGACGCCGGCCGTTTGACCTGCAGGCGGGGCCGCTGCTGCGCTGTCGGCTGCTGCGTGTGGCCGCGCAGCGGCACGTGCTGCTGCTCACGATGCACCACATCGTCTCTGATGGCTGGTCGATGGAGGTGCTGTTTCGGGAGTTGGCCGAGGGTTATCGCAGCGGGCTGAGGGGTGAGGCTGCGGTGCTGGCGCCGCTGCCGATCCAGTACGCGGACTATGCGGTGTGGCAGCGCGAGTGGCTGCAGGGGGCGGTGCTGGAGCAGCAGCTCGAGTACTGGAGGCAGCAGCTGGCGGGCGTGCCCCCGGTGTTGGAGCTGCCGAGCGACCATGCGCGCCCTGCGGTGCAGAGCTTCCGTGGTGCCAGGCGGCAAGCGAGGTTTTCCGGGGCGCTGACCGCGCAGCTCAAGGCGCTCAGCCGCCGGCATGGTGCCACGCTGTTCATGGCGCTGCTGGGGGCCTTTCAGGTGCTGCTGCATCGCTACAGCGGGCAGGAGGACATTGTCGTTGGCACCCCGAGTGCGGGGCGCAACCGCACGGAGCTGGAGCCGCTGATCGGCTTTTTCGTGAACACGCTGGCACTGCGCACCAGTGTGGCGGGCAATCCGAGCTTTGTGGAACTGCTGGGGCGAGTACGCGAGGCGGCGTTGGGTGCCTATGCGCATCAGGACCTGCCGTTCGAGCGTCTGGTGGAGGAGCTGCGCCCGAAGCGCACGCTGAGCCACAGTCCGCTGTTTCAGGTGATGTTTGCGCTGCAGAACATGGTGGGGCCGGCGCGCGAGCTGGAAGGGCTGCAGGTGCAGGGGCTGGAGACGGAGTGGGAGAGTGCGAAGTTTGATCTCACGCTGATGGTGCATGAGGGTGAGCACGAGGAGCTGGTTGCGAGCCTCGAGTACAACACCGATCTGTTTGAGGCCGAAAGCATCGAGCGCATGCTGGGGCACCTGCACAACCTGCTGCAGGACATTGTTGCCGATCCCGAGCGGCGCATCGGCGCGCTGCAGATGCTGAGTGCGGCCGAGCGCGAGCGCATGCTGGTGTCGTGGAACGACACGGCGGCGCCGTATCCGGCGGAGCGTTCGATTGGCGAGCTGTTTGAGGCGCGCGTGGCGCGCCATCCGGGGCGCCCTGCGGTGGTGCTGGGGGAGGTAGAGCTCAGCTATGGGGAGCTCAACGCGCGCGCCAACTGCATTGCGCATCGGCTGCTGCAGGCGGGGGTGCGGCGCGGGGATTGCGTGGGCATCTGTGCCGAGCGCTCGCTGGAGCTGATTGCGGGGCTGGTAGGCATTCTGAAGGCGGGCGGTGCCTATCTGCCGCTGGATCCGGCCTATCCGCGCGAGCGGTTGGCGTTCATGATCGAGGACGGTGCGGTGGGGGTGGTGCTGGTGCAGCCGCATCTTGAGGCGGCGTTGGCGTCCGGCGCTGCGCAGCGCCTGGTGCTGGAGTGGAGCGGTGCGGAGCTGCAGGCGCAGGGCGGGGTCAATCCGCCGTGCGTATGCGGTGGGAGTGATCTGGCCTACGTGATCTACACCTCGGGCTCCACGGGTCGGCCGAAGGGGGTTGCGGTACCGCACCGGGCCGTGAACCGGCTGGTGTGCAACACCGACTATGTGCAGTTGCAGGAGGGCGATCGGGTGGCCCACCTGTCGAACATTTCCTTTGACGCGGCCACCTTCGAGGTATGGGGTGCGCTGCTGAACGGGGCGAGCGTGGTGGTGCTGGGGCAGGAGATCGTGCTGGCGCCGCACCGGCTGGCTGCGGCGCTGGGCGAGGGGGGCATTTCCGCGACCTTTCTGACTGCGGCGCTGTTCAATCATTTGGCGGTGCAATATCCGGGCTGTTTTGAGCGTGTGGGCACGGTGCTGTTTGGCGGGGAGGCGGCGGACCCGGGGTGTGTGGCACGGGTGATGGGCGATCGTCCGCCGCGGCGGCTGGTCAATGCCTACGGGCCGACCGAGGTGACGACGTTTGCGCTCACCTATTGTGTGCCGGGTGTGCCGGCGCAAGGGGAAGGGGTACCCATTGGGCGGCCGATCCGCAACACCGAGGTCTACGTGCTGGACCGCTACGCGCAGCCGGTGCCGGTGGGGGTGACCGGGGAGCTCTATCTCGGAGGGCCGGGGCTTGCGCAGGGCTATGTGCGGCGTGCGCAGCTGACGGCCGAGCGCTTTGTGGCGCATCCGTTCAGTGCTGCGCCTGGGGCGCGTTTGTACCGCACGGGCGATCTGGTGCGTTGGCGCAGCGACGGCAACATCGAATATCTGGGGCGCATTGACCATCAGGTCAAGCTGCGCGGTTTTCGCATCGAGCTGGGTGAGATTGAGAGCGTGCTCGGCACTCATCCCGAGGTGCAGCAGAGTGTTGTGCTGGTGCGCGAGGACCGTCCCGGCGACCGGCGGCTGGTGGCCTATGTGGTGGCGCGGCTGTCTGGGCAGGAGCTGGTGGCGAAGCTGCGAGCCTGGCTGAAGGAGCGTCTGCCCGACTACATGGTGCCTGCGGCGCTGGTGGTGTTGCAGCGCCTGCCGCTGACGCCCAACGGCAAGGTCGATCGTGCCGCGCTGCCGGCGCCGGAGAGTGGCGGCGGTGGGATCGAATCGCTGGGGCCGCGCACACCGACCGAACGTTGGCTGGCCGAGGTGTGGCGCGAGGTGCTGGGCGTACAGCAGCTCGGGGTTGAGGACAACTTCTTCGACATCGGTGGGCACTCGCTGCTGGCGGTGCAGATCATGGAGCGCATCCGCCAGCAGTACGGGCAGGAGATACCACTCGCCATGCTGTTCGAGGCGGGCACGGTGGCAGCACTGGGGCGGGTCATCGACGAGCAGCGCGCGGCGCGGCCGTGGTCGCCGCTGGTGACCATCCAGGGCGGGGGAAGCAAGCCGCCGCTGTTTTGCGTGCATCCGGCCGGCGGCAACGTGCTGGGCTATGCCGATCTCGCCCGTCACCTGGGACCCGATCAGCCGGTGTATGGACTGCAGGCGTACGGCGTCATCGAGGGTCAGGAGCCGCATAGCTCGGTGGAGACCATGGCGCGCATCTACAACGAGGCGCTGCGCACCGTGCAGCCGCATGGGCCCTACTATCTGTTCGGGTCCTCGTTCGGTGGGGTTGTGGTCTACGAGATGGGGCGGATGCTGCACGCCGAGGGTGAGATGGTGGGCATGATCGCGATTGGCGACACCTGGCCGGTGCAGGGCGATCACATTGATCCGCGTGCGGTGGCGCTGGCGCGGCGCAGCTACTTCCTGTCGCTGGGACTGAGGGACTGGTGGCAAATGGTCGGGCGGCGCCTGCGGCGCAGGTGGCGCAATCCGCTTCCCCGGCCCGATCGCGACGTGATTGCCAACCGGCTTCATCAGCGCATGAACGAGGCGCACTTGCTGGCGTTCAGGCGCTATCGTCCGCAGCCCTATCCCGGTCGGGTGGTGTTGTTCCGCTCCGCGGAGCGCGTGTTGCGCGTACGCCAGTTCGAGCACTACTTCGGCAGCGACGACATGGGCTGGGGGGCGCTGGCGCAAGGTGGCGTGGAGGTGCACCACATGCCCGGTGTGCACCGCAGGATGATCTACGGTGAGCATGCCCAGGGCTTCGCCGAGCGCTTGGCCGACTGCCTGGCACGCGCGCGCGCCGAATACGGGACGGCCTCGCCGCGCCCGAGTCCGTGACCCTGATCGGCTCACGGGAGGCCTGGCCAGCCGGACACGAGTGGTGCGACGGCCCGCAGCACCCGCGCTGGGAATCCGACGAGATCCACGTATGGTCGGTGCGGCTGCCCGAGACCGCAGCCGCGACACTGCATGGCCTGCTCACCGCGGACGAACAGGCACGAGCCACGCACCTGCGCTTCGCCGAGGATCGTGCGCGTTTCATTGGCGCGCGTGCGGCACTGCGTCTCCTGCTGTCGCGTTACCTCGATGTAGCGGCTGAAAAGCTGCGCTTCGCCACGGGTGCGGCAGGCAAACCGCATCTTGATCTGCCTGGATCGCTGATGGCCGCACGCGTGCGCTTCAATCTTGCACATTCCGGCGGGCTTGCTCTTTATGCAGTCGCGGTAGAGCGCGAAGTGGGCATCGACGTGGAACGTCTGCGCGAGGCGTTCGACTGGCAGGGCATCAGCCGCCGGTTCTTTGCGCCGCCGGAGCACGCAGCGCTGCAAGCGCTCGCACCGAAACGACAGCTGGCGGCGTTCTTCGACTGCTGGGTGCGCAAGGAAGCCTATGTCAAGGCGCACGGCCGCGGCCTTTCGCTCGGGCTCGGCAGTTTCGCGGTGCCCGTGCATCGTGTTGCGCAGCCCACCCGGGTGGACGCTGCGGCCGCGGATGCACAGGACTGGTGGGTACAGGACGTACCGGTGGAGACCGGTTATGCTGCCGCCCTGGCCGGACAGGGTCTGCCGCCGCGCGTGCGCTATTGGCGCCTACAGCTCTCGTAGGAGAGCGGCTTCAGCTGCATGACCCGGCTGAACCTCAGGCCAGCAGCGCAATCTCGTAAACCGTCAGCAGCAGATAGACGGGAACCAGCAGATGCAGCACATGGCTGACTTTCACCGAGCGGAAGACGCGAAACCGCGCGTGCATCACCAGTACCACGAGCCCCATGCCGGTCAAGCCGAGCTTCACACCCGCGAACAGCGTCAGGTCGGTGTCGATCAGCCAAGCCATGAGGAAATTGGCCTCCTCGGCCCCGGTTTGCAGCAGCGTCAGCGTGAGTGCAGCGTCGGCGCACGACAACAGCAACACGGCCACGGCCACGAACAGCAGGTGCGACTCGTACCAGTCGACGTAGTAGCCCGTGCGGTCACACGCCCGACGGGCGCGACGGCGGCGCGCGCGCACGGTTCCCCATAGCAAGGCGCGCCAGTGCCGGCGGCGCCGGTCGCACGAACGGGGAAGAAAGGCAGGGTGGTCGGCTTGACTTGGCGGGTGAACGGGGCGGTGTAGGTTGCGCTGGGTCATGGCGTGCGCTCTGATCGGTGGCGGATCCTGCTCCGCGTTTTCCTAACCAGCAAGCTGCGCGCCTCGGGGCCGGAAGCGCGTTCCCTCGGTCCCTTGTGAAGACTACCTTCTCATGGTGTCGGCGCGCTGTAAAGCAGGCAGGGCCGTAACGCCCGAGAGCGCCTCCTGTGCACGAGGTGCGCGACGTCGCTCTTCGCTCCGCGGGGAGAGCTCAACCCCGGGCAATCGCCAATACCGTGCATGACAGATTGATGAGAAATATGCAGTACTGTATTGATTATAAATGTTGCTAGGGAGCGGATTGTGGTGCCCAGGGCATCGAAGCGCGGACACCAGAAACGACCTGCGAGGCGGCAGTCAGGGTATGGGCGAGGTGGGCTGCGCAATGCCGGCGCGCAGCTCCTGTCCGGCTACGGTGGTCACGGGCGTGGAGTCGGAGATCAGCGGAATCAACTGTGGGCCGAGCAGCTTCAACACCTGGACCGGCAGTGCGCTGGTGAACTTGTACTGGGCAGCCTCCGGACCCGGCACATAGGCAGTTACGTTTCCGAAGAACCGGTCGCCGAGCAGGAACACGAACGTCGCCGCGCGGTTGACCACCCGCGACTCCAGAAGTCGACCGCCGGCGCCAAAGGTGTCGTATCGATGATCGCCCGTTCCGGTTTTGCCACCGACGGCGATGACGCTACCGTCGGCGCGCACAAAGGTACCGCGCACGCGCTGCGCGGTACCGCCCTCGACCACGGCGATCACGGCTTGGCGAACCGCGGCTGCGATCTCCGGCGCCAGTACCCGCTCCCCGGCACCCGGTCCGCGTCGCATTACGGTTTCGTAAGGAGTGTCGGCCGCGAAGTGCAGCTCCTCGACGCGTATCGACGGAAAGTGCAGACCGTCGTTCACCAGGATGCCCATCAGTTCGGCGAGCGCGGCCGGACGGTCCGCGGAGCTGCCGATGGCGGTGGCATAGGACGGGACCAGCGAGTCGAATGGATAGCCGAGCCGCTTCCAGGCGCGATGGATTTCCAGAAAGGCCTCCACTTCGAGTAGGCTGCGGATCCGGATGTCCTGGGCGTTCTTGTTGTGGGTCTTGAAAAGCCAGCGATAGACCTCCTGGCGCTCGCCGGCGCTCGCGGCGATGACTTCCGACTGCGTTGCTGCCGGATGGCGCGACAGATATTCGACCAGCCAAAGCTCCAGCGGATGGATCTGCGCCAGGTAGCCGCGGTCGGTCAGCGAATAGTGCTCCGGCGTGTACTGGTCGAACAGTCGCTGTATCGCAGCATCGGAAAGCGCCGAGCCGGAGAGGTGGGTACGCAGAAAACCGCTGAATTCCGCTATGCCGGCCGAGGGACGTACCGAACGGAACACGGTCGCAAGCCGGACCGGCGTCGGGCGCACACTCTGGGCGAGCAGCCCGAGCGCACCCGTCGCGTCCTTGCCCCGGTACTTGTTGTGAAAACGGCGCATGAACTGGCTGCCCTCGCGGTCGGCGAAGCGCTGCAGATAGATCAGGCGCTGCGGATCATCCACGTCCTCGAGCACCCGCGCAGTTGAACCCGGTCGATACAGGTAGTGGTAGACGATGTCGCGCATCAAACGCACGAACACCAGGTTGACCGAATCGCGAAGCGCATCACGCACCGACAGCACCCTGGTGTCGTCGTCGTGATCGAAGTTGCCGAAGGTGTGCACGCCGCCGCCCGTAAAGAACCGCTCACCGGGACTCGCCGAATAGCGGCGCGCGAGGGCCGCGTTGAGCAGCGCGGGGAGGCTGCGGTCCTTGCCCGCGAGCAGCTGATCGATCACAAACTGCGACAAATGGTCGCGCGGATGCACGTCCACCGCGCGCAGCGCCGCGTCGTCCAGCTTCGCATACTGTGCGTGCAGGGAAGCCACGATTTCCAGGTAATGAACCAGCGTGCGCAGCTTGGCCGTGGAGCCCAGGTCGAGCTTGACACCTTCGTTGATGTTGAAGGGCTGGTCGAAGCTGTCGGTCTGCACGCGCAGCAGGTTGTATCCGCCGACGCGCTCGTACAGCGAAAAGCTGTAGATGACTTTGGTCGGGTCCTTGTTCTCCAGGAGGCGGAAGGCGTTCAGCCCCGCCGCCTGCACGAACTCTGGTTCGCGCAGATGCCGCAGCGTATTGGTGACGGCCTGCTGAACGGGCGCGTCGATGGTGCTGCGCACCGTGAGATCGAGGCGGTCGAGATCGTAGAACCGCGGCACTTCCAGCAGTGTCAGCAAACGGCTGCGCACCACGTTGGCGCTCTTGCGTGCCGAGAATGAATCCGCCTCCTGCCGCGGCGCCCAGCTGCGCCGCTGCAGGTCGAGCGCGCGCGCCGCATCACGCAGGCTGGTGCTGATCACCCCGGCTTCCGCCAGCAGATGCAGATAGGTGTCGGTCAGGTTCTGCAGCGCCGCGTGGCCACCGGCCAGGAAGTCCGAAGGGCGGCGCTGGGCGATCATCAGACTCAGCACCTCTCGATAAGCGCGCGCACGTGCCTCTCGCTCGGCCGGATCGTTGCCGCGCAACAGCTGGTTGACGCTGACGAAGTCCGCGCCGTACCAGGCGTCCAGCCCATCGCCCAGGCCGCTGATTTCGCCGAGGCCCGCCTGGGCGCTCAGAGGAACCGAGTTCAAGTAGTCGCGTACGATGCGCTGGCGGCTCTGCAGTGTTTCCGGTCCGTCGAGATAGCTGCGCAGTGAGGCGCTGGCGATCTGGCGCAGCTTGTCGGCCGCAGTGCGCGTCTGCCCGCCGGGCGAGTGCCGGAACTTTTCGATCTGGGTCGCGAGCGTGCTCCCGCCCACGACCTTCTTGCCGGGAACTACGACCTGTTGGGCCTTGTCCAGTACTGCGCGCCCCAGGCGGTCCCATTCCACCGCCGGATTGCGCCGTGGATGGTCGGGGTCGAGCAGCTCGCGATTCTCGATGAACAGCAGCGTGTCCACCACCAGGGGCGGGATGTCGGTGAAGCGCCTGTAGACCCTCCGAGGATACCGGGCAGAGAAGATCTCGCGATCGTTGCGGTCCAGGAGCACGAGACCCGCCTGGATCTTTTCACGGTAGGGGGCGAACAACCCCACGTCGATCAGGCGTGCCAGGCGCGTGGAGATGCGCGCCTGGCTTTCGATCCGGTAGCCTGCAGCGTGCAGCCGCTCGACGAAGGCGGGCAGCCGTGCATAGCCCAGTCGCAGGTCGTAGGGACCGTCGTCGGGGAAGCGGATCAGCGGACTTGGTCCCGGGGCGGGCTGAAAGCGCAGCTGCGCTGCCAGCGCGGTGAGGTAGCGCGACTGCAGCGCGGAAGTCCGCCCCTCAAGCAGCGCGAGACCGAGCACCGCCAGCGCCACCACCAGCAATGCAGTGCGCAGGGCGCCATGCGGGTGACGCACCCGTGCCGCGCGGTCGTGCTCAAGGACCACGGCAGCCATGGTCAGATCACTGGGCGGTGCGGTTGGAGACCGGTACGAAGAGTGTCTGCCCGGGATAGATGACGGTGCGCCGGGTCATCTTGTTTACCGACAAGAGGTCGGCGAGCCGTACGTCGTAGCTGGTGGCGATCACGATCGGGCTTTCGCCCTTGCGTACCACGTGCACCAAGCGATCGCCGACCTCGCGGCGGCGGGTCGGGCGTGCACGGGTCTCTGCGCGGACCCGCAGCCGTTGGCCTGGGTGGATGACATTCTCAGCGGGTCCGAGACCATTGAGCTCACGCAGCGCCGGCACGCTGATGTCGTTCGCAAGGGCGATTTGGGACAAAGTCTCGTTCGACTTCACCGAGTGAAAAGCCGCGCTCGTGTCGACAGCCACTGGCCGTGCCGCGGATGCTTCCGGCTTCAAATCCCCGATGGTGGTTTTCGCCACCTGTGTTGCCCTGCTTGCGCCGGTCGGCAACCACACCTCGAGGCCCGAGGGCAGCGGTACCCGTCCCTGCGCGCCGGCGGGTGTCCAGGCGCTGTTGAGCGCCACCAGGTCCTTGAGTGCGACACCCTGCTCGCGCGCCAGGTGATGCGCCGGTACGCTGTGCTTCAACACGATGCGCCGCACCGGCGCCGGACGGTCGTAGTGCACGCCTCCAGGAAAATAGCGTTCGGGTTTCCGGGCGATTTCCCGCGCCGCCAGGAATTCGGCGTAGAAGTTGCGCGACGCGAAGCCAAACGCCGGGCCCTGGTAGTTGCGCACGATGCGGCCAAAATCGGTCCCGTATTCCGACTCGGCGCGCAACATGCCCGGGATGCCATGGTTGTAGGAGGTGATGGCCATGGGCCAGCTGCCGAGCTCGGCATAGGCCGCGCCCAGATAGCGCGCCGCACCACGGGCCGAGGCGACGGGGTCGCGGCGTTCGTCGACGGCCCTGTTGATGGTGAGGAAACGCCGTCCTGCGCCACGGGTGAACTGCCATACGCCCACCGCGCCCGCAGTGGACTGCGCGTGATTCTGGAACGAGGATTCCACGTGCGGGAGGTAGGCCAGATCCTCGGGCAGACCGGCGTCGCGGAAGATCTCGCGGAACAGCGTGTCATAGCGCCCGCTGCTTTCGAGCCCGCTCAGGAATCGCTCGCGCATGCCGCGCTGAGTACGCACACGCTCGTGCGCCTCGAAAATCGCGGCCGTGCCCCCTACCTGTGCAATGCGCCGGCGCAAGTCCCGTTCGCCGGCATCCAGCCAGGCGCCCGCGCGCACCTTGTCCGCCAGCGTGCGCAGGCGCTGCTCCAGTGCTTCGCGGCGTTCGGATACGAAGTCGCGCTGCTCGCGCGTGAGGCCTTCCTCCACCGCTCCCGGCAGGTCCATCACCTCGTAAATCAGGTTGAGGTACTCGGTATCGTGCAGCGCGACCTGGCTGCGGCTCCATTGCGTGAACACCTGACGCCAAAAGGCGACGGGCTCGCGTAGTGCGTCGGGTACGGGGAAGGGGTCATGCAAAGCTGCGTGCTGCGACGCCGGAGTTACGTCGGCATCGACGCTTCGCGTTCGTTCGGCTGCACCAGAAGGAGTCACCGCGAGCACCAGCACCAGGGCCGAAACAGTGGATCCGAGCCCGACACGAAAGAGCCGCAGCATAGGTTCTTATGCCTTCTTCTTGATTCCGGTTTTAGGTCCGAGAGTGCGCGGATCATAGCACGCCGAATACGACCGTGGGGAGGTGAATCGATGAGCTTGGTGACGTTCCGCAGTACGCCCCGACTGCTCGTGCATGGCCCATGCCATCAATACCTTCGACGCAGCAGAGTAAAGGTGGATTTCCAGCCGTCACCGTCCGGGTGACCGCCGGACTAGGCCTCGCGAACATTCCTGCTCCCGGCGCCCGCCACATCAACGGCGCGGTGATCGTAGTTTTCGGCCGGGAACCGGTGCTCTTCATGGTCTGTGCGCGCCGACGCGCCGGCGCTGCGGCGACTTCCCGTCGCCTTGCACGGCAGCTTTCTTGACAATGTCCGAAAGCGTGCCTTATAAGCTAACAAGCAGCATATAACGATAACAGAGACAGGCCGCCACGCTCGTCCTGATCGGGACGCAAGTCGGTTGGTGTATCTGCCGGCCCCTTGCCGGCCACGCGCGGTGGCGGAGCCGGATCCATACGGCGCACAGAATTAAAATCCCAGCTGCGGTGAGGAGGTCACCATGGAGGAGAGCAGCAGGCCGTTAACCGGTCCGGAGCTGATCGCACTCTGTATGCTGGTGCTGGTGGTTGCGGTGTTCTCGTGGCTCTGCGCGATCTTTTTCACCGTGCATGCCCTATGCCGCGGATCCGTGCAAGTGCCGGCCGTCGGGGTGCAGAGGAGTGTGACCGGCACTTCCCTGACGGGGCCACGCGCGCGGCTGCGGTTGCGCGCGTCCGTGAGTGTCCTTCTGGGCGTCGCGCTCGCGTTTGGCGTGGCGTGGGCCGTCCACGTGATTTGAACTTCGGAGGTCGACCCTGGGTGGGCGAGCCCTTCATCCGAGCAACGCGCGCGCCGCACGTGCCTCGGCCGTCACCAGGTGGTTGATGTCGCAACCGGCTGGGAAACGCAGGTAGCCCGCAAATCTTATCAGCCGGTCGGCGGCTGGCCCGGAAGTGAAATGGATCGCAGGGAAGGTCCGGCGTTCTTCACGATCGCCGAACAATGACGTTCATGCCGCCGGCCTATCGCGGTTCTGGCGGTTTCGCCAGCTCCCGGGATGCTGGTGAGATTTCCGCGTTATATAAGCTTCTTGTCAAGATTGCGCCACGATACTAATCGCCCGAGAAGGCGATGGTGCTGATCAATGCAAGCTCGGCCTGACGCGAGTCCAGTCGCGTGTGTTGTACCACGATGGGAACATCGGACTCGATCACGCTGGCGTAATCGGTGTCGGTGGGGATCGGCTCCGGGTCATCGAGCTCGTTGAAGCGCACGTGACGCGTACGTTGCGCGCCGACCGTAATCGTGTAGGGCCCGGCCGGAGGCCGGTCCTTGAAGAACACGGTGATGTGCACCTGGGCATCCTGTGCGCCGGCATTGAGGATGCAACAGGTCTCGTGACTGGTCATCTCCGGTTCCGGGCCGTGGCTGCGGCCGGGGATGTATCCCTCGGCGATGGCCCACCTGTGCTTGCCGATTGCTGCGCTCATCGTCTCTCCTCCTGCGCGCGTACGCTACCGACAAACGCAGTGCGTCGCTGCGCTTCCCCGGCGGCGCGGTTCCTTCCGGTTGAATTGCCACTGCGTATGGAAGCGCCAGCCCGGCACGGAACCGTCGGTGCTGGAACCCTCATGTGTGCCCTCACCGGCGCCGGGCCCTCAGGCTGCTTAGCAGCAGGGCGCCGCCTGCTACCGCGAGGCCCGCCACGGCGGCCGCCCGCGCCTGCTCGCGGCGCCGCTCGCGTTCCCGCCGCTGCTCGATCGCAGCTTCGGGAAGGCCACCGCGCGGCACTCCTTCCTGCATGGCGAGCTGCAGCACCTGCGCGAGATGTAACGCGCGGCGATGCGTGGTCTGTGCAATCTGCTCGCGGCAGCTGAAACCGTCGGCGACGATCAGAGTGTCGCGCCCGGCGTTGCGCACTGCAGGCAGCAGCGCACGCTCGCCGCAAGCAATGGAAACGTCGTACTTCGGGCCGCGCTCGAAACCGAACGATCCGGCCATGCCGCAACAGCCGGAGTCCAGCACTTCGAAGTCCAGTCCCAGGGCGCCGAGCAGTTTCTTCTCGGGCCCGGTCTCGAGCACCGCGCTGTGGTTGCAGTGCATCTGCACCAGTGCCTTGCGGCGCAGTGTGGGCGGGCGGAAGTGCGGCGCGCGCTCGATGAGGAACTCGCTCAGCAGGAAAGTCTGCTGGCGCAGCCGCCGCGCCACCTGATCGTGGGGGAAGAGATTGACCAGCTCGTCGCGGAATACCGCCACGCAGGAAGGCTCCAGTCCGACGATGGGGATGCCGGAGTTGATTTCCCCGCCGAGCTCGTGCAGCGTGCGCCGCAGCAGGCGCTTGGCGCGATCAAGCATGCCGAAGTCGTACAGCGGACGCCCGCAGCACACCGCCTGTCGTGGCACCCGTACCTCGAAGCCCGCCTGTTCCAGCACCTCCACGGCGGCCTGCGCCGTTTCGGGATGATAGTAGTTGTTGAAAGTATCCGGCCACAGGATCACCGCTTCGCCGCCTGTGGCGCGCTGCGGCCGCCGGCGGAACCAACGCTGAAAGCTCTGCGCGGCAAACGGCGGGATGCGGCGCGGCTGCGGCATGCCGACCACAGCCTTGGCGATGTTGGCGAGCACCGGCGTCTGCGTGACCAGATTCACCAACCCCGGCGCATGCGAGGCGAGCCGCGCCCAGACGTCGATCAACCCGAAGGCATAGGCAGGGACCGGACGCAAATGGCCCTCGTAGTAGTGTGACAGGAACTCGGCCTTGTAGGTCGCCATGTCCACGTTCACCGGACACTCGCCCTTGCAACCTTTGCACGCCAGGCACAGGTCGAGCGCCTCGCGTACCGCATCCTCGCGCCAGCCGTGGGTGATCACCTCGCCCTTCAGCATCTCGAACAGCAGGCGCGAGCGCCCGCGCGTGTTGTGCATCTCCTCGCGGGTCACCATGAAGCTTGGGCACATCACGCCGCCGGAGGTGCGGCGGCACTTGCCCACGCCCACGCAACGCAGCGTCGCATTGGCGAAACTGCCGTTGTCGTGCGGGAACTGGAAATGGGTGTGCAGCTGCGGCGGGTCGTAGTTGACGCCGAGGCGCAGGTTCTCGTCCATGCGATAGGCATCGATGACCTTGCCCGGATTCATCTTCCACTGCGGATCCCAGATCGACTTGAACTCCCGGAAAGCTTCGACCAGCTGCAGGCCGTACATCTTGGACAGCAGCTCGCCGCGCGCCTGCCCGTCACCGTGCTCACCGGAAAACGAGCCTCCGAGATGCACCACGAGATCGGCGGCCTCCTCCACGAAACGCCGGTAGCGCGCGATGCCGTCGGCGGTTTTCAGCTCGAAGTCGATGCGGGTATGGATGCATCCCTGGCCGAAGTGGCCGTACAAATCGCATTCGTAGCCGAACTTCTCGAACAGCGCGCGCAGCCCGCGCAGATAGCGCCCGACCTTGTCGGGAGCAACCGCCGAGTCCTCCCACCCGGGCCAGGTGTCCTTCTTGCCGGGGACGTGCGCGGTGGCGCCGAGGCCGGATTCCCGGATCTCCCACACCCGGCTCTCCTGCTCCATGTCATCGAACAGCTTCATCTGCGGCGGATGCTTCGAGCGCCGCAGATCGTCCATGAGCTTGCGCGCACGCTGGTCCGACTCCTCCTTGGTTTCACCGCCGAATTCCACCAGCAGCCAGCCGTGACCATCGGGCAACAGCTTGAGGTCCTGCGGGTGCATGTCGGTAAGGTGCATGTCTCCGACCAGCCGGCTGTCGATGCCTTCGCAGCCGACCGGTTCGTGGCGCATCACCTCCGGGATGTGGTCGGCGGCCTGGTAGATGTCCGGGTAGCCCAGCACCAGCAGGGTACGCGCCGGTGGACTGTGCACCAGACGCACCGTTGCCTCCAGCACCACCACGCAGGTACCTTCCGAGCCGACCAGCGCGCGGGCGACCTGAAAATCCTTCTCCGGCAGCAGATCGTCCAGGTTGTAGCCTGACACCCGGCGCGGGATGTCCGGATAGCGAGCGCGGATCTGGTCCGCATATCGGTCGCGCAACGCGCCGAGCCGCCGGTAGATTTCAGCACGCGCTCCCCCCTGCGCGAGGATGCGCCGGTAATCTTCGTCACTGGTGGCTCCGACGCGCATGCGCAGGCCTTCGTAGGTCAGAACCTCCAGCTCGACGATATTGTCTGAGGTGCGCCCACCCATGACCGAGTGGATCCCGCAGGAGTTGTTGCCGATCATGCCGCCCAGCGTGTTGTGGTCGTGGGTGGCCGGATCGGGAGCGAACGTGAGGTGATGGCGCTCGGCGCCATGGCGCAGCTGATCGAGGATCACACCCGGCTGCACGCGGGCGATGCGCCGCTCCGGGTCGAGCTCCAGTACATGATGCATGTACTTCGACAGGTCGATGATGACTGCGACATTGCAGCACTGTCCGGCGAGACTGGTCCCGCAGCCGCGCGACAGCACCGGTGCGCCGTGCTCGCGACATGACGCAAGCGTGGCTACGACGTCCTCGGCATGGCGCGGCATCACCACCCCGATCGGGACCTGGCGGTAGTTGGAGCCGTCGGTCGCGTACAGCGCGCGGGTTCCGGCATCGAAGCGCACCTCGCCTTCGATGCGCCGCCCGAGCTCGGCGGCAAGCGCGCGCACGTCCAGATCATGGGCGCCATGTGCTACGGATCTCTGCGCAGGTTTCTCCAGCTCGCGCTGCAGCACGTCATCCTCCTGGCGCGGTCTCACACCGCGTAACGTTGGGCATCGGCATTCTTGAATTCGAGGCCCAGTCCGGGGCGCGAGCGGTCGGGATACAGCGTTCCGTCGCGCGGCGGTTGAACGCCGTCGAACAGCAGGTGTTCGATGCGCACGTGATCGTGAAAGTATTCCATGTGCCGGACCGGGCGCGCGGCACAGCACGCGTGCAAATGCAGCGCCGGTGCGGTGTGGCTCGACAGCGGCAGGTTGTGGGCGTCGCACAGCGCGGCAACGCCCAGGAATCCGGTCACGCCGCCGCAGCGCGTCGCATCGGCCTGCAGCACGTCTACGGCCTGCGCGGCGAGCAGGGTGCGGAAGTACGGCAGGTGATAGCCGTATTCGCCCGTGGTGATTTCCATACCCGGCGGCGCGCGGTCGCGCACCAGGCGCAGACCTTCCACGTCGTCCGAGCTCACCGGCTCCTCAAACCAGCTGACACCCAGCCCGTGAAAATCCGCGGCCTTGTCCAGCGCCTGCTTGCGGCTGTAGGCGCCATTGGCATCGACGAACAGCTGGGCATCGAAGCCGATGGCTTCGCGCGCCGCACGCACGCGCTCGACGTCGTGATCCGGATGGCGGCCGGTTTTCATCTTCACGCTGCCGATGCCGCTCCGGACCCACTCCGCCAGCTGGCCCTGCAGCTGCTCGATGGTGTACGAGGTGAACCCGCCACTGCCGTAGACCGGCGTCCCGTCGCGCACGCCATCCAGCAGGGTCACCAGCGGCAGATCCAGCAGCCGTGCCTTGAGATCCCACAGCGCGGCATCGATCGCAGAGATGGCCATGGAGGCGATGCCCGGTCTTCCGAGGTTTCGCACCGCCGCAACCAGTGTGGTCCAGCAGGCGCCGACCGACAGCGCATCGGAACCCTGTACCCGCTCGGCGAGCTTGCCCCGGATGAGCTCGGCGACCGCGCGATCGCCATAGGTGTAGCCCAGTCCCTCGCGACCCGCGGCCCGACATCGCACCAGCACCAGCATGGTCGAGTTCCACTCGAGCGTGCCGTCGGACTCCGGCGCCTCCGTGGGAATCCGGTAGGCGGAGACGTTGAGCCGCTCAATCGGTACTGCGTCGCTGCGCGTGCCCATGGTCGCCCGCCTCAGCCCTTGTCCCTGCTCCGGTGCGGCAAGACCGATTCGACGAACTCCTTGGCCGATTCCTTTACGATCCCGGCGGTTTCCGGGTCGCCGTGCAGCAGCGCCTGAACGAAATGCCTGGCCTGCTCGAAGCGGATGTGCGGCGGCAGCGGGGCGATCTTGGGATCGGTGTACGCTTCCAGGACTACCGGGCGACCCGCTGCCAGCGCCCGGTCCCATGCCGGGCCCACCGCCTCGGGCGTATCCACCCGTATGCCTTCGAAACCGATCAGCTCGGCGTAGCGCGCGTAGGGGAAGTCCGGCACGTTTTGCGATCCTTCGAACTTGGGGTCGCCGGACAGCACACGCTGTTCCCAGGTAACCTGGTTCAGGTCGCGATTGTTCAGCACCATGACGATCAGCCGTGGATTGCTCCAGCGCTTCCAGTACTTCGCCGCGGTGACCAGCTCGGCGTTCCCGTTCATCTGCATGGCGCCGTCCCCCACCAGGGCGACGACGGTGCGCTCGGGATGGGCGAACTTGGCGCCGATGGCATAAGGCACCCCAGGCCCCATGGTAGCGAGCCCACCGGAAAGCGATGCCATCATGCCTTTGCGGATCTTGAGGTCGCGCGCGTACCAGTTGGCTGCCGAGCCCGAATCGGACGTGAGGATGCAGTCGTCGGGCAGCCGCGAGGAAAGCTCCCAGAACACGCGTTGCGGATTGATGGGATCTCCGGAGCTCATCGCGCGCTCCTCGAGCAGCTTCCACCACGCGCCCACGCGCTGCTCGATGTCTTCGCGCCAGCGGCGATCGGTCTTGCGTTGCAGCCTTGGGATAAGCGCACGCAAGGTTTCCCCTGCGTCACCCACAAGATTTATTTCCATGGGATAGCGGATGCTCAGCTTGCGCGGGTCGATGTCGATCTGCACGCCGCGCGCCTGTCCTTCCTCAGGCAGGAACTCGGAATACGGGAAGTCGGAGCCCACCATCAGCAGGGTGTCGCACTCGCTCATCAGGTGCCAGCTGGGCTCGGTACCGAGCAGCCCGATCGAGCCGGTGACGTAGGGCAGGTCATCCGGCAGAACGGCCTTGCCGAGCAGCGCCTTGGCCACACCCGCACCCAGCAGGTCGGCCGCCTCCATCACTTCGTCCGGCGCGCCGAGGGCGCCGGCGCCGACCAGCATCGCCACACGCTTGCCTGCGTTCAGCAGGTTCGCGGCACGATCCAGATCGGACTCGGTGGGCACCACGCGCGGCATGCTGCAGCCGATTCCGGAGTGCACGGTGCCGTGGGCACGCGGCGGTTTCTCCACTGCAGCGGACTCCTGCACGTCGTTCGGCACGATTACGCAGGTCACGGTGCGCATGGACTTGGCAATGCGTACTGCACGGTCGATCACGTGACGGGTCTGGGCCGGCGTGGTGATCATGCAGACGTACTCGCTCGCGACGTCCTTGAATAACGTCACCAGGTCCACTTCCTGCTGGTAATCGCCGCCCAGGGCCGCGCGGCTCTGCTGGCCGACGATGGCCACCACCGGCTGGTGATCGAGCTTGGCGTCGTAGAGC
Organism: uncultured Gammaproteobacteria bacterium; assembly: GCA_963728895.1. Taxonomy (GTDB): domain Bacteria; phylum Pseudomonadota; class Gammaproteobacteria; order JBBQDK01; family JBBQDK01; genus CAVSLM01. Next base: position 648,352 of record CAVSLM010000001.1, read on the forward strand.
CCGTTCAGCAGATGAATGGCGCCTGGCCCTGAGGTCGCCAGACACACCCCGACCTCGCCGGTGAACTTGGCATGTGCGCATGCCATGAACGCGGCCATTTCCTCGTGGCGTGCCTGTATGAAATCGATTCTGTCGGAGGCGCGGTCGAGGGCACCGAGAAGACCGTTGATGCCGTCTCCGGGGTAGCCGAAGATGCGCCGGATGTCCCACTGCGACAGTCGTTCGAGTATGAAATCGCCGACGAGTTTGCTCATGATGCACGTCCTCCATGACCTGCCGCGAATCGACCCGCGACGCGCTGCCGCAAAAAATTCCGCAGCGCCATCCACTGTCGTACTGCTCCGGTGCTTGCGGCGTACCGTTGCCGCGCGCCTCTGGGATTCACTGGCTATGTTGACAAGCGTAGGTAAGGGCCCGCGCAATTTCCAACTTGCGGCGCGCTCGCCGCGGGGAAAACCGGGATGCACGAGTCATTTCGGCAGAAGGATACGTGCGCATCGGGCATGGACTCTGCCCCGGAAAGACCGGAATATCTCCCGATCCGCGACCATGCGCTGATCGGCGACTGCAGGGGCGCGGCGCTGGTGAGCCGCTGGGGTAGCATCGACTGGTGCTGTCTGCAGCGCTTCGACGCCGATCCGTTGTTCGCAGGCCTGCTCGATGCGCGCGGCGGCGGCGGGCCTCGACGCTGCGCCCGTTCTGGGACGAGCCCGCGCGGGAACCGGGCGCAGGCAACTGTTGATGCAGGCTGCCGCCGCAGCGGCGTGTTCCATCTGCCCTGCTACATCTGCGGGCGGTCCGGGTCGCCGAGCCCCAGCAGCTCGGTGTTTCCCCCCAGCGCCGCGGTGTTGACCGTGTAGGTGCGTTCGACGGAAAACGCGCGTAGATAGTTCGGTCCGCCCGCCTTGGGACCGGTGCCCGAAAGCCCTTCACCGCCGAAGGGCTGCACCCCGACCACGGCGCCGATCATGTTGCGATTGACGTAGGTGTTGCCGACGCGCACCCGGCGCTGGATCTCACGGGCCGTGGCCTCGATGCGCGTGTGGATGCCGAGGGTGAGTCCGTAGCCCGTGGCGTTGACGGCATCGATCACCTCGCCGAGGTGCGATTGCGCATAGCGCACCACATGCAGCACCGGCCCGAACACCTCGTGCTGCAGGCGCGCGGGGCTGTCGATCTCGAATGCGCAGGGGGCGAAGAACGTGCCCTGCCCGCTCTCCAGGGGCAGGGTGGCCTCGCACAGCAGCCGTCCATAGCCGGCCAGCGCCGCACGGTGCTCGTGCAGGGCGCGTTGCGCGCCGGCATCGATCACCGGTCCCACGTCGGTGGCGAGCAGGGCCGGATCGCCCACGCGCAGCTCGGCCATGGCCCCGCGCAGCAGCTCCAGCACCCGCGGCGCGATCTCCTGTTGCAGGAACAGCACGCGCAACGCAGAGCAGCGCTGTCCGGCGCTGTTGAATGCCGATTGCAGTGCGTCGGCAACTACCTGCTCGGGCAGCGCAGAACTGTCGACGATCATGGCGTTCTGTCCACCCGTCTCCGCGATCAACGGCACGATCGGTCCGTTGCGCTGCGCGAGGCGCAGCTGGATGTCGCGGGCGGTGGCCGTGGATCCGGTCACGGCAATTCCGCAAATGCGCGGGTCCGTGGCCAGCGTAGCGCCGAGTGTCGAGGCACGGCCCGGGAGAAACTGCAGCACAGGTCCGGGGACGCCCGCGGCATGCAGCAGGGCCACGGCGCGCGCGGCGACCAGTGGCGTATGGGTGGCCGGCTTGGCGACCACGGCATTGCCTGCGACGAGCGCGGCGGCAATCTGCCCGGTGAAGATCGCCAGCGGAAAGTTCCAGGGACTGATGCAGGCGAAGACGCCGCGGCCGTGCAGGCTGAGCTCGTTGCGCTCGCCGGTCGGTCCGAAGAGCAGCCGCGGGGCACCGAACTGCCGGCGCGCGAGCAGTGCATAGTAGCGGCAGGCGTCGGCCGCCTCGCGCACCTCGCCGAGCGCATCGCCAATGCACTTGCCACCCTCGCGGATGCACAACGCCATCAGCGCCGGACCCGCCTCTTCCAAGGCATCTGCGGCGCGTTCCAGCACGCCGGCACGAAGCTCGGCGCTGGTCGAGGCCCACTCCGGTGCCGCGCGGGCGGCAGAGGCGATGGCCTCCGTCGTCAAGGTCGCATCGGCCTCGTGCACGACGCCGACCCGCTCGCCATGCCTGGCGGGGTTGTGCACTGCACGGGCGGGCGCATCGCGCTCGCGACCGTCGACGCAGGGCGCCGCCCTGACCTCCTGCGAGCCCGCCTGCCGTAGCGCCGCGCCGAGTGCACGCAGCGCCTGCGGGTCGTGCAGATTGACGCCCTGGGAGTTGCGCCGGTCGGGATAGAGCTCGAGCGGAAGCGCAATGCGCTGGGCGTGCCCGGCGGGCGCGACGATGTGCGCGACGGGATCGGCGAGCACCGTCTCGATCGGTACCTGTTCGTCGACGATGCGGTTGACGAAAGAGGTATTGGCGCCGTTCTCCAGCAGCCTGCGGACCAGATAGGGCAGCAGCTCCCGATGGCTGCCGACCGGCGCATAGATGCGGCAGGGCAGCGCGAGGCCGCGCGGGTCGGTGAGCTCGGTGTGCAGTGCCTCGCCCATGCCGTGCAGGCGCTGCAGCTCGAAATTGCGCGCGTCGCCGGCCATCTCGATCACGCTGGCCGCGGTATGGGCATTGTGAGTCGCGAACTGCGGATAGAACGCCTCGGGGGCATCCAGCAGCGCACGCGCGCAGGCGAGATAGGACACATCGGTCGCCGCTTTGCGGGTGAACACCGGGTAGCCGGCGAGCCCGCGTTCCTGCGCGCGCTTGATCTCGGTGTCCCAGTAGGCGCCCTTCACCAGGCGCAGGGGAATGCGCCGGCGATGACGGCGCGCCAGGTCGGCGAGCCAGTCGAGCACGCGCGGCGCGCGCTTCTGGTAGGCCTGCACGGCAATTCCGAAACCGTTCCAGCCGGCGAGCGATGCCGCTTCGAACACCGCCTCGAACACGTCCAGTGTCGGCTCCAGGCGCTCGGCCTCCTCGGTGTCGAGGGTGATGCCGACCCCCGCCGAGCGCGCCTGCGCAACCAGTGCGGCGAGCTGCGGCACCAGCTCCGCCTGCAGCGCGCGGTGCTGGGCGAGCTCGAAGCGCGGATGCAATGCAGAGAGCTTGACGGACAGGCTGGGTGCTTCCTCGATCGCGGCGCCGTCCTTGCCGCGGCCGAGCATGGCGAGCGCATGACGGTGGCTGGCGAGATGGTGTTGCGCATCCGCACGGCTGAGCGCCGCCTCGCCCAGCATGTCGAAGGAATAGCGCCAGCGCTCACCGCGCTCCCGGGCACGCGCCAGGGCCGCCTCGATGGTGGGAGCGATCACGAACTGCTGGCTCAGGATGCGCATCGCTTCGCGCAGCGCGAGACGAATTGGGGTGTCGCCGCTGCGTGCGACAAGACGACGCAGCAGCGCGAGGCCGCCTTCGGCGTCACCGGTATCGAGGCGCACCATGCGTCCGGTGAGCAACAATCCCCAGGTCGAGGCGTTGACCAGCAGCGATTCGCTGTGTCCGAGGTGGCGGGCCCAGTCGGCGCCCCCCAGGCGATCGCGGATCAGGGCATCGGCGGTCGCGGCATCGGGGATGCGCAGCAATGCCTCGGCGAGACACATCAGCACCACGCCTTCCTGCGACGAGAGGTCGTATTCGCGCAGCAGGGCATCGAGGCCGCCGTGTCCGCGCCGCCCGCTGCGCACCGCCTGCACCAGGCGCCGGCCGAGTGCGTCGCGCCGCGCCGCCGCCTCGGGTGCGAGCCGCGCGGCGGGGATCAGCGCCCGCAGCGCCTGCGCCTCGTCCAGCAGATAGGCGTCGCGCACTGCCTCGCGCAGCGCACCGGCAGGCGGAAAATCATCGAGCGGCTTCACGGCAGGCGCGAGCGGCGTGTGGAGACCTGCGGGAATTATGGCGCAGGGTCGGCGGCGTGGCATACCATGGCGCCTTCCCACGACGGCGCAACGGCGGCATGCAGCAGCAGGCGATTACGGCCACGGTTTTCTTCGTCTATCTCTCCGGCATGCTCGGGATCGGTGTGCTGGCGTGGCGTCGTACCCGCGATCTTTCCGACTACATCCTCGGCGGACGTGCGCTCGGCGGCTGGGTCGCGGCGCTGAGCGCGGGGGCTTCGGACATGAGCGGCTGGCTGCTGCTCGGACTGCCGGGCTTCGCCTACGCGGCGGGATTGCAGGCCGGCTGGATCGCGCTCGGCCTGCTGGTCGGTACTGCGCTCAACTGGACGCTGGTGGCGGCGCGGCTACGCGTCTATTCCGAGCTTGCGGGCGATGCACTGACCCTGCCGGCGTTCTTCGAGCGGCGCTTTCGCGATCACGCACACGGGCTGCGGGTACTGAGTGCCGCGTTCATCCTGCTGTTCTTCCTGTTCTATACCAGCTCCGGCCTGGTGGCCGGCGGCAAGCTGTTCCATGCGGTGTTCGGCATGCCCTACGCATGGGCGGTGGCGGTCGGCACGCTGGCGGTGCTCGCCTATGTGTTCCTCGGCGGATTTCTCGCCGTGTCCTGGACCGATGTCGTGCAAGGTTTGCTGATGGCGCTGGCCCTGGTGCTGGTGCCGGTCGTGGCCCTCTCGCGCGGCGGCGGCTTCGAAGCGACGTTGGCGGCGGTGCGCGCCGTCGACCCGGCGCTGCTCGATCCGTTCTCCGATGCGCACGGCGGCCGGCTCTCCGTGCTCGCCATCGTCTCGCTGCTGGGCTGGGGGCTCGGCTATTTCGGCCAGCCGCACATCCTGGCGCGCTTCAAGGCGGTGCGCTCCACCGACGAGCTGCCGGGGGCGCGGCGCATCGCGGTCGCCTGGGTGAGCATCGGTCTGTTCGGTGCGCTGGGCGCGGGCTTGTGCGGCATCGCACTGCTCGGGCCGCGGCTGCAGGGTGGGGACGCCGAGACGGTGTTCATCCAGCTGGTGTCGCTCCTGTTCCATCCCGCCGTGGCGGCCGTGTGCCTTGCCGCCATACTCGCGGCCATCATGAGCACTGCGGACTCGCAGCTCCTGGTCTCAGGATCCGTGTTGGCCGAGGATTTCTACAAGGCGCTGTTGCGCCCGCAGGCTGCGGCGCGCGAGCTGGTCTGGGTGGGGCGCGCTGCGGTTCTCGCGATCGCCGCCGCCGCCTTCGTCATTGCGCTCGATCCGCAGGCGCGGGTGCTGGAGCTCGTGGCCTACGCCTGGGCAGGTTTCGGTGCTGCGTTCGGACCCGCACTCATCCTGGCGCTGTTCTGGCAGCGCATGACGCGGGCCGGGGCGTATGCCGGCATACTCGCCGGCGGGTCGACCGTGGTGGTGTGGAAACAGCTGAGCGGCGGCTGGTTCGATCTGTACGAGCTGGTACCGGGCTTCGTCGTGTCGTTCCTCGCGATCGTGCTGGTGAGCCGGCTGACACCCCATCCGGGCGAGGAGATCCGCTCCGAGTTCGATGCCATGCGCCGCGCTACGCGCTGACCTAGCGTTGCCCGCAGGCCAGATTCGCCGGCACGGCGATGTCCATGAGCCGGGGATCGGGGAAGCTCAGACCGTTCATCAGCTTCACGTACGCCTCCTCCGAGCTCACCTGCAGGCGCGGATTGAAGCGCCGCTCCTCGCCGATCGTGCTTACCGTCATGCCGTTGTAGTCGTGGCCGGGGTAGACCAGCGTGTCCTCCGGCAGCTGCATCAGGCGGCCGAACAGGCTCTGGTACTGTTCGCGCGGGTCGCCGTTCTGGAAGTCCGTGCGCCCCGTGCTGCGGATCAGCAGCGTGTCGCCGGTGAACGCCCGGTCCGGAAGCAGGAAGGAATAGGAGTCGTCGGTGTGTCCCGGCGTGTACAGCGCCTGCAGCGGCAGGTCCTCCACCTGCAGGAATTCGCCGTCCTTGAGCTTGTGGGAAACGCAATCGGCACGGCTTTGCTCGCCCATGGCGGTGGCGCATTGCACCCGATCGCGCAGCTCGCCCAGCGCGGTCACGTGGTCGGCATGCACGTGGGTGTCGATGGCAAGCACCAGCTCGAGATCCAGCTCCTGCAGGAGCTGGAGGTATTGATCCACCCGCTCGCGCACCGGATCGATGAGCACGGCCTGGCCGCCGCTCCTGGCGGCGAGCAGATAGGTGTAGGTGGAAGACTCGCGATCGTACAGTTGCCGAAAAATCATCAGTGGCCTCCCGCGCCAATGCGCGTGCATCGGACATGCGCCGTTCGCAGCGTCCGTCCTGCTTGGAATATTAGTTGCGCGTGAAGTTCGTTGGGTGCGCAGCCCAGGTCAACTATACTTTCCCCAGTGCCGATACACGCCAGCCCGCGGGTGCATGCAGTTTCAGCCCCGTCGGTGGAAAGGAAGCGAAGCTAAGCCATCGGGCTGTCCGGGCAGGTAGCGCGCTTCCGAGGCAGTGTTCCCGAGGCTGAGAGTCTGGCTCGCGTATCGCAGCCGGACTTTTTTTTGCCTGTTGATGCAATGCGCCGGCAGACGCCGCACCAGTGCCCTTTCAAGGGCCATCGGGCGGTATACGAATTCAGCGATCAGCAGAGGGTTCGATCATGAAACAGGCGTTCAAGGTGCTCACCGTCGCCGGCGTGCTCGGCGCGGTCATGGCTCCGACGGCCGAGGTGCACGCATGGGGTTGGAGCAATCCGTTCGACACCATGGGTGACATGGTCATGAGCTTCGGCGGCAGCGGCAATGGCTGGGGGCGCGAGGGCTATGGACCGTATGGCTATGGTGGTCCCTACGGCGGCTACGGTGGACCCTACGGCGGCTACGGCATGCCTTATGGCGGCTATCCCGGGGCCTATGGCTATCCCGGCGCTTACGGTGCGCTTCCCTACGGCGCTGCCCCCGGGGTGGTGCCAGGTGTGGCGGTACCGGGTGCGGCCACGAACGCTCCGGTCGGCCCGCCGGCGAGCGCGGCTCAGGAGCCTGCGCCCCAGCCGCAAGCTGCGGCACCGCAGCGGGAGGAGCGCTATGGCGGCGCGCCTCGAGCGGCACCTCAACAGGAACGGGAGCAGAGCGCGGGTTCGCAGACCCAGCGCTGGGCACCCCAGGGTGGCGCGACCGCCCGTTCGCCCTATCGGCCCGCCGAGGCCGCGAGCCCGGGGCAGCAGGGCAGTGCAGGCTACGGCGGCGGCAGTTACGGCGCACAGGCACCCGGTGCCCAGCGTTACGCGCCTCCCGCGCAGGAACAGTCCTGGGGATCGCCTTCCGCGAACGCACCGGAAACGGGCGGGTGGGACCGCTCCGGCGGCGTCGCCGCGAGTCCGGACCAGCAGCGCGGCTTCATTCAGGGCGGCCCGGAGCAAAGCGCTCCGCCTTCCTCCGCAGGGCAATACGGCAGCGCCCCTCCGCGGTATGTGCCCCGCGACGCCGAGAATTATCCGGGGCCTGAGGCACCGTCCGCCTCTGGACGGTCCTGGGGTGCCTCGGGCGTAGGGTATGACAGCAATCAGACCGGTTACGGTTCCGAGCTGCCGCCGCCGAATGCGGGCTACTATCAGCCGGGTTCCTCCGGTGCGCAGACGGGGTACGGAGACACCGCGGTTCAGGGTAGCTCACGCGCAGTGCCCCAGTCCTTGCCGTACGCGCCCCGGCCGGACCGTTACCGCAGCACGACCGGAGACGCCACCAATTCGTTCGTCTCGCCGGGTCCGGGACAGTAATCCAATCCGCAGCGCGCGCCCGCATTGCGGGCGGCGGATTACCGCAAAGCTCATTGCAGGCGTTCCTGCGCACACACCCTCTCCCCCAGTTGGGAGAGGGGAGCACTGCGCGGGCGGCGGGTATCCATAAGGGACTGCAGGCCCCCGCCTGCGCACAGGAAAAGCCGACACCTTACTATTGGTCTCTCGGACGTGGTTGAAGGTTGCAACCGCGGAGCCGTGACGCCTCACCACCTCGCGGGCATAATGACGGTCTCTCGTACAGGAGCGTCGTGAATGTCTACCCGAGTGCGTGTTCCGTTGCAGACGCTGACCTACCTGCTGTTGCTGTTGTCGCTGAGTGGCTGCGGCTACAACACCCTGCAGCGCGGCGATGAACAGGTGAAGGCCGCCTGGTCCGAAGTGCTCAACCAGTATCAGCGCCGCGCCGACCTCGTGCCGAACCTGGTCAAGGTGGTGCAAGGCTACGCCGCGCATGAACGGCAGGTCTTCAAGGAAGTGACCGAAGCGCGCGCGCAGGTCGGGTCGATACAGGCGACGCCGCAATTGCTGGAAGACCCACAGGCGATGGCGCGCTTCCAGGCGGCGCAGGCACAGATGACAGGCGCCTTGTCGCGGCTGCTTGCGGTGGCCGAGAACTATCCGCAGCTCAAGGCGGACGCCCTGTTCCGCGATCTGCAGGCGCAGCTCGAAGGAACGGAGAACCGCATCGCCGTCGCGCGCAACCGCTACATCAAGGCGGTCCAGGAATACAACGTCACGGTGCGTTCCTTTCCTTCCAACCTGACGGCGAAGCTGTTCGGTTTCGACGTGAAGCCCAACCTCGCGGTGGAGAACGAGCGTGCGCTGGCGCGGCCGCCCGAAGTCGACTTCGGGAGTAACTCCCCGGCCGCTGCGCCGCCGGGCGCGGCTGCACAGCCTTGAGGATCACGGGTCGCAGTGATTGCAGGCAACATGCTTCCGGTTCCCTCGCGCGTCACACCGCTCGCCTTTTGCGCGTTGCTGCTGGTGTTGCTTGCGCTGCCCTCGCTCGCCGCCCAGGTGCCGGTGCCGCCACTGACCGGGCGGGTCATCGATCTCACCGGCACCTTGACGGCGGAGCAGCAGCAACACCTGGAGACCGAGATCGCCGCGCTGGAGGCGCGCAAGGGTAGCCAGGTTGCCGTCCTCCTGGTGTCCACCACGGGCGAGGACTCGATCGAGCAGTTCGGCATCCGGGTGGTGGATGCCTGGAAGCTCGGTCGCAAGGGCGTGGACGACGGCGTTCTTGTTCTCGTGGCCAAGAAGGATCGGGCGCTGCGCATCGAGGTGGGCTACGGACTCGAGGGCGTGATTCCCGACGCCGTCGCCAATCGCATCGTCGAAGAGGTGATGGTGCCGCTTCTGCGGCAGGGCGACTACTACGCGGCACTGCAGGCCGGCGTTGACCGAATCGCTCGCCTCATCCAGGGCGAGCCACTGCCCGAGCCCGCACCTGGTCCCGCGACCCGCGGCTGGTCGCGCATCGGCCAGGCGTTGCCGACACTGCTCTTTGCCGTGCTCATTCTCGGCGGCGTGCTGCGTGCGATTTTCGGCACCCTGCCGGCGGCATCGATCACCGGCGGCGTGATGGGCCTGGCGCTGTGGCTGCTGGCCGGCTCGTTGTTCGCCGCGATCGTCGCGGGCATCATCGCCTTCCTGTTCACGTTGGGCGGCGGGGGCGGCGGGACCGGCGGTTACTACCGCGGTGGTGGTCTCGGTCGGGGAGGCTTCGGGGGAGGAAACTTCGGTGGCGGATTCCGTGGCGGTGGCGGCGGCTTCGGTGGCGGCGGCGCATCGGGGCGCTGGTAATGTCGATCGCCAGGATCCTGCGTCACCTGCTGAGCCCGCGCTGGCGCGCCCATACCGCCTTCCCGCCGACCTCCCTGCAGGCGATCGAGCGCGCCATACAGGCCAGCGAACGCCTCCATGCGGGACAGATCCGTTTTGCCGTGGAAGCCGCCCTGGCGCTCATGCCGCTGCTACGCGGCCAAACGGCGCGCGAGCGCGCGGTGGAGGTGTTCGCGGGACTCGGCGTTTGGGATACCGAGCACAACAACGGCGTGCTGATATACCTCCTGCTCGCCGATCGCGACGTGGAGATCCTGGCCGATCGCGGCCTGCATGCACACCTCGGTTCCGAAGCGCTGGAGCGCATCTGCCAGGGCATGGAACGGAGCTTTCGCACGGGCCGCTTCGAGCAGGGTGTGCTCGACGGCATCGCCGAACTGGGTGCGGCGCTGGCGCGCTTCTATCCGCACCAGGGCCCGGGCGAAAACGAGCTGCCGGATCGCCCGGTGATCCTGTAGATCCCGGCGCCCGGAGATCATCGAACTGCGGCTGAGCCGCGGTGCACCGGGGCGCGTCGCCCGCCCCGAGATGATACGATAGGGGCGCCACGAGTCGAGGCGGCGGGGAGGGAACGGTCGCGGGGATGTCCTCTCGCTATCAGCTCCGCAATCGATGGCCAGAAGATCAACATTGACACACGAGGATCACAGAATGACCAAAGAGCATCAGTCGTTTTCGGGGAACGTGGTGCGGTGGGGATTGTTGGGCGTGGTGGTGGCGGCCGCAGTGGGCGTGGCGGGATGTGAAGGCACCATGCCGTCGCTGGGAGGTTCGAAAGTTGCCAACACCGGCTCTGCCGGTGGTGCGACCTCCCAGAACGCCAATTCCCAGCTCGAGCACTGCGACCAGTCGTTGGGCACGCTGGCCGTGGTGGAAGACCAGGCCGCGCCCTGGTATGCCTACCTCGCCAACTACAATCTCGGTTCCACCGTTCCCGTGCTGCGCATGCTGATTCAGCAGTCGAACTGCTTTGTCATCGTCGAACGCGGTCGTGCCATGAACAACATGATGGGTGAGCGCGCGCTGCAGCAGAGCGGCGAGATGCGTTCCGGCAGCAACTTCGGGAAGGGCCAGATGGTGGCCGCAGACTACACCATGAGCCCCAGCATCGACTTCAACCAGAAGGGGACGGGTGGCGCCGGTGCCGTGCTGGGCGGACTGTTCGGCAGTGTCGCGGGTGCGGTGGCGGGCGGTCTGAAATCCAACGAAGCCTCCACCACCCTGATCATGATCGACAACCGTTCCGGTGTGCAGCTTGCTGCCGCGGAAGGCAGCGCCAAGAACTTCGACTTCAATCTGTTTGGCGGCGCATTCGGCGGCGGTCTGGGTGGAGGCGCCGGCGGCTACACCAACACGCCGCAAGGCAAGGTGCTGGTCGCCGCTTTCATGGACTCCTACAACCAGCTCGTGAGGGCCGTCCGCAACTACGAGGCGCAGACGGTCAAGGGCGGGTTGGGCACCGGAGGCCAGCTCGGTGTGCAGGGTGGATCGACGCCGTCCTCGAAGTCGATCAAGTAGCGCCTGGGCGCCCAGGCCTGGCTGCAACGAAAGGGGTAGCCGCGGCTACCCCTTTCGCTCCGGGGCAGCGACCGGACACACCAGCCCTGCGCCGCCATCCGGGGTCCCGGCGAGAGCTGCAGGCTATGGCGGTTCGGGCGCCCTGCGGTAGCGCGCGGCGGCAATGCCGTGCGCCTGCAGCTTCTGATGCACCGCGCGCGGCGTGATGCCCATGGACCTGGCGACCGCGCTGACGTTGCCGCGAAACTGCATCAGCATGTCGCGCATGATCTTGTTTTCCAGCTCACGCGCCGCACGCTTCTTCATCTCCCGCAGCGGAAACTCCGCCGCGCTGCGCTCCGAGGTGGGAGCATCCTGGCCGACGGCAAGCTCTTCGATGACCCGGCCGCGCGTGAACAGGAAGGAGCGCTCCAGAACGTTCTCGAGCTCGCGAACGTTGCCCGGCCAAGTGCAACTCATCACCTGCATCCAGGCGCGCTCGTCCAGCACCTTGGGCGGGCGCTGGTACTTCGACGCGAGCCGGCGCAGAAAGCTGTTTGCCAGCGCCGAGATGTCTTCACGCCGCTCGCGCAGCGGCGGAAGAAAGATGGGAACCACATTGAGCCGATAGTAGAGGTCGCTGCGAAACTCGCCGCTCCTCACCAGCTCCTCGATGCGGCGATTGGTGGCGGCGATCACCCGTACATCGGCGCGCAGCGCATGCTTGCCGCCCACCCGCTCGAACTCTCCCTGCTGCAGCACGCGCAGCAGGCGTGCCTGTGCCGCAACTGGCAGCGAATCGATCTCATCCAAGAACAGCGTTCCGTGCTCGGCCCGTTCGAACACGCCCTGGTGAACGTCATACGCGCCGGTGAATGCCCCGCGCTCGTGACCGAACAGTATGCTTTCAATGAGGGTCTCGGGGATGGCACCGCAGTTCACGGCCACGAATTCGCGAGTGGTCCGCCCGCTCAGCGCGTGTACGGCGCGCGCGATCACTTCCTTGCCGACACCGGTCTCGCCGGTGATCAGCACGCTCGCCATGGTCGGCGCGACGACCTCGATGACCTCCAGCGCCCGGCGCATGGCGGCGGATTCGGCAACCAGCTTCGGGGTTCCGCGAGCAGCCCGCGCGTCGTCGGTCCCGGCGTGGCACCAGGCCGCGTGGATTTTTTCCTCGACCCGTATGACCGTCGCGGCAGCGTCGGACTGCGAGACGATCGTGCTGCCCTCGCTGCGATACTCGTCGCCGGGCCGGTCGCGCGCCTGCTCGGCATCGGTGTGGATGCAAACCTCGCACATGCCGTCGCCGGCGGCGATGCGCTTGTGCAGCTCGACCTTGGCATAGCCGAAGTTGCGGGCCGCGATACCGCCGAACACGCTGGAGGTCATGCGGCACAACTCCGGCGCGTCCTTCACGGCGTCGCCGAACGGGCAGCGGGTGTTCACCACGCGCACGGTGTGCGGTGTGCTGCTGGCGCGCGAGAAGTTCCCCCCGATCTGGTTCTTGATGGTGACGATGACATCCGCGTACTGCGCCAGGCTGAGCGGACCCTGCAGGTCATGCTGCTCCCGATAGGCCCGCTCCAGGCACCCGCTCGCGGTGAGCCCCAGGTGGGCGATGTAATCCTGCCGGCCGTTGCAGTGCGCGCAACCCAGCTGCGGCGCGAGCTTCATGCTTTGGGTGACGAATGTCTGCAGAAAGGACACCGGATTGAGCCGGGACAGGGCGTGGTCGGCCATGGACTCCTCCTTTGCCGCGCACGCAGCACTTGCGCCGCAGTTTGCGCCGGCGCTGACTCACAGCTTCTTTAGCGGATGGACGGTAAGTGTAGTCGACCATGCGAGGCACGTGCGCGCATGCGCCCCGACAGGGTGTACGGCGGGTACTGCGCACGCGGACAGCAGGGGTCCGGATCCGCCGGGGAGCCTCGTCTGTGCCCGCAGCCGACCTCCCGGCTTCTCAGTGCAGCCGCCCGCACCCGCACCCCGGTCCATGCACGTGCTGCGGATGCAGGGCGCGCATCGCCTGCTCGCGGCCGCGCGCCATACGACCGTGCGTCGCGGGGGCGCACAGGATCAGCTTTCTCACTTCGCCCCCGCAGTGCGGGCACTCCGGCGCGGCAGCGGCAATGCAGTGGCTGGCCTCGAAGCGCAGTCCACATCGTGTACATTCGTAGTCGTAGGTCGCCATGAATGGTTTGCTCCGGTGCCGCTTGCCGGGGGATGCCGGCGCGCGGAGACGACCGCACGCCGGTGTCCCGTCAACTCCAGCGGGCGGGTTGCTTGTTGCGCACGCCGAACTGGCTGGAGGTCACATCGGTGCGCGCGCGCTGTTGCGCATCGAGCGTGGGAGCCCTCAGCCGCCGCGTCTCGACTTCCCACACCCAGCCGCTGATTTCCACGTCCTTGGGGATGAGCGGATGATTGCGGAAGGCCTCCACGGTTTTCATGCAGGCGACGTCCACATCGTCCATCATGCCGATCCATTTCGCAAACGCGCCCCGGTCGAGCTTCATCTCCGGTAGCGTGGGATCCAGGATGAGATCGTCGGGATTGACTCCCCGGCTGCGAAGCTTCTCGACCAGGTCCGCGGCATTCGCCGACAGCATCCCGCACTGCGTGTGCTGTACGATCACGATTTCCCTGGTGCCGAAGAAGTTGCAGGTCAGCATGGCGGAGCGGATGGCATCGTCGGTGACGATGCCGCCGGCATTGCGAAAGCAATGGGCATCGCCGCCACCGGCCGGCGTATCGACGTGGATGCCGAGCGCCTCATCCACCGGCAGGCGCTCATCCATGCACGCCAGCACCCACAAGCTGCGGTTGTTGTGTCCGTCCGGTCCGTAGCGACGCCGTGTCGCCCAGTGGTCGTACGCGGCGACGCGCGCCTCCAGATCTTTCTTCAGACTCGTCATGAGCATCCTCCTCCTCGGTGTATGCTGCTGCGCCCGCGCGGGGCTGGCGTGGCCCGGAGCGGACCACGGGGAAAGCGCAGGCAATCTCCGCGCCAGAGCAAGATTGCCAACGGGAACAGGGAAATCGGATTTCCGCTCCGGGGTGAGTGTGTCGATCTGCTTCGCGCTCGTAGCGTAGCGCCGGGAAGAAATCCGTGGCGGTCCCGCGATCTGCAACCCGGAACGAGAACTTCCCGGAGTGAAGCAATGCTTCTCAGCGAGCGCTGTGGGCGAAACGATGCGGCGCCTTCCCGTTCGCCGCGGGTTCCGGGAGGTGCGCTCCACGGGGCTCGCGCTGACCTGACAACTCCGGCGTCTGGCGACAGCGGACGGCTGATCGAAGGGCGGCGTGGCGAGTGTGCATTCCGTTCCTGGGCCGGGTACGCTGCAGGCCATGAGCTCGAAGCGCGAAAGGCTGCAACGCGTGCTGGAGGAACCGGTGCATGTCGTGCCCTACGACCCGCGTTGGCCGCTGCGCTTTGCCGAGGAGAAGGCGCATCTGCGTGCCTGCCTGCCGGCGGAGCTGATCGGGCGCATCGAGCACTTCGGCAGCACCGCCATTCCGGGCCTCGCGGCGAAGCCCATCGTCGACATGCTGGTCGAAGTCTCCTCGCTGGAGCAGGCCCGGCTGCGCATCCCCCCGGTGCTGCAAGTGCAGAGCTACGATTATTTCTGGCGCCCGACCATCGGCGACGACACGCCGCCGTTCTACGCCTGGTTCATCAAGCGCGACGCGCAGGGGGCGCGCACGCATCACATCCACATGGTCGAGGCGAGCTTCGCTGAGCATTGGGACCGCCTGCTGTTTCGCGACTTCCTCATCGCTCACCCGGAACGGGCGCGGGAGTATTCGGCACTGAAACTCCGACTCGCGGCGCAACACCGGCAGGACCGGGTGGCCTACACCCGGGCCAAGGCGGACTTCATTGTACGAGTGACCGAAGAGGCCCGGACATGGTTCCCCGACGGCTGCGTGGGCTTCGGGCAGAGCGGTTCAATCACCGCGCAGGAGCGCCGTCCCGACGGCGCGATCGGGCCACAGACCGCGGCTCGATTTGCCACGCTGCGCAGCAGGGAACACCTGACATGAACGACCATCAGCAGTGGGATCCGCAGCGCTACCTGGAACGGGCGCGATTCGTACCGGAGCTCGGCATGCTGGTGCTGGAGCTGCTCGCCCCACGGGCGGGCGAGCGCGTCCTGGACCTCGGCTGTGGGGACGGCCTGCTGGGGCGGGAGCTGGCGGATCGGGGATGTTCGGTCGTCGGTGTGGACGCCAGCCCCGAGATGGTCGCCGCGGCCCGTGCGCGGGGGCTGGATGCACGGGTGATGCGCGCAGAGGCGCTCGACTTCGAGGACGAGTTCGATGCGCAGACGTTCGCGGCACCGCTGCCGCCGGCATCGCGCGCGGCATTCCTGCAGGAGGCGCAAGACGCCTGCCGCGCCAGACTGGCCGACGCCGCCGGGATCAGTTCCTCATGCGTGAAATGCATTCTGATGAGGCGCGGTGCATGTTGCTCTTCAAAATGGCAACGTACTGCGTCGCGCACCTGGTTGTGGAGGCTGTTGATGTCATCAGCCTCGGCATAGATGGATTCACCAAGGGCTCGCGCCGTGTACCCCCCTTCTGGAGCGTACTCGACCAGGAACAGAATTTCATTCATGCATACCCCCCATGTGGCCAACCCAAGGCCGACATTTCGAACCCGAGTTCGAACCCGAGATAGAACCATACTCCACGGTCCCGGTGCCGGACCATACGCCAGCCGACTTTCGGTTCATCCCCGCGCGTGCGGGGAACATTCCCTACTTTGCCCGCGAGGCCAAACAGCGCGAGCGGTTCATCCCCGCGAGCGGGGAACATTCCCACTCGCAATTATTCGAGACGCCAGTAGTCGGTTCGTCCCGCACGCCGGGGGAGCCACATGCCAACGCCACTACTGTCCGGGTTGGATGTGATGGGCCGGTGGGCCTGGTGTTGTGAATTGGCGATGTACTCGTCGATGGCGGTCACCAGCGCTGTAGGGCGGATAAGCGCAGCGCATCCGCCACCCACCGACCGCTGAAGGCTCAAACGTCTCGTCAAGAGTGCGCCGCCAAACTAGCTCGCATGGAGCGGAGGTCGATCCCCGCGTGCGCGGGGGAGACATCCGCAGGGACCGACGGGTAGTGTCCGGCCCGGGTCGATCCCCGCGTGCGCGGGGGAGACCACCAAGGAAGCGGCCGAGGTATCGGGCTTTACGGTCGATCCCCGCGCGTGCGGGGGAACGTTTGCGCGCACGCCACTTGCCGGTCGTGGAGTACGGTTCATCCCCGCGCGTGCGGGGAACGTGACCCCGTACCGCCATCCATGGCTGCGCGCTCCGCGGTTCATCCCCGCGCGTGCGGGGGCGAAGCGCCTCGTGTGGTCCCCATGGCTCGAAGCCGGCCAATGGAAGCGGCTCGGTTCATCCCCGCGCGTGCGGGGAACGTACCTACCTGAAAGGCGGGTGCTACACCGTACTTACGGTTCATCCCCGCGCGTGCGGGGAACGTACCCTGACACCAGCCTGTTTTGTGACGCACCACTGGTTCATCCCCGCGCGTGCGGGGAACGTTCAGTCCCTGATCGGCAGCTGTCGTAGCAACCTCGGTTCATCCCCGCGCGTGCGGGGAACGTGCGACTCCGTCGCGTTCGGCTCCACGTCAGGACCGGTTCATCCCCGCGCGTGCGGGGAACGTATCGTCGATACAGGACCTCGCGTGGCCGTGGTGCGGTTCATCCCCGCGCGTGCGGGGAACGTAACAGCCCCGGTATCTCCCGGTGGCGAAAGTCACGGTTCATCCCCGCGCGTGCGGGGAACGTCCGTTCCTGTTCCTCGCTGATGAGGTCCGAGAGTGCGGTTCATCCCGCGCGTGCGAGGAACATGTCGTCGTCCAACGCCGCTTGACCTCCGTCGGTTCATCCCCGCGCGTGCGGGGAACGTGTCCCACCCACCGGAATCGCAACCAGCCGGTTCATCCCCGCGCGTGCGGGGAACGTGCTGGATCCGGCGCGGCCGCCGTTCGCCTGCCACTGGCGGTTCATCCCCGCGCGTGCGGGGAACTGCTCAGGCGCGGTCTGACGATGCGATGATGCTCGGTTCATCCCCGCGCGTGCGGGGAACGCCGACTCCCGTCCCCACGCGGCCACCGCCGCCTCGGTTCATCCCCGCGCGTGCGGGAAACACGCACGACGCCAGGCTCGTAGACGTGCCGATGCTACGGTTCATCCCCGCGCGTGCGGGGAACGTACTGTCAGCCCGGCGTCGACATGCGATTCATCCCCGCACGTGCGGGTAACATTCCGACAACAGCAAACGAACTGCGGTTCATCCCCGCGCGTGCGGGGAACGTTGGTAGCCAGAGCCATTCTCACATCATCATGTCCGGTTCATCCCCGCGCGTGCGGGGAACTCCTGCTGTCACATGGTGCTTGGTTGATCGCATCCGGTTCATCCCCGCGCGTGCGGGGAACGTGCGTTGGCTATAACGCCGCTGACCACGAGCGGTTCATCCCCGCGCGTGCGGGGAACGTGCACCATGCAACGCGCCTCGTCGCACTGTCCCTGCGGTTCATCCCCGCGCGTGCGGGGAACGTATGATGGCACGAGCGCCAGATTGTCAGGTCGGTGCGGTTCATCCCCGCGCGTGCGGGGAACGTTCGAGCATATGCCGCGGCCAGTAGGAACTCGTCGCGGTTCATCCCCGCGCGTGCGGGGAACGTGCATTGACGGGATGGCAGTAACGGCACATGCGGCGGTTCATCCCCGCGCGTGCGGGGAACGTACTTCCTCCATCTCCATGACACTGATGGATTTTTGGGCACGATCAAATTCTACCGCCCAAATGCGGTTCGCAGGAAGACGACCCCTTCTATTGCCGAATTGTTAAAGAGCATCTCCATCTTCTGCGACAGGAAGGAAGGAGACAAGCTTTGCGCCGTCGAGTTCGACAGGAATGCGGCGGTTGGTACCGAACGTAACGAAATCTAACCCTGCTTCGTTGTTCGTCCGCCAAGCCATGACGGCATTGCCTTCTTCGATTCCCTTTTCGACCTGCTCCCAAATGTGCTCGCGGACCTTGGCCGAGTAGCTGCCGACGTAGACACCTGCTCTGATCTCCAGCAGCCAGACCGCCAGTCGGCCCCGCAGGCGCGGTGGCGCATTCTCAACCACGATGACCAGCATCGCCCAGATTGTCCGGATTGGGAATTGCGGGAGGTTGTGCATCCTCGGGCGGTGGAGGTGGGCTGATTTCACCGGCCGCAAGCATGTCTTCGATGTCGGGAATGATCCGCTCCAGCAGCCGGGTTCTCCGGAATACATCCCGGCATCCTAGGCGCACCGCCTGCTCTGGATTGTGGACCTCCTTGGCGGCGACGCCGAATGCCACGGGAACCACGGTTTCAAATTGTAGATATCCGCGACGTCGTAGACGAATGAAAGTGGTTTGCCGGTATGAATGAAGCCTACGGCCGGTGCATACCCAGCGGCGAGAACGGCGGCCTCGGTCACACCATAGAGACACGCAGTTGCCGACGAGAGGCAGCGGTTGGGAAGGTCGCCCTTGTCCCAGTCCGTGGTGTCGTAGTCGCGTGACTTCCAGGCAACGCCGTATTTGGCGGCGAGACGTTTGTACATCTCGCGTACCCGGGCGCCTTCGATTCCGCGCAACTGCTCCACGCTTCTTCGTGCCGGCGGTTCTTCACCGAAGCGCACGGCATACATCTTACGCACTACCTTCAGCCGTAATCCCGGATCGAGTGCGAGCTGGGCTTGGTACAGCAGCCGATCGGCGCGTGCACCGCCCGGCTGTCCGGACGAATATAGGCGAACACCGGCTTCACCAACCCACACAAGCAACGTACCGACCCGGGCCGCCAGTGCTGCAGCTGCATGGGAAACACGCGTACCGGGTTCCAGCATGAGGCAGGCGATACCGCCCACGGGAACATGCGTGCGCACACCGGTCTTGTCGACCACGACGAACGCACCGTCCAATACATCCAGATGGCCTTTCTCGATGAACAGAACCGAAAGACGTTCTTTTATAGCGATTGGCTTCAGTGGCGGGAGGAGGGGAGTGGTCATGAGATGGCTACTAGTGCACTGCTTCGTAATTAATAGAGCTATAATCTCCCTGCAGATTCTCATGACAAGAAGGTGCGGGGAGGCGACGATGCGAACAGCAAGCGTGATCGAACTGAGCGACGAACAGAGGCAACAACTGCAGCGTTGGGTCAGGTCGAGCACGGTCAGTGTGCGTTTGGCGCGGCGCGCCAGCATCGTGCTGCTGGCGGCAGACGGGCTGGACAACCATCGGATTGGCGAGATGCTCGGCGTTGGCCGGATTCAGGCGGGGCGCTGGCGCGAGCGTTACGCGGCGGGCGGATTGAAAGCCATCGAAGCAGGATTTGCCGCGCGGTGGACGCAAGCCCAAGATCGACTCCGCTGAGATCGTGCGCTTGACCACGCAGACCAAGCCGGAGGGTGCGACGCAGTGGAGTACGCGCACGCTGGCGGCGGTGGCCGGTGTAAGCGACACCACGATCCAGCGCATTTGGACGGCGCGATGGATTGAAGCCGCACCGGGTCGAGCGCTTCAAGGTATCGCGCGATCCGAAGTTTGCCGAGAAGCTCGACGACATCGTTGGTCTGTATATGTCGCCGCCCGAGCACGCGCTGGTACTGTGTTGCGACGAGAAGAGCCAGGTGCAGGCGCTGGATCGCACCCAGCCGGGCCTGCCGCTGAAGCCCGGCCGTGCCGCCACCATGACCCACGACTACAAGCGCTACGGTACCACCACGTTGTTTGCCGCCATGAGTACCTTGGACGGTACGGTTATCTCCCGTTGTGAGCAACGCCATCGTCATGTCGAGTGGCTCGACTTCCTGCGCCAGATCAATCGGGAAACGCGCCAAGGAGAAATCGTTGCATCTGATTTGCGATAACTACGCGACCCACAAGCATCCGAACGGTCAAGCGAGTGGCTCGGCCAAGCATCCGCGCTTTCGCGTCCATTTCACCCCGACCTCGGCATCCTGGCTCAACATGGTCGAGCGCTTCTTCCGCGACATCACGACCCAGCGCTTCGCAACGGCGTGTTTCGCAGCGTCCCGGAACTCATCGCCGCGATCAAGGAGTACATCGCCGTGCATAACCGAAATCCCAAACCCTTCGTCTGGACCGCCAAGGCTCAACGATATCCTCGCAGAAGGTCATTCGTGCCAATCGCAATTTAAGTTCTAAGAAGAACGAAGCACTACACTAGCATGGCATCAACCTCAAGAACCTTTGCCCACTGACAACATGCCCAGCCCTAGCGCCTTCCCCGGTCCCACGCCCTTCACAATGACTTCGCGCAGGGCTTCGGCGCCAACCGACTCCAACATACCATCGAAGAGCACAGCGTGAACGGTGATGTGGTGACCGGTTCGACCCTGCCGTACGCGAAGCCGTTCGTTAGCGCCGCGAACACAGCCGATGACCGCGAACCCATGCTGCTTTCCCTGCCGAATCATCCATGCCACTTGGTCCTCCTCTCGCGTAAGGCCGTGGCGCTTGCCTTCGCGTGTGACCGTAGGGTTGGCAAGTAGACGAAACCGGTAGCGTGCGCCGGGCGCGATGAGTGTGTTCAGTTCGACGGGCTTGTTGGCGAGGATCTTTTCAGCGTACCCGTCAAATCCTTCCAGCACGGACCAGTCCGCCTTGTAGGCGGATTGTATGAGGACCGTTGACAAAGGCTGGAGATCCACCCGACGCTCCAGACGCCAAAGAAAGCGGTCTGGAGCTGCCTGGGCATCGGCGGCGAATGCACGCGCCAAGGTACGATGCATTTCGTACGCGTCCGATAGATCTCTCCGCGCGTGCGGGTGTCTGGGGTTCAAGACCAATTTAGACAGGTACATGGATCGTCTCCGAAACGACATAGCGCGGGCCGAAGCGGCGCTGGGAGAAAGGCGCGACGGGCTGATCCAGTCGCACGGCACCGGCTTCCAGATGTTCGAGAACAATCCGCAATGGTTTTTCCCGGTGCTCCAAACGTGGCTGTGCAATCCGAGGCCAGGCAAGCAAAACTTCGCGCAAATTCTGCTCCCGTAGGGCGTCTTTTAGCGACACAGGTTGAGTGGGGGGGAAGCTCTTGCGGCCGAGGTACAGTGGCCAGACCGGGCTGCGCAGGGCGCAGTCGATGGCGGACAAAAAGGCTCCGTCTTCACTCTCGAGGCCAACGAGGAATGCGGCATCGGCCAGATAATAGCGCGGACTGACAACGGTTCGATCCAGGTCAACCTTCCCACCGGCCGTCATTACGCCCGTAGCCGTCTGGAAATCGCGCAGCAATCGGCCCTCGCGATCCACACGAACTCCCATCTTGAGTCGGGCCAAATCGCCCAATGGCTTTGCGCGGTCGCGGCCGAGGGCCGCAGCCAGGAGGCCAATAACACCGGACTTGGACGGCTCCAGCTGGCTATCGCGCTCATTGAAGCGGCTGGAGGTTCCCCAGGATTGCATGGGGGCGGACAAGCGCAGCAGCAGTGAAGGCATGGATCAGTTCCCGAGCTCGTTGCGCACCTGCGTTTCGACCCATTGCGCCAACTCGTCAAGGTTGGGCAGCGCTACCCCTTTTCCCTGGGGCCAAGCATTCGTCATGTCCAAATACCCCCACAAATCCTTACCATCGCCATAGAAGTCGGAGACTTTCATGTCGTGCTCGGCAAGTCTTTCCACGGAAGCCGTGGTCAGTTCCTTATCGGCCCTAACCCATATGGGTCTTTCGAATGCGTTCGCAAGGTTGAAGGGGCTCGAGTGGCGAAGGACTACGCCCACAAAGCTGGGCGGGTTGTGGGCGGCGAAGGTGTTCTGTTTTCCGGTGGGAATCGCGCGCGCCATTGCCTGCGCGAAAGCGCGGATTCCGGTGAGCGAAAGCTCCCTGTCCCCCTGCAGATTTTCTTCGAGCTTATTGGCATCGATCAGCGCATATCGGTAGAAGGTAGCGGAGTTGAATTCCACTTGTCCGATCATTCCGGCGCCTGTTTCATCTTCGTCGCCCATGTCGTCAACTGCGGTGAAGTAGTCGAATTCGCGGTCGACTTTGTGGGTAGATATCGCATGTGCAACCTGGCATGCTGCATCCTGATTAACGCCGGGCATATCCGCCAGCATTCGTCCGAACATTGCCACTTCGACCGCCTTCTGTCCGTCCAGCAGAACTCTCGCATTCTTGACGATCTCGGCAGGTAGACTGGCCTTGGCCTCCTTCTTCGTCCTCTTGGTATCCGGTGCCGTCGTGACTTCCAGCGCATCCCAGTTTTCATCGACCAACCGGGCAAATGCGTCGATCTCGCCTTGTCCCAGGAAGAGAAGGTACTCGGTCTTTCCGTCATTCTTGAGCTTGAGCCCGGCGGCTGCAAGGGCCGCCTCAATGCGCGCGCCGGCCTCGGACCGGCCAAAGTCTTCGAGCTTCTTTTCGAGAAGCTGCTTCAATTTCTTGGTTCGCACGCCCCGGTTGCCTGCCGGGATCGACGCGGTGCTGGCCGCGTCCAGACGAATTGCACGCTTGAAACATTGGCTGCTCACCCTGGCGCGACGGTGGCCGCCGAAGAGGGCATCCTTGGGCGCTCCGGTGTCGTCACGGTTCAAATTGGACGGTGCGAAATTTTGTATGAGGTGAAACTCAACAAATAATTTCATTTTGTTCTCCGGTCAGGTAGTTGAGTCGGTTGCGTCAGCAAGGGTACTGAGTTCGTCGGCCGCCCTGGCGTGGGTGTCGTAGTTGCGGTAGAAATCCCGCGCCCATCGCTGACGCAGGCGGTCCCGTCCCTCGAAGTTCCAGGGCTTGAACCAGGGTGCCAGATCGTTGAGTAGTCCGGTGTAGTCACAACTCACGCCGTCAGCAGCCAGCAACGACACGGCCTGACGCAGCAGTTGGCGCAGGTTCTCCGGTTCGCAGCCCAGGAGCGCGATGAAGCGAAGCTCTACGCTCGCGCTACCCCGCGCGCGTCCTACCTTACCGAGTGCAGCAGCGAGACTTGTGCTGTCGCTGTTCATGGAGTGATATGCGAACAGCCCGGCTGTCAGATACAGCGCCTTACGCCACGGGTCGTCGGCGCGTTTGTCGGTACCAACGAACCGCTCTACGTAGGGATAGCTGGGAGGATAAGCGCCGGGTTCAAACCCAAGGCTGCGCCGGAGGTGAGCGAACGCGCCCCTATCACGGTTCTTGAGGTCGGTAAGATAGCGGATGAAGGTAGATGCGGACTCGGTCATGTCGGGGCCTCCGTTGGATGGGGCTTGCTTTCAGTCGCATGAGCCACGAGGGCGTTCAGCAGGGCAGCGAAACGCGGCCAGGTTCGCGCGTCCGCTCGCAGGACGGCGGGCGAATCGCCCAGACCTTCGCGGACGGCCGCCCATGATCGCTTGGCAGCGTCCGCCAGCACCGACCTCCACTCACGATCCGCAGCGTAGATCTCCCCGGTGACAATCCGCTGCATCAGGGTGGGTAACGCACGCTCGGCTGTAGAGAAGAACACCGCAGCAGCGGGGCCATGAGCCAGCATGTCCTTGGCACGAGCCCTGGTGTCCTTGTGCCTTGGATCTAACATCGTCTGAGCGATCATGCCGACGTATAGGCCTCTCAGGGTGGAAAAGACTTCCTCGGAAAAACGTACCTGCAGCCGCAGGAAGTCCGCGGCATCGGGTTGTACGAGCAGGGCTTCCGGCAACTCGATGCGCTCGGTCCGCCACCGCAATAGCTTCGCTTGGTCACTGGCAAGCCCTGCCGTCAGTATCTGAACGGGGGCGTCGCAGTTGCCGAGCGCCGAGTAGAGATTTGCAGCCCAGGTCAACGTTGCGGCAGGTATATCTTTTGATCTGGTCGGATCCGGTACCAAGGAAGGAAGGTCACGCCAGATCGAGCGGCCCTCGGAATAAGAGACACGAGCCGGTCTGCCGTGCCTGCTTATGCGAAAGCAGGCCATGGGATCTGGTGCATGCGGATCTTCGCCCAAGGCCAAGCCGGCTCCGAACCGAATATATCGCACGAACGTTGGTCCACCGTTCGGCAAGAGCAGTACGGCACGAGCCAGTCGCGTATAGCGGTCATTCGGTCCGTCCGCCAGCGTTGGCTCTGCGCGAAGGGCATCCAGAGTGGGTGCGTTCCTTTCCCAGGCGGGCAAGTCGTCGCCGCGCTGACGATCGTGAGGATGCAATGCCAGCAACAGGGTGCGGGATAAGTTGCTCCCGACCGGTAATACTGCTGCGGTATTCGCGAGTGCACCGGCCTTGTCCGAAACTTTGATGGATTGGACGAGTTTTCCCGGCACGAACTGGAGGTAGCCGAGCAGGTTGCGAAGCACCACGGCGGTTGGCAAGGAGGCAGGCTGTGTCTCTATCGTATGGTCAAAAACGGCGGGTTCGCTGGGGCTTGGTTTCTCTATGGCGATCTGGGTGCAGACCTTTTGCTTGTCACGGGGGTAACTACTCGCCCCTATCGGCGTACAGTTGACCGGAAAGAGCCAACTGGATAGCGACAGGGGATTGTATCCACGGTTCGCCATGGTCTGTAGGTAGCTGGAGATGCGGCAGTAGGCTGCGGCGTATTGGCGGTTGCGGAAGCAGCCGGAGACTTTCTGCTTGACCTTGCTCATTCGCAGGTCACGCTCGGCGCGGTTGTTGGTGAACGGCACGTGAGACTCCTTGGCAAAGAGCAGTACGGCGCTCTGGTACTCTTTCAGGCGCTCCCAGAGGTTATGGGCATCGGATTTGGCGATTCTGCCGCGCTTGCCGTTGTGCCTTGGCGGGATGGGGGGAGCTCATTTTCGCCCTGCGTCAGGAGATTGCGATAGCGTTTCCTGAGGTTGTGGAATTCGAGGCGGGTCAGTTTCTTGGTTTTGCGCTGGGAGACGCGCCAGCAGGTCTGTTGCAGCAGCCGCTTCATATTGGCCGCCCAGGCATAACTCTGAGCGTCGACGATGAAGGTCAACTCCCGCAGCAGGTGTGCGCCACACAGGCCATGGCCGCAGTGATGATAGGCGAGATAGGAGGCCCAGCAATCGTGGATCATCACCCCGCCGTAGCGCGGGATCACGCCGATGGCCTGCATCGCTTCCTGCCCGCGCTTTGGGTGCAGGAACTTCAAGGTGATGTCGCCCGAGGAGCAGACGTGGATCCAGTGGTTTTGCCGCTCGACGCGCAAGGAGGTTTCATCCACGTGCAGGGTGGGCATGGTGAGCAGCCGTTCGATGGCCGAGTGCTCCCACTGCTCAAGCGCCTGATGCAGCTGCATCACATATTTGAGGATCGTGGCCTCGGAGATCACCAGACCGACCAGGGTCTGGAGCGACTGCTGCACGCGCTTGAGCGAGAGCATCTGGGCGATGAGGAGGTTGAGGACATAAGCCTTGATGCCGGGGCCATACTGCAAGGGAGCGGAGAACGCCGCGGGGAACGGCGCTCGGGTCTGGGTGCGGCAATGTGGACAGCGCTTGATCTCGGCGTCAACATGGCTAACGACTTTCTCGAAGACGACGTCGATCCTGGTGCGCCGTTCGTGCCCGCGACACGGGACTTCGCCGAGGTCTTCTGCGCAGTGCTCACAGAATCTGACCTTGGCGGTCTGAACGGTCTCGATGGTGCGGGTATTGCTGGAGCGCGCCTGATCGAGCGTCTTGCCTTTGCCGTGGGTGCCCGGACAGCGGATCGCGGTCTCGTCCTTCTGGGTTTGCGAAGCGGGCTTGCCGGAGTTGGTGCTCGTCTTGGGGGTGTGCTTCTCCATGAACACCGCCATCAGCAACTGCAGTAGCATCAGCAGCGCCTGCACCAAGGCGCGACTCTCGCCTCCCATCTTCCCGTCGGCGCACAGCTGCTCAAAGCGCCCTTTGAGCCCGTCCAACTCCTCGCGCAGAGACTGTTTGTTGACGCTGCCCACGTAGCGGCGTTCGGGAGGCGGCGCCTATGCGCGCTCGTGGGCCTCAACGGCCATCATCGCCGCCAGCACCGCCAACCGCTCGCCTGGCGGTAACGCGCGATAGCGCTCGCCCCAGCTCTCGGCCTTGCGCTTGACGCGTTGTCGGTCGGTGTGGTCCTTGCCCGCATAGCGGGCCCAATGGACCCGCTCGACGGTGAAGTTGAACCACAGCTTCTCCGTGCGCACGCCGCCTTGGTTCATCACCTGCAGCTCTACGCTATGCCACCCGGCAAGCAGCTCGTCATAGAGCCGTGAGGGGTAACCGGAGAGAATCACGTCGCAGGGCAGGCTCTTGAGCAACGTCAGCAGCTCGACGTGGTCCTGCTCCTCGTAGTCGAAGCGGTATCGGCGCCCGGAGCTGCGCGTTCGCTTCAGATAGGTGGCGGAACTCGACGTTGCGGAAGAAACCCGTGACGTAACTGCTCACCCCCTGTGCTCCGCTGATCCCCTGACTTGTAGGTACGAGTGTCTTAACAACGTAGACATCTGAGCCTACGCTGCCGGTCCAGACGTCGAGGAAGGATCGAGGTTCGGCAGCAATGGGCAGCTATTTCGGATCAAAGGCGACGTCTGGCTTATGCCAGCCGATCATCGCCATGATGCCGCCGCATGGCACTTACATAGAGACCCACCTCGGGGGCGGCGCGATCATGAAGCGTAAACCGCCCGCGCTGCACAACATCGGGATCGACCTTGATGCACGCGCGCTCGCGAAGTTCGCGTGCGATTATCCGGTGCAATTGGTTCGCGGTTGTGCGCACCGGTTCTTGGCGCAGTACGACGATCGGGGTCGGGAGCTCGCTCCAGATATTCTCGAAGCGGCGCTTCGGGCAATCCTTCGTGGAACCAGCGCGCACGGTCGGAGTCGCTCCATTTGCCCGGTCCGGCTTCCAGTGCACGATGCAATGATGAAGGGGTTGGTGGAGTGGAACAACCAGAACCGCTCGCGCCAGCGCTGCCAGAAGGACGCGGTAGAGCGCGATGAGATTTGGCGGCGAGGTTTCCGCGAGAGCTGCGTACGCGCGGGCGTTCAGTAACGCGTCGGTCAGGCTGACGTCGGAGACTTCACCGGTGCGCGTGCGCACCGGAATCCAAGGTTCTTCAAGTACATTGAAGGCGGGTAGGCTGATCATTTGCTCTCCGTTTCCAATTTTTCGTACGTGATGCCAAGTTCCGAGTCCAGACGCACTCGCAGGTTGTCGAAGAGCGCTGCACCATCTGTCAGAACCAGTGGATACAGATTACGCAGCAGTGGGTGCGATTCGAACGCCGGCGGACGCGGCCGCTCGCGCAAAGCCGTGACCAAATCCTTTCGGGAGAGCCGAAGCTGGCGACGAAAAATCCGATGGGCAACGACGTCGTTAGGCTCAGCATGGGGATTGAAGGGAGCATCTGACGGTACCAGTCTCCAGCCGGCTTCGCTGACCAGTACGGGCACGGCGCTTATACTGTCTTCGCCCAATCGGGTGACTACCCGCAATCCCACGCCTTCGCCTTCTTCGTTGGCGCGGGGTTTGTCGAAGGCCGTGGTAATCTCGGCCTGAGCATCCAAGGCGGCATTGGCTGCCCGCTGCCGCTGCTCCTGCAAGGCAGCGAGGTGCTCGCCCAGTGCACGATCCAACGTCTTCAGATACTCTTCGCGCTCCTCCGCTTCGAACGGGTCATCGCCATAGACGGCCTGCACGAGCCGGTCGATGTCTTCAGGCAGGTGCCAGATTCGCTCGGGCCCCGCAATGCCCCGCAATGGCCCACGTCCTATAGAGCACGTAGGGATCGTATACGAAACCCCAGGCGGTTTGTTTCAGCTCCGGCATGCGATCATGCTGAAAGCCTGCGACCATCAGTTGGGGCTTCGTATGTTGTCTCGGGCGCTTGCGCTCGTGGCGGTGAAGCCGTCCTGCGCGTTGTAACAACAGGTCCACCGGAGCAAGATCGGTAATCATGAAGTCGAAGTCGATGTCGAGGCTTTGCTCGACGACTTGAGTCGCCACCAGCAGTGCACGGCCGGGGCGGTGAACTGTCTCGCCACCCCCGAACTTTTCGAGGACGAGTTGCTCCCGTTCGCTGCGTTCGTCTGCCGGATAGCGGGCGTGGAACAGCAAGAGATCCGTCCCTTTGTCGATCTCGTTCTTGAGGCGTGAATACAGAGCCTGCGCACGCTGCACAGTGTTGACGATGACGACGCCGCAGCCGTCCCCTGAAAGTTGTTGGAGGGCTGCGACCGCGATCGTTTCCAAATCGTCCGGGAGAGCGGAGACCGCGATTGGCGCCAATGGCCGACTGGGCACGTGTTCCCCGGCAACACCATCGCGACCCGCTACAAGCACCCGCGGATAGGCCATTTCGGGGACTTGCTCCGCGCCCCACGCTTTCAGGAATGCCGCGCGGCGCTTTTCAGGCAACGTCGCACTCATAAGAACTACCGAGCAGTTCATGGTTTTAAGCCAAGACAGAAGGGCTTCGATCAGTCCCGCCGTGTAGGTGTCATAGGCGTGCACTTCGTCCAATACGACCACGCGATTCGCCAAGCCCCACAGGCGCACGAAGTGGTGTTTGACGTGAAGCGTCGCGAACAGAGCCTGGTCGATGGTGCCCACGCCGTACGGCGACAGCAACGCTCGTTTTCGTTGGGAGAACCATGCTGAGGTTTCAATGGACTCCTGTGTCGATGCGTCGATTCCACGCAACCGGGGTATGCGTTCGGCCAGGCTTGCACTCCCGTGAACGAGCTGCATGTCGAGAGGCGTGTCGGGCAGAAAGTTTTCAAGAAATGTCAGCGCTCGACCGAACATGGCATTGCCTGTGGCCTGCGTGGGCAGAGCCAAATAGAGGCCAAGGTGTCGCCACGGTGTCCGTTCGCGCACTGGAGCCGAAGGTGGGCCAAAAAGGCGAGCTCGGTCTTGCCCTCGCCCATAGGAGCCTCGACGATCATCAATAGGGGTCCGGTCCTGTCCTCCAGGAGCCGGTCGGCAGCGCGTTGCAATGGTCGGGCAGAGATTGACTGATCCGGTCGCCCGAGGATGCAACTGACCAGCGCGTCGGTATCGGCGCTGTTCGTTAACAGCAACGCAAACGCGGGCCAGCCGATGTCCTTCAGAGCGCGCTTTGCCAGTTCGCGCGCGTACTGATGGTAATCCGTCAACACGTCCGCTCGCTCGCCCGCGGGAAACCATGGCGGATTGGATCCTATCCAGTCCGCCAAACTGGTCAGCCCGGCCAGCCAGGACGCAGCGGTCACGTCCAGCTGCGCAGTAGCCGGCCAAGTGAATGGCGTTAGCGCACCGATGTAGCTGTCCAGCAATGCTTCGCGCGCCTCTGCCCAAATCGCGGGCTCGAATAGAGGCTTGCCGCCCCTGATCTCCCTCGTCCTGAACACATAACCGTGATGCGAAGCGACAGCGAGGACAGCCGAGGGAGCCCAGCCCGCATGGGGAAACCGCTTGGCAAATTGCGTTTGCAGCAGATAGGCGCTCGCAAGATCGTGACGGTCGGCCTTCATGGCTGCGGCGGGGGCGAAGCTCAGACCGGCCGCCTCGTCGTTTTGTTTCCCTTCCGGCCACTTGGCCTGGAAGCCTGGGATGGCCTTCCCGAAATCGTGCAGGCCGCATATGGCTGCCAGCCCGCGCGGCACCTCGTCAATGCCAATGCCAAAATTCGTTCCAGCCCATTGCCGAGTGTGGGCCGATTCACGGTCCAGAATCGCTTCGGCTACCGCCGCGACATCCAGCATATGCGCCAAAAGCCCATGGCCAATCGGCACACCGCTTTTCGCCCAGAGGGCTCGGGTGGTTGCCGGCAGTTCAGAAAACCTTCGCATTTCAAATCTCAGCCGTATGTGGGCCGGTGACCCTCAAGGTCCATTCCGCATCGATACTCACGTTCTGGTTTGGTGCCATGACGCGCTAGCGGAAGCCGTTCGTTGCGCCAGAAACATCCCGGATGCGATCGGCGCCGGTGACCTCATCGCCTGCGGCTCATCGTGGTCGGGTTCTGAAAGAAGTTTCCCACCCCGCCCTGCCAAAACCTGACCGCCCCCCTTAGCGATACCGCCGCGCCGCCTCCCGAAGCTTCCCCGCCACCTCGTTGCGCAGCGCCGGGGGATCGATGACCTCCACGTCGGGGCCATACTTGAGAATGTCCATCACCAGTTCCTCGGGGCGGCTGTAGGGTACTTTCAGCTCGTAGCTGCCGTCCGGCAGGACGACGCTTTCCTGGCACGGGTGCCAGTGTTCGTCCGCAACCCAGCGTGCGGCGGAGGGGGTGAAGCGGAGTGTGGCGGTCGCGGTGGGCTGACCGGCGAAGATGCCGTAGGCGCTGGCGAAGTGCTGGTCCAGCTCTTCCTCGCGGATTTCGCGCGCTGGTTCGTCGAGGATTTCGATGGGATGCAGGCGGTCGAGCGAGAAGTGCCGGAAGTCGTCGCGCAGGTGGCACCAGGTATCCAGGTACCAGTTGCTGCGGTAGTAGACGATGCGCTGCGGAGAGACGGTGCGCTCGGTCGTTTGGTCTCGAGCACGGCCGTGGTAAAGCATGCGCAGGCGTTTGCGGGACACCGTCGCCGTGGTAACACGGCGGAAGACGTCCAGATTGGCGGGCCGGGCAGCCATCTGCAGGAGACGGATGCGTCGGCCGATGTCCGGCACCCCGGCGCGGTTGTGCTCGAGCAGTGCCTTGAGGCGGGCACGAATGGGCGTGATGTAGGGTTCGAACAGGCCGGGCTGCAGGGCATCGAGCAATTCATAGGAAACAAGAAGCGCGTAGATTTCCTCGGGGCTGAACCAGATGCCCGGAAGCTCGAAAGTTTCACGCTGAGGCTCCGCATAATGGAAGCCGTTGCGTTCGCGGTCGTATTCGACGGGCGCGCACAGGTCGTCGCGCAGCTCCGCGATCGCGCGGCGCGCGGTACGTTCGGAGCAGCCGAGCTGCTCTTGGATCGCCGCAAGCGGAACAGGAAGCCGCCGGCTGCGGAAGAGCCTGTGCAATGCGTAGAGGCGATTCAGCTTGTCCATGCCGTCTTGGGCGTGAACGCACGAGCCCAGTCGGCTCCGGTTCCGCTCCAGTTTTAATCTTCTCTGGGGAGACTACCCCAGAATTGCGGGTAGGGAAACGTCGGCCGGGCCGGGGCCGCCCCCCGTTGATCGTAGGCGGGAACGGCGCCACGCGTGGACAAGAATCTGCGCCCGTGCTCCACTGGCGTTCTGTGATCATGCTTTCCGGGAAGGACCCTATGGAAGAAAACGGTGCAGTTCCCGCAGCCCCGCAAACGTCCGTGGGGAGAGGCGCAATCAGCGTGCGCCCCGCGACGCCGGACGATGCGCTGGTCATTGCGCAGTTGTGGCGGACGTGCACCGGGGAGGTGGCCGCGCACGAGCCCATCTACACGCCCGCGCTGTCGGTGCCGGAGCTTGCGGTGCTGTTCGGGGAGGTTCTCGCCACGGGGCGTTGCACGGCGTGGGTTGCAGAGGCGGACGGGATGCTGGCCGGCTACGTTACCTGCCGGGTGGAGGACGAGGCGCCGGTGTTTCGCGCACGCAAATACGTCTATGTCATCGATCTCGATGTCGCACCCGAATTCCGCCGCCGCGGTGTGAGCCGGGTGCTGATGGCAGAGGTGGAGCGCCATGCGCTCGCGCTGGGCATCCGGCGCCTGGAGCTGACGTTTGCGGTGGCCGATCCGCGTCCCGCCGCGGTCTGGGCGCGTCACGGGTTTCGGCCGCACCTGATCCATATGCACAAGGATCTGTGAAGGAACGTGGCGTCCGCGTCCGGCGGGGCGCATGCCGAGCGTATCGAAACGCGGCCCTGCGGGCCGCGATCGCGCCGCCGGGAGCGACGCTCCCACAGGCGCTTGCCCGACCCTCGATGTGGAGCGGTTGCGAATCGCGCCGGGAGCGATGTTCCTACCGGTGTTGATTCGACCTGCCGCGCACGGCGCACCGCCCGTGGGAGCGGGGCTATGGACCGCGATTCTGCGGCGCGCGTCAGGCGCGGCGCCAGCGCAGGTCGTGGAGGATTTCGCGGGCGGCGTTGTGGCCGGGTGCGCCGGTGACGCCGCCGCCGGGATGGGTGCCGGAGCCGCACAGGTAGAGGCCCCTGAGCGGTGATCGGTAATCGCCGTAGCCGAGCACCGGGCGCGCGCTGTAGAGCTGATCGAGGGTAAGTGCGCCGTGGAAGATGTCGCCGCCGGTCAGTCCGAAGCGGCGCTCCAGATCGAGCGGCGAAAGGCTGCTGCGGGCGATGATGCTGCGCTTGAAGTTGGGCGCGTAGGCGTCCACGGTGTCGATGATGAGGTCCGCCACTTCCTCGCGCACTTCGTCCCAGGTCATGGCGTCCGGAAGCCGCGGATTGAAGTGCTGGCAGAACAGGCTCGCGACGTGCGCGCCGTCCGGCGCGAGGCTGCCATCGACCGTGCTCGGGATCAGCATCTCGACCACCGGGCAGTGCGCCCAGCCATGCACGCGTGCGTCCATGTAGGCGCGCTCCATGTAGGCCAGCGAAGGGGCGATGAGAATGCCTGACTGGTGATGCGGCTGCAGCTCGGTGCCGGGCCGCGCGCGAAAGTCGGGCAGCTCGGAGAGCGCCACGTTCATACGAAAGCTGCCGGAGGCGCAGCGATAGGCACGGATGCGTTCGAGAAACTCCCATTCCAGATGCGCGGGCTCGATCAGCGACTCGTAGAGCCGCTTGGGGTCGACGTTGGCGATGACCAGGCGCGCGTCGATGTCGGTTCCGTTTTCGAGCGTTACGCCGACCGCGCGGCCCGCCTGCACGCGCACCCGCGCCACGGGTGCATCGGTGCTGATCAGTACGCCCCGCGATTCGGCCTCGCGCGTGATGGTCTGGGTGATGGCACCCATGCCGCCGATGGCGTGACCCCATACGCCGCGCCGTCCGTCCACCTCGCCGAACACGTGGTGCAGCAGCACATAGGCGGAGCCCGGCGAGTAGGGGCTGGCAAAGTTGCCGACGATGGAATCGAAACCGAGCACCGCCTTGATGGGCTCGGACTCGAACCAATGATCCAGCAGCTGTCCCGCGCTCTTGGTGAACAGATCGAGGAGATCGCGGCGCTGGGCGCTGGTGCGCCTGCGCAAGTGGTTGCCGAGGCGCAGCGCACGCAGCAGGTCGCGCATGCCGCCGCCGGTTCGGGGCGGGGTCTGCAGCACGAGCTCGCGCAGCAGATCGGCGACACCATCGAGCATGGTGTAGTAGTCGGGAAGGCGCCGGGCGTCGCGTTGCGAGTAGCGCGCCAGCGCCTCACGGGTCTCCTCCAGTGAGCCCAGCTGGAAGCAGTCCCCGTTCGGCAGCGGCAGGAAGTTGGAGAATGGTCGGTGCACGATGCGCAGTCCGCGCTCATGCAGGCGCAGGTCGCGGATGACGGTCGGGTTGAGCAGGCTGACGGTGTAGCTGGCGCTGGAGTTGCGGAAGCCGGGATGAAATTCCTCGGTGACCGCGGCACCGCCCACCACGCCGCGCCGTTCCAGGACGTGCACGCGCACGCCCGCGGCGGCCAGATAGCAGGCGCACACGAGGCCATTGTGCCCGCCGCCGATGACGAGCGCATCCACGTCGGCTGTGGGACTCAGGCGAACCGCAGCCCCTCGCGGCAGTGGGAAAGTTGGTTGACCGCGGCGCCGGCGGTCAGACATCGAGCATGAGTTTGCGAGGCTTGCGCATGCCTGCGATCTTACACGCCTGCTGGCCGTAACCGTAGGGGAACAGCTCGTAGAGATAGCGCCGCGTGGCGCGCTCGCCTCCGTAGCGTTCTCCCAGTGCCTTCAACATCACCCGCGCTTCGGGCACCGTCTGGTTGCGTTCGAAGTAGTCGCGTACGAAGTCGACCACCATCCAGCGCTCGGGCGTCATCTCCAGTTTTTCCCCGGCGGCGATCTCCTCTGCAATGTCGCGGTTCCATTCGCCCGGGTCGAGCAGATAGCCTTCCTCGTCGGTATCGAGCGCTGCGTACTGCGGGTTGCTGGCCATGCGATATCTCCGGCATTGCCGCCGTGCGGGCGGTCGGGATGGGCCTGCGCGCCAGCTCGCGTCGCAGACATGCGCGAGGCGGACTGCTGTTGCGCGTGTGGGAGCTGCTCCGTGCTGGTGCAAGGTTAGCCTACGGACCACACTGCGGTGGCTGTCCCGATTGGGATAGGAGGGTTAGCCGGTGGTGGTGGTACTATGCCGCCCTGGCTCAGTCTAACGCAAGCGGTGGCTACGGCTACCCCTTTCGCTTTAGACCGGCGCCAGCACGGCTGCGAATTCCGCCAGCTCCCGGGATGCGGGTGAGATTTCCGGGCTGGAAACATCGCAACGCCGGGTGCCCGGCGCGCGGTGAAAGGGTGCCCCATTTGGGGTGACTACGCTCTGGTCTCCTGCGCCTGCAGCGCGCTCCATTCCTCATCGGTGAACAGGTGCGAGCGCGTGAGGAAGCGCAGACCTTGCGGGCCTTCCAGCGAGAACATGCCGCCTCGGCCCGGTACCACGTCGATGATGAGCTGGGTGTGCTTCCAGTATTCGAACTGCGAGGCGCTGATGTAGAAGGGCATACCGCCGATGTGGCCGAGCAGACGATCGTGCTCGCCGACCAGCAGCTCGCCCTGCGGATAACACATCGGCGCGCTGCCGTCGCAGCAGCCGCCGGACTGATGAAACATCACCGGGCCGTGGCGCTCGACCAGCTGGCCGATCAGTGCCCGGGCCGCTTCGGTGGCGATCACGCGCTGCACGTCCATCTTGTCCTCCTGCAGGAACGGACGGCGGGCGCAGCTGCGCCCGCCGTCCGTGCAACGCTCAGAAGAAGCCGAGCGCGGACTCGCTGTAGCTCACCAGCAGGTTCTTGGTCTGCTGATAGTGATCGAGCATCATCTTGTGGTTCTCGCGCCCGATGCCCGACTGCTTGTATCCCCCGAACGCGGCGTGCGCCGGGTAGGCGTGATAGCAGTTGGTCCACACGCGTCCGGCCTGTATGGCGCGCCCCACCCGGAACGCGGTGTTGTTGTCGCGTGTCCATACGCCGGCGCCCAGGCCGTACAGGGTGTCGTTGGCGATGGCAATGGCGTCGTCGGTATCCTTGAAGGTGGTGACGGACACCACCGGGCCGAAGATCTCCTCCTGGAAGATGCGCATTTTGTTGTGGCCCTTGAACACCGTCGGCTTGACGTAGTAGCCGTCCTTGAGCGGGCCTTCGAGCACGTTGCGCTCACCGCCGATCAGGCACTCGGCGCCTTCCTGCCTGCCGAGATCGATGTAGGAGAGGATCTTCTCCAGCTGCTCCTGCGAGGCCTGGGCGCCGATCATGGTGCTCTTCTCCAGCGGGTTGGCCTGCCGGATGGCTTCCACGCGCTTGATCGCGCGCTCCATGAACTGCTCGTAGATCGACTCCTGGATCAGTGCCCGCGACGGACAGGTGCAGACCTCGCCCTGGTTGAGCGCGAACATCGCAAAACCTTCCAGCGCCTTGTCGAAGAACGCATCGTCGCGCTCGCACACGTCGGCGAAGAAGATGTTCGGCGACTTGCCACCGAGCTCCAGGGTGACCGGGATGAGGTTCTGCGAGGCGTACTGCATGATCAGCCTGCCGGTGGTGGTCTCACCGGTGAAGGCGACCTTGGCGACACGGTTGGAAGAGGCGAGCGGCTTGCCGGCCTCCAGCCCGAAGCCGTTGACGATGTTGAGCACGCCCCCCGGCACCAGGTCGGCGATGAGCTCCATCAGCACCAGGATCGAGGCCGGTGTCTGCTCGGCGGGCTTCAAGACTGCGCAGTTGCCGGCGGCGAGTGCCGGTGCGAGCTTCCAGGTCGCCATCAGGATCGGGAAGTTCCAGGGAATGATCTGACCCACCACCCCCAGCGGTTCCTTGAAGTGATACGCATAGGTGTCGTGATCGATCTCGGCGATCGAGCCCTCCTCGGCGCGGATGGCGCCGGCGAAGTAGCGGAAATGGTCGATGGCCAGCGGCAGGTCCGCGGCCAGGGATTCCCGGATCGGCTTGCCGTTGTCCCAGGTCTCGGCGGTGGCCAGCAGGTCCAGGTTCTGCTCCATGCGGTCGGCGATGCGGTTCAGCAGGTTGGCGCGCTCGCTGGGGGCGGTGCGTCCCCATGCGGTCTTGGCCGCATGGGCGGCATCGAGGGCGCGCTCGACGTCATCGGCATTGGAGCGCGGCACCTCGCAGATCACCTTGCCAGTGATCGGTGTGATGTTCTCGAAGTACTCGCGTCGACTCGGGGCCTGCCATTGGCCGTTGATATAGTTGTCATAGCGTTTGCGGAACGGCACCTTGGCACCGAGTACATCGACTTCGGCAACGTTTGCGGACATGGGGTGGTCTCCTCCTTGGTGTGTAGCGACAGCCGAACGGCTGGTGGGGACCAATCGCAGCATTCGTGCCATCGGCGGCGGCGTCTGCGCCGTCGCAGGAGTAACCTCCTGTCGCGGCTGGCCCGGAAAACCGCCAGAACCGGGATAGGCCGACGGCGCGAACACCGTGTATCGTTCGCCGAACGCGAGGAATGCCGGATCTTCCCCGCGATCCATTCACTTATTCGCCAGCCGCTGGCCGGCTGGTGAGATTTCGGGGCCGGGGGGGCACCGCTCGCGCGCGGGCCCTGCGGGAACGCGGTGTCGCGCGCGGCCACGCGACTTGACGCACGGCGGGGATGGGCTACTGTCGCAGGATGCGACGAGCGCTGTCGCGCAGCGCAACAGCGGCGACGGCCGGCAATGGCAGGAGGCACGACCATGCATGGCTATCCTCCCGGACGGGGCGATGCGAGCATCGCGCGCCAGTTGTTCTTCGAGCAGGGGCAGGACCCCGCGGGGTGGGTCCCCGAGGTGATCGGCCGCTCCTGGGGGCGCTGTGCCGGGTGGCTGCAGCCCCAGGAATGGGTGCGTCCGGAACCGCTCGATGCGATCGCCCTGCGCGAGCGGCGCGAGGCGCAGGCGCAGCTGAGGCGACTGGTCGAGCCGGAGATGGACGCCCTCGCGGAGATGGTCTCCGACACCGGCAGCGTGGTGCTGCTGGCCGATGCCGAGGGCCTGATCCTGGACGCCGTGGGCAGCCCGGAGTTCCTGCGCAAGGCCGAGCGCGTGGCGCTGCAGCCGGGCGTGGTATGGTCGGAACCGGGGCGTGGCACCAACGCCATCGGTACCGCGCTGGCGGAGCGCCGTGCCGTTTCAGTGCGCGGGCGCGAGCACTATCTCAGCGCCAACGGCA
Source organism: uncultured Gammaproteobacteria bacterium (assembly GCA_963728895.1). Lineage (GTDB taxonomy): Bacteria > Pseudomonadota > Gammaproteobacteria > JBBQDK01 > JBBQDK01 > CAVSLM01. The sequence continues at coordinate 685,571 of CAVSLM010000001.1, forward strand.
TCCTGAGCTGCGCCGCGGCGCCCATCGTCTCGCCGCGCGGCGAGCTCTTCGGCGTGCTGGACGTTTCGGGACACGCGCGTCGCCTGCACCAGCACGCCCTGGGGATGGTGCGCATGGCCATCCAGATTATCGAGCACCGCCTGGCGACGGACGCAAAGCCGGGTGAGTCGGTGCTGCGCTTTCACACCCATCCCGATCTGGTCGGCACCCATCGCGAGGCCGTGCTGATCCTGGACGGCGAGCGCATCGTCGGGGCGAACCGCGCCGCGCTGCAGCTGCTCGACGTCGAGCGCGAAACTGTGCTGCAGCGCTCGGTCCGCGAGTGGCTGGAGCTGCCGCGCCTCGCGCACGGCGGAGAGCGCGCGCTGTTCCGAGGCAGGGACGGGCGGTGCCTGCACGGGACGCTGAGCGGGCAGGGCGGGGTGCAGGTGCCCGTCTCGGCAGGCGAGCGGCGTCCGTGGCCCGGTGCCGACGTGCAGGTCGATCCGCTGCTGGCACAGGCGACGAAAGTGCTGGACGCCGGCATCGCGGTGTTGATCTCGGGCGAGACCGGTGTGGGCAAGGAGGTGTTCGCACGCCGGGTGCACGCGGCGAGCCGGCGGCACAACGGACCGTTCGTCGCGGTGGACTGTGCCGCGCTGCCGGAAACGCTGATCGAGTCGGAGCTCTTCGGTTACGAGGGCGGTGCCTTCACCGGCGCGCGCCGCAGCGGAATGGTCGGCCGGGTGCGTGAGGCCGAGGGCGGCGTGCTGTTTCTGGACGAGATCGGCGACATGCCGCTGCCGCTGCAGGCACGCCTGCTGCGCGTGCTGCAGGAGCACCAGGTGAATCCGCTCGGTGGCGGCCGACCGGTGGCCGTGGACTTCGCGCTCATCTGCGCCACCCACCGGGTGCTCGCCGACATGGTGCATGCAGGAAACTTCCGCGCCGACCTCTACTACCGCATCCAGGACTACACGGTGCATCTGCCGCCGCTGCGCGAGCGGGCCGAACGCGAGGCGCTGATCCGGGAGCTGCTGCGTGCCCAGGCCGGGGATCTGCAGCTCAGCGCGGACGCGCTGGAAACCCTTGCCGCCTATTCATGGCCCGGCAATCTGCGCCAGCTGGTCAGCGTATTGCGCACGCTCGCAGCGCTCGCGCCGCCCGCAAGCACCATCGAGCGCGAGCAGCTGCCGGCCGGGATCCGCAGCTACGCTGCGGCTGCCTGCGCTGACCGGCCCGCGCCCGGCCAGGACCTGCGTGCGCGTACACGTCGCGACATCGAGCAGACTCTCGCCGAGTGCGGCGGCTGCGTGAGCGAAGCCGCCCGGCGCCTCGGCATCCATCGCAGCACGCTTTACCGCAGGCTGGGTGGGCCTCTTACAAGGGGTCGGCGTCCTTGAAGCGTTGGCGCCGACGGGCGGATGCCTCGGCTAGCCGAACCCTCCGCATCAGGCGGAGACCGACAACTGCGAGGCGGGCGCGCTGCCCGTGTCGCCGCCGATGTTGTAGGCCTGCATGAGGCGCACGATCTGCAGCATGACCTTGGCGCTCGTATCTTCCCGGCCTGCAACCGCGGCGCCGGCGAATGAAGCTGCGTCGGAACCGCTGGCACGACTGTAGGCCCGTGCCTCCTCGAAGCTGACCTTGCCGTCACCGTTGGCATCTGCATCGGCGAAATTGTCGACGATGTTGGAAATGAACGCGGCACGGTGGCTGTCCGACGTGCCGAGTGCCTGCAGCTGGGAGGTCAGCTCGTCCTTGGTGAAGCCGCCGTTCGCTTCCTTGGCCTCGTCGGCGGGGGGCGGCGACGGCGGCATTGCTCCCGGGCCGTCCGCACCGGCGTTCAAATGCATGGCCTTGAACTGACTCTCGAGCCGCTCGGCGATCTGCTTCAGCGAATCGGCGAGTTCCTGCTCGGTGATTTTGCCGTCGCCGTTGCCGTCGAGCTTCGCAAAGAGCTCGTCGATGCTGAGCGAATTCGACGTGGTATCGGATGCCGGCGTGGAGGAGGAGATTCGGTCGAGTGCCGCCGCAAGGTCCGACTTCTCGATGTAGCCCTGACCGGAGGTATCGAGCTTCGAAAACAGTTGCTCCGCTGCTGCGGTGGGGTCCGCCCTCTTCATGGAGTGCATGTAATGCGCCGTCATCCAGAGGTTGGTGCCGACGCCGTCGATGGTAGTCATCATCCGCTCCTTTCTTTCCGCTTTGATCGGTCTCGGTGCGCAGCGATCTGCGCACCCGCTGCGTTGCAAGGCATCGGCCAGGGGGTGGGAAAATTCGCGCCGTACGATGTAAAACCTCGTTAAGCGCAGTTAAAGATTGTTAATGGCTGCAGAGCTGGTGGCTACGCCGGGAGGGGTAAAGCCGTACAGGTGTAGGTAATCGGCAATTCCACCGCGGGAGGTTGCCAATGGACGGCACAGTGGTTCCGCCTGTGAGGGTTCGTCAAGGTGACCTGCACTCAAGGACTTGGGGCCGCATCACGGTCGCACCGTTTACGCACTCGCGGACGCCGGCCGCTGGTTCGGCAAAGGCTTGCCGCCTTGCGCGGCGCAACGGCGTTGCGGATCGGCCGGTCGCTGTAAATCTCCGTAAAGAAAAAGACCGCCACACCCGGTTTGGCCATAGAATCGCGCTTCATGACGACCGAAGAAGGCGCGCCCGCAAGGCCTAGTGTCCTGCTGGTCGACGATGACGCGGAACTGCTTGAGCTGCTTCGCGACTATCTGGCGCGCGAAGGTTTTGAGGTCGAGTGCATCCGGGACGGACAGGCGGGCGTGATCGCGGCGCTCTCCGGACGCCACGATATTGCCGTACTCGACGTCATGATGCCCGACATCAACGGCATCGAGGCTCTGGGCCGCATCCGGGCGGCAAGCACGATGCCGGTGGTGATGCTGACCGCACGCGGCGATGACGCCGACCGCATCGTGGGCCTGGAACTGGGTGCGGACGACTACGTTCCAAAGCCCTGCACCCCGCGGGAACTGGCCGCCCGACTGCGCGCCATACTGAAGCGGGTCGGTACCGCCGGCACCTTTCCGATCGCACCGGCGGCGCGGCCGCTGGTCGCAGGTGCGTTGACGCTCTGGCCGGCCATGCGGCGGGCCGAGCACGCGGGCAAACCGCTCAAGTTGACCAGTACCGAGTTCAGCCTGCTCGAAGTGCTGGCGCGCTATGCCGGCCGCCCGGTGAGCAAGGCACAGCTCTCGAAAGAGGCACTCGGCCGCCCATTGACCGCGTTCGATCGCAGCATCGATGTTCACGTGAGCAGCATCCGTCACAAACTGGAGCCGCTCGCCGGCGGTCGATCGCGGATTCAGACGGTGATTCGCAAGGGTTACCTGCTGGTCGTGGAATAGGCGTCACGATACCCGCATGGGCCGACTCTTCTGGACATTCTTTTTCTTCTTCTGGCTGGCGCAGGTCGTCACTTCCATCGGCGTGGGCGTAACCATCTGGGCGATGCGCCCGAAGCTGGAACACGAATGGCTCGCGCAGCACCCGCCGGCCTTGACTGCACCCGGCGACCGCCAGGCTGCCGCACTCGCGCCGCAGAATGGGCTCGCAGAGGAAGCAGAAGAAGCAGAGGAAATGGAGTTCTCGCCCCCGCCGCATCGCGGGTCGCCGTTCCACCCGCTGTTGATGCCGTTGACGGCGGGCAGCATCGTCAGCGTGCTGTTCGCGGCGCTATTGGCCTGGTACTTCGCGCGCCCCATACGCAGCCTGCGGCAGGCATTCGGGTCTGCGGCGGATGGCGAGCTGGACACGCGCATCGGCGCGTCCATGGGCGCGCGCCGCGACGAGCTCGCGGACCTCGGCACCGAATTCGATCGCATGGCGGAGCGCCTGCAGGGGCTGGTGGAGGGGCAGCGCAGACTGCTGCACGACGTCTCGCACGAACTGCGCTCACCTCTGGCCCGCCTGCAGGCCGCGGCAGATCTGATGCGGCAGCAGCCGGAGCGCGCCGCAGAGCTGATCGAGCGCATCGAGCGCGATACGAAACGCATGGACCGGCTGGTCGGGGAGCTGCTGACGCTGGCGCGCCTCGATGCCGGCATGACCGGTAATCTGGCGGAAGAAGTCGATCTGCGTCAGCTCCTCGGCAGCATCGCGGAAGACGCGCACTTCGAAGCCGGGAAGGCGGACAGCCGGGTCGAGATGTCCGTATCCGGCGCACCGGTTGTCCGCGGCAGTCGCGACCTCATCCACCGCGCGGTGGAAAATGTGGTGCGCAACGCCCTGCGGTACTCGCCGCCCGGTGGCCGGATCAGCATCGCGGCACAGATGGATGGAACGAGGCCGCAGGTTCGGATCGACATCGGGGACGAGGGCAAGGGCGTGCCCGAAGCCGACCTGGAGGCGATCTTCGCCCCGTTCTTGCGCAGCTCCACCGGGGGTGCATTCCCGGGTTACGGGCTGGGCCTTGCCATCACGCGCCGCATCGTCGAAGCGCATGGCGGCAGCGTCGCTGCCTCGAACCGCACCTCGGGAGGGCTGCTCGTGACGCTGCGGCTGCCCGCGGCGAATGGGCGCGCACGAGTTCCGGACGAGGGTGTGGTTGCATGGGATCGGAGTACGTGAAAAGTGCGGCTTGAAAGCCCCATCGCGGCGCTGCGCGCCGCAATTCGCGGTGCACAGCCCCGCTCCCACGGTGCCGGCATTCAGGACCGCGGGACCAATCTCCCACGGTGCCGGCATTCAGCGCGGCGGGACCAACCTACGGGCGCAGCGCATCATGGTCCTGCCGAGGACGAACAACCCACCGGTAGGAGCGTCGCTCCCGGCGGCGCGATGCGGACCGCAGGGCCGCGTTGCTGCCATGCTTCATTCGGGGCCGAAAGGCGCGGCGACCGGCATCCGCGGCAGGTCCAGCCGGAACTCCGCGCCGGGCTCCCGGTTCACGACCTCGATGCGTGCATTCATGGCGAGCGCCAGCTGGTGGACCAGTGCGAGCCCGATGCCGGTGCCGATGGTCTCTCGGGTCAGCGCATTCTCGGAGCGGTAAAAGAGCCGGAAGATCTTTTTCATCTGGTCCCGGGGTATGCCGGGGCCATAGTCCCGTACGCTGACGCGCACCGCGGTATCGTCGAGGCATTCGCAGTGGACGTCGATGCGACGCTGCGGCGCCTTGGCGGAGAACTTGACGCCGTTGTCCACCAGGTTGATGAGAATCTGGGTGAAGTCGTCGAGGTCGACGCGCACCACGGCGTCGCCAGTGTTTTCGCACGACCATTCGAGCGCGAAGCCTGCGTGCTCGACCTGTGACGCAACCCTCGAGCGCACGGCGGCCATGAGCTCGGCCAAGGTTACCGGCCTCAGGTCCACGTGCCGGTCGTTGCGGGTCATGCGCGCCAGCTGCAGCACGTTACCGATCAGGCGCGACAGGCGTTCGCTCTCGTCGCAGATGTAGTCGTAGTAGGTCTGCCTTTTCTCCTCGCTCGCCCAGCCGGCGCGTAGCATCTCGCCGTACATCCGGATGGAGGTGAGCGGCGTCTTGAGCTCATGGCTGACGGCCGACACGAAATCCTGCTGCTGGCGCGCGAGCTCGATCTGCCGGGCGCCCAGCCGGTACATCAGCAAAAACCCCCCGCTGAGCACCACGACCAGGATCGCCGTGAGCCAGGTGATGAGCACCCCGCCCGGCCCCACGAGCAGCCGATTCACGCGGAACACCAGCTCCAGGTCGCTCATGGGTGCCGAAAGGCGTGCCCGGTAGAGCAGTGCACCTTTGGGCGCGTCCGGGCGCGGGAGCGGGTCGCCCGCGACTGCCCACAGCACATTGCCCCGGAATGCCACGATGAGGTCGCTCGTCTGTGACAGGGCCGTGGCCCGAAAGGCCGCGTCGAACAGACCCTGCAGAAACGCTCGCGGCTCGATCAGCATGCCCTGCACGTAGCGCTGTCCGTCGCGCCATACCTTGCGAAACAGCACGAAGTGCCCGCTGTCGAGCAGGCTGAGCTCGAGAGGATCGATCTCGCTCTCGAAGGTATGGATGCGCATCGCCGTACCGGAATCCTGCTCCGAGGCGGATGGTTCGTCGCCGCTCGCGACGGGCTCCGGCAGGGAGCCGCGCTCCTTGCGCGCGCTGCGCCGCTCGTACGCCGGGGCCCGCGCGGTGGATTCGCGCTGTGCGGTCGCTGCGGACTTGCTGTGATAGCCGGAGTCGAGCTGCAGGTCCTCCACCCGGCCCGGCAGTCCCGCGCCCGCTCGTTCTTCCGACGCCTGTCGCGCGGGCGCAGCACCCAGCTGATCGAAGCGTGCCTGTGCCGACTCCGCACCCGGGGGGGACGGGGCGGTCATGGCAAGACTACTGTTCGCTGCGGTGCGCGCGCCCTGCGGCGTGTCGCGCTTCGCCCGGCTTGCGTCGCGCCCTCCCCCAAATGCAGCAGGTCCCGGGGCATATTGTACCAGGCGGTTGCGGCTCAACACCTGCTCGATGCGCGCGGCGAGCGCACGCCGGGCGTCCAGCTCGGTAGCCGAAAGCCCGTAGGCGTCCGCCGAGGTGTCCGGTGGCGGCAGCACCGGTGTGCTGAACGTGCCGTCGTTGTCGACCTGGAAATAGCCGATCAGGCCCGGGATCGCGGACTGGACGGGGAAAGCGGACAGCGTGGAGCGCTGTACGAAGCCGGCCGGCGGATTGCCCGCGACCACCAGAAATGCATAGTCGGTGAAGGCGCGCGCCTCCTCGGCGCGCACCAGCTCGGCCAGTCGCTGGTCGATGCGTGCCGCGAGCTCTTCGGCCATTACCCGGTGCTGCTGGAACGCCTCCCACTTGAGCTGCGTATGGGCGTGGTACACGAGCATGCCGGTGGGAACCGACAGCGCCACCAGAAACGCTGCCAGCCAGAGCCGCAGTCGCTTGAGATCCAGCCCCGCGGGTGTGGCGTGCAAGGTCTCAGTCCACGATCAGCCGGTAGCCCGCGCCACGCACCGTCACCAGAAGACGCGGTGCGCCGGGATCGGTCTCGATCTTGCGGCGCAGTTTGGCGATGTGGATGTCCACGGTGCGGGTCTCTATGTCCATGGTGCGGGCGTAGCCCCAGACCTTGTTCAGCAGCTCCTCGCGCGATACCGCACGTTCGGCGTTGGCGTACAGATATTGCAGGACTTCCATTTCCCGGCGCGTGAAGGCCAGGTTTTGCGTGCCGCGGCATCCGGCCAGATTGCGAACGTCGATCTGCACGTCGCCGATGTGCAGGTGGTTGTCGAGCCCGGTGTCGCTGCGCGAGCGGCGCAGTACCGCCTGCACGCGCAGCACCAGCTGCGCCACGGAGAAGGGCTTGGTGATGTAATCGTCCGCTCCGAGGGTCAGACCGCGGACGATGTCCTCGTCGCTGGTCTTGGCGGTGAGCAGGATGATCGGCTGATCGCGATCCTGGGCGCGGATGCGGTTGCAGATCTCGAAACCGTTCATGCCCGGGAGCATCACGTCCAGCACGATCAGGTCGAAAGTTCCACCGATCGCCTTTTCGAGACCGCCAGGTCCGTCGGCGACAGACTCCACCTCGTAGCCGTGGAATACAAAGAGATCCGTGAGCCCCGCGCGGATGGGTGCTTCGTCCTCGACGATCAGAATGCGGATCTTGCGTTGCATGGCGCGCCCCGTGTTGATCAGGTTGCAGGCAAAGTCATCGCCGCTGCAGTGCGTTCGAAATGCGCGTAGCGGCATTCAACGCGTGTACTGGCGATCACGCCCTGTTGCGTGGTGAGGGCCATCAGCCTAGCAGCTCGCGCCCGGCGGCGTGTAAAGGTTTGGTAAACGCGGCGCGCGCAATTTTACCTGCGCAGGTCTACAAGCACCCGCCGGCACTTCCTACACTGCGCCTGCCTGCTGAGACACGAATCCACGAGGAGAACCGTCATGGCGCTGGTTACCCGCATTGCCCGGCTGTTCCGGGCCGATCTTCACGCGGTGCTGGACCGCATCGAAGAACCCGAAGTCGTGCTTCGCCAGGCCGTGCGCGAGATGGAGGACGCACTCGCGCAGGACCTGCGCCGCCTGGAGTCCCTGCGGCTCGAGCAGGGCCGGTTGGCGACCAGCGATTGCGGCATCGAGGAGACCTTGCAGGGGATCGAGGAGGAGCTCGACGTGTGCTTCAGCGCCGGCAAGGAGGATCTCGCCCGCGTGCTGCTCCGGCGTCGTCTGGAGGCACAGCAGCTGCGCGCCGTTCTTGCACGAAGGCGCACGGCGCTGGAGGAAGGACTGAGTACTCTCGAGGCCCGCATGCGCGAGCAGCGCAACCGCCTGGAAGCCACCCGGCGGCAGGCCGACCTGCTGGCGAAACCCGACAACCCGGTTGTCGACGAGGGGACCGGCATTCCCGAGTGGCCGCGGTTCACGGTCAGCGCCGAAGACGTCGAAGTGGCGCTGCTGCGCGAGAAGCAGCGCAGGGCGCGGCCATGATGCGGCCGAGCTTCGGGGAGGGCGTCGCAGTGGCGTTCATCGCGAGCCTCGCGGGCAGTGTGCTGTACGCCGGACTGAGCACGCTCTGGGACGGCGCGGTGGCACTGCGGGTGCTTATCGCGGCGCTCGCGCTCGGCTACATCCTCTACCTGTTGCATCGCAGCGGCGGGCGGGTGGGACGGGTCACCGCCCTTGCGCTGTGGAGCGTGGCCGCCGGCGGCCTGTGGCTGACGCACGCGCCGCTCGAGGTCCATGTGCTGGTGCATCTCGGATTCGTGTGGCTGCTGCGCTCGCTGTACTTCCACGCGAGCGTGCTGGCGGCGGGTGCCGATCTGGGCCTCAACCTGCTGAGTGTCGCCGCGGCAATCTGGGCCGCAAGGCGTACGGAAAGCGTGTTTGTCACCAGCTGGTGCTTCTTCCTGGTCCAGGCACTGTTCGCCGCCATTGCGCCTTCGCCGCGAAAAACCGCGCCGGCGCTCGGCGCCGACGAGCGGCGCGAAGAGCGTTTCGAGCATGCCTACCGCACGGCGCAGGCCGCTGTGCGCAGGCTTTCGTCCGTCCGTTGAAACCATCGCGAGGTAAATCATGAAAACGCAAATCGTCGCACTGGCATTGCTCGTCGGTACCGCAACGGCCGTAACCCTGTATCCGGTCCATCGCAGCGACGGGGCCACATCCGCAACGGCCACGGTCGCCGGGCGGCACCCGCGCATCGAGGCGGTGTTCGTGTTGGATACCACCGGCAGCATGAGCGGAATGATACAGGCGGCCAAGGAGAAGATCTGGTCGGTCGCCAGCACGATGGCCCTGGCGCAGCCGGCGCCGGAAATCAAGCTCGGACTGATCGCCTACCGCGATCGTGGCGATGTCTATGTCACACGGCGCGTGGACCTTTCGCGGGATCTGGACTCGGTGTATGCATCGCTGATGGAGTTTCAGGCCGGTGGCGGAGGCGACGGTCCGGAGAGCGTCAACCGGGCGCTCTACGAGGCCGTGCACGACATGTCCTGGAGCCAGGACCCGGAGACCTACAAGGTCGTGTTCCTGGTCGGCGATGCGCCCCCGCACCAGGATTACCAGGACGATGTCCGTTATCCGGAAACCGTTGCCGTCGCGCGGGCGCGCGGGATCACGGTGAACACCATCCAATGCGGTGAGAACGGCGAGACGCGGCAGGCGTGGGAGCACATCGCGCAGCTCGGTGACGGGCGCTATTTCCAGGTCGGGCAGAACGGCAGCGCTGTGGCAATCGCCACCCCCTATGACGCCAGGCTTGCCGAGCTTTCCCGCGCGCTCGATGCGACGCGGCTCGCGTATGGAACTGCCGAGCAGCAGGCTGCGGAGCAGCGCAAGTTCGATGCCGCCGACAAGTTGCATGCCGCCGCCTCGGTGGCGTCCCGGGCCCGCCGCGCCATGTTCAATGCGTCCGGGAGCGGAGCTGCCAACCTGCTGGGCGAACACGAGCTGGTCGACGACGTGGCAAGCGGCCGCGTGGACCTCTCGGCGATCGAGCCCGATCGGCTGCCGGCGCCGATGCAGGCCATGGACCTCGATCAGCGCAAGGCGGCGATCGGCGCCGCGGCCGAGCGGCGCGGCGAGCTGCAGCGCCAGATCCGCGAGCTGGCCGGGAAGCGCAGCGAGTTCCTGAAGCACAAGGTCGATGAAGCCGGCGGCGCCGCGGGCTCGCTCGATGAGGGCATCTACCATGCCATCCGCGACCAGGCCGGCAAGAGCGGCCTGCATTACGAGGCCGGCGCGCCGGCATACTAGACATGATGTTTTGACCTGCCCAACCTCAACGCGCGTGGGTTATGTTGAAGTTGAGGATTTCGAACACAGAGCCACATTGAGGAGGGGCAGGTCATGAAAGATGTTATCGCAAACGAGGTCTGCAAGCAGGCGGTAGCGGGGTTGGGTACGGCCAAGGGCGGGAGCCGCTATGGGGCCTTCATCGGGTTGGACGTGCATAAGGAGACGATTGCGGTGCCGGTGGCGCTGGAGGGCAGGGAGGAGCCGGTGTACCGGGGCGAGATCGCCCATCAGCCGAAAGCGGTAAGGCGTCTTCAGCTGGGTCGCTCTTGCGCATCCATGCGCCCGCGACTCTTGTGAATCCATTCACGTCGTAGCGGACGTTTCCGTTCGCAGTGAGTGACAGGCGCTTTTCCGCGACCGCCGGGCGGCTGATGTACCGGCACAGCCGTTCGAGCTTCTTGCATTGGTCCGCTCGCGCCGCCACGCCGGCGTGCAGGGAGAACCCGGCCACCTTGCTCACTCCATCATCGAACGGCTCGTCGCTCGCCGGCAGCGTCTGTAGCGTGAAGACCTTGCGGCCCTGCTGTGGCCCGACGGCAATGCGGTACGCGATCGACGAACCCGGGAGCTGATCCATCGGCCCGGCCTCAAGCCCGTCGCTGGCCAGATAGCTGTTTCTTGACAGGTGGGTGGCGATGCCACGGTAGACGATGCCCAGCACCTGACCCATGATGGCCGGGCGGCTCGCGAACAGGAAGCGCAACGGAAACGGAACGCTCAGCACCCACTGGCGTACCGGCTGCTCGGGAAACACCTCGTCCACCAGCAATGCCGCGCGCTCGGCCATGCGCCGGGCGCCGCAGCTCGGGCAAAACCATGGATGGCGAACAAATCAACTATGAAGTCATTGCTAAAGCGAGTCGAGGCGGACTATTTATAGGCAAATATCTTTTTGGGAGTTTCGCGCAGCGGGTCGACGCGGCGCGTAGCGGCGGGGGTGGGGTACTTGCCCGTGCGATTCCACGCGCCGCGCGGCCCGGCAATCCGGCACGGATCGTTCCGGTTGTCCGCCGCCGCCGAACGTGAAGAAAACGCGCGATAGGAGAGCCCGGGGAATGTCATACGAAGTGCATACAGACATGGCCGACAGCGCGGCGGATCCGGTGGACGCCGGCGAGGTCTGCGTGCTGCCGACCTCGTTCGCGCAGCAGCGGCTATGGTTCCTGGACCGGCTGGAGCCGGGCAGTGCCTATTACAACATTCCGTTTGTGCAGCGGTTGCGGGGTGCGCTGGACTGCGGGGCGCTGGGGCGCAGTTTGCAGGACATCGTGCGACGGCACGAGGTGTTGCGCACGCACTTTGAGGAGCAGGACGGGCGGCCCGTGCAGGTGGTTTCCGATGCGGTGCTGGCGCCGCTTGCCGTGGTGGATCTGTCGGCGCTGCCGGTGTCGGCGCGCACGCAGGCGGCAACCGGGCTGCTGCAGGAGGATGCGCAGCGGGCGTTCGATCTGGAACGGGCGCCGTTGCTGCGGGCGAAGCTGCTGCGCCTGGCGCCGGACGAGCATATGCTGCTGCTGAACATGCACCACATCGTATCCGACGGGTGGTCCATGGGCGTGCTGCTGCGCGAGCTGTCGGCGTTCTACCGGGCCCATCGGCACGGTGGTGTGGCCGGATTGCCGCAACTGCCGGTTCAATATGCCGACTATGCGGTGTGGCAGCGCGGGTATCTGCAAGGCGCGGTGCTGGATGCGCAACTGGAGTACTGGCGCGGACAGCTTGCGGGGCTGAGCACGCTGGAGCTGGCGCTCGACCATCCACGCCCGGCGGTGCTCGGTTATCACGGTGCGACGGTACCGGTGAGCCTGAGCGCGACCACCAGTGCCGCGCTCAGGCGTATCGGGCAGCAGGCCGGTACCACGCCGTTCATGACCCTGCTCACACTGTTCCAGATTCTGCTGGCGCGCTACAGCGGGCAGACCGACATCGCCGTCGGCAGTCCCATTGCGGGGCGCAACCGTACCGAGATCGAGCCGTTGATCGGCTTCTTCGTGAACACGCTGGTGCTGCGTGCGGATCTGTCCGGGGATCCGTCGTTCATCGAGGCGCTCGGGCGCGTGCGCGATATGTGCTTCGACGCCTACGACCATCAGGATCTGCCGTTCGAGAAGCTGGTGGAGGAGTTGCGGCCCACCCGTGATCTGGCCCGTCATCCGCTGTTTCAGGTGATGTTCACGTTGCGGAATGCCTCGACGCATGCGCTCGAGTTGGAGGGGATCGAGGCGCAGTCGCTGGAGCTGGACACGGACGTGGCGAAGTTCGAGCTGACGTTGTCGCTGTCGAGCGGTGCGACGGATTTCAGCGGCATCATCGAGTACAACACCGAGCTGTTCGATGCCGGGACCATGGTGCGGATGGCCGAAAGCTTCGTCGCGCTGGCCGATTCCGCAGCCGCTGCGCCCGGGCAGTCGATTGGACGGCTGGCGTGCCTTGCGCCGCAGACGCGGCGCCAGCTGCTGGTGGAGTGGAACGACACGGCGCTCGACATCGGGGGCGAGCGTTGCCTGCACGAGTGGTTCGAGGCGCAGGTGGCGCGCACACCCGATGCACCCGCGCTCATACAAGATGCCGTGCAGTGGAGCTATGCGCAGCTCAACGCACGTGCGAATCAACTGGCGCGCCGGTTGCTGGAGAGGGGGGTGGGGCCGGAGGCGCTGGTGGCGTTGTGCTGCGAGCGCTCGCCGGAGCTGCTGATCGGCATGCTCGCGGTGCTCAAGGCCGGTGGTGCGTATGTTCCACTCGATCCGGCGTACCCGGACGAACGGCTGCGGTTCATGCTGGAGGATTGTGCGGCGCCGGTGCTGTTGACGCAGTCCGCCTTGCGGGGGCGCTTTGCGCAACAGCCCGTGCACATCATCGCGCTGGATGCCGAATGGGAACGCATTGCCGCGCTGGATGCGGGGAATCCGCAACCGCGCGCCACGCCCGCGAACGCCGCCTACGTCATCTACACGTCCGGTTCCACCGGGCGTCCGAAGGGCGTGGTGATCACGCATGCCAATGTTGTGAACCACAATCTGTGGGCGGTGGATGCCTTCCGGCTCACGCCTGCGGACCGTGTGCTGCAGTTTGCCTCCATCAGCTTCGACATTGCAGTGGAGGAGATCTACCCGACGTGGCTGGCGGGTGCGGCATTGGTGTTGTGGCCGCAGGGGGTGCTCAATGCCGTGGAGACATTCCACGCGCGCATTGGCGAGCTCGGTCTGACGGTATTGAATCTGTCCACCGCCTACTGGCACGCATGGGTGGCGCATATGCACGCCGCGCACCTGTCCGTGCCGGACGGGGTGCGTCTGGTGGTGGTGGGCGGCGAGAAGACCTCAGGGCAGCGGTTGCAGCAGTGGAACGGGCTGGTGCGCGCGAGTGTGGAATGGTTGAACGGTTACGGGCCGACGGAGACGACCGTGACGGCGACGCTGTATCGTCCGTGCGCGGATGAGTGCGAGCGCCGGCAGGAGGGGGATCCGCCGATCGGCCGGCCGATCATCAATACGCGTGCCTATATTCTGGACGGTGCGGGCGAGCCGGTGCCGGTGGGTGTAGGCGGCGAACTGTATATCGCAGGTGCCGGGGTTGCGCGCGGCTACCTGAACCGTGCACAGCTGACCGGCGAACGGTTCGTATCCGATCCGTTCGGCGCGACGCCCGGTGGGCGCATGTATCGTACCGGCGATCTGGCGCGCTGGCGCGCAGACGGTCAGATCGAGTATCTGGGGCGCGCAGACGACCAGATAAAGCTGCGCGGGTACCGGATCGAACCCGGGGAGGTGGAGGCGGTACTGCTGCGTCATCCGCGGGTGCATACGGCGGTGGTGGTGGCGCATGCCGAGCGGCTGGTGGCCTACGTGGTGTTCGCTGGGCCGGGTGAGGTCGGTGCGAACGAGCTGCGTCGGCACCTGCTCGAGACGTTGCCGGAATACATGGTGCCGTCGGTGTATGTGGTACTGGACGCGCTGCCGATGACCCCGAGCGGCAAAGTCGACCGCAAGGCGCTGCCGGTGCCGGATGCGGGTCTGCGGGCGACGGATGCGGACGCCTACGAGGCCCCACGTGATGAAGCCGAACACATGCTGGAGGCGATCTGGTGCGGGGTGTTGGGGCTGGTGCGGGTGGGCATACACGACAACTTCTTCGCGTTGGGCGGGCACTCGCTGCTGGCCACGCAGGTGATGTCCCGGGTGCGCGCGGCGTTCGGTGTGGATGTGCCGCTGCGGGCGCTGTTCGAGTCCCCGACCATCGCGGGGCTGGCGGCGCAGATCATGCAGACGGTCGCCGCCGCCGGGGTGCCGGTCCTGCAAGCCGGGGCGCGCGGCGCCCGCGTGCCGCTGTCGTTCGCGCAGCAGCGGCTGTGGTTCCTGGACCGGCTGGAGCCCGGACTCGCGCTGTACAACATGCCGATGGCGGTACGTCTGTGCGGCACGCTGCACGGGCAGGCGCTGGAGCAGGCGCTCAACGAGATCGTGCGGCGCCACGAGGTGTTGCGCACCGCCTTTCCGATGATCGACGGAGAGCCGCTGCAGGTCATCGCCGGGCAGCTGCACCTGGACCTGCCGGTGATCGACCTGTGCGAACTCGCACCGGACGAACGCGAGCGTGTAGTGACGCGTCTGGCGTCCGAGGAGGGGGCGCATGCGTTCGATCTGGCGCATGGTCCGCTGCTGCGCGTGAAACTGCTGCGCACCGATGCGGACGCACACGTGCTGCTGCTGAACATGCACCACATCGTATCCGACGGGTGGTCCATGACGGTGTTGTTCCGCGAGCTGGCGCAGCTATACGCGGCCGGCGTCGCCGGGCGGCCCTCGCCGCTGCCACCGCTCTCCCTGCAGTATGCGGACTACGCCGTGTGGCAACGCAGCTGGCTGCAGGGCGAGGTGCTGGAACGCCAACTCGACTACTGGCGGCGCCGCCTGGACGGTCTCACGGTATTGGATCTGCCGACCGATCGCCCGCGACCTGCGCAGCGCCGCTTCCGCGGCGGGCACGTGACGCTGGAGCTGCCGGAGGAAACCGCCCGACGGTGCGAACATCTGGCACGTCAGGAATCGGTGACCATGTTCATGCTGCTGTTGACGGCGTTCCAGGTGCTGCTGCACCGCTACAGCGGGCAGACCGACATCGCCGTCGGCAGTCCCATCGCGGGACGCAACCGCGTGGACCTGGAGGACCTCATCGGATTCTTCGTGAACACGCTGGTACTGCGCGTGGATCTGGGGGGTGACCCGACCGTGCGGGAGGCATTGATGCGCGTGCGCGAGATGACGCTCGGCGCGTATACGCATCAGGACCTGCCGTTCGAAAAACTGGTGCAGGTGCTGCGGTCCGCACGCGATCTCACGCACAGCCCGATGTTCCAGGTGATGTTCGCGATGCAGGATGCGGGCAGCGATGACTTGCAGTTGCCGGGGCTGACGGCAAGCGCACTGCCGATCGCGGGTGCCGGCGCCAAATTCGATCTCATCCTGTTCGCGCAACACACGCGGACCGGTATCGTTCTGGCGCTGGAATACGACAGCGATCTGTTCGATGTCCAGACGGCGCAGCGCATGTTGCAGCATCTGCGGGTGCTGTTGGAGGGTATGACCGCCGATCCGACGCAAACCGTTTCGGCCCTGTCGTTGCTCACGCCGCAGGAGCGCACGCTGGTGCTGGAACAGTGGAACGCCACCGCCAGCGTCTATCCGCGCGATCGCTGCATCCACGAGCTGTTCGTGGAGCGGGTGCAGCGCAGCCCGGATGCCGTGGCGCTTGCCTGCGGGGAGCTGCAGGTCACGTATGCGGAGTTGAACCGCCGTGCCAACCGGCTGGCGCATCATCTGCAGGAACTGGGTATCGGTCCGGAGGTGCCGGTCGGTGTCTATCTCGATCGTTCGCCGGAGCTGGTGGTTGCGGTGCTGGCGATATTGAAGGCGGGCGGTGCGTACGTTCCGCTGGATCCGGCATATCCACAGGCGCGCATCCAGTTCATGTTGGACGACGCGGGTGCGCCGGCGGTGATTGTGGACGAATCGCTGCGCGATGCCCTGGGTGGGTACGGCGGCACGATCGTGTGTCCGGCGCTGCTGCATGAGGCGATCGGGCGCCAACCGGACACGGATCCGCCCAACCGCACACACGCGGACCAGCTCGCCAACATCATCTACACCTCCGGTTCCACCGGCGTGCCCAAGGGTGTGGAAGTCCTGCACCGCGGCGTCACGCGGCTGGTGCTCGGGAACGACTACGTCGAGTTCGGGCCGCAACAGGTGTTTCTCCAGTTGGCACCGATTTCGTTCGACGCCTCGACGTTCGAATTGTGGGGCGCGCTGCTGCACGGTGCGACCTGCGTGATCTTCCCCGAGCGGGTGCCGACCACGCGCGCGCTGGGTGCGGTGCTGGCCCGCCACCGGGTCACCACAGTGTGGCTTACCGCCACCTTGTTCAACGCCATACTGGACGATGCCCCTCATATACTGACCGGCGTGCGGCAATTGCTGACCGGCGGGGAGGCGTTGTCGCCTGTGCATGTACGCCGTGCGCTGGAGCGCCTGCCGGAGACCCAACTGATCAACGGCTACGGGCCTACCGAGAGCACGACCTTTGCCTGCTGCCACACCATTGCGCGCGTACCGATGCCGGAGACCGCGTCGATACCCATCGGCCGACCGATCCGCAACACCCGCGTGTACGTGCTCGATGCCAGCATGCAACCGGTACCGGTCGGGGTTGGAGGCGAACTGTGGATCGGCGGCGACGGGCTCGCGCGCGGTTATCGCAGGCGCCCCGAATTGACCGCCGAGCGCTTCGTGGCGGACCCGTACGGCAGTGCACTGTCGGCACGGCTGTATCGCACGGGGGATCGTGCGCGCTGGCTGGCGGATGGAACGATCGAGTTCCTGGGACGCATCGACGAGCAGGTCAAGATTCGCGGATGCCGTATCGAACCGGGAGAGATCGAGGCGCAGCTCGCGCAGCATCCGCAGGTACGCCACGTCGCCGTGGTGGCGCGCGAGGATCGCCCGGGTGACCGGCGCCTGGTCGCCTACGTGGTCGCGTCGGGCCCGGATGCGGACGCCGCGGCGCTGCACGCCGCGCTCGCTGCGCGTCTGCCCGAATACATGATCCCGTCGGCTTTCATATTCCTGCCGGCGTTGCCGCGCACCGCCAACGGCAAGCTCGACCGGGCGGCATTGCCACCGCCCGGACAGGGCGACGACGCCCGCGTATCCTATGTAGCGCCGCGCGACGTCGTCGAGGAATGGATGACGCAGGTCTGGTCCGAATTGCTGGGCGTGGATCGCGTGGGCATATACGACAACTTCTTCGCGCTCGGCGGCCACTCGCTGCTCGCGGTGAAGCTCATGGAACGCATCCGTCAGCAATACCAGCAGGACCCGCCGTTGGCGTTGTTGTTCCAGGCCGGCACCGTTGCGCGTCTCTCCCACATCGTGCGGGAACGGGTGCAACTGGCGCCGTGGTCGCCG
Source organism: uncultured Gammaproteobacteria bacterium (assembly GCA_963728895.1). Classification (GTDB taxonomy): domain Bacteria; phylum Pseudomonadota; class Gammaproteobacteria; order JBBQDK01; family JBBQDK01; genus CAVSLM01. The sequence goes on from CAVSLM010000001.1 coordinate 703,235, forward strand.
CTGGTAGCGATCCAGCCGGAAGGCAGCAGGCCGCCGCTGTTCTGTGTGCACCCGGCGGGCGGCAACGTCCTCGGCTATGCGGACCTCGCACGCGAACTCGGCAGGGACCAGCCGGTATACGGTCTGCAGGCGCACGGCGTGATCGAAGGCCAGGCGCCGCACGACTGCGTCGAGACCATGGCGTCGGTATACATCGAGGCCATCCGCACGGTGCAGCCGCAGGGACCGTATCACCTGTGCGGCACTTCGTTCGGCGGTATCGTGGTCTACGAAATGGCCGTGCAACTGCAGGCCAGCGGGCAACAGGTCGGCACGGTGTTTATCGGCGACACCTGGGTCGTGCGCGGACCGCATTTCCGTCCCCGGTGGTACCGATTTTCGCGTCTCACCTATCCGTTCGTATTGTCCCCGCGCGAAATTTTGACCCTGCTACGGCGTCGTTGGTCCGGAGGCGGCGAACCGGTGCAACGCAGGCGTCGCGCGAAATTCGCCAACGAGCTGCACAAGCGCATGGCGCGTGCGCACAGCCGGGCATTGCAGCGCTATCGGCCGCGTTACTATCCCGGCAAGGTGGTGTTGTTTCGCAGCGCCACATTGGATCGTCATGAGCGGCGCCTGGAACACTATTTCGGCGGGCCGGAGATGTGCTGGCGCGAACTCGCACGCGGTGGAGTGGAGTTGTACTTACTGCCGGGCGTGCATCACAACATGTTCTATGGGGAGCGGGCGATCGGCTTTGCGGCACGCGTGAGCGAATGCCTGGAGCGGGCGCGCCGCGCGCCGGAGCCCCGGGCGTGACGGCAGCCGCACGCTGGCGCCTGGCGGTTGGAGCCACTATGCCGGCCGCCGACGCGGTACATGTGTGGTGTACCACGCTGAGCCGCGACGCGCCGGCGCTTGCCGCCATGGTGCGCATACTCAGTGCCGATGAGCCGGTGTACAGTAAGCATAAACGGCCTTTTCGTCCGACAGCATCACTTCGTCGCGTTTGTCGGTCGTCGAACTGACCCGCGAACTGCCTCGAACCGGCATTCCAGCGCCCGAATCTACCCCGACCACGGGTTCGCCGGCACACTTCTCCCCCTGCCGCCGGTCCTTTGGCCAGCCGCCACCGTTGCCCGCGAGCGCGGCGTCTTCGACGCGCGGGGGCTGGATGCCTGTGTGGAGCGTTTCGTGAAGCAGGGTGCCGGCGAATGGCGGCTGTTCCGCTGTGCCGCCCTCGAGCTCTGGTTCCGGCGCTGCATTGATCAGGGTGGGGTCAGGTCCAACATTCCGGCACCTGCGAACACCGAGCCGCGTAGGACGTAATCGAGTCTGATGTCTGGAGGTGCGGACTGCGGCCAGCGAACAGTTGCTGGAGTGTTGCATCTGCAGAAGTCCGTACTCGCGAATACCATCCTCAGGCACCAAGGCCTGGCCAGGCATGAGGTATCAACCGTGAGACCATGCGGAAAGACTTTTCGGACGGGTACTAGTGTAGTGATGCACTCTTGACGAGACGTTTGAGCCTTCAATGGATGTAGGGCGGATAAGCGCAGCGCATCCGCCATTCGTGATCGGCCGGCGTCAGGAGTGCACGAAGCCGTTTCGCTCCCGTCGAGTTTCTCGTGCTGAGTGGATCGCGAAGGGGATCAGGCGTCGTGGGGAAACAGGGAGCCAATGGGGGTCGCGGAGTCGGATTTTGAACCAGAGGTGGCTGGGTGGCGGATGCGCTGCGCTTATCCGCCCTACGGCGCTGGTGACCGCCTCGACGAGTACATCGCCAATTCACAACACCAGGCCCAGGCGATTCATCCGGACCAGGAGCGCTCGCGATATCCTGCAGAAGGTGATTCGCGCCAATCGCCGCTTAAGTTCCAAACAGAACGCAACACTACACTAGTGTCTTGGCTTGAACGGACGTGTGGCCAGCGGGATGGAGGAGGATCCGCGTATGGGTGCGGCGCGCATGAGCGTGTCGATGCTGCTGGCCAGGGCGGCCACGGTCTGCGCCTGGAGCAGTGTCCGCAGCGGTACCTCGATCTGGAAGGCTTGCCAAGCGCGTGCGACGATCTGGGTCGCAAGCAGCGAATGCCCGCCGAGGGCAATGAAATTGTCGTGGATGCCTACCTGCTCCACACCCAGGACCTCGCCCCAGATGTTGGCGAGTATCTGTTCCGTCGCGGTACGCGGCGCGGCGACGGGCTGCTCGGATGGCGGCTGCTCCGGTGCGCTGTGCAGCAGCGCGCGGCGATCCAATTTGCCGCTGGCCGTCAACGGCAGCCGCTCCAGCGCGACGAACGCGCTTGGAATCATGTATTCGGGCAATCGCGTCTGCAGCCAAGCGCGCAATTCGCTTGCATTGGGAACCTCCTGCGCCTGTGGTACCACGTAGGCAACCAGACGCTTATCGCCACCCGCATCTTCCGACACGGCGACCGCACTCGCGCGCACGCTGGGGCACTGCGCCAGCACCGTCTCGATCTCGCCAAGTTCGATCCGATAACCGCGGATCTTGACCTGCCCATCCAGCCGCCCGAGATACTCGATGCTCCCGTCTTTGCGATAACGTGCGAGGTCGCCCGTACGATACAGACGCATGCCGGGGACCATGCTGAACCGGTCCGGGATGAAGCGTTCCGCGGTGAGGTCTGCGCGGTTCAGATATCCACGTGCCAGGGCCGTTCCACCGATATGGAGTTCGCCCGACACCCCGACCGGCACGGGATGCAAATGCGGGTCGAGAATATGCAAAGTGGTGTTGGCAATCGGGTGCCCGATGGGCGGCAGTGCTTCCCAGCTTTGTGGATCGGCGGACAAACGGTATGACGCGACGACATGCGTCTCCGTCGGCCCATATTGGTTATGCAGCGTACAGCCTTCGAGGCGTGCAAAAAGATTCCGGACGGGGAGCGTCGCTTGCAGCGCTTCACCGGCGGTGATCACTTCGCGCAACGATCCGGGAGGCTCGGGATCTTCGGCGGCGGCCTGCGCCAGATGCTGCAAGGCGACAAACGGCAGGAACAATCGTTCAATGTCAGCCGTCCTCAGAAAACGCCAGAGTGCGGCGGGATCGCGCCGCGTATCTTCGTCAACCATGACCAGCGTGCCGCCCGAACTCAGGGTGAAGAACAGTTCCTGGCACGAAACGTCGAAGCTCAACGAGGAAAATTGCAGTGTTCGCGCGGGGTGATCGAGCGTGGTGGTCTGCTGCTGCCACGACACCAGGTTCACCAGCGGGCGGTGCGGCATCGCCACACCTTTCGGCGTGCCGGTCGATCCGGAGGTATACAGGATGTACAGCAGGTTGTCCGGTTGCGCATGCGTCGGTGGATTGTCCGAATATTCCCGGGTCAGGGACTCGGCGGCGGTATCCAGCTGCACGATCCTGCCGGCGTAGGGCGGCAGTTTTGACAGCAGCCGACTGTGCGCAACCAGTACGGGCGCCTGGCTGTCGCGAAGCATGTAGCCCAGACGCTCGGCGGGATAGGCCGGGTCGAGCGGTACGTAAGCCCCGCCCGCCTTGAGCACCGCCAGTACCGCCACCGGCAGGTCCAGCGAACGTTCCAGGCACAGGGCCACGGGTACCTCAGGCGCCACGCCCAGTGCGCATAAATGATGTGCCAACCGGTTGGCGCGTTGGTTCAGTGTCCTGTAGGTCAGCTGTTGATCCGCAAAGACGACGGCCGTTTGCGCAGGCGTCGTCTCGACCTGTCGCTCGACCAGCTGGTGGACGGTGGGGTCTACCATTCCAGCACCACGTTGCAGTTGCAGCACCCGCCCAACGCGAGCGGCGTCGGACGCGATGGAATCCGCTCTATGGAAGCCCGGTCAAGTTCAGACAATACGACCACACCGGCGCTCACTGAGTCACATCCCTGTATCGTTGACCGGTTCGTTCCGCAGCCACCCCGAGGCGTCGATGGTCTCCTCGTAGGCGTGCCAGGTCGCATGGCCGATCAGCGGCAGCAGCACGATAAAGCCGAGAAAAGCGGTGGCGAAGCCCGGCAGCACGGCGCGCCCGATCAGCGCGGTCCATACGATCATGGCCGGGTTGTTGCGCAGCACGGCGTTCACGCTGGTGACGATGGCGGTACGGAATCCAACTTGCCGTCCAGGAGCATGGGCAGGGAGTAGGCGCTGGCGGAAAACACGATGGCGACGAAGATCGCCCCGCCATGCTACTGATTCCGAACAAGGGCAGCAAGTCGCGCCAGTCGGGATGCGCCTGTTCGGAAAAGAAGGTATATATCGTCGCGGTGCCCGGTCGGATCGAGATGAGGTCGGTGATGGGGGCTTCGGGGGCGCTGGAGACGCTGGTGCAGCTCATGCCTTCGGAGGCGCATCGGCTGCGCGACGGTGCACTGGAGGAGGTCCCGGTAAGTGCCCTGCAGCGCGGGGACCATGTCCGTCCGCATGCGCTGGGCCTGGCCGTCCCCCTGGTAGTCGCGGTCTCGACCGCGCTGGCGGCCCAGTATGGCCTGCTGATCCGCGATCGCTCGGCATTCGAACGCTCACGCTCTCTGCAGGCGGTGGTGTTCGACAAGACCGGAACACTCACTGAGGGCCGGTTCGGGGTCACCGACCTCGTGACGCTGGGAACGCGAGAACCGGATGAGTTGCTGGCGCTCGCTGCGGCGCTCGAGAGTCAGTCGGAGCATCCCATCGCATCGGGCATCGTGGAGCAGGCCCGTGCACGCGGGCTTGCGATCGAGACACCCAGGGGCTTCAAGGCGATTCCCGGCAAGGGTGCCGAGGCTGAAATCGGGGGACACAATGCAGCATCGGCATCGTGCTCACGCCCGCCGTCGGCGCTGCCCTGATGTCGCTGTCCACGGTGATCGTCGCCATCAACGCCAGGCTCCTGGAACGGGTGCGGCTGGCGAGCCAGTGACCTGTGCTGGAGCATCGTTTACGGAACGCGCGTAGCAGCTCCCCCAATCCGACCGTCCGGCGCAACCGGATGCTGTGAATCAGGACCGATATGAAGATGAAACACAATCCCCCGAAATCGCCCGATCTGCCCCGCCGACGATTCCTGCAAGGTGTGGCGGCCGGCGGCGTGCTGCTGGGCCTGTCGCCGCGCTGGCTGAGGGCAGCCGCGTCGGCAGAGGCGATCGACACCGGTACCGTCCCGGTGCTCTCCGGCACCGAGTTCGATCTCACCATCGCCGAGACGCCGGTGAATTTCACCGGCGTGCCGGGCATCGCCACCACCATCAATGGTTCCATACCCGGTCCCATCCTGCGCTGGCGCGAGGGCGACACGGTCACGTTGCGCGTCACGAACCGGCTGAAGACGGCAAGCTCCATTCATTGGCACGGCATTCTCCTGCCGTTCCGGATGGACGGCGTGCCGGGCATCAGCTATCCCGGCATCGGCCCCGGAGAAACGTTCGTCTACCGCTTCAAGGTGGGCCAGTCGGGAACCTACTGGTACCACTCCCATTCGGGGTTCCAGGAACAGACCGGCATGTACGGCGCCATCGTCATCGATCCGGCGGGCCGCGATCCGAAGCGGGCGGATCGCGACTACGTGGTGCAGCTCTCCGACTGGACGGACGAGGACCCGATGCGGGTATTCGCCAGGCTCAAGAAGCACAGCGACTACTACAACTTCCGGCAGCCCACCGTCGGTGAATTCCTCCGCGACGTGTCCGCCGATGGGCTGGGTGCCGCGCTCGCGGCGCGGCGCATGTGGAACCGCATGCGCATGAGCCCGGCCGATCTCGCCGATGTCTCCGGCTACACCTACACGTATCTGATGAACGGCGCGACGCCGGCGGGCAACTGGACTGCGCTGTTCCGCCGCGGCGAGCGGGTGCGGCTGCGCTTCATCAATTCCGGCGCGATGACCTTCTTCGATGTGCGCATTCCGGGACTCGAGATGACGGTGGTACAGACCGACGGTCAGAACGTCGAGCCGGTCACCGTGGACGAGATCCGGATCGGTGTGGCCGAGACCTACGACGTGATCGTCGAGCCCCGCGACGACCGGGCCTATACGATCTTCGCGCAATCGATGGACCGCACCGGTTTCGCGTGTGGCACGCTCGCCCCGCGCACCGGCATGCGAGCCGAGGCTCCTGCGCTCGATGCGCCGCAGCGGCTGACCATGGCGGACATGATGGGCGCCATGTCCCACGCCAACATGTCCGGCATGCAGGGCATGGGCTCCATGAACCACGGGGCGCATGACATGGCCGGCGGGATGGACATGAGCGGGATGGACGATGGACCGGCATGCATCACGGCGCCCACGCCATGGGCAGTGGAACGGCCACGGGTGATACCGCGGAGCGCGCTCACCACGCGCGGACCGAATATGGCGCTAGCGTCGACATGCGCGTCGACTACCCCAGGGCCAATCTGGACGATCCCGGCGTCGGCCTGCGGGGCAACGGTCGGCGGGTGCTCACCTATGCGGATCTGCACACCATCGGCGGTCCACTCGACCGGCGCGATGCGGAGCGGGAGATCGAGCTGCATCTCACCGGCAACATGGAGCGTTACAGCTGGTCGCTGGACGGGGTCGAGTTCGGCCGGTCCACGCCGGTGCACTTCCGTGCCAACGAGCGCCTGCGCGTGGTGTTCGTCAACGACACCATGATGACGCACCCCATGCACCTGCACGGCATGTGGCAGGAGCTGGAGACGCCCGAGGGGCGCTTCCAGGTGCGCAAGCACACGATAAGCGTGCAGCCGGCGCAGCGCGTGAGTTTCCTGGTCAACGCGGATGCGCTCGGCCGATGGGCCTGGCATTGCCACCTGCTCTATCACATGGACGCGGGCATGTTCCGCGAAGTGGTCGTGGCATGAGCGCGCTTGGATCAGGCCGCCCGAGGACCCCCTCCAGGACGCACCGGCGAATCGCACCCATCTGCGCAGTTGTGGCCGGGTTCATCGTCACCTGCGCTTGGGCACAGGGCCTGCATCCCGCGCGTGGGATGATGTCCTCGCCGACCATGGCCGCCGAACCCGTGCCCGATACGAGCCGCATGGGCACGGGCAATGCCACGGACCCACCCGGTGGCGCGGACATGAACATGGGCTCGATGCAGGGCGGGTCGGCTCCCCCTGACGCGCGCGATCCGAACGCCTACGCGGAGGGCTACGACTTCGGACCGTTCAAGCCGCGGATGGGGGATACGGCCCTCATCGGATCGTTGCTGGTCAGTAGATTGGAGGCCGTGCGCAGCGACGGCAATACTTCGGCTGCCTACGACCTCGGGGCCTGGTACGGGCACACCTACGACCGTGCCGTCCTGAAGGCGGAGGGCGACCTGGATGCCGGGGAGGTCAAGGATGCGCGCACCGAGCTGCTGTGGGGTCACGCCGTCGCGGCTTTCTGGGACGCGCAACTCGGCCTGCGCTACGACAGCGGCGCAGGGCCGGACCGCAGCTGGCTGGCATTGGGCGTGCAGGGCCTCGCGCCCTACTGGTTCGAGGTCGACGCCGCGGCCTATGTGGGCGAGGCCGGACGTACGGCACTGCGGCTGGATGCCTCTTACGAGCTGCTGCTTACCCAGCGGCTGATCCTGCAGCCGCGCATCGAGGCGAATGCCTATGGCCGGCGCGACGCGGGGCGCGGGCTGGGCAGCGGCCTGTCCGACATCGCGGCAGGACTGCGGATGCGCTACGAGATCCGCCGCGAATTCGGTCCCTACGTGGGCGTCGAATGGGCGCGCAGTTTCGGTGGCACGGCCGATCTGGCGCGCGCCGCCGGCGAAGATGCGAGCCACACACGGCTCGTTGCGGGGCTGCGATTCTGGTTTTGATGCGAACCGCTCATGATAAAGAGGGCGGCACGAAAAGTTGGCTGGATGCACGCCAAGACCCCAACGCCGGCAAGGCGCATCGGGCGACTCAGCCGCTGGTCAAGCTCAGCTCGGTGAAGTCATTGGGCGTTACGATCATTTTCATTCGGCCATTCGGCCGTCTATGGGGCCGAGGGGGCGCTGGACCCGAAGACGCGGCACCTCATCGGCTTCGGGGCGGCGCTGGGCGCAAGGCTGCTGGCCAAGAAGGTGCGGGCTGAAAATCCTTGGATCCAGGAAGGATCGACCGAACCATTCACCAGGAGACTCGACATAGACCCGAAAGACCAGGACAAGGACACCAAAGCGACCAGCGAATCCCGGGCCGACCAGGCGTTGGTTCCAACCCGAGTGCAGACGGCGGCCTACCTGCTAAATTAGTTGGCGCGACAAGGCAAAGTGAGCATTCGGGCACAGGCATCCCAAACGCCATGAGCAAATGTGAAAACGGCGCGAAAGCGGGCGACGCGTGCGCACAGATTCGTTCGCTTTACACGGACCTCGCGCTCCACCCGGATAAAGACTTCGGTTGGGGCAAGGGCAAGGAGAACGCCCGGAGGCTGGGCTACGACCCCACGTGGTTCGAGCGACTGCCGGAGTCGATATGGGAGTCGGCTGCAGCGGTCGGCAATCCCTTCAGCCTGGGTCCGATTCGCGGCGGCGAGACCGTGACCGATCTGGGCTGCGGCGCCGGCGCGGATGTGTGCGTGGCGGCGCTGCTCGTTGGCTCCCGGGGAAGAGTGGTGGGCCTGGACGCGACGCCTGCTATGGTCGAAAAGGCGCGGCACAACGCGCAGCTTGCGAGCCTGGCGAATGTTGAGGTGTACGAAGGCGATATGAGCCAGTTGCCGCTGCCGGATAGGTGTGTCGACGTTGTGATCTCCAACGGCGCAATCAATTTGGCACCTAACAAACTCAGTGTGTTTCGCGAAGCTTACCGCGTGCTTCGTCCCGGCGGCCGGCTCCAGTTCGCTGACGTAGTGCGCAGTGGCACCAATTGCGGAACGACGCCGATCGGCGACGAAAGCTCGTGGGCGGATTGCGTTTCCGGCACGCTGCCTACCGACAAAGTGGTGTCTCTCTTGCAGGCCGCCGGCTTTCACGATGTGGCGCTCATCGAGTTCACCGACTACCACACCTCCCCGTCGACGGTTGGGGCGATGTTCAGCGCATTCAAGTGAGCTGGGCTATGGGATCGCCGGCTGATCCTGGCATACAAAAAAAACCGTTTCTTGAGGCCTGGTTCTATTTTGGATCGAGCCACTCGAGGTCGCGCTGCCGGATATATCGCCATTCTGGCAATTTCAGTTTGGGTCTATGTCTTCGCCACGGACATCGACCCGGTCTCGGGACTGCCGATTTATCGACATCCGCGCGGACTGGTGACGGACGCCAATGGCAATGTGGTCCATGACGAGCGCTGTGGTGTCACTGTGGACTGCGTGGTCGGGTGGACCATCAGCGCAAAGCCGGGGCAGGTGAAGTTCCTGTACCACAACGGTGTCAACGGCGACGACCATCCGGTATGGCTTGCCAACCGAACCGACGAGGTTACATCGGAAGGCCTCGTGTCGGGGATTCCGCAACCCGGGAGCAACACGCACTTCCACTGGATCAGCCAGGGATCCACGGATCCACGCGCGGTGTCGGTCACGGCGGAGTGCGACAAGAACGATGCCGCCCAGCTGCAGGATCAGGCGCCCTCGGCAGTGAATAGAATCTGCAAAGGGTGGTTTTTACAACTCGTGGCCGTGAAGAATTTCACATTCGATCACGGCGGTGAGAAGATTCCGGTGCATTTCGGTCTTGACAACGCTACGCACCTGAACTTGGTTACGAATTACGAAGCGAGCACAAGTCCTACGATTACGCCGACGCGGTAATGCGGTTGAATTGCGGGCTGTCCCAATTGCGCTTGGTGCTTGGCCACATGAGGCAGGCGAACGCTGTGCCTCGCCTCGGCCAGTCAATCCGTCGCATGCCGAGCGCTCATGAGCTGTCACTGCCGTTCGTCCTGGTCAAGGACGCTGAAAACGGAGAGGCCGCGACCCGTCGCCGCAGGAACTCAATTAGCGCGTCGGCGTGCGCGTAGATGGCTTCCCGGGAGTCGTGACCGGTTTCGGCAAGCATCAGCAGCTCGATGCGTTCATCCGGGCGGTTGGCAAAGATGCGCCGGGCATCGTCCGGCAGTACGCGCTCGTCGTCTTCACCGTGCACCAGCAAGACGGGACATTTCACTCGACGTATGGTGTTGCAGGGGGCGATATCGTCAAGTCTCGCATCGATGGTCCGTTCGATGAACCGCAGCACCAGCCAGCCGATTGGCCAGTAGGGGATGTGGTTGGTGCGCATCTGCCCGCGCATGAGCTCGGCCGGGTGGGCGAATGCGCCGATGCTGATGAGGGCGGCGAGGTCAGCGCAGTGCGCGGCCACCAGGAGGGCGGCGCCGGCCCCCACGGAGTGACCGAGCAGGACCAGGCGCGTTCGGTCGATGTTCGGCTGCCGGGCGAGCCACTCCAGCCCGTGCTGCAGGTCTTCTGCGAAGCGGGGCATCGAGGAAAACCCGTCGGCATCGCTGCTGCCGTGATTGCGGGCGTCGAGCAGCAGCACCGCGTAGCCTTCGCGGTGGAGCGGACCGGCAAACGGCAGCATCTGTTCCGCATTGCCGCCCCAGCCGTGCATGATTGCCACGGCGGGAGCGCTTGCCGTGTGGCTGGTGGGCGGCACCAGCCAGGCAAACAAGGTCTTGCCGTTGACGGTGGGGATGCGCACGGCTCGGAAAGCGAGGCCGAAGTCGGATGGGGTGGCGCGTTCATGGATTCTGGGTGCCCGATAGGCGCGATGGATCACCAACGGCGCAAGGGCGACGCTGACAGTGAGCAGAACTGCGGTCCAGATCAGGATAGTCAGGCGGTGCCTCCTGCAAGATTCGCTCGGCCGTCAACGCGGCAGTGTCAGCTCCGCACTCAGGCCGTCACCGTGACGGTTGCGCAGGATCAGGTCTCCGCCGTGGGCCCTGGCGATGTTACGGGCGATGCCCAGTCCCAGACCCGTGCCGCCGGTATGTCGCGCACGGGAGGACTCGATACGGAAGAATGGATCGAAAACCTTATCGATGAGCTCATCGGGAATGCCCGGCCCACGGTCCTGTACGCGGATGCGGACTTGATTGCCCTCGTCCTCGACGCCCACCTCCACCTTGCCGCCGCAACGCACGCCGTTGTCCACCAGATTGGTGATGCAACGTTTGAGGGCCATCGGGCGCGCCTGGACAGGGTGCGTTACCTGACCCTCGACGGAGATCTGCCATCCAACGTCCCGGGCATCTTCCTGGATCGTCTCCAGCAGTGCCACGAGATCCAGTTTTCGGGATACCTCCCGGCTCTCGGTTCCGCGCATGAAGTCCAGTGTGGCTCCGACCATGGATTCCATGTCTCCCAGGTCTGACTGGATCCTGGCGCGAAGCTCCTCATCGTCCAGCAGGTCCATGCGCAGCCGCAGTCGTGTCAGTGGCGTCTTGAGGTCGTGCGAAATGGCGGCCAGAATGCGCGCTCGATCGTCGATGAAGTTCTTGATTCTTTGTTGCATCGTATTGAAGGCACGGGCCGTCTCGGCGACCTCCAGCGGGCCGGCTTCCAGTAGCGGCGCGCGGTGGATGTCGCGACCGAGCTCCTCCGCGGCCACACGCAGTTCGCGCAGGGGCCGGACGAGCCACCGCACCCCGAGCATGGACATCGACACCACGCTCATCAGCAGCGCCGCCAGCATCAGGAGCACGCGGGTCGGTTCCTCGAAGAGGCCTTCGGGAATGCGCCGCTGGAACTGCACCCAGTTGCCGTCCGTGAGCTGCGCCTGGATAAAGAAACCACGTGCCCATGTCATGCACCCCATGCAGATAGGCCCAGGGGCCGGTCATTCCCGGTCGTTCCATGTGCTGGCGGTGCATTTCAGCCATGACAGAAAGGCTATTGTCCGGCAAGGGAGTGTCTTGCAGGGCTACGCGCACCTCCGATCCAGGCGGCAGACGGCTTCTCAGTTCCCGCGCTACCAGGGCCAGGGCGGCAGCCGGCTTTCCGCGGCTCCCGAAACAGCGCTTCCGGCAGGTGTGGAAGTCCGGCGGATTCGGGTGTCCGCCGAGCTTAGCAGTGGCAACACGCGGCGGCGCTCCGGCTCCGGCAGAGCATCCAGGAGACGCACGATGCCGGCCGTCCGCTCCACCACGTCGGCCCGAGCGGACTGATAGGGCGTTTGCCCGCGGTCGCGCAACAGAGGGCTCCTTGGCGTCATCGCCCAGGCGGCGGCGCAGCCGCCCGATCAGCACGTCGATGCTGCGGTCGAACGGACCCGCCTCGCGGCCCTGCGTCAGCTCCAGGAGCTGGTCGCGCGTCAGCACCCGGTTGGGATGGGTGAGCAGCACCTGCAGCAGTTGGTACTCTGCCTGGCTGAGGGACACCAGCACGCCGTCCGGAGAGGTCAGGTTCTGGGTGCGAGTGTCCAGCGTCCAGCCGGAGAACGTCAACTGTTCCGATGTCATGTCCGACGAGGGCAGCGGCAGCTGCCGTACGCGGCGTAGCACGACCTTGATCCGCGCCAGCAGTTAGCGGGCGCTGAACAGCTTGGCGAGGTAGTCGTCTGCACCCATCTCCAGGCCAAGGATGCGGTCCATCTCTTCACCACGAGCCGTGAGCATGATCACCGGGGAAGCGGGAGTGCACGCCCAGCGCGCGACACAACTCCAGGCCGTCCACGCCCGGAAGCATCAGGTCCAGCACGATGAGATCCACCCGCGCGCGGTCCAGGGTTTGCCACATCCCCTGGCCGTCTCCCACGGCGGTCACGCGCAGCCCGTTCTTCTCCAGGAGGCAGTCATGAGAAAGACGACCAAACAAGTTCTGGGCATCGCAGCGGCTTCGGTCCTCATCATTGGCGCAACCAGCGGTGCATTCGCCCATGGCGGATTCGGGCCGGGCATCGGCGCCAACGGGGGCGGACACTACGGCACGATGGCAGGCAACGGCGGCATGCGGGGTCCGGTCAAAGGATCTGGCTGGATGATGAGCGGTGGGCAGGCTTCCGTTTCCGACGAAGGGCTCGCCCGGCTCAAGGGAACACTCGGGATCACCCCGGAGCAGGAGAGTGCCTGGAGCGCCTATGCCGCGGCGGTGAAGGGCAGGGTGGACCTGGTGACGTCTCACCACCGCGCCCGTTTCAGCACAGGTACGGACGCGACCGACGAGCGCCTGAACTTCCACCAGGACGGGCTGGCCCAAATGCAGAAGGTGGCTGAGGCCCTGAACGCCGCGCTCACGCCTGAGCAGAAGTCGCAGGCCGGCGGACTGCTTGGATCGGGCTGCCTGGCTTGGTAGATCAGCGGCGCGCAAGGGCGGCGCCCCGAATTCGGGCGCCGCCCTGCAGGAAAATGGGTGCCACTATGGACAGGGCCGTATGGATACCCCAGTAGTGATACCGGGGGCATCTCAGGAAACGGAAAAAATCGTACCCTAAGGCGATTGCACAGGCCGTAGCGGCCTGAGGTTGCCCGCGCCGATCCCGGCGATGCTGCGCCACAGGTAATCGCCGGTCAGGTTGATGTGCTCCAGCCGAGTGGCGAAAGGTATTGCAACAGCGTGTCATCGACGCCCTGAACTTGTCCGCGCACGGCATTGGCGGTCCGCTCAAGATAAACCGTGTTCCACAAAACGATGGCCGCCGTCACCGGGTTGAGTCCACTGGCCCGGTAGGGCTGCTGCTCGATACTGCAGTCACGAATTTATACTTCACTCTGACGAGAAACCCGGACGGAATTCGGTGCAGTCGAATCATATCGCTGTCGTTTGTCGGGGGCTGACGAAGTCTTACGGCACGGGTGACGCGCAGACATTGGCGCTGAGAGGCATTGACCTCGATATCCGATATGGGGAATTGCTCATGCTGGCCGGCCCTTCCGGTAGCGGCAAGACAACCTTGCTGTCGATCATTGCGGGAATCCTGGATCAGGATGCCGGACAATGCGTCGCGCTCGATCACGACTTCCAGCATATGGGTGCGACCGAACGGGCTCGCCTTCGCGGGCTCTCCATCGGATTCGTGTTCCAGACGTTCAACCTGCTGCCTTCGCTCACGGTGGTCGAGAATGTTGCCGTTCCGCTGTTGATCAACGGCATGTCGCGCATAGACGCCGCTACGCGGGCGCGGAGCCTACTGGACTCCTTCGGCCTGGGCGGACGTGCGGAAGCGCTGCCGACCCAGCTCAGTGGCGGCCAGCAGCAACGAGTCGCCATTGCTCGGGCCCTTGTCCATGAACCGAAACTGATCGTGTGCGATGAGCCGACAAGCAACCTTGACCATGCGGCGGGACACCACGCGATGGAGTTGTTGCGGCGCGAAGCCCAGGCACCTGATCGGGCGCTGGTCGTCGTGACACATGACGCACGCATCTTTGAGTTTGCTGACCGCATCGCTCATATGGACGACGGGATGATCGTCGAGGTAAGCAGCAGAACAATACAGGAACAGGAGGCGCCATAGTGATTCGCAAGTATCTGCTCCCTCTGCTCGCTGTCGTCGGTGTGGTGATTGCGATCATCGCGGTCATCATCGACAACCGGCCCACGCCTGCCACGCGCCCCGCAGTCCAGTCGCCCAAGGCGCCGTTCACGTCTTACGTTGCAGGCACCGGAATCATCGAAGCCAGCAGCGGAAACATTGCTATCGGTACGCCGGTGCCCGGCATCGTCACCGCCATCTATGTCGAATGGGGCGATCATGTGGGGGTCGGTGACCGGCTGTTCAAAATCGATGACCGTGAGCTGCAAGCCCAACTTCTTCCTGCAATCGCCAAGGAGAAAGAATCCGAAGCCAGGCTTGAACAGGCCAAGGGCCAGCTCAAGATTGGAGAGAGCGTCCCCGACAAGCGCGCCATCAGCGTTGAAGAGCTCAACAATCGCCGGTCTGCCATGGCGATTGATGCAGCTGCACTGGCGGTGGCTAAGGCCGAGGTCGAACAAATCAGGCTTGAGATCGGGCGCCGCACAATCCGGGCATTGGTGCCCGGTCAGATTCTTCAACTCAAGGTACGACTTGGTGAATTTGCCCCCAGTGGGGCTCTTGCGGCGCCCCTCATGGTGCTCGGCAACGATACACGGCTCTTCCTGCGTGTCGATATCGACGAGTACGATGCTTGGCGGGTGCGGCCGGATGTGCCTGCAGTGGCTTTCGTCCGTGGCAACCCGGACCTGCACACGTCGTTGCGCTTCGAGCGTATCGACCCCTACGTTGTCCCGAAGACTTCGCTTACCGGCCGCAGTACCGAGCGGACCGACACGCGCGTCTTGCAGGTCATCTACAGTTTCGATCCAGCCACGCTGCCGGACACCTATGTCGGTCAGCAGATGGACGTGTTCATCCAAGCGCCACCATCCGTATCGGCGCATGCCGCAGAAACAGGCGCAGCACGGCCGACGACAGTGGGCTCGCCGTGATCGCATGGCGCCGTCGCATGGTCCCGGCGTTCTGCGTTGCCCTGACAGGCTGCGCGGTCACGCCCGACTACCATCCGCCGACACCCGACGTGCCGGCACAGTGGAGCGAGGCACCCGAAAGCAGCGTATCGGCCGTATCGGTGAATTGGCCCTGGTGGACAACATTTAACGATCCCGAGCTCGACTCCCTCATCGAGCGTGCGCTGCGGGCCAACCTGGACCTTCGGTTGGCCGAGACGCGAATTCGCGAGGCGCGTGCGCGGCGCGGCGTCACCGCCACGTCTCAGTGGCCGTCTGTCGATGCAAGGGCGTCCGTTGCGCGTGAGCGAGACAGCAAGAACGCGCCCAACCCGGTGCTTGTGCGACCTGACGGACAGGTTGAATCCCCTGGCCAATCGGAGAACCTGTTCCAGGCCGGGTTCGACGCGACGTGGGAGCTCGACCTGTTCGGCGGCACGCGCCGATCCATCGAAGCCGCGCAGGCCGACGTCGAGTCGGCCGTCTACGACCGGGATGCCGTCCTCGTGACACTGGATGCCGAAGTGACCAGAAACTACATCGAACTGCGAAGGGTCCAGGAGCAAAGCCGCATAGCACACGAAAGCCTGGCTGCCCAGCAAGACATGCTGATCCTGGTCCGGGCGCGCTCTGTAGCCGGGATGGCAACAGACCTCGATGTCGCGCGTGCCGAAGCACAAGTTCAACAGACGACCGCCCAGCTTCCCGCGCTCGACATCTCCTCTCAAAAAGCGGTTCATCGCCTTGGTGTACTCCTTGGGCAGCCGCCTGGCACTCTTGCGGACGAACTTCGGACGGCGCGGCCGACGCCAGTCCCCTCGGTTCAACCCCCTTTGGGACGGCCATCGGACCTGCTGCGTCAGCGACCCGATATACGTCGCGCCGAACGCCGCCTCGCAGCCGCATCGGCGCGACTGGGGGTTGCAAGGTCGGACCTTTACCCCAAGTTCTCGCTGCTCGGAACAGTGGGACTCGCGAGCGTGGCGGCCGGTGACTTCTTCAACGGCGCCAGCACCCTCTGGTCGGTCGGCCCGTCCATGACCTGGCCGATCTTTCAGGGTGGGCGGATCGTGGCTACCGTCCAGGTGCGCGACGCCCAGCAGCAAGAGGCCTTGATCGCATACCGGCGGGCGATACTGAACGGCATCGAGGATGTGGAAAACGCCATTGCCGGTTACCGGCAAGAGCAGGCTCGGCGGGAAGCCCTCGCCATGTCCGTTGACTCGCAGCAGCGGGCCGTCGATTTCGCCCGTGAACGCTATACAAGCGGCCTTACCGACTTCCGCGCTGTTCTCAACGCGCAACGTGGCCTCTTTCAGGCGCAAAGCGAACTGGCGCAGCGCGACGCGGCCGTCTCGCTCGGCCTGGTAGCCCTGTACAAAGCACTGGGCGGTGGCTGGAGCGCCGTCACGCGGTCGGATAAAGAGCCCGCGCGTCTTCGTGATGGTGAAGGAGACGCGAAGTGATCTATGTAGCGCTCAGAATGCTCTTGGGTGATCGGGCCAAGTATGCCGGGCTGATCTTCGGCATCACCTTCACGTCATTCCTCGTCACCTTCGCGGCATCGTACTTTACCGGCTTCATGACGCAGGGTTTTGCGCTCATCGCCGAAAACGGCACGGCCGACGTGTGGGTCATGGACCCGGCAGTGAGCTCGGTGGAACAGACGACCAACATGCCCTGGTGGGCCCTGAACCGCGTTCGCAGCGTCCCAGGCGTGCAGTCCGCGGTGCCGTTGGTCCTGGGCACGGCGGAGGCGCGCTTTCCGAACGGGCGCTTTCAGCCCTTCCAGATCATCGGCGTGGATGATGCCTCCCTCTCTGGTGTGCCTGTACTGCAAAACGGAATTTCCTCCATCGTGCTCCGCACACCGGATGCCGTGGTCGTCGATGCCGGTGGCACGAGCGGTAAACTCGATACGCCCATTCGAGCTTCCGACCAGTGGCCGCACGACCACGCTCATCTCCATGTGCCAAGCCGGGAGCTGGCACCAGGCGACGAGCTGCTCGTCAACGATCACCGCGTCCTGGTGGTGGGACGGGCGGCGGGATTGCCGCGCTATCCGCCACGGCCGCTGCTGTACACGACCCTGAGCAACGCAATGCGCATCCTGTTGCCTGAGCGGCGTCAGCTCACATTCGTGCTCGCCACCGCCGCGCCCGGCGTGTCTCCACGCGAGCTCGCGGCACGCATCGAGGCAGGCTCGGGCTTGCGGGCGCGATCCTCGACTGATTTCAAGGAGGACACGGTTCGCTGGATTCTGACCAATTCGGAGGATGTAGGCGATATCGCGGCGATGCTCACCATGGCCATGTCGGTGGGTTTCGGGGTCACTGGCGTCATGCTGTACATGTTCACCCAGGAGAACCTGTGGCAGTACGCGGTGCTCAGCGCCATGGGCACGACTCCTCGGGCGTTGCTGTCCATGATCTTTGCGCAGGCAGGGTTATGCGCCTTGCTCGGCACCGGATTGGGCATTGGCCTTTGCGGCATTATCGGCGAGCTTGCCGAGATGGCCGGATATCCGTTTCGGATAATGTGGTTCACCCCGCTGCTGGGCGGCGCGATGGTCCTGATCGTCAGCATCGTAGCCGCCGCGCTCAGCGCGCGCCCGGTCTTGAAGCTGCAGCCAGTGGTGGTCTTTGCAGGACGTTGATCCTTGAGGTAAGCAAGGGCTGGACTGTCCGCGGCGGATCAGGGTCCAGAGCCGCTCCCGACATTCCGGGCACGACTCCCTGCGCTCCGCCGGAAACGCACCCGGCGGGAGGGGATTGCCTTCACCGTCCTTGAGTATCGTCCCGCAGCGCGGACAGGCCGCGTAGGGATATGTACGCACCACGGCCGGCGAGCCCTCGTTGTCGCGCTCCATGGGTACCCGCGCGTGGACCTTGCGAGGGACGAAGGCAGGTCGCCAATGAAAACCCATGCGCATGCGCACACGGCCCAGGATGAAGAACTCCGGTCCTGCCGACGGCTGGATGGACGAGAGGTGGGCACGCAGCTCCAGAAGCTTGCGCAACGTGTCCGGGCCGTTCAAAACCCAGACGCGGGCGCCCGCCACGGTCTCCAGGATCTCGCGCCGCCACTTGTAGACCAGATGGGGAGGGGAGATGACCAGCGTCCTGCGGTAGCCCTCGGCATGCATCACCGCGGCCGCGACGATTGCCATCATGGTCTTTCCTGTACCCATCTCGGCATTGATGGCCGCCTTCTCGCGGGCGTCGATCAGCAGGCGGGTCACGGCCTGGATCACCTCCTGCTGCAGCGGAAACGGCCTGCGTTTCAACTGTGCCATCACGGCATCCCGCGAGGGATTGCACGTCCCGTCGTACGCGAGAATCGCTGCGCCTGTTGCACGGTCCGGCGAAGGCGCGCTCGGGTGCAGGCCGGGAGCCTGCAAGGGTACGACGATGACCCACGTCGTGAGGGTGTGAATTCGGTATGGCGCCGCTCCGCCGGTGACCGCTCCCCGGATCGGTCAGCTTTCCTGCGCCCCTTGGCGCAGGGTTTTGACCGGTATCAACAGCCGCGAAGGGGATTCCGGAAAGCTCAGGAAGCGGTACTGCCGATAGAAGGCACGCGCCTGGTCGTGATTCGCATCGACAATGAGGGTATGTACCGCGAGTACTTTGCTCGCCTGAAGCATCCGATGGAAGGCATTGCATAGCGGAAACTTCCCCAACCCGAGACCTTGATGGTCACGGGCGAACGCGCCGCTGCGCTCCGCACCGAGCGCTTGTCTGCACTCGTGGTTTCGTGGCACTGACAGCACTGACATTATCACGCCGGATGATGCGGGGCACTACGCACGACGTTCGGATCCGGCGATGAGCGGCTTTACCGCAAGTCTCCGGACGTGCTCGCTGCACCCTCCCCAAACCGCAACTCGAACAGGGCACCGCCCAGGGCGCTCCTGCCGACGGTGACGGTTGCTCCGTGGCGGCGGGCGACCTCCTGCACGATGGCGAGGCCCAATCCGCTGCCGTTGGTAGCGCTCTCCCCGGCTACCCGGTGGAAGCGCTGAAAGATCAGGGGCCGTTCGTCTTCAGGAATGCCCGGGCCGCTGTCGGCCACGGAAAAGACCGGCGGTGTAGCCTGCACGGAGGTGGTGACGATGCCACCTTCCGCGGTGAACTTGAGCGCGTTGTCGATCAGGTTCTTCATGGCTTCCCTGATCAGGATGACGTTGGCGCGAAGCAGGATCGGCTGTTCGAAACCTTCGAAACCGAGATCGATGCGACGGCTGGCGGCAACGCCGACGTAATCGCCCGTAACTTCTCTTGCAAGCTCGGAGAGGTCGAGCAGGGTATCGGTTTGTGCCTGCGTCGACTCGGAACGCGCCAGTGCAAGCAGCTGCTGGACCAGATGCGTCAGCCTGGATGCTGCAAGCCCGAGACGCCTCAAGATCGGTTCGGCAGACCGGCAGGAGGCGTCCGACATTGCCAGCTCGATCTCGGCGGTCAGCACGGCGAGCGGGGTCTTGATCTGATGCGCCGCATCGGCGGTGAACCGGCGCTGCTCATCCTGTGCCCTTCTCACGCGGGACAAGAGACCGTTGAGCGCGGTTACGACAGGCTGCAGCTCGACAGGCGTGCCGTCGGCGGAAAACGCGTCCAGGTCCTGGGCGGAGCGGCGCGTGATGCGCTCGCGCAGCTGCTCCAGCGGACGCAGTCCCTTGCTGATGCCGAACCAGACCAGGGGAAAGGAAAAGACCAGGACGATGGCCTGCGGCACGAGCACGCCGCGACTGATGCGCAGGGTCAGCCGCTCACGCTTGTGCGTGGTTTCCGCCACCTGGATTTCGAAACCCGGAAGCCCTTCTTCGTCACCCCGCATGGCGGCTCGCCGCACCTTTTTTCCGTCGAGGATGGTATTGTCGAACACCGCCCGCTCTTCGCTTTGGGGCATCGGCCGCATGGGTGTCAGGCGTGCATCTCCCGCCACCAGGGTTCCCTTGGGGTCGTAGACCGCGAAAGAGCGCTGATCCACGTTATCCCTAAGGATGGGGCCGAGTGTCTGTGCGGCTGCGTCGACGTTTCCTCCACTCATCAGCGTACCGGAAATCGCATCCTTTAAATCATCGGCGATTTCCTCGAGTGCCAGATCGCGTTCGCTCTCGGCCAGATGGGATGCATAACGATAGGTGGTGTAGGCACTCGTCATGAGCAGGACGAAAAGCGGGACCAGCAGCCAAGCCATGAGGGCGTGCTTCAGCGTGAAGTCGCGGCGGTGTGGCTCAAGCGGTCCTTTCATCCGTCGGCTCGATCATGTAGCCCAGCCCGCGCACGGTTCTGATCGAAACGTCGCCCCCTTCGAGTTTCTTGCGCAGACGATAGATGTAGACTTCGACGGCGTTTGTGCCAACTGGCGTATCCCAGCTGGAGATGGCCTGCGTCAGTGCGCGCTTCGATACGACCTTGCCGGCCTTGTGCAACAGGCTGGATAACACTTCCCGCTCGCGGCTGCAGAGCTCAACCGCGTTTCCGTTCAGAAAGACCTCTTTGCTTGCCGTGTCGAAAGACAGCCTGCCGAGCTCCAGGACAGCGGAAGTGCCTGCGCGCTGGTGGCGGCGCACCAGCGCACGGAGCCGCGCCTGCAGCTCGGCAATCGCGAAAGGTTTGGGCAGATAGTCATCTGCACCGCTGTCCAGTCCCGTTACCCGATCGGCAATCGCTTCCCGGGCCGTCAGGATCATCACGGGCAAAGTACTTCCACGTTTCCTGAGGCGCTTGAGTACCTCCAACCCGTCCATGCGGGGCAGGCCCAGGTCCAGAAGCAAGGCATCATAGGTCTCACCGGCAAGTGCCAGATCGGCCGTCACGCCATCGCTCGCCCAATCAACGCTGTAGCCTTCCCTTCTGCAGGCACGCATCAGCAGATCGGCGAGTGCCGGATCATCTTCGGTCAACAGGATACGCATGGGCGAGCGGTCGGGGCCGCGTAAGGAGTTTGAAAGGCATTCTAAAGCATTCTTCGCGGCGCAACATTTCGAAACGGACTGGCGTCCGGAAGGGCATTCATGCTGCAACCAGATCTTTGTTCCGATGACTACACGCGCACGCGCGAGCTCCCCGTCCATAACGCGGACCGGCATGCAGTCGGGTGCGGCGGTTTTTCCATCCGGCCTCGTAGCGGGCCACCACGTTTGTCCGTGGTGATTCCCTGCTTCAACGAGGCGGCTAATCTGAACCGCCTGCTGCCGCGGTTGCAAGCCGTCCTTGAAACGCTGGCAAACGACTGGGAAATCATCCTGGTCGACGATGGCAGTGGGGACGATACGCATGAAGTGCTTTCGTTCTGGGCTTCCAGGCCGGGTTTCCATGCGATCCAGCTATCGCGCAACTTCGGCAAGGAGGCCGCCCTGATGGCGGGTCTGGAATCTTCCCGCTTCGAAGCGGTGGTGACGATGGATGCCGACCTGCAGCACGCTCCCGAATTGATACCGGCGATGCTTGTCCAGTGGCAGAGGGGCTACGACGTGGTGTATGCCGTTCGCCAGCACCGCCGGGACGAAGATCTGCTCAAGCGCCTCGGCACCCGCTGGTTTTACCGGCTCGTGAACGCCGGCGGGCGTTTCCGGGTTCGCGAGGATGCCGGCGACTTTCGCGTGATGGACCGGACCGTCGTCGATGCCTTGCTGGCCCTGCCGGAGCGCAACCGCTTCATGAAGGGTTTGTATGCCTGGGTTGGATTCCAGACCACGGAAATCTCCTACGTGCCGGAATCGCGGGGTAACGGGCGCAGCTCGTTCGGTCCACTGCGCCTGTTGACCCTGTCACTCGACGGTCTGACGGCCTTCACCACCTGGCCGCTGCGGGTCGCCAGCCTCATGGGCCTGCTGCTGGCCGTCCCGGCGTTGGGCTACGGGAGCTATCTGGTTGGCGATTACTTCATTGACGGCGCGACCGTTCCCGGCTGGAACACAATCGTAGTGGGCACCATGCTGTTTTCCGGGATGCAGCTCATCGGACTGGGTATTCTGGGCGAGTATGTCAGTCGCATCTTCGAGGAAGTGAAGGGTCGCCCCCTCTACGTCATCCGGCATCAGGCAGGACGGAGCCTGCGCGAGGAACGCCGATGAGGGCAGTATGGGACAGAAGGGAGGCCGGACCGTTGCTGCTCGCCCTGCTCTGGCTGGCGTTGACGCTGGGCGTGAGACCCCTGGCGCTTCCCGACGAGGGACGCTACGTGAGCGTGGCCTGGGAGATGCTGACTTCGGGCAACTGGCTTTATCCGACGTTGAACGGTTTGCCGTTTCTCGACAAGCCACCCCTGTTCTACTGGATTGCCGCCGCCAGCATGCGCCTGTTCGGCGCCCACGAATGGGCGAGCCGACTGGCATCCCTGCTGGGGGCGGGCATTGTCGCGTTCGCCCTGTACGGTTTTGTGCTGCGGCACAAGGGGCCGATGTTTGCGCGCTGGACGCTGTTGATTCTGGTTACCCAACCCTTTTTCCTGGGCGGGGCGCAGTTCGCCAACCTCGACATGCTGGTCGCCGGGATGATCGGCGCAACCATCCTGCTGGGCGCCGATGCAGTGCTGGATGCAGAGCAGGACAACTCCCGTCGTGTCCGGCTTGTCGGCGCATATTCGTGCGCCGCCCTCGGCGTGCTGGCGAAGGGGCTGATCGGGGTCGTTCTGCCGGCCATGGTGATCTCGATCTGGCTCGTCTGGAGCCGGCGTTTGTGCCGGTTGCGCACCCTCGTCTGGCTGCCGGGCCTGGCCGTCTTTGTGTTGATCACCGTGCCCTGGTTTGCCGCCATGCAGGTGCGCTTTCCCGACTTCCTGAGCTATTTCTTCGTCTATAACCATCTGCAGCGTTTTGCCGGAGCCGGATTCAACAATCCCAACCCGTTCTGGTTCTACCTGCCCGTGATCCTGGTGCTGACGCTTCCCTGGTCATTGTTGCTGCCCGCGACCTGGGCACGCACACCGCCGCATGACGAACCGGGGCCGACGATCCGCTCCCTGATGTGGGTCTGGATCGCCGTGGTTGTCGGCTTCTTCTCGATTCCTTCCTCTAAGCTCATCGGGTACGTGCTGCCGGCACTCCCGCCGCTGGCCTACCTGCTGGCGGATGGACTGGGTAACCGATGGGGCGAAGTACGAGGTGCACGGGTCGTGAACGCTTTCGCGGCGGGTGCGACGGGGCTGTGCCTGGCGACCGTCATCGCCTATGCGCTCCTGAACGCAAAATCGGACAAGAACCTGAGCCACCTGATCGCGCAGCGGCGCCAGACGGGAGAGCCGGTACTCTTTGTCAGAAAGCAGTTCTTCGACGTGCCCTTCTACCTGAACCTGAGAACGCCGGTCCAGATCTTCGACGACTGGAGCTCGGGCGACGGCCCGATCCATGACAACTGGCACCAGACCATGGTGGACGCGGCACGATTCGACCCGGACCGGGCGAAGGCGCTGTTGCTGGATCACTCGCGTCTGGAGGGTGTGGTTTGCAGCAGGCCGGTATCGTGGCTCATTGCGATGAATGGCGAGGAGAAGGAATACCCATTTCTCCGGGAGACGCCCCCGCTGGCCACCCATTCGAGCACGTCGGTGTGGAGACTGACCCCCGCTGACGTGGCCTCCGCCGGCGGGTGCGGGGAACGCCCCGAGGATGCCGCGACCGGCAGACCGGGCTCGCCATCGTCGCCCGGATGAGCATAGGCGGAGAAGGGCAGAGCACCGGGCGCGCTGCCGCGTCGGATCGAACGGGCACCAAGGCCCGAAAGCGTGTGATCGCAGTGTGCGCGGATGACTTCGGTCTGCACGCCGGGGTGAACCATGCGGCGCTGGAGCTTGCCGCCGCGAAGCGGATTTCCGCAATCAGCTGTCTGGTCGACGGGCCTGCCTGGGTGGCTGGTGCCAGGGCGCTGGCCGATGGCGCATGCAGTGCCGAGCTTGGCCTGCACCTCAACCTGACCGAACCTTTTGGACAAAGCTTCCGCACCCTCCCCCTGCGCAGGCTGATTGCGCGCGCATATGGGGGCAGGCTGGACCGCGCCCACCTCCGGCAGGAAGTGCTGCGGCAGCTCCAGCGCTTCTCGGACGCAACCGGCCGACCGCCCGATTTCGTGGACGGCCATCAGCATGTGCATCAATTGCCGTCGATCCGAGACGTGCTGATCGAGCTCGTCAACGAGCGCTATACATCGACCAGGCCCTGGGTCCGGATCGCATTGCCGCCGGCTCGCTGCGCAAGGGGCGGACTTCCGCTGTCTGCCACGCTGA
This sequence comes from uncultured Gammaproteobacteria bacterium, assembly GCA_963728895.1. GTDB lineage: Bacteria > Pseudomonadota > Gammaproteobacteria > JBBQDK01 > JBBQDK01 > CAVSLM01. Next base: position 727,758 of record CAVSLM010000001.1, read on the forward strand.
AATCGCACCTGATCGGCCGGCTGGGTGCAAGAGCGTTGCGCGCACTGGCTCGCCGCCATGGCTACCCGCACACCGGGCACCTCCTCGGGGTCTATGGGTTCGCGCCATCCGAGGCGGGCTATCTGCTCAGAATGAGTGGCTGGCTGCGGTGTGCGCAGGATGACGACGTGTTGATGTGTCATCCATCCGTGCAGCATGCCGGCAACGACCCACTGCGCGAGGTCCGATACCAGGAATATCGGGTGCTGGCGAGCACGGTCTTCCTGAACCTGCTGCAATCGTCTGAAATCGATATCGGCCCGCTTGGCGGGCGTTCACCTTCACCTCGTCCTGCATGACGGGTCTTGAGACCCGCCACGGGATTCGCTATCTCCGAACTGCGCTGACCGATCGGCATCCGCGGGCTTCCGGGCCTTCCCTGGCCTGGACCCCGGCGCGGACATCCATCCCTTCGTTTCCGCGGCCGCTTTGGTCGCGGGCTTTTCCGCCGGTGCCGCGGTCGCCTTCGCCTCGGACTTTTCCACCGCGGGTGCCGTGGCCAGCAGGGCCTTTGCGGCGTCAGGGGAGCCTTTGGCGCGACTTGGCACCACCTGCCTGACGCTCGAACTGGCCACGCCAGGCGGATGAAACGAGGATAAGTTGTGCGTCCCCTTGGGGACTGGGCCGCTTCAGGCAAGCGGCGGCCGGAGCAGAAACACCCAGGCGAGGCCGGCGGCGGCGCAGGCGCCGATCACCCGGACGATGCCCAGCTTGTAACGCCACAATGCCAGAAAGGCGGCCACACCCCACAACATACATTTCCGGAGCACGGAGGTTCGGCTTGCGAGAGTGGAATCACGGCTCCATAGGACCTTGCACCAGTCCGGGCATACGAGCAGGCGCCCGCGCTTCAGGCGAGCATGGGTACCTACTGACAGTCATGCACCTCTATCGTCACATGGCTGAGCTCGTGTATTTCATGGAGAAGGCTCTTGTAATGCCGGGCGGCGCGCGGGTTGCTGGTGACCAGCGATACGATGGCCGCCCAGTGTCCCGGTCCGACCTGCCACAGATGAAGGTCCGAGATGCGATTGTCGGCGTCGTTCTCGATGGCGCTTCGGACCTCTCTTTGGAGTTCTTCGTTGCCGTGCTTGTCCAACAGCACTTCACTGGATGCGTGAATCAGGGTCCAAGCCCATCGGGAGATGACGAGCGCACCGACGATACCCATCACCGGATCCATCCACCACCAGCCGAGGTATTTGCCCAGTATCAGCGCGACGATGGCGAGCACCGACGTGAAGGCATCCGCCATCACATGCAGATAGGCCGCGCGCAGGTTGTAATCGCGATGATGGCTGTGACCATGATGGTGCGCATGGCCTCCCGGATCGTGGCCGTGGTCGTGTTCATGGCGATGATCATGATGTCCGCCGAGGATCAGCGCCGAGGCAAGATTCACCGCCAGCCCGATGCAGGCCACCCAGATCGCCTCATTGAACGCGATGGACTGCACGGTGAACAGGCGACTGACCGATTCCCAGATCATCAACAGCGCGATCATGCCGAGAATGAGTGCGCTCGCGAAGGCTGCGAGCGCGCCCACCTTGCCGGTGCCAAAGGTGTAGCGGGGATCATCGGCGTGTCGCCTTGCGTGCCAGTACGCGAAGGTCGCGATGCCCAGCGCTGCCGCGTGGGTAGACATGTGGAATCCGTCCGCCAACAGCGCCATGGAGTTGGTCAACATTCCGACCGTGATCTCCACCACCGTCATCGCGAGCGTGAGGCCGACGACCGCCTTCGTGCGCCGTTCCGCCGAGGTCTCGCCGCCGCTCGCGAAGCGGTGATCGTGTTTCCACGCAGCAATGTCTTCGGTGTGCATGTCTTGCTCCGTCGCTGCAGTCACTTGCGGGTGACGCAGTCGCTACGATAAACCAGTCCGACCCAGGTCGCGACCGCCGAGCAGCTGGACCAGATCGCTGGCCGTGAGCGCGAGAATACCCACCGCGGCGAGGATGCCGGCGGCAAAGCGGCGCACTCACTTCATCGGAACACGATGGGCTGTGGCATCGCCCAGCAGCACCGCCGGCACATTGGCCAGCATCATCCCGAGGGTGGTGGCGCAGGTTACGAGGACCAGATCATGGAATCGCGCCGCAAGCGCGATGGTCGCGATCTGTGTCTTGTCTCCGATCTCGACCAGAAAGAAGGAGATCAGCGTGGCGAGGAAAGGCCCAAGGTCCCCCGTCAGCTTGGGCTCGTCCTGCATGCTGTCCGGCAGCAGCGTCCATGTCGATGGGAGCGACCCGAGATGTTGTTGGCATGTTCAGCAGTGCAGAGCTGCGTGCGCGGTCTGTGGAGCCGCTATCCCGGCACTGAGATGCCGCACGCGCTTTCCAGACGAGACTGGCGCGCGTCGGCAGTGCACAAATCGTCCGCAATGCAGATCAGCGGGCGTAACGGAGAATATGATCGGCGAGGCCCTTGTAGTCGCCGCCGAAGTGATGGCCGCCGGACATTTTCAGTACCTTGAATCGCTTCGGATCGAGATCGGGACACAGCGGCGCGGATTCGTCTTCACCGTAGATGCAAAGCAGGTTTTTTCCGGCGAGCTTTTCGACTTCCGGTTTCACTTTGTAGGGCGCGTCCTTCATGCTGCCGGGCAGCCAGTCGGAGACGCGAAACTCGAAATCGACGCTGTGTTCGGCGCCCAGCAGTGCGATCAGCGACGTTTGCCTGGCCAACACCGGCGCCAGACGGCTGGCCATAAAAGGCAGCACGTCCGCGCCGCGCGAATAACCGATCAACAGCACCTTCTCCATGTGCCACGACGCGAGATAGTGTTCCAGGATGCGTTGCAGGTCATGTCCGGCCTCATCCGGGGTGCGTTTGGACCAGAAGTAATGCAGGGAATCGAGTCCGACCGTTGGAATACCGTGGGTGGCCAACGCGTCGGCCAGGGATTTGTCAATGCTGGCCCAGCCGCCGTCACCCGAGATGATCACCGCAAACGTCTGGTGCGGGTGGGGCACCGGGACTTCGATGAGCGGCAGGCCGTTCAGGTCGCTCGGCCTTCTCGGCTGCCTCGCTTCGACGTCCGCCACAGCCAGCTTGCTGAAGCTTTGCCTGAATTGTGGCATCCAGTTGCGCGGGACGGAAAACCCGTGGCCGACCCTGGGCAGCTTGACGATCTCGGCGCCGCCGGTTTGGGCTACGAAGCGCGCCGCCGCTTGTGCGTCGCAGACCTGGTCGATATCGCCCTGAAAGGCGATCCAGGGCGTCGTCAGCTTCGCCGCCGGCAGAAAATCGTAGCCCTTTCCCTTGGCGCCACGTTTGTATTTGAGCCCGCTACCGAGGCACAGCGGCTTGGACAGTGGCAGGTCGGGGCAGAAGCCGAGGCTGATCCCGCCGCGGAAGGTATTTGGTGGCGCCTGCGCGAGCGTCGCATAGACGAGCGTCGCGCCCGACGAGTAGCCGACCAGCACCGGCGCGACATAGTCGGGAAAGTCGAAGTGCTTCTGCAGAAACTGGCTCAGGCCCTCGAAATCGGCTGCCGGGTAGCTGCAGGCCTCCTGGTCGGATTCCAGGCGCTCGAGATACCGCGTGATGTCGATACCGGCGACCATAGCGTTCAGGTCGGCCAAGGACCGGGCCATGTCGACAACGCCGAGATTCCAGCCGCCGTCGCCGGAAACGAACAGCACGACCTGTTTCGGATGGGGCGTATCGCGGTAAATGTGAACATCGCCGAAACGACCGAACTGGACGGTTTCGTCCGGCAAGGGCGCCGCCGCTGATGTATTCGTACAGAAGCACAGGACCAGGACAGTCAATAGTCGATCGCTGTGCAGGCGTCGGGTGCTTCGCATAAGGAGTCCTGAACAGAAGTGGCGGTGGTTACGGGAGACCGATCTTGTCGCGCCAACTATGGAAGATCAGTTTGGCCAGCCACAAACCCGGCTGGCCGCTGCCGAAATGACTCAGCACCAGCGACAGCTCGCCTGTTTGTCCGCCGTGATGGCCAGATTGAAGATACCCAGGCTGATAAGAATCGCGGTCGATGCCAGAAAGGTTGCGCCCATCGTCCAGTTGCGCAGGGTCTGAACCGCCAGGATATCGCGCTGGCTGTTCATGATGCTCCTTACCCATAACTCGCGAGCGCGATGGGCAAACCCCTGAGAGGTGCTCAAGGGGTGTATGCGAATTCTTCTGTTGAGAAGAAGCTGGTAGAACAGTAGCAGTATCAACGCCGCAGGGCTGAGCCCGAATTCAAGGTATCGTAGCTTTTCCATGGCGCGCTTCTGTGCGGGATTCGGTCTTGAATAATATACGCCGGTAGCCACCGGCGACCAGTGCGGCGCTGTCCACCAGCAAAGTGGGGAGCGCAGTCAGCAGCGGATAGGCGAAATAGCTGCTGCGCCACCTGGGATGGAATTTTTCCTTGAAGCTGCGCAGGCCCTTGTAGTTATAAAAGCGGTTACCGTGCTCGAAAGCCAGGCGCGCGACCCTCTCGCCGGCGCGCGCGTAGCGTGTTTCGCCCACGCCCCCAAGTGGCGCCATGCCCAGGCTGAAATACTGGTAACCCTGTGCCCGTGCATACAGGATCAGCTCGACAAACAGGAAGTCCATGGTGCCGGCCGGCGCATCGGGGCGGTGGCGCATCAGGTCGACACTCAGTTCCCGATGGCTGCCGTAGTCCGGCGTCAGGTTGGCGAAGGCGACGATCCGACCCTTGGCCCTCACCACCCCGATGGGGCTGCGGCGCAGATAAGCTTCGTTGAAATTGCCGAGTGAGAAACGCTTCTCGGCGGCGCCGCGCTCGGCCAACCAGGCATCGGAAATGGCGCGCAGTATCGGCCACACCGACGCTTCGAGCGGTTGCTCGAGCAGCTCGAATTCGGCGCCGCCGCGTTTGGCCCGGTTCACGCTGTGACGCAATGCCTCGCCGCGTTTTCCGGCCGTCGTAAAAGTGGCCAGCTCGACCGTCGCCGTTTCACCGAGCTTGAACAGGGCGAAACCGGCGTCATGGTAGCGGTGAATGTGCGCTTCGCTGACCCCATAGAAACAGGGTACCAGATCGTGCCGATCCGCGAAGTCGCGAAACGCGATGATGGCGTCATCGAAGGCTTCGGGATCGCCGCAGGGGTCGCCGAGAGCGATCAGTCGGTCGCGAATCATCCCGTACTGGATGAACGCCTTGCGGTCGGGTGGCCACAGCAGCATCTTGTCGCCGAGAAACACCAGGTGCGCGAACTGACTGCCCCCGTACTGGTTCAACACCCGTTCAGCTTCGGACAGCATCTGTGGATCAGCGCTCGCTGGTACCAGTTTCGGGCGCCGATAGAACGACCAGCCGATGAAGGCCATGGCTGCCGCAGCGGCGACGAGTACGCCGCGGGCGAATCGCGGAGCATCCAGCGTGACTCCGAAACGCGACAGATGCTTCCAGCCCAGGGGGAGGTCCCCATGAACCCAGTCCCCCAGCCAGGCGAAGCCGATCACCGCGCCGACCAGCCCGGCCAGCCATACAACGCTGCGGCGGCTGAAGAGCGCGTAGCTCTCACGATGGAAACGGCTGCGCTGCCGACGCAGCAACAGTGCGATGGCCAGCAAGACAATCGCCTCTTCGTAATCGATGCCTTTTAGGAATGTGAAAATCGCGCCGCCGACCAGCAGGGCTTGGGTCAGGTGGTAGGCGCTGCGCACCTGTCCGGCAATACCGCGCGAAAGCGCGATGAGCAGGACACCCGCTGCGACCGATAACGTATGAGAGATTTCGGTCGCCACCAGCGGTACGTACCTCTGTAGAATCACGAGGCGATCCGTGAGTGCGGGGAACGCGGCCGAGGCGAGCAACAGCACGCCGGCGCCGAAGGTCAGGTACGCCAGCATGCGTACGCCGAGAGAGGCAAGCGCGTCGAATGGCAGTCGCAACAGGCTCGCAAGCCCACTCTCTCCCCACAGGCGCGCCAGCGCCACTTGCTGCCAGCGTTCGGTCAGCATCAACTTGTCCGCGCCGAGGTGGACGGCGGCGAACCAGGGCACCAGGTAATAGCAGACGCGGTACAGGAGCACTCCGGAAACGATCTGTTCCGGCCCTCGGGCCAGGGGCGACAGCAATACGACCAGTGCCGCATCGAGCACGCCGAGGCCGCCCGGGATCAGACTCAGAATCCCAAGGGTGGAAGCCAATATGAAACCGGAGAGAAATTGCGCCCACGGTATCGCCGCGCCGCTGAAGTCCAGGGCAAGCCACGCGGTCGATGCGGCGAGCAGCCAGTCGAGCGTCGAGATTGCGATCAGTACCACGAGTGTTCGCAGGGATTGTGGTGCCAAGCCCTGCAGCACAGTCGCAAACACCCTTCGGCTCAACACGAAGACATACATGGGCAGGTAGGCCGCAAAGGCACCAAGCGCCAGCCAGGCCACCCAGGCCGGAATCGGCAGTCCGTTCGTGCCCGGTCCACCCGAGAGCAACAGTGGCCAGCTCAGGACGGCCAGACCCACCGGCCCCGAAACCATGATCAACGTCGAGAACAGCGCGGCACGTCGCGGATCGATACGCTCTCGAATCATCAGCATCATGCGGATGCCCGACCCCGCAAGGCCGGATAGACCGATGAAATTGTTGAACGTATTGGCTATCCAGGCGTTGCGCATGAGCGTGCCCGGCGCAATCCGCAGATCGAATGCGCGTGCGGCGCGCCAGTCGTACAGGCTCATGGCAAGCACACCCGTCAGCGCGACGATCTCGATGATCGCCAACTGCGGCAGGGAGATGGCTCCGAGCACGGTTCGCAGCGCATGGAGATCCAGTCCGCGCAGCGCGCGGGCGGCGAACACGACGACGGCCACGAGAAACACCGCGGGCAGCAGGCGCTTGATCCAGCGGATCCACCGTGATGGTTCGGTTTGTTGTTCGTCGTCGCCTTTGCCCTGCATCCGGGTGGTTGACGAGCGCGCGTCATCTGGAACATCGGTGACCATGTGTTTCGCAGACTCATCCCTCGGCTGGTGGTCGAGGGATTGTACCTACAACCGGTCTCGAAATCGTTCGAGCGGGATGGCGACAGATGCGAGCTGCACAAACGCCGCATCGGGGTAGCACTCGCGGCCGGCTGGTGAGATTTTCGGCTAGGGTTCCTGGCGCAACTTACGCCGACGGTAGAGAAGCATCATGGGACGAGCGGAGACGCCGTGCAGCACGATGGAGACGACCACCGCCGTCAGTGTGACGACCGCGATCGGTTCCGCCAGAGGGCCAGGCAGGCCGTTGTGAACGGCGTACATCAGGTAGTAGACCGAGCCGATGCCCCGGATGCCGAACCACGCGATCAAGTTGCGCTGGTCGCGGGACACAGGCGCGCCGAGCAGGCCAAGCCATACGGATACAGGTCTTATCACCAGGAACAGCAGCCGCCAGGAACCCCGCCGTACCTGGCGGTGAAGTGGGTGAAGGACAGCATGGCGCCGACCACCAGCACCACGGCCAACTCGCCGATCCGCTCCAGTTGTTCGTTGAAACCCGTTACCGCATGCATCATGTTTGCGCTGGCCCGATCGGCATGTCCGCCCGATTTCCGCACGGTCACGGCGGGGGGTGCGCGGGGCCCGCCGGACTGTTCCTTCACTCTCCGCAGGGCGAGGCCCGCGGCGAACACGGCGAGAAAGCCATAGGCATGGCCGAGCACGGCGGACCCGTAGGCGAGGGCGATGAGACCCAGTGCCAGGAACTCGTCCAGTCCGACGGATTCCCGGTGCCGGGCCCGAAGATAGACCACCAGTCTGCCGATCAGCGTGCCCAGGAGTCCGCCGATCAGCAGGCCGCCGGCCGTGGCCCAGAACAGGTCCACTGCCAGCCAGCGCCATCCCCCCGTGCCCAGATCGTGCAGACCCAGCATGCCGAGACCGAGCATCACGAACGGAAACGCGGCACCGTCGTTGAGGCCGCCCTCGCCAGTGAGGCTGAAGCGCAGGCGATCGCGATCGCCCGACGATTCGACCTGGACGGCCGAGGCCAGTACCGGATCGGTGGGAGCGAGAATCGCGCCCAGCAGGACGGCCGCACCCGGAGGCAGACCGAATATCAGCATTGCTGCCGCAGCGATCAGCGCCACGGTCAGCGTCATGGACACGAAGGCCAGGCGCAGCGGCAGCAGCCAATGCCGGTTCGACAGGGGTAGCCCCAGCTTCAGTCCGACGGAAAACAGCGATATCAGCACCGCCACCTCGGCGACACGCTCCAGCAGGGCGGCGTGGTTCAGCGGGTGGGGCGCAAGGACCGCCCACCCGGTTGGACCCAGGGCGAAGCCGACGGCGAGATAGAGCATGGCGGAACTCAGCGGCAACCGTTTCAACAGGGTGCCGGACAGGACCATGGTGATCAGCAGCACACCGATGATGAGCATCCAAGCGGCGAAGGTCATTGTGGCTGGTGCTCAGGCGGCCGGCGCGTTGCGTCGGGATGCGTGGTTAAGCGAGCGTTTCGACGTCCGGACTACGGTCGCATGCCATCGTTCGGATGATTACCGAAGTACTGCAGTACCTGCATCGGGCCACGGGGCTCAACCAGATCCGCCCTGGAGCACCCGTCTCGTCAAGAATGCGCCACTGCACCGGCGGCATCGGCCAACTGGCATCGGCCACCGGCATCGGCCATGGGTCATGGAAGGGCGGTAGGTGACGTTACTCTCGGCGACTCGTCATGCGAACGTCGCCGACTTGATATGATGCGGATAGGGTTCCTGCGATTCAGGTACCTCTGGCGATAAAGGGGACCACGTCAGTGCCACGTTTCTTCACCTGCTTGGCCGCCTTCTTTTCCTTCGCCGTCAGCAAGGGACGTTTTTTCGCTTCCTTATTGGAGCGCTGAGATTTGGACATGGGGCAGACTCCTGGTCATGTTGAGGGGACACCGGGTGACGAGGACAGGCGGAGCTCGCGGGTAAGCTGCCCGGGCCGCTCGGCCACGTCCTGCACTGGGTGCGGAGATGCAAGCATACGCTCGTGCCGAGGGAAAAGCCGGCTATTTGTCGGACGCCGAACGCAAGCCCGATGCGTGCTCCTTCCCGGTCCTGGATGGTTCTTCTATACCGTGTGGTCCAGACCGTCATCAGATCTGGTCTCGAAACGGACCCAGGCAGGTTTCAATCCCGAATCTACGGCGGGCGCGCTCTGGCCTTGCCCACCGCCGCGGCATCAGCCAAAGTGGAGGGATTACGTACTGTCGGATGAGGCAAAAGGCGCAGCTGTGATCCCGAACCATCTACCTCAGTAGCTGGTGCCGAACGAACGGTCGGTGGCTTGGGCGGGGGTACGCAGATTGGCGAGTCGGCTGCCTTGTGTGACCGGCCCTTCTTGGAAAAGTCGGCGCAGGTACTTGTTGCCGCCCTGGACGGAGAAATTTTCGTTGAGCGCCTTCGCGGTCGTTCGCGCATTGGTCGGCAGGCCATGCTGCAGATAATATTTGCGCATGAACACGATCACTGCCCAATGCTCATCGTTGAAATCGATGCATTCGCGTTCAGCCAGCGCGAATGATTTTCCGCGATCCCAGCACTGTGCGGCGAGCTCCAGCGAACGGTCGCCGATATTTCTGCCTGAAGTCTCGGTTTCCTGTGGATCTGCAGTATTTGGTTTCAAGTGTGGATGTCCTTGTGAGGTGTACCGGTGCGCCAGCGGAGTGTCATTCGAATCCACTTCGGGACGAGAGTTGCCCGCGGTCTGAGCCCGGGATCGTGGCGCGCATCGTTGCCCTTCCCGGTCTGTTCTACGCCCCGGCAGGGTTCTCCACCCGGTCAGACGCTATTGCTGCTTCAATTGGAATAGTCGTCCGTCGGGTTGCTCAGCGTCCTCGAAAGATCACGCTCCGGCTGCTCGACGGGCATCTCGATAAAGGTCTGAAGCGTGGCGTTGGATTCGAAGTAGATCGTCAGATCGTTGCCGTCGGCGCCGTCGACCACATGCGGCCGGTTGTTGACGTCGGTGATTTCGAAGCCGTTGATGGGGTCGGTCGTGCTGATGATATGGGAGTTGTTCATAATGCCCTCCATGGGGAATGTCCTTATTTGGAAAGTAGGGTCTAATAACTGACTAGGTTGGTCAGTTGTTTCCACCATACGCGCTCTGACCCAAACAGCAAGGAGTATCTGGAGTCCGCCCATGCCGGGGGCCGGGCCGAGGGGGCACACCGACCTGACTCGCAGAGAAGGTTTCATGGACATGGGCTGATGCCGCGGCCGGGTGCGTGCGGCGCGACCCGTCCTCCTCGATGCCCGGCCTGCGCCTGGCGGGCTGGCCCGTCGGCACGTGATGATCGCGTGTATGATCGCGCGGCAGGCCAGCGCGCATCAGCCGCCCGCCTGATTTCGTCCCCACGGCATCCTGATCATCATCATTGTCAGCGTGGTGTAGTGCCACGCGACGCACAGTGGCGGCTCGCCGAGCGGCCGGGAGAATCGAGTGGAACCAGGTCGGAAGATCGGCAACTTGAAGCACTTCAGGCCTTGGCGCCAAGTCAGGACACAGCTGACGGGAGCGCACAGGGGCGGAAGCGCCGCGCCGGGGAGGCGTTTCGACGATGGGCCCCCGTTGCGTGCAGAGTTGTTCAGCACCGATCAGATGGAGCAGCACGGCGTGCGCCTCGCATCCGCTCACCGGTTGATGCCGTGGACGCGCGCCCGAGCAGCTGCTGTCGCGGCTGGCCGAGAACGAGCGCGTGCTGATCGAGACCTGCGATCGGCTCACGGCGGCGGTCGCAGCCAGCCACCGCGTAACCCCCGCCGGGGAATGGCTGCTCGATAACTCTCTACCTCATCGAAGAACAGATCCGCACCGCCAGGCGCCACCTCCCCAAGGGCTACAGTCAGGAACTCCCGGCACTGGCGGAAGGCGCATCAAGCGGGCTGCCGCGCGTATACGACATCGCCCTCGAGGCCATCGCCCACAGTGACGGACGGGTGGACCTGGATGGTCTCGGCCGTTTCGTCGCGGCGTACCAGACGGTCACGCCGCTTCGGCTCGGCGAGTTGTGGGCCATCCCCATCATGCTGCGTCTCGCCCTGATCGAAAATCTGCGCCGCGTCGCGGTGCGCATTGCTGCCGACAGGATGGACCTGGAGCTGGGCGTCGGCTGGGCGGAACAGCTGACGGAGATCGCGCGCGAGGATCCGAAGAACCTGATCCTGGTCATCGCCGACATGGCGCGATCGAATCCGCCGATGACCACGCCGTTCGTGTCGGAGCTGGCACGCCGCCTGCAAGGGCAGGGGCCCGCCCTGGCCCTGCCACTGACCTGGATCGAGCAGCAACTGGCCGAGTCGGGCCAGAGCATCGAGCAGCTGGTGCGATCCGGAAACCAGCAGCAGGCGGCCGACCAGGTCTCCATCAGCAACAGCATCGGCAGCCTACGATCTCTCGGGACGATGCAATGGCGCGAGTTCGTCGAGACCTCGAGCGTGGTCGAGCGGACGCTATGTTCGGACCCCGCAGCAGCGTATGCAGCGATGGATTTCGCCAGCCGTGACCGTTACCGCCACGTCATCGAGGAAGTCGCAAGGCCAGCGGACTCTCCGAGGAGGCGGTGGCCCGCCGCGCCATCGAGCTTGCGGAGGCGGCCGCGGCCCGGCATGGGCCGCGACGACAGGAGGGCGCACGTCGGCTTCTATCTGGTCGAGCGCGGCCGCGACCGAGCTGGAAAGGATCACGCACGCGCGCCGTCCGGCGGCTGCTGCGTGTTGCGCGCGCGAGGCCAGCCGTTCGCCCCTCCTGCTGTATCTCGGCGCGGTCACGCTGATCACGGTGCTGCTGGCCGGCAGGCATGCTGGGGGAGGCACGGGCGGAAGGTGTGGCGCGACTGGGCACTGGTGCCACTGGCCGTCGCTCGCGCTGCTGGCCGGCGGGCAGCTCGCCGTCTCGCTGGCGAACTGGCTGGCCACGCTGCTGGCGCCGCCGCATGCGCTGCCGCGTATGGACTTCTCCGCGGGCATCCCGCCGGAGTCGCGCGCCCTCGTGGTGATCCCCATCATGCTCACCAGCCCGGGCAATGTCGAGAGCCTGGTCGAGGCGCTGGAGGTCAGGTTCCTGGCCAATCGCGACGCGAACCTGCACTTCGGCCTGCTGACGGATTTTGCCGACGCGGACGAGGGTGTCCTCCCGAGGATGCGCCGCTGCTGGATCTCGCCCGGGAACGGATCGAAGCCTTGAACGCACGATACGCGGGCGGTGGGAATGACGTCTTCTTCCTGCTTCATCGCCCGCGTCGCTGGAACCCCGGGAGCGGATCTGGATGGGGTACGAGCGCAAGCGCGGCAAGCTGGCGGACCTCAACGCCCTGTTGCGGGAGGGTGACGGCAACGGCTTCTCGCTCATCGTCGGTGCGACTGCCGTGCTCGTCGGGGTGAAATACGTCATCACGCTGGACACGGATACGCAGCTGCCGCGCGACGCCGCGCGCGAGCTGGTCGGGACCATGGCGCATCCGCTGAACCGCCCGACCTACGACCAGGCACTGCAACGGGTCCGCGCGGGCTATGGCATCCTGCAGCCGCGCGTGAGCGTGAGTCTTCCCGGCACCACGTCGGTCGCGCTATGCGCACCTGCATGGGGGCGAGCCAGGGAATCGACCCCTATACGCGCGCCGTCTCGGACGTCTACCAGGACGCATTCCAGGAGGGCTCGTTCATCGGCAAGGGGATCTACGACGTCGATGCGTTCGAACGGACGCTGAAGGCGCGCTTCCCCGAGAACCGGATCCTGAGCCACGATCTGCTGGAAGGCTGCTATGCCCGCGCCGGGTTGTTGAGCGACGTGCAGCTATATGAGGAATATCCCGCCCGCTACGGGGCCGACGTCAACCGCCGCCATCGCTGGATCCGCGGAGACTGGCAGCTCGCGGGCTGGCTGCTGCCTCGGGCGCCGGGCTCCGACGGGCAGCGCCGGAGCAACCCGATCTCCACCCTGTCGCGCTGGAAGCTGTTCGACAATCTGCGGCGCAGCCTGGTGCCGGCGACGTTGACGCTGCTCCTGCTGCTGGGCTGGACGGCGTTTGCGTCGGCCTGGTTCTGGACCCTCGCCGTGCTTGGCATCCTGCTGGTCCCACCGCTGCTGGCGGCACTGCTGGAGGCGTTGCGCAAGCCGGGCGACATGCGCCTAGCCCAGCATCTTGCCGCAGCCGCGCATGGCGCCGGCCAGCGTCTGGTGCAGACGGGCTTTACGCTGGTGTCCCTGCCCCATGAGGCCTACTACAGCGTGGACGCGATCCTGCGCACCCTGTGGCGGCTCGGGGTCACGCATCGACGGCTGCTGGAATGGAATCCCTCCGGCGACCAGGAACAGCTGAGCCGCACCGACTTCGTGTCTTCATTGCGCTCGATGTGGTTCGCCCCCGCGCTCGCGACCGGCACGGCGCTCTACCTGGCGTCAGCGAATCCCGCCGCACTGCCCGTTGCGGGTCCCATCCTGGCTCTGTGGCTGATCTCCCCGGCACTCGCCTGGTGGATCAGCCTGCCTCTGGTGCGCCAGGAGCCCCGTCTGTCGGCCGAACAGATTCGCTTTCTCGGCAGGATCGCGCGCAGGACCTGGGCGTTCTTCGAGACCTTCGTCGGCCCGGAGGACCACTGGCTGCCACCGGACAACTATCAGGAATACCGCGCTGCCACGCTGGCCCATCGTACTTCACCGACCAACATGGGCCTGGCGCTGCTGGCGAATCTGTGCGCCTACGATTTCGGCTACATCCCGGCGGGACGGCTGCTCGAGCGTACCGCGCACGCCATGGAAACGATGGCCGCCCTGGAGCGTTACAAGGGCCACTTCTACAACTGGTACGACACGCTTTCGCTGCAGCCGCTGCATCCCGCCTACATCTCGACCGTGGACAGCGGAAACCTCGCCGGCCATCTGTTGACCTTGCGCCCGGGACTGCTGGCACTCCTCGATCGCCCAATACTGGAGACGCGCTGGCTGGATGGCCTGCTGGACACTCTGGGACTGCTGGAGGATGCAGCGGGCGACGCCGCACCGGCGACGCTCGCGCGCCTGCGCCAGGCGATCGAATCCGCGTGCGGCGCCCGTCCGGCCACGCTCACGGCGGCATTGCGCCTGATGGACCGGCTGGTGCGCTACACCGGCGCGGTTGCCGGTGGCCTGGGCGATGCGCCCGGGAACCAGGCGGGCGTGTGGGCGGCGGCACTGGGCCGGCAATGCCGGGCGGTGCGCGACGAGCTGCAGTTTCTGGCGCCGTGGATCGGGTTGCCAGAGGGGCCGGAAGGGCTCGGCACGCTTTCCGAGCTCACGCAGATCCCGACGCTGCGTTCGCTGGCCGGGCTGCACGTGACGTTGCCGGCGTGCCTGCCGAACCGCAACGGGGTGGGCGCAGCGCCCGGCCAGGACGCGTGGATGGCCGAGCTGCGCCGGCAGGTCGAGCTGGGCAGCGAGCGCGCCAAGGCGCGTATCGCCGTCATCGAGCGACTGGCCCTGCAGGCCGGCGAGCTCGCCGACATCGAATACGGTTTCCTGTACGACAAGGCGTCGTGCCTGCTGAGCATCGGCTACAAGGCGGACGAGCATCGGCGGGACGCCAGCTACTACGATCTGCTGGCCTCGGAGGCCCGGTTGAGCGTGTTCGTCGGCATCGCCCAGGGGCAACTGCCCCAGGAGAGCTGGTTCGCCCTGGGGCGCCTGCTCACGAGCGTCGGCGGCGAACCCATCCTGCTGTCGTGGAGCGGCTCGATGTTCGAGTACCTGATGCCGCAGCTGGTGATGCCCACCTACGAGCACACGCTGCTCGACCAGACCGCCAGGGCGGCGGTGGCGCGGCAGATCGAGTATGGTCACCAGCGCGGCGTGCCGTGGGGCATGTCGGAGTCCGCATACAACAACGTGGACGTGCATCTCAACTACCAGTACCGCGCCTTCGGAGTTCCCGGACTGGGGCTGAAACGCGGACTGGCCGAAGACCTGGTGGTCGCACCCTATGCCACGGTGCTCGCGCTGATGGTGGAGCCGCAGGCGGCCTGTCTCAATCTGCAACGACTCGCCGCCGCAGGCGCGGAGGGGCAGTTCGGCTTCTGTGAGGCCATCGACTACACGCCGGCACGGCAACGGCGCGGCGAACCCATCACGCTGATCCTTTCCTACATGGCCCATCACCAGGGCATGAGCCTGCTCGCCCTCGGCTCGGTGCTGCTGGACCGTCCGATGCAGAAGCGCTTTGCATCCGATCCACTGTTCCAGGCCACCCTGCTGTTGCTGCAGGAGCGGATACCCAGGGCATCGGAACTCCATGTCCGCACCGCCGATCTCACCGGCGTGCGCGGCGGTGCGTAAACACCGAGATGGCCGTACGCGTGATGGACGGCCCGGATACGCCGGTCCCGGAAGTGCAGCTGCTGTCCAACGGCCGGTATCACGTCATGCTCACCAACGCCGGTGGTGGCTACAGCCGCTGGAAGGACCTGGCCGTGACGCGCTGGCGCGAAGACGGCACCTGCGATCCGTGGGGCACGTTCTGTTATCTGCGCGACAGCGGAGAGCGGTGCGGTCTGGTCCACCACGCACCAGCCCACTGCGAAGCGCGGGAAAAGCTACGAAGCGATCTTTTCGGAAGGGCGCGCGGAGTTTCGCCGTCGCGACGGCGATTTCGACATCCATACCGATATCGTCGTCTCTCCGGAAGACGACATCGAGCTGCGCCGGGTGCGCATCACCAACCGTTCCTCGGCGCGCCGAACCCTGGAGGCCACGAGTTACGCGGAGGTGGTGCTGGCGGCTGCCGCCGCGGACGCCCTGCATCCGGCGTTCAGCAATCTTTTCGTGCAGACCGAGATCGTCGAGGCGCGCCAGGCCATTCTTTGCACCCGTCGCCCGCGCTCGCGCGACGAGCAGTCGCCGTGGATGTTTCATCTCATGGCCGTGCACGATGCGCACGTCGGCCCGTTTTCCTACGAAACCGACCGCTCGCGCTTCATCGGCCGAGGGCGCACCCTCGCCGCGCCCCTGGCGATGGAGGTTGCCGGAGCGCTGTCTGCAAGTGACGGCTCCGTGCTCGATCCGGTAGTTGCCATCCGCGGCCGGATCACCCTGGAGGCGGGGCAGTCGGCCACCGTGGACCTGGTTTTCGGCATCGGCGAGAGCCGCGAGGCGGCGCTGGGCGCTGGTCGGCAAATATCAGGATCGATACCTCGCCGACCGCGTTTTCGATATGGCCTGGACCCATGCCCAGGTGGTGCTGCGCCAGATCAATGCCAGGGAAGCGGACGCCCAACTCTACGGGCGCCTGGCCAACTCGATTCTGTATGCCCACGCCTCGCTGCGCGCCGACAGCAGCGTGCTGATGCGCAACCGCCGCGGCCAATCCGGCCTGTGGGGCTATGCCATCTCCGGTGACCTGCCCATCGTCCTGCTGCGCATCGGCGAGCTGGCCAATATCGAGCTGGTACGCCAGCTCATCCAGGCCCATGCCTATTGGCGCCTGAAGGGACTGGCGGTGGACCTGGTCATCTGGAACGAAGACCGCGCCGGTTACCGGCAGGTGCTGCAGGAGCAGATCCTGGCCCTGGTGGCGGTGGGACTCGAAACCCAGGCGATGGACCGGCCGGGCGGCATTTTCGTGCGCTCCGCGGAGCAGATCTCGGAGGAAGACCGCACGCTGTTCCAGACCGTGGCCCGCGTCATCCTCAGCGACGGCAGGGGGAGCCTGGCGGAACAGGTCAACCGCCCCGCGTCGTCCCCAGGCTCGCGTACCGGCCTTCGTCCCCAGCCGGCCCCGACAGGGCCGGGCGTCCGGCGACGCCACCGAGCGCCGCGGCGCGATCTGATCCTGTTCAACGGCATCGGCGGCTTCACGGCGGATGGACGCGAGTACGTCATCACCACCACGCCCGGAGCAGATCACGCCCGCGCCATGGGTGAACGTGCTCGCCAATCCCGCACTTCGGCAGCGTCGTCTCGGAGAGCGGCCAGGCCTATACCTGGGGCGAGAACGCCCACGAGTTCCGTCTCACGCCCTGGCACAACGACCCGGTCTGCGACCCGGGCGGCGAGGCGTTCTATCTGCGCGACGAGGAGAGCGGCCAGTTCTGGTCGCCCACGCCGCTGCCCCGGCGCGGCACCACGCCGTACGTGAGCCGGCACGGCTTCGGCTACAGCGTGTTCGAGCATTCCGAGGGCGGTATCCGCTCGGAGCTGTGGGTCTACGTCGCCCACGATGCGGCGGTGAAGTTTTCCGTGCTCAAGGTGCGCAACGAGTCGGGCCGGCCGCGCCGGCTTTCCGCAACGGGCTACGTCGAATGGGTGCTGGGCGATCTGCGGCCGAGATCCGCCATGCATGTGCATCACCGAAGCTCGACCCCTACAGCAGCGCGCTCTACGCGCGCAATCCCTACAACATCGAATTCGCGGGGCGGGTCGCCTTCTTCGACGTGGACGACGTGGAGCCGGACCATGACCTGCGACCGCCCGGAGTTCATCGGCCGCAACGGCAGTCTGGTCGCGCCCGGCAGCGCTGGCGCGCACCCACCTGTCCGGCCGGCTGGGCGGCGGGCTGGATCCCTGCGCCGCGATCCAGGTGGGTTTCGATCTGCCGACGCAGAGGAGCGCGAGATCACCTTCAGGCTCGGCCTGGGGGGAACGCCGGGCGGCGACGATGCCAGCCGGCTGGTGCATCGGTTCCGCGGCGCCGACGCCGCGCGGCGCGACGCTGGAAGCGGTCTGGCAGTACTGGAACCATACCCTCGGCGCGGTCCAGGTGGAGACGCCGGACGAGTCGATCAACGTGCTGGCCAACGGCTGGCTGCTGTACCAGACGCTGGCGTGCCGGCTGTGGGCGCGCAGCGGCTATTACCAGTCGGGCGGCGCCTTCGGATTCCGCGATCAGCTGCAGGACGCGATGGCGCTGGTGCACGCCGAGCCCCGATTGCTGCGCGCCCAGCTTCTCCTGTGCGCGGGCCGGCAGTTCCATGGAGGGCGATGTGCAGCACTGGTGGCACCCCCCTTCCGGTCGGGGTGTGCGCACGCATTGTTCGGATGACTACCTGTGGCTGCCCTCGGCGACCTGTCGCTACGTGCTCGAGCACGGGCGACACCGGCGTCCTGGATGAGCCCGTTGCGTTCCTGGAAGGTCGGCCACTCAATCCGGAAGAGGATTCCCACTACGATCTGCCCGGACGCTCCGAAGACCGCGGAGAGCCTGTACCAGCACTGCGCGCGCGCCGTCCGGCGCGGGCTCGCGTTCGGTCCCACGGCCTGCCGCTGATGGGCTCGGGCGACTGGAACGACGGGATGAACCGCGTGGGCATCCAGGGCAAGGGGGAAAGCGTGTGGCTGGGCTTCTTCCTGTACGAGGTGCTGCGCCAGTTCGGCGCGCTGGCGTTGCGGCACGACGATCCTGCCTTCGCCGAACGGTGCGCGGCCGAGGGCATACGCCTGCGCGAGAACATCGAGCGGCACGCCTGGGATGGCGGTTGGTATCGACGTGCCTGGTTCGACGATGGTACGCCGCTCGGTTCTTCGGACAACCTCGAATGCAGGATCGATTCGATTTCGCAGAGCTGGTCGGTGCTGTCCGGGGCGGGCGATGGGGGACGCGCGCGCCTGGCCATGGATGCGGTGGACGAGCGGCTGGTCCGTCGCGACCACGCCCTCATCCAGCTGCTCGATCCGCCCTTCGACTACTCGGACCTGGAGCCCGGGCTATATCAAGGGCTATGTGCCGGGCGTGCGTGAGAACGGCGGCCAGTACACCCATGCCGCCATCTGGGCGGCCATGGCGTTCGCGGCACTCGGCGACAGCCGCCGGGCCTGGGAGCTTGCCACCATGATCAACCCGGCCAACCATGCAAAATCACAGGACAGCCATCGCCGACTTACAAGGTGGAGCCCTATGTGATGGCGGCAGACGTCTACGCGGTCGCGCCTCATACCGGACGGGGCGGGTGGACCTGGTACACCGGCTCGGCCGGCTGGATGTACCGGCTCATCGTGGAATCCCTGCTGGGGCTGCGACTGGAAGTGGACCGGCTGCACGTTGTGCCCTGCCTGCCAACACACTGGGAGGCGCTGAAGATACACTACCGTTTCCGCGAGACGGTCTATCACATCGCCGTGTCGCAAACCGCACGCCGACGAGGGCGGAAAGAGCGGTGTGATGAGCGTGACGGTCGATGGCGTCGAGCAGGACGGCCAGGCGATTGCCCTGGTCGACGATCAACAGGAGCACGCGGTTGAAGTGAGAGTGACTGCACAATGATATCGGGCATTGCTCCGCGACGCGCCGGTTCGCCACGATTCGGAGCACACTTGATGTGAACGCAAGCGCATATGCCCGGGAGGGAGATCCCAATGCCATCGCAGAAAGGTAACGGTCCCCGGGGCGGGCGGACTACGCCGCCCGATCTCGAGCTCGTCATCCGACAGGGACAGGATCGATTGAACGCAATCCTGCCGGGCGGTGGCCCGCGCGGAGTCATCGCCCTTGCTTTGCTGGTGCTGATTGGCCTGGGCGCATGGACGGCCTATTTCACCGTGCCCAGCGACTCGGTCGCCGTCGTGCAACGTTTCGGTAAGTATCTCAGGCAGGTCCAACCGGGACTTCATTTCAAGCTGCCACTGGGTATCGACGTTGCCACGATCGTTCCTGTCAAACGACAATTGAAGCAGGAGTTCGGCTTCTCGACTCCGGGCGCCACCGACCCCTTTCAGAGTCCACGTGACGGCAAGCGGGAAACGGAAATGGTCACCGGCGACCTCAATGCCGCACTGGTGGAGTGGGTGGTCCAGTACCGCATTTCGGATCCCGTCAAATTTCTTTTCGAAGTTCGGGCACCGAGGGAAACGCTGCGCTATGTTTCCGAATCGGTGATGCGGGAAGTCGTCGGCGATCGCACCGTGGACGAGGTGATCACCGTGGGCCGGCAGGAAATCGAGACCGAAGCATTGGCCAAGATGCAGGCGCTCTCGACCAAGTACGCCATGGGGATCAGCATCGACCAGGTGCAACTGAAGGATGTCAATCCGCCCCGACCGGTACAGGAGTCGTTCAACGAAGTCAATCAGGCCCAGCAGGAGAAGGAGAAGCTGATCAACGAAGCCCGCCGCGATTACAACAAGGTGATCCCGCTGGCCGAGGGCGAGAAGGATCAGCGGATCCGCGAAGCCGACGGTTACCGGCTGAAGAGGATCAACGAAGCGGAAGGCGATGTCGCCCGGTTCAGTGCCCTGCTGGCGGAATACATCAAGGCCCCCGACGTCACGCGCCGCCGCATCTATATCGAAACGCTGCAGGACGTCATGCCGCGGATACAATCCAAGATCATCGTCGATGCCGAGACGCGCGGCATCCTGCCTTTATTGAATCTGGACGCCCGCAACGGAGATCGGCCATGAAGAGATCGATCGCCGTACTGGTGTTGCTCGCGATCGGTGCATACGTTGTGATGAGCTCGGTGTACACGGTGAACGAAGTCGAGCAGGTGATCATTACCCAGTTCGGCAAGCCGGTCGGCGCGCCCATTACATCCGCGGGATTGAAGTTCAAGGTGCCCTTCATCCAGGACGTCAATCCAATCGACAAGCGGGTGCTCGAGTGGGACGGCACTCCGTCGGACATGCCGACCAAGGACAAGCTCTACATCTCGGTCGACCTCTTCGCCCGCTGGCGAATTACCGACCCGCTGCAGTACTTTCTGCGGTTGCACGATGAGCGCAGTGCGCAGTCCCGTCTGGACGATATTCTTGGCAGCGAGACGCGTAATGCGGTCGCCAAGCACGAGCTGATCGAGATCATTCGCACCACCAAGGATCGTGTGCCGTTGCGTGACGCGCTCCTGACCGATGCCGAGGGGGATGTCGGCTCATTGGTGCCGATCCACAAGGGACGCAAGCAGGTCGAGCGGGAGCTGTTTGCTGCGGCGGCTGAGAAGGTGCGGGTGTTCGGTATCGAACTGCTCGATATCCGCTTCAAGCGCATCAACTACAACGAAAGCGTGCGCCCCAAGATCTACGATCGAATGATCAGCGAACGGCGGCAGATCGCGGAACGGTTTCTGTCGGAAGGCCACGGCGAGGCCGCCAGAATCCGCGGCAATCGGGTGCGCGATCTGAACAAGATCCAGTCCGAAGCCTACCGGCGGGTCGAGGAGATCCGCGGACTGGCGGATGCCAAGGCCGCCGAGATCTATGCCGCCGCGTACAACCAGAGCCCCGAGGCAGCGGCATTCTATGAATTTACCCGCACCATGCAGGCCTACAAATCGATCATCGCGGCCAATACCACCCTGGTGCTGTCTACGGACAGCGACCTGTTCAAGTTCCTCAAGAGTGTGCGTCCGGGGGGCGACGTAGCGCCGGCGCAAGCCTTGGGTTTTCAGCGCTGAAGTCGAGCTTTATCTTCGGTCCGCGTGCGGGTGCAGGTCCCGCCCCAAGTTGATCGCAGCGAACGAAGGGAAGCGCAGCTGCGCGGAGGGTGACCGAGCGTGGGGAAGGAGCGTGGATCGCAGCTGCGAGCCGTCGACAACAACGGATGCGCTCGCGCAAGAGGCGCTGCCGCATCAACGCCGCTCCACGCTTGGGACGAGTGACATGCCGGCAGGGATTCTGTCACCTCTCGACAGGTTTGGAGGGCGCCGCGTGGTAACAAAAAAACGCGCAATGTACGCCAGCGCACCGAGAGTTTCGGGGTGATGGGCGGATAATGAGCTTTTATCGACGTATAAGCTGCACGCGACGCTCGGGGGCGTGACCGGCCTGGGGCGGAAGGTCGCACAGCACGGTGTGGTCGGCCGAGGCTTCGGACCCACACTCCCTGGGTTCGAGGAGTAGGGTTCGGTCTGGGGGAGACTTTTGCGACATTGTCGCATTTTCAAATCGTTGGAGAGAAAACGTCATGAGAAATATTCTCAAGGCAGTCGGCATCGTGGCAGTACTCGGAGTCTCCGCAATTCCGTTGTCCGCGGCTTACGCGTGGGGCGGTCCATGGGGCGGCGGTGGTCCCTGGGGTGGCGACGACTGGTTTGGCAACGGCTCCGGCTCCGGTAACATGGATTTCTCAATGGGGGCACACGGCTCGGGATATGGCCGCGGCTACGGCGACGGCTACGGCTACGGCGGCTATCCGGGCTACGGCTACGGCGGCTATCCGGGCTACGGCGGCTACGGCGGCTACCCCGGCTACGGCGGCTACCGCGGCTACGGCGGCTACGGCGGCTACGGCGGCTACCCCGGCTACGGCGGCTACCCCGGCTACGCGGCACCTGTGATTGCGGCACCTGTGCTCGCGGCACCTGCGGTCGCGGCACCAGCCCAGCGGTAAGCCAGCCGATCGGATCGGACCAGTATCTTCGGTCCGCGTGCGGGCACCCACGGGTGCCCGCATTGCTTTGGTGCGCCCAGCAGGGGCGCACTCCTCCGGGTGCGAATCCCGCCGTAAGTTGATCACAGCGAACGAAGTGAAGCGCAACTGCGTGAGGGTGACCGAGCGTGGGGAGGAAGCGTGGAGCGAAGCTGCGAGCCGATGGACAAGAATCGATAGAAGGCGCTGTCGAGCAGGGCGAGCGGTCAAGAAGCCGCGAAGCGCTCGTGATCAAGGCGAAGCGGCGTAGATCCGGCGGTTGTGCAGCGAAGGAGTGCGTTCCTACCTGTGCAGATCTCGCCTTGTGGCTGAAAGGCCGACGGTGAAGAGCCGGAGCGAGAAGTCAGCCGAGGGATACTCGACGGACTTCGCAGCCTCTACGAGCGACTCCATCTGAAGGTCAACGACGCCAAGACGGCGGTCGCGCCGGTATCGGGCCGAAAGTTTCTGGGCGATGCCTTGTGGCATGGCCCGGGCGGTCAGGTCCAGGGCGCGGGGGCCCGAAAGGCCATGCAGACCTTCAAGCAACGTATCCGACATGCTGTTCTCGGCCCAGCAATACCTCGCGGCGGCCGAAGCGTGCATGCGCGGCATCGAGCGGCGCGTCGCCGCCGGCCGCGATCCAGGGGTCGCCTCCGTGGCATCGATTTTCGTCAACCGCCGGGACGTAGCCGTCAGGAACCAGGTCCAGGACCAGCATCGCAACCGTCTCGGTATCGCCGTCGCCATGCGCACGTACAATGCCTACCAGGAACTGCTGGGATCGAAGCGTTGGCAGAACCTCGCCGCTTCCGGCGCACGACCGCAACGCCTCCTGTGGGCCAGCACCGGCACCAATGATCCCGACGCCTCGGACATTCTCTACGTCGAAGCGCTTGCGGCCCCGGATACGATCAACACCATGCCCGAGAAAACGCTGCTCGCCTTCGCGGACCACGGTAAAGTGAATGACGCCATGCGCTTCGACGGCGGCAGTGTCGAATTGGTGATCGCAGAATTCAACCGCGAGGGTGTCGACAATGAAGCGCTTGCGTCCGATCTCCAACGCGAAGGCACCGAAGCGTTCGCCAAGTCATGGAGCGATCTGATGGCTGCATAGCGTCCAAAAGTGAATCGCTGGTCAAGGCTAAACAGGCCTGAACTGCGCGAAGCGAATCGCCGCTACGACCGCCCCCATGTCAGCGTAGTTGTCAGACGGCAATGGTCCCCGCATAACCACCCTGGTTACCGCCTTATGTACGCTGTCGCACAGACCGGCTCGGAGCGAAGCGGAGAATAATGCAGGGCTGCATATCAGCCGACACGAGTCGGTATTCTGGAAAGGGAAACGAGATGGAGCGGTGGGAACCAGGCAAGGCGCATGACTGGATGGTTCTCGACCGAAGATATGTCCCGAATTCGTAACCAAGGGGTGGAGCATGGCTGAGAATAACGCGGTAGTGGGCACCTACAATTCCCACACCGAGGCAGAAGCGAGCATCAAAGAGCTCCAACGATCGGGGTTCGACATGAAGAAACTGTCCATCGTGGGCAAGGACTATCATACCGAAGAGCACGTTGTCGGCTATTACAACGCCGGTGACCGAATGAAATTCTGGGGCAAGCTGGGGGCCTTTTGGGGCGGCTTTTGGGGCTTGCTGTTTGGCTCAGCCATCTTCATGATCCCCGGCATCGGTCCCCTCGTCGTGTTCGGTCCGCTGGCCGGTTGGATTGTCGGAGCACTGGAAGGCGCCGTGGTAGTGGGTGGGCTTAGTGCATTCGGCGCCGGGCTCTACAGCATTGGCATTCCCAAGGACAGTGTTATGAAGTACGAGACAGCGCTCAAGTCTGACAAGTTTCTTGTCATCGCCCACGGCACAACGGACGAGGTGGCCAACGCCAGGAGCATTCTCCAGACAACCGGCGCGGCACAAGTTGCCGTTCATTCGGGGGTAACAGCGACGTAGGTCAGCAAACGTCGTTTAGATCCAAAGGAAGAACGAACTCGCGCTGGCTAAGACGCTTCGGATCGCCGAGCGCTATGGCTTGCACCTCACAGCCGCGAATGAAGTCGTCGATCCGACCTTCCGCTTCATGACGGTCGACGGGGACGGTCGCATTCGCATGGATTCGTCCTCCCCCTACGCGACGCGGCGTCTATTCGACGCCCCGGCGTCGCTGTCGGCGGAGATCATCGCGCGCATGGGCCGCGCGATCCCGGCCAAATCTACCGTGAGCTTGAGCTCGAGTTCGGCGAACCCGTTTACGATCGAGTTGACTCGCCCACGACTCCGGAGCAAAACCAAAGGCTGGCGCAACTCTCACCCCGGCGGATACCGTCCGCAGAGCTGGCTGGCGAGAAAATCCAGTCCATCCTCACCCACGCTCCGGCGAACGACGCGGCCATCGGCGGGTTTAAGGTGAGTACCGAGAGTGAATGGTTCGCGGCGCGGCCGTCCGGTACCGAAGACATCTACAAAATCTATGCGCAGAGCTTCGGTGGGGCGGATCAGCTACGGCGCATCCTGGAGGAAGCACGGACCGTCATCGATGCTATGCTCAAGAACAGATCATGAGCGAGCAGGAACGAATCGACCATCCGAAGGAGCGCGTTCCATCCAGGGTGTCGGCGATCTCGCGCAAGCGAGGCGGGATGCAGCGGAGGCACCCTGATTTCAGCATAGGTGCCTTCGGCGAAATGAAGGTGGAGACCGACGGCGCGCAACGGGTATTTGAGGTTCAGGTGTATCTCGATGACCTGGATCCGGAGGCTGTGCGAGTAGAGCTTTACGCCAACGGCGTTGACGGTGGCGCAGCGCAACGAATGGAGATGAAGCGTGTGCGACAACTGGTGGGCTCAACAAACGGCTATGCCTACGCGTAGGGATGCCCGCAATCCGCATGGCGACGGACTATACCGTGCGCCTCGTACCGTACCGCGAGGGCGTGGCGGTCCCCCTTGAAGACGCGCGAATCCTTTGGCAGCGGTGATTCGATACGGGCTTCGAGACGCGCGCTCGCTCGCTGGATCATTGCATAGCAAAGGTATCCGGGCGCGCAGATCCCGATCCGAGAGAACCGGGCGTGAAGGCGAGGCAATTGACCGTGATCAGCAACCAGGCACGTGATCTGACCGCGTACCGAAACCGAAGGTGTCTAAACCACCTATCCTGACGATCAACGGTTGCTCGTCGAGCGTCAAGTTAGCACGGTTCGAGACTGGTGACTCGCTGCGACGGATTCTGCAAGCGAGTTGTGGCGCGAGCGCTCCGTTCTCCAGCTGGCGCTGCTGCCACTCCGCGAAGTCCGCCTACTGAATGACCTATCTGTCAGGGCGCGGCTTCCCTGGCGTTGAACTGAACAGAAGCGCAATGACAGCAACGCACCGGTAATTTCTCCAGACAACGGGCGTGTCGCGGTGCGGTCATCCGCACCGAGGAGGCGCTCATGATCGCGAGGTCCGCCGCCCGCGTCCTCCATCTCGGTCCCATTCAGGAAACGCCATGACAACCAACACCTTCACACCGGAACTGCTCCGCAGGATGAACGCCTACTGGCGAGCCGCCAACTATCTGTCGGTCGGGCAGATTTATCTCTACGACAATCCTTTGCTGAAGCGGCCGCTGGCGCTGGCGGACGTGAAGCACATGCTGCTGGGGCACTGGGGCACGACCCCCGGCCAGAACTTCATCTACGTGCACCTGAACCGGGTCATCAAGAAATACGACCTCGACATGATCTATGTCTCCGGCCCCGGGCACGGCGGCCCGGCGGTCGTGGGCAACACCTATCTCGAAGGCACGTACAGCGAGATCTATCCCAACATCAGCCAGGATGAGGCCGGATTGCAGAAGTTGTTCAAGCAGTTCTCCTTTCCCGGCGGCATTCCCAGCCATGCCTCGCCGGAGTGCCCGGGTTCGATCCACGAGGGCGGCGAGCTGGGCTATTCGCTCAGCCATTCGTTCGGAGCGGTGTTCGATAATCCCGATCTGGTGATCGCCTGCGTCATCGGCGATGGCGAGGCGGAGACGGGCCCCTTGGCGACCGCCTGGCATTCCAACAAGTTTCTTGACCCGATTACCGACGGCGCGGTGCTACCGATCCTGCATCTCAATGGCTACAAGATTTCCAACCCAGCCGTCTCGGCCCGCATCGAGCATGAGGAGCTGGAGCAATCTATCCGTGGCTGCGGCTGGACGCCGTACTTCGTCGAAGGTCACGAGCCGGAAGCGATGCATCAACTCATGGCCGGTACTTTGGAAAAGGCCATCGAGGACATTCGGCAAATCCAAAGCAATGCACGCAACAACAACGACACCACGCGGCCGCGCTGGCCGATGATTGTCCTCAACTCACCCAAGGGCTGGACCGGGCCGAAGGTGGTCGATGGCCTGCAGGTCGAAGGTACCTTCCGTGCGCACCAGGTGCCGCTCCACCCCAGGGCTCATCCCGAACACCTCGAGCTGTTGGAAGAGTGGCTCAAGAGCTACCGGCCGGAGGAACTCTTCGATGCGCAGGGCCGCCTGCAACCGGAGCTGGCCGAACTTGCGCCCACGGGCGAACGACGCATGGGCGCGAATCCACACGCCAACGGCGGCATGCTGCTGCGCGACCTGCGCATGCCGGATTTCCGCGACTACGCGGCCAACGTGCCCGCGCCGGGGGCGCCCGGCATCGGCGACACGCATGTGCTCGGTCCTTTCCTGCGCGATGTGGCGAAGCTGAACGGTGAGCAGCGGAATTTCCGGGTTTTTGGTCCCGACGAGACGCTCTCCAACGGCCTGGAGGCCCTCTTCGAAGTGACCCAACGCCAATGGGATGCCGCGACCGTGCCGAATGACCAGTTTCTCGCGCCCACCGGGCGCGTGATGGAAATGCTCAGCGAGCACCAATGCGAGGGCTGGCTCGAGGGCTACCTGCTCACCGGGCGCCATGGACTATTCAACTGCTATGAGGCGTTCATCCACATCATCGATTCGATGTTCAACCAGCACGCCAAGTGGCTGAAGGTCACCGCGCACCTGCCGTGGCGGCGCAAGATCGCCTCGCTGAACTACCTGCTGACCTCGCATGTCTGGCGCCAGGATCACAACGGCTTCACCCACCAGGACCCCGGTTTCATCGACCACGTCGTGAACAAGAAGGCCGAGGTGGTGCGGGTTTACTTTCCGCCGGATGCCAACTGCCTGCTGTCGGTGATGGACCACTGCCTGAAGAGCCGTCATTACGTCAACGTCGTGGTTGCGGGCAAACACCCGGCGCCGCAGTGGCTGAGCATGGACGCCGCCGTCAAGCACTGCAGCGAAGGCATCGGCATCTGGCAGTGGGCCAGCAATGACCAGGCCGTTGCACCCGACGTGGTCATGGCCTGCTGTGGTGACGTGCCCACGCTGGAGACGCTCGCCGCCGTCTCCATCCTGCGCGAGCATCTGCCCGAGCTGAAAATCCGCGTGGTCAACGTCGTCGACCTCATGAAGCTGCAGCCGCCGAGCGAGCACCCCCACGGGTTGAGCGACATGGATTTTGACGAACTCTTCACCAAGGACAAGCCGGTGATCTTCGCCTACCATGCTTACCCGTGGTTGATCCACCGGCTGACCTACCGCCGCACCAACCACCACAACATCCATGTCCGCGGCTACAAGGAAGAGGGCACCATCACCACGCCCTTCGACATGACGGTACTCAACGATCTGGACCGCTTCCACCTGGTGATGGACACCATCGACCGCCTGCCGCAGACCGGCGACCAGGGCATCTACCTGAAGCAGCAACTCAAGGACAAGCTCATCGAGCACAAGCAATACATAAACAAGCACGGCCAGGACCTGCCAGAGATCCGCAACTGGAAATGGAAAGGATGACTCCGCGATGGCGCTGCGCTTGATTGAGATGGTGGTGCAGGAGAAGGACAGCGCGGACATCCACGAGCTTCTCAAAGAGCAAAAGGTGCTCGATCACCGGCATCTTCGATTACCGGACGGGGAAGTGCTGGTGCGGATTTTGTTGGACGCAGAACGGAACGAGGCGGTACTGGATTTGTTGGAGAAACGCTACGCCGGTGAGGCAGGCAACCGGATGGTTATTCTACCTGTGGAAGCGACCTTGCCGCGCGCCGATCCGGAGCCAGCGCTCGCCGCGGTGCCCGGACAACCGCCGCCCGAGGAAAAACAGCCAGCCGAGGGAAAACCGCCGGGGCGGATCGGCAGGGAGGAGTTGTACGAGGACATCAAAGATGCCGCGCAGCGTTCACGGGTCTATCTGGCGATGACGGTGCTGTCCACCGTCGTGGCGGCCATCGGTCTGCGCCACAACAGCGTCACCATCATCATCATCGGGGCGATGGTGATTGCGCCCTTGCTCGGGCCGAACATGGCGTTGGCGCTTGAACTTGCCGACCGCAAGGTGCCGACACAGATGACGAGGGACTGCCGGCCACCGAAAGGCCGGTTTATATTGACTATACACGACCGCGGTCCGGTGATGGCTTACGAAGCGCTGCGTCATTACAGCCAGCGCGACATGACATTCCGCTTTGTCTCGAACGTGGACGGCACCGAGTTCGTGGAAGCCACGCTCGATCTCGGCCCGGCAGAAACCCTGTTCATCGTCTGTTCGAAGACTTTCACGACCCTCGAGACCCTGACCAATGCCCACAGCGCCCGCGCCTGGTGCTTGCGCAAGCTAGGGGACGAGCAGGCCGTGCGCAGGTACATCGTCGCCGTCTCGACCAATGCCGAAGGCGTAGCGGAGTTCGAATGCGCGGACGAACCGCCGCTCAAGCACGACAGCTCGACCAACGCGCTCATCCGGCGCTACCGCCGGCTCAGGAGCCAACGTTCATGAACGTAAGTCCCTTCGCAGGCAAGCCGGCCACGCCTGCAATGCTGGTCGACGTACCCAGGCTCGTCACGGCCTACTACACTGGCGTGCCTGATTCTTCAGTGC
Source organism: uncultured Gammaproteobacteria bacterium (assembly GCA_963728895.1). Taxonomy (GTDB): domain Bacteria; phylum Pseudomonadota; class Gammaproteobacteria; order JBBQDK01; family JBBQDK01; genus CAVSLM01. The sequence continues at coordinate 757,009 of CAVSLM010000001.1, forward strand.
CGGAGCAGCGGGTTGCATTCGGCACCTCGGGGCATCGCGGCTCCGCTTTCGAGAACTCTTTCAATGAGCGGCACGTTCTGGCCATCAGTCAGGCCATCTGCGACTATCGCCAGCGGCAGAACATAGGCGGCCCGCTGTACCTCGGCATCGACACGCATGCGCTGTCCGTGCCGGCTTGCGCCAGCGCGCTCGAGGTGCTGGCGGCCAACGGCGTGGAAGTCATGCTCGCGGAGCACGACGAGTACACGCCCACGCCCGTCATTTCTCACGCGATCCTCACGTACAACCGCGGGCGCAGCGCAGGCCTTGCCGACGGCATCGTCATCACGCCGTCCCACAACCCGCCCGATAGCGGCGGCTTCAAGTACAACCCGCCCAATGGCGGGCCGGCGGATAACGACGTCACGCAGTGGATCGAAGATAGAGCCAATAGGCTTCTGGAAGGCGGACTGCAGGGCGTGAAGCGAATTCCCCACGCAAAGGCGTTGCGCGCCGCCACCACGCACCAGCACGACTATCTCGGTGCATACGTGAGCGACCTCGCCAACATCCTCGACATGGATGCGATCCGCGGCGCAAACATCCGCATGGGTGTGGATCCGCTCGGCGGCGCTGGGGTCCACTACTGGGGCCCGATTTCCGAGCGCTATGGCTTGAATCTCACGGTCGTGAACGAAGTGGTCGATCCGACCTTCCGCTTCATGACGCTCGATTGGGACGGCCGCATCCGCATGGATCCGTCCTCGCCCTACGCCATGCAGCGCCTGATCGACCTCAAGGACCGCTTCGACATCGCCTTCGCCTGCGACACCGACCATGACCGGCACGGGATCGTCACCCGGAACGCGGGCCTGCTGCCGCCCAACCATTACCTTTCGGTCGCCATCTTCTACCTTTTCCAGCACCGGCCGAAGTGGAGCAAATCGGCGGCAGTCGGCAAAACGCTGGTCAGCAGCCAGATGATTGACCGCGTGACGGCGAAGCTCGGCCGGAGGCTCTACGAGGTGCCGGTCGGCTTCAAGTGGTTCGTCGACGGCCTGCTCGACGGCTCACTCGGCTTCGGCGGGGAAGAGAGCGCGGGAGCGTCTTTCCTCCGTCTGGATGGCAGCGTCTGGACCACCGACAAGGACGGCATAGCCCCGGCTTTGCTGTCGGCGGAGATTACCGCGCGCATCGGCCGCGATCCCGGCGAAATCTACCGCGAGCTCGCGCGCGAGCTCGGCGAGCCTGTCTACGACCGCGTCGAGGCGCCGGCGACCCCGCAGCAAAAGCAAGCGCTGGCGCGGCTGTCGCCGCAGCAGATACGGTGTGCAGAGCTGGCTGGCGAGAAGATCCGGACCATCCTCACTCGCGCGCCCGGCAACGACGCGCCCGTCGGCGGGTTGAAGGTAGTGGTCGAGAACGGATGGTTTGCGGCGCGCCCCTCCGGCACCGAGGACATCTACAAGATCTATGCCGAGAGCTTCCGTGGAGCGGATCATCTGCGCCGCATCCTCGCGGAAGCACAGACTATTGTCGATGCAGCACTGGCCGCGCCCACCCCGCAGCCGGGGATCGCGCCCGAGACAAACTCGAAGGAAGCCTCATGAGCCGCCAGAAGCGTGTCAGCCACCCGCTGTACGGGCTACTCCCGGCGGACGTTGAGGGATTCGACGCCCTGTCCGAGCTGGCCCTGGATATGCGTTCGTCGTGGAATCATGCCACCGACCAGGTGTGGCGGCAGCTGGATCCCGTGTTGTGGGAGCTCACGCATAACCCCTGGGGCATCCTGCAGACGGTCTCCCGGGATCAGATCGAGCGTGTGATAACCGATCCCGTTTTCCGCAAGAGCGTCGACGACCTCGTGCGAGCGAGGCGCCAGGCGGCAGAGGCGCCGGCGTGGTTTCAGCAGACCTACCCGCGATCGCAGCTCGGCTGTGTTGCGTATTTCAGTATGGAGTTCATGTTGAGCGAAGCCTTGCCCATCTACTCTGGTGGACTCGGCAACGTGGCCGGCGATCAGCTCAAGGCCACCAGCGATCTGGGCGTGCCGGTGGTCGGCGTGGGACTGCTGTACCAGCAGGGCTATTTCCGCCAGGTGATCGACAAGGATGGCGCGCAACAGGCGCTCTACCCCTATAACGACCCCGGGCAGCTGCCGATCACGCCGTTGCGTCAGGAGAACGGCGAGTGGTTGCGGTTGGAGATCGACTTGCCTGGTTACTCGGTCTGGCTGCGCGCCTGGCAGGTCCAGATCGGCCGAGGGAAGCTCTACCTGCTCGACAGCAATGACCCGGCAAACATCCCCGCGCATCGGGGGATTACCAGCGAGCTGTATGGCGGCGGGCCGGAGCTGCGCCTCAAGCAGGAGCTGCTGCTCGGGATTGGCGGCTGGCGGTTGCTCGCCGCGCTCGGCCTCCGGCCGGAAGTCTGTCACTTGAATGAGGGGCACGCGGCGTTTGCGGTGCTGGAGCGCGCGCGCGGTTTCATGCAACAGAGCGCGCAGCCCTTCGAGGTCGCGCTGGCCGTCACTCGAGCCGGGAATCTTTTTACGACGCACACTGCAGTGACCGCCGGCTTCGATCGTTTCGCTCCGGCCCTCATCGAGCAATACCTCGGTGGTTATGCCGAGCAGAAGCTCGACATGACCCTCCACGATTTGCTGGCCCTCGGCCGCAGCAACCCGAACGATTCGTCGGAGCCGTTCAACATGGCGTATCTGGCAATCCGCGGAAGCGGAGCAGTGAATGGCGTGAGTCGCTTGCATGGGCAGGTGAGCCGGCACATCTTTCTGCCTCTGTTTGCGCACTGGCCGGAGCACGAAGTGCCGGTCGGACACGTGACCAACGGCATCCACGTGCCGACCTGGGACTCGGCCCCAGCCGATGATCTCTGGACGCAAGCCTGCGGCAAAGAGCGCTGGCTCGGATCGACGGATACCCTGGAGCAGGACATACGCCGCGTCTCCGACGCCGGCCTCTGGCAGTTTCGTACCGCCGCCAGCAAGTCTCTGGTCGAATACGCTCGCCAGCGATTGGCCCGCCAACTGGCCGCCTCGGGCGCCGCGCCCGCGGCGGTCGACGAGGCAAAACACCTGTTCGATCCCAACACATTGACGCTTGGTTTTGCGCGTCGCTTCGCGACCTACAAGCGGCCGAACCTGCTGTTGCACGACCCGGAGCGGCTGCTGCACCTGTTGAGCAATCCGCAGCGCCCGGTGCAGCTCATCATGGCCGGCAAGGCTCATCCGGCGGACCAGGCGGGCCAGGCCCTGATCCGGGAATGGACGCATTTCATCCGCCGGCCCGAGGTGCGCCCCCATGCGATTTTCCTCGGTGACTACGACATGCTCCTGACCGAGCATCTGGTGCAGGGCGTGGACGTCTGGCTCAACACGCCGCGGCGCCCCTGGGAAGCCTGCGGAACCAGCGGCATGAAAGTCCTCGTCAATGGCGGCATCAACCTCTCTGAATTGGACGGCTGGTGGGCGGAGGCCTACGCGCCTGAAGTCGGCTGGGCGCTGGGGGACGGCCGGGAACACGGCGACGACCCGGCCTGGGACGCGGCCGAAGCTGAGGCGCTGTACGATCTGCTCGAGCGCGAGGTGATCCCCGCGTTCTATGCCCGCAACGATCAGGGCATCCCCGCCGCCTGGGTGGCGCGGATGCGCGAAAGCATGGCGCGACTGACGCCGCGCTTTTCCACCAACCGCGCGGTGCGCGAATACACCGAGCACCACTACCTCCCGGCGGCGGCGGCCTACCTTGCGCGGGCCGTCGATAAAGGCGCAAGCGGCGTGCAGCTGGTCGATTGGCGGCACGCGCTGAATGAAAAATGGGCCGCGCTGCGCTTCGGCGAAGTGAAGCTCGAGACCGACGGCGAGCAGCACGTATTTGAGGTTCAGGCCTATCTCGATGATCTCGACCCGGAGGCCGTGCGGGTCGAGCTCTATGCCGATGGCGTTGACGGTGGCGCACCGGAGCGAGTGGAGATGAAGCGCGTGCGGCAACTGGTGGGCGCACTGAACGGCTACGCCTATCGCGCAGGTGTGCCGGCAGCCCGTCCGGCGACCGACTATACGGCGAGACTCATACCGCACCGCGACGGCGTGGCAGTCCCGCTGGAAGACGCGCGAATCCTGTGGCAACGGTGATCCGATCAATCAAGGGGGCGCGATGTTGAAAGGCATTTTTCTGGGAGTCGCATTGACGCTAGTCGTTGCCTTGATCGGCGCTTACGCTCTGGTGCGAAGCGGACTCATTCCGGCCAATGCCGATGCAAAGCCCGGTTGGCTGGAAACCTGGGCGGCCGGTACTTCGCTCGATGCGACCCTGGGTCGCTACGCGCCGAAGGGCGACAATCCGGTGCCGCCGACCGGGCAGAATCTCCTCGATGGAGTTCAACTTTTTGCGCAGAACTGCGCGGTTTGCCATGGTTCCGCGAAGGGTGCTGCCGCACCGTCTCCAATAGCAAAAGGCGAGTATCCGAAGCCTCCACAATTGGCGACCGATGGGGTTGAGGACGACCCGGAAGGCGATTCGTTCTGGAAGATCAAGCATGGCATTCGTCTGACGGGCATGCCTTCGTTCGGGCACTCCCTCAGCGATCGGCAGATCTGGACGCTCGCGCTTTTCCTGAAGCACATGGACAAGCTGCCGCCCGCGGTACAACAGACCTGGCAGCAGGTCCAGAACTGGACACTGAAATCGGTGGACCAGGCCGGTCAAAGATAGTCCGTGTCAGATTGCTCTCTGCCTGATTACGCGGCGGCGGTATCGGAGCGGACTGATATTCGAGTTGGCTTGCCACTGACCCTGGGAACCTATGCCCGTGGCGCAGGCGTGAACCTTGCGCTATTCAGCCGACACGCCATCCGCGTTCGGCTGGAGTTGTTTGATCATCCCGACGCTGCCACGGCCGTCAGGGCGATCGATCTCGATCCCGCACGCAACCGCACCGGTGATATCTGCCACGTATGGGTCGAGGGGATTCGCCCCGGGCAACTTTATGCCTAGCTTCACAATGCGTCCGAACTCCGGCGTCGGGCATCCCGGTACCTATCGCGGCCTGATGGAAAAGATTCCCTATTTGAAGGATCTGGGTGTCACCGCGGTGGAACTCATGCCCGTATACGAGTTCAACGAGTGCCAGGGCTCGGGCATCGATCCGCAGACCGGCAAGCCGCTCAGGAATTACTGGAGCTACGACCCCGTGGCCTTCTTTGCGCCGAAAGCCTCCTATAGCAGTGCCGGAGGCCTGGGCCAGCAGAAGCTGGAGTTCAAGGAAATGGTCCTGGCGCTCCATCGTGCCGACATCGAAGTGATCCTGGATGTCGTGTTCAATCACACCGCTGTGTTTCCGCGGGATCGATAACGCGATCTTCTACACCCTGGCGGCCGACAAGCCGCCACTACATGGACTACACGGGCACCGGCAATACCGTCAACGCCAACCATCCCGTGGTGCGGGATCACATTCTGGCCGCATTGCGCTACTGGGTGCTGGAGACGCATGTGGATGGGTTTCGGTTTGACTTGGCGTCAATTCTCGGCCTTGACGGCAGCGACGCCAACTTCAGCGAAAACTACGGCGCCGAAAGCATCAGGAGATCTACCGGTTTGCATGCGGGATGATTGCCTTTCGCCGTGCGCATCCGATTCTGAGCCGGGAGCAGTTCTACACGGACGCCGAGATCGAATGGTTCGACCCGCACGGAGGATTGCCCAAGTGGACCGACCCGAAAGCCAGGCAGCTTGCCTGTCTGGTCCACGAAAGCGGGCAAAGCGCCTTGTACCTGCAGTTCAATGCCAGCGCCGAGGAAGCAGACTTCCGCCTGCCCCCCAGGCCGGATGGAGTCCGCTGGCACCTCGCAGCGGACACGGGTCGCGAAGCACCACAAGGCATGTCTAGGGCGCGCGGAAACTGCGGGCGATCATTTTCGACAAGACCGGCACGCTGACCGAGGGCCGCTTCGGCGTGACCGACACGCTGGTGCTTGCACAGGACATCGACGAAGAAACGCTGCGCAAGTACGCGGCCGCCGTGGATGCGAATTCGGAACAATCCATCGCCAAGGCCATCGCCGCGTCGCCGGAATCGAAGCTGCCGGTCGAGAACTTCAAGGCCATTCCGGGCAGAGGGGTCCAAGGCCGGGTCGAGGGCAGAGAGATCAAAGTGGTCAGCCCGGGATACCTGCGCGAACAGAACATCGGTCTCGCCGACCAGCGCGTCGAGCCGCTGTAAGCGCAGGGTAAGACGGTCGTGTTCGTCCTGGTCGACGGGAAGGTGAAGGGAGCGATTGCCCTGGCGGACATCGTCCGGCCCGAGGCGAAGCAAGCGATCGATGCCCTCAAGGCGTTGGACTTCGGCTGCATGATGCTCACCGGCGATAACGAGGCGACGGCCAGATGGGTCTCGGACAAGGTCGGACTGGATGAATACTTCGCCGAAGTCATGCGCCAGGATAAAGCGGCCAAAGTGAAAGAGGTCCAGTCCCGGGGCGTGCGGGTTGCCATGACCGGCGACGGCGTGAACGACGCCCCGGCGCTGGCGCAGGCCGATGTGGGCATCGCCATTGGCGCCGGTTCCGACGTGGCGGTCGAAACCGCCGACGTCGTTCTGGTGCGCAGCAATCCGCTGGACGTCGTGGCCATCGTGCAGCTTTCCCGCGCCACGTATCGCAAGATGGTTCAGAACCTGGTCTGGGCGACGGGCTACAACGTAGTCGCCATTCCGCTGGCGGCCGGAGCGCTTTACGGCTGGGGCGTGCTGCTCACCCCGGCCCTGGGCGCGGCGCTGATGGCCGCGAGCACGGTGATTGTGGCCTTCAACGCGCGACTGCTTAGACTGAAGAAATGACCGAGCCGCTGGCCACGCGCGCCAAAAAAAACACGGTTGGTTTCGTCTTGACATTTTGCAGCCGATTGGTTGCTGCTGGCGGTGCCCGCGGCTTTCGCCATCCGTTATAATATTGTGCGCGGACAAGACCGGCACCCTGACCCAGAGCAAGCTCACGCTGGGCGATCCGTTCAGGGTGAACAGTGTCCCCGCCGAGCAGGTCATCCTTGACGCCGCGCTGGCGTCGCGCGCGGACGACAAGGACACCATCGACCTCGCCGTGCTGGGCGGCCTGAAAGATGACAAGGCTCTGAAGGGCTACCAGGTGGTGCAATTCCAGCCGTTCGACCCGGTGCACAAGCGCACCGAAGCGATCGTCAAGGGCGCGGACGGAAAACAATTCAAGGTGACCAAGGGCGCACCGCAGGTGATCCTGGCGCTGGCAACCAATGCCGGTGAAGTCAAGTCCGCCGTCGACAATGCGGTCACGTCACCGGATAGAAGTTGAAGATCAGGATCGAGAGCGTCATGAACAACAGCACGCGCAGCGTCTCGGCGATGCGGTAGATCGCGTAGCTGTTCATGCGCTGGAAAATCTTCCGGCTCTCCTTGATCGCGTCGATGATTACCGACAGGCCCGGCGTCATCAGCACGATCGCCGACGCCGCGCGCGCGGCGTGCCGGTCATGCCGACGATGTGGCCGCGTTTTTGCAGGACATCCACAATGTGGAACTTGTGTTCGGGAAATACCTGGGCGAAGCCGTCGGCCTTCTCGATGGACTCGGCCACCTCTTCGGTCTCCTCTTTCTTCGAGTCGCCCAGGCTGGAGGCATCGAGGATATTTGCGCGCATGTCCAGCTTTTTCGCGGTTTCCTTGGCGATGGCCAGGGCGTCGCCCGTCACCATCTTGACCTTGACGCCCATCGCCAGCGCAGTCGCGATGGTTGCCTTGGCGTCTTTCTGCGGCGGATCGAACAAGGGGCAACACGCCGACAAGCATCCACTTGCCTTCCTCGTCTGCCCGGGCGGCGGTAATGATCGTGATGCTCGCCTTGCTCAATGACGGCGCCATCCTGTCCATCGCCTATGACAACGTGCACTACAAGGACCAGCCCGAGGCCTGGAACATGCGCATGGTGCTGGGGATTGCCACGGTGCTGGGCCTTGTCGGCCCCATCGCCGCGTTTGGCCTGTTCTTCCTTGGCGATCGGGTTTATCACCTCAACCATGCGCATCTCCGGACAATGATGTATCTGATGCTGTCGGTAGCCGGGCATCTGACGATTTTCCAGACGCGCACGCGCGGCCCGTTCTGGTCGATACGCCCCGCGCGGATCTTATGGATGGCAGTACTCGGCACCCAAATCACGGCGACGTTGATCGGTGTGCGGGGTGTTCATGACACCCCTGGGCTGGGGTTGGGCGGCGTTCGTGTGGGGTTATGCGCTGCTGTGGTTCCTCGTGACCGACCCTGTGAAACTGCTCGCCTATCGGATATTTGATCCAGTCAAAGCCGGAAGCAAGCCTGGTTCCAAAGCCGAGCCCAAGCCCGAAGGCAAAGCCGAGGCGAAGCCAGAAGGCAAAGGCGCGCCCAAGCCCGAAGCCAAAGCCAAGACACCGGCCGATTTGAAGGGCGAGCCCCCCACCGCCGGCACGGTTGCGGCGGAAGGCACCTTGGGCGTCGATGATCCGACGCGGGCAGGCGATTAGGGCAGGGATACCCATGCGGTTTCGGAGCGATTCAGCCATCAACGTGCGAGCAAGCAATAAGGCGACAAACATGAAAATAGATTCCGGTGAATTCCGCGTGCCGGCACGCGCAACGGTCGACCTCAAAAAGTGGCCGACGGCGGTGAAGCCCTTTTGCAAATCCAAGAAGCGGTACAAAGCACTCCTGCAAGAACACGTCGAGGAGCTGAGCGCGCTGCAGCGCCTTCACTACGCTTCCAACCGCTACGCGTTGCTGTTGATCTTCCAGGCGATGGATGCCGCGGGCAAGGACGGCGCCATCCGGCACGTCATGTCCGGCGTCAATCCGCAAGGCTGCCAGGTGTTCAGCTTCAAGCACCCGAGCGCGACCGAGCTGGAGCACGACTTTCTGTGGCGCACCACCCGCTCGCTGCCGGAACGCGGCCGCATCGGCATCTTCAACCGCTCCTATTACGAGGAAGTGCTGATTGTCCGCGTGCATCCGGAGATCCTGCGCACGCAGGGGCTGCCGGACGCGCTGCTCGACGAGAGCGACATCTGGAAGGGGCGCTATCGCTCCATCGTGGACCTGGAGAGCCACCTCTACCGCAATGGAACGCGAATCATAAAGTTCTTCCTCCACCTTTCGAAGGAAGAGCAGCGAAAGCGATTCCTCGAGCGCATCGATGAACCGGACAAGAACTGGAAATTCAGCCTCTCGGACATGCACGAGAGGGGATACTGGGAGCATTACATGACGGCTTATGAGGCTTGCCTGAGCGCGACGAGCACCGATTACGCGCCCTGGTACGTCGTCCCCGCCGATGATAAAGAGAATGCCCGGTTGATTGTTTCCCAGGTCATCGTTGATGCGTTCAATGCGCTTGAGATGGCCTATCCCGAGACCACTGCGAAACGCCGGCGGGAATTGAAGTCCATCCGCAAGTTGCTGGCGAAATAACGCCTGTGTCGTGGCCACCCGATTGCGCGAAAGGCAACTGACCATCGAAGCCGAGCTGGAAACTCTTCAGCGCGAATCATTCAGCTACTTTGTGCATGAGGCAAATCCCGGCAACGGGCTGGTGAGCGACAAAACAGCAGCGGATTGGCCTGCCAGCATTGCTGCCACCGGCTTCGCCTTGGCATCGTGAAGTTCTTCCTGCACTTGTCGAAGGAGGAGCAGCGCCAGCGGTTACTCGCCCGCCTCGATGACCCGGACAAGAACTGGAAATTCAGCCGCGCCGACATCGAGGAACGCAAGGCGTGGAAGCGCTACATGGAAGCGTACGAAGCGCGCCGCGGCGCGACGGGCACCGATCACGCGCCGTGGTACGTCGTTCCCGCCGACGACAAGGAGAACGCCCGGCTCATCGTTTCCCAGGTGATCCTCGACACCCTCGACGCCTTGAAGCTGCGCTACTCCGAGGCCGCCACCGGACCCGAGGAGCTGGCCGCCATCCGGCGCTCGCTCGTCCCATAGGCGCCGCGCACGCGGTATGATGTGCAGCCGCGCGTGCCGGGCGCGTGCGTCACATCGATTCGACACGGGGAGCCTCGTCCGATGAGCAACTTTTCCTTTCCACGCCCGTCCGATCCGGCGCCCGTGCAGGCGCGCGAGGCGGTGGCGGGCCACTGCCCGGAGTGCCCTCAGACGTACGCGTCGCTCATGAGGCGCACCGGCCCCAGGCGCGACCATTTCTCCCGGCCCACCGAGTGCAGGCAGTGCTGGCACTTGACGGCCGGCGTGGCGGCCTGGGCGGATGAACGACACAGATGACGAGGGACTGCCGGCCACCGAAAAGGCAGTCTATATCGGCTATACACCCATGGCATCTGGCATCTGGCATCTGGCATCTGGCATCTGGCATCTGGCATCTGGCATCTGTTCGTCTTTGCCGGAAGCGTCAGCCACTATTTCGCGATTCTGCTGTATCTGTAACCGGCCAGGATACCGCCCACTAGCCGCGCACCGAGACGTGAAGGCAATGGTCCAACCTCTCCGACACCGGCGTTTAGATGAGGCGACTTGAAGCTTACCGCGAGCCTCTTCGGCCTTTCGACACTCAGCCGTCGCTCACCTCGTCGGTCCGAACCTTAAAACTCTTCAGCGTGTTGGGCCCGAAGGTATTGCTGATAGCGACGTCGGCGGCGTCGCGGCCGTGGGCGATCAATACACGTCCAATGCGCGGGATATTGTTGCGGGCGTCGAATGTGTACCAATGGCCGTCAAGATAGGCCTCGAACCAACCGGCAAAATCCATCGGGCCATAGGGCGGGGGCATGCCAATGTCGCCGAGGTAACCGGTGCAATAGCGTGCGGGGATATTCATGCAGCGACAGAATGCGATGGCCAGATGCGCGTAGTCGCGGCAAACGCCCGTGCGCTCGTGGAAAGCTTCGTAGGCGGTCTTGGTGGGACGCGCGTGCTCATAGCCAAAGACAATATGCTGGTGGACGTAGTCGCAGATTGCCTGGACGCGCGCCCATCCGGTCGGTGACTTGCCGAACAGGTGCCAGGCGGTTTCGGACAGGCGATCAGTCTCGCAGTATCGGCTTCCCAGCAGGAACAGCAGGGTCTCGTCCGGGAGTTCTTCCACCGGTGTCTGTCTCGCGTGCGGAACAACCGGGTCCGGTAGGCCCGTATCCCGCACGAGCGCATCGGTTGACAGCCGAACCTGTCCTTGGGGGGCGACGATACGACTGCACCAGTTGCCGAAACTGTCGCGATAGGCGGTGAGCGGAACGGGCGGGTCGGCGATTAGGTGGTCGGGAACGATGATGTCGGAGACGCGCGAGTAGTGCACGCTCAAGGTCAGGATCATTGGGGTCGGCTGCGGGCAGTCGTAGATCAGCTCGTAGCCTATGCGGATCTTCATGGATGGACTCCTGAGCCGCCCGTGCTACCTGGGGCAGGCGCGGCAGTTTGGGTTGTTGGCGTCGGGTCGGCTACGTGGGATCTCCCGCTGCGCGGCTCGCGCACGCCCCGCACGGCAAGTCAACGGTCACCTTGCGCAGCGTCCGGGGTCTGCTGCGCGTGCATCCATCGCCGTGGTCCCCACCGGCATCCTCAGTGGCCTTACCAGTCCAGCTTGGGCAGACCGCTGAATACCTGCCGGGTGCCTTCTGTCCATTCCTTGCCGAGCGCGCTGAAGTATTCATCCCCCTCGTCGAAGCGCCGGCGCATCCGCACTTCAAGGCTGTCTCGCTCATAGCAGATCAGGTCGATCGGCATGCCGACGGACAAATTGCTGCGCATCGTCGAATCGAACGAGACGAGGACACATTGTGCGGCATCGTTGAGCGAGGTCGAGCGGGTAATGACCCGATCGATGATCGGCTTCCCGTACTTGGTCTCCCCGGTCTGGAGATACGGCGTCTCCACGCTGGCCTCGATGAAGTTGCCCTCCGCATAGATCCGGAAAAGGCGTGGCGGCTCGCCCGCGATCTGGCCACCGAGTATGAACGAGGCGTTGAAGCCGACATCACTCGCGGCCAAGTGTTGGCCGTCGCGCCGATCGACGTCCCGCATGGCGTCCGACACCAGCAGCGCGGCATCGAACATCGACTCCGCGCCCCAGAGATTGGGCGCCCCGTCCCTGGCGTTCCGCTGCTTCAGCAAGCCGATGACGGCCTGGGTTCCGGCTAGGTTGCCCGAACTCAGCAGGATGATGACCCGGTCACCGGCGCGTTCAAACACGCTCATCTTGCAGAAGCTCGCAAAATTGTCGACCCCGGCGTGGGTACGCGAGTCCGACGCAAGTACCAACCCGGCGTCGAGCATGATGCCAATACAGTAGGTCATGGCGAAACCAATCTGTTCATCGCTTTCAAAACAGCTATCGTGACTCCTGGTGGTACCGGAAATTGGAGTGCCCGTCACATGGCGGCGCTGGATTTGTTGCTGCTGTCCCACATCACGTCGCATCTTGCCTTCGTCGCAGCCTTGAGCAATTCGATCATAGGCAAGGCCCGGTGCGAGAAACTCACGGCAGGTTCGCCATCCTCTCCTTGCGCAGACGCTTCCGGCTCCGGCGATTGTTTGTCTGCTTCGACCGCGGCCTCAAGACGCTCCAGCGCCGCCTGGAGATCTGCCGCAAGGAGGGCCGCCGGGCACCGTACCGCTGTGCCCCATCAGCTTAAGCAGTCGCACTGCCACGTCGCCGAACATCGTAATGTTCGCGTAGGCTGGGCAGAAAAGGGTTACTGGCATGGTGACTTCCTCTCCGATGTTCGCGCTACAGGCAGGCGCCTCGCGTCTGCCTCCTTTCGAGCTCTTTTTCGTCCGGATCCTGTCTGCTGCGGCATCACCACCCCGAAGAAGACTGAGGGGCCGCTGCTCATCCGGATCACCCGACCCACTGTCAAGCTCTGGACAAGGATCGAGAACACAACCACAAAGTAGGTGAGACTCACCAGCCACCTGTACCTCGAGCTGCCGGGATGCGCCAACGGACTTCATGATTCCCAGCACCGCGATGGGGTCGGTCGGCGAGATCAAAGCACCGAACAACAGCGCATGCAGGAATGGAATGCCGAGGTCCAGCCAACGGAGCACCAGCCAAGTCATCCCGCCGACAATATAGGTGGATACGAGCGTCCCGACAATGGCGAGCAACGAAACGGTTAACCATTCCCGGCCAAGCTCGTCGAGATTCACGTGTATCGAGCCAGCGAACAGCAGGAACGCGAGCATGCCATGCAGCACGACCTGGTTGAAGTCGATCTGCGAGACCAAGGTCGCCGCCTGTTCTCTGAGCCCGCCGGCGTAGGGACCGACAAGGACCAGCGTGAGGGACGCAACCAGCGCCACCAGCATGACCCCGACAGTCGTTGGCAGCCTGATATAACGCTAATTGACGTAGCTCGAGACAGCCGCGAGCGAGATTAGGACGCTGACTAGGGAAAAGAAGGTCAAGATGCCTCCGGGCGTGTCCATCAACTCCGTTTACAACGCTTCACGATTTGCCTGCGATCAAGTCCCGTGCTATCCGTCAGGTCATTCGGTGCACATTGATTCCTTCTACATTGATTTCCGGTCCTTATTGCTCAGGCGTTCCGGCATGTCTTGGCTGTGCTTGTCGATGGGGCGCTCAAGGAGCCCGTCCTTGGTCTGCCACATTGCTCCGACGCTCTTCACCCCCCAATGGGAACCAGCCAGGCAAGGGGGGTCAACTGGCCGGGCCTTCCTATATGGGGTGTTTCGTTTTGATCTTCATCTCGGTCCGCTCGGTCGTTGTCAAGGCTCAGCCAGTGCCTCGAAGCCGGCGATCACGTCGAACAGTTCCTCGTCGATTCCGCTCTGGCGCAAACGGTGGAATGTCCCGTTGAGGTCCTCCAGCAGTTCGTCGATATTCTTGTCGGCGCGCTGCATCGCGGCCAGGCGGCTGGCGTTTTCGCTCGCGAGGGACTCGGCGCATGCCCGGAACAGTGAGACGAAGAGATACTCACGGATGAGCGCCCGCAGAGTCGTGGTGTCGTCGCCCATGACCTCAGGCAGGTTCTGCGTCGGCCACGGAATCTCGGTGAGCTCGCGCCGCCAGGCTCCGTCCAACGGCAGCAGCCGCTGCTGGACGGGCTCATAAATCGCGCCGGAGGTGGGCCGGTTGTAAAAGAGGTGGAGCTCGGTGATCTCACCCTGGCTGTAGCGCGTCTCGCTCTCGATGAGAATCTGTCCGACCAGCGGGGTGATGGCCTTGACCGAGTTTGGCACGGCGAAGACGCCCAGCAACGGCAGACCCGTGTCCGCCAGGCGGGCATGAACGCGCTCCCCGATCGCCCAGATCCGGGGTCTGCCGGGTGGGGCGGCGAGGGCCTTCACCGCATAATCGGCGACCACGTCGTTGAAACGGCCCACCAGTCCTTGGTCCGACCCGAACACGACCGCACCGACGGGTCCCACAACGGTTCGCCGCTTGCCTTCCGTCATCGGTCCGGCCGGCGCGCGCTTGCGGAAACAAATGCTCAACCCCAGCTCCACGCTGCGGTAGTAGTCGGCCAATGCGCGCACCGACTTCTCGTATTGGCCGATGTTGGAGGCGGCCAGCGCTTTCATGGTGCGAACGACGGATCGGAGATCGCCGGCACTGTCGATCTTGCGCCGCAGGCTCGTCGTCGTGTCGCTCATGCCTTCTTGGCCTCAGGCCCGGATGGGGTTTCCGGCCCGGGCTGGAATCCTGCGAGCGCGTTGCGGGCGATCTGGATGATCGTGGCCCGATCTTCGTCGCTCAATTGATCGGCGTTAGCCAATCGCGCAGCCACCTCAAGCGGGATATCCGCCGCCGCCGTGCGCACTGCTTGTTCGGCATCCGTCATGCTTTCGATCGGCACCGGGTCGAAGAGATTCTCTGTCAGCGCCAGCAGTACGGCGATTTGCGCGGGGACGGACACCGGGGCGAATTCCGGCTGCTTGAGGCAGGCGCGGATGCGCCGTCCGTGCTCGATGATCTTGCGCGTGTCTTCATCCAGTCGGGCGCCGAAGCGGGCAAAGGTTTCCAGTTCCTCGAACTGGGCGTAGGCGAGCTTGAGGTCGCCCGCCACCGCGCGATAGGCCGCGCGTTGCGCCTTGCCGCCGACGCGCGAAACGGATTTGCTGACATCGACGGCGGGCAGCACGCCCAGCTCGAATAGCGACGGCGAGAGGTAGACCTGCCCGTCGGTGATGGAGATCAGGTTGGTCGGGATGTAGGCGGAAATGTCCTGCGCCTCGGTTTCAATGATGGGCAGCGCGGTCAGCGATCCGCCACCGAGCTCCGGGCGCAGGTGTGTCGCACGTTCCAGCAGCCGCGAGTGGATGTAAAAGATGTCGCCAGGAAAGGCCTCCCGGCCGGGTGGGCGGCGCAGCAGCAGGGACAGCTCGCGATAGGCGCGCGCATGATGCGTGAGGTCGTCGTAAACGATCAGCACGTCGCGGCCCTGCTCCATGAAATACTCGGCGATGCTGGTCGCGGCGTAAGGCGCGATGTAGGCGAGCCCGGGCGGATCGTTGCCTTCGGTGACGACCACGATGGTGTAATCCATCGCGCCCTTTTCGCGCAGGCTGGCGATCACCTTGGCCACACCGGATGCGCGCTGGCCAATGGCGCAGTAGACGCACAGCACATCCTGGCCGCGCTGGTTGAGTATCGTGTCGAGCGCGACCGCGGTCTTGCCCGTCTGCCGGTCGCCGAGTATCAACTCGCGCTGGCCGCGCCCGACGGGGATGAGCGCATCGATGACCTTGATGCCGGTTTGCAAGGGCACGGTGACCGGCGCGCGGTCCATGATGTGCGCGGCGGGGCGTTCGACCGGCAGGCGCGCGCTGGAAACCACCAGACCCTTGCCGTCCAGGGGCCGCCCCGTCGGGTCGACGATGCGTCCGATCAAGCCGTCCCCCACCGGCACATCCACCACGTGCCCTCGGCGTTCGACTTCATCGCCGGCGTCCAACTGCCAGTAGTCGCCGAGCAGAACGGCGCCGATTTCATCGGAATCGACGTTGAAAGCGATGCCGTACACCTCGCCGGGAAACTTCAACACCTCCTCGAAACCGACACCGGGGAGGCCGGAGACCTTGGCGATGCCGGTGCCAATGCTGGTGATCGTGCCGACTTCCCGTAGTGTCAGTCGGGGTACGAAGGCTTCCCGTGCCTGGCTGATCCCGGCGAACGCGCTTTCGAAAACGTCCTGGAGGCGCTCAGGTTTTATGGTCATTGGCGCTTTGTTCGGGCCTGGGTTCACCCGCTTCAGTCTTGGCTTGCGTCTTCAGCAGCTCGGCAACGCCTTGCTCCAGCGCCGCGAGGTAATCCGCGATGTTCCAAGCGAGCTTTTGTCCATTCGTGGTGAGCTCGATCCCGCTGACCAGATCGGGCGCGGTCTCGAACTTGACCCGAATTTCTGACGAGAAGGTTTCGTTGAGCGCATTTTGGACCGCCGCGCGTTGCTCCGCGGGCAGGTTGAAGGCGCTGCGCACCAGCGCGGGTTCGCAGCTGTCCTTCAGGGCCTTGGCGAAGCCTTCCTTGGCCGGGCCGTCGACCGCTCGCAAGCGGCGGCTGAAGACATCGGCCATGCGTTCTTCCAGACTCGTCGTAGCGAGATCGGTCAGCGCCTTGCGCGCGATGGCAAACACCTCCGCCTGGGTCCGGCGACGGATCGCCTGATTCAGTTGATGGCTGTCGTTGCTCAAGGTCTGCATCCGCTTGGCGCTCAAGGTATCCGCGGCCTGCCGCGCCTCGTCCAGGAGCCGTTGCCGTTCGGCCTTGGCCTCGTCCGTCGCCTGGCTCAGCAGCGTGGCGCGCTGCTGCTCGAATGCCGCGTTCTTGTGCTGGAACTCGTCGCGCTCCTTCCGGGCCTCCGTCTTTTTCGCGTCGGCGTCCGCCAGTTCGGCGGCAATTCTCTTTTCCCGCGCGTCGATGGCGTCGAGGATGGGCCGGTAAAGAAAGCGCTTCAGCAACCACACCAGGATGAGGAAGTTGATGACCTGCGCAGCGACGGTGAACCAATCGATCAGCACGACTACTTCCCGGCAGCCTGGGCGATGGCGTGATTCCAGAACGGATTGGCGAAAAGGAGAATCATCGAGACCACGAAACAGTAGATGGCCGTGGATTCGATCATCGCCAGGCCGACGAACAGGGTTCGGGTAATGGTGGCGGAGGCGTCCGGCTGCTGCGCCAGCGAGGTCAGCGCCGTCGCGACCGCCCGGCCCTCCGCGAGCGCTGGCCCCATGGTGCCGAAACCGGTGGTGAGGCCGGCGATGGCAACGGATGCCACCGCGATGATCGTCATGCTGTCCATGGTGTCTCCTGTTCTGGCTGGTTCAAGGGCCAAGGGCGGCTTCGGGCTCGGATTCCGGCTTGCGTACCTGGGTGGCGGCTGCGATGTACACCGCGGCCAGGATAAAGAAGATGTAGGCCTGCACCATGCCGGTGAGGAGGCCGAGCAGGGTCATGACGATGGGAAAGACGAAGGGCGTGATGCTGAGCAGGATGCCGATGATCATCGCGCCGCTCATCATGTTGCCGAACAGGCGGACCGCCAGCGCCAGGGTGCGCGAAATTTCACTGATGATGTTGAACGGCAGCATGATGACCGTCGGCTCCATGTAGGACTGGAGGTAGCCGGCCACACCGTGCCCTTCGATGCCGAACAGCGGCACGGCGACCAGCACGCACAGCGCCAGGGCCGCCGTGGTCGAGAGCGAGCCCGTCGGCGGATCGAAGCCCGGGAAGACGGTGAAGAGGGCGGAGATGGCGACGAACAGGAACAGGGTGCCCAGGAAGCCGAGATATTTCCGCGGTTGGCTCAGGCCGACATCCTCGATCTGCTTCTCGAGTGCGGTAACGACGATTTCCAGCAGGTTCTGCCAGCGGGAGCGCTTCAGGTCCCTGGACAGTCTGCGGGTGATGAGCTTCGAGCCGATCACCAGGACGAGCATCAGCCCCCAGGTGAACAGGATGGTGGCGTTGAGCTTGAGGAACCCGTATTGCCAGAAGATCATCTCGTCGGGGCTAAGGCGCATGGCGGGTCTCCGTTGCCCGACGGATTGGCCGGTGTTCCGATGACCGCGTGAGCCAGATCACCGGCGGGCGTGCCATGACAAATCCGAGCAGACACGCCAGCAGTGGCTGCCAGTGCTCACGTCCGACGCAGGTAAAACCCGGCCAGTACGAGGCTTGTCCGCAGCGCGAAACTGCCGAAAAACCAGAGCGCCGACCGCCGGGACGACGCGCCCTTGCGCACCGTCCACCACAGGCCGCCGAAGAAAAACCCGCCGAGCAACAGACCTGCCACTCCCGCCAGCACCAACGTCAGCGTTTCATTCATCGTGATCCTCCTGTTGCTCCCGCATGGCCTTGTCTTCCTTGTCCACCCAATGCCAGGCGTTGAAGCAACCGAGGGCAAGCCCGGCCACCAACAGGGCCAGGGTCCAGGAGCGGCCGCCCGGATAGCGCTGGTCCAGCCAGAGCCCGAGCGCCGCGCCGAGCAGGGTCGGAATCGCCACCGACCAACCGATCAGCCCCATCATGCCCAAACCGAACCAGACACCCGCCGCGGCGTTGCGCTTGGCCTTGAGCTTGCGCGCCGCCTTCGCGCCGACCTCCTGACTGAGCGACGGCTTCGGCCTCGAGGGCTGATTCCGCAGCTCGTCAGTCATGCTGAAATGCCGCCATGCGCCGGATGAGCCCGCTTTCCATTTTCGCCAGGACTGAGCGCACGCTTTGCTCCTGCTCGTCCAGGGTCAGAAACTCCCGCTCCACCGCATCGCGCAAGTGACGGAGGTCCGTTCCGCCCAGCGCCCGGCGCACGGAGACCAGCACGTCCGGGCCGGTCTTGACCAACACCCCTTCATCCACCGCCACATAGACCTCGCCTTCCGCTTTGGTTTCGTAGGTCAAGATGCCCGGCGCGATCGCCGCCACACAATCGAGCCGGTGCGGCAGGAGTCCGAACGCGCCCTCGCGCGTCTCCGCAACGATGCGCGTCACGCCGGTCTTCTCGGCGAAGATTTGGAAGGGCAGGAGAATCTTAAGATTCATGGGGATCGACCGCAGGTTCAGGCTTCGCTTGCGGTTCCGTCCCGGGCTTCGGGTCGGCCCCGGCCTCGGTCGCCGACCCGGGTTTGGCTGGGTCTAGGGGCGGGCTGGCTTTCGTCTTTCCCTTCGCCTCATCCACCGCCCCGATCATGTAGAGGGCGCTCTCCGGGGTGTCCTTGAATTCATCGCGCAGGATGCGCTCACAGCCGTCCAGCGCGTCTTCCAGGCTGACCAGCTTGCCTTTGAGCCCGGTGAACTGCTCGGTGGTGAAAAAGGGCTGGGTGAGATAGCGCTCCAGGCGGCGGGCCCGGGCGACCACGTTGCGGTCCGCCGGCGAAAGCTGCTCCAGCCCGAGCATGGCGATGATGTCCTTGAGCTCCGCGTATTGCGCAAGGGTGCGCCGGATTTCCTGCGCCAAGGCGTAATGCCGTTCGCCGACGATACCCGGCGTGGCCATCTTGGAGCTGGACTGCAAGCGGGTCGATGGCCGGATAAAGGCCTTCGCTCGCCCGCTTGCGCGAGAGCACGATGGAGGCGGAGAGATGCGAAAAGGTGTGCACCGCGGCCGGGTCGGTGAAATCGTCCGCCGGCACATACACCGCCTGGATCGATGTGATGGCGCCGGTATCGGTATTGGCGATGCGTTCTTCCAGCTGCGACAACTCGGTGCCCATGGTCGGCTGATACCCCAGGCGCGAGGGCATCTGCCCCATCAGGCCGGAGACCTCCATGCCGGCCTGGATGAAGCGGAAGATATTGTCGACCAGCAGCAGCACGTCGCGATGCGCGTCGTCGCGGAAATACTCGGCCATGGTCAGCGCCGCGTGGCCGACGCGGAAGCGCGCGCCCGGCGGCTCGTTCATCTGGCCGAACACCATCACCATGTTCGGCAGCACGCCCGCTGCCTTCATGTCGCGGTAGAGCTCCTCCCCTTCGCGGCAACGCTCGCCGATGCCGCAGAAGATGCTCACCCCTTCGTGCTGGCCGACCATGTTGTGGATCATCTCGGTGAGCAAGACAGTTTTTCCCACGCCCGCGCCGCCGAACAACCCCGCCTTGCCGCCGCGTTCCAGCGGCATCAGCACGTCGATGATCTTGATGCCGGTTTCGAAGATCTCGGACTTCGTGGAACGCCGTGCCAGCGGCGGCGGCGCCCGATGCACGGAACGCCACTGGACATCGGATAGGGGCGCTTCGCGGTCGATGGTGTTGCCGAAGACATCGAACATGCGCGAGAGGATGCCCTTGCCCACCGGCGCCTGCAGAGGTCCGCCCGTGTCCTCCACCGCCGTGCCGCGCGCGAGACCCTGGGTGGGCGTCAAGGCAATCCCGCGCACGCGCCGCGCATCCAGTTGCGCCAGCACCTCGATGACGATCTGTCTTTCAGCGCCCGCGCGCAGCACCGTGTAAATCGGCGGCAAGTGCTGTTCGAACCTGATATCGACGACGCTGCCGCGCACCGAGACGACGACGCCGGAATTCGAAACACTGGGGGCCGTTTCCATTTCCCGGTTCGATTTCACGAGGCTATGCTTCGTCCGCCGCGGCGCACGCGGCAGGCGCGGCCCCGAGTGCGTGGCGTACCTGAGCCAGCCGCCGCTCGATCCGCGCCCGATCCTGCGGGGCGGGGAGGGTCCGATCGGCCAGCTCGGCGATTCCCTGCACCTGCTCGTCGAGCGCTCGCCTGTGGCTCGGGTTGACCGTCAGGCTGCCAAGGGTATCGATGGCGCCGAGCATGCGTGCGATGATCGCGACATTGCCCTCGGCGCTCCCACGGATCTGATCAAACGCCTCGGTCAACAGGGCCTCAAAAGTCGGAACGGTGGCGATCACGCGCAGCGCATCGCCCTCGTAGCGATGCGATGGCGGGTAGCACCGGCCGCTCAGTCGAGCCAGGATCGACGTCAAGTAATCCACGCACATCACCGCCGTCGAGGTGTCATTGACCCCGGGCGACAGGGCCTTCAACGCAATATCTACGATCTGCCGGATACCAAAGGCGGGGTCGTGTTCAATGGTGCGATGGCCGCTGATGCTGTAGGCCCGATTCAGGGCGGCGATCATTCCCTGATCCGGCGGGTAGGTCAGGGCGAGCGATGCCAGCACCGCTCCCTCGACCGCGAACGCGCCGACGCCACGCTCCATCCGTACGATGGTCCTGTGGTTTCGCGCCAGGTCCAGGATCGCGTCCTCATCCACACCCTGGATGTAGCCGCTGACCTGCGCCGGCACGGGGTACCAGGTCCGCTCATCCAGGGATGCGAGGACCTGGTCCACCGCGTCCTCGGCGCCGTCGGGCTCGCGCCCCTGCTTTTTTGGAAACACCCGATCCATGGCGGCGTTGGTCTCCTGGGCGACCGAGGCGATGATGCTGACGGCCTGGATCGACGAGGCAATGTGGTGGATAAAGAAGATCAGCACGACGACCCCGGCGAGCGCCAGCACAAAGGCGAAAAACACCGCCGCGCTTGGGATAAACCCCGCATCGCCGCCGCGAATCGAGCGCAGTACGATGAGGCAATAGGTGAAGATGGCGGCGAAGACCCCGAGCGTCGTCTGGGTCGCGCGGCTCCCCATGAAGTTCCTCAGGATGCGCGAGGTGTATTGGCTGGAGGCCAGGGCCAGGGCCACCAAGGTCATCGAGAACGTGATGCCCATGAGGGACATCATCGAGCCGGCCAAGGTGGACAACATCTGGCGCGCGCCCTCCGCCCCGGTCCCAAAGAGGCGTGGCCACAGGACCAGCCAACGATCGCCCCACACGGCGTCCGCCTCGATCAGCGCCAGCGCGGCGGCAATACCGTCAACGACCGCCAGCGAAGGCACAAACCAAAAGCTCGACCGCGCGTCGTTGAACAGCTGGCTTACCCTGTTCATGTCTCCGCCGGACCCCGGCCTCCTAAAACGGTTTTCGGCCCGGGCCTGCGAAGAACCAAACGATCAGGCCGATCAGGGGCAGGATCAGTACCGCCAAGCACCAGAGCAGCTTCTCAATATCCTTCGCAGAGCTTTGAAAAATCATCACGATTGCATAGATATCGGCGATCAGGATGAGTAGGGCGCCAATTCCAGTGATGTCCATCGTCATTCTCCAGGCAGCGGTTTGTCAGGTATCGATCGGGATAATCCTTGCCATTTCCAGTTGCGGATCTCGGGCAGATCCAGGCCGTGCTCGTTGATGTACCGCCTGTGCTCGATCAGCTTGTCCTTGAGCTGCTGCTTCAGGTAAATGCTGATCACCGGTCTGTGGCAGACGGCACCTCGATCTGCTGGGCGAGCGCCTTGGGACGGTACTGAAGAAAATCACACCGGCGGGTGTGAAGCTTGACATGTCCGCATTGCAGTTACGTAGCGTGCAAATACATATCGAAGAACAGGGTATCCGACTGGATGGAACCGCCACCGGGAGCCTTCGGCTGGTGTTACTGTGAACGCTACGGGCATATTTTGAGGGGTAACCAGGAAAGCAATATACGGTTATAAATATATATAAGCCTTTCCGTGTGTGGCGAGTTGGCAACTATAGCATAGACATACATGACTGCCTGGATGGATACACGACACGCACTCCCCGCCACATTATCCATATCGTCCGCTCAGCCCGGAGGGCTCTTTAGCAACTGCACCCGCACATCCATACTGCTGAAAAGTGCCGGCGGTCCAAGCTGGTGGTATTCGGCAACGTCGGCTGCATCGCGCCCGTAGGCCACTGCAATCCGTCCGCCACGCAGCGTGTCCTCGGATCGAACGTGTACCAGCGCCTGCCACGTACGCCTCGAACCAGGCATGCAAGTGCATCGATTCCAGCTCATGCAGGAATCCGACGACCAGGCGTGCGGGGATACTAAGATGGGCCAGATCGCGGCATACTCCTTCATGGCGTCCATTGGCCTCGACAGCGGACAGTGGAAAGGCGCTGGATCCGAGTTTATAGCGTATCGTGCTTCGAACCCAGTCGCTGATTCTGCACACCTGATCATAACCGAGCTGCACCCCGTCCACGATGTCTCTCGCGAACTCGCCAAAGCGGTCCGATTCGCAATAAGGGCTGGGGAGTAAATACGACAAGACCGCGTCCGGCAGATGCTGAATTTCCATAAAGAACGCACCCGCTTGATCTGCGTGAACCTGGCCGGAGTTGCGAAGTTTTGAGTACAGGGCATACGCCCGGCGACCTGGTGGGAGAAAGATCGGGCTGTGAAAGCCACGCGCATCGCCATCGGGCTTTGGGTGGCACTGTTGGTAGCATTGACCGGCCTGATCCTGCTGTTACGAAAAAACTGAATAGGGTCAGAGTAAGAGTACCAGCAGTACCTCGGCAAGTACGGCGAAGAACCGCCGGGAACCTGGGACTGGAACTGGCGTCGAATAGAATCGTAAATCGTAATAGGAGATGGCGTGAGCGGATATCAATGCTTGGATTGCATTAAACTTTACCGAGGGTAGACCGCGAAGACCCTCGAACGGAATCGCGGAACATACCCGGAGGTGTGGTGAGCTTCTTTTCCCTGGTCAGCATCCTGA
Source organism: uncultured Gammaproteobacteria bacterium (assembly GCA_963728895.1). Classification (GTDB taxonomy): domain Bacteria; phylum Pseudomonadota; class Gammaproteobacteria; order JBBQDK01; family JBBQDK01; genus CAVSLM01. Next base: position 780,550 of record CAVSLM010000001.1, read on the forward strand.
TCTCGCTCGCGGGCGTCTCGAGCTACGTCAATGATCGTTATATCAAGCTGCCGACCACTATCGGCGTCATGCTGGTGGCCCTGGTCGCGTCGCTGGCACTGATCCTGGCCGGTTCCTACACCGAAGGGTTCCGCGAACAGGCCGCGACACTGGTCTCGCAGGTCGACTTCAACCAGGTCGTGCTGCACGGCATGCTCGCATTCCTGTTGTTCGCCGGCTCGATACACGTGAAGCTCGAGGACCTTGGCCGTGAATGGCTGCCGATTTCGTTGCTGGCCGTATTTGGGACACTTGTCTCCACTTTCATCGTTGGTGGTTTGACTTGGCTGGTCCTCGGCTGGCTGGGACTGGATATTCCGTTCCTGCACGCGCTGTTGTTCGGTGCCCTGATCTCGCCGACCGATCCCATCGCGGTGCTGGGAATCATGAAGTCCGTCGGTGCGCCCCGACAACTCGAGGTGCAGGTGGCCGGCGAATCGCTGTTCAATGATGGGCTGGGTGTCGTTGTCTTCCTGGTTCTGCTACAGCTAGCCGGCCCGGGCGAAGCGGTCGGCAGCGGCGCCACGGCGCCGATCTCGATTGGCGTCGGCGCGGTGGGGATGGTGCTGCTCAAGGAAGTGGGTGGTGCTCTGGTGTTGGCAATGGCGACGGGATTTGTCACCTACCAGATGCTCAGGCGTGTCGACAACTACCAGGTCGAAGTCCTGCTCACTCTTGCCCTGGCCATGGGGCTCTATGCCTTGGTGGATGCCTTGGGTCTGTCCGCACCGATCGCCGTCGTGGTCGCGGGGTTGTTCGTCGGCAACCGGGGTCGGGCATTCGCCATGACGGAGAAGACGCGTGAACACGTCGACACCTTCTGGGAGCTGGTCGACGAGATTGTCAATGTCGTTCTCTTTCTTTTGATCGGCCTTGAGCTTCTGGTGCTGCCCATCGAACGCGGATGGCTGGTGGCCGGAGTGCTCGCGATACCGATCGTGCTGGCGGCGCGCTGGCTTAGCGTTGCGGGAATCGTCGGACCACTCAGCTGGGTGAGGCCGCAGTCGCAAGGGGCGATACCGGTCCTTACCTGGGGCGGATTGCGCGGCGGCATCTCGGTGGCCATGGCGCTGTCGCTGCCGGCCTACGATTCGCGCAGTCTGGTGCTGACCCTCACCTACTTTGTGGTGGTGTTCTCGATTCTCGTCCAGGGCTTGACCGTGGGCAGGGTGATTCGCAGGACGAGCGGCCCGACGGCGCCCCCACAGGCTACCCCAGGATTTTGATGGCGCTGTGATCATGAGTCTGACAACAAATCTCCCGCAAGTCGCGAGACCTGCGGTATCGCAAAGACTGGAGAATTCCCGTTATGGACCCCAAGACCGACCAGACCAAGACGCCCGAATCGGAGTCGGGAGCGCAGCCCAATGCGAAGGACGATTTGAAATCCCTGCCTCTGCCGGATGTGGAGAAAAAATTGGGGTCGTCACCGGACGGCATCACGCAGGCGGAGGCGCAGAAGCGGCTGACTCAATATGGACCGAATGAGATCGAAGAGAAGCAGACCAATGCCTTCCTGAAGTTCCTTGGCTATTTCTGGGGTCCCATCCCGTGGATGATCGAAGGGGCGGTGATCCTTTCGGGCGTGGTCGGCCACTGGCCGGATTTTTTCATTATCCTGGTATTGCTCGTTTCCAACGCTGTGGTCGGATTCTGGGAAGAACGCCAGGCAGGCAACGCCATCGCCGCCCTGAAGGCCAAGCTGGCGATCAAGGCCCGCGTCCTCCGCGATGGGAAGTGGATCACCTCGCCGGCACGTGAACTGGTGCCAGGCGACGTCATCCGCGTGCGCCTGGGCGACATCGTGCCGGCGGATGCGCGCTTGTTGGAGGGTGACCCGATCGAGGTGGATCAGTCGGCGCTGACGGGCGAGTCGTTGCCCGCAACGCGAAAATCCGGCGAGGCAATATTTTCGGGGTCGATCATCCGCCAGGGCGAGATCGGCGCTCTGGTCTATGCCACGGGTGCCAATACTTACTTCGGCAAGACGGCGCAACTGGTGCAGGTGGCGCTCACGGTCAGCCACTTTCAACGCGCGGTGCTGAAGATCGGTAATTACCTGATCATCCTCGCAGTGACTCTGGTGGTGTTGATTCTAGCGGTCGCGCTGTTTCGCGGCGACCCGATGCTGACCACCTTGCAGTTCGCCCTGGTGTTGACCGTGGCCGCGATTCCGGTGGCGATGCCCACGGTGCTGTCGGTGACCATGGCGGTTGGCGCGCGCCTGCTGGCCAAAAAAGAGGCGATCGTGACCCGCTTGGCGGCCATCGAGGAATTGGCAGGCGTGGACGAGCTGTGCTCGGACAAGACCGGCACCCTGACCCAGAACAAGCTGACATTGGGCGATCCGTTCAGCGTTAACGGCATCCCAGCCGATCAAGTCATCCTCAATGCCGCGCTGGCGTCGCGCGCGGACAATAAGGACACCATCGATCTGGCGGTGCTGGGCGGCCTGAAAAACGACCAGGCCTTGAAAGCCTACCAGGTGCTTCATTTCCAGCCGTTCGATCCGGTGCACAAGCGCACCGAGGCCACCGTCAAGGGTGCGGACGGAACCGAGTTCAAGGTCACCAAGGGCGCACCGCAGGTGATCTTGGAATTATCTGCTAATGCCGATGATGTCGTTTCCGCTGTTGATCAAGCCGTCAATGAATTTGCGGCGCGCGGGTTCCGTTCATTGGGCGTGGCGCGGGCTGATCAGGATGGGCAATGGCAGTTTCTCGGCGTGTTGCCATTGTTCGATCCGCCCCGCGAGCAGGCCAAGGCGACCATCGCGACCGCCCGCCAGATGGGCGTGAACGTCAAGATGGTAACGGGAGATGCAATTGCCATCGCACGTGAAACCGCCGTGAAATTGGGGCTGGGCACCAATATCCTCGATGCCAGCGGCTTCGGCGACACCAAGCATCTCGAGACGGCGCAATTGGCGGAGTCCATCGAAAAAGCGGACGGCTTCGCCCAGGTGTTCCCCGAGCACAAGTTCCACATTATCGAGGTCCTGCAGCAACGCGGCCACATCGTTGGCATGACGGGCGACGGAGTGAATGACGCCCCCGCGCTGAAGAAGGCCGACTGCGGCATTGCCGTTTCGGGCGCGACGGACGCGGCACGCGCGGCGGCCTCCATTGTGCTGATGACGCCCGGTCTGTCGGTGATCATCGATGCGATCAAGGAGAGCCGGAAGATCTTCCAGCGCATGAACAGCTACGCGATCTACCGCATCGCGGAGACGCTTCGGGTGCTGCTGTTCATGACCCTGGCGATCCTGATCTTCAATTTCTATCCGTTGACGGCGGTGATGATCGTGATGCTGGCGCTGCTCAACGACGGCGCAATCCTTTCGATTGCGTATGACAACGTACATTACAAGAACAAGCCCGAAACCTGGGACATGCACATGGTGCTGGGCGTCGCCACGGTGCTGGGCGTCGTCGGACCCGTGGCGGCGTTTGGATTGTTTTACCTGGGCGATCGTGTCTATCACCTCGACCACCCGCATCTCCAGACGCTGATGTATCTGATGCTGTCCGTGGCCGGACATCTGACGATTTTCCTCACGCGCACGCGCGGCGCGTTCTGGTCGATCCGCCCGGCGCGGATCCTGCTCGTGGCCGTGTTCGGCACGCAGCTGATTGCAACGCTGATCGCGGTTTATGGATTGTTCATGACGCCGCTCGGCTGGGGCTGGGCGCTGTTCGTCTGGGGCTATGCTCTGGCGTGGTTCCTCGTGAGCGACCGCGTGAAGCTGTTCGCTTATCGGGTGTTCGATCCGACTGCCGCCCCCCTGTTGGCCAAGGAACCTGCCGATGTGAAACCGCAGATCGCTAGGCGAGCCCATGAGCTCTTTGAGCAACACGGCCGCCAGGGCGGTCGAGATGTCCAGGACTGGCTGCAGGCGGAGCAGGAAATTCGTCAGGATAAGGCCCACAAATGAGCGGATGCGAACACGACGGCAGACTCCGGCATGACACCGTGCAGCAGCTGCGGATGGTTCAGAGCCAGGTTTCCCCCGACTTTCTGGACCCGGCGCACGAGTGGCGTCGTCTCTTTGCCGAGGCTTGGGGCACGTTCCTGCTGGTTCTTGTCGCCGCGGGTGGCGGGGTGGTCGCCGCCATGAGCGCAGGCGCTGTTACCCTGGGCATGATCGTGGTTGCGCCGGGGCTCATGGTGATGGCGATCATCTACTTCATGGGCACCGTGAGCGGAGCGCACTTGAACCCGGCCGTCACCTTGGCATTCGCAGTGCGGCGCAACTTCCCGTTCAGTCATCAGTGCGTTCCCGACCTTGCTGCCGATCTCGCCCCTGATGCTGATCCTGTCCCTGATGCCGATCCTGTCCCTGCTGCTGATCCTGTTCCGGCGCGTGTCGCCGTTTCGGTTCCCGGTTGGAGTCCTTGCCCTGTTGCTTTTCCACCGGGCCATGCGATCCTGGCATCTGCTGCCCACGCTGGCCCAGCTCTGGCTGTGACGGCGGTCCATGATCTTTACGCTCGGCCGCCCGTGTTGTGAAGGGGCCGGGGTCGACCGCTGAACGTCTTCGCCTCCCCTTCGCGGTGACTGTGAGTGCGGAGCAGGCGCTGCTTGCACTGCACGCTGCTCATAGTATTGCCGCACTACCGGGTCATGCGGCTGGTAACGATAATTCCGATTTCGAAGTTCCTGCTGCTGCTCCACTCGTCGGGGATAGCGATCCCCCGAATACTGCCGCTGGTAGATGGGCAACGGGGCAGGTGCCGGGGCAGCACTATGGTCCCACCGATCCCAACCGCTTCTGCGCCGTTCCCAATCACGGCCCCAGTGGTCACTCCAACGTGGCGGCGCATCGCCCCGCCACCCGTGGAAGTATGCAGGAGGCCGGCGGTAGTAGCCTACAGGGATTCGCAGGACGAACACCGGCACAGCCTCTCGATCCACAAGCCACCAGGGCCCGTTGTACCAGTTACTCGAGTACCAGTTTTCGTTTTCGTAAACCCAGTACATACCGTCGTAAAAGAAGTAGTTCGCTTCCAGCCGTGGCGCGTAGTAGACCGGGTAACCTGGCACGACGACAAGTTCCGGGTATGCAGGCAGGTTGAGCGCGATGCTCGCATGAGGAAGCCTGAGACCGATGCTCACCTGAACGTCAGAGTAAGCTGCGGAGCAAGACAGCATCCCAACCACCACGATTACGCTGCGAATTTTCCGCATTCTGTGATTTCCAGTCAAATAACCGATGTCAGAGTGATTCGCGACGAACCGATCCGACGTAATCGCCGGCTTCGAGGCACCGGTCGGACTGCGGTAGGGTATCGCGTGTACGGCATATCGCGATGCGGACCACCTCGCACGTACGTCAGCGGCCGATACGTATGCTGTCCAGCGATCCCAGCACGCCAAAAACCTGCAGTAGCCATAACACGACAACAATGACGACGACGATATTTAGGATGTTCTTGATCCGTCGGTCCATGGGTATGTAATTGTTGATGAGCCAAAGCGCTACGCCAACCACAAGCAATACGATGACCAAGTTGATCAGTGGCATGCCGGTTCTCCTTTAAATTGTTCTTCGCTCGTTGTTATCACACATCTGCGCTGCAGGGCAACGGAAAATGGGGACGGACGCAATCGAAATCGCGTCCGTCCCCATTCGATTTACCGCTTGATCTGGGAAATTTTTGTTCCCTCGATGCTGATTCCCGCCATCAACCCCTGCTGGCTGAAGATAAACGCGTAGGCGTCATCCTTCAGCGAGGATGTCGAAAGATTCTTCGCTATCCCTTCGTCGACCACAACAACGGTCGGACCGACGCCAATCTCCCAGCCCTTCGTCTCTTCGAGATAGCGTACGGCCTTGTCGGTCATCAGGAACACAGCATATGCGTAGGTTTGGGCACCTGCCTGCAGACCCCAGGATCCGGTAACCGTGTTGTAGTAATCGACGACTTTGGAGCCCTCGATCAACTCGCCTTCGCCATAGCTGCCGCCGAACACGAGGCCGGCCTTGACGATATTCGGAAACACGAGTACAGCTTTGGCAGTGCGCGAAAGCTTCTCGGCAAAGGGTTCGGTCTTATAAAGCGTTTGCAATGCCTGCCGGGAATCCTTGTCCAAATCCTCAGCGGTTGCCGCGCTTGCCTGATTCATCACACTCATCGAAACGATTGAAGCCGTCGCGAGTATGAGTGCGGGGAGGTTACTGCGTATGCTATACATGCGAATACTCCTGGTTGGAATGTATTTCGGGTGCCGACGCACCAAATCACCTATGGCGCATTCCGATGTCGCGGCAGATCCTTTCGCCATTCGTGTACCTTGCACAGCTACAGGCAGCAGAAGGGATAGCTTGGCGGCAGTATGGATCAATTTCATTCGAACTCCCGATTCGAGAACAAATTTATTCCCGTGAGCACGTGCAGTCTGTACGCTGACGTACATAGCACAATACCTGCCCAGGGTCGAACAGGCCGGCAGGAGCTGTCGGGCGCAAGCATAGGGAAGATCGAGCCGCTGGTGGGAGGGAGAGGCACCGGGCGAGACGGGTCGGGTCGTGAACCGAGACCCTGGCAGTGTTCCGGTCTTGTCATGGCCAAACTGTTGTGAACGGAATTTCCATGAGCCGTGTCGTGCTTACGGCGCGCTGGCTGCGTATCGGGAAAACGCCGCGCCGGCCACTTCCCGTGCTTGTAGGTCATCCCAGGAAACGGCACGCCTTCCACGAAGAGAGGCTAACCCAGGATCCGGGCATAGGTCGCCTTGTCGTCCTCGTAGCACCTGCAGGAGGCGGCTTCGAGGCCGCTGCGGTCTAGAATCGTGATGTCCCCGCGGCGATAGCGAATCAGTTTGCGCTTTTGCAGCGAACTTGCGGCAATGGTGACGCCGACGCGGCGCACGCCCAGCATGTAGCCCAGGAACTCGTGCGTGATGTGAAACTGGTCCGAGTGTGCCCGATCGCGCGTCATCAGGAGCCAGCGGGCGAGGCGTGCCTCCACCACATGGGAGCGGGTGCAGGCAGCAGTTTGGGCGAGGGTGCTCAACAGCACATAGACATAGCGCTTCAGCAGGCGTTGAAGCGCGGGAATCTGTTCGACTTCCCGGAGAAACGCTGCGCACTTCATGCGCAGGGCCGGGCCTGCGCCCTGCACCAGGGCGTGCAGGGGGGATAGATCCACGCCGAGGATGAGAGAGACCCCGAGCATGCCTTCATCACCGATCAACGCCACCTCGACGTTGGCACCGCCTTCGTTCGGCGTGGTCAGGGACACGAAACTATCCGTGGGAAAATACACATTGCGCATGCGCTCGCCGGGTTCGGCAAGCACCTCTCCGAACAGCAGCGCGACCGGCTCGCAGCCTGCCAGAAAGCGTTGACGGTCTTTGCGCGGCAAGGTCGCAAGCAGCCGGTTGCCGACAGCAGCGGGTTTGGTGCGTGGCACTTGGACTCTCCTGGTGTTGGGGAAACCCCGTCAGGCCGCACGAGTAAAGGTACAGATGCAGTTCCAATGTCGGATGCCATCCACGGGCGAACGGCTTCCCTGGAATGGGCAATGTTCAGCATGCAGCGAGACTCGGCGCTCGTCCGGACGGTAACGAACATAGGTAGTGTCCGTCCATAAACGGACGAATTTCAGCGCAGCGTGGCGCGCAATTTTCACGTTTGAGCCAGCGCTGCCGGATACGATCGTGCCGGTATAGGTGAGGAAGCGCTTGGTTTGCGAAAACAGCTGCTGATCGAGCTACGGCGCACAGGGGAACCCCTGAGCGGCCCGGCCCATCCCATGCAACCCGACTGTGTTGCTTGTCAGGCCGGTCTTAAGCGTGCCAGCAGCGCGAGATTATGCGCCACCACTGAAGACCAGACGAATGACTTGAAATGAGTCAGTCCCTTCCAGGTGCAGCGTGCCAGCCCGTAAGCGCGCTTCAAACAGGAGATACCCGCCTCGATGCCGGCGCGGAAGTTACGCAACTGTCGATACACCCAGGTACTCTTCACCATCTCTTCGATGCGCAATCCGCGCTTCTTGTGAAATGCCACATCCGCGACGCCGCAGCCCTTGGCCTTCGCAAGATTATCCTTGCTGGCATAACCCCCATCCACGGCCAGTTGTTTAGGCGCGCAGCCATAGTGGCTGATATGGCGCTCCAGCATGGGGACTAACCGCTCGGTATCGGCCGGGTTGCCCTCTTCAACGACCACATCCAGAATCAACCCGCTTTTCCCGGAACTGAGATTGAGCTTGTGTCCGTACTGGAGGTCCCGACTGCCCTTGATGATGATATCGGTGTGGGGCTCAAACACACTGAAGAGCTTCTCACCCGCCGGCACGCACTCACCCTGCAACACACGGCGTTGCGTCTGATCAATCACCTGCCTGATCAAGGGCAGATAATGTCTCACCTCGGCATGCCAGGCTTGCAATTCCAATGTCGCGCTCCCGGTGACGCTTACGATCATCCTGGCCTGCTCAAGATACTCCAAGGTACGCGTCGTGACCTTGATCAAGTCCCGATACAGTGCGGCCTGCTTGTCCTGCCCGCGGGTATAGCGAATGCTGCGTGCCCGCTGCTTCGCGCGCCGGCGATGGTTGCAAAATTCAATCGCCGGTGTACCCGGCAGCGACTGGGCCGCCTCCAGCAGACGCACCATCACCCGCACACTGTCCCATAACAGCGTGCTGTCCGTCGGGGCATGGATGTCGGTCTCGGTCACGGTACTGTCAATTCGCAGCTTCTCTCCCCGCTCCACCTGCTCGTCTTTGGCATCGCGCAACACCACCTGGCTGATCCGCTCCCAGGTCTCAGGTCGAATGCAGCTGATGGTCTGTTGCAGCGCCGACTTCTTGGGAAACACCTGCCCGGGCAGGCGGGCAAACGCCTGGAAGGAGGCCGAGTCCGACATATGAAACGCCAATTCCTGATAACTCAGTTGCCGGTATTGCTTGAGCAGCGCACAGCGCAGTACCGACTCCGCCGGCAAACCCTGGCGACCCGTGTCATAGACATCCTTCCGATGTAAATCCAGCGCCACCCACTCCAGCATCTCGCGATGCCGGTCGAGCCGCTCGGATATCGCTTTCAGTTCCTTGCCAATGTCGTGATTGGAAAACCAATCAAATATGCTTACCTGCTCAGTGCGCTTCTTGCGCATCGGCACCCCCGGTGGCTTTTTGTGGTTCCTTGGTTTTCAGCCGCTTGAAAAAACGGATCGCAAAAATCACCGGAACTTTATCACTAAACACGCCGCTTTTCTGATTCCGTTTCATCGCGTTAGCGTTTATGGACGGACACTAACAAAGAGGAAAAAGGCACGTACCAGGCGGAGGGGTAGGAGAAATGCTTTTCTTCGGGCGTCGGCAAGTCAGTTGGCAAGGCCCGCTGCAGCCGTCGTTACCCGTGCATGTTCGGTCGCGGACCTGCGGCAAAGCCCCATCCGCAGGCAGGAAAGCAGATGATGCTGTCTGCTCGCTACTCCCAAACGTCGAGCGATCAGGAGGAAGCAGGGGGCCAGCCCGTGTTACGGAACGTGACCCCCTGATTTTCTCGTCCGGCTTCCCCCTACCGCGTCTTTTCCGGGATCATGACATGTGCCCCGTCCCTGGCAGGGTCTGATGGTGGTCGTGCTCGAACAGCCGCCTCAGCGCGACGGATGGCGCCCGTGTTGGCGCGTGCCGGGTGGACTTTGAGATCAATCACTCGGACACGGGTATTGGTCCGCCCATGGGGCTGCCCATCCTGCTCGCCTTACCCTAGTAGCGACCACCCATCCTGCCCGGTCCGCCCTGAGGACCACCCATCATGCCGGCCCGCCCTGGGGCCGCCCATCCCGCCCGGTAACCCTGGCCACCCATCATGCCCGGTCCGCCTTCGGGACCGCCCATCCCGCCCGGTCCGCCCTGAGGCCCCCTTCGGGACCGCCCATCCTGCCCGGGTAGCCCTGGCCACCCATCATGCCCGGTCCGCCTTCGGGGCCGCCCATCCTGCCCGGGTAGCCCTGGCCACCCATCATGCCCGGTCCGCCTCGGGGCCGCCCATCCTGCCCGGGTAGCCCTGGCCACCCATCATGCCCGGTCCGCCTTCGGGGCCGCCCATCCTGCCCGGGTAGCCCTGGCCACCCATCATGCCCGGTCCGCCTTCGGGGCCGCCCATCCTGCCCGGGTAGCCCTGGCCACCCATCATGCCCGGTCCGCCTTCGGGGCCGCCCATCCTGCCCGGGTAGCCCTGGCCACCCATCATGCCCGGTCCGCCTTCGGGGCCGCCCATCCTGCCCGGGTAGCCCTGGCCACCCATCATGCCCGGTCCGCCTTCGGGGCCGCCCATCCTGCCCGGTCCGCCTTCGGGGCCGCCCATCCTGCCCGGGTAGCCCTGGCCACCCATCATGCCCGGTCCGCCTTCGGGGCCGCCCATCCTGCCCGGGTAGCCCTGGCCACCCATCCTGCCCGGTCCGCCTTCGGGGCCGCCCATCCTGCCCGGGTAACCCTGGCCACCCATCATGCCCGGTCCGCCTTCGGGGCCGCCCATCCTGCCCGGGTAACCCTGGCCACCCATCATGCCCGGTCCGCCTTCGGGGCCGCCCATCCTGCCCGGGTAACCCTGGCCACCCATCATGCCCGGTCCGCCTTCGGGGCCGCCCATCCTGCCCGGGTAACCCTGGCCACCCATCATGCCCGGTCCGCCTTCGGGGCCGCCCATCCCGCCCGGGTAACCCTGGCCACCCATCATGCCCGGTCCGCCTTCGGGGCCGCCCATCCTGCCCGGGTAACCCTGGCCACCCATCATGCCCGGTCCGCCCTGGGGACCGCCCATCATGTCAGGCTCACCCTGGTAACCAACCGTCGTGCCCAGCCCGCCGTGGGGACTACCCGGGCCACGCGCCATCGGCTCCGCGGGCGCTGATATTTCTTGTGCTGGTACGACCGGCGCAGACAGGGCGCCAGCAACGACCGCAGCAGCGAGTATTGAGATTCTCATCGTGACCTTTCCTCCACTCTCCAGTTTGATGTTTCCATCGAGGGGGATCATTGGAAGCTCGATTCCCTCGGCAGAATGGATGGCGCAGCAGCAATGTGTTGCAACACCCTTCTCAGGTTACGCCGCAGGTCCAGTATTCACTGGCAAAGCCTACATAACCCCGTATGACACTATTTTTTTACGCGCAACCTTCTTCCCCGTCGGTACGGTGCCGCACAGAAGGCCTCCATACAGAAGGCCTCCATCGGCTGAAAAACGCACGGGAATGCCCAAGAGGATTGCTTGAAGTCGGGATCTCTTCCAGCGCCTCGAGCAGCTCCATCGAGCCCCGCCGCCGGAACGGATCGAGCCGAACCAACCCAGGATTCGATGAAATCATCCGCTCCTGGGGCGAGGCGTCTTGCCGTCCTTTCCGGCACAACCTCCGGAGGGGAATCTGCGCCATGCCTTTCTCCATCACGGCATGAAGGCTTGGCCGGTGCTCCCGGAAAGACCCGGGCAAGCCTAAGGACACCGGCCCGCGCGCTTACTGAACGATTCTCCCCGGGAGCAGGCGATCGAACTCCGTCTTGACCACCTGGTAGCATTCGCAGACGCGCGCCTCCAAACCGGGCCGATCCACCACGGTGATCTTGCCGCGAGTGTAGTGAATCAGCCCGGCTTGCTGCAGTTTACCGGCAGCCTCGGTGACGCCCTCGCGGCGCACCCCGAGCATATTGGCGATCAGCTCCTGGGTCATGGTCAGCTCGTTCGAGGGAAGGCGATCCAGGCTCAGCAGAAGCCAGCGACACAGTTGCTGGTCCAACGAATGATGTCGATTGCACACGGCCGTCTGTGCCATCTGCGTCAGCAGCGCCTGGGTGTAGCGCAGCAATAGGCGCTGCATCGGACCGGCGAGAAAGAACGCGTCCTTCAGCAACTGTCCTTGCAGCCGGTAGGCGTGGCCCTCGCTTTGCACGACCGCTCGGCTGGTCGTGGTTTCGCCGCCCATGAAGACAGAGATGCCGACGATCCCCTCGTTGCCCACAACGGCGATTTCGGCCGATGCGCCATCCTCCATGACGTACAACAGGGACACGATGGCGGTAGTGGGGAAATAGACGTGGCGGATCGCAATGCCGGGCTCGCAAATCGCGTCTCCGAGCGGCATCGTGACCAGTTCCAGATTGGGGAAGAGGCGCGCACTTTCGTCCGCCGGCAGGACGGCGAGCAGGTGGTTCTGGCGGGGGTCGTGAAATGCGGGCACGTTACAGGTTTCGGTTGTCGGACCGGATCGCGCCGAAATCGCTGTATCGGGGACCTGGACAGCAACCAGGGTACACGAGCCGGTTGCCTTTGTCTGCTACCGTACACACCCAACACGGAGTCCGGGCGAGGACCACGAGTGAACCTGCTCTGCCTGGAGCCATCGATGTCTTCCTCGACCGGCCGTAGGGCACGCAGATGCAGCGCGCAAAAGCTACGGACAAAGGGTTCCGCCACTCGGGTTTGCTAGATCCGGCCCATCAGCAGTAGGACGATGATGACGATTAACAATAGCCCGACAAACCCACTGGGACCGTAGCCCCAGCTCCGACTGTGGGGCCAGGTTGGAATCACGCCTACCAAGAATAGGACAAGAACGATCAGCAGAATGGTGCCTAAAGACATTTCCCCGTCTCCTTGCGATAAGTTCGTAGCGGCGGAGTGCTCGCGGAAACGTTCGCAGCGCGCTCCTTCCACTTACCTCGGTGCGCCGTGACCGGTCTTACGACTGGCTCACCAGTGACTGCTTCGAGGTTGTCGTCCTGCGCCAGAGTACAAGGCGACCACCGTTGAACGTCTCTTAGGATAGCTCTTGACAAGCCGCGTTGGTATAGCTGAGATGCGATACCCTGGGTATCGGAGACGGAGGTCCCTCATGCGGCGGCTCAATATCAGCCATGTGACTGAGTATCTGTTCCCCAATCCCGTGTCGCTGCGACCACACCGCCTGCTGTTGCGCCCCAGGGAGAACCACAACGTCCGGATCGAATCCTCGATCCTGGAAATCTTTCCTGGGCATACCGTGCAATGGAAACGCGACGTACTGGACAACTCGGTTGCGGTAGCAGGCTTTCCCGAGCCGTCGGATCGGCTGCGTATTGCCAGCATCGTGGTCATCCAGCACTACGAGGACAATCCATTTGACTTTCTGGTGGACGACTATGCGGTCATTCACCCCTTCGATTACGCTATGGAGGACCGGGCCGATCTGGAGCCCTTCCGGCAGGCGGTGTATCCGTCTGACCAGGAGGCGGTTCAGCACTGGCTGGGCGGCCTGGGTCTGCAGCAGCGCATGCAGACCTTCACGCTGTTGGATCGGGTGAACCGCGAGATCGCCAACCGTTTCCTGTATCAGATGCGCGAGGAGCCCGGCGTACAATCGCCCGCCCAGACGCTGGAGCGCAACAGCGGATCCTGCCGCGACTTCGCGGCGCTGTTCATGGAGGCGTGCCGCCATCGGGGGCTGGCCAGCCGCTTCGTCAGCGGTTATCTGTACACCTCGGACACCGAAGCAGGCAACGCCTCGACCCACGCATGGGCCGAGGTCTACCTGCCCGGCGCGGGCTGGAAAGGCTTCGATCCCACCAGTGGAGAGGTGACCGGCAACCGGCACATCGCAGTCGCCGTGGCGCGTCATCCCGAGGCCGTGCCGCCCGTAGCCGGAAGCTACCTCGCACCGCCCGGTGAGCACCCCACGCTGAACGTGGCGGTGCGGGTCAGCGCGCTCGCGGTTTAAGCGTGCATCGCAGGGGTGACCCTGAGTGAACCTCCCTGCAGGAGCGCCGCTCCCGGCGGCGCGATGGCCTGACTCTGATCCTTCGAGAGCCGGCGGGTGAGATCGGACTCGAAGCGCTGCAGGATGCTGCGCAACGCCCGGCTCCAACCCTCGACCAGGGCTTCGGGCGTATTGTCGGGCAGTGCGATCTGCTCGCGGTAGAGGTCCTGCAGTACCAGCTCGGAGCCGGCCGGCCGGTCGTGCAGCAGGGTGAACTGTATTCCGAGCACGGCCTTGTGTGCCCTAGGGTCGCTGCGGTCGCCGTAGAGATCGGTGATGCGGCCCTCGAGCACGTAGTCGGGCTGCAGCTGACTGGCGCCCGACAGCACGTTGGCGAACAAACCGGAAGCGCCGAGCCAGTCGCGCACCTCGTCGCTGATCATGTTTGCAGGCGGCGTGAAGAACGCGTGGTAGAAGTCCGCCGTGTACCGTAGCTCACCATCGCGATACACGAACGGTGCGTCCTCGTATCGCGCAGAGATGGCGAACGGACGCACCTCCAGCCCGCCCGTGCCGGCAGGCGCCGACTGCACATCGGCGGGATGCTTCACGTCGAGGACGTAATAGGCCTTGTCGGCGCTGCGCAGCGGCGAGACACTGCATCCGGCGAGCAATGCTGCCGCGACCGCAATCCAGCCTGCGCACCAGACCGCCTTCCAGTATCCGTCCCCGCTCATTTGGCGGAGGCGTCCGGCTCGGGCGGGCGCCCGAACAACAGCTGCGCCGGGTAGCGCTTGGCGGTCTCGGTGACTTCGCGCAGGTTGGCGGACATCACGCGCAGGTTCTCCATGGTCACTTCGATGTTCTGTTGTTGTCGCGACAGCAGGTTGTCCGCCCGGCGTGCCGTTTGCTGCAGGCGTGCGAGGGTCGCGGGAAGATCTTCCACCAACGTCGCCGAAGTCTGATGGAGGTTGGTCAGCGTGCCCTTGAGATCGCTGTCGCTCAAAGCCGCGTTGAGCGTCGCCGCGAGATCGTGCAGCTCGCCGAGCGTGGAGCGTAACGCCGCGCCGCCAGCGACGCTGCGGATGCCGCTGCTGGTCTCCTGCAGATCGCTCAGCAGCGTGCCCGCCTGCTGGCGCAGCTCGCCGACCTTCGCCTCGCGTGCCACGCTGGCGAGGCTCACCAGCGCGGCATCCAGATGGCGGGCGATGGCGGCGATGTCGACCTTCTGCAGCTCGCGTGTGACCTCATCGAGCGACTGGCTGTAGCGGGAGATGACGCTGGGGGCGGACGGCAGGTAGTAGTTCTCCGGCTCCCAGGCGATCTTCAGCGGCGGATTGCGTTCCGGGTCGAGGTAGTCCGCTTCCAGATACGCGGTGCCGGTCAGGCCCTGCGAGGCGAGGCGCACGCGCAGGCCCTGGCCGATGAGGCGATCGAGCTGCTGCTGTATGCTTTCGCCCCCGCGGCCGGCGAACGCGTCGGGACGTATGGAAAACTTCACCAGCACGTAGCGCCCATAGGGCGAGAAGTCGCCCTTCTTTCCCGAGGGCCGGTATTCGCTGGAGACGAAGTCGATCGACTGCACGCTGCCCACACGCACGCCGCGGCGCTTCACCGGGGAGCCCACGTCCAGCCCCTGCACCGATTCGTCGATGTAGGTTTCCATCATCACCTTCTGCTGGAACAGCCTGCCGGCGCCGAAGATGACGATGACGATGGCAGCGAGCGTCAAGCCGGCGATGACGAAAATGCCGAGCTTGAAGTGGCTGGACCGCGTGCTCATGCGCCGCCCGCCTGTGCTGCCGGCACGCCGGCCTCGCGATGAAAGAACCGGCGCACCCAGGGGTCCGCGCTGTGGTCGCGCAGGTTTTCCGGATGGCCGGTGGCGATGATCTTCCTGGTGCGCTTGTCGAGCATGATCACCCGGTCGGCGATGCTGTAGATGCTGGGTAGCTCGTGGGTCACGACCACGAACGTGATGTTCAGGCTGTCACGCAGCTGCAGGATCAGCTGGTCGAGCTCCGCCGAGGTGATCGGATCGAGACCGGCGGAGGGCTCGTCGAGAAACAGGATCTGCGGATCGAGCGCCATGGCGCGCGCGATGGCGGCGCGCTTCTGCATGCCGCCGCTGATCTCGGAGGGCATATGGTAGGCAAATCCGTCGAGGCCCACCAGATGCAGTTTCATCAATGCGACCAACCGCCGCGCTGCGGGCGGCAGGGCGGTGAACTCCTCGAGCGGCAGCGCGACATTCTCCAGCAGATCCATGGAGCCGAACAGCGCGCCGCGCTGATACGTGACGCCGATACGCTGCAGGATCTGCAGGCGCTCGCGGCCCGTGGCGCGGGTGATGTCGCGACCGTCGAGCCAGATATGTCCCGCGGCCGGCGGATAGAGGCCGATCATGTGCTTGAGCAGCGTGCTCTTGCCGCAGCCCGAGCCGCCGAGGATCACGAACACCTCGCCGCGTTGCACATCGAAGGAGATGTCGTCGAGCACCACCGTGCCCTGGTAGGCGGCGGTGAAATTCTCGACGCGGATGATCGGCTGGGCGCTCACAGGTCCAGGTAGTAGTAGACGATGGAGAACACGCCGTCGGCGAGCGCGATGAGAACGATCCCGCTCACCACCGCGCGGGTGGTCGACTGGCCGACTGCACTCGCGCCGGTGCGCGTCTGCAGTCCGCGCAGGCAGCCGATGCCCGCCACCAGGATGCCGAAGGCGAACGCCTTTACCAGCCCGGCGAGGATGTCCGTGTAGCCCACCATGCCCATCATCTCGTGCAGATAGGCGATGAAAGGATAGCCCAGCGAGCGCATCACCAGCGCGCCGCCGAGCAGTCCCGCAAGCGTGCTGAATACCGTCAGCAGCGGCGTGACCGCGACCGCGGCCACCACACGCGGCAGCACCATGAAGCGCACCGGCTCCAGGCCCATGGTGGTGAGCGCGTCGATCTCTTCGTTGACCTTCATGGTGCCGAGCTCGGCCGCGAAAGCCGATCCCGAGCGCCCAGCGAGCACCACGGCCGTCATCAGCGGGCCGAGCTCGCGGAACATCGACAGGCCTACCAGGTCGGCGACGAAGATCTCGGCGCCGAACTGACGCATGGGGATGGCCGACTCGAAGGCCATGATCAGGCCCATGAGAAATCCGATCAGGCCGACGATCGGCAGGGCGTTGACGCCGGCGAGCTCTGCCACACGCAGCACGTCGCGCCAGCGTAGCTGGCGCGGGTGCCGGATCAGGTTGAGGAGGTCCTCGGCGAGCTCGCCGACGAACTCCACCATGGCGCGCAGTTCCTTCCACAGGTCGATTGTCGCCCGTCCCACCTCCTCGGCGAGGTGGCCGGTGGCTGCTTCCTCGCCCGCGGGCTCGCTCAGCTCGGCGGCGTCGAACAGGGCAAGCAGCTCCCCGAACTCCGCGCGCAGGCCTTGCAGCCGGAACGCCGCCGAGCGCTCCTGCTGTCGCCGGCGCAGCTCCAGCAGCAGACCGATGCCCGCGCCGTCGCAGTACTGCACATCCGCGGCGTCGACCTCCAGCGTCTGCGGCCGATCGCGCGCGAGGAGCGCCAGCGCCTCGTTCCACAGCGCGCCTACGGTGTGCGCATCCAGCCGGCCGCGCAGCGACAGGATCAGCTCGCCCGGCGCACCGGTGTCGGAGCGCATGGCGGCTGTGGGACTGGCAATCGTCGAGGAGGCGGTTCGGGACATGAGCGCCGAAAGCGGGTTGGAGTGCGATGGGCGGACCGCGAAGTTCGCGATGATACCAACCGATTTGCGCGGACGCGAATGGTCCGCCAGCATTAAGTGTTCCGACCTCCGGGTGCAACCGCACGCGTCGGGATCTGTCCTCCCCTCCCTTTCGGGCGCGCCCGACCGAAGGTGAACCGCTTCGCTGGTTCGATGGTGGGAAGGTGGAACCGCTGCGCTTGTTCCACCCTACGAGACCCGTCCTTCGCCCGGCTTCAGTTCACGGCCACCGCGGGTTGCGCTAAGCTTTTCCTCGCTGCTTGCGCCTGCCTCCTCTCCCGTAAGGAGTACGCGCCCCCGGGTTCCACCGACACCCAGCGCAGGGTGCAACAAGCGCAGCGGTTCCACCGACACCCCACCCAGCGCAGGGTGGAACAAGCGCAGCGGTTCCACCGACACCCCACCCAGCGTAGGGTGCGAACAAGCGCAGCGGTTCCACCGACACCCCACCCAGCGCAGGGTGGAACAAGCGCAGCGGTTCCACCGACACCCCACCCAGCGCAGGGTGCAACAAGCGCAGCGGTTCCACCGACACCCCACCCAGCGCAGGGTGCAACAAGCGCAGCGGTTCCAGCTACACCCCACCCAGCGAGGGTGGAACAAGCGCAGCGGTTCCACCGACACCCCACTCAGCGCAGGGTGGAACAAGCGCAGCGGTTCCACCGACACCCCACCCAGCGCAGGGTGCAACAAGCGCAGCGGTTCCAGCCCCACCCAGCGCAGGGTGAACAAGCGCAGCGGTTCCACACCCACTCAGCGCAGGGTGGAACAAGCGCAGCGGTTCCACCGACACCCCACCCAGCGCAGGGTGGAACAAGCGCAGCGGTTCCACCGACACCCCACCCAGCGCAGGGTGGAACAAGCGCAGCGGTTCCACCGACACCCCACCCAGCGCAGGGTGGAACAAGCGCAGCGGTTCCAGCGACACCCCACCCAGCGCAGGGTGGAACAAGCGCAGCGGTTCCCCCGACACCCCACCCAGCGCAGGGTGGAACAAGCGCAGCGGTTCCACCGACACCCCACCCAGCGCAGGGTGGAACAAGCGCAGCGGTTCCACCGACACCCCACCCAGCGTAGGGTGGAACAAGCGCAGCGGTTCCACCTTCGATCCGACGGCTCAGAGGGAGAATGAAGCTGCGCAGGATGGATGAATTTCGTGGGGCGGTTGAACGCAGCGCATCCGCCGGTGCGAGTACCGCCCGCTGATTGGCAGCTGCGTGGCGCCGCGGCGCTGCAAATCGTGATGGCACGGCAGGGAGCGGCACGCTCCCCACAAGGGCGCCGCTCCAACCTGACGGCGCGGCGGGCGGCTATTGGAAGGCGCGCAGCGCCTGCATCAGATTGCTCTGCACTTCGACGAGCGTTGCGTCCTCGGGGGCGTGCTTGCCGCCCTGCATCTGGTCCATGGCTTCACGGACCTTCTCGGCGGCGGCGTCGACCGGCAGGTCGACCCCATCGATCACCAGCAGGCGTTGCATGCGCTCGAGCGCTTTCGCGGCACTCGCGCGATCGGGTTTTTCCAACGCTGCCTTGACGGCATCGAGCTCGTTGCGGGCCCGTTGGGCGGCCAACGAGGAGGGCATCGCGTTCAATGCTGCGTATACCACCAGCAGGTCCGAGAGCACCTCCTGGTTGTCCTCGAGCTCGAGCTGGGTCCGTACATAGCGCATCAGCGCGCGGGTCTCTCCGGTTGGCAGCGCCGAGCGCACCAGGTCGAGCAGCAGGTGGGCATCGGCGAGCCCCCGGTACGCAGCATCGAGCTGCCCACGTTCGACGGCGATGCGCACCGTGCCGGTCTTGGCGAGCGCGTCCGCGATCAGCGCGCCGGCCTGGGCGCGCTGCGCCGGGCCCATGTCGATGCGCGTGGCGGGCTGGTCCGCGGCGTCGTCCGCGACCGGATCGTCCGCCCCGACCGCCGGCGGGAAAAGGGCCAGCACGGTGAGCAGGGCGAGCACGAACCGAAACGGCGACGGGGGAGCAAACATCCCAAACCTCCATGGCATCGCAGGGCCGATCAGATCAGCCGAGCGAGATAACCGAGCAGATAGATGCCGAAGGCCACCACGACGCCGGCCAGCGCCAGCACCGACGCGGTGCCGCGGAACGCGCGCGTCGTCTCGCCCTCCAGCTCGCGCTTGGTGCGAAAGAAGCGCCAGGTCGCCGCGCTGATCAGGACGATGCTCAGCGTGACCAGCGTCACTCCGACGTAGGCGCTGCCGCGAAACGCCTGCTCCGGCACGTGTCCGACGCCGAGCTGGTGCGCCAGCACGCTCAGGAACAGCTCGAACTTCTCGACCAGGAAACCCAGCATCATTACGGTGATGCCGGTGCGGATCCACGCCAGGTAGGTGCGCTCGTTCGCGGCGTGGTCGCGGTACTTCGGAATCATCGTGGTTCCTTGCGCTGAAGCGAAAGTCCGGCGCCCCCATGGCGCGGCAGTCGGCTTGAACGCAGCGCGGATGCGCCGGCACGGCGGCCGATGATGATGATAGAGACGCGATGGTAGCACGATTGCCACAGCCGCCGTGTCGGGCGCGCGGGCACCATCCGCGGCCGGGATTGGCATCTTTGCGCCACGCACTGCGTTTTTGGGGTCGACCGAGTGTCACGACCGCTACGGCCATACACCGTTGCACTCGCCGCCCGCTGAGATCTACGGGCCGGCGAGGTGTAGGATTCACCTGCAGGACAACGCGGAGCGCGGCTGGTACTCGTGCGCAAGCACGCCGATGAGCCCACACGTCGGACCCTTCGCGCGCACTTGGCATATACGATCTCGAACATGCGCAGCACAGACGACACTTCCGTGTGCATCCCTGGACACGCTCCGTGTCCCACGCGCCCGTGCCACGACCAATCAAAGCAAACGACGTGCCACCCGGGTCGTGCCGTCTATCAGCCCCTTAGGGCCCGGCGCAGCGTCCGGCACGGGGCAAAGGCACCAGGCGTGGGCGTTTCAACCATCGTGCGCTGCGCTGCGATCACCGCTTGGCATCCCGAAACACCGCGACCACCCGCGCAGCGGCCGGGACGGCCGCCGGCACAGCGCGGAACGGCACCGGCGCTTCATTGGTTCGAGCGCAGTGCCTCGTTGCGGGCGAGGTTGCGCTGTGCCGTCTCATAGTAGGCCGGGGAGCGGCGTATGGCCTCGCGAAACAGCCGGTCGGCGTTCCGGTAGTCGCCATCGAGCATGCAGATATAGCCCGTGTCGTTGTAGGCCGAAGGCGTGTCTTCCACGTGGGCGAAGACACTGATGGCGTTCTCGTACCAGCCCAGACGGGCGTACACCAGGGCAAGATTGCGCCATGCTCGCTCGTACCGCGAGTCCATGCGGGTCGCTGCATAGAACTCGCGCGCCGCGGCCTGCAAGTCCCCCGCAAGGTAAATGGAGTAGCCGAGGTTGTTGTGGACCATTGCCGATTCCGGCTCAATAGCCAGGGCCGCACGATAGTTCACCTGGGCGCCGATGTAATCGCCGCGCAGGTCGGCGATCACGCCCAGCCCGTTGGCCGCTCGCCAGCGTTTGGGATCCGCTGCCAGGGCATGTTCCAGCTGTCGCCGTGCCTCCTTGTACTGCCGGAGCTCGAGCAGGTTCAGCCCCAGGCCTTCGAGTGCGCCGGCGTGCTGGGGCGCATGCTTGAGACAGTAGCCATAGGCGATGTTGGCCAGCGCCATGTTACCCCGGGCCGCGTGTATCGAGCCGATCTTGTAGAAGGTTTCGCCATCATTTGCATTCTTTTCGAGCGCCTGCACGTATTCGAACAGGGCCCGATCCAGGTCGCCGCGCTGCAGTGCGGCATCACCGCGTGCCACCGCTTCCGCGGCAGAGCCGGCCGGAAACGCGGTCCCGTAGGTCAGCGCCGACTTGCCGTCGTACAGACCGGAATACCGGGGCGGATCTGCACCGGAGTGGTCATTGTTCTGGGGAATGGCGGCACAGCCGGAAAGCAGCAGGAGAACGACAAGCGCAAAGCGCCGGATGGGGGAATACATATGCAGACCTCTCGCTGATCTTGCCCAACGCAAAGTTTCGAGCGCCTCCGCGACTCACATCTGGGAAAACACGGCAATCGCCTTCAGCACGGCAGGTCCGATGGCGACCAGGAAGAAACTGGGGAACATGCACAGCGCCAGGGGGAAAATCATTTTGGTGCCGATCTTGGCGGCCTGCTCCTCGGCGCGTTGCATGCGCTTGTCGCGAAACTCCTCCGAATACGTGCGCAGCGTGTCGGCGATGCTGGTACCGAAACGCATGCTCTGGCCCAGCAGGGTCACCAGGCCGCGGATGTCCTCGAGACCGGTGCGGATCGCCAGGTTCTTGAGCGCCTCCACCCGGTCCACGCCTGCGCGCATCTCGGCGGTCACCAGGTTGAGCTCTTCCGCCAGGTCCGGGTGGCTGACCGCGATCTCTTCGGCAACCCGCTTGATGGCCATGGCCAATCCCAGTCCGGCCTCGACGCACACCACCAGGAGATCGAGGGCATCCGGAAAGCCGTTGCGCAGCCGGCGCATGCGCCGCTGCATCTTGCGCTCCAGTACGAAGTTGGGCGCGATCATGCCGAGGAACCCGGCGAGCGCAGCGTAGAAGGCCATGCGCGTCGTCGTCAGCGTCGGAAACCAGGTGAACTCGACCATGAGGGCCACCAGCGGCAGGCCGAGGCCCAGCAGGGTCTTCACCGCATAGAAAGTGGTCAGTGCGTCGGGCGAGCGGTATCCCGCGTACACCAGACGATCCCGATTCCGTGCGCGCTCGTGCTCCTGCCGCGGAAGGATGTACTTCGCCACCGGCTCCAGGGTCTCGCCCAGAGCGCCCGGGCGGCGCGCTGCCTGCGGCGATTCGCCGATCAGGGCATCGAGTCGCCTGCGCAGAGGATCCGACAGTCCCAGCACCAGCACGGTGCTGGCGAGACCCAGCACGAAAATCGCCGCGGCCACCAGCGCGATGAACACCAGGCGAAGGTGGTTTTCGTCCTGGACGTAGCCGCTCAGAAATTGGATCAGAAAGTCCATGGCCGCTCATACCTCAATGCGGATTAGTTTCCGCATCCATAGAATGCCCACCATCAGAAGGCCGAACGCCGTCCACACCAGTTTCCGGCCGAGAGGATCGTCAACAAGGACCGGCAGGTAGTCGGGATTGACGGCTGAGATCAGTGCGAACAGCACAAACGGGACCAGCGCCAACACCCAGGCCGAGAGTCGCCCCTCGGCGGACAGCGTGCGCACGCGGCGCTGGAAGCGGAACCGGCCCCGCACCACTGCGGCCAGCTTGCCGAGGATCTCGGCGAGGTTGCCGCCGGTGTCGCGCTGCACCAGCACCGAGGTCACCAGCGCCATGACGGTCACGCTGGGCACCCGTTCCAGCAGGCCCAGCATGGCGCGACGCAGGTCGCTGCCGTAGTTGAGGTCGGCGAAGGTGATGCCGAACTCGCGTCCCACCGGGTCGTCCAGCTCGGTGGAGACCAGCTGCAGGGTCTCGCTGAAAGGGTGGCCCGCCTGCAAGGCGCGGCGCATGATGTCGATGGCCTCGGGCAGCTGTTCCTCGAACCGGCCGAGGCGCCGGGCGCGCCGGAACTGGATGCGCAGGAACGGGCTCGCTCCCGCAATCAACGCCACTGCGACTGCCACCGGCAGCATCCCGCTGAGGCTCCAGGTCACCAGCAATGTCGCCGCGAAGATCGATGCACCGGCGAGGAACACGCGGTAGGCAGGTGTCGATTGCCCCGACTGCTCGATGGCCCGGCCGAGCGCTTCCATGCCGGGCAGCGTCTCCAGCCAGCGCTCCAGGGGCGTGAGCTCCTTGAGATATTTCTCGCGCAGCAAAGAGCCGATGCCGGGCGTCTGCGCTGCGGCGGCGATGTCCTCCAGGCGTCGCTGCACACGGCGGCGGGTGCGGCGCTCGTCGCCGAAGGCGGGTACGATCAGGCCCTGCGCCAGCAGGAACACCGCGGCGAAAACCATCAGCACGAACACCCATTGGATCGTGGTCATGATGTGCCGCTCCCTTGTGCGCCGCTTTCCGGATCGAATACCGACAGCGGCAGGTCGATGCCTCGCTGCTGCAAGCGCGACTGGAAGCCGGGGATGATGCCCGTCGGCCGGAACTCGCCGAGCACGTTTCCTTCGGCGTCCACGCCGCGGCGCTCGAAGCGGAACAGCTCCGACATGGTGATGATGTCGCCCTCCATGCCGTTGATCTCCTGCACGCTCACCAGGCGCCTGCGGCCGTCCTCGTTACGCTCCACCTGCAGCACGACGTGGATGGCGGACGCGATCTGTGCGCGCACCGTGCGGCTCGGGAGCTGAAACCCGCTCATGGAGACCATGTTCTCGACCCGGCTCAGGGCATCGCGCGGGCTGTTCGCGTGGATCGTGGTCAGCGAGCCGTCGTGGCCGGTGTTCATGGCCTGCAGCATGTCGAGCGCCTCGGCGCCGCGCACCTCGCCCACGATGATGCGGTCGGGACGCATGCGCAGGCTGTTGCGCACCAGGTCGCGCTGTGTCACTTCGCCCTTGCCCTCGATGTTCGGGGGACGGGTCTCCAGGCGCACCACGTGCGGTTGCTGGAGCTGCAGCTCGGCGGCGTCCTCGATGGTGACGATCCGCTCGGTCGGCGGGAATGAACCCGGAGAGCACGTTGAGCAGCGTGGTCTTGCCGGAGCCGGTGCCGCCGGAGACCAGGATGTTCAGGCGGGCCTTCACGATCGCACGCAGCACGTCGCACATGTCGGGCGCGAGCGTGCCGAGGCGCACCAGGTCGTCGGCTTGCAGGCGGTGCACGGCGAAGCGCCGGATCGATAGCGTCGGGCCGTCGATCGCGAGTGGCGGCATGATGGCATTGACCCGCGAGCCGTCCTGCAGTCGCGCGTCGACCATCGGCGATGACTCGTCGATGCGTCGCCCGACGCTGGACACGATCCGGTCGATGATATTGGCCAGATGGTCGTTGTCGTCGAAGCGCACGTCGGTCAGCTCCAGCTTGCCGCCGCGCTCCACATATACGGAGCTCCAGCCGTTGACCAGGATGTCGGTGACCGTCTCGTCGGCCAGCAGCGGCTCCAGCGGGCCGAGGCCGAGAATCTCGTCCTCGATCTGCTTGACGACCCGCTGCCGGGCCTCCAGGGTGAGGGGGATGGTCTCGCGGGTAATGATGTCCTGACAGACCTCGCGGATCTGGGCCCTTGCCTGACGGGCCTCGACACTCTCGATGAGCGACAGGTCCATGACCTTCAGCAGTCGCAGATACACGCGCTGCTTCCACTCCTTCTCCTGGGCCGAAAGGACCGTGCCGCGCTGCTCGCCTTTGCGTTCGGCCAATCCACGAGACGGGCTTTCAGCGCCCAGCTGTTGCACTCTTCCTTTCAGGTCCGAGGCCATGGTCTCTTATCTCCCCAGCAAACGGGACAGCCAACCTTTCTGCGATTGCTGCTGCGTGTGGCCCAGGCTCTCCGCGAGCCGTACCAGGGCGCGGGTGATGGCAGTCCCGCGTGCCTGGTCGTAGAGCGGTACGCCCGAATTGACGCTGGCCATCACGTGCTGAAAGTCGTTGGGTACCACCAGCAGCTCCGGGTCGCCGAGCGCGCGGGCGATATCCGCAAGGCCGACACCGGCGCGTTTTTCGTAGCGGTTCACGATCACCGCGATGTGCTCGCGCGGCAGGGCCAGCTCCTCGCGAAGAATGCCCACGAGCCGGGTGGCGTCGCGCAGCTGGGTGATGCTCTGCTGCACGATCACCGCAACCTTGGACGCCCGTTCCAGCGCAATCGTGGTGAGGTGGTCGATCTGCCGGGGCAGGTCGATGACGACCTGCTCGAAGCCCAGCGCCAGCATGTCCAGGAGCTGCTCGAGGCGCTCCGCTGGGATCTCGGTCGGCAACACTACGCGACCGGGCACGGTGCCGAGGACCCGCAGGCCCCCGGCGTGCTTGACCAGGTAGGCATCCAGGGCGAGCGCGTCGAGGCGCTCGATGTTCTCCAGCGCCTCCAGTACACCGTGCTTGGGCGCCAGGTCCAGATACATGGGAAGTGTCCCGAACTGCAGGTCCAGGTCGATGAGCGCCACGTTCGCGTGTACTGCCAGCACGTGCGCGACGTTGGCGGCCAGCAGGCTCGCGCCCGAGCCGCCTTTGGCATTGACGAAGGCCAGCAGGCGCGTGCTGCCCGGCACGCGGCGGTCGGCTTCGGCAACGACGAGCTGCAGTGCAGCGTCCAGCTCCGCGGGCACCAGGGGTAGCGCGAGGAAGTCGCGCGCGCCCGCCTGCATGGCGAGCCGCATGATCTGAGTCTCACCGGGTGGACCGGCCACCAGCACCGCCGGCCGATGCGCTTCCTCACGCAGGGTCAGGGCCTCCAACTCCTCGCGCCAGGCCCGGCTGACCACCAGGACCAGCAGGTCGGGCAGCGGCTCGACGCCATACAGCGGGTCGCTGTGGCCGTTGTTCATCACGCGGGTCGTGCTCGCGAGGCGCGCATGCGCTGCCAGCTGGCTGGCGAGCAGCTCCACGGTTGCCTTGTCGCGGCCCGCCACCAGGGTGTGCAAGGTGCCCGGCTTGCGGCGATGCGCCTTGTGCGCAACGCGCACCGGCTGGCTCTGCAGGGTTTCGTCGGTCATGAGCTGGTACCGAAGCATTCGGCGGTGGCGCCGGAGGAGGATACACCCAGGCTCTCCCGCGGAAGCGTGGTTGCGAAGGTGGGCGCAGGCACGAGTGGCTCCAGCACGGGGATCAGCGTTTGCAGCTGAAAGCCCGTGACCGATACCCGTACGTAGCGGATCTGCAGTGCCTGTGCGATCGGATCGGCGAGCACGGTCCCGGTGCCAGAAAGATACTGTACGGAAAAATTCGCCGCCGTCAGTCCGGGCGCAACGGTGATCGCGGTTCCGCCGGGAGAATCGAACGCCGCCACCCGGCGGATCGCCGAATGGTTGATGGGACAGATCGCCGCCACGCGCGCGCCGCGGCGGGTCGCCTCGTCCAGGGCATTCCAGACGAACAGCAGGCGGCCCATTTCGATGACCGCGAACAGCACGATGAAGAACACCGTGCCGACGACGGCGAACTCGACGGTCGTGGTTCCGCGGGCGCGCTTGCGCATCACAGCGCCCTCATCCGCACCGTCGCGCGCAGAGGAATGTTGACCGCCACCGAAGGGCCGAGGCCGAAGAGCTGCAGCTGGTTGCCGATCATCGGGCGGTAGATGTAGCTGGCACCTACGGCCACGTATCCCGGCTGAGGGCTGCTCACGGCGACATCGGCGGTGGTGAGACCGTCGATCAGCGGCGTTCCGCTACCCACCCTGTTGCCATAAACGACCAGGTTCTTGGCCTCGGTGATGGTCGAGGCCGACAGCGTGACCTGGCCGGTGGTGTTGGACAGCGGAGTACGACGCCACGTGTCGCGCGCCGTCGCGTACCGCCTTGGTAAGCGTGCTGTACTGATAGGACATGCGCCCGAGCTCGGCAGTCGCCAGCATCAACGCCATTAGCAGGGGCAGGGTGAGCGCGAGCTCGACCATGGCGAGACCCGATTGACGCGCAGGTGTACGCATGGCGGACTTCACTCAGGAATCCTGGCTGTCCGGATCCTCGAACAGGATGATCCGGTAGACCGGGGAAGTGCCGGAAGGCGGAATGGGCGTCGGCGTCGGCACCACACCTGCTTCGCAGCCGTCCAGGAACTGCCCGTAGACGTCGGCGTCGTTGCCATGATGGCTGACCGGCTGCAGCACGAAGAAGCAGCCGAAGCCCAGCATCGGCACCGTGCCCGCCCCGTTGGTGGTGCCGCTGCAGTCGCCGATCGGAACCGCCAGGATGCGGCGGTCGAAGGCGCCGGTGCCGCCGTCTTCGATCGGCGTGTTGGTATAGCGCTGCGCCGCGAGGTCCGCCGCGTAGCGCTGGTAATCGTAGGTGAGATCGCCGGGCTGGGTGGTCCCACGCACGATCGGCGCGGTGTTGGCCGTGGTGATGACATCCGGCGGAAACTCCCCGGCGCTGACCGGACCCGGTAGATACCGAATCGGGTGTTGAGCCCCTGGTAGACGGGACCGACGCCGTTCCCCGGCTGAGTCTGCACGCCCGTGGCGGGATCCGGCGTGATGCAGGCGTCGTAGCTGCCCGCCAGGCTTTCGCGCACCACGGCGTCGCCCGGCCCGGCATCCAGGCGGATGAGCTGGAAGTTGCCCGGTCCGACTTCCCAGTTGCCGTTGTTCCCGGAGCTGGTCTTTAATACCTCGACGGTGCCGACGGTGTAGCCATACATCACCGGAGGGTCGGCCTCGGGATGGTGGTTGGACGGATCGCCGCACACCATCATCGGCGCGATGTTGCACACCGGGGGTGCGCCGGGACCGGTGGCGGCGCCGGCGCTCGGCCCGGATACGGCGGAGGCCGATACGCGCTTGTCGTTGAAGCCAACCACCTGCAAAAGGAAGGTGGTAAGCGGCACGCCGGTCACGCGCACGCGAACGTACTTCTCCGGGGTCGAGCCGGGCACGAACGGAATCAGGGTATTGGAGAACTGCACCGTTACCGTGCCGCCCGCGTCATCGCCGTGCCCAGGTATTCGCTGCCTGCACCCTGGACGTTATTGGAAAGAGTGCTGCGGGCGTCGGCCTCGGCGTCGGTGATGTTGTGCGTGTCGTCCAGCGTCTTGGCCCCGCTCAATGCAGCAGCATCCACGGCGTTCTGCAGCCGCGCCTTGTTCAGCATGAGGTCCCCGGTGTCCATGGCGAGACCGGCCATGGCGATCAGCGCCACCAGGGCGATGGTGACCATGACCATCAAGATGCCGCCCTGGCGTCCGATCGCCACGGGAGTGCCCGAAACCTTCCGGGCCCTGTCGGTCATCATGGTGATCTGCCGACGTTGATATTGATCTGCGACGGCAAGTCTTCGGGCTTCGCCACATCCTTCCGGTAGACTTCGAGCACCGCCTCGCCCTTGCGGCCGTCCAATCCGGTCGAGGTCTGATAGACCGAGTCGCCCGCCTGCGGGTTGTAGGTCTGGTTGCGGATCATCTGGCGTACCGAATCGCCGAAGTGCGCATCCTGTGTAGGCACCTGCGCGCATCCGGCAGCCGCCGCGCAGATCGCGACGAGAAGTGCCAGACGCAAGCCGATGGGTTGGGAATGATCATGTCATTACTCCACTTGGTGTCCGAAGCTGCCCTCTGCACCACCGCCGTCGACAGGGGGAACGGTGTCGCTGTGCCGGCCTTCCATCCGGCCAAGCAGATAGAACTCGGCGTCACCGGGTTCCACGAAGCCGTCGGTGGGGAGACGGACCAAGTCACGCGCAACGGGGCGTGCCAGGTGCGGGGTCACGAACATCACCAGCTCGGTCTGGCCCTTCTGGAATTCCTGGCTGCGGAACAGGGTCCCAGCACCGGCACGTCGCCCAGTCCGGGGAACTTGTTCACGGCTTCACGCAGATCCTCGCTGATCAGTCCCGCGATGCCGATGGTCTGGCCGTCGCCCACCTCGACGCTCGAGGCCGCGCTGCGCTTGGTCAGTGCGGGAATCAGGAAAGTCGACGGCGTATCCTGGGAGGTGATCAGGACGCTGTTGGGGCTGGTTAGCTCGCTCACGCTGATGTTGATCTTCAGGTTGATCTGTCCCGAGTTCAGCACTACCGGAATGAATTTGAGGCCCACACCGAATTCCTTGAACTCGATGGTGGTGCCGTTGTTGCCGTTGGGCACCGGGATGGGGAACTCGCCACCGGAGAGAAACTGCGCTTCCTGGCCGGTCAGGGTGGTAAGGGTCGGCTCGGCCAGTATCTTTGCCAGTCCGTGCTCCTGCGCCGCGTCCAGCGCCAGATTGAACAGGAGATCCTTGCTGAGAAAAGTCGCGAACAGTCCTTTGTCCTCGATGCTGAGATCGTTCGGCAGCACGGTGGTGATGTCGGGGCCTGTCGGGGAGATCGGTCCTCCCGTCATCGCCGGCACGAAGCGCTGCACGAAGCCCTTGAACTCGCCCGTGCCGGGATCGTACTGGGGCACGTCGATCAGTCGTCCGGGGAAGGTCGCGCCGCCGTTGACGCCGCCGATCTTCCAGTTGGAGTTGGCTCCGGTGGCGTTGAACTTGGCGCTCAACGAACGCACCAGCGTGCGTGCCATCTCCGCCACTTTGACTTCCAGCATGACCTGCTGGGCACCGCCCACCTGCAGCAGGTTGAGCACCGGCGGATCCTTGGCCTTTCCGTCTCTCATGGCGAAGCTGCGCGCCAGCTGCACCGCCGACTCCATTTTCACCACGTCCGAGACTTGTCCGCTGAGCACCACGATCCCCTGCGAGGAATGGACGTTGATGCTTTCTCCGGGCAGCAGCTGGTGGAGCTTTTCCTTCAGTCCGTCCAGGTCGTGGGTGACCTCGACGTCGACGGTATCGATGAGGCGGTTGCTGCCGTCCCACAGCAGGACGTTGGTGGAGCCGAGGTTCTTTCCCACCACGTAAAGCTGGTCGGAATGCAGGATCAGGATGTCCGCCACTTCGGGGTTGCCTACCGACACCCGCTTCGCGGGACGGCTGATCTCGACCAGCCGCGATTTGTAGACCGGCACCTGCAGGACGCGGCTATTGCCGCCGGGTGAGTCATATGCAAGGGCGGCGGCCGCAGTCATGGCCAGCGTCAGTGCAGCGAACCATGCCGCGACGGTGTGCATCGCAACGGGTCTGTAGCTAAAGAGTGATTGGTTCATGACTCGTTCGCATCAACTGGGCGGCGTGAAGCTCGGCTTCCTGCGCGTGGCTTCTCCGCGTGCATGACGTGGCTCCAACGCCCTCAGAGCCCTGCTTTGGTCACCTTGACATCGGTTCCGCGAATCACCGTGACGGTGTTGGAAACAGTTCGCCCGGGCACGGGTGCTTTCGCGTGTGTGTGGACGGCCGCTTGCACCTTCATGGCCGAGTGGTCGAGCGGGTTGCGTAGCGTCAATTGCACGGTTCCCTCCTGCTGTGCCTTGACCAGCACCTCCGCCTGAGGCGGCGTCATTTCCAGCGTCACGGCACGCACGATCACCGGGTCGTTCTTGTCGGTGCTGGCCGTCTCGTCCACCGCGAGAACCTTGAGGTCCTGCAACACGGTCTTCGCCTCGGCGCGATCACCTACACGACGGCTCGCCACCACGTCTACCCGATTGCCCGGCAGCACGAATCCTCCGACGCCGACCACGTCGTTCACCCGCACGGTAATTGCGCGCATCTCGGGCTCGACGATGGCAGCCAGGGTGCTGCCACCGAGGTGCTCGGCTACGCGTTCTTTTATCAGGACCTCACCGGGGACGAAGGTCTGCTTGGCGATCTTGCCTTCGACTTCCTGCGTGGAGCGGAACGCACCGCCCGGCACGGCCGCCGGCGGCATGTTGACCGTCTTGATGCGCGTTGCATCGATCTTGAAGCCGAACGGGATCTCCATGGCGGCGACCACGACCGGATTGTCGGCGTTCGCCTCCACGGCGGGCATGACCCGCGACTGCAGCCAGGTGTTGGCCACCCAGGCGGCACCGACTGCCAGAAGCAGCGAAACGAACACGAGGGTGACAGCTCTGCGCTTGATCATGACGGTTGACCTCCATCGGCGAACCCGCCGCGCATGGGCGGAACGGGATCATCGAGCTTGACGAAATAGTTCTTCCACGCGGAGTGGATGCGCTCGTGCGTGATGGCGTGCGGCTCTCCCAGGTAGGCGGCCTCATCGCAGGCGAGGCCCAGTAGATCGCGCGGATGGCAGGGCAGGAGCGGGACGCGGTCCTGAAAATGCAGCTCGCCCAGCACGTAGTTGAGCACCTGCGCATCGAACCGCAGACCGCGTGCCGTACACTCCTGTCGCCAAATGCGCGCGTAGGCGTCCGGCTCCAGATAATCGAAGCGGATCTTGTAGCCCAGGCGACGCAGGAAGGCGGCGTCCGCGAGCTCCAACGGATTCTTGTTGGTCGAGAACACCAGCACCACATCGAACGGCACGGTGAAGTGCCGGCCCGCGCCGAGGCTGAGGTAGTCCCGCCGCTCCTCCATCGGTACGATCCAGCGGTTCAGGAGCTGCATGGGATCCATGCGCTGCCGGCCCAGGTCGTCGATGATGAACATGCCGTTGTTGGCCTTGGTCTGCAGCGGCACCTGGTGGATACGGGTCGCGGCGTCGTAGTGCAGATCGAGCATGTCCAGGGTCAGCTCGCCGCCGGTCACGATGGCCGGGCGTGCGCAACGGACGTAGCGCGGGTCGTGTCCCTGCTGGAGCAACAACGCCGGTGCGCCGGTATCCTGGTCGACGGCACGGTGCAGCAGGGGATCCAGGAGCTGGATGACCGTCTCGTTGACGCTGATGGCATGCGGAACCAGCACGGGTTCTCCGAGCAGACCGGCCAGGAGTCGGGTGATGTAGGTCTTGCCGGTACCGGCAGGCCCGTAGACGAAGATGGCGCGGCCCGAGTGCAGGGCGGGGCCGAGCTGATCCAGCAGCGCCTCGCCGATGACCACGCCGGAAAAGTGATCGTGCACCGCTGCGTGCGTCAACCGCGCGGTATGCACCGACTGCGTGCGTACTATCTCGGTGTACTGCGCCAGCGTCACCGGCGCGGCGCCCACATAGCCGCACCGGGCCAGGGCGTCCATGGCCGTCTGGCGACCGCGCTCCGTGAGCGCGTAGCGCAGCGCGCCCGTCGTGGCATCCGCGGGGCGCACCTCGACCCGCGCCTCGCGGCGCAGAAATTCGACCAGCTCCTCCAGCACCGCCCCGGCCAGCGCCGTGCGGCGCGCGAGCTGGTTCAGCGTCAGCACGCCGCCTTCGTGCAGCTGCTTGACGAGCAGGTCGGCGAGGAACAGCGCGGAAAGACCGGTTTCGGCCACGGTGCGTGGACGCGCCGGGCGGGGGGCGGCAAAGGCGTCCGATGCAGGGAATTCTTCGACGGAGGTACGGTCCACGGTGCAGTTCCCCTCACGCACCCGCAGTCCCGGCGGACCACCACAGTGCCAGCAGGGTGCCGCAGGCGATGGCGGCGGCATAGGGGAAACGCGCGGCGGCGGCCTCCGTCGGAAGCGGTGGCACGTAACCCAGATTGCCGGTAACCAGCAGGCATTTCAGCGTCGAGCCGTAGCGGGCGAGCACCGGACGAAACCCGCCGCGGGAAACCAGCACCGCGACCGCCAGCACGCCGCCGGCGATCAGCGTCAGGGCGGCTGCCACCAGCACCAGACGCGGGCCCAGGAAGGCGCCCACTGTCATCATGAGCTTGACATCCCCCGCGCCCATCCCGCGCAGCAGCCAGGCGGGCAGGAACAGCACCAGCGCCAGCCCGGCGCCTTCCAGGCCCGATAGCAGTCCGGTTACGCCTGCTGTCAGCACCTGTAGGAGCAGGCCCGTCGCCAGGCCGCCCAGGCTCAGCCAGTTCGGTATGCGGTGGTGGCGCAGGTCCGACCAACTGGCCACCGTGACCACAGCAATGATCAGGCTGGCATTTGCTGCGAGAATGGGGAAGAGGTCATTGGTGATGTGCTCACATCCGGAACGGGTGGGCGGGCTGCTGCCCGCCCGTTCCCGTATTGCCTGACGGTCGTCGCCCCCTGCTATCCGAGGATGTCCGCGATCGCTTGGATCTTGGTGGCGACATTGGTACCGAGGTTGGTGAATGCCAGAACGGCTCCCAACGTGATCAGCGTTCCGGCAACGGCATACTCGACCATGGTCAGGCCTTCCTCTTCGCGCAGGAACGCCTGCAGCTTCTTGGTGAACGTGCTCATGTTTCATCTCCTCTGTTGAACGATTTGTCTGCTTCGGGGATTCCGCGGACCGGACGCCGGCCGCGCAGACGCACTTGTCCCGAAACTTCGTGCTTCCGCACGGCCCGTGAACCTTGCGGCGTCTTGACCGGTGGAGCGGCGTTCCCGCTGACTCCCCCGCATGCCCTTTATCCGCTTGTCAGGGCGCCGGGGCAGGGAATCGCTTGCACAACGGTGGTAATTCCTTGCAGGTGCAGTTTCCGTGCGGCCGGACGAAGGGCCACCGGCTTTCCCCTTCCCACAGTGGGTAACTACCTGTAGGAGCGTCGCTCCCGGCGGCGCGATGGCGGCCCGCAGGGCCGCGCTCGACTCATGTGGGGTCGGGGCGGCGGCGCGATTGCGGCCCTGATTGAACGGGAAGGGCAGTTCGCGAGCAAAGCGCCGACACGGTCGTCCGGCACAAGGCACAGCTCAGGGAGAGTCGTGTGGGACGGTGGCCGCCCGGGCGCAGCGCCGGCAGCCGGGGTGTTCGGCCGTGGCTCAGTCGAACGTCAGCTCGGCACCGACGGGCAGGAAGGAATCCGGCTCCGGCTCTGGATCCGCCGCTACGGGCAACGGATCGCTGGCTTGCTGCAGCTTTTCGCGCATTCTCCCGGTGCGGAACTCGGAGGGGCTCTGCCCGAGCAGGCGTTTGAAGACCTTGGTGAAGTACGACGTGTCATTGAATCCGACCGCATAGGCGACTTCGGTGATGGTGGCGCCGGGATGCTCCATCAGACGCAGAGCCTCCTTGAGTCGGAAGCGCGACAGGTATTCGCTGAAGGTGATTCCGTAGGCGCGCTTGAATGCACGGCTGAAGCGGAACGGGCTCATCCGGCACAGGTTCGCGGCATCGACTTCGCGTATCTTGCCGCGGAAATTGCTTGCGACGTAGGCCACCGCCGCGGCGAGCATCCGCCGCTCCGGACTGGGCACACAGACGCGCGCCTCCCCGGGCATGATGACCTCGCGGCGGGACATGCTGCGGCTGCCGGCGTTGTTGCGGCGTGAGCTCAGTGCATCCCACACGCTGTTCAGCGTGCGCAACATTTCTTCCAGGAGAATCGGCTTCACCAGGAAATCCCAGACCCGCGAGCGGAATGCCCAGGTGGCCAGTGCCTCGGAGTGCTGTTCCGTAAGCATGATGACGGGTACGGAAGGGTGAGTCTGCTTGGTGTACTGCAGCACGCGGAGCCCCGCGGCATCCGGGTAGTCGTACTCGAAGCAGACCACACTCGGACGGGCGCGGGAAACGTTGGCTACCGCGCCTTCGGGAGTGGCGCGCCGCACATCCCAGTAGGGCTTCAATTGCTCGAAGAGCTCCACCTGGGATGCGTACAGCGTCAGGTCGACCAGCAACAGGGAGGGAGTAGTCACGAACGGGTCTCGTCCAGCCGTGCGTGCAGGAAGCGGCAGGACAAGCCTTTCTCTTAGGCAGGAAATCGGTAGCCTGTCGCAGAACCTGCGTCGCAGGATCCCGACCGCTGAAGTCATCGGTGGAGATCAGGTCCGGGACGCCGTCCCCGAGGGCCGCTCAGCGCTGCCAGACGATGAAGCCCGCCTCCAGCGGTGTGCCGGCATCCGCGTTGAACGGCACGATACGCGGCGTGTAGTCGCCGGCTGGCCGCGTCGCCGGAACCGTAGTGACATAGGTGTAGCCGTGCACGGCGCCGGTCAGCGCGGCGCCGCGAGTCATGGTCCGGCACTCGGGGTTGTCGGCCTCGCCGGGCTCGGCGTAGAGCTGCACGGACACCCACTCGGGCGCCAGCTCATCGAGATACACCTGCACCTCGAAGCGATGCGCGTCGCCGGCGGTCTCGACCTGCACGCTGCCGAAGTGCAGGCTCTCCCAGTGCGCCTGCAGGACGGCGAGCCACTGCTCGATGCCTGCAGCCAGTGCGGCGCCTTGCGCGCTGCGCCCGCGCCAGGCGGCGGCGCACGGCAGGTAGTAGCGCTCGGTGTATTCGCGCAGCATGCGGTTGGTCGAATACTGCGCCGTCAGCTGCGCCATGCTCTCGCGCATGCGCCCTATCCAGGCCGTGGGAATGCCGCGTGCGTCACGGGTATAGAATTCCGGTACCACCTCGCGCTCGAGCAGGGCGTAGAGCGCATCGGCCTCCTGCGCATCCCAGGCAGGGTCTTCGTCGTGCTCGCGACGGTCGCCGATCGCCCAGCCGACTCCCGGCCGATAGGCTTCCGCCCACCAGCCGTCCAGCTCGGAAAGATTCAGGCCACCGTTCACCAGCACCTTCATGCCGCTGGTGCCGCTTGCCTCCCACGGCCGGCGTGGCGTATTGATCCACAGATCCACGCCCTGCACCAGCTCGTCGGCGAGCGCCAGGTCGTAGTCGGCAAGAAACACCACGCGTCCGTGTGCGTCCGGGTGGCGCATGAAATCGAGCCACTCGCGCACCAGCGCCTGCCCCGCCTGATCCTGGGGATGCGCTTTGCCGGCAACCACGATCTGCACGGGACGTTCGCGCTCGGCGAGCAGCCGGCCGAGACGCGCGCGATCGTGCAGCAGCAGCGTGGGGCGTTTGTAGGTCGCAAAGCGCCGCGCCAGCCCCACGGTGAGCGCGTTGGGGTCGAGCAGGCTCGCATAGCTCGCAAGCTGCGGCGCCCCGGCTCCACGCTGCGCCTGCTGGCGCGTCAGATGGGCACGCACCGCGGCGATCAGCGCGCGGCGACCCTGGCTGCGCATGTTCCACAGATCGTCGTCGTCCAGCCCGCGCAGCTCGCGCTCGATGTCTTCCATGGTTCCCAGCCAGCGCGACTTGCCGCAGGCGTCGGTCCACAGCGCATCGGCCGCCTCCGAATCCCACGACGGTACGTGCACGCCGTTGGTGATGTGCCCGACCGGCACTTCGTGCGCGGGCCAGCGCGGAAACAGCGGCTGGAAGATGTGCCGGCTCACGCGCCCGTGCAGCCGGCTCACCCCGTTGCAGGCACCGCAGCCGTGCAGCGCCAGATACGCCATGTTGAATGGCTCGCCCGGTGCCGCCCCCGGTGCACGCCCGAGCGCCAGCAGGACCTCGGGCTCGATGCCCAGCGTGCCGGCGTAGCTGCCCAGGTATTGGCGGACGAGCTCCGGCGCGTAGCGGTCGAAGCCGGCCGCCACCGGCGTGTGCGTGGTGAACAGATTGCCGGCGCGCGTGGCGCGCAACGCCACGGCGAACGGCAGGTCGTGGCGCCGGCGAAATT
The DNA here is from genome assembly GCA_963728895.1 of uncultured Gammaproteobacteria bacterium. GTDB lineage: Bacteria > Pseudomonadota > Gammaproteobacteria > JBBQDK01 > JBBQDK01 > CAVSLM01. The sequence continues at coordinate 816,975 of CAVSLM010000001.1, forward strand.
CCCCCGCGCGCTCCAGCACGGCGAACGCCGCATGGCCTTCGTTCAGATGACATACGTCGCAGGAAAGGCCCAGCGCCTGCAGCAGGCGCCAGCCGCCGATGCCGAGCACGATCTCCTGCTGCAGCCGCATCTCCGGGCCGCCCCCGTAGAGCTCGCCGGTGATGCCGCGGTCGCCCGGGGCGTTGAGCAGGTCATTGCTGTCGAGCAGATAGAGCTGCACGCGCCCGACCTGCACCTGCCAGGTGCGCAGCCGCAGGCTGCGCCCCGGAAGCTCGACCAGCACGTGCAGCCATTCGCCGCTGGCATCGCGCAGTGGCATGACCGGCAGCATGGTGGGATCGTTGTAGGGATGGAAGGCGAGCTGCGCACCGCCGGCGTCCAATACCTGGCGGAAGTAGCCCTGCTGGTACAGGAGCCCGACAGCCACCAGCGGTACACCGAGATCGCTCGCGGTTTTCAGATGGTCGCCCGCGAGGATGCCGAGGCCGCCGGAGTAGATGGGCAGGGCCTCGCTCAGTCCGAACTCCATGCTGAAGTAGGCAATGGCGCCGAGTGGACGCTCGCCGTAGGCCGTGCCGAACCAGGTCTCGCCGGCGAGATGGCGCTCGCGCAGGCCCGTGGCCTGCTCCAGTGCGCGGAGAAACTGCGCATCCGCGGCGAGCGCCTCCAGCCGATGCTGTGACACGGTCTCCAGCATCAGCCAGGGATTGCCGGTGGCGCGCCAGAGCTCCGGATCGACGGTCTGCCACAGCGCATCGGCCTGATGGTTCCAGCTCCAGCGCAAGTCCAGGGCGAGATCGGCAAGCGGCTCCAGCGCCGGTGGCAGCGGGCGCGGCAGGTAGTGGACCGGATTCATGGGTGCACTCCGACGCGAAAGGCCATGCGGGGACTCCCGTCAGTACATGCGGTGCCGGAACAGCCAGCCGGCGATGGCGAGCGTCACCACGCCGATGATCGCCATCGGCCAGAGCTGCGGCAGCAACAGGGCAAACGGCATTCCCTCCAGGAACACCCCGCGCAGCACCACCATGAAGTAGCGCAGAGGGTTCACCAGTGTCAGGTACTGCACCGCCTCGGGCATGTTGGCGATGGGCGTGGCGAAGCCTGACAGGATCACCGAGGGCACCAGAAACAGAAAGGCGCCGAGCAGCCCCTGCTGCTGGGTGATGGCGAGCGAGGAGATCATGAGCCCGACGCCGATGGCCGAGAGCAGGAACAGCAGCAGTCCGGCATAAAGCGCCGCCACGCTGCCGATCAGCGGCACCTCGAACCAGTAGTGCGCCGCCAGGATGATGACACTCGCCTCCCCGAGCCCGATCAGAAATCCCGGCAGCGCCTTGCCGAGGAGGATCTCCACCGGGCGCAGCGGCGTCACCAGCAGCTGGTCGAACGTGCCCTGCTCACGCTCGCGCGCCACCGACAGCGCGGTGACCAGCATGGTGACCACCAGCGTGAGCAGTCCGACGATGCCGGGCACGATGAACCAGCGACTCTCCAGGTTGGGATTGAACCAGGCGCGGGTCACCAGCCGCGCGGGCGCTCCGCCTCCGGCGTGCGCCTGCATCCATTGCTCGTTGAAATCCATCACCACGGAACGTACGTAGTTCAGTGCCAACAGTGCGGTGTTGGAGTCGCGGCCGTCGACGATGACCTGGAGCACCGCTGGCTCGCCGCGTGCCAGGTTGCGGCTGAACCGGGGCTCCAGATGCAACACCAGCAGCACCGCCTTGCGGTCGACCAGCGGCGCGATCTGCCCTTCGTGGCTGATGCGTACCGCCTCGCGGAAGTTGTGCGAGCCCTGGAAGTGCGCGAGCAGATCGCGTGCCGCCGCGCCGCGATCCTCATTGTAGACGGCATAGGGAATGTGCGAGAGGTCGAAGGTTGCCGCGTAGCCGAACACCAGGAGCTGCAGCATCGGCGGTATCACGATCACGAAGCGGCTCTTCTTGTCCTGCAGCAGGGCCAGGAACTCCTTTCTCACCAGTGCCAGCAGACGGCGCCACATGGCAGTGCCCCGGGTTTCAGTCGAGCCGCTTGTGCGCGCGCCGGCGGCTGAGACCCAGAAACAGCGCCGCCATGAACGCCAGTGCCAGGGCGTTGGGCCAAAACACCGGCCAAACGTCGCCAGCCAGGAACACCGTCTGCAGGATGGAGACGAAATAACGCGCCGCGACGACGTGGGTGATCACCTGCACGGGCGCGGGCATGCTGCCGATGTCGAAAATGAAACCGGAGAGCAGGAAGGCCGGCAGGAAGGTCACGATGATGGCGACCTGTCCGGCGACGAACTGGTTGCGCGTGACGATGGAGATCAGCAGTCCCATGCCGAGCGCGACCAGCAGGAAGAGTCCCGCGGCGAGGAACAGCACCCACAACGAGCCGCGCAGCGGCACGCCGAACAGCCACACCGCCATGGCCACCGACAGCAGCATGCCGCCCATGCCCAGCACGAAGTAGGGAATGAGCTTGCCGAGCAGCACCTCGCGCATGGCCACCGGCGTCACCAGCAGTGCCTCCATGGTGCCGCGCTCCCACTCGCGCGCCATCACCAGGGCCGTGAGCAGCGCGCCGATCAGCGTCATGATGACGGCGACCAGCCCCGGCACCAGGAAGTTGCGGCTGCGCAGCTCGCTGTTGAACCACACCCGCTGGCGCACCTCCACCGGCAGCTTGAGCTCCGTGCCGCGGGCGCCGGCGCGCCGCTGCAGCCAGGTGGTCCATACTCCCTCCACATAGCCGCCGATGATGCGTCCGGTGTTGGCGTCCACGCCGTCCACGATCACCTGGATGGGGGCGCCCGCCGGGCGCTGCAGCGCGGCGGCGAAATTGCCCTGCAGGTGCACGATGCCGCGCACGCGCCCGGCGAGCAGCGCCGCCTCGGCATGCGCGAGATCCACGTAGCGCCGGGGCTCGAAATAGCGCGAATGCTGAAACGCCGCCGCGAAGTCCGCGGCATCGGGTCCGGGCTGCTCGATCACCAGCGCCAGCGCAATGTGCTCGGAGTCGAGCGATACCCCATAACCGAACAGCAGCAGCAGCACCACCGGCATCAGGAAGGCGATGGCGATGCTGCTGGGGTCGCGCAGGATCTGCAGGAACTCCTTGCGGATGAGCCCCGCCAGGCGCATGCGTGCGCCGCCGCGCGCATCGGGGGCGGGCGCGGTGCTCATGCCGCGTTCTGCGCCTCGCGCGCCTCGATGAGCTGTATGAACGCCTCCTCCATGGTGGGTTCGGGATGCTCGGCGCTGCCCGCGGCCGCCTTGATTTCGGCGGGCGTGCCGAGGCGCAGGATCTCGCCGGCCGACATGATGGCCAGGCGGTCGCAGTACTCGGCCTCTTCCATGAAATGCGTGGTGACCATGACGGTGACGCCGCGCGCGGCGAGCAGGTTGATGCGCTGCCAGAACTCGCGCCGCGCAAGCGGATCGACCCCGGAGGTGGGCTCGTCCAGGAACAGGATGTCCGGCTCGTGCATGAGCGCACAGGCGAGCGCCAGACGCTGCTTGTAGCCGAGCGGCAGATCGACGCTGGTGGCGCCGGCCAACGACTCCAGAGCGAACTGTTCCATGGCCCAACGGATGCGTTCGGCACGGCGCGCACCCCCGAGGCCGTAGGCCCCGCTGAAGAACGCCAGGTTCTGCAGCACGCTGAGATTGCCGTAGAGCGAGAATTTCTGCGACATGTAACCGATGCGCGCGCGCGCGGCGGCCGCGGCGCGGCGCAGGTCCAGCCCGGCGACGCTGAGCCGGCCGCCGCTGGGTGGAAGCAGTCCGCAGAGCATGCGAAAGGTGGTGGACTTGCCGGCGCCGTTGGCGCCGAGCAGGCCGAACACTTCGCCGCGGCCGACGCTGAAGCTCACCTCGCGCACGGCGTAGAAGCTGCCGAAGCGCCGCTGCAGGCGGTCGGCGACAATCATCGCGGGCTGCCCGTCCGCCGTCTCCTCGGAGTGCTCCGGCATGGGCGCCGCGGGGGAGGGAGGCTGCACCTGCTGGCGCACGTGCAGCAGGGCGATGAAGCTGTCCTCGAAGCGCGGCGGCACGGCATCGAGCGTCACGTCTTCGACGCCGGGGAGCAGCGCATCCACGCGCGGCGCTGTCGCCTCCTGCATCACCACGCGCACGTGATCGCCCTGGATCACCGCATCCAGCACGCCGGCGCCGGGTGCGAGCCGTGCCTGCACGGTGCGCTTCTTGAGCCGCGGCGCCCGCACGGCGAAGGTGCGCCCGGTGAGGCGTGCGCTGAAATCCTGCGGCGCGCCTCCGCCCAGCACCTGGCCTTCGTGCAGCAGCACCACCTCGTGGCAGCGCTCGGCCTCGTCGAGATAGGCCGTGCTCAGCAGCACGGTCATGTGCTCGCGCTCCACCAGTCGATAGACGATGGCCCACAGCTCGCGCCGCGACACCGGGTCCACGCCCACCGTCGGCTCGTCCAGCAGCAGCAGCCGCGGGGGGCGCACCAGCGTGCAGGCGAGGCCGAGCTTCTGCTTCATACCGCCGGAGAGGCGTCCGGCGAGACGTGCGGTGAACGGTCCGAGGCCGGTCATGCGCATCAGCTCGCGGTAGCGCTCGGGCCGTTGGGCGTGCGGCACGCCCTGCAGGTCGGCATAGAGGTCGAGGTTCTCCTTGACACTGAGATCCTCGTACAGCCCGAAGCGCTGGGGCATGTAGCCGAGCGCACCCTGCACGGCGAGCGAGGCGCCGACACTGTCCATGCCGAGCACCGTTACGCGGCCCGCGTCGGGTGCGAGCAGCGCCGCGCACAGGCGCATGAGCGTGGTCTTGCCGGCGCCGTCCGGGCCGATCAGCCCGGTGACGCGGCCGTGGCGTACCTCGAGACTGACGGCTTCCAGCGCCGTAACTTCCCGCCCCCCGCTGCGAAACGCCTTGGTGACCTCGGCCAGGCGCAGGGCACTCGCGTCCGGGCTGGCCGTGGGCGCCGGCGAGGCCATCACGGCTGCGCGCAGGGTGCGGGCGCGCCGGCCTGCGGCGCCGGCTGGTCGAGGGGGATGCGCACGGTAGCCGGCATGCCGAGGCGCAGCTCGCTGTGCGGATTGCACACGTACACGCGCACCTGGTAGACGAGATCGGTGCGTACCCGCGTGGTCTCCACGGACTTGGGTGTGAACTCCGCAGTCGGCGACACGTAGCCCACCCAGGCGCGGTACTGTTTGCCGGGATAACTGTCGGTGCTCACCTCGGCGGACATGCCCGGTTGCATGCGGCCGAGATCCGGCTCCTCCACGTAGGCGCGCACCCACACCGGATCGGTGAGGGCCAGCGTGTAGACCGGCGTCTGGGGGCTCGCCATGTCGCCCGGTTCGAGGATGCGGTTCTGGATGATGCCGGCGTCGGGTGCGTGCAGCGTGGCGTCCGCAAGCTGGCGGCGTGCCAGCGCGAGCTGCGCCTGCAGTGCCTGAAGCGTCGCACGTGCCGCATCGATGTCCTCCTGGCGCGGCCCGGCCACCGCGAGGGCGAGGGTTTCCTGCGCGGCCTTGAGCTGCGCCCGCGTGGTGTTCTGCTGCGCCAGGGCAGTGTCGACCGCCTGCTGCGAGCTGAGGTGCTGCTTCAGCAGGTCGCGCTGGCGCGCGTACTCGCGCGCGGCGTTGTCCGCCTCGGCTTCGGCGGCGGCAACATCGGCACGTGCCTTGCGGATTTCCTCGGGACGCGTGCCCGCCTCCAGCGCCGCCAGCTGGGCGCGCTGGGCGTCGGCCTGCGCCTCGGCGTGGGCCAGGTTGTGTTCCAGGCGCGTGCTGTCGAGGGTCGCCAGCACCTCGCCGCTTCGCACCCGCGCGCCTTCCCGTGCCGTCATGGTGGCGATGCGGTCGCTGGCGTTGAAGGCGAGTGAGACCTGGCGGATGTCGACATTGCCGTAGAGTGTCAGCGCCTGCGCGCTTTCGGCGGGCGCACGCCCGCGCCACCACCACCATGCCAGCGCGCCGGCGAGGGCGACCAGCAACACGCCGACGAGCACCGGGAGTTTTCTGCTACGTGCCATGTGCAGGGTCTTCTTGTTCGGCTTGGGCCCGGCACTTTATCAGGTTCCACACGGCATCGCCGCACCCGGCGGCCGGGCTCAGTGATGTCGCTGGTGAGCGCGCATGTGTCCCAAGGGCCGGCCCACGGTCTGAAGAAAATGGCGATGGCGCTGCGTCTGCATGTCGAGGTGGCGATAGACCATGAGCTTGGCAGCGTCCTCTACGAACACCCAGGCAATGGCGTACACCCATACCAGCCCGATGTAGGTCCAGGGAATGGGGGCGACGAACCAGCCGAATCCCACGATCAGCACCGCCAGGGTCTGCGTGGCGAGCACCGCACCGAGCAGCACGGGCGCCGGAAACGGCGGCGTCAGCATCGGGCGCTTGGTGCGCGCGACGAACAACGTGAGGTGACCGGCTACCGCCAGTTTCAGGAAGATGAGCGACTGCAGTTGCGCCCGCGACGGATCGAACCAGCGCATCGCAATGTACAGTAACAGGAAGGTCTCGATCACCCCCACCGTGCCGAGCACGGTCGCCACCGTGAGCACGCGGCGCATCTGCCAGCGTGCCGGTGTGGGCTGCAGCCAGGTGTTGTCGTAGGCGATGGTCATGATGGGCAGGTCGTTCAGCAGCGCGAGCAGGATGATCAGCACGGCGGTGATCGGATAGAAGCCATAGATCACGATGGTCAGCACCACGAAGACCATGATGCGGATGGTCTCGGCGATGCGATAGATGGCGTAGGAGTTCATACGCTCGAAGATGCGGCGCGCCTCCTCAACGGCGCGGACGATGACGCCGAGCCCGGGCGCGGTGAGCACCAGCGCGGCGGCCGAGCGGGCGGCATCCGTCGCACCCGAAACCGCGATCCCGACGTCGGCCTGCTTGAGCGCGGGCGCATCGTTCACGCCGTCGCCGGTCATGCCGACCAGATGATCGTGCGCCTGCAGCGCCTTGACGATGGCGTGCTTGTGCTCGGGAAAGACCTGGGCGAAGCCGTCGGCGTGCTCGACGAGGTCGGCGGCATCGGGGCTGAGCGCGCCCGACTCGCCGGTGGTGAGCCGATCCGCCGGCACGATGTTGGTTCCGAGGCCGACCGTTCTCGCGGTCTCGCGGCCGATCGCGGTGTTGTCACCGGTGACCATCTTGACCGCGATGCCGTGGCGCTGGGCGTCGGCGATGGTCGCGGCGGCGTCCTCGCGCGGCGGGTCGTACAAGGGGAGCAGACCGAGGAAGCGCCATACGCCATCCGCCCCGGCGCGTGCCACGCCCAGCGCGCGGTAGCCGCGCCCGGCGTAGGCGTCGATCTGCTGCTCGGCGCCGCGGCGCATGTCTGCGTCGGGGCTGCACAGCGCGAGGATCACCTGCGGTGCGCCCTTGGTGACGCGCAGGCGTGCGCCGCTGGCGTCCTTCACCACCGCCTCGGTGCGCTTGCCCACAGGATCGAAGGGCACGAACTTCTCCTGGGTGTAGCGATCGAGCAGGTGCGCATCGGCCAGTCCCGCGACCACCGCCTGGTCGATGCCATCGCGGTCGTCCATGGGAGAGGCGAGGGCGCCGGCCAGGATCAGCTCTTCGTTACCGGCGCCGCCGAAGGCCACTGGATCGCCGAGTCGCAGCTTGTTCTCCGTGAGCGTGCCGGTCTTGTCCGAGCACAGCACGTCGATGCCCGCCATCTCCTCGATGGCCTCCAGGCGCGAGACGATGGCCTTCATGCGCGACATGGCCCGCGCACCCACGGCCATGGTCACCGACAGCACTGCGGGCATGGCGACGGGGATCGCCGCCACCGTGAGGATCAGCGCGAACTGCACCAGCGTGAATACCGGCGTGCCGCGGTGCAGCTCGACCAGCACCAGGATCGCGACCAGACCCAGCGAGAGCCAGATCAAATAGTCGCCGATGCCGAGCACGGCCTTCTGGAAATGCGAGACGCTGTGCGAGCTGCTCACCAGACGGGCGGTGGCGCCGAAGTAGGTATTCATTCCGGTGGCGGTCACCACCGCGGTCATCTCCCCCTGACGCGCCACCGAGCCCGAGTAGGCGATGTCGCCGATCTTCTTGTCCACCGGCAGCGACTCGCCGGTGAGGGCCGACTGATCGACGCTGAGATAGTCGCCCTCGATCAGCTTCACGTCGGCCGGGACGATGCCACCGAGGTGCAGCCGTACGACATCGCCGGGCACCAGCTCGCGCGCATCGATTTCGATCCACTGCCCATCGCGCCGTACGCGGGCGCGCAGCGCGAGCCGGTGCTTGAGCTCCTCGATGGCATTGCCGGCCTGGTACTCCTGCCAGAATCCGACCGCTGCGTTGAACACCAGCAGCACCAGGATGATGATGAGATCCGGCCAGTGCCGGACCACCGCCGACAGCACCGCGGCGATCTCGATCATCCACGGGATCGGCCCCCAGAAGTAGCCGAGGAACTTCAGCAGCGGACTGACCCGGCGCTCGGCAAGCTCGTTGCGGCCGAAGCGCTGCAGCCGGTCCTGCGCCTCGCTGCCGGTGAGCCCCTGCGGGCCGGAGTCCACCTGCTTCATCACCGCGTCGGTCGACGCCCGTTGTGCATCCTGCGCAGGCATGGTGGAAGCGTTCATTCCCGTCTCCTTCGTGCTGCCGTCGGCCGGCGCGCCCTTGTGCCCACCGCAGTCTGCCGACGGCGGATTGCGGCACAAGTACCGATTCCCCCCGGCGTCGTGCGCGCAATGCTCGATGGCGGTTGCGGTGCCGATGGTGGCGCCGCTGCGGGCCGGCACTCAACCCGTGATCGCGGGCGGGTGGACCCGGTCGCACGGGGCGACGCGGCCGTTGCCGAGCACCTCCGGTTCAGGTGCGCCGCGCGCCGGTGGCAGGCATTGAGACCGCGACATTGCCGCGGAGTGCCCGGTAGCCGGGCAAAGAGCGGCGATCGGCAGGCACGACGCGGCACGAAGCACAAGGTCGGCGTGCGCACCGCGCACTTTGCGCGCGCGGCACGGCCGGGTGCCGGCCGCCGCACGACAGCATCAATGGACGCAACGTCGCCCCAAGAGCGGAAGCGCTGCGCGCGTCTGGCTCGAGGCGGCGATCCACTGAGCCGGAATCTCCAGGGACCGGACCGGAGCGTCTAGCGCCGCGGCGTGTGCGTTGCCGGAGGGCGCAGCCGGTGCCCCGCTTTCCGGTCGGCGGGCCGCGGATGTATGGCTGCTGCCGCCACGCGTACCTCACCCTGGGTGGCGACCAGGATCCGGAAATCGCGCCCCTCCCACGCGCCGGTATCCTGCCACTGCAGGGTGAAATCGACGCACTGTCCGGGAAGCAGATGCTCGACGCGCAACTCGGCGGCGTAGACGCCGAGTCCGGTCGCTTCGGTATCGATGCCGGCCACGTCTTGCCAGCCGTCATGTCCCCAGCGTACGTGCGCCGCACGGGAAGTGCAGACATGGAGCCGGCAGTGCTGCGGGAGCGTACCGATGGGCGCGTGCGGCCACCAGAACGCATGACTGAACTTGCGGTGCCGGCCGCCGTAGCGCTGCCATACCGCGGAGGGCTGATCGACCGGGCGCCCGAGGTGGCGCGAGTAGGCGAGCTTGACGAACTCGGCATGGGCCCATGCCAGCGGCATGGCCGAGCCGGTCGGGCGGCCCGGGTACAGGTCCACTGCCGGAATGGCCGGCCCGTCCCATACCTGTTCCGGGATCAGCCCCAACGGTCCGGCCATGCGCGCCATGGCCTCGCAGGTAGGGAAGGGGATCGCGGCCGGCGAGCAGTTCGTAATGCCCGCGTTCGCCGGTGAGCAGCGGCCAGGCGCGTCCGCGACCGGTAGCCGTCGAAGGGCGCGCCGTCGGCGTGCTCGCCGTAGCCGTCGTCGTTGTAGCGGTGCCAGGCCGGCCCGTTGGGGGTCTCGACACGCAGCAGTGCGTCCACCACCCGCAAGGTGTCGAGCATCAGCGGATCGTCGGCCCGACGCAGTCCGAAGCGCACCAGCTGCAGAAAGTCGATGCCGACCTGATCGCGTGGCGGGCAAGGTCCGGGTCGCTCATCCGGTTCTTGATCGGCAGCACCGTCACGTAGCGCGGAATTGTCCGCAACCGACTGCACGTGGCGCCACGCGCACGTAGTAGCCCTGCACGCCCAGGCTGCGCGCCAGCCCGTGCCATGCACCGCCGGTCCAATCCTCGACGTTGCCGTTCCAGAAGTCAGCGAGTGCCAGCGCCAGCGCACGCGGCCGCGGCTCGAGAAAGTGCGCACCTGCCACCAGCGCCGCGATGCAGACGGCGAGCGTGAAGGTGTTCACCCCGGCATCCTCCTCCCAGCGGTCCTGATCGCTGGCCGGGCCGTTGCGTGCGACGAAGCCGAGCGCGCGCTGCACCATGTCGTGAACCTGGATTCCGTCCAGCGCATCGCGCTCGGCCAGGCGATGCGGCGAGCAGTACCGGAAACGCGGATTCGTCGAGCTGGATGCCCTGCCAGTAGGGCTTGCCGCCGAGCCATTGGTTCTGGCACCAGTGTCCGTCCGCCTGCTGGGTGGCGATGAGGTAGCGCAGGATATTGCGCGCCTCGTGATCGGCGCCCGTGGCGAGCAGCGCACCGGCGCACTCCACCAGATCGCGCGGCCACACCAGATGGTAGCCGCCGGTGTCGTTCCTGCGGTTGCCCCAGGGAACGCTGAGACTGGCCACCATGGCGCCGGGGAAGGTTTTGTCCTGATGGGTCTTGAGCACCGCGGCGGACATGGTGAGCTGCTCGCGCAGCGCTTCGGGCAGTTCGGTGGGGGGAAACTGCCGGGCTCGACCCTGGGCGTGCCAGGCGCGCCATTCGTCCACGTAGCGCTGCAGCGCATGCTCGAAGGGCTGCACCAATGCGCTCGCCGCCAGCGTGGCGGCCGACTCCCGGCTGCTGCCGAATCCGAGCGCGAGGACGACCTGGCGCGGAAGCTCGCCGGCCAGCGCGACATTGCCGGGACCCGCCGTCACATAGGCCCACGTCATCACGCCGTGCCGATGGAAATCCTGCCACCGATCGCTGGTGCCGACGTAGCCGGCGCTGAGCCGGCCGAGTGCATCCTGCTGCTGCGCATCCGCGCCGAGCAATGCCAGGGCGAACGGTCCCTGCTCGGCCCACAGCACGTTGCGGTTGCGGTAGCGCGCCGCCCATGCCAGGTTGTCGCAGCCGGTGCCGCCGAGATGCGGTGCCAGCAACACGTAGGGACGCAGCCGCGGATCGCCCTCCAACTGCACGTCGATCAGCAGCACATCGCGCTCCGGATCGGGGCACACACGCAGGTTCAGAGTGAAGCGCTCATGGTGATGGCGTGCCTCCAGCGCCGGCACGCCGGCTTCCCGCGGGTGCAGGGTGCGCGTGGTGAGGCGCTTGACTTCGACCCAGAAGCCGAGACCGTCGGCGATGATGAAGCCCAGGTCGCGGATCTGGGGGATGTCCACCCGCGGGTAGTAGACCTCATTGACGATGCCGTGGCCGGCGGTGAACCAGAGTCGCGACGGACCCAGCGCACAACCGACCATGTCCTTGTCGCTGCTGGCCCAGGTCGGCTCGATACCGGGATGGCCGGGAGCCACGTCGGCGGGCGCAGGCAAGATGTCGCCCGCCGGGCGTACCGGGATGCTCACGCCGGGCGTTCGCGCGGCGGCGTCGGCGTCAGCCAACTGCGGCCGTCGCGCGCCACCAGCACCTCCGCGGCTTCGGGGCCCCAGGTGCCGGACTGGTAGTTGGGGAAGTCCGGGGCGGCGTTGTTCTCCCAGCTCTCCAGCACCGGCGTCAGCAGGCGCCAGGCGGCCTCCACCTGGTCGTCGCGCATGAACAGCGAGGAGTTGCCGGCGATGAGCTCGCGGATCAGGGTTTCATAGGCCGACGGCACTCGTGCCTCGAAAGATTCTCCGTAGCCGAAGTGCATGTCGACCAGGCGCAGGCGCAACGGCTGACCCGGCTGCTTGGCGTAGAACTTGAGCACGATGCCCTCGTCGGGCGAGATCTGCAGCACCAGGCGCGCCGGTTGACTGCCGGAGCTCGCCGAGGCGGGGAAGGCGCGGTGCGGCACCTGCTGAAAGCGGATCGAGACTTCCGATACCGCGGCGCTCATGCGCTTGCCGGTGCGCAGATAGAACGGCACGTCCTGCCAGCGCCAGTTGTCCACGTGCAGCTTGAGTGCCGCGTAGGTCTCCACGTTCGATCGTGTCCCCACGTCGGGCTCTTCGCGATAGCCAGGTACCCGGGTGCCGCGGATCCAGCCCGCACCGTACTGGCCGCGTGCGGCAAACTCGTGCACCGCGTCCGCGGCGATCGGACGCAGGGCATGCATGACGTCCATTTTCTTGTTGCGCAGATCCTCGGCGTCGAATGCCACGGGCGGCTCCATCGCGATGAGACACAAGAGCTGCATGAGATGGTTCTGCACCATGTCGCGCAATGCGCCGGCGCGCTCGTAGTACGCCGCACGGTGCTCCACGCCCAAGGTTTCCGCCACCGTGATGGCCACGTGATCGATGTAGCGCCGGTTCCAGATGGGCTCGAATATCGGATTGGCGAAACGCAGGGCGAGGATGTTCTGCACCGTTTCCTTGCCGAGGAAATGATCGATGCGATAGATCTGGGTTTCCTGGAAATGCGCCACGAGCGCGCGATTGATGGCGCGAAAGCTCTCGAGGTCGTGGCCCAGGGGTTTTTCCACCACCACCCGCGTGCAGTGGCGCGGCTCGGCGAGACCGGCCTCTCCCAGGCCGCGTGCCACATCGCCGAACAACGTGGGCGGGATGGCCAGATAGAACACCCGCTCGGCGGGGCCCTGCCAGCGCTGCTCGGCATCGCCGACGGTCTCAGTGATGTGCCGGTAGGTCGCCGGATCGCCCAGCTCACCCCGCATGTAGCGGATGTTCTGCGCGAATGCCTCCCAGCGATCGGGTTCCGGCGGCCCGGTCTCGGCGTTGCGCTGCACGCCGTCGTGCAGTCGCTCGCGCAGCGCGGCATCATCCCACGGCTGGCGGTCGATGCCGAGCAGCTCAAAGTGCTCGGGCAGCCGCTGATCGCAGTAGAGCTGGAACAGCGCCGGCACCACCAGGCGCCAGGAAAGATCGCCACCGGCGCCGAACAACACGAACAGGCAATCCCCCTCGCAGTTATTGTTCATGTATTTCTCCGGCGGAGCCCGAGTGCGAAGCCATACGCGCAGACCCTGCGACGCGCAAGGGGCGCCGAAGCGCCGGCGTTCCCCGCGCGCCGATCATTCAGCCGTTGGGGCGACGGATCGCCAGGAACACGGTCTGGTTCTCGCGCTCCACCAGCACCGGCACCGGCTTGCCGTGCGGCATGTCCCGCACCAGCCTGCGCAGCTGATCGGCGCTGCTCACGTTCTCGCCATTGAACGACAGGATCACGTCGCCCTCGCGCAGCCCGGCACGTGCCGCGGGACCGGATCCCACGTCCTGTACCAGCACGCCGCGCTCGCCCACGCCCAGATCCTTGCGCTGCTGCGGGGTGAGGTCGGTGACCGTCAGGTTGAGGGGCGAGGACTCGGGCGCCTGATGTACCGCCAGCGCCTGCTTCTCCTTGGGCAGCTGTCGGACGCTCACCGGCAGCTGCAGCGTTTTGCCGTTGCGCAGCACGGTGAGGGTGGCGGTCTTGCCCGGCGGGGTATTGGCAACGAGCTGTGGCAGCTGGGATGAGGCGTTCACCTCCTGTCCGTCATACTCCAGGATGATGTCCCCGACCCGGACTCCGGCTGCCGCGGCAGGGCTGTCCGGCACCACTTCGGATACCAATGCACCGGTCGGCTGCTCCAGTCCGAAGGACTCGGCAAGGTCCTGGGTAACGTCCTGGATGGCAACGCCCAGCCAGCCGCGGGTGACGTAACCCTGCTTGCGCAGCTGGTTCACTACCCGCATGGCGACGTTGATGGGAACCGCGAACGAGAGGCCGATGTAGGCGCCGGTGTTGCTGTAGATCTGGGAATTCACCCCGATCACCTTGCCGTTGATGTCGAACAGCGGACCGCCCGAGCTGCCCGGATTGAGCGCGGCATCGGTCTGCAGGAACGGGACATACGTTTCGTCCGGCAGACTGCGGCCGACCGCGCTGATGATGCCCTGGGTGGCGGTGTGCTCGAGTCCGAACGGCTGACCGATGGCCACCACCCATTGGCCGACCTGTACCTGATCGGAATCACCGATCTGCACCGTCGGCAGGTTTTGCCCGTCGATCTTCAGCAGTGCGATGTCGGTGCGCTCGTCTTCCCCCACCAGCCTCGCCGGTTTCTCCACGCGGTTGTTGAGTCTCACCACGATGCGCTCGGCGTTCTTCACGACGTGCGCATTGGTGAGGATGTAACCGTCGGACGAAATGACGAACCCCGAGCCCAGCGAGCGCGCCTGGCGATCCTCCGGCATATGCGGAGGGTTCTCGAAGAAGTGCTTGAAGAACTCCCGGAACGGACTGTTCTCAGGCAGATCCGGAATGTTGAACGGCAGTTGGTTCTCGCCGTTGCCGGCGGTCGCCTTTTGCGTGGTGCTGATGTTGACGACGGCATCGGTATTGCGCTTCACGAGATCCGTGAAATTGGGCAATTGGGCTTCGGCCGCAGCCGCCGTCTGGACCAGTAGCATCAGCATCGCGGCGAAGCTCGCCAGCGCGGTGCAGGGATTCCGTATCATGTTTCATGCTCCTCTCGAGACCAATCTGGACCCCGTCGCGCCGGTTCTTGTGTGCGCCGCGCAACGCGTGGAATCAACCGTGGCGCCGCTGCGTCCGGCCGGTCGCGGGAGTCCGCGGGTTCCGGAGAGCGACATCGCCGCGACCGAGTCCGGCAGGAGGTCCTTCGTGCGACGCTCAGTTCGACGCGCCTGGGCGGCGGGAGTTCCCGTCCGTTGTGATCGGCGTGCTGCATCGCGCACGGCACTTTGCATGCCAGGCAGGCAAAGTGCCTGACGGCGGGCCAGGTGGCGGCACATGCCCGACCCCGATCCCGCTCCGGTGTCCTGCAACCGATCGATTGAGGGGCAGGAGGATTTGCCCCTGGCACCGGGATCCGCGCGGGTGGGGGCGCGTTGCCCTTTGCCGGTGTTTCATCCGTGCGGTTCCAGCGCGTACTTCTTGATGCGATAGCGCAGCGTCTCACGGGTCGTGCCGAGCGCGCGCGCGGTGGCCGTGACATTGAAGTGGTGGGTGCTGAGCGCCGTCTTGATGATGTAGCGATCCATGTCATCGAGCGCCATGCTGCCGTCGAGCGGAAGCACCAGCCGGTCGTCGTGCACTTCGGGGCGCCGCGCCGGTGTGGGGTCGGCCGCGCCCAGCTGCAGCCATTCGCCGGGAAACACCTCGCCCTCTGCGAACAGCACGCAGCGCTCGACCACGTTGCGCAGCTCGCGTACGTTGCCCGGCCAGGCGTGGGCGCGCAACTGCTCCCACACGGAGGGCGGCACGACCCGCACCCGCTTGCCGGCCTTGGCGTTGAACTCCGCGATGAACAGCGGCACCAGGTCCTCCAGATCCTGAAGCCGCTTGTGCAGCGGCGGCAGGTCCAGGCGAAACACGCTCAGGCGGTGGTAGAGGTCGCGGCGGAACGTGCCCTGTTCCACGCGCGCCTCGAGTCCGCGATTGGTGGCGGCCAGTACCTGGGTGTCGACGCGAATCTCGCGATCGCCCCCCAGACGGCGCAGGCTGCGATCCTCTATGGCCTTGAGGAGCTTCGATTGCAGATCGAGATCCATTTCCCCGATCTCGTCCAGGAACAACGTCCCGCCGTGCGCCTGTTCCATCAGTCCGCGGCGCCTGCCCTTGGCGCCGGTGAAAGCGCCCGCCTCGTGGCCGAAGAGCTCCGACTCCAGCAGCTCGCGCGGCAGTGCCGCACAGTTGATCTCGACCAGCGGACCGTCCGCACGCGTGCCGGCATGATGGAGGATGCGCGCGGCGAGCCCTTTGCCGGTTCCCGTCTCGCCGCTGATCACCAGCGTGCTGAACGGAACACGCGTCAGCTTGGTGAGCATCTGGCGCACCTGCTGTGCGGCCGTGCTGCGCCCGACGAAAGTGTCGAGGGTGTATCTGCGGGTGCGGGCGGCCGTCTCCTCGCGCAGGCGCCGCTGGGCGCGGGCACTGCGCGCCGCGCTGGCCACGACGAGGTCCAGGCGTCCCTGATCGCAGGGTTTCTCCAGAAAGTCCACTGCGCCGAGGCGCAGCGCGCGCACCGATTCCGGTACACCGCCATAGGCCGTGAGAAATACCCATTCGCCGCCGATCTGGCGCTGCTGTGCGCGTTCGAGAAGATCGAGTGCATTGCCGTCGGGCAGGCTCATGTCCGACAACACGACGAGGGGGCCGAGGTCCTCGTGCATCAGGGCCTGTTCGGCCTCGGCCAGGGTGGGCGCCAGAAACACTTCCCAGCCGAGCCGCCGGTAATGGCGCGTCAGCTCCGAACCCACCAGCGGCTCGTCCTCGATCACCAACAGCGTGTCAGCCATGCGCCAGGCACGACAGGGTGAGGACGGCACAGGCGCCACGCGGAATGCGGTTCGACAGCTGCAGCTCGCCGTCCCACTGGAAGGCGAAGCGCCGTGCGCCGGCCAGCCCGAAGCCCGGTCCGCCGTCGCGCCCGGCGGTGGGCGGGCGGGCGCCCGAGCGCAGGATTTCGGGCGGGAAGCCCGGACCGTCATCTTCCACCGTGAGCTCGAGCCGCTCGCCCTGTGCCTCGACGCGCACGTGGATTTCACCCGGATCGTCGCCGATCGCCTGGACCGCGTTCAGCACCAGATCGAGCAGGACCTGGCGAAACTGCACCTCGGGCAGATCGCAGACCCCGACCCGAATCTCCTGTTCGAGCCGTACGCAGTCCGGGACCTGATGGCGCACCAGCGCCAGGACCTCCGAAACCGCTCCGGACAGCTGCACCTGCGCCAGCGGCTGAGGCGTGGGTCGCGCCTGCTCCAGCTGTCCCGTGAGCAGGTGGCTCACGCGTTTCAGCTCGCCAAGCACCAGGTCCAGCCGCTCCGCCTGGTCGGGAACGGTGATTTCGCGCCGCAGGTTCACCAGTGCCATCTGCATGCCGGCAAGGGGATTGCGCAGCTCGTGTGCAAGGCCCGCGGCCATCTCGCCCACCGCTGCCCGCTGCCGCGCGCGCGCCAGCTCCTCGTGCCGGCTGAGCAGCGTGCGGATGTCGTTACGCCTCTGGGAGTCGAGGGATTTCCGGGACTGACAGGGCTCGGGTCGCGTGGTTCGGCTCACACCCAGATTGTAGTTGGCCGCGCGCCGGGTAGCCCGAAAGCGCACCTGGCGCGCAACTGCTAAGTGTAGTGGTGCACTCTTGACGAGACATTTGAGCCTTCACATGGAGGTAGGGCGGATAAGCGCAGCGCATCCGCCATTCATGATCGGCCGGCGTCATGAGTGCACGAAGCCGTTTCGCTCCCGTCGAGTTTCTCGTGCTGGGTGGATCGCGAAGGGGATCAGGCGTCGCGGGAATCAGGGAGGCAATGGGCGTCCCGGAGCCGGATTTTGAACCAGAAGTGGCTGGGTGGCGGATGCGCTGCGCTTATCCGCCCTACATCCATCGAATGCGCGAACGTCTCATCAAGACCAGTACTCCGTAAAAAAGTACTTCCGTATAAATAGTTAGCATTATTTGTTAAGGTGACGTCGCGATCAAGGGGAGGATTGATCGGATGACGCCACTGTCATTGCAATTGCAGCCCTCGGAGCTGGAACAGATTCGGTAGCGGCTGGCGATCGAGGAGCCGCGGGTGATCCGACGAGCGAACATTCTGAACTGTCTGCACCTGGGGTACGTGTCCTCGCAGATCGCGCAGATTCTGAATGTCGGTCCGAAGACGGTGACGAACGTGGGAACGCCTACCTGGAGGGTGGGCTGGAGAGCGCGCTGTTTGACGAAGAGCGAGCGGGCCGGGCCGATGATTGACTTTGATGATCGGGTAACGCCACCCACGGCCGTGAGATGCTGCAGCAGCACCTGGGCGAAGAGATGGCGAAGCAGATCTGGGATCGATTTGAAATTCACCACACGCCCGTGCACGCCCGTTGTCTCAATCAGGCGGAGATTGCCATCGGCATGTACTCGAGACAGTGCCTGGGCGATGGTCGCGTCGGGGACCTGCAGACTCTGAAGAGAAAGACTGGCGCCTGGAACAAAGCGGCGAACAAACACCGGCAGGTGATCCAATGGCGCTTCACCAAGGCCAAAGCGCGCAAGAGCATGGGGTATCAACAGTGAGACCATGCGGAAAAACTTTTCTGACGGGGTACTAGGCGTTGCCATGCGGATCCTGGCGCATGCGCTCCAGCGTGGCCAGGAGCTCGCGGAACGGTTGTTGAAACTTTTCCACACCCTCCTGTTCCAGCGCCTCGTCGATTTCCCGCAGGTCGACGCCCACCTCCAGCAGTCTGCGCAGCACCTCGCCCGAATGCGCCGCGGCCGAGTCGAGGCGCGCGGCAGGAGAGCCGTGGTCGCGGTAGGCATCCAGGGTAGCCATGGGCATGGTGCTGACGGTTTGACTGCCGATGAGCGCGTCGACGTACTTGACGTCGCTGTAGGCAGGGTCCTTGGTACTGGTGCTGGCCCACAGCAGGCGCTGCGGCCGGGCGCCGCGGGCGGCGAGCGCCGCCCATCGTTCCGACTGCAGGGTCTCGCGAAAGCGCCGGTAGGCCTGACCGGCGCTGGCGATGGCGGTCTGGCCGCGCAGCGCACGTGCCGCTTCGGTGCGGGCAGCGTCACGTTCTTCGGCGATACCGTCGAGCACCGCATCGACCTTGGCGTCAATGCGGCTGAGAAAGAAACTTGCGACGGAGGCGATGCCGTCGATGGGCTCGCCGTTGTGCAGGCGCTCGTCGAGGCCGCGCAGATACGCGCCGATGACTTCGACGTACCGACCGACCGAGAAGATCAGCGTGACGTTGATGTTGATGCCGGCACCGATCAGGCGCGCGATCGCGGGAAGCCCCGGGCGCGTGGCCGGTACCTTGATCATGACGTTGGGCCGTTCCAGCAGGCGCCACAGGCGCCGCGCCTCCGACACGGTCGCTTCGGTGTCCAGGGCGAGGAACGGGGAGACCTCCAGGCTGACGTAGCCATCGGCGCCCGCAGTGCGGTCGAAAACCGGAAGGAACAGGTCCGCAGCCTTGCGCATGTCATAGATCGCCAGGCGTTCGTACATTTCCTCGGCAGCCGCGCCGCGGCGTGCCAGCTCGACGATGGCGGGACGGTACTCGGCGCTCCCGGCAATGGCCTGCTTGAAGATCGCCGGGTTGGAGGTGAGGCCGTCCAGGCCGTCCTCCGAAATGAGGTATTGCAACGTGCCGTCCTCCAGGATGCGCCGTTCGATATGATCGAGCCAGGTGCTCTGACCGAACTGCTTCAACTGACGCAACGGGCTCTGCGCATGCATGTGGGGCTCCTCGGACATACCCGCAGCCAGTGTGGGGCGGAGTACCACGCGCCGCCGGTGGGCGGGACTGTTGCTGTGATCTGCCCGTGGCGACCGGGCATTCTTGGCGGAACGGGCCGCCTTTGTTTGCTATGCGCGCAAGTCCTGTGCCACTCGCCCGGTTGTGGGCGGCCCGCGACCATGGGCACCGGCCGGTCGGCCAAGCCGGTATCGAGGCGGACAAATTCCCGCGACCCAACGCACAGCGCGCGGCGCGAACTGTCAGCGCATGGGTACCTGCGGGCGATCGGCGCCGAGATTCCTGGTGGATTATCCCCTTCCTGGCGCATATCCACCGTGAAACAGCGCGTTGCGCAGGAGGTGGCGGGGGCGGCCTTTTTCCGGGACGGCGTGGCCTCACGGTGCAGCGATGCACCCGCGGCCGGCCGGCTGCGGTTCGCAGCTTCTTCGGCGCTGTTGCGGGATTCGCGCCCGCCCGTGTTGGCCGCGGGCGCGGCTCGTCGGTGCCCCGCGGTCTGATCAACCCTGCCCCGACATCGCGGCCCGCGCCGGTCTCAGCCGGCCTTGTGACGGCCCTGGCCCAATGCCACCAGGCGGTGCGCCCAACGTCCCGTGGACCACAGAAACACCGGCGCTCCGGCGATGAGATACCAATAGAATGTGACGAAGCGCCAGGCGAGCAGCGCCGTCGCGGTGGTCGCGGTATCGAGCTGGGAGCCGAGAATGGCGCTGAAACCGATCTCCACGCCGCCCCCGCCCCCTGGTAGAAAAGTGGCCATGCCGGCGAACAGCAGCAACTGTTGCACGACGAATAGATAGGACCACGCAACCGGATGGCCGATGGTCGAGAGCAGGATCGGCAGCATGCTGTAGCGCAGCATCCAATGGGCCACGCAGAACATGTACACCAGTGCCATGCGCCGCGGACCCATTCCGAGCAACACGCGCACGCTGCGACGGAACTGGATGATCGATCGGGCGAGTCGAAAGCGGGTGCGCCGCAGGCGCGGAAAGTGATGCAGCAGCCGCCCGAACCAGAGAATCACCGGCCGGTAGTGGTGCAGCAACAGGCCGAGGGCCGCGAGCCCGGCCAGTAACAGGGCCACGGTCACGCCTGCGACGCGCAGCGGATGGTCGAGCCCGCCGTCCACGGCATAGAGCAGTGCCGCAATCGGCACGGCGGTGGAGAAAAACACCAGGTCGACGAGCTTGTCAATCGCGACCAGTGCGGCGCCGCGCGAGACCCGCAGACCGCGCTGCGACAGCAGCAGCAGGTAAGTCGCCCACTCGCCGGTCGCGGCCGGCGTGGCGACACCGGCGAACTCCGCCGAAATCACCGTGACCACCGCCCGGCGGAAGGGGAGGGGCACGCCGAGACTGCAAGCCAGCAGGCGCACCCTTCCTGCATTGCACATCCAGCCTATGCCCACCATTCCCAACAGGAGCGGGAATACCCAAAGCGGAATGCGCGCCAGACCGGAAATGCTGTCGAGCCCGCCGTAGAGGAGGGGAACCCCGAAACTGAGCACGAGGCTCACGATGATCAGGAGCGACCAGGGCTTGCGCATTTCGCTTGCGGTTCGCCTTTTCTTTGCCGCCCGGGCGGGGCGGGCGTGCACGTAAGCGGAACAGCAACGGACGCCGTTGCGTCAGCACCGGCGCCCCGTCGGCGGGACTGCAGCGCTATGCGCAGGCCGCCGCGACCATGGGCATCCACGCCTGTTTGCGCGGGGTGCAAGTGTAGCGGATCGGCCTGCCGGCAGCGACTGCCCGGGCGTGTGCCGCGCAGGCGCCATGCGCCGGCCGGTTGCGGGTAGTCAGTCGCGCCGCAGCCGCTCGTTCACGGCAATGGGTGTCGGGAAGCGCAGCATGGTGACGTACGAAGAGACGATGAAGCTGATCAGCGTCGCCGTCTGGATGAGGTACGAGCTCGGCTTGCCGATCACCGACGCCTTCACGGCCACCACGGCAATCAACAGGGCGAATTCGCTGATCTGCCCCAGGCGAACGCCGATCTCCCAGGACAGCTGAGGCGACTCTCCGGCCCTCATCAGCAGGATCCGGAACACCACCGGTTTCGCCACCATCATCAACAGCGCCAGAACCGTGGCGGGGAGCAGCACTTGCGGCAGAGCGGGTAGCTCGAAGCTCGCGCCGAGCGAGAAGAAGAACATGATCAGGAAGAAGTCGCGCAACGGCCGCAGGTTCTCGGCGATGAACCGCGCAATCGGGTGCGCGCCCATGGCGACCCCACCAACGAAGGCACCGATCTCGTAGGACAGACCCAGCGCCTGGGCGGCCTGCGCCATGCCGAGGCACCAGCCGATCGAGACCAGGAACAGGAATTCCTGGATGGTATCGAAGCGCTGCAGGAGGTGCGTGAGCGCGTAGCGTTCGAATACAAACGCGAATCCCACCAGCACCGGAAGTCCGAGGATCGGCAGTGCCATCGATTCCGCTTCACCACCGGCGTGGGACGCGCCTCCGATCAACAGCAGCATGACGATTGCGATCACGTCCTGCAGCAGGAGGATGCTGACGATCACCTGTCCCAGGTGGCGGTGATGCAGTGCCGTGGTCGGCAGCAGCTTCAGCCCGATGATGGTGCTCGAGAACATCATGACGGCACCGATGACCGCGCTCTCCGTTGCGGTGTAGCCGAAGGCCAGCGCCACGGCACCACCGAGCACGGCGAAGGCGCAAGAGCTGCCCACGGTTACGGCGGTGGCTTCCCGCAGCATGCGCAGCAGTTGCTGGAAGGGCAGGTTGAGGCCGAGCAGGAACAGCAGAAAGATGATGCCGACGTGCCCGATCTGCTGGATGGTCGAGGGATCGGAGACCAGTTTGAAGCCCCACGGTCCGAGCAACCCGCCGACCGCGATGTAGGCCACCAGCAGTGACTGGCGCGCATAAAGGGCGAGGCCGGCGAGCACGCTTGCACCGACGAAGACCAGAAACAGCGAGAAGATGATCAGCTCGTCCTGCACCGGCGCCGAATCCGTGTCCTCGTCCGGGCGTTGCCGTGTGCCGGACCTGGAGTGCCAGGAGCCCGCGCGGCGCAGCTGCCCGTCGCACGATCGAAGGGAAATGGCCGCGGCCCCCGAAAGGTGCTCTCTCCAAGCCGCGACCATGGTACGCCCTCGGGTACCACAACGCACCCGTGGCGGCGCGGAGGCGGAGTGGACGTGCCCTGCACGTCGCAATACCGCCCAGGATCTCCCGGCAGTGCGCGCCGTGGCCGCAAGCTCCGCAAGGTCGACGCAAGCCGATGCATGGTGCCTGCGTGGACACAATGTTTCCGGGCGCGCGTCCGGAATTCACCGTGACGCGCACGGTCGCGCTCAGTTGGGCAAGGCGCCGCCGGCCGAATCGAACCAGTGAATGCGTCCGGTATCCACCGCCAGTCGTAGCGCCGCGCCCGGCTCGATCTCCCGCGTCCCGGGCAGACGCGCGATGAGCGGAGCGCCGACGGCCAGACTGCCCGCCCGCTCCGAAGTCCGTGGCAGCGAGAAATACACCAGCTGCTCATGTCCCAGGGATTCCACGGCCGTGACCTCTATGCACGCTGCGGGTAGCTCCGGGCGCTGGTCGGGCCACGCAAAGCCTTCGGGACGGATGCCGGCGAGCACTTGCTCCCCTTCCTCGCCGATGGCCAACCGCTGCCCGGCCGCGTTGCCGGGGAGCGGCAGCAAGGTTCCTTCGAGCTCCAGTGTGAGTCCATCCGCTGTCCTGGCGACCCGGGCGCGAAACAGGTTCATCGCCGGGCTGCCCAGAAAGCCCGCCACGAACGCATTTGCGGGCCGCTGATAGATCTCTTGCGGAGCTCCCACCTGCTGCAGTCTGCCCTGGTGCAGCACTGCCACGCGCTGGCCGAGCGTCATGGCCTCCACCTGATCGTGCGTGACATACAGCGTCGTGGTGCCGGTGCGCCGTTGCAGGGCGGCGATTTCGCTCCGGATCTGTGCCCGCAGACCTGCATCCAGGTTGGACAGAGGCTCGTCCATCAGGAACACCGCAGGGTCGCGCACCAGCGCGCGGCCCATTGCAACGCGCTGGCGTTGGCCGCCGGAGAGTTGGCGCGGATGCTGCTCGAGCAGCGCCTCGATGTCCAGGGAGCGGGCGACGGCGGCCACACGGCTGCGGATCTCGCCCCGCTTGAGCCTGCGCATGCGCAACGGGAATTCGAGATTGGCGCGCACCGTCATGTGCGGGTAGAGCGCGTAGTTCTGGAACACCATGGCAACGTTGCGCTGCTGCGGCGGGCGGTCGTTGACGGTGCAGCCGTCGATCAGGATCTCGCCTGCGCTCGGCTGTTCCAGCCCGGCGACCAGGCGCAGAAGCGTCGACTTGCCGCAGCCCGAGGGCCCGAGGAGCACCAGCAGCTCGCCGTCGGCGACCTCGAGCGAGACGTCGGTGAGCGGCTGGGCACGGTTCGGATAGACCTTCGTCAGACGGTGCAGCGCAAGCGTGGCCATGAATCAGCTCCGATGGGGTGCGGCAACGAACACCTGCGTGCAGCGCCGCTGGCCGGATGCTCGAAGGCGATCCGCCCGTCGAGGCTGGTAATGAAGTTGGTGCAGGCCACGGGGCGGGAGGCACTGCCCGCACGATGCAGCGCCTGCTTCAGATACAATCCCTGCAGTGCCACCGGTGCAGCGCCCGGCGGGTACAGAGGCCACGGACTATCCTTGTGAGGGGATGCGGCCATGGTCGTGGGAGAATGCCCAGCGCAAGTGCGAGTGTCAATCTGCGCTGCCGGGGAATGCTTCGCGGATCCGCGGATCCAGGGGCGCGGCTCGAACAACCAGAAGACGGAGATCATGTCATGGGCGTACTGTCGTGGATTGTGTTTGGACTCATTGCCGGCATCATCGCCAAGCTCATCATGCCGGGGAAGGACCCGGGGGGGTTTATTTTGACCGTCGTGCTCGGAATCGCCGGGGCACTGGTCGGCGGCTTCATCGGGTCGGCGCTCGGCTTCGGAAGCGTGACCGGCTTCAACCTCGGGAGCTTCCTGATCGCCGTGCTGGGAGCGTTGGCTCTGTTGGTGCTGTACCGGATGATGAAACGGACCTGAGAGCCCTCCATGTCCGGTGCGCGACGGCCGGCTGCAGGGCGGGTCAGCCCTTGACGCCGGTTGCCGCGACGCCGCGGACGAACCAGCGCTGCAGCGCCACAAACAGCAACAGCACCGGGAGCACCATGAGCACGCCGAAGGCGAGGATATCGCCCCACTGCAGGGGCGGCAGGGCATAGAACGTGGCGATCGCGAGCGGCAGGGGTCGGACCTGCTCACCGCTGGTCATCAGCAGCGGCCACAGATACATCCCCCAGTGGAACAGCAGGGTGAGGATGGCGACGGTGGCGAAGGCGGGTTTGGCATTCGGTACCACGATGGACCAGAAGGTGCGCAGGACGCCCGCCCCGTCGATCCGCGCGGCCTCTTCCAGCTCGCGCGGCAGGCCGAGGAAGAACGTGTAGAAGAGATAGACCGACAACGGGTTGGCGACGAACGGCAGGATCTGCACCGCGTAGCTGTCGCGCCAGCCCAAAGCGGAAAGCTGAAAGAAAAGCGGCACCGCGATGGCCTCGAAGGGGATGACCAGGATCGCCAACACGGCCGCAAGGACCAGCTCGCGGCCGCGCCAGCGCAGTCGGGCAAGCGCGTAACCGGCAACCGAGTTCACCACCAGCCCCAACGCGACCATGCTGCCGTTGATGATGGCCGAGCTCAGCAGATAGCGTCCGAACGGGACGCGCGCGAACACGTCGCGGTAGTTGTGCAGCGTGGGCGCATCGGGAAAGAACGCCTTCCAGCTTCCGGCATCGGCCATTACCGCGGCGTCCGGCTTCAGACTGCCCGCGATCATGAACAGGATGGGTGCGGCGTAGAGCGCGGCGAGCAGCAGCAGCGCCAGGTATTCCAGCGCCGCCGTCATCGCGCCCAGCGCACGGGTGCTGGCGCCCGTCACTGGATCACCCGCTCCTGGCGCAGCAAGCGCCGCAGCAGCAAGGTCGTTGTCGACACGACCAGGAAGAAGACCACCGCGATGGCCGAGCTTAGCGCCACCTGCGCGCGATCGAAGCCGGCCTGCACCGCCTCGTAGATCAGAGTCGTGGTTCTGTATCCGGGTCCGCCGTGCGTCATGATGCGGACCTGATCGAAGGCGCGGAAGGCGAGGATGGCAGTGACCAGCACTACGAACACCAGCGGGTTGCGCAGCTGCGGCAGCGTGACATGGCGAAAGCGCGCCCACATGCCGGCGCCATCCAGCGCCGCAGCCTCGTAGAGCTCCGCCGGAATGGCCTGCAGTCCCGCGAGCACCACCACCATCTGCAGCCCCACCCCTTGCCAGACCGAGGTGAGCATCAGCGCGGGCAGCGCCAGCACGGGATCGCGCAGGAAGTCGCGCGGCACCCAGGCACCGGCCGTGAGCAGCTCCAGCAGGGCGTTCAGCGTTCCGTGCGTGCCCGGTGCGTAGATGAGCACCCACACCACCGAGACCAGCGACAGCGGAAACACCACCGGCAGAAAGAACAGTGTGCGAAACACGACCATCCCGTGCAGGCGCCGATTCAGCAGCAGCGCCATGCCGAGCGCGAGCGCGGTCTGCACCGGCACGATGAACAGGGCGAAGCGTGCGTTGTTCCACAGGGCGTTGAGGAACGCCGGGTCGGAAGCGAGGCGCAGATAATGACGCAGGCCGACCGTTTCCACGGGCAGCGGCGAGCCGAGCCGCAGGTTGGTGAACGACAGGACCACGGCGAGCGCGAAGGGCAGCGCGACGAACAGCGCCAGGCCGAGCAGGGCGGGTGTCACCAGCAGCAGGGCGGTGCGGGTGTCGGTGTGGGTTTCCCGGCGCGCGCAAGGCGCATCGGGGGTGTCGCCCGGTAGGTGGTAACGCGCGCGCCTCGCGATGCTCACGGCCGCGCCTGCGCACGCCAGGTTTGCGGGGCGCGTTTTCGTGCGAGCGGCGGATAGCCGTGGTTGTCGGCGAGGTCGCGGTCGATCACCGTTGCGGCGCGATCCAGCGCCTGCCGGACGTCGGTGCCGCTGCGCACGGCACGGAAGGCAGCTGCGAAGGCGGAGCTGATCACGGGATAGGCCGGCGTGCGCGGCCGGGGTACGGCGTAGCCTTCGGCGAGCTGGACCGAGAACAGGTGCAGCGCCCCGCCGGAGCGATAGTCTGCGCACTGCGCCAGCGCTGCGCGGGTGGCGGGGACTGCGCCGTTCGCGGCCGTCATCGCCAGCACCTCCTGCGGCTGGAGCAGAAAGGCGACAAAACGCGCGGCGGCCTCAGGGTGCATGCAGTGGGTGGTGATGGCCCAGGTCCAGGAGCCGCTGTCGGTTGCGCTGCGCGCGCCGAATCGCGGCAGGGGCAGCAGCACCAGGTGCTCACCCAGCGCCGCATGG
Source organism: uncultured Gammaproteobacteria bacterium (assembly GCA_963728895.1). Classification (GTDB taxonomy): domain Bacteria; phylum Pseudomonadota; class Gammaproteobacteria; order JBBQDK01; family JBBQDK01; genus CAVSLM01. Next base: position 843,751 of record CAVSLM010000001.1, read on the forward strand.
TAGCGTGGATAGTTCCAGTGCCCACCCAGCGCCAGTGCCACACGCCCGGTACTGAAGGCGGCGTCGTCCAGATTGGGATCGACGTAGCCGAGCTCGAACCACGATTGCACTTCGCGCAGCACCGACACCGCGGCCGCGCCGTTGAGCACGCCCGCTGCGGAACGGTAGGTATTGCGGTCGATCAGATCCCCTCCCGCGGATACCAGCAGCGGCAGGAAGGCATAGGTGAGCCACTCGTCGGGATAGTTGAGCTTGAGGTCGAGCACGGCGCCATCGGCGTCGCGCCGCGCCAGCGTCGCGAGCAGCTCGTGGAATTCGGCCGCGGTCCACGCCTCGGCCGGTGTTTGTGGCATGCGTGCGCCGACCCGCTCCAGCGCGCGGCGGTCCGCCCACAGCCCAAGCCCGGAGTCGAAGCTCCCGACCGCGTACCAGGTATCCTGCCAGCTGCCTTGGGCGAGGATGGAAGGCAGCAGCTGGGCGCGCAGTGACTGGGGCATAAGACCATCCAGGGGAACGAGTGCGCCCTGCCAGGCGTAGCTCGCGACGAAGGGTCCGTCGATCTCGAGTACGTCGGGCAGCCGCCCGGCGAGAGCCGCGGCCTGCACCTGTCCGTTGTACGAGCCCTCGGGGATCCAGGTGAGGGTGACCTCCAGGTCGTGCTGGCTGCGGTTGAAGCGCTGCACCTGCCGCTGAAAAGTGCTGCGTTCCGCTTCGCGGCCAGCATGTACCCACACCGATAGCTCCCTGCGGGAGGAATGGCCGGAAGGCTCGCGGCTGCAGCCGGCGAGCGCAACGAGCGCGAGCAGCCCCAGGGTGAGGAGACCGGTGCGGCGCCAGTCCTGCAAGCGGGGAGGAGAATGTGCCATGCGCCGATTATACCGGCGACAGCGCCGGCCGGCGGCCGATGGAGGCGCCGTTTGCACTGCCTTGGGCTTCCAAGTCAGCGCTTGGTGCACCTGCCACCGCGCGATTCGACCACGGAATATCCAGGGGCGGCGGCGCGTCATTTCATCGCGCGGTAGAAACTGACGGGCTCCGCGCCCCGCGCGGTGACCAAAATTCCCCCGCACCAGGAGCTTCATGCATGCGCACTCTCTCCCAAGCCTGTTCGGTGCTGGCGTTGCTGGGCCTGCTCGCCAGTCCTCTTGCCGCCCCGGCCGTAGACAACGACGGCGACGCACATCCCTTTGCCTCACACCATTACGTGCTCCAGGTGAGCGAGGACGATCCGGCGCGTTGGACTCTGGCAATGAACAATGCGCAGAATTTACTCGAACTACTATGGTCCGTCCGAGGTCCAGGTGGTGATCGTCGCCTATGGTCCCGGCGTGAAGATGCTGTTCAAGGACAGCGAAGTTGCCAGCCGCGTCCAGAGCGTGGCTGCGGAGGGTGTCGAGTTCGACGCCTGCCGCAACACGATGCAGAGCCTGGCGAAGAAACTCGGACACCTGCCGGAGATCAATCCGGCGGCTACGGTGGTCCCGGCCGGCGTGGTGGTCATCGGCGAGCTCCAGGACAAGGGCTTTGCCTACATCAAGCCCTGATGGCGGCGCGCCGCCGAGCGCGGGCCTTTCACCTCACCGCGCCTTCGGCTCACAGTCGCGCCGGTCCACCGCCAGGCACCGGGCAGAAGGCGCGGCGGGTTGCGCAGCTGCGGGTCCCATCAGTGTCCGCGTTCGGAGGTCGCGGGTCGGATCAGCAGGCCCGAGTTGGATACCCGCAGCTCCAGCGCCTGGGGGTGTTGGGCGGTGACGAAGGTCGCAGAGCCATATTCCGCGTCCACCAGCGGCGTCAACGCCGCGTAGCGTTTGCGCAGCTCAAAAAGATCCAGCGGCTTCGCGGCACCGAGCGCATACACGGTTCGTTCCCGGTCCTGCTCGTCACGCAGGCGCACGTAGCGACCGCCGACGCGGTCCAGTTCATAAGCCGTGTGCAGTCCGATCAGATTGGCCAGCGGTTTCCACTTGAGGATATGGGCGTCGACGTAAAGCTCGTCGCCCGCGAGCTGATAGCTCTCCTCATGGCCGTCCGGAAATACGAAGCGGGCGCGAAAATGCTGGCCATGCCCGGGTTCGAGATGTACCAGCGCCACAAGCTCCTCGCGGGTGAGCGCGCGATAGCCGTGGGTGGCCAGCGTCAGGGTGGCCGACAGTGCGGCAAGCGCCAGCATCAACAGACCGAGGCTGAAATGCGCGGCGAGACGCAGGACGCGCCTGCGCCGCAGCGCGAGCACTCCCGCCGTCATCAGCACCAGGCTGAAAGCCGTGAAGACGAAGGTGAGCAGTAGCAGCGTGTCGGGCATGAACGTGATGTCGGCGATGGGCGTGCAGACTTACGGGTGGGCCCGCCGCGTGCGGGCACAGTCCCTGCATGATAAACGATCCACCAGCGCTGCGGGCCGGATCCGGGTCAGTGGCAGATGATCCTCAGTTTGTCACCGATCCCGATTTTCGAGGGTGGGCGCGGTTGCAAATCATTCGCATTTGCGTTATAAACACTCGCAGGTTCACCTCCCGGGGGAATGTCGCCGTGTATGTGTGCATCTGCAATGCCGTCACCGAAGAGGACATCCAGCGGGCGACCGAGCGCGGAGTGAGCAGCATGCGCGAAGTGTGCAGGGAGCTCGGCGTGGGAACCTGCTGCGGACGTTGCGTGCCTTGTGCCCGTGACTGTCTGGACCGAGCGCTGCAGCCGGTACAGGAGCAGGCGACGGCAGCAGCCTGAGCGGCGTGGGCTCCCAGGCTCGGTCAGGGAGCTTCCCGGCATCGTGGAATGTGGAGGGGCGATAGGGCATGAAGGGCGACAAGAAAATCATTTCATACCTCAACGGCGCATTGACCAACGAACTCACCGCCATCAATCAATACTTCATGCACGCCAAGATGTGCGAGAACTGGGGCTTTCACAAGCTCGCCGGCCGCACCCGTGCCGAGAGCATCGACGAGATGAAGCACGCCGAGCGGCTGATGGAGCGCATTCTGTTCCTGGAGGGGCTGCCCAATCTCCAGAATCTGCAAAAGATCAACGTTGGAGAAAGCGTTGCGGAGCAGCTCAAGCTCGACCTCGATCTCGAGCTCAATGCCATGCCTCTGCTGCGTGAAGCCACCCAATATTGCCGCGAGCAGCATGACGAAGTGAGCAAGGCGCTGTTTCAGGACATCCTGGATGCGGAGGAGGAGCACGTCGATTGGCTGGAGACCCAGCTCGAGCTGATCGGCCAGGTCGGTATCCAGAACTATCTGCAGTCCCAGATGTAGTGCGCGGGCCGCACCGCATCGGTCCGGTTCTCTAGCCCGGAAATCCCACCAACATCCCGGGAGCGGGCGGAATTCGCAACCATCCTGGCGCTGGGCTAGTCCCAACGGTCGTCGCGCACCTGCACCATCTCCTGGTGGATGCGGGTGGGCAGGGCGTGCACGCCCTCGTAGGCCGGCGGCGCCGTGACCGCGCCGGTACGGATATTGAATCGGGCGCCGTGGCGCGGGCATACCACTTCGTCGCCTTCGACGGTCCCACCCGTCAGGGTCCCGCCGTCGTGGGTGCACACGTCCTCGATGGCGTAGAAATGGCCTTCCAGGTTGAACACGGCGACCATGACGCCGTCCACATCCACCACCCGGAAGCCTCCGGGGGCGATCTCTTCGGCCGGCGCGACATCCGTCCATTCCGACATGGGTTTCGGCTTCTCCTCAGGCTTTGGTCGGAGTGACGCCCCGGGACGGGACGCCCGAAGACGGTGTGCGCTGTCACTGCGCCGCTCAGAGCAGACCGAGCTGCAGCCTCGCCGCGTCCGACATGCGCTCCTGGCTCCAGGGTGGATCCCAGGCCAGTTCCACCGCCACCTTCTGCACGCCGGGCACTTGCTGCACCGCGCACTCCACCGTGCAGGGAAAGGTCTGCGCGACCGGACAGCCGGGCGAGGTCAGCGTCATGCGGATGCGCACGTCGCCCTCGGCCGGATCGACGTCGAGATCGTAGATCAATCCGAGGTCGTAGATGTTGAGCGGAATCTCCGGGTCGTAGACCTTGCGCAGCGCGGCGATCACCTCTTCGCGCAGCGCTTCGGCATTGCCCGCCGGTTGTGTGTCCGTGTCAGTCATCGGCTGCATCCCGTTCATTCGGTGCAAACGGTCCCGTCAAGGTTCTTCAGCGCCGCCTGAAGGGTGTGCCAGGCGAGCGTCGCGCATTTCACGCGCGCCGGGTATTCGCGAACGCCTTCCAAAACGCGCAGCTTGCCCACTTCCGCGGCAGGGCCTTCGGCGGTGAGCAAGTTGTGCATGGAATGAAACAGGGCCTCCGCCTGCTCGACGGTCTTGCCCTTCAGCGCCTCGGTCATCAACGACGCCGAGGCCGTGGAGATCGCGCAGCCCGCGCCTTCGAAGCCGACGTCCACAATGGTATCGTCCGACACCCGCAAATGGATGGTGAACTCGTCGCCGCATAACGGATTGAACCCGTGTGCGTGCCGGTTTGCCCCTTCCGGCTGGCGCTGAAAATTCCGTGGGTTACGGTTATGGTCGAGTATGACTTCTTCGTACAGGTCGCGCAGGTCCGACATCACTTGAAAACCTCGATGACTTTGCCAATGCCGCGCATCAAGGCATCGACCTCCTCGGGCGTGTTGTAGAAGGCGAAGGAGGCGCGCGCCGTGGCGGGTACACGGAAGCGCTGCATGACCGGCATGGCGCAATGATGGCCGGTGCGAATCGCAATGCCTTCGCTATCCATGATGGTGCCGACGTCGTGCGGATGCACGCCCTTCAGCGCGAAGGAGAGGATCGCGGCCTTCTCGCGCGCAGTGCCGATGATGCGCATGCCGGGCACCTCGGCGGCCGCCTGTGTCGCATAGTCCAGCAGCTCCTGCTCGTAGGCGGCGATGACATCCAGCCCGATGCGGCTGATGTATTCCGCTGCCACCCCGAGCCCGATGACGCCGGCAATGTTGGGTGTGCCGGCTTCGAACTTGTACGGCAGGTCGTTGTAGATCACCCGGTCGAAGGTGACGTACTTGATCATCTCGCCGCCGCCGTGATACGGCGGCATCGCCTCCAGCAGCGCCTCCTTGCCGTACAACACGCCGATGCCGGTCGGCCCGTACATCTTGTGCCCGGACAGCACGTAGAAATCGCAATCGAGCGCCTGCAGGTCGACACGCATGTGCGGTACGGCCTGTGCGCCGTCCACCAGCACCAACGCCCCCGCCGAATGTGCGCGCTCGATCATGTACTGCACCGGGTTGATGCTGCCCAGGGCATTGGAGCAATGGCTCACTGCGACCAGACGGGTGCGGGGGCCCAGCAGCCGCTCGTATTCTTCCAGCACCAGCTCGCCGCGTTCGTTGATGGGGATCACCCGCAGCTTCGCTCCGGTCTGCTCACAGACCATCTGCCAGGGCACGATGTTGGAGTGATGCTCCATCTCGCTCACGAGAATCTCGTCGCCCTCGCGCAGACTGCTGCGCCCCCAGCTCTGCGCCACCAGATTGATGCCTTCGGTGGCGCCGCGTACGAAGATCAGCTCGCGGGTGGAGCGGGCGTTGAGGAAAGCGCGCAGTCGGTCGCGCGCACCCTCGAAGGCGGCGGTGGCGCGCTCACTCAGGGTATGCACGCCTCGGTGCACATTGGCGTTGTCCCAGCGGTAGTAGTGCTCGATGGCCTGGATCACCGCCTCGGGCTTCTGGGTGGTGGCGGCGTTGTCCAGGTACACCAGCGGTTTGCCCCGCACCTGCTGGTGCAGGGCAGGGAAATCTGCCCGCACCCGTTCCAGCCTGGACTCGGTGATCGACACCGCGTGTACGGCCCGGGTCTTCGCCGCGCTCATATCAGCTCCAGCCCTTCGAGGCTTCTGCCCTGCAGCAGCCCCGACGCCAGTTGTCGTTCCAGCTCGTTGCGCACCGGCTCCAGACGAATGCGCGTCAGCACGTCGCGCGCGAAGGCATAGGTCAGCAGGTCGCGCGCCGTAGTCTCATCCAGCGCCCGCGAGCGCAGGTAAAACAGCGCATCCGGGTCGAGTTGACCGACGGTGGCCCCGTGCGAGCACTTGACGTCGTCTGCGTAGATTTCCAGCTGCGGTTTGGTGTCCGCCTCCGCGTCGCGCGACAGCAGCAGGTTGTTGTTGACCTGCTGAGCGTCGCTGTGCTGGGCATCGGGATGTACCACGACGCGACCGTGGAACACCGCGCGGCCGCGCCCGTCGATGACGCCCTTGTAGAACTCGCGGCTGGTGCCGTGCGGCTTGGCGTGATCGATCTGGGTGTGGTTGTCCACATGCTGGCGTCCGCCCAGCACGTACAGTCCGTTCAGGGTGCACTCGGCGCCCTCGGCGTCGAGCAGGGTGCGCAGATCGTTGCGCACCAGCAGCCCCCCTATGTCGATGGCGTGCGAGGTGAAGCGCGCATCGCGTCCCAGCAGCGCGTGCAGGCCGCCCACATGGTAGGCCTTGGGGCTGTGCTCCTGCAGGCGATAATGCTCGATCGAAGCGTTGCGCTCGGTCACGACTTCGGTGAGGGCATTGGTAAAGTAGCGCAGCTCACCGAGGCTCACGTAATTCTCCACCACCACGGCCTGACTGCCTTCCTCCGCGACGATGAGGTTGCGCGGCTGCGCCAGTGCTCCCTCGCCATGAGCAGTGGTGACGAACAGCAGATGGACGGGGCGTTCCAGGCGCACGCCGCGTGCCAGATGCACGTAGGCACCGTCGGTGACAAACGCCGTGTTCAGCGCCGCGAAGCCATGGGCGTCCTCCAGCGAGGCGCAAGCGCCGAGGTAGGGCTGGACGCGATCGGGATGGCGCACGAGGGCGGCGGCGAGGCTGCCCACCGTAGCACCTGCCGGTAGCGCGCACGGTATCGAAAGACGCTCCGAATAGTAACCGTCGACGAACACCAGACGGTGCGCGGGCAGTGCCTGGAACCAGAAGGGCTCGAGCTGCCCGGCATCCACTCCGTTGCCGTGGGCGGCGACGGGAAGAAATCCCGCGCGCTCGATGGGCGCAACATTGGTGTACTTCCAGTTCTCGTCTTGCACCGTGGGAAAGCCAAGCTCCGCGAAACGCTCGGCGCCCGTGCGGCGCAGCTCGTTGATCCAGCCGGCCTGATTCGTGTGCCGCGCCGTGGCAGACGCGGCCAGATAAAGGTCGCGGGTGGGGAGAGTGTCGCTCATCTGCATCCCCCCGCTAGACCGAGGCGCCGGCATCTGCGCCCGGCACTTCGGTCCAGGCGTAACCCTGTTTCTCGAGCTCATGGGGCAGGGACTTGTCGCCGGAGCGCACGATCCTGCCGCCGGCCAGCACATGCACGTGATCGGGAACGATGTAATCCAGCAGCCGCTGGTAGTGGGTCACCAGGATGATGGCGCGCTCCGGGTTGCGCAAGGCGTTGACGCCATCGGCGACGGTGCGCAGCGCATCGATGTCCAGGCCCGAATCGGTCTCGTCGAGTATCGCGAGCCTCGGCTCCAGCACGGCCATCTGCAGAATCTCGTTGCGCTTCTTCTCGCCTCCGGAGAAGCCTTCGTTGACCGAGCGATAGAGCAGCTCTTCCTTCATCTGCACCAGCTGCATGCGATCCTTCACCAGGGCCAGGAAATCCATGGCATCCAGCTCCGGCTCGCCACGCGACTTGCGCACCGCATTGAGCGCGGCCTTGAGCAGGTAGATGTTGCTCACTCCGGGAATCTCGACCGGATACTGGAAGGCCAGGAAGATACCCAGGCGGGCACGCTCCTCGGTCGCCAGCGCCAGCAGGTCCTGCCCATCGAAACGCACCTCGCCGCCGGTCACCTGGTAGCGGCTGCGCCCGGTCAGCACGCCGGCCAGCGTGCTCTTGCCGGAGCCGTTGGGCCCCATGATGGCGTGGACCTCACCCGCGCGTACCTCCAGGTCGATGCCCTTGAGGATCGGTTTGCCGTCTACGGAGGCCTGCAGGCCCTTGATGAAAAGCATTGTTTGAATCTCCATTGATCTACTGATCTTTGTGGCGAATACGCTGACGCAGCGGCGGGATCAGCCGACCGCGCCTTCGAGGCTGACGCTGAGCAGCTTCTGCGCCTCGACGGCGAACTCCATGGGCAGCTGCTTGAACACTTCCTTGCAGAATCCGTTCACCACCATCGAGACTGCATCCTCTTCGGACAACCCGCGCTGGGTGAGATAGAACAGCTGATCCTCGCTGATGCGCGAGGTGGTGGCCTCGTGCTCCACGGTGCCGGTGGGATTCTTCGCCTCGATGTACGGGAAGGTGTGGGCGCCACACTTGTCGCCCATCAGCAGCGAGTCGCACCGGCTGTAGTTGCGCGCGTTGTCCGCACCCTTGAGGATCTTCACCAGGCCGCGATAGGCGTTCTGCCCCCGACCGGCGGAAATGCCCTTGGAGACGATGGTGCTGCGGGTGTTCTTTCCAACATGGATCATCTTGGTGCCGGTGTCGGCCTGCTGGCGGTTGTTGGTCAGCGCGACCGAATAGAACTCGCCGACCGAGTTGTCGCCCTCCAGGATCACGCTCGGATACTTCCAGGTGATTGCCGAGCCGGTCTCCACCTGGGTCCAGGAGATCTTGGCATTCTCGCCCCGGCAGGCCCCGCGCTTGGTGACGAAGTTGTAGATGCCGCCGCGCCCTTCCGCGTCGCCCGGATACCAGTTCTGGACCGTCGAATACTTGATCTGGGCATCCTTCAGTGCCACCAGCTCGACGACCGCCGCATGCAGCTGGTTCTCGTCGCGCATCGGCGCCGTACAGCCCTCCAGATAGCTGACGTAGGCGCCTTCGTCGGCGATGATCAGCGTGCGCTCGAACTGTCCGGTGTTCGACGCGTTGATGCGGAAGTAGGTGGACAGCTCCATGGGGCAGCGCACGCCCTTGGGCACATACACGAACGACCCGTCGGTGAACACCGCGGAGTTCAGCGAGGCGTAGAAATTGTCCGTGTGGGGCACCACGGTGCCGAGGTACTGCTTGACGAGCTCGGGGTGGTGCTGCACGGCCTCGGAAAACGAGCAGAAGATGATGCCCATCTCGGCCAGCTTGCCCTTGAAGGTGGTCGCTACCGAGACGCTGTCGAACACCGCGTCCACGGCGACGCCGGCGAGCATTTCCTGCTCCTTGAGCGGAATGCCGAGCTTCGCGTAGGTTTCGAGCAGCTTCGGGTCGACCTCGTCGAGGCTCTTGGGCGCGTCTTTGCGGGACTTGGGCGCCGAGTAATAGCAGATCGTCTGATAGTCCACGGGCGGGTAGTGCACCGAAGCCCACCTCGGCGTCTTCATGGTGAGCCAATGCCGATACGCGCGCAGGCGCCACTCCAGCATGAATTCGGGCTCGTTCTTCTTGGCCGAGATCAGGCGAATGACGTCCTCGCCGAGGCCCGGCGGAACCTGGTCGGCCTCCAGATCGGTGACGAAGCCGGCCTCGTACTCCCGATTGATCAGGGCGTCGAGGTGCTGCGGTGATGTGGACATGACTTTCTCCGGGCGTCCTTATCGTTTAAAATCTCGTTCCCTGCCTTGGCCATCCTGTGAATCAGACCTCTGGCCGCGGCGAGGGATCGCCGGAAACCCCCGGCAGCCGCCCCGGGGAATCTCCTACTAAATTAGTCAACAATACTATTGTACCTGACTAGGGCGGTCAAGTATTTCTGCATATCCCCTTGGGGATGCATCGGCGAACCTGCCGCGCAATTGCTGCAGCCGGCATCGCCCCATCCGCACATGTCCATGACCGAGGGGACCAGGTTCGTTCCAGGCAGCGACGTCTCAGCCATGTCCACAGCGCCTCCGGCCGTGTTTCTGCAGGGGCTGACCCGTGTCTTTCATGAGGGTGAGCGCTCGCGCAGGGTGCTCGAAGCCCTGGACCTGGAAGTCGCCGCCGGCGAGTGCGTGGCCCTGCTGGGACGCAGCGGTTCCGGCAAGTCCACGCTGCTGAATCTCATCAGCGGCATCGACCGTCCTACGTGCGGCACGGTGCGGGTGCACGGGACGGCGGTTTCGGATCTGTCGGAACGGGAACGCACGCGGTTCCGGCGCCGCCACGTGGGCTTCGTCTATCAGTTCTTCAACCTGCTGCCCACGCTCAGCGTGGCGGAGAACGTCCTGTTGCCGCTGGAGCTCAATGGCGCAAGCGCGCGGCGCGCAGGCCAACGGACGAGGCGCATGCTCGAGGAGGTGGGACTCGCGGATCGCGCTCACAGCTACCCGGACCGTCTTTCCGGCGGCGAGCAACAGCGGGTGGCACTGGCCCGGGCGCTGGTGCACGAGCCTTCGGTGGTACTCGCCGACGAGCCTACCGGCAATCTCGACGCGGACACCGGGCGCGTGGTGCTGGATCTGCTGGATCGGCTGGTGCGCAGGCGCGGCCATACGCTGTTGCTGGTGACCCATTCCGCCGAAGTCGCTGCCCTGGCCGACCGGCGCCTGGTGCTGAGCGACGGCAGGCTCCAGACCGAGGCTCTATCGGAGTGATCGCGCCCACCGCGTGGCGTGCCAGTACCCGTCATCTGCTGCATCATCCCTGGCAGCTGGTGCTCGTAGTGATCGGCATCGCGCTCGGCGTCGCAGTGGTGGTTGCGGTCGATCTTGCCAACAGCAGCGCCCGCCGCGCCTTCGAGCTTTCCATGGAAGCGTTGTCGGGTCCGGCCACGCACCAGATCATCGGAGGACCCTCGGGCCTCGACGAGCGGCTCTACGTACGACTGCGCACCCACGGGATCCGCGCCGTTGCGCCGGTGGTGGAGGGCTACGGTGAGGCGCGCGGTATCACCGTGCACCTGGTGGGCATCGATCCGTTCGCAGTCGCGGGACGACCGGGCGGCGTCGCGGTGCATTCGGGCGCAGCCGTGCGCGCCCTCCTGACCGAGCCCGGTGCCGTGCTGATGAGCGCTCAGACGGCGCAGGCGCTCGGCGTCGCTACCGGCGAGCGGTTCAAACTACTGCTGCGCGGGCGCGCGCGCGCCGTGGTGCAGGCAGGCACGCTGGACGTTGCGAATGCAGCCGCTCTGCAGAATGTCCTGGTGGCCGACATCGCGACCGCCCAGAGCATGCTTGGCACATTGGGGCGGCTGAGCTGGATCGACGTCACCGCGCCCGCGGGTCCTGCCGGTACGGCACTGCGCGAGCGGATCGAGAAGCTCCTGCCGGGCGACGCCGTGCTGGTGCCGGCCCGCTCGCGCACAGCCGCGCTGGAGCGCATGGCCGGTGCCTTTCGCATCAATCTCACCGCCATGAGTCTGCTGGCACTGGTGGTGGGCATGTTCCTGATCTACAACACCATCACCTTCGCCGTCCTGCAGCGGCGTGCGCTGCTCGGGCGGTTGCGCGCGCTGGGCGTCACGCGTGCCGAGGTGTTCTGGCTGATTCTCGTCGAGGCACTGGGGCTGGGGGTGCTGGGAACGGTGCTCGGGCTGCTGCTGGGGGTGGTGATCGCCGGGGCACTGGTGCACCTGGTCGCGCGCACGCTGAACGATCTCTACTTCGCGGTCACGGTCGGCACGTTGCACGTCGCCGCGGCGCCGATGCTGAAGGCGGTGGCGCTCGGGCTGGGCGCCGCGCTGCTTGCGACCCTCGCTCCGGCGGCGGAGGCGGCATGGACCCCGCCCCAGGGTGTGCTGAGTCGTTCGGTTCTGGAGGCGCGCGCACATCGCCTGGCGCCGCGCCTGGCAGTGGCGGGCGTTGCGCTGCTCTTGGCTTGCGCATTCATGTTGCTGCTGCCCGGGCGGAGCCTGGTGGCGGGGTTTGCCGCGCTGTTCGCACTTCTCGTGGGGCTCAGCCTCCTCACCCCCGCCGTGGTGCTGGGCGCAGTGTGGCTCGGCACACCCGTGGTGCGGTTGTGCAGCGTGCAGATCCGGCTGGCGGTGCACGGCATCGCCGGCTCGTTGAGCCGCACCGGTGTCGCCATCGCTGCCCTGATGCTGGCGGTGGCGACCACCGTAGGGGTGGGCATCATGGTGGAAAGCTTTCGCGCCACAGTGGTCTCGTGGCTGGACACCACGCTGCAGGCCGACCTGTACATTGCCGCGCCGAGCCTGATGAGCAGCCGCACCGAAGTGCCCATCGATCCGGCCCTGGTTGCAGCAGTGCGCACCGTGCCCGGCGTCGCCGAGGTGACGACCACCAACGCAACCACCATCGAGTCGTCGCAAGGGCTCACCGAGGTGCGGGCGGTGGAGCTTGCAGCCGGACGCGCCCTGCGCTTTCGCCTGCGCGGGGGCGATCCCGGCCGGGTCTGGCCGCTGTTCCGCGCCGGCGCGGAGGTGCTGGTGTCCGAGCCCTATGCGCAGCTGCACGACGTGCGGGCCGGCGACCGCGTGGTGCTGCGCACCGACAGCGGCATTCAGCAGTTCAAGGTCGGCGGCGTCTTCTACGACTACGTTTCCGGTCCCGGTACCGTGCTCATGTCGCGCGCGCTGTTCGAGCGCCACTGGCACGAGCGCGGTGCGACCGCCATCGGCGTCTATCTGGACCCGGCTGCGGACGAGGATGCGGTGCGCGCGCGCTTGCGCAGCGTGCTGGCGGCACAGCCGGGTCTGATGCTGCGATCGCAGCGCGCGGTGCGCGAAGGCTCGCTTGCAATTTTCGATCGTACCTTCGTGATCACCAACGTGCTGCGCCTGCTCGCGGTGCTGGTGGCGTTCGTCGGAGTCCTGAGCGCGCTCATGGCGGTGCAGTTCGAGCGTGCCCGGGAGGTGGCGATCCTGCGCGCCACGGGCCTCACGCCTGCGCAGGTGTGGGCGCATCTGCTGTCACAGTCCGGTCTCATGGGCCTGGCCGCGGGCCTGGTGGCGATACCGGTCGGCGTGCTGCTGGCATTGATGCTGATTCACGTGATCAATCGCCGCGCCTTCGGCTGGAGCATGCAGACTCTGGTATCGCCAGAGCTGGCGCTGCAGGCCCTGCTGCTGGCAGTGGTGGCGGCATTGCTGGCGGGTCTCTATCCCGCCTGGCGCATGTCGCGCCAGAACCCGGCCCAGGCGCTGCGCGAGGAATGAAGCCTAGGAGCATCAGGCTTGCACTGCTTGCGGCCGTGGCAACCGCGGTCCTTGTCACCGGCGCGTACCGGATGACGAGACCCGTTGCGGCGCCGCCCAGCGACGCGCAGGGGCTCGATCTCGGCGCGGTGCTCGGCGGCGCGGCCGCTGCGGGATATGCTCGCGCCACGGCACCGCGCGCCTTCCACTTTCCCGTCGATCATGGACCGCATCCGGACTTTCGCACCGAGTGGTGGTACTTCACCGGCAATCTGCGCACCGGCGGTGGCCGCCGCTTCGGCTATGAGCTGACGTTCTTCCGCGTGGCGCTCGCGCCTTCGGGTCCCGAACGGCCTTCGGCATGGGCGACGCGTCAGGTCTATCTGGCGCATCTGGCGCTCACCGATGTCGACGGCGGGCGGTTCCACTACTTCGAGCGCTATGCACGCGGCGCCCTCGAACTGGCCGGGGCGCAGGCGGATCCGTTTCGCGTGTGGCTGGACGACTGGCAGGTCCGCGCGCCGGCGGCGGGCGGACAGCCCTGGCGGTTGCGGGCCGCGGCAGGGAATGTCGCGCTGGACCTCACCCTCGAGTCGCCCAGGCCCCCGGTGCTGCAGGGCGAGCAGGGCCTGAGTCGCAAGAGCGCGGCACCGGGGAACGCCTCCTATTACTATTCGGTCACGCGGTTCACGACGCAGGGCAGCGTGCAGCTGGGCGTGGAGCGTTTCCCCGTGACGGGACGCTCGTGGCTGGACCGGGAGTGGAGCACCAGCGCGCTCGCGAACAACGAGTCGGGTTGGGACTGGTTCGCCCTGCAGCTCGACGACGGACACGACCTGATGTACTACCGGCTGCGCAAACGCGACGGCACCATCGATCCCTACAGCCAGGGCGTGCTGGTCGATCCGCAAGGCGTAGTGACTGCGCTGCAGCGGGACGACGTGCAGGTCGAGGTGCTGAACACCTGGACCAGTCCGACGGGTGCGACCTATCCGGCCGGCTGGCAGCTGCGGATCCCGAAAGCGCATCTCGAGCTCACGGCGCAGCCGCTGCTTGCGGACCAGGAGCTCGCGGTCACTGTCAGATATTGGGAAGGGGCGGTGGCGGTCACCGGGGCACGCGGCGGTTTACCGGTGAGCGGCAGCGGCTATGTCGAGCTCACGGGATACGGGCCTCGCGATCCCGCCTTGCCGCGCTGATTGCAGCGTTGCGGTCGCGTGGCCCCTCACGCGGAGCATGTGCGAGGTGGACAAACGACTTTCACTCGGGACGTCCGAGGCGCAGCCCGCGCGGCACCAGGCGGCGCTCGGCGAGCTCGAAGACACCCTGCACCAGCAGTGCCAGGGCGGCGGCGGGAATCGCGCCCTGCAGGATCAGGCCGGTGTCATCGAGCCGTATGCCGGTGAGGATGGGTTGGCCGTACCCGCCGGCGCCGATCAGGGCCCCGAGCGTTGCGGTGCCGACGTTGATGACGGCCGAGGTCTTGATGCCGGCGAGGATGCTGCGCGCGGCCATCGGCAGCTCGATGAGCCGCAACCGGACGCCCGGCGGCAGTCCCAGCGCCAGAGCCGACTCGCGCAGCTGCGGCGCGATGTCGTGCAGCCCGGCATAGGTGTTGCGCACGATCGGCAGCAGGCTGTAGAGAAACAGCGCGACGATGGCAGGGGGTCCGCCGATGCCGAGCAGCGGGATCATGAACACCAGCAATGCCAGGGACGGGATGGTCTGGATGATGCCGGTGAGCGCCAGAATCACCTGCCCGAAGCGAGGTCGCCGCGCGGCGAGGACACCGAGCGGCACCGCAACCGCGATGGCCGCGGCCAGTGAGATCCCCACCAGCGTCAGGTGCTCGCGGGTGAGCCGCAGCAGGCGGGCAAGGCTACCCTCGGTCGGCAGCGCCGGGGCGAATCCCAGGTGGCGGGTGAGGAAGCGCGAGGCCACCTGGCTTTCTGGGACGCGGTCGAGCTTGGCCCGCGCATTCATGGCGATCATGGTTGGGGCGTCAATGGCGCCGCGCAGTGGCTCGAGCGCCCGCGCCGCGCCCGGATGGCGTTCGTTCAGATCGGCTCGATACAGCAGCACGGCATGGTAGTCGGGGAAGTAGCCGAGGTCGTCGCGCAGTACGCGCAGGCCGTAGTACTCGATTTCCGCGTCGGTCGAGTACAGATCGGTGAGCTGTATCGCATCGCTCTGGAGGGCTCGGTAGGCGAGATCGTGGTCGAGCCCGCGCACTTCGCGCTGAGGCAGTGCATAGTCGCGGCGCAGCCCGCGCCAGCCGTCCGCGCGATCGAGAAATTCACTGCTGAACCCGAAGCGCAGCTCGGGATGGCTGCGCAGGTCCGAGATGCTGCGCACGCCGAGGCGCGCAGCAACCTCCTCGCGCATGCCGAGCGCATAGGTGTTGTTGAAACCCAGCGGCCCGATCATGCGCACACCCTGCTGCGCCAGTGCCACTCGCAGCGCGGCATCGTCGCCGCCGATCTCCTTGGAAAGGATTTCCCCCCGCAGCGTGCCCGTGTATTCGGCATAGACGTCGATGTCGCCTGCCAGCAGTGCCTCCCAAAGCACCCGCGTGCCGCCCAGCTCGCGGCGGTGGACGGCAGGAATTTGTGCACTGCGCAGCGCGCCGGTAGCGATTTCGCCCAGGATGACGGACTCGGTGAACTTCTTCGAGCCTACGGTCACCGCCTGCGCCGCATGCGCTTCGGAAAAGGCGCCCCACAGCGCGGCGGCGAACAGCAGGCTCGAGGCGCGCCTGGCGTTCACGATCGCTGCAGCGCGTCCAGCGGTGCGCGCTGGGCGCGAATGAAGCGCTGCACGAAGTCGTCGGCCGGCTGCCGGATCAGGTCCGCGATGTCACCCTGTTGCACGATGCGCCCGGCACGCAGCAGCACCACGCGGTCGGCGAAGAATGCCGCTTCGGCGAGATCGTGGGTGACCAGCACCACGGTCTTGTCGAGCCGTTCGAAAATCCGCTTGAGCTCGCCTTGCAGATCGAAGCGGATCATGGGGTCGAGGGCGCCCAAGGGCTCATCGAGCAGCAGCAGTTCCGGGTCGAGCAGCAGGGCGCGCATCAAGGCCACGCGCTGGTACTGGCCACCGGAGAGCTCGGCCGGATAGCGCGGCAGCAGCGGCTCCGGCAGCCCGGTCAGCTGCAGCAGCTCGGCCACCCGGGCCCCGATGCGGGCGCGTGGCCAACCGAGATAGCGCGCCACGACGGTGACGTTCTGGTGGGCGGTGTAGTGCGGGAAGAGCGCGCCGTTTTGCACCACATAGCCGATGCGACGGCGGATGGCGAGCACGTTCTGCGGCGCCAGACGCTCGCCCAGAAAGCGCACCGTACCGGTGTCCGGCTCGAGCAGGCCGAGCATCAGCCGGATCAGGGTCGACTTGCCGCACCCGCTCGGTCCGATCAGCACGGTGGTACGACCGCGCTCCACCTGCAGATCGGTCCGGTGCAGCGCCGGGGTATCGCCGTAACGTTTGGAGACGCCGCTCAGCTCCAGCATGTAGGGCAGCTGGCTAAGCTGGCCAGGAGGCACCGTCCATGGTCTGCAGCTCCACCGGTTCGGGGTGGCTCGCCTGGACGTTCTTGCGCAGATCATACAGCGCCGCCTGCAGCGCTTCTTCGATCGCCGGGTGATAGAACGGCATCTTCAGCAGGTCGAAGACGGTGAGATTCTGCTGGATGACCCATGCGAGCAGATGCGCAAGGTGCTCGCCCTTGGGTGCAATCATCGCCGCGCCCAGCATGCGCCCGCTGTCGCGCGCGGCGTAGACGCGCAGAATGCCCTTGTTCCTGCCCATGATCAGCGCGCGGCCCACCGGCCCGAAGCGCATCTCTCCGACCGCGGTGCGCTCGGGATCGAGCTCGCTCCAGCACGCCCCCACGGTGGCGATGTTGGGATCGCAGAAGGTGATGGCAAGTGGTGTCTTGCGCCGAAAGGCGGTGATCCGATCGCGCGCGGCGTTGAAACCGGCAATGCGGCCCTCGTCACCCGCCTCGTGCAGAATTGCACGTTCGCCCGTCAGATCGCCGCCGATGAATACCGGCAGCTGCCCGACCTGCATGGTGTGCCGATCGAAGGGCGGCAGACCCCTGGCGTCCAGCGGCAGGCCCAGTGCCTCCAGATTGAGGCGCTCCACGTTCGGCACCCGGCCGAGGCTTGCCAGCACCTTCTCGACCACGACGCTGCGTTCGCCGCACGAGACCTGCAGGCCCTGTTGGTGTGCGCTCACCTGCGCCGGCCGACCCAGCCACAGCGGTAGCTCCGCCTGCATGAGCTCGACGGCAACCTGGCTTACCAGCGGATCGCGAAGATTGGCGACCGTGAGCAGGCGGTCGATGCCGGTGACCTGCACGCCCATGCGCTGAAGCGCCTGACCCATTTCCAATCCGATGACGCCCAGTCCCACCACGGCGAGCGAACGCGGCAGGTGTTCCTGCTCGAACAGGTTGTCGGTGGTGAGAATGCGCTCTCCGAACGACTGCCACTCGCGCGGCACGTACGGCCGCGAGCCGGTCGCGATGATGACTTTCCTGGCGCGTACCGTCCGGCCCTCGACATCCAGCACGGTGGGCTCGACGAACCGTGCATAGCCTTCCAGAAACTGCTCCTCGCTCAACTGATCGGTGCTTCCGGCAAGCACCCGGTCGACGAAGATGTCGCGCAGATCCCGTACGTAGTCCATTGCATCTGCCGCGTCCATGCCCAGCGCTTCCATGCCTTCAATCCCCAGGCGATCGAAGACATGGCGGCGATGATAGTCCTCGGCGACTTGTATGGCTGCTTTCGAAGGCATGCAGCCGACGCGCGCGCAGGTGGTTCCCAGCGCTCCGCCATTGATCAGTAGAAAGCTGCACCCGGCGGCGCGCACCTTGGAAAGCGCGGACAGACCTGCGGTTCCGGCACCGATGATTGCGACTTCAACTTCCCGATCCATAGCGGCTCCTGATCCGGCGGCCGGGCCCGCGGCTCACCACGGAAAGCGCAAAGTATACCCGCAGCCGGCACCGGGCATGGCCCGGCAGTCACTATCGTCTCGATATATATCCTGCCTCGGTATATCGTAGCGGGAGATTACCGCGCGCTGGCAAGTGGGGACGCGCGTGACGGCTGGCAGAGGTGAGTAATGGACGTCAAGACGCTGTGCCTCGGGGCACTGACCTTCGGCGATATGGCCGGGTACGACATCAAAAAGTACTTCGAGGGCAGCTTCAGTCATTTTTTTGCGGCGGGATACGGTTCGATCTATCCTGCGCTCGCTGAGCTTGCCGAGGCGGGGCTGGTTACCTGCACCGACGTCGCGCAGCGCAAGCGGCCGGACAAGAAGGTGTATCGGATCACCGCGGCGGGGCATGCCGCGCTGGTGGACGCGTTGACGGCAACCTACCCGCACCACAAGGTGCGCTCCGAATTCCTGGTCCTGATGTATTTCGCGCATCTGTTGCCGCCGGAGCGCCTGGTTTGGGTGCTCGACCAACGGCTCGAGGAATGGGAAGGGCTGCTGGAGACGTTGCGCAGCCACGACCCCGACTGCTGCCCGACCGCGGGCATCCGCTTCAGCCTTGGCTACGGGCTCGCCGTCATCGGCGCGGCCGTCGACTATCTGCGCATGCATCGTGCCGAGCTTACCGAGAACCTGCGCACCGGAGGTCCGGTCCGCAGCCGGCGCGCCTGAAATGCGTCTTCCCCGGGATGCGGGCCGCAGTTTCCTCTGGTAGCATGCGCGCACTTTCACCCAAGGAGAAGCTGATGGAGGACATCGCCAGCGGCTGGATCTGGGGGATCGGACTGCTTTCGTTCGCCCTCGGCGCATCGAGCGGGTTGCTGGTCGCGATGTGGCTGCCCCTCAACCGTCGTCGGGTGCGCGAGCTGGAGGCGGAGCTGGAGCAGGTGCGCACGGCTTTCGGCGATTACCGCGGCGAGGTCGATGGCCACTTCCTCAAGACCTCCGAGCTGTTCCAGGGGCTCACCACGCAGTACCGCGCCGTATATGAGCATCTGGCAAACGGTGCGCAACGGCTCTGCAGCCCGGATCTGCAGGCCCCACGCCTGGACCTGCCCGAACGCCAGGTGCTGCCGGGCGCAGAGGCCGAAGCACGGCCCGCTCCGCCGCCGGAGGCTGAGGTAGCGGCACACGACCATCTCCAGTCCGAGCTCGAAAGCGACTCCGCGACGCATCCGGCCGCCGCACCGATCTTTTCCGGGGAACATCCCGCAGCCGCGGAGCGCGCTGCGGCGCGCTGAGTGCCGGGTCTCAGACTTTGCGACGTTGCCCAGCCGGCAGCTGAGCGGCCATCGCCGGCTCATCGATGACGTCGCCGGGTGTGGACTCCGGGGCCGCCAGATCCTTCAAGGTCAGGCCTTCCAGGGAAGCGCGCACGGCCTGCTCGAGCCGCTCCAGCACGCGATCGACCTGCGGATCGTGACGCACCTGTTGCGGCGCAAGCACTTCGCGCTCGTCGCCATTCCTCACCGCGGCCAGCACTTCCCGCACAGCAGTGGTATCCGCCGGACGCCCCGGAAGATATCGCGGCGGATCAGCGGCATCGCGCGCCAATAACCGGGCCCGCTCCAGGGAGTGGATCAGCGGAGCGAGCGCCTCGCCGGGCACATGCAGGTGCGCCGACAGTTCCACCAGAGTCAACGGCGCCACCCCTAGATAGTGATTGCGCACCACCAGTGCCATGCTGGCCAGGGCCAGCCGTTCCTTCAATCTGCCGCTCAGTACGAAGCTGCGCTGGCGGGGTGCCAGGTACTCGGGGTACTGAAAGTAAAAGGCCATGGTCGCGCCGAACAGCAGGATCGCCCAGCTGACGTAGAGCCAGATCATGAACAGCACCAGCGTGGCGAATGCGGAGTAGATCAGCGTGTATCGCGACGACGTGACGACGAAGGAGCCGAAGATCCAACCCGTGCTCTCCCACAGCACGCCCGCGACTACCGCCCCGAACAGCGCCGAGCTCACCTTCACGCGGGTGTTGGGTACGAAGCCATAGACGAAGGCGAAGGCCGCGATGACCAGCAGGTAGGGCAGCAGCCGCGTGCCGAGCGAGACGGCCTCGCCGAGCGGCTGATAAGCGAGCACCTGCTGTGCCACATGGGTGCCGAGGATGGAGGCCGTCATCCCCAGGGCCGAGACCACCAGCACCGGGCCGATCAGGATCACGCTGAGATATTCGGTGAAGCGCTGCGCGAACCCGCGTTGCTTCTCGACGTGCCAGACGTAATTGAAGCTTTCCTCCACCTGCTGCAGCAACGAGACCACGGTGTAGAGCAGAAACGTCAATCCGACGAAACCCAGCACGCCGGCATTCATGTTCTCCACGAAGGCGATGATCCGGTCACTCACCTCATGGCCCTGTGCCCCGAGCGGTGCCAGAAGATTGCGCAGCAGGGGCTCGATCTGGTTGTGCACGCCGAACGCCTTGAGCACCGAAAAGCTCACGGCGAGCAGCGGCACCAGCGACAGCAGCGTGGTGTAGACCAGGCTCGTCGCACGCAGCATGAGCTGGCCGGCGAGCAGGTCGCGCACGGAGGCATAAAGCACGCGTAGGGACCGGTAAGCCCACGACTTCCACGCCGGCAGCGCCTCCAGGTCCGGTTCCCAGATGGCCGCGATCAGTGTGTCTTGAAGCTGATCGATGCCGAGCATCGGATCTCAGGTCAGCACGGGTGCTGGTCGCGGAGGAGGGCGGTGCTGCCGACCTGCCGTCCCCTGTCCCTCACGCCGCATCGTTGCCCGATGGTCGCCCGGAGTCCGGAAGACGCGGGTTGGAGACCGGGAATTCTGCGTCCTTGACCGGTCCCGCGCGTGGGGTACTGCCGAACAGGCTGGAGAGATAGGCGATGGCGCGGCGGATGGTGCGCCAGAGCTTGGGCAGCAGCCATACGAGCAGCGCGACGAACAGCGCGAGCAGCACCAGGAAGGTGACCGGATGATACAGCGCGGTCCACAGCCCGGCGATCACCATCACGTCCTCGCCGATCGAAGCCGCCCAGTTGCTGAACGGCTCCGGGGAAGTGTTGATCAGCATGCGCCCACCGGCCTTGGCGGCATGGGTTCCGGCGGCGAGGGTCCCGCCAACGATGGCCGCGGCCAGCGCCACTGCCGGGCTGATGTCGCCTACCGCGCCGGCGGCCAGGGCCGCCCCGGCCGGGATGCGGATGAAGGTGTGGATGCTGTCCCAGGCAGTGTCCACGCCGGGTGTCTTGTCGGCGAAGAACTCCACGCAGTACATGAAGCCGGCGGCGAACATCACCAGCGGATCGCTCAGGATCTGCAGGTCGGGTGGCAGGTCGATGTTCCCGGTCGCGCCAAGGTAACCCAGCATGAAAATCGTGGCATAGAGATTGATGCCGCTGGCCCAGGCGGCGCCCATGGTGAGTGCGATGATCGAGACGATGTGCTCCACGGCGAGCCCTCGCGTATGGCAGCGGGCCCCCGGCCCGAATGCGGATCATAGTAGCGCCCCCCGCCAGGTGCTGAAAGGGTGGGCGCAAAATCGGGGTCGGTGCCAAGTGAGAACGATCTGTCACGGAGCCCGACTTTCCTGGCTGTAGTCGTCCTGCGCCGCTTCCGGGCCCTTGGCCATGGCGCGCGCGGGGTCGACCGTACTCGCCGGTGTCCAGTCGCGCACGTGCAGGTCGCGCTGCGGGAACGGAATCTGGACGTTGTGCTCGCGGAACGCGCGATCGATGGCGAAGTTGAGGTCGCTGAGAGTGGTCAGCCGGCTGTCGATGTTACGCAGGAAGCAGAACAGGGTGAAGTTGAGCGAGCTTTCCCCGAACTCCATGAACAGGACGCGTGGCGGGGGCTTGCTGCCGTCGCTGATCACCAGCGGGTGCTCCACGGCCACCTGCAGCAGCAGTTTTTTCACCAGATCGGTATCGGTGCCATAGGCCACGCCGACGGGAACCCGGATGCGGCCCGTGGGATCGCGCAGCATCCAGTTGGTGACCTGCGAGGAGATGAGCTCGGAGTTCGGCACGATGACATCCGCCTGATCGAAGGTCTGGATCTGGGTCGAGCGGATGCTGATGCGCCGGACATAGCCTTCGGTGCTGCCGACCACGATCCAGTCGCCGGTCTTGATGGGGCGCTCGAACAGCAGAATCAGGCCGGAGATGAAATTGTTGACGATGTTCTGCAGGCCGAAACCGATACCGACGGAAAGTGCGCCCGCGACCAGTGCCAGGTTGCTGAAGTCCATGCCGGCGACCGCCAGCGCGACCAGCATCGCCACCGCCGTGCCCGTGTAGCCGAATACCGTTACCAGCGATTCGCGGGCACCGCGCTCGATACGCGTGTGGCTCAGCCAGCTGCGTTCGAGCTGGGTGCGCATCCAGCCGCTTGCCGAAAGCAGTACGGCGAGCGTCACCAGCGCCAGCGCGATCTTGGACGGCACCACGGTGAGCGAGCCGACCTGGAAGCCGCCCACCACATAGTCGCGCCACGCGGCGGCACCGAGGTCCGAAAGGCCCCACAAGCGCAGCACCACCAGCAGTGCCGCGAGCCAGACCACCAGCATGAAGACCGGACGCAGCCAGTTCAGGCCCGGTACCGGGTCGCTGCGCTGCAGGCCGAGCCAACCGCGCAGGCGCAGGTGCCACAGACGCTGCCCGTGCTCCAGTCCTTCGAACAGCTCGTGCAGCAGGCGCAGCACCAGCCGTATCAGCCCGACGAGCATCATCGTGCCTACGCTGGCGCGCAGCATGGCCAGCGACAGGTTCCGATAGCCCAGCCACTCGGCGGCCACTGCGCCCGCCAGGACCAGCGCCAGCACGCGCCGCACCCAGCGCGTGCCGGCAACGCCCGGGATGTACTCGGCGAGCCATAGCGCCCAGATCAGATTGAGCACGGCGGCAGTCATGAATACCGCGCGAGCCAGCAGCAGGGCTGCGGGCGGTAGCGATTGCGACAGCAGCGTGGCGAACAGCAGGTAGCCCAGGAAGCTCAGCAACAGCAGGATCTGCAGGCGCCGCCCCAGCGACTTGGCAACATCCTCGGGCAGCGGCACGAACGGCCGCGCCGGCGGATAGGGAGCGAGAAACAGGTGGATCAGGCTCGCCAGGACGAAGTAGGCGGGAAGTCCATAGGCGAGGAGCGCGATAAACGGCGTGGGCGCCATGTCCCGCGTGAGCTGCAGCAGAAAGAGTGCCGCGGCGCAGCTGACCAGGAGATGCGGGCTGAAATGACCGTAGACCGTCAACAAGGACTGGCTGAACTGCGCCGAGAGCTGGCCGTGCAGCTTGATGCGCCCCGCCGCCGAAAACAGATAGCCGCGTATGCGATGCCCTGCGAACAGCGCGCCCAGGAGCGCCACGATCAGCAGCACGATCTCGGTCGGTGTCAGCAGGTCGATGCCACTGTGCTCGAGCAGAAAGCTCTGCGTGGCCGTGACCCAGACGCCGGGCTGGCGCCAGTTCTTGACGATAAGCTCGAGCAGATTCTCCCCTTGTGCCAACAGCTCGGTCTTGAGTATCGTCTGCTGCAGGGTCGTGGTCTGTTTCAGCAGTCCGTCGCTGCGCACTCCGAGCAGCCGGCAGCCCGATACGACCTTTTCCAGAGACGCTTTCTCCGCCTCCAGCGAGCGGCGCATGCGCGTGACGTCGCCGTCCTCGTCGGAAACGGGGGCACCGAGCTTTTCCAGCTGCTGGCCGAGCTCGGTCATATGCTCGTTGCCGCTGCTGACACAGTCCGCGGACCGGCTGCGGATCTGATTGAGCTCTTGTATCCAGCCACGCACCGTCTGCGGATTGGGTCCGACACGCAGCCCGCGTTCGATCTGGTCCAGACGCTGGTCCATTTCGCGCGTTGCGGCTGCATTGAGTGGCCCGTCCGCGGCAGACAGTGCCACCGTGCAGCACAGCACGCCCAGTACGAGCAGCAGCAGCGCAGTCGCGCGCACCCGTAGTCCGGGACGTGCTCGATGACCAGGTGCCGGGAACGATGAAGCGTCGGGAGCACGCATGGGAGCGGGAGGGCTTACCGAGGGAGGCGCTACTTTAGAAAAAACCCGCAGCATCTACAAGGCGCGTGCCCTGCGTCGTATGCGGCACGCGCACGCATGCAATCGGGCCTATCGAGCCCCGCGTGCGCCCGGCGCAGCCTGCCGGCGCCGCGTCCGGCATCGTGGGGGTGGTATAGTGAAGCCCCGCGCGAGGCCTTCCCATGTTCCGTATCCGCAAGGTCCACGACGATACCAGCCCCGCCAACCGCGAACTCCTGGCACGGGTGCAGGACATTCTTCGGGCGCAGATGCCGGGGCTTGCTCTCCAGGACATCGACGCGCTGCCGGACCAGCTGCGCAATCCGCTGCGCCATCGGTTTCGCGCCGTGCTGTTCGTGGCCGAGGACGCCGCCTCGCGCGTACGCGGCTTTGCCATGCTGCTGCATGCGCCCGATCTGCAATTCTGTTACCTGGAATATCTGTCTGCAGCGCCCGGCACCACCGGTGGCGGAACCGGAAGCGCCCTGTACGAGCGCGTGCGCCAGGAAGCGCGGGCGCTCGGTTGCATCGGACTGTTCTTCGAGGCCTTGCCGGACGATGCAGCGCTTTCTTCCGATCCGGTGATCCGCGCGCAGAACAGCGCACGGCTGCGCTTCTACGAGCGCTACGGCGCCCGGCCGCTTGCCGGCACTGAATACGAAACACCGCTGACGCCTGGCGGCGACAATCCACCGTACCTGCTCTTCGATGACCTCGGCGGCGGTGTTCCACTCGCGCGCCAGCATGCACGCGCCGTCGTGCGCGCAATCCTCGAACGCAAGTACGGCAAGGTGTGCCCGCGGGAATACATCGAGCGTGTGGTGGCGTCGCTGCGCGATGACCCGGTGCGCCTGCGCGAGCCGCGCTACGTGCGCCGCGAGTCGCGGCGTGGCGTCGAACCGCTCGGCCCCTGTACCCAGAGCATTGCGCTCATCGTCAATGACCGCCACTCCATCCACCACGTGCGCGAGCGCGGCTACGTGCAGTCGCCGGTGCGCATCGACTCCATATTGAAGGAGATCCTGCCGAGCGGGCTTTTCGAACGGCTGCCGGCCAGGCACTTCCCGGAAGCACACATCCGCGCCGTGCACGACCGAGAGTTCGTCGATTATCTGAAGCGCGCCTGCGCGCGGGTGCCGGCCGGCAAGTCGGTGTATCCCTACGTCTTCCCGGTACGCAATGCCACACGCCCGCCCAGGGAGCTGCCGCTGCGCGCCGGCTACTTCTGCATCGACACCTTCACGCCGCTGAACGCCAACGCCTACCTGGCGGCGATCGGCGCGGTCGACTGTGCGCTCACCGGGGCGCAGTGCCTGCTCGGGGGCTACCCGCTGGCCTATGCACTGGTGCGACCACCCGGACACCATGCCGAACGGCGCAGCTTCGGTGGCTTTTGCTACTTCAACTCCGCCGCGGTGGCGGCGCACTTTCTGAGCCGTTACGGGCGCGTGGCAGTGCTCGACGTCGATTACCATCACGGCAACGGCACACAGGACATTTTTTACGCGCGTGGCGACGTGCTCACGGTCTCCCTGCATGGGCATCCCCGTTACACCTATCCGTACTTCAGCGGCTTCGAGGACGAGAAGGGCGTGGATGAGGGCGGAAACTGCAATCTCAACCTCCCGCTGCCGGAGGGCCTGGACGGCGCGCGCTATCGCGCGGCCCTGGAACGCGCGCTGAAGCGCATCCAACGCTATGCGCCGGCCTGGCTGGTCGTGTCGCTGGGACTGGATACAGCGCGCGGCGATCCCACCGGTTCGTTCACGCTGGGTGCCAGGGATTTCGAGGAGAACGGCCGGCTGATCGGCAGCCTGGCCCTGCCCACCTTGGTCGTGCAGGAAGGCGGCTACCGAACCCGCTCGCTCGGCTCGAATGCGCGCACGTTCTTCACCGGATTGTGGGAGACGGTCACGCGCCAGCACTCGAGTGCGGCGGCCGGCAGTACCCCGTAACCTTCGCTAGCTTCTTGACGGCGCCGTGACCGCATCTATGGTTTCAGGAGCAGCGCCGCCCGGGCCGGGCCCAATGCGTCATCGGGTAGCGACCGAGTTCTCGGCCGGCGTGGTCTGGCTGTCAGGAGGACGACATGAACGAACCCGCTGTGTCCCACAAGTTCACCGAGCTGACGATCGAGGAACTGAGCATCGCGACCATCCGCACGCTGGCCATGGACGCGGTACAGCAGGCCGAATCGGGCCATCCGGGCACGCCCATGGCACTGGCACCGCTCGCCTATGTGCTGTGGACGCGGTTTCTGCGTCACAATCCCGCCAATCCCTCCTGGTTCGACCGCGACCGTTTCGTTCTGTCCAACGGGCACGCCTGCATGCTGCAGTACGCCATGCTGCACTTGACCGGCTATGATCTGCCGCTGGCGGAGATCAAGCGTTTCCGGCAATGGGGCAGCCGCGCGCCCGGTCACCCCGAGCTTGGCGTGACCCCGGGTGTGGAGGTCACCACCGGTCCGCTCGGCCAGGGGCTGATGAATGGGCTCGGCATGGCCATCGCCGAGGCGCACCTCGCCGCCATCTACAACCGCGATGGGCACACGCTGGTCGATCACTACACGTATGTCTTCTGCGGCG
The DNA here is from genome assembly GCA_963728895.1 of uncultured Gammaproteobacteria bacterium. Taxonomy (GTDB): domain Bacteria; phylum Pseudomonadota; class Gammaproteobacteria; order JBBQDK01; family JBBQDK01; genus CAVSLM01. Next base: position 870,285 of record CAVSLM010000001.1, read on the forward strand.
ACGGCGACCTGATGGAGGGCGCCTCGCACGAGGCCGGATCGCTGGCCGGCCACTTGGGACTGGGCAAGCTGATCTGCGTGTACGACGACAATCACATCACCATCGATGGCGACACGGCCCTGGCGTTCTCCGATGACACCGCGCAGCGCTTCAGTGCCTATCACTGGCACGTGCAGAATCTGGGCGATCGCGCCAACGACCTGCAGGCGATCGGAACCGCGCTCGCCAATGCCCGCGCCGAACGGGATCGACCCTCGCTGATCCTTCTGCGCTCGCACATCGCCTATGGCGCGCCCGAAGCGCAGGACACTCCGGCCGCGCACGGTGCACCGCTGGGTGAAGCCGAAGTGCGCCGCACCAAGGAGCGCTACGGCTGGCCGCCGGATGCGCACTTCCTGGTGCCCGAGCGCGTGCTGGAGCACATGGGGTCGGCGCGTACCCGCGGAGCGGAGCTCGAGGCGCAGTGGTCGAGAACCTGGGCGGAGTATCGCAGCGCCTGCCCCGAGCTCGCGCGGTGCTTCGAGCAGGCCCTCGCGGGAGCGCTGCCCCAGGGCTGGGACGAAACCCCGTTGTTCGACGGCAAGACGGCGCAGATCGCCACGCGCAGTGCCTCGCAGCAGGTGCTGAACCAGCTGGCGGAGCGCATTCCCTGGTTGATGGGCGGCAGCGCGGATCTCGCCTCATCCACCAAGGCGGCCATCAGGAACGGCGGGGATTTCGAGCGTGGCCATTATGCGGGCCGCAATGTGCACTGGGGCATCCGCGAACACCTCATGTGTGCCGCGGCCTCGGGGATGGCACTGCACGGCGGTATACGGCCGTTCGCCTCGACCTTTTTCGTGTTCACGGACTACGCGCGTCCGGCCATCCGGCTGGCGGCATTGATGGGGCTGCCGGTGATCTATGTGCTGACGCACGACTCCATCGGCCTGGGTGAAGACGGCCCGACGCATCAGCCCATCGAGCACCTCGCCGCGCTGCGCGCCGTTCCCAACCTGTGCCTGATCCGCCCGGCCGATGCCAACGAGGTGGTCTACGCCTGGCGTGCAGCCCTTGCGCGGCGCGACGGTCCGACCCTGCTGGTACTCACGCGCCAGGCGCTTCCGGTGCTCGAGCGCGAGCACAATGCCCCTGCGCAGGGCGTGTTGCGGGGTGCCTATGTGCTGCGCCGTGAGCAGGGTGAGCGGCCCGACGTTGTTCTGATCGCCAGCGGCTCGGAGGTGCAGGTTGCGCTCGTTGCCCAGGGCCGGCTCGCCACCGCCGACGGCATCGATGCGCGTGTCGTGAGCATGCCCAGCTGGGAGCTGTTCCGCGAGCAGGGCGCCGACTACCGCGAGCAGGTGCTGCCGCCGGCAATCGGTGCGCGGGTCGCGGTGGAGGCAGGCGCGACCCAGGGCTGGTGCGAGTGGGTGGGCGAGCGGGGTGCGGTGATCGGCATGACCCGCTTCGGTGCCAGCGCGCCGGGCGCCGAGCTGATGGAACGCTTCGGCTTCACTGCCGAGCAGGTCGTAAAGCGGTGCCGCGAGTTGCTGCAGGGCACCGGCTGAAGCGCTCCACCGCCGGCTCGCCCGCCGGCTTCGCCGGCCGGACACACGCGCTCAGCGCCGGCAGCCGGGATCCCGGTGAGATATGCGGGCCGGGTGGCGGTGCAACCACTGCGGCGGGCAACGCTGCAGGGTTCGGGACATGGTCTAGACTCAGAGGCGTGTGCGCGGCCAGCCCCGGTCGTGGAGACCAGACAATAGACGTTGACGCGCGGACCGACTGCGGAAACGGCAATGAAGCTCAAGGGCAGATGCGTGGCGATGCTCGCGGAAGATCTCTACGAGGACCTGGAGCTGTGGTATCCGGTGTACCGGCTCCGGGAGGCCGGGGCACAGGTCACGGTACTCGGAACCGGGGAAGCACACTACCGCGGCAAGCACGGATTACCCGTCCAGGCAGATCTTCCTGTCGGCGAAGCCGTTCCCACCGACTTCGACGCAGTGGTGGTGCCGGGAGGCTATGCCCCGGACCGCATGCGCCGGGATGCGACCCTGCTCCAGTTCGTGCGCGCGATGTTCGATCGCGGAGGCATCGTGGCCTTCATCTGCCACGGGGGCTGGGTGCCGATTTCAGCGGGCATTGTCGAGGGCAAGGAGGTCACGTCCTTTCACTCCATACGGGACGATTTGCAGAACGCGGGCGCCTTGTGGGTGGACAGGGAAGTGGTGCGTGATGGCAACCTGATCTCCAGCCGAACGCCGGCCGACCTGCCGGCGTTTTGCCGCACCATCATCGCGGCCATCGCCGAACGTTGACGCCCTGGTCTGTCCGCCATTTCCCGCGCCGCGGGTCTGAAACGTCGCACTCACCGGTGACGGAGCCGGACGGGTGGCATGGATGGGAGTAACGAGCCAGTAGAGGGAGCCACATGGGTTTGTTCGGACGCAAGCGGCGTCGCGACAGCAGGGCCGCCACCACGCCGTCAGCCATACGGGCGGCGCTGCAGGAGCTCGACATGTTCATGCAGGCCTCGCTCCTGCTGGTTGATCGCCGGCTGCTGGAGCAGGAGGCCACTTCGCGCGCAGCGCGGTGGTATTTGATCGGCGCGGCGGAAAAGCTGGCGCGGCGCCGGCATCTTGATCGCGATGCATTCCTGTCCGCCGCCCTGGTCGGTTCCGTAAATCTCAAAGTGCCCGTCGCAGAGGTCGACGATTGGCTGCGGGCGGCGCGCAGCGTGGGACAGCGGGCGCCCGGCGATTCCGCCTCGCCGGAGCGCGAGGCGCTGGATGAGGGTAGCAGCGTGCTGGAGCAATGGCTGTCGGGCCAGGACAACAACTCGCCGATGCGCCTCAGTCAGCTGGTCCACGAGTGGCGCGAGAGCCGGTAGCCTGCGTATCCCGGGGGGCGGCGGGACAGCGTCACGGAATGACCCAAGGGTACGTTCGTTGAATGCAGCAGCGACGGCGCGTAGTGGCATATCGCATGCCCAGGCCGTATCGCGTTCTTCGATCTGCACCGGCATCCGGGCTGGGATCGCGGTGAGAGATCGGCGGGCGCCGGTCGCATGATCCGGGATGGCCGCAGCTCAGGTGTACCTCCGGGAAATCAGCGCGTCCAGGGAAAGCTTACCCGGGGCCTGCAGCAGCAGCAAACCCCAGAGCCGATGGTCGTGCAGGCCGGCGGCGTTGAGTTCCGGATAGGACACGACGGCGATGATGTTGAACACTTCGCTGGCGGTGATGCTATTCATGTGTAGTTCCCCGATGTGGTCCGTAGAAGGTGCGGGACGCGCCACTCACAGCCGCACGCCCGTAAGGGTGCCGTGGAGCAGCTGCCGGTGCAGCACCGGTTGCAGATCGAAGGTGGAATCGGCGGCGAGGGCGCCGGCACAGGCCGCCCCAAGCGTCTCCCCCGCCGCGAGCGCGGCGAGCAATGCAAACTCTCCGGGTTGCAGCAGCTCGGCAACGGTCTCCAGGCCGTGGCGGACGAGCAGCAGCCGTTGTGCGCCCTCTTCGAGGGCGACGATCTGGTCGGCGCCTGCATCGTCCTGATTGGCCTTCCAGATGCTCAAGACCGGATAAGCGGAGTGCAGGAGTCGGCACGCCGGCTGCACGGCGAAGCGCAGCGCCGGGTATTGCTCGGGTGGAAAGGCGCGCAGGGTGCGTGGGTCGAGCCCGGACTGCACATCGGCCTGATAGAGTTCGTGCCACGCCCATTCCAGACGCGCGACGTCGGGCAGGTAGGGCAGGGTCGATGCCGGAGCGAAAGTGCCGAGAAAATCCGCGAAGGGGGCGCCGAATTCGCTTAGGTTTGCGCAGCGCGAAGGGTGCGGGGCAAGAAGGTGGTGGGTGGCAAAAGCGAAGAAGCCATTTCCGACCAGCCGCCGCACCACCGGATAGCTGTCCTGCGGCGCCTCGGTCAGGTTCAGGCGGGTGTTGTTTCGGTAAATCTGCAGGCGCTGCGTGGCCTCGAGCCCCTCGGGCCGCAGCAATGGAACGGCCGCGTCTGGGTTGCCGTCGAACACGGCCGCAGCCATGGCGAGCTGAAGTTCACGCAGCGCGTGCATGGCATTGCTCACGGATGCGATCGGCGTGCTGCGCCTCTTCCAGGAGTTGCTGCAGCGGCGGAAGGTCCGAGTCCCACTCGATGAGCGTCGGCGCGGGGAAAAGGCGCACTGCATCGCGATACAGCCGCCACACCGGCTCGGCCACGGGACGGCTGTGGGTATCGACGAGGATTTCCCCTGCTTCGCAGCGCTGCACGCTGAAGCCTGCGAGGTGCAGTTCCTGGACCCGCTCGGCCGGGAGTGCCTGCAGATAGGTTCGTGCATCGAAGCCGTGGTTGACGGCGTTCACGTGGACGTTGTTGACATCGAGCAGGATGCCACAGCCGCTGCGCCGTGCCACCTCGGCGAGGAACTCCCATTCGGGCAGCACCGAGGCGCGGTATTGCAGGTAGCTGGACACGTTTTCAATGAGGATGTGCCGGCCCAGGTAATCCTGCACCCGGCTGATGCGTTCGGCGATGTGACACAACGCCTCTTCGGTGTGCGGCAACGGGACCAGGTCGTGCAGGTGGCGACCCTGCACGGATATGCCCACGACAGGTGTTCGGAGACCAGGAACGGATCGACGCGCTCTGCCAGCGCGCGCAACCGCGCGAGGTGGTGCATGTCCAGCGGGTCGGTGGAGCCCAGGGAGAGGTCGACACCGTGCAGGCTGAGCGGGTAGTGGGTGCGGACCCGTTCCAGGAGCTCCAGGGGACGACCGGCTCCGAAGTAGTTTTCGCTATGTACCTCCACGAATCCCAGTGCCGGAAGCGTTTGCAGCAGCTCGCCGTAGTGCGGGGTACGCAGGCCGATCCCGGCTTGCGCCGGAACCGGCCCTGCACTGCGGCTGCCTGTGTCAGCAGGCCTCGGCATCGCCTTCGCGCTCAGGCGCCCGGCTTGCTGGTCGAGCCACCCACGATCTTGTCGCAAGTCCCCTTGGGCAGATAGATCCAGGCATCCGCCTGGCGATCCTCCACGGAGTGCCCGGCACAGGCATTGTGCGCGGTCTGGCAGTCGTTCTTGCCCGCCTTGACGACGCCGTAGCACTTTTCCGGCTGGTTGGCGGCGGCCGCCTGACCGGCCGCCGCGATCAGTCCCAGGGACAGCACGCCGGCAAGTGCGGAATGGATCATGGCATTCGAGTCTTTCATGTTTGTGAGCCATTGCGAGATGTTCGGCACCACGGAACGGGAGGCAGTCGGTGCGGCGTTTCTCGAGGACCTGGGCGATGCCGACTGCGATCTGGCGCGGCGCATGCGCAACGCTCTGTCGCGCCCGCCGCACCGCTGCGCGTTCGAAAAGCCCTTCAACGATCAGCTGCTGATCGATCGTGTGCAGCGCTCGATCGAGCTCGATCGCGAAGCGCGGCGCCGGCGCGCGGGTGAGCTGGAGGCACGGCTGGCGCGCCTGACGCCGCGCGAGCGTCAAGTGCTGGAGCGGGTGGTGGCGGGCCAGCTGAACAAGGTGATTGCTGCGCAGCTCGGGCTCAGTATCCGCACCGTGGAGATCCATCGCGCGCGGGCCATGGAGAAGCTGGAAGGCCGCTCCATGAGCGAGCTGATGCAACGGGCGGCCGAAGCGGGGCTGACCGACGCGCCGGCGCAGAACGCCTGAAACGGCGGGTTAGAGCCGGCGCATGTCCTCGAGCAGGCGCGCCAGCAGTTCGCCGTCCTCCGTTTCCACACCGTGCCGGCCGGGCACCCGTAGCGTGGTGACACGGCCGTGGAGTGCGGCCACGTTGTTCATGTCCTGGCTGTCGGCGGGGACTACGAGATCTCCGAGCTCGGTGCTCGCGTTGGTGCGGACCACGGAGATGTATTCGGCATCGGGATGCGGCTGGTGGTTCAGCCAGTACAGCAGCGTGCCGGGGCGCTCGCGCGCCAGGTCGGCATACAGACGTTGGGAGCGGTTGAGCGTGTCCGCGCCGAACAGCGGTGCCAGCGCGCCCAACGGGCTCTCGCTGGCGACCAGCGCCAAGTCCGCACTCTCCGTGCCCAGGTGCGGCGAGGCGATGGTGATGAGTGCGCGCACCGGTGCGTCGGGGTGGCGAACGAGGAACAGTCGCGCAACCACTCCGCCTGCGGAAAACCCTGCCAGCACCAGACTCTCTTCGGGATGGCGTTTTTCGATGAAGCGGAGGTAGTCCGCCAACGCCTCGCTCTGAGTCAGCAGCGGCGCCTCGTAGGGCAGGTCGAGCGTAAAGAATTCCATGGCGGAGACGCGCGCGGGACTGTGGCGTGCCTGCACGATGCCGTATTCGCTGCGCAGGTGCCCGCCGTCGCTCCAGCCCGCACGCTCCAGCGCAGCGACAAAACCGGGTCCGCGCCAGTCGTTTCCCGAACCGAGGTAGCCGTGAACCAGTACCAGCGCCTCGGCGTGCACGCCACCCGCCGCCAGCAGCAACAGGCCCCACAGCCAGACCGGTGGCAGGTGGAGCGCACGCGAGGAGGCGCGTCTCATTATCCGCACCCCGGCCCGCGTCGGTAATCGCCCGCACAACCCTGAGGCAGCGAGCGCTCGCGCGAGCGGGCTGCGGGCGGAGTGTGGCGGGACGTTTCTCCCCATGAAACGCAATTCGTCGCGTAACGATCAAACACACCGCCGCTCCGTATTGGCTGGGTCAGGGGACGACCTGGTCGATGGTGACCTGCACCGTCTGGGAGGTGCCAGGCTGGACGGCCGCGCTGGCGCCCTCCAGGTCGCCGCTGCTCGGCATGGCGTTGCCCGACTTGGAAACTCGGGCGCCCACGATCACCTGTGGGAAATTGGACAGCTTCATCGCCGGCATCATGGCCATGGAGTCATCGAGCTGGACGGTAATTGGCAGATCCTTCACTTGTTTGCGCACGATGGCCAGCGGCATGCGCGGGCCCTGAGCCGCACGCGCGAACACGAACACGGTATCGTCCGGCGACGGCGCGGTGCCGAGCTTGTCGCCGAGGCGCACGCTGACCTTGATGGTGCTGCTACCCTGGGGCGCAGCCGCAGGGCCCGCTCCGGGAGGCGGGGGGGCAGCGACCGGGGCGCCGCCGACCTCGGCCTTCGCGGTTGGCGGCATGCCTCCGGACATTCCGGCCTCGGCCTGAGCCACGTAGGTCTGGATCAGTCGCGCTTCCTCGCTGTTCGGCTCGACCATGCCCGCGACGCGCTTCCACTGCTCCTTGGCACGGGCGAAATCGCGTTCCTGAAACGCCAGCATGCCGGAAAGCCAGAGCGCCTTCTTGTTCGCCGGCTCGGTCTGCAGCGCCTTGGCGATGAGCTTGGCTGGCGCCCCCTGCAGGCGGCTGCCGTTGGCCATGGCCAGCGCTTCGGCGTAGTCCGCGGCCAACTGCGCGTCGTCACCCGACAGCAGATAAGCCTCACCGTAGGCGCGTCCTGCTTCCGGATAGCGCTCCAGCACCATGTAGGTCCGTGCCAGCATCTGCCAGCCGCGCAGATCGTCGGGCTGCTGCTTGAGCCGCTCCACCAGCTTGCCGAGCATCGTTTCGAGGGAGGGCATGTTTCCTTGCGCGCCGCCCTCTGTCATGGCATGAGGCGGAGCTTGGGTGGTGCTCGCCGGCGGGGTATTCAGCTGATCCCAGCCGCCCACCTGCAGGTACAGTCCGAGCGCCAGTGCCGGAAGCGTTACGCCCACGACTGCTGCGGCGGCGCGCGCCGGTCGGGCCGACGACGGCGGCGCCTCCACCTGTGCGGAACCCACGTTCTGTAGTAAGTCGCGCTCAAGGTCCTGCTGTGCCAGTGCGAACTGGGTGTCGCTGAGGGTGCCGCTGCGCAGGTCCGCTTCGAGCTCCCCGAGCCGCGTGCGGTGCAACTCTACGTTGAGCTGGTTCTGCTGCGGCGCGGAGGCGCCTGAGCCGGCGCGCAGCAGCGGCCACACCACGAAGGTGACGGCGGTTGCGAGCATGAGCGCGAGAACGATCCAGAGGGAGATCATGAGCGACCGTCCTTGGCGCCGGCGTTCAGCAGGGCTTCGACTTGTTTGCGTTCATCGTCGCTGAGTGGTGCCGCGGAGTTGCGGGCCCGTTTGCGCACCATTGTGACCGCAACGGCAAGTCCTCCCAGAAGTAGCAGGAAGGGTCCGAACCATAGCATGATCGTGGTCGCCTTGACCGGCGGCCGGTACAGGACGAAATCACCGTAGCGCGCGACCAGGTAGCGCGTGATCTCCTGGTCGCTTGCGCCCTTGGCCATCATCTCATGCACTTCGCGGCGCAAGTCCCCGGCGAGCTCGGCGTGCGAATCCGCCAGCGACTGGTTTTGACAAACCAGGCAGCGCAACTCTTCGGTGAGCTTGCGGAAGCGGACTTCAAAGGCGTCGGAGTCGGTCGCGACGCCGGAAGTGGCGGCTGCAGGACCGGGACTCTTGGCGGGTGAGGGTGCCTCCGGTGTCGCCCAGACCGTCGTGCTCAGCAACGCAAGAATCAACAACCAGACATTCATGAACCGACCTCCGCCTGCAGCTTTCTCACCAGCGGCAGGATCTTGCTTTCCAGTGCTTCGTCAGTTACGGGGCCGATCTGCTTGTAGCGGATAATGCCCTTGCGGTCGACGACGAAAGTTTCGGGTACTCCGTACACACCCCAGTCGATCCCGACCCGTCCGTCCCGATCGAATGCACTTTCCTTGTACGGATCCCCGAAGGTCGCGAGCCAACGCAGTGCGTCCTCGCGCTGGTCCTTGTAGTTGAGCCCGTAGATGGGCACTTCGCCGGTCTGCGCCAACGCAACGAGCACTTGGTGCTCCTGGCGGCAGGACACGCACCAGGAGGCCCACACGTTCAACAGTGAGACCTTGCCGGCGAAGTCCTGGCGCGAGACCTGCCGGTCGGGGTGTTCAACGCTGGGTAGCGCAAATTCCGGTGCAGCCTTGCCGATCAACGGCGAAGGCACCTCGCGGGGGTCCAGCCGCAGACCCACCGCCAGCAGCACCACCAGCGCGATGAAGATCCCCAGTGGGATGAGGTAACGGGCCATCAGTTCACCAGCTCCAGTCGCCAGAGATGCGCAAACGCGGCAGCGGCGGGTCGGGCGACGGCACAATCTTCCCGGTTGCGCCGTTCCCTCCTCGACCTTCGCAGCGCGTGTCTCATACGGGAACTGCCACCCGGCCTCCTGCCTGGGTGGGGCTCTCCTGGCGCTGGCGTATCGCCAGGCGATAGCGCCGGTCGGTGGCAGACAGAACACCGCCGATCGCCATCAGCAGGGAACCCATCCAGATCCAGCGGATGAACGGCTTGTAGTAGATACGGACGCTCCAGGCGCCGTTGTCCAGTGGCTCACCCAGCGACACATAGAGATCGCGGAACAGGCCCGGATCGATGGCGGCCTCAGTCATGGCATTGGTCTGGACCCGATAGACGCGCTTTTCCGGGTTCAGTTGCACCACCTGGCGCTCACCGCGGAAGACCGTCACGGTGCCGCGGCGGGCCTCGTAGTTCGGTCCCGGGGTATTGCGCACGCCTTCGAACTTGAAGGTGTATCCACCGAGATCGAGGGTTGCGCCGGGATCCATGCGCAAATCCTTCTCGAGACTGAAGGCGCTGGTGAACGTCACACCCAGGATGAACACGCCGATGCCGAGGTGCGCGCAGATCATGCCGTAGAAGCCGCGGGGTACGGTGCGCACCGTACCCCAGGAAACCCGCCTGCGCCCGATGCGCACCCAAAGCGCCTGCAGTGAGCCGAGGATTACCCACGCCGCGATGGTCGCGGCCACCGCAACCATGGGTCGGAAGCTGTCGGCCGTGAGGAGCAGCAGCACACCGGCGGAGAAGGCCACCACCAGCACCATCCGGAGCTGACGTACCACGACCATGGGATCGTCCTGCTTCCAGCGCACCATCGGACCGACCGCAGCGACAAAGGCCATGGGCAGCATCAGCGGAATGAACACCGTGGAGAAATACGGCGGCCCCACCGAGATCTTGCCGAGGCCCAGGGCATCCAGCACCAGCGGGTAGAGTGTTCCGAGGAGCACGCTTATCGCGGCGACGACGAACAGCACGTTGTTGACCAGTAGCATGGTCTCACGCGAGAACGTGTGAAACGTTCCGCCGCTCTTGACGCTCGGTGCGCGCCAGGCGTAGAGCGCCAGTGAACCGCCGATCACCACACCGAGGAAGCTCAGGATGAAAACGCCGCGCGCGGGATCGGTGGCGAACGCATGTACCGACACGAGTACCCCGGAGCGCACCAGGAAGGTCCCGAGCAGACTTAGCGAAAACGCGAAGATCGCCAGCAGTACGGTCCAGGGTTTCAGGGCGCCGCGCTTTTCCGTGACGGCAAGCGAATGGATGAGTGCCGTACCCACCAGCCACGGCATGAAGGAAGCATTCTCTACCGGGTCCCAGAACCACCAGCCGCCCCAGCCAAGCTCATAGTAGGACCACCAGCTGCCCAGGGTGATGCCGACGGTGAGAAAGGTCCACGCAATGGCCGTCCACGGCCGCGACCAACGTGCCCAGGCCGCATCCATGTGACCGCCGAGCAGGGCGGCGATGGAGAAGGCGAACGCCACGGAAAAGCCGACGTAACCCATGTACAGCATCGGCGGATGCACCACCAGCCCCGGGTCCTGCAGCAGGGGATTGAGGTCGCGGCCATCCATGGGCGCCGGGAACAGCCGCTCGAACGGATTGGACGTCGTCAGCATGAAGACCAGGAAGCCGATGCTGATCAGGCCCATCACCCCGAGGACACGTGCTACCGTCGCTTCCGGCAGGCTGCGGCTGAAGACGGTGACGGCTACCGTCCATACGCCGAGGATCAGGCTCCACAACAGCAGCGAGCCTTCATGGGCCCCCCAAATGGCGGCGACGCGATACGCCAGGGGTAGCGCGGAGTTGGAGTTCTCCGCCACATAGGCGACGCTGAAGTCGTTTACGACGAAAGAGTAGGCGAGGGAACCGAAGGCGATCACCAGGAATACGAACTGGCCGCGCGCCACCGGTCGGGCCACGCCCATCCAGGCGGGAATGCCGAATTGCGCGCCGGCCAGCGGCAGCGCGGCCTGGGTCAGTGCCAGGCACAGGGCGATGATCAGTGCGAAGTGGCCGATCTCGGGAATCATTGCATGGCTCCGACAGGGTGGGGAGGTGTCGCTCTGGCGCTCTTCAGCGCGCTGGCGACTTCCGGCGGCATGTACTTCTCGTCGTGCTTGGCAAGCACTTCGTCGGCGATGAACTGACCGTTTTCGTTCAGGCGTCCCATGGCAACGATGCCCTGTCCTTCCCGGAACAGGTCGGGGAGGATGCCCTTGTAGGTAATGGGCACGCTCTGCGCGGTGTCGGTGACTACGAAGTGCACCGTCAGCCCGTCGGACTCACGCTGCACGCTGCCGTTCGTTACCAGACCGCCGACGCGGAAGGCGCGATTCTGTGGCGCCTCGCCGGCCGCAACCTGGGTCGGGGTGTAGAAGTACAGCAGGTTCTGGCGAAAGGCGTTCAGCGCCAGTGCTGTTGCCGTACCGATGCCGAGCACCAGGAACGTGACCAGCAACATGCGTTTCTTGCGTTTGGGATTCATATCCGGCTCCCCCTACGAAATTTGCCCGAGAGCTCCCGTCGGTTGCGGCGTGCGGTGAGCACCGGCCCTACGACGTTGACGAGCAGGACGACAAAGGCCAGGGCATAGGAGGTCCATACATACGCCGCATAGCCCCCCATGTGAAAAAACTGGTCCCAGTTCATGTGTGAGTCACGACCTCCCGTACCCAGCTGCTGTCGCTCTCGCGCACCAGCACTTCACTGCGCGCCCGCAGCAGCACCGTTGTGACGAAGAACAGCTTGAAGGCAACCGCCATGATCAACAACGGGATGAGCATCGAGATGGCGATCGACGGCGCGCCGAACTTGGTCACCGTCGGTCCCTGGTGCAGTGTGTTCCACCATTGCACCGAATAATGAATGATCGGGATGTTGACCACTCCCACCAGCGCCAGCACCGCCGAGGCCCGCGACGCCGTGCGCTTGTCGTCAATGGCCGACTGCAGAGCGATGAAGCCAAGGTACAGGAACAGCAGGATCAGCTCCGAGGTCAGGCGCGCGTCCCAGACCCACCACGTGCCCCACATGGGTTTACCCCACAGCGACCCGGTCGCCAGCGCCAGGAACGTGAACCAGGCGCCGATGGGTGCGCAGCTCATCGCCACCACATCGGCGAGCTTGATCTTCCAGATCAGACCGATTGCTCCCGCACCGGCCATGACCATGTAGATGAACAGCGACATCCATGCCGCTGGTACGTGGATGAACATGATCCGGTAGCTCTCGCCCTGCTGGTAATCGGGTGGGGCGAGAATGAGACCCGTGTAAAGACCCGCCACGAGCAACACCACGGTCGCGGCGCCCAGCCAGGGAACAAGCCGTCCGCTCAAGCTGTAGAAATACTTGGGCGAGGCAAGTTTATGGAAAAAAGACCACATCGTTGTCCACCGTCCGGGAGGTGCCGGACGCGACCTGTCGCGTCAGCTTCGACCGGCGCACGGCTCCAGTGTTCCTCCGGAGCTCGCGTTGATCGCATGTGTTGCGGCGGTGCTCAATCCAGAGCGACCGTCGGGTTTCGGCGTCCGCGTTCAGCTGACGCTGATACGCAATGCGGCGGCTGCCGCGAGCGGGGCCAACGTCAGTGACAGTACCAGTAGTGAGCCCAGAAAGTACAGCTCCGCCGTCACCGGCAGCTCCACTGCCGCGCTCGCCACGGCGCTCGCCGCGAAAATCAGCACGGGCACGTAGAGTGGCAATACCAGCAACGAGAGCAAAACTCCGCCGCGCCGCAGCCCCACGGTGAGCGCTACCCCTATCGCGCCCACCAAGCTCAGCACCGGTGTTCCCAGCGCCAAGCTGGCAATCAGTGTACCCGTGGCCGCACCAGGCAGGTGCAATAATACGCCTAATAAGGGCGCCATCAAGAGCAGGGGGAGACCGCTCACGAGCCAGTGTGCGAACACCTTGGTAAGCACCAGCAGTGAGGTCGGGTGGGGGCTCAGCAGCAACTGTTCGAGACTGCCGTCGTCAAAATCGGACCTAAACACGCTGTCAAGCGACAGCATGGCTGCGAGCAAGGCGCTCACCCAGATCACTGCCGGTGCAATGGCCTGCAGTGTCCGTGACTCCGGACCCAGGCCGAGCGGAAACAGGCTCACGACTATCACGAAGAACAACAGCGGATTGGCCAGCTCACCTCGATGACGCAGGGCCAGCGTCATGTCGCGTCGGAGCAGCGCGCTGCAGGCGTTGAGCAGGCGCGGCTGCATCAGCTTCCGAGATGGATGTGCGCCATGGGACAGTTGGGCAGCTCGACGGGCTGATGAGTCGTGAGTACGGCGATTCCGCCCGCGTGGCTGTGGCTTTCAAGCATGCGTTCAATGAGCCGTTTGCCGGTGCGATCCAGAGCGGTAAACGGTTCGTCGAGTACCCACAGTGTGGCCTGGGTGACGAGCAGACGTGCCAGCGCCACACGGCGCCGCTGTCCTGCAGAGAGCGTGCGGGCCGCGACGTCCTCGAAGCCGAAAAGGCCGACATGCTGCAAGGCCTGCTCCAGCGTGATGCCTTCGCGCCGACGGCCCAGCGCGCGGGCCGCGCGCAGGTTCTCCATGGGCGTCAGCTCCTCTTTGATGCCGTGCGCGTGACCGACATATGCGACTTCGGCAAGAAACATCGAGCGACTGTCCTGGATGTCGGTGCCGCGCCAGCGAACTTCGCCGCGCACAGGAACCAGCATTCCACATAGCATGCGCAGCAGGCTGGTCTTACCGCTCCCGTTGGGACCTTCCACTTGCACAATCTGGCCCGCGTCAAGCCGGAAGCTGAGATCACTGAACAGCGCGCGATCGTGTCGGACACACTCCAGATCCAGCGCCTCAAACAGTGCGGGCTCCGCCGGCGCGGCTTGTGCCGGCGCACTCGAAGCGGATGCCACCGCGGGCTCCGACGCAGTTGAGGTCGCCTCGAGGAAGCGGTGCGGGCGCCAATTGAAGCTCAAAAGTGGTACTCTCGCGGGCCGGGCGGGTTCGGATGGGCGAGTATATACGATTTCCAGTCCATGCCCAGGCCGTCACCGCAGTGCGTCGGCGCACCGCGCGAAGGGCAAGCGTGCCTCGGTGTCTCGCCGGGATTCCGGCGAGATATGCGACTAGGAATGGGTGCTGATGCGAGCCCGCTCGGCGTGCTGCATCAGATCGCCGAACTGTGCTCCGCGTACCCGAACCAGTTCTTCCAGGTCCCCAGCCTCGAAAAACACCTCTTCCTGTCCCGTCAGGCATTCGTCGACGATGGTCGGCAAGCCGTAGGCCTCGCCCGTGGGAGGGACCGCCCCGAGCACGCAGTCGGGAAACAACTCGCGCACCTCCTTCTCGGAGGCTAACCCAAGTTGGCGTGCGAGCCTTCGGTGCAGCAGCCCAAGCTCGAGACGGTGTGTGCTCGGCAGCACTGCAACCAAGTATCCCTGCTCATCACTCAGAATCACGGCCTTGGCGAACCGGTTTCCCGGAACGTGCGCCGACTGCGCCTTCTCGTCGCTGGTAAATTTGCGTTCGTGGGGGACCAGATCGTATTCCACACCACGTTCGCGAAGGAAATGCTCCAGGGTATTCGCGATGGTCATTCCCATCCCTCCTCTCTGACCCCTGCAGAGATCTGCAGGCGCCGTGTTTGAAGGGAGTGTAGCTGCTCGGCACAAGCCTGCAGCCGTGACCCGGGAGGAGGAGGGCGGCTCAGCGCTCCTCGAGTTCGGAGAGGACCGCGGCGGGACGTGTATGCCTGAACAGTATGTCCTGCAAGGCCCGGAAAGTATGGGCATCGTACCCCTGGAACATCACGCCGATGCCATGCGCAGCGACACGCACCAAGCGGGCGGGGAAGCGGTAAAGGCGAATCACGCGACCGCTGGAACGGGTCAACACCAACTCCAGATCGGTTTCCTCATTGGGCGGCGGTGCCGCCGTCCAGAGGAATGCGCCACTCAAGCCAAAATCCCGCGTCCGGCATGGCTGGGGCGGCAGTCCCTTACGACTACGGTAACAGAGCCGCGCGTTCAACTCGCGGGGCTTTCGGGACGACCAGCGGCGCTCCATTGTTCTTCTCCGTCCCCCGACCGGATGGGAGACTGCGGCGTTATCTATACCGCACCTGACCTGATGCTGTCACTAGCGAATCCTCAGGTTTTTGACGCAGCGCGTGAAGATTGTGCGCTCGGGCAGCTATTCCGCTCCCGGTGTGGTTCACTTCCCGCTCTTCCGATCCGCCTAACATCCTGCAGTCCCGGCGGAAATGATTGATTGCAGAATCTGGAGGTCGAGAATCTCCAGCCGGGGTATCTTGGTCGAGCGCGGCGGCACACGACCAGAAGCGCCCGCACGCCGTGGCCTCGCAGCGCGTCGAGGACGCAAGGAGCATACACCATTGTTGTTCTTAAGTGTTTAGATATCTCCGTAACGTGCTGCGTTATACACGGAAGTGCTGCCGTTGAAGCCGATGAGACCCATACTCGCGTCGAGTGGAACGAGACCTCGCGCAGCGTACGAGCACGCGCGACACTCTGTCTCGGTGCCTTGGTCCTTCGAGACACGCCGTTGGATCACCCGGAGCCTGCGGTGGTTCAGGCGGCGCTTATCGATGGCATGCACCGATCGGGAGCCGGCGTGCTGCCCCGGACGCCGGCGGCTCGCGCCTGGCAGGTGCGGGTGCTTTCGATGCGCCAGTGGTTCCCGCAGGACGACTGGCCGGACGTAAGCGATGAGGCGCTGCTCGCCACGCTGGAGGGCTGGCTCGGCCCATGGCTCGGCGCTCTGCAGCACGGATCAGCTGTCGCGCCTCGACCTGCCGTGTGCGCTCCGCCGGATGCTGGGTCCGCAACCGGAGGCAGCGCTCGATGTCCTGGCTCCAACCGACCTCCAGGTGCCCAGCGGCTCTTGGGTCAAGCTCGTCTACGCTCCCGGCGCCGCCCCCATCCTCTCCGTGAAGCTCCAGGAGTTGTTCGGTCTCGCAGATACGCCCCGCGTGGCCGAAGGGAGGGTGCCGGTAATGCTTCACCTGCTGTCTCCTGCAAGACGGCCGATCCAGGTAACCCAGGACCTGCACGGCTTTTGGGAACGCTATCCGCAGGTGAAGAAAGAGCTCCGCGGTCGTTACCCCAAGCACCCGTGGCCCGATGATCCGTGGAGCTGCGCACCCACCGCCGGACCCTCACTGAGCTTCGGGTTGCGTAGAGGGGCGCAGTGTGAAGCCGGTCACGCCGCCTTCCATATAGAGGGATCAAGGTTAACCCCGACGGGTCGATGCAGGTGCGACCCCCGCCCGCGGTCATCCCAAAAGGAAACTTCCCAGTTGCGGGTCACTTCAGGTCGCCGGTTTCGGAGCACGGTCATGTCGAACGCTGAGCAAGGCAACGTCCTGCACATCGGTCTGCACGAGAAGACCACCAAGTCCAAGTCCGCACTTCAGCCGCATGAGCTGATGGACGAGCTGAAACATCTCACCGTCGAGCAGCTGCGCCCACTGCTGCGGCAGCTGTTCGACAGCGTGGACGACACGTTGTTCGAGCTGGCGGACAAGGCCGAGAACAACTCCATCCAGTCCCTTTATTTCGACGCCATGCGCGAGGTACGCATCAAGCGCGAGAAGGTCGAAGGAACGTTCACACAGCGCGTTGCCGATACCTTTGCCAAGTTCCCCGAGTCGGCGCCGGAGTGCGGCAGCGTGCGCGTGGCGGAGGAGGACAGCGAGCCGGTATTCGAGCTGCTCGATGACGACGAGCTCGAAGAATCGCTCGCGGTAGGCACCATGACAGCCAAGGCGCGCGCCCAGTTCGGCCAGCCTCTGCAGGCCCTGGAGCGCAGGCTGGGACATCTGTTCAAGGGACGCGTGATCGATGAGCTCAGCAATCCTCTCGGCCCCGCGGCGATCTGCGGCGCGTTTCGCAGCGCAATGCAGTTGGTCGAGGTGGATATCAAGACCCGGCTGATTCTGTACAAGCTGTTTGACCGCCACGTCATGCAGCGCCTGTCCCCGCTCTACACCGAGGCGAACACGCTGTTGATCGATGCCGGGGTGTTGCCCGGTCTGAAGCTCACTACACGCCGGCGTCACGCAGCGGTTGCCCTCGGCCCATCCGTGCCCGGTGCCCAGGAACGCCGCAATGCCGCGTACGGGCCCGCGGAGTCCGAGGACGAAGCCCTCGAGATGCCGGCGCACAGCCTCCAGCAGATACTGAGTCTGCTCGCCGTCCGGCGCGGCGGCGGGTTCGGCCCTGCAATGGTTTCCGCAGCCGACGCCATTCCCCTGCAGGTGCAGGGTATCGGGTCCGGCAGTGCGGGTTCGGTTGAAGGTGCTTTCCTCAGCACGCAAGAGCTGCTCACCGCATTGTCCCTGATGCAGTCAAGCACCGAGCCCGTGACGCTGGCTACGGTCGACGGAAACAGGGTCGCAAGTGCTCAATCGTTGCGCAACAGCGTGCTCGGCGAGTTCACCCGGGTCAGCGGGAGTGGTCAGCCGCAGGCGATCAACCGGCTCGACGACAGCATCATCGACATCGTCGGAATGCTATTCGACTTCATTCTCGATGATGCCGGCCTGGCTCCCGTGGTGAAGGCGTTGATCGCACGCCTGCAGATTCCGATGCTCAAGCTGGCGCTCATCGATCGGGATTTCTTCAGTCGCAGAGGTCATCCGGCACGTCGCCTGCTGAATGAGCTGGCGAACGCCGGCATCGAGCTCGGCGGCGAAGAAAAACCGGAGGATACCCGTCTTTTCGCCCAGATCGAGCGAACCGTCAATCGCATCCTGGAAGAGTTCAACGACGACGTTTCACTGTTCGTGGTGCTGCTTGAGGAATTCATCACGTTCATGGAGACCGAGAAGAAATACTTCGGCGTCATCGAACAGCGCACCCATCTCGCCTCGCAGGGGCGGGAGCGTTTGGAGATGGCCAAACTCACCGCGAGCGCCGAGATTCACGCCAGACTCGCCGTCCGGCGCCGGCCGCCACCCGAAGTTGTGCAAGAAATCCTGCGCGACGCCTGGCAGGACGTCCTGGTGCACATCTACCTGCGGGAGGGGGTTGACAGTGAAGCGTGGCGCAACGCCTTGCTCACCATGGAAACGTTGCTGTGGAGCGTGGAACCCAAACGGACCGATGCCGAACGGCAGCGGCTGGTTCGCACGATACCGAAACTGCTGAACGAGCTCAGGGGAGGTCTGGCACGCATGTCTTATCCGTTCGAGGAAATGGAGCGCCAGTTCAAACGCCTGGAGGCGAGCCACGTGGCCAGCCTGCACGCCAGCGATGCGTCGGACGCCGAGGAGGAAATCGACGCTGCACCGCAGACGCAGGCGACCATCGAGTCAACGGCCGGCGGGGTCGACGTCGAGCGCCCCGATGATGCGGCGAGCGAGGCCGCAGACACTGCCGAGGCCGATGCTGCGTCCGCTGCCGGGACCGATGAGGTCGCTGCGGAGCTTGAAAGCGTGGGGATCGGGACATGGTTTGACCTGAGCGCTGTGGACGGTACTTCGGTCCGCGCGAAGTTGTCGTGGATCAGCGAGATCACCTCCAAGTGCCTGTTCGTCAATCGGCGCGGCCTGAAGGTCACGGAGAAGACCCTCCAAGACCTGGCTGCCGAAATGCGGGCGGGAACCGCAGTCGTGGTTCAGGATGGACCGATGTTCGATCGCGCCCTCAACGCAGTCGTGAGTGCACTCAAATGAGCCAAATGGCCATGGCGCGCGAGAGCGCCGCGCTCGATCCGCGATCGCTGGTACGTGGTTTAGTGCGGCTCGTGTCGCTGCCGGATGTGGTAGTCAGGGTCAACGAATTGATGGACGACCCCCGCTCCACGACAGCGGACATCGGCCAGCTGGTCGGCCGCGACACGGGACTCAGTGCCCGGCTGTTGAAGATCGTTAACAGTGCCTTCTACGGTTTCCCGTCTCGCGTCGAGACCATTTCCCGCGCGATCACCATCATCGGTACCCATGATCTGCGCAACCTCCTGCTGGCCACCACGGCAGTAAGGATGTTCGCCAGAATCCCAAGCGAATTGATCGACACGGGCTCGTTCTGGCGTCACAGCGTCTACTGCGGGCTGGTGGGACGGTCGCTCGCGGCCAAATGCAACGTGTTGCACAGCGAACGGCTGTTCGTCGCGGGTCTGCTTCATGACGTGGGCAAGCTAATCATCTGCAACCGCCTTCCCGACGTGGCGCGCGACGCCTATCTGATCGCCGACGGCGACCCCGTCGCATTGCTGGCGGTAGAGCGCGAGCTGCTGGGATTCGACCACGCCGACGTAGGGGGTGAGCTGCTGCTGGCGTGGAACCTCCCGCCTGCGCTGCAGCAGGCGGTTGCCCTGCATCATCGGCCGGCAGAAGCCGGCGAGTACACGCTGGAGCCCGCAATCGTGCATTTGGCCGACGCGATTGCCGACATGGCGGAGCACGACATTCCGGTGGATGAGAAACTGGGACTGATTGATCCCACGGTCTGGAGTACCACCGGCCTTTCACACAACATCGTGCAACCGGCAATGCGCGCAGCCGACCAGAACTTCCGAGAAGTGCTGGAAGTGATTGTCCCGCGCACTCATCAGGCGCGCTAGGCGCAGATTGCTCGGACAGGCTTCTGGGCCATTCGATTCCCGTGCGGTCCAATGTGACGCCCGCTTCGGTCACTGATCGTCACCGGCGCGCCGTGTCAGCTCTCGCTGCACCCTCTCGAGATCGGCTGTTTCACCGGTGTCCACGGTAACCGTTATCTCGATTTCGCTCGGAGTCAGGGGCTGCCGTGCGCGAATTTGGTATTCCAGAACCGCACGGGTGGCTTCCGAAGCATCAGCTTCGGTCTGGGCCCGAGCCTCTATACGGCTCCGCAACAGCTCGACCGGCGCCTGGAAGCTCAGGATCGAGAAGAACACCCTCTGGTCTGCGGCAAGCCGTCGGAATTGGGAGCGCCGCGCCTCATCGAGAAAGGAGGCATCGACGATCACCGCGCGCCCGACACTCAACAGTTGTCGCACCAGATCGGCTAGTCGGGCGTAGGTGGCCTCGTTGGCGGGCGCCGCGTAACGCCCGATGCCCAGACCCTCTGACCGATGAGGGAACAGCCGCCTGCGTTCGATGTCGGAGCGGATGCGAATGGCACCCATGCCCTCGGCCAATTGCAGCGCGCCGGTCGTCTTGCCGCTGCCGGACAGACCGTGCGTGATCAGCAGCATCGGCGTTGATGGCACGGTGAGGCGCTCGGCGAGCGCCGCGTACTCCCGGAAATTGCCGAGACTTCTCAGGTGCTCGCCAGTGCCGCGTGGCTGCTGACCCATGCGCAGCGCGGCGATCTTCGCCCGCACCAATGAGCGATAGGCCTGGTAGTAGGGCAACAGCACCACACCGGCGTAGTCGCCGGTTTCCTCCAGGTAGACGTTGAGAAAACGCCGTGCATAGCGCGGATGATTGCGGTCTTCCAGATCCATGGCCACGAAGGCGACGTCGCTCATTACGTCGATCCAGCGCAACCCCGGATTGAACTCGATGCAGTCGAACGGCACGATGCGCCCCGCAAACTTCACCATGTTGCCGAGATGCAGGTCGCCGTGGCACTCCCGTATAAACCCTTCCCGGCGACGCGCAGCAAGCGCGGACGAGTGCTCGTGGTACTTCGCCTCGCACCAGTCCTCGAGTCGGCGCATGCACCGCACATCTTCGTCGTCGGCGAGCAACGGCAGGATTTGTGCGAAGTTCTCCCTCACCGGCGCGTGCACCCGCCCGGGTGTTCCAAAGGGAGAGTCGGGATGCGCACGCTCTGCGGTGGCGTGGAATGCCGACACCTCGCGCGCCAGGAGGTCGATGTCGCCGGGAGCGAGCGAACCGCGCTGCAGCAGAGCGTCGAGCAGTGCGTCCTGCGCGAACTCGATCATCCGCACGCAGTATTCGATCGCCGCCCCGGCACCGCCCACCAGGGGTTGTGTGGAGGTGCCGGTGATGGGCAGGACATCCAGGTAGAGCTCCGGCGCAAACCTGCGATTGAGGCGCAGCTCCTCCTGACACGCATGTCGGCGCTGCTCCAACGTGGAAAAATCGAGAAACCCGAAGTCGACTGGCTTCTTGATCTTGTAGGCGTAAACACCGGTAAGTATCACCCAGGAGATATGTGTCTCCAGAACCCGACAGGCGTGCACTGCATGAGGATAGGCGGCAGCGTTCTGCAGGCTGGTGATTAACGTCGGGCGTTCCTGCTCCTGCACGGGTGGGTCCGGATACTGGAAGCAAAAAATTAGGTTATCATAGACCCGCCCTCGGGTTGCCGGGATTGGTCTGCCCGTCAGCTGGGCACAACCTTACCTGGGATGATCGTAAGGCAGCCGTCCGAGGACCGTCCCCTCCCATCAGCCCCTGTACAACTTGGATGACCCGCAGGACCAAAAGAAAAACCTCTAAACGCCGTCGCAAGTCTTCCCGCAGTCGTGCGGGCCTGCGGCGCCTGGCTGTCGGCGGTGCGCTTGGAATGCTGTTCCTGGCAGTGACCATCGGCTATGTAGGCTATCTCGATCACACCGTTCGGACGTTGTTCGAAGGCAAGCGCTGGGCTTTGCCTGCGCGCGTCTACGCGCGCCCCCTGGAGCTCTATCCCGGCATGAAGCTGAGCGCGGAGCAGTTCGCGACCGAGCTGGGCTTGCTGAAGTACCACACCGCCACTGCTTTGATCTCCACGGGAATCTACCGGCGCCAGGGAAGTGAGTTCGACGTGGTGACACGCCCGTTCACTTTCTGGGACGGCAAGGAGCCTTCGGTCCACGTGCGGGCCGTTCTCGAAGGCGACCGTGTCGGCAGTATCGTCAACGTGTCCACCGGTGAGCCCGTGGGGCTGGTGCGTTTCGATCCAGCGCTGATTGGGGGCATTTACCCGGCACAGAAGGAAGACCGGGTGCTCGTGCGTCTTCAGGAAGTTCCCAGGCTGCTGATCGATGCACTGCTCACGGTCGAGGACCGTAGGTTCTACGAACACCACGGCATTTCGCCGCGCGCCATCGCCCGGGCGTTGTTCGCAAATTTGCGCGCCGGAAGCATGGTCCAGGGCGGAAGCACGCTCAGCCAGCAACTGGTGAAAAACTTCTTCCTGAGCAACGAACGCACGCTGACTCGCAAGGTCAACGAGGCAATCATGGCCTTGCTGCTGGAATGGCACTATGAGAAGGATGAGATCCTGGAGGCGTACCTGAACGAGGTCTATCTCGGTCAGGATGGCGCGCGTTCGATCCACGGATTCGGACTCGCCAGCCAGTTTTACTTCGATCGGCCGCTCTCGGAGCTTGCGCCCGAGCAGATCGCACTACTGGTTGCCGAAGTCAAGGGTCCCTCATACTACGATCCACGGCGCAACCCGCAACGGGCACGGCAACGGCGCAACCTGGTGCTCGACTTGCTGGGGGAGGGTGGATTCCTGGCCCCAGCTCAGGTGCAGCGCGCGAAATCCAGTCCGCTGGGCGTGACGCGCCTCGCGCCGGGAGGCGCCAGCCCATATCCCGCGTTCCTTGACTTGGTGCGCCGCCAACTGCGCCGTGACTATCAGGAACAGGATCTCAACTCCGAGGGTCTGCAGATTTTCACGACTCTCGATCCACTGGTGCAAAAGAGTGCCGAGCGTGCCTTGGCGAGCCGTGTGAGGGCACTGGAACGCAGCCGTGATCTAAAGGAAGGCGAGCTGCAAGGTGCGGTGGTGGTCACGAGCGTGGAAGGGGGTGAAGTGCTGGCCCTGGTGGGTGGTCGCGACGCACGGTTCTCAGGGTTCAATCGGGCGCTCGACGCCGAGCGCCTGATCGGCTCGCTGATCAAGCCCGCTGTGTACCTGACCGCCCTGGAGCGGCCGCACGAATACACGCTGGTCAGCGTGCTCGATGATGCGGCGCCGCTGCGGGTCAAGAACTACGATGGAAGCTTCTGGACACCCAAGAATTACGACCAGGAACTGCACGGGCTCGTTCCCCTGCATACGGCACTGGCGCAATCCTACAATCTTCCCACCGCCCGGCTGGGATTGGCGCTCGGCGTGCCACAGGTCGTGGCGGTCGTGCACCGGCTGGGAGTGGAGCGCGAGCTGAAGCCCTTTCCGTCGCTGCTGCTGGGTGCGGTCGCCATGACGCCTCTCGAAGTGGCGCAGATGTACCAGACGCTGGCGGGAGGCGGCTTCCGCACGCCACTTCGAGCCATCCGGGAGGTGCTGACCGTCGCTGGCGAGCCCCTGCAGCGCTATCCTTTGCGGGTCGAGCAGGCCTTCGATCCCGCGCCGGTCTACCTGCTCAACACTGCCCTGCAGGAAGTGGCGCGCACGGGCACGGCCCGTTCGTTGTATCGCAGTGTGCCGGCGGAACTGAACGTGGCGGGCAAGACGGGAACCACCGACGACCTGCGCGACAGCTGGTACGCTGGCTTTACCGGGGACCTGCTGGGGGTTGTATGGCTGGGCACGGACGACAATCAGCCCACCGGGCTTACCGGTGCCAGCGGCGCATTGCAGGTGTGGGCACAGCTCATGGTCGGCGCCGATCCACGGCCATTGCGGCTGACGCGTCCCGCCAACGTCACCTATGCCTGGGTCGACCAGACGACGGGTTCGCGTACGGATCGGGACTGCGCCGGCAGCGCCTCCTATCCCTTCGCGGCCGGGTCTGAACCGGTGGGTTTCGTGTCCTGTACGCGAACGGCTGACGCCCTTGCCGACCAAACGGTAAGGAAGACCATCCACTGGATCAAAGGAATCTTTCAATGAGCTTGCAAGCGCTCGGCCTGAGGGTTATTGCTCTGCCGCTTTGCGTGGTGGTGCTGCTGGGCGGGTGTGCTACCTCGAGGATTGCATCGCCAGTCGAGGATCGCAGCACCGGCACGGGTCAGGCGGCGGCGACGCAGCTGCCCGAAGGCGTGGAAGTATTCCCCGCCGAAGTTACGAATGACCGGTCGCTCGAACAGCGCAGCGTTCCGCTGGAGATGGGTTCGCAGACAGGCTCTGCGCCCGCGACCCTGCAAAGCCCGGCGGTGGTTGCGCTGCTGGACAGCGCGGGAACGCAGGCGCAAACGGGCAAGCTCGACTCGGCAGCGGCGGCGTTGGAACGGGCGCTGCGTATCGAACCGCAGAACCCGTCAATCTGGCAGCGACTTGCCGAAGTGCGGCTGCAACAGGACCAGTTCGAGCAGGCGGAGACCTTGGCGCACAAGTCCAATTCGCTGGCGGGCAACGACCCCACGGTGCAGGCGCGAAACTGGACCATCATTGCTGAGGCCCGACGGGCGCGCGGCGATGCGCCCGGTGCCCGGGATGCCGAGGCTCAGGCTGCAAAGCTGCGTGCCGTGCGCTGAGCAGCCGGAGGGAGCAGCAACAGGCCTTCGATCACTCGCGGCACGCTTGCGGTACACTGCCCGCGGGTCCACCCGCAACGGAGGCAGGTGAGTGAGCGTCTATTCACTGGACAAGCTGATGTCGGAGGCGCGGCGAATTGCCGCGGAGTATCGCCGCGTGACCGGTAAGACGCTTGGCGGCCTCAGCAGCGAGATTGCTCAGCACGATGCCGCACGCCTGCTGGGACTGGAGCTCCGACACGACGTTCAGGGTGGCTACGATGCGCTGGGGCGCGGGGAGCGCAGCGGCCGGCGCATTCAGATCAAGGGGCGCGCGATTTTCGACGAACGCAAGCAGGGTCAGCGCATTGGTCAGCTCAAGCTCGATCAGGAATGGGACAGCGTGATGCTGGTCCTGATGGACGAGCAGTTTCAGCCCACCGAGATCTACGAGGCCGACCGGGCGGCGATTCTGGATGCGCTCGACGAAGGCGGTAGCCGAGCGCGCCGCGGCGCCATGTCCGTCTCGCGCTTCAAGGTAATCGGCCGTCTCGCCTGGACCGTCGAGGGCGGCCGGGAGGACGACGAGATCTGGGAAAACCGTCCGGACGTCGCCGACTGAGTCACTCCGGCGCGTGGGTCCGGTGGGCTAGACCATGACCTGGGACCAGGATCCCGCCGCCCTGCTCGGGCCGAACGGTCCGTTCTCCCGAGTGGTGAACGGATTTGCCCCCCGCGCCGAGCAGCAGATCATGGCCCGCGCGGTGTCGGCAGCACTCTGCGGACGTACCGTGCTGATTAGCGAAGCGGGAACCGGTACCGGCAAGACGTTTGCTTATCTCGTCCCGGCGCTGCTGTCGGGTGCCAAGGTGATCCTTTCCACCGGTACCAGGACCCTCCAGGATCAGCTTTTTCATCGCGACATTCCGGTGGTGCGGAAGGCGCTCGGCATGCCGGGTCGGGTGGCGCTACTCAAGGGGCGGGCGAACTACTTGTGCCTCCATCGGCTCGACCACACCGTGCATTCCGCGGCCGCCTTGTCACGCACGGAACGCGCCTCGCTGCAGGTCGTGCAGACGTGGGCGCAACGCACGCGCAGCGGAGACATTGCGGAAGTGGGAGAGATTCCGGAAGGCGCTGCGCTGTGGCAGCAGGTCACCTCCACGGCCGACAACTGCCTGGGCCAAGGATGCCGGCATTTCGCCGACTGTCACGTAGTGAGGGCGCGGCGCGGGGCGCAGGAGGCTGACCTCGTGGTGGTGAATCACCACCTGCTGTTTGCGGATCTGGCGCTCAAGGACGAGGGCTTTGGCGAGCTGCTCCCCGGTGCCGATGCCTTCATTCTCGACGAAGCCCATCAGCTGCCGGAGGTGGCAACGGCATTTTTCGGGACTTCGGTGGGAAGCAGACAGATCGAAGACCTGCTGCGTGATACCCAGCGTGAGGCGGCCGAGCAGGCAGGTGAGCTTGCCGCGTTGCGACCGCTGCTCGATCGGGTGCCCAAGCCGTTGTACGATCTGCGCCTGGCCATGGGGAGCGAAATCCGGCGCGGCGCGTGGCTCGAGCTGCTGGCGCCTGGGCTCGTAAGCCGCCCGCTGGAACAACTTCAGGCGGCACTGGGTGCGCTCGGTGAGCGACTGGCCGTCACTGCCGAACGCAGCAAGGGTCTGGAGAGCTGCTGGCGTCGAAGCGTGGGATTGCTGGACAGGCTCGCGCTGGTGACCGGTCCGGATATCGAACAGCGCGTCCAGTGGTTCGAGACACGGGCGCGGTCCTTCAGCCTGCATGTCACTCCGCTCGATATTGCGCCCACCTTCCAGGCCTGCGTCGCGGCGCGTCGGTGCGCATGGATCTTTACTTCGGCGACGCTGGCCGTGGGTGCGCGTTTCGACCACTTTGCCGCGCGAATGGGCTTGCGAAACGCGGAGACGCTGCGCTTGGAGAGTCCCTTCGACTATGCGAGCAACGCGCTGCTCTACGTCCCGCCGGCGATGCCCGATCCCGCAGCGCCGGAATATACCGACGCAGTTGTGGCACGGGCGCTTCCGATCCTGGAGGCGAGCCGAGGCCGTGCCTTCCTGTTGTTCACCAGCCACCGGGCGCTGCGCCGCGCGGCGGAGCTGCTACAGGATCGCCTGCCGTTCCCGCTGCTGGTGCAGGGCGAGGCACCGCGGGCCGAGCTGCTCAGTCGTTTTCGGGCGCACGGCGACGCCGTGCTGCTCGGAACCGGCAGCTTCTGGGAGGGAGTTGACGTACGCGGTCCGGCGCTGTCCTGTGTGATTATCGACCGGCTGCCGTTCGCCTCCCCCGGCGATCCGATCCTTCAGGCGCGGATTGCGACATTGCGTGCGTCCGGTGGCAACCCGTTCGTGGACTGGCAGCTGCCGAGCGCGGTCCTCAGCCTGAAACAGGGCGTCGGTCGACTGATCCGTGGCAATGAGGATCGCGGAGTGATGGTCGTTTGCGACCCGCGGCTGCTTTCGAGGCGCTACGGCAGCGTGTTCGTGGCGAGTCTTCCGCCCATGACGCTCACGCGCAACCTTGAAGATGTGCAGCATTTCTTCGTTCCCGGGCAGCCGTAGCCCGGAAATCTCACCAGCCGGCCGGCGGCTGGCCGGTAAGTGCATGGATCGTAGGAAAGATCTGACATGCTTGCGCGACCGGCGAACAATGACACACTGTTTACGCCGCCGGCCTATCCCGGTTCTGGCGGTTTCTCGCTCGCCCTGGCTTGACCTTCACTCAAGCGATCGCTACGGCTATCCCTTTTGCCCCAGCCCGGCTGCGAATTCCGCCAGCTCCCGGGATGCTGGTGAGATTTCCGGGCCATGGGCTGACGCGGGTCCCCTCGAAACACGCGCCGCTGGGCGATGCTGGCACTATGCACCCCGACAGCGATAGGCTCCGTGCGTGCCGGTGCTCTATCGGCCCCGCTGGGCCATTCGCCGAAAGGTCGTTGGTGGCGATCCAGGCGCTTGGGGCGTGTCCCTCGCCCGGGGCTATACGGCCTGGGAGCGAGTCGTTGCCCGGCCGGCGGGAGGGTGGGGGCCCCACTGTTCGACCCACATCGCGGTAGCGCCGGCTACCGCAGTCGGAACGGCGACGAAGTTGAGGACGGGGATCATGGTCATGGCCAGGGTGGCCCCACCGAAGCCCAGCGCCATCAGACGCTTCTCGCGCAGCCGATCGCGCTGCTCCGAAAAAGGCAGTCCGTGATTGCCCATGGGGTAATCGGCATATTCCAGCGCCAGCATCCAGGCACTGACAGCCAGCCAAACGAACGGCGCAATCACGTTCACACCCGGAATCACGAACAGCAGCAATGCCGGCAGGGAACGCGTAACGAAGTAGAGCAGCTTGCGCAGTTCCGAGAACAGCGCGGGCAGCACGTCGGCCAGCAGCTTCTTCCAGTTGTTCGCCCCTTCCGGTCTTCGACCGGTGAGCTGGCGCTCCACCGCCTCCGCGAGCAGCCCGTTGAAGGGCGAGCTGATCAGGTTGGCCACCAGCGTGAAGGCATAGAACACCACCATGAGGAGGGCGATTGCGAAGAGTGGCCATAGCAGCCAGCGCAGCCAATCCAGCCAGCCCGGCAACAGCCCCTCGAGCAGTCCCTCGAACTCCCGGGCACCGACCCAGATCAGTCCTGCGAACAACAGGGTGTTCACCAGAAATGGCACGAGCACGAATCGCCGCACACCCGGCAGGCGGATGAGGCGCAATCCGCGCAGCAAGTAGCGCGCCCCCGTCATGAGACCACTAACCGGCATGTCTCACCGACCCAGTGGGAAACACATCAACTCCACTGCATGATGTCCTGATTGTGGTCTTTGGCCGGCGGCAAATCCCGCGCGGGCCGCGGCGAGGTGGGCAGGCGCCAACGACGGGTACGTGCGGTGAGCATTCACTGGGAGTGCTTCGCCGTTGCGCCGTGGCGCGCCAGTAGCGCGGCACCATAGGCCGCCTCCTGGTGGTGCGCAGCCGTAACCGGTACCCCCAGCAGGCCGCTGCGGATGGTAGACCAAGCCTGGTTGCGGGCCCCGCCCCCCGCGGTGACCACGGCGGTCGGGTAGGGGGCGCCGAGTCGTTGCAGAGCGCGGTACCCGTCGCGTTCTATGTGGGCGATGCCCTCCAGCATGCCCTGCAGGAAGCGGACGTCGTCGGGTGGTCGCGGGACCAGTCGGGGCTGCAGACCGGGATCACATACCGGAAAGCGTTCGCCCGGCGCCAGCAAGGGATAGTAATCGAGCTCCGTCGGATGTTCGGGCTGCAGCAAGGGGGTGAGCCGGTCGAGGTCCTGCTGTGCGAAGTAGCGGCGCAATACCGCACCGCCCGTGTTGGACGCGCCACCGGCCAACCAGCGGTCGCCCAGCCGGTGGCTGTAGACGCCCAGCGCGGCATCCGCGATCTGCCGCTGCGTCAATACCTTGAGCACCAGTGTGCTGCCCAGTGTAGTCACTGCTTCCCCGACGCGGTCGATCCCGGTGGCGATACAGGCAGCGGTGCTGTCGGTGGTTCCTGCAACGATGATCGCCCCGTGGTCGATTCCGGCCTCGACACGCGCGGTTTCGGTCAGTGTGCCGAGTGGTGTTCCCGGTTCCAGGACAACGGGTAACAGGCGGCCCGGCAGGCCCAGGACGTCCAGCCACGGTGGCCAGCACCGCGCGGAAGGATCGTATCCCAGCTTGAGGCAGTTGTTCTCGTCACTCACGTCCATGCGCCCGCTGAGACGCGCGGCGATCCAGTCCGCCTGATGCAGCACGCCGCCGATGCGCGCGTCGCCGTAGCGCTCCCGCAGGTAAAGCAATTTGGCGAGGCTGGACGTTGGGCCGCGGGCCGCGCTGGCAGGCGGAGCAACGGCGGCGATACGCTGCGCCTCTTCGCGCGCACGTGAGTCGTCGTACATCAGCGCGGGGCCGAGCGGTGTGCCGCGCGCATCCACTGCCAGCACGCTGGCCGATGTGCCATCGACTGCCAGGGCGGCGACGGGCGCCGGGTCAAGCGTCTCGTGCAGAGTGCGCAAGGCGCAGCTTACGGCGTTCCACCACTGTTCGGGATCCTGCTCGCTACGATCGCCGCTACGCCATGGGACCGGCAAGTCGACGCGCACTGTTGCGTGTATTCGGCCTTCGACGTCGATCGCGCAGCCCGTACGCCCGAGGTGCCGAGATCAATGCCTACGTACAGTGGTCTGCAGTGCAGGTGAGCGCTCACTGCGCAGCGCCGGCCCGGCGGTTCACGGCAGGACCACGGGAGCTGGCGCCACCCAAGCCTCGGCCCGATGTTCGGCAACCACGGTGGTATAGATCCCCCCCCGGACGTTGAATTCAGCGCTGATGCGCATGAAGTGCGGCTCGCAGGCTGCAACCAGATCGCTGAGAATGCGGTTGGTGACCGCCTCGTGAAACGCGCCTTCATCCCGGTAGGACCAGATATAAAGCTTGAGAGACTTCAGTTCCACGCAGCGCAGCTTGGGAACGTAGTCGATATGCAACGTTGCGAAATCCGGCTGACCGGTTTTCGGGCACAAACAGGTGAATTCCGGAATGCGGATGTGAATGGTGTACTCGCGTTCGAGCTGCGGATTGTCGAATGTCTCGATCTGTTTGCTGGGCTGCGTCGGCATCGGTGATTCGCTGCATCAGTCTTACGGCGGCGCTTCACACCGGTCTGGTGGCGCGCCCTCGGGGATTGACCTGCGGGAGCAGGGAGTTTTGTATATACTGCGGGCCTCATCCAAGGGGGCCAACCGAACGGGACGGCGAGGGACCTTCGTGATGCCCGCGATTTACTTTACACTAAGCGCTTTTCACCCGCGACCTGGAGGTGGTGGTACGCAGCACACGAGGGGGGCGTGACCGCGACATCATGCGCCTGAGCAGAATCAAGCTGTCGGGGTTCAAGTCTTTCGTCGATCCCGTCACCATCCAGCTTCCAAGCAACCTGCTCGGCATCGTCGGGCCCAACGGCTGTGGCAAATCCAATGTCATTGACGCAGTGCGCTGGGTCATGGGTGAGAGCTCTGCGAAGCAGCTGCGCGGCGATTCCATGGCCGACGTGATCTTCAACGGCTCCAGCGCGCGCAAGCCCGTCGGCCACGCGACCATCGAGCTGGTGTTCGACAACAGCGACGGCGCAGTCGGCGGGCAGTATGCGACGTACAACGAGATCTCCATCAAGCGCCAGGTGTCACGCGACGGCCAATCCAATTATTTTCTCAATGGGGCGCGCTGCAGACGCCGCGACATCACCGACATCTTTCTAGGCACCGGGCTCGGCCCACGCAGCTACGCCATCATTGAGCAGGGCATGATTTCACGCCTGATCGAAGCCCGGCCCGAGGAATTGCGTATCTTTCTCGAGGAGGCGGCCGGGATCTCCAAGTACAAGGAACGGCGCAAGGAGACCGAGGCACGGATTGGCCATGCGCGTGAAAACCTGTCCAGACTGAATGACGTAAGAGACGAAGTTGAAAAGCACCTGCAGAACTTGCAACGCCAGGCCAAGGCCGCAGAGCGCTACAAGGAGCTGAAGTACGAGGAGCGCCAGGTAAAGGCCGAGCTGCTCGGGTTGCGCTGGCGCGGATTGGACGTGGCACTCGCGGTCCGTGATCGGGAGCTCGGTGAGCGCATGACCCGACTCGAGGCTGCGGTGGCCGAACAGCGCGCGGTCGAAGGCGCGATGGAGAAATCGCGTGCCGAGCATGCCGGGCAGCAGGATGTCTTTAACGCCGTGCAGGCCCGCTACTTCGGTGTCGGTGCCGACATTTCCCGTACCGAGCAGGCCATCCAGCATGCGCGCGACACGCGGGCCCGCGGGCAGGAGGACCTCGCCCAGGCTGAGCGCGCGCTCGGGGAGCTGCAACAACACCTCGAGTCGGACGCGGGCCGCCTGGACGAGATTGCCCGTGAGCTCCAGGCGGGCGACCCCGCTCGCGCGGCGGCGCGGGAGGAGGAGGAGCGTGCCGGCGCCGCGCTGGTGGCGGCGGAAGAGGCCATGCAGTGCTGGCAGGCCGAATGGGAGGCCTTCAATCGGCGTTCGGCGGAGCCGGTTCGGGTCAGCGAAGTGGAACGGGCGCGCATCGATCACCTGGAACGCAGTCTGCTTCAGATCGCCCAGCGCCGTGATCGCGCGCACGAAGAGCTGCGGATGCAGGCGGCGCACGATCTGGACCGCGAGCTGGGCGTGCTCAGCGCCGAGCAGGGCGACCTGGAACAGACGCTTGCCGCGAAGCAGCGCGACCTCGAGGTGCTGCTGCAGCGTATCGCCGAGCTTCGAGAACGCAGCCAGTCCGCGAGCGGCGCACTGGCCGAAGCGCAAGGCCGGCTGCAGTCCGCCCAGGGCCGTCTCGCCTCTCTCGAGGCGCTTCAGCAGGCGGCGCTTGGACAGAGCGACAGCGCCGTGGCTGCGTGGCTCGAGGCGCTTGGCCTGCAGGAAGCGCCCCGACTTGCCCACGGTCTGCAGGCGTCGGCCGGCTGGGAACGGGCGGTGGAAATCGTGCTTGGCACTCAACTCCAGGCGGTTTGCGTGGAGAACATCGAGCCGCTGGCCGGCCTTCTGGGCCGGTTCGAGGGTGGTAGCGTGACCTTGTTCGATACCACTGCCGCTCCGGGCGAGCGGAGTGTCGGGACCCCGGCAGCCCTGCTCGTCGAAAAGGTGCAGTCGGCTGCGCCTCTCGGAGACCTGCTGCGCGACGTCTATGCAGTCGAGGACCTTGCCACGGCACTTGCGTTGCGCGCGCAACTGGCTCCCGGCGGGTCCGTCATCACGCGCGACGGTATCTGGGTCAGCCCGAGCTGGCTGCGGGTGAGCCGGGGCCTGGACGAACGGTCTGGCATACTTGAGCGACAGAACGAAATCAACCTATTAAGCGAAGAACTTAATACATTGCAGAAGAACGTCCAGGACCTGGAAGTCGCGCAGGGATTGGCTCGGGAGGAGCTGCAGTCCCTGGAGTGGACCCGCGAAACGACACAGGTGACAATCAATGAGGAGCACCGGCGCCATGCCGAGTTGAGATCCCAAGTGAGCGCGCGCCGGGCGCGTATGGAGCAGATGCAAAAGCGTGCGGCGGCGCTTCAGGCCGATCTGGAAGAACTGACCGGGCACACCGAGCGTGACAATGTGGAACTGCAGGCGGCGCACGGCCGACTGCAGGCCGCGCTCGATGCCATGGAGGCAGTGGCGCAGGAACGCGATGCGCTTGCGGCACGCCGCGAGCAGTTGCGCGTGGCGCTCGAGGAAGGGCGGACGGCAGCGCATGCGGCGCGGCAGGCCTATCACGAAATCGATCTGCGGGTGCAGTCGATGCGCACCGCGCGGGAAGCCGTCGAATCCGGCATGCAGCGCATGCGAGATCAGCGCGCAGTTCTTTCAGCGCGCTGCGAGAGCCTTCGCAGGGAGTTGGTCGATGCTGCGGAACCGCTCGCCGGCGCTTGAGGAGGAGCTGGCTCGGTGGTTGGAATCCCGCGTCGTCGTGGAAGCGGAGCTGAGCGCGGCGCGGCGCCAGATGGAAACGATCGAGGAGGCGTTACGTGACCAGGAACAACGCCATGTCCGGGTCCAGCAACGCGTGCAGCAGATCCGCAACGATCTGGAGCAGCAGCGTCTGGAGTCGCAGGAAATTCGCGTGCGACGTCAGACGCTCCAGGAGCAGATCGTGGAAACGGGGTTCGAGCTGCGGGCTCTGCTGGATGCGTTGACCCTAGAAGCGGCCGAGCCGGAGTGGACGGAGCGCGCCGAGCGCCTGGCACAACGTATTCAGCGTCTGGGTCCCATCAATCTCGCTGCGATAGACGAGTTTGCACAGCAGTCGGAGCGCAAACAGTATCTCGATGCGCAACACGCGGATCTTACCGAGGCGTTGGATACTTTGGAGAGTGCCATACGAAAGATCGACCGGGAGACCCGCAGTCGATTCCAGGAGACGTTCGATAGGGTCAATGTCGGCTTGCAGGCGATGTTCCCGCGCCTGTTCGGCGGCGGTGAGGGCTATCTGGAGCTTACCGGCGAGGACCTACTGGATAGCGGAGTGGCGGTGATGGCGCGTCCGCCAGGCAAGCGTATCAGCACCATCAATCTCATGTCCGGAGGCGAGAAAGCCCTGACGGCCGTGGCCCTCGTGTTTGCGATTTTTGAGCTGAATCCTTCACCGTTCTGTATGTTGGACGAAGTCGACGCGCCGCTCGATGACGCCAACGTGGGTCGCTTCTGCGACCTGGTGCGAGAGATGTCGGAGCGAGTGCAGTTCATTTTCATTACCCACAACAAGACCACCATGGAGATGGCGCACCAGCTGACCGGCGTCACCATGCACGAGCCTGGCGTTTCCCGGCTGGTGGCGGTGGACATCGACGAAGCGGTCGAGTTGGCCGCGATCTGACGGGTGGGAACAATGGAGACTCTGCGCTGGGTTCTGTTGCTGATTGGAGTGGTTATCATCGCTGCGGTCTACCTGACGGGGCGCCACGTGCGTCGATCGCGCGATGAAGAGCAGTATCTTGACGACGATCCAACCGACGTGCTGACGCGCCGCACGGTGCCGCCTCCGCCGTCGCGAGCGCCCGAACAGGATGCAGACGTCGAATCGCTGGGTGTCGCGCTGGAGGAGCTCGGGCACCTGATCGCCGAACGCGAAGGCCACGGTGTGCCGGAGCGGGCGCAATCTGCGGTGAGCTCACCCGTCTCGCCGCGGGAAGTTGCCCGAGACGCGGCGCCGGCTGCGCCGCGGCGGGCCGTTGACGGCGCGGAACCGGGGCAACGGAGAAATGTGGCACGCCGGGAGGTGGAGCAGTTTCCGGAGGGTGAGTCGGAGCGCGCGGCTGCGTTACCGCGCGCCTGCGAGCGTTCGGTCGCCAAGCCGGTCCCGCCGCGACGCCCGGTATCTGCGCCCGCCCCGAGTGGTGTGGCGGAAGGAAGCCCGGCGCGCCGGTTGGAGGAGAAGATTGTTGCTTTGCATGTCATGGCACGCAGCGGCGAGCACTTCACCGGAACCGCCATCCAGCGCGCGGCCGAGGCGGCCGGACTGGAGTTCGGGCGCATGAAGATCTTCCATCGTACCTCCGGCACGGGCGCGATGGACGCTTCCGTATTCAGCATGGCGAACATCGTCGAGCCGGGCTGGTTCGATCCGGAGGGGTTCGAGGACTTTTCTACGCCGGGGCTGATCTTTTTTCTCCAGCTCCCAGGCCCGCTCGACGGGCCGACTGCGCTGGAATCCATGTTGACCGCCGCACGGCGAGTGGCCGGGGACCTCGAGGGCGAGCTGCGCGACCAGACCCGCAGCGTCCTCAGCAAGCAGACCGTCGAGCACCTGCGTGAGGAAATCCGCGAATACCAGCGCCGCCAGCGGCTGGTTCAGCATCGCCTATGACCGCGCCTGAGGCCGCGGCGAAGCGTACGGCCTGGCTGCGCGAGCAGATCGAGTACCATAACTATCGATACTATGTGCTGGACAGCCCGGTCATCTCGGATGCCGAGTACGACGTCTTGCTGAGGGAGCTGACCGCGCTAGAGAGTCGTTATCCGGAACTGGTGTCGCCCGATTCTCCCACGCAGCGAATCGGTGCGGCGCCACTCGCGGAATTCGGGGCAGTGCACCATGCGGTGCGCATGCTTTCGCTGGACAACGCGTTCAGCGACGACGAGCTGCTCGCTTTCGATCGCCGGATTCGGGAGCGCCTTGCAGTGGAGCATGTGCAATACGTGGCGGAACCCAAGCTGGATGGTACGTCGGTCAGTATTCGATTTGAGGACGGTGGGTTGGTACGGGCCGGCACGCGTGGGGACGGCAGCAACGGCGAGGACGTGACCCTGAACGTGCGTACGATCAACACCGTGCCGTTGCGGTTGCGGGGAAGCGGCTGGCCGGAGCTGCTGGAGGTGCGCGGCGAAGTGGTGATACGCAAGGAAGACTTCGCGCAACTGAACCGCCAGCGGCTGGAGCGCGGAGAGCAACCTTTCGCCAACCCGCGCAACGCGGCGGCGGGCAGTTTGCGTCAGTTGGACGCCCGTATTACGGCCCAACGCTCACTGAGTTTTTTCCCTTGGGGCTGGGGTGAAGTTTCGACCCCCATCGCCGATACCCACGCCGCTCTGGTCGACCGCCTCCGGGAATGGGGTTTTCGCGCAAATCAGGAGCTACGCGTGGTGGAGGACGCTGGGGGTTGTCTAGAGTACTACCGCGAGCTCGGTTCCCGCCGAGACCAGCTGCCCTACGAGATCGATGGTGTGGTCTACAAGCTCAACCACCTCGCGGAGCGGGACCGTCTCGGCTATACCGCACGCGCGCCGCGCTGGGCACTTGCCCACAAGTTTCCCGCCCACGAGGAAAACACCCTGGTTGAAGACATCGTCGCATCGGTCGGCCGCACCGGAGTTCTGACGCCCGTGGCCATGCTGCGTCCGATTTCCGTTGGCGGGGTGACGGTGAGCAGGGCCACACTGCACAACCAGGACGAGGTCCAGCGCAAGGACGTGCGCGTGGGTGACACGGTGGTCGTCCGTCGTGCGGGAGACGTCATTCCGGAGGTCGTGGCGGTTGTCCTGGAGCGGCGCCCCAGGGACGCACGCCCATGGAAGATGCCCCAGAAGTGTCCGGTGTGCGGCTCGCAAGTCGAGCGCCTGGGTGAGGAGGCGGCGCATCGCTGCATGGGGGGGCTGTACTGTCCGGCGCAGCGCGTGGGAGCAATCCTGCATTTCGCGTCCCGCCGGGCGATGGACATCGACGGGCTCGGGGACAAGCTGGTACAGCAGCTGGTGGATCAAGGTCTCGTCAAGACGGTCGCGGACCTGTATCACCTGAGCGCCGATGCGTTGGTGAAGCTGGAGCGGGTAGGGCGCAAATCCGCCGAGAACCTGCTGGCGGCCATCGGACGTTCCAAGGAGACCACACTGCCGCGCTTTCTATATGCGCTCGGCATCGATCAGGTGGGCGAAGTTACGGCCGTTCAGCTGGCGGAGCACTTCGGTGAGCTCCCGGCGCTGGAGCAAGCCACGGAGGAAGAGCTGCAGCAGGTGTCGGACGTCGGCCCCGCCGTTGCGCAAAGCGTGCACGGGTTCTTCCAACAGCCGCACAACCGCGAGGTCATCGAGCGGCTGATCGAGACCGGAGTGCGTTGGCCCGTTCCGAAGGCGCGGCCCGTTCGTGCTCCGCTGGCGGGCAAGACCTTCGTGCTCACGGGGACCCTTGATGCGTTTTCGCGCGACGAAGCGCGGCAACGGTTGCAGGATCTGGGAGCGAAGGTGACCGACGCGGTATCGAAGCAGACCAGCTTCGTCGTGGTGGGCAAGGAACCCGGCACCAAGGTGGACAAGGCCCGGCGACTCGGTGTGGAATTGCTCGACGAGTCACAGCTACTGGAGCTGTTGCGCGCAGGGGACGTTGCGTGAACGGTCCGCCGCTGCCCGGTCGCCAACTCGGGCTTGCGCCTCGCGGAGTCATGAGCACGTGAACCGGCCGATCACTACAGACCAACTTTCGGGCAAGCTGAGATTCGTCGAGCTGCTCCGGTCCAAGCTCAATCTGGAGCGCTTCCCCGATTTCCTGATCGTGGGTCCGCAGCGCACGGGAACCTCCTGGCTGACGAAGAGGCTGGCCCGCCATCCCGAGATCTTCATCTCCGAGCACAAGGAACCCCGCTTCCTGGACCCGCCGAACAACGATGGTGAGCAGAAGTATGGCGCCGGCGATCTGGTAGAGTACCTGCGGTTGTTCCGGGACAACCCGTGGTCCTATGCGCGAAAAATGACCGCCGCGCTGGCCCGCTACGGCATCCCCTATGCGCCCCTGGTGCGCGGGGATGCTGCGCCCGGCTTTGCAGTGCTGGTGCCGGAGCTGATTCGCGAAATTGTCATGTTGAATCCGGACATCAAAGTCATTCTAATGGTCAGGAATCCCGTGGCACGCGCCTGGTCCCACGCCAAGAAGGATCTGGCAAGCCGCCGACGCCGACGTGTGTCGGAGGTTTCCGAGGAGGAATTCCAGTCTTTTTTTCAGAACCGCTACCAGCAGGCTTGTGGTCGCTACACTACGATGATCAGCAACTGGTCGCAGCAGCTGCAGGACGGGAACTTTTATCTGGGCCTGTTCGATGATATTCGCGATCGGCAGGAAGATTTGCTGCGGCGGGTTTTCGCGTTCTTGGGAGTCTCGAGCGATCCGCGATTCGCGCGCCAGTCGGAAGTCAGGATCAACTCCACTGAGAATGCCGACGTTCCTGAGATACACCGCATCCTGCTCGAGCGCCTGTTCGACGATGAGCTCAAGGCCCTGGACGAAATGTACGGCCTGAGCTGGCGTGCGCAGCAGTCCTGAGGTCTTCATCAATAGGGCGGGGGAGTGTGGCGCCTGGACTGTTCCTCGTGTGCCGACTGCAAATCATGTCAACGAGCGAATCATGCGAATCCGCCAATCGGCCCCCGCCGGAGTCCTTTTCCGTGGAGCCGCGCGCCTCGGAGGCGGGAGGGGACCATCCACGGGCGGGACCGGGGTCGCAAGCGGTTCACTTGATCTGCCAAAGGATGGCTCATCATGCCCGTGCGTCGGGCTACGATCGCCTGCTGGATTTCATCGGGGGAAACATCATCGAGTCGCCCGAACACTTGAGCTACTGGGAAAGGGCGATGGTCAAGGTGCTGCGTCCGCTCATCCGGAACTCCGGTTCCAGGTGGTATCAACGGGCGTCACTCTTGAATGAAGTGCGGGCGGCGCGACTCTGGGTGGCTGCAAGGGGGCAGATTTTCCATTTCCTTTACGGAGAAAATCATTACAGATATCTCGGGAACCTGAAGCGTCTGCGTAAAAACAACTTCATCGTCTGCACGTATCACACGCCTCCTGAACGGTTCAGGGAAGTTGTCACCGACAGGCGTCACTTGTCGCATGTCGATGCGGCAATCGTAGTGTCCAACGCCCAACGTGAATTCTTCGGCGAACTCGTCGGACCGCAGCGTGTGTTTTATATTCCACATGGTATCGATACGGATTACTTCCGCCCGGCAACGTCCCGGCCCGAGGCGGGCGATCGACCATTGCGGGCGTTGTTCGTGGGCAGCCACCTGCGTGATCTCACCACCCTTGCGCGCGCAGCCAGGCTGATGCTGATGAGCGAGCGCAAGATAGTGATCCATGTCGTTACCAAGCCGGAATATCATCCGCAGTTTTCCGAGCTGCCGAACGTGATGCTGTATTCGGGAATTCCCGACGCAGATTTGCTCCGTCTGTACAGGGAAGCCGATTTTTATCTGTTTCCCCTGCTC
The DNA here is from genome assembly GCA_963728895.1 of uncultured Gammaproteobacteria bacterium. Taxonomy (GTDB): domain Bacteria; phylum Pseudomonadota; class Gammaproteobacteria; order JBBQDK01; family JBBQDK01; genus CAVSLM01. The sequence continues at coordinate 908,888 of CAVSLM010000001.1, forward strand.
GACTGCACAGCCAACAACGGGCTGCTGGAAGCATTGGCAAGTGGTCTGCCCATCGTGACCACGGATCTACCTGGTGTGCGGGACTATGTGTGCGATGAGTGTGCGCTGTTGGTGCCCTTAGGGGATGCGCAGGCGCTTGCGGAGGCGGCGCGAACTCTGTCTGCCGATAGGGACCGGCTTCGCCGTATGGGCGAGGCTTGTCGACGCAGGTCGCAGGACTTCCGCTGGGAACGCGTTGGGGAGCAGGTCATGGACGTATACGATCATGTCATCAGGACGGGAGCTTGAAGGCTTCCTGACCAGCGTCTCTTCAAAGATCGGCAGACAAGCGCAGGTTACGCAGGCGCCGCGGACCAGCGAGTGCGGCGGCGCAACCCGGTCAGTCGTTCCACTCCTTCTCATCTTATGCTCGCACCACGGCTAACGATGCGCAGAATACTCGGACGCACAACTGGCCTGTAAAGTCTCGGCGACGCCGCACGGGTTTGGTTGCGCGGCCGGATCGAAGTGATTTGTCCTCCCGGCCTAGCCCGGCTGTCGGGACCCCCAGCACGAAAAAACCCGCACACACGCCCAGCGAAGCTGAACGGGTTCGCTGGCGCGCCGCTCTTGTCCACCAACGAGAGTCAAAGCGATCTGTTGGTTGCTGCACCCCAGGCAAATCTTCTTCAACGCCAACAGCTTTGCGCCGATATGCGCCCCATGACACCGATTCCGACCGCCCCCGGTGTTCGCTCCGGGCGCCATCCCAGATTCATCCTTGTCCGCGAACGCCTGCTGTCGTGGCTGGAAAATGCCGCAGCCCATTGTCCGGTGATCTGGATTTGCGGCCCACCAGGGTCCGGAAAGACGACCCTGATCCAGGACTACCTCTCCCGAGGTGCCCCAAGGTTCGCTTTCTATCGGATTTGCGCGTCCGCCGACCGACCCGCTGATTTGCAGGCCGCAGCATCCAGTCGCACGCGGTCACGACCCAGGGCGACCAAGCTTTCGGCCACCCCCGACGCCGTGCGCAGCCGCATTCGAGCAGACCTGCGCCAAACGCCGCGCCCTTCGTGCGTTGCTCTGGACGACTGGGACAAGCTCGCCGTCCCAGAGGAAATCTATGCGGAACTTGAAGCCCGTGCGGGAACGACCATGGTGTTTCTGTCCGAGCGTCTTCCCCCCCGGGAACTGCTTCAAACCGGGCCGGTCGCTGTGCTCGATTGGCCCCAGCTGCGACTGAGTGACGAAGAGGCCGCCGAACTCGTGACCGCCTTGACAGGAACCGGTTCGGAGCCTCTGGTCCGCGCCGCCGCGGGGTGGGTTACTGCACTCGTGTTGGGCGCACGGAGGTGGGAGCAGGATCGGTACGGACCTGTGGAGGCAGCGTGCGTGCTGGTGGATGCAACGAGCGGGTTCCTGACCGAACGCGTGCTGGCGAGAGCGCCGGTCGGGCAGACGAGATTTTTGGCAGTTTCGGCGCTCCTTCCCACGCTGTGGGTCGATTTGGTGGCTAAGCTTACCGGAGAGCAACACGCGGCGGCGATCCTGTCGGAGCTGTACCAACAACAGATGTTCACGGAGCGGCTTGAAAGCTGGCAGGAGGCGTTTCGGTTTCATCCCCTGTTCCGCCGTTTTCTGCTCGAGCAGGGAAAAGCGTCGTTGCAGTCCGCCGAGCTCAACAAACTGCGGCGTCGTGCCCGGCTGCTGCTGGAGGCGGCGGGTCACGCGGAAGATGCAATTCGGTTGTTGCACGACGCCGAGGACTGGAAGGGGCTTCTGCACGCCATAGCGCGCCATGCGCCCGGGCAAGTGCGGCAGGGTAGAGCGGCACTGGTTCGGGACTGGCTTCACGGCCTGCCGGAGCAGGTAGTTGCCAAAGAGCCGTGGGTGCACTACTGGCGGGGCGTTTGCGCGACGCCCGAAAGCCAGGTGCCGGCGGTGCAGCACCTGAGGGAGGCGTATAGGATGTTCAGGGAGCGGCAGGACATGGGGGGAAGTTGCGCGGCGTGGGCGGCGACCGCCGATGCCCTCATGGCGGCGGGCGAGCTGCAGCCGCTGGACGACTGGATCCAGCAGGCCGAGCAGTTCTTGTCACAGGGCCTCGCATGGCCGTCGAAGGACGCCGAGGTCCGCCTCAGCCTCAGTATGCTCGTTGCGCTGATGCAGCGCGGCGTTAGTCGTGACAGCGTTGATGCGTGGGCCGAGCGCGTTGAACGATGTCTGGGGAAGACGCCCGATATCGCCCAACAGGTGGCGATCGTCGACAGCCTCGTCACCTACTGCGTGTGGTTCGCCGGCCCGTCCCGGGCGGCGGTATTGCTGGACCGCCTGCGCCATCGCATCGACCTCGACGCGCAGCCACAGGTGCGCATTCATTTCCATGTCGCGGATGCGGAGAGCAAATGGCTGTCCGGAAAATACACCGCGGCGCTGCAGGCAGTTACCAGTGGGCTGGAGCTTGCCGAAAGCGCCGGGTCGCACGCATCCGATTTCCGCCTGACGTGCATCGGTGCCCGCGCCAGCCTGGCTGCGCAAGCGTACCGCGAAGCGGACGAGTGGTTGCAGCGGCTTGCGCGCGCAGAACCGAAGATGCCGGCGCAGCGAGCGGAGTATCACCTGCTGTCGGCGTGGTCGGAGTTGATGCGGGGCCATCATTCGATGGCACGGGAACGTGCCGAGCGCAGCGCAGGCGTCGCCGAAGAAGCGGGGACGGTCCTGCTGAAGGCGCTCGCCCAGGCTGTGCTGGCGCATGTTCACCTTGTGCAGGGCCAGAAGCGTAATGCCCGGCGGATTCTACCGGGCTTGCGCCGCACGGTGGAGCAGACGGGCAGTCCTTATCTCGATTGTCTGTGTACGCTGACCGAAGCATGGCTCGAAAGTGGTCAAGGCGCACGCGCGGCGGCACTGCTCGCCAAGGGATTCTCTATTGCGCGGGAGCACGGCTACGACACTGTCTTCTGGTGGAACCCCACGGTGCTCGCCGAGCTGACAGCTCGCGCGCTGCAGCTTGGACTGGAACGGGACTATCTGACTGGTCTCGTCCGGCGCCGCGACCTCGTCCCAAGTCGCCCGCCCATCGACGTGGAATCGTGGCCTTGGGCGCTCAAGGTCTACACGCTGGGCCGTTTCAGCCTTGTCGTGTCAGGCCGTCCGGTAACGTTCGTTCGCAAAGCGCAGCACAAGCCGCTGGATCTCCTCAAGGTACTGATCGCATTCGGTGGCCGGGAAGTCAGTGAGGAGCTCCTGACGTCCGTGCTCTGGCCGGATGCCGAAGGTGATGCAGCCCATAATACGTTCGATACCACCCTGCATCGGTTGCGCAAGCTGATCGGATCTGACCGCGCCATTCAGCTTCAGGATCACCGATTGACCCTGGACAACCGTTATTGTTGGGTGGATGTCTGGGCCTTCGAGCGCCTTCTGAACGAGACCGAGTCCGTCCTCGCCTCGAATTACCAACGGGAGGCCGATCGCCAGAACGTGCTGCATGGCATGTTCGATCAGGTCGTGGGCATGTACCAGGGGCACTTCCTCGGCAAGGAGGCTTTTCAGCCGTGGTCCATCTCCCTGCGCGAACGGTTGCGCAGCAAGCTGCTGCGACAAATCGGCCAAGTGGGCACCTATTGGGAGACGGTTCGGGATTGGGAATACGCCGTACGCTGCTACCAGAAGGGATTGGAGCTCGATGATCTCGCCGAGACCTTCTACCAGCGGCTGATGATCTGCTATGACCAGCTCGGCAGGCGTAGCGAAGCGTTGTCTGTCTATCGGCGATGCAGAACAACGCTTTCGATCGTCCTCGGCATCGAGCCTACACCTGCCACCAAGGCAATTCGAAAGCAAATTATCTCCGGCAGGGACGACTGACCGTTGTTCTGAATCTGCGGCGCTTCACTACCGCTGCGCTCACGATGTAGGGCCTCCTCCACGACCGTTCCGGGATCATCCGAAAACGTTCGACACGTCGTCCTTTCCCAGGCAGTCCGCGCAATCGAGGCCGGTCGGCAGTAAAGCTCTTCGAGCCACCGGCCGCTGCCTCTGACCGGCGAAATGCTCCCGCAATAGGAAAGCTATCTGTAAGCCCACTCCCGCCAAGCTCCCGTCCCAAAGAGTACGGCGCAGCCGGATGCATCGGCCGGAGGAGTTCATGGAAAATTACGTCGTGCGCGTGTACCGCCGGAACGCGGACGATCCCGATGGTGTGGTCGGGCTCATCGAACAGGTTGAAAAGGCGCAGACACGATCGTTTCGCACGCTGACCGAGCTGATCTCCATTCTTTCAGTGGACCCGGACGGTGCCGAACCCCAGGCGTCGCGGCGGATTGCAGCCGCGCGATTATGCGTCAGTCAACCTCAAGCGCTGAATCGCGGGGGAAAAGCGGAACACACGTTGCGAGTTGGTAACCGAAAAGGACGCAAAGGTTAAGAACAAATTAACGCGCGCTTCATGCCGCCGACATCGAACTGCGAGAGCATGGTTGCTAGTCTGAAGGGTTTTGTGTGATGGTTTCCATCCGAGGCGAAGCAGGGTAGAAGCAAAGCGATCGTCGGGGGGGCGCAAAACAACGGCCCAACCGCGAAGTGGTACCAGCGGAACGAACCGGCGGAAAGGGGAGTAGGAAATGAAAGAGGTGATCACCAAATCCACAAGGGCGCGTACTGCCCGTGCGGGACAGTCAATTCGACCATCGGGGAGGACCCGGCGCAACTTGTTGCGTAGTGTTTCTCTCGCGGTGTTCGCGTCCGCCCTGAGTGTCGGCGTCGGGGGAGCTCACGCGACCACGGTTCTGCCGAATACGGACGGCGAGGCAAGCGTCGCCACTCCGGGTGGAATACTCGATAGTGTTTTCGGACTCGGGAATCTCCAGCGCATCGACGATGCGATCGATCAGGTTTGGCGCAACGAGGGTACCGCGCAGGTTACGGCGATCGCCAAGTGGGCGGATTTCTCCGAGACCTTCGGCTTTATCTCAGGCGGCGGGTTCAGCGCACTCCTCAGTGTTCCAGGCACCTCTGCGCCGGCCAGCTTCACCTCTGCGCAGTCGGGCACGTTGTTCCAGTTCGGGCTCGACCCAAGCGGTGCCCCTTTGTGGAGCTCGCGCGAGAGCGATAACAGTGACGCACTGGACCACATGGTTACCTGGAAAGTGGTCCAGGGTGATCGGGATGTCGGGAGCTACGTGATCGCCTGGGAAGATCTTCCGGATCTTGGTGACCAGGACTACAACGATCTGCTGCTGGTCGTGTCCGGCGTCACTCCAGTACCCCTCCCCGCTGCGCTCTGGCTGCTGGGGGCAGGCGCGGTGGGGCTGTTCGGTGTTGCACGTCGCACATACCGCGCTTCGTAAAGATTCGATACCAAGGCTGGCCTGATCGCACCCCCTCGCGCCGGGCCCCGGCCTTTCCTTCACAGGCTGCGATTCGCAGCCTGTTTTTTTTGGATGCGTCCCCCGAAGCCATGGGTCCACGTGCAACGGGGGTGATGGTCGCTTCGTACTCAGGGTCCTGTTGCTCCATCACCGCCTGGAGAATCGCCGCCTGGAGAATGGCAGCAAGGAGGCGGAAGGTCCTGTCAAGCGCATGGATCACCGACGCCGCCGCCGCCCGGCCCGCTGCGTGGGAAAACGCGGCCTCCCATAGTAAGATCAGCATTTGTGCTCGCAACGTGCCCGCGAGGGGAATGTCATGCTGGAAGTGAACGCCGTCTTCAGCCGAATCCAGAACCTGCGAGAGCGTAGCGCAACGCTTAGGGGGTATCTTTGACTTCGACCAGAAGCGCGAGCGTCTGGTCGAGGTCATGCGTGAGCTTGAGGATCCCGCCATCTGGGAGGATCCCGAACGTGCGCAGGCGCTGGGACGCGAACGTGCCGGCCTGGAACAGGTGGTTGGCACGCTGCAAGACCTCGACAACGAGCTGCAGGACGCCTGGGAGCTGCTCGAGCTGGCCGAGCAGGAGAAGGATGCCACGGCCATGGACGCGGTGCTCAAGGATCTGGACCGCGCCGAGCGCGAAGTGGAGGCGCTTGAGTTTCAGCGCATGTTCTCGGGGGAGATGGATGCGCATAACGCGTTCCTCGACATTCAGGCCGGCTCCGGGGGGACCGAGGCCCAGGACTGGGCCAATATGCTCCTGCGGATGTATTTGCGCTGGGGCGAGCGCCGGGCATTCAAGACCGAGCTGATCGAGGTTTCTCCTGGAGAGGTTGCGGGCATCAAGAGCGCGACGGTGCGTTTCGAGGGTCCTCACGCCTACGGTTGGCTGCGGACCGAGACCGGGGTGCATCGGCTGGTACGCAAGTCACCGTTCGATTCCGGGAATCGCCGCCACACATCCTTCGCCGCCGTGTTCGTATCGCCCGAGGTCGACGACGACATCGAAATCGAGATCAATCCGGCCGATCTCAAGGTGGATACCTATCGCGCCAGTGGGGCGGGGGGGCAGCACGTGAACCGCACCGAGTCGGCCATTCGCATTACGCACGTCCCGAGCGGCATCGTGGTTCAGTGCCAGAGCGACCGCTCGCAGCACAAGAATCGCGCGACGGCCATGAAGCAGCTGAAATCGAAGCTCTACGAGCTGGAGCTCCAGAAGCGCCGCGAGGTCGAGCAGGCCACGGAAGACAGCAAGGCCGACATCGGCTGGGGCAGCCAGATCCGCTCTTACGTACTGGACCAATCCCGCATCAAGGACCTGCGCACCGGCGTGGAGATCGCCAATACCCAGGGCGTGCTGGACGGCAACCTGGATCCGTTTGTCGAGGCGAGTCTCAAAAGCGGCTTGTGAACGGGATCAACGTCAGCTATGACCGATTTCGATGAGAACAAGCTCATCGCCGAGCGAAGGACCAAGCTGGCGCAGCTGCGCGCGAAGGGAAATCCCTACCCCAATGACTTTCGCCGCGACGCCACGGCGGGCGAGCTGCATGCCGAATACGACGGCTGGGAAGCCAACGCGCTCGAGGAGCGGCCGCTGCGGGCGCGGGTCGCGGGACGGATGATGGCGAAACGCGTGATGGGCAAGGCGAGCTTCGCCCGCCTGCAGGATCTCTCCGGCGGGATTCAGTTGTTCATCGAGCGCGACGCCCTTCCGCAGGGCCACTACGCCGATTTCAAATCCTGGGATCTTGGGGACATCGTCGGCGCCGGAGGGACCCTGTTCAAGACCAAGACGGGTGAGCTCTCGGTGCGCGTCGACGAGCTGCGTCTGCTCGCGAAGTCGTTACGACCCCTGCCCGAGAAGTTCCATGGTCTCGCCGACCAGGAGACGCGCTACCGGCAACGCTACCTCGACCTGATCATGAACGAGGTGACGCGCAAGACCTTCCGGACGCGTACGGCGATCATCCAATACATCCGGAAGTTCCTCGACCAGCGCGGCTTCCTGGAGGTCGAGACACCGATGATGCAAGTGATTCCCGGTGGCGCGGCAGCCCGGCCCTTCATCACTCATCATCATGCTCTCGACATGCAGCTGTTCCTGCGTATCGCTCCGGAGCTCTATTTGAAGCGGCTGGTGGTGGGCGGCTTCGAACGAGTCTACGAGATCAGTCGCAACTTCCGCAACGAAGGAGTCTCCACGCGGCACAATCCCGAGTTTACCATGCTGGAGTTCTACCAGGCCTACGCCGACTACAACGATCTCATGGACCTCACCGAATCCCTGCTTCGAGGTCTGGCGATCGAGATCCTGGGTGACAGCCGGCTCGTTTATCAGGGCGAGCACTTCGATTTCTCGAGAGCGTTTCGCAGGATCACGCTGCGCGAAGCGCTGCTGGAATTCAACGAAGACCTGCGAGCCGCGCAGCTCGACGATGCGCAAGACCTGCGGGCTGCCGCCGAGCGCCTGGGGGTCGAATGCAAGCCGGGCTATGGAATCGGCAAGCTGCAGCTGGAGCTGTTCGAGAAGACCGTCGAGTCACGGCTTCGCGATCCCACTTTCGTGACGGAGTACCCGACGGAAGTCTCGCCCCTTGCCAGGCGCAATGATGCCAACCCTGCGGTGACGGATCGCTTCGAGATGTTCATCGCGGGACGGGAGATTGCCAACGGTTTTTCCGAGCTCAACGACGCCGAGGATCAGGCCGAACGGTTTCGCCGCCAGGTCCAGGAGAAGGAAGCCGGGGACGAGGAGGCCATGCACTTCGATGCCGATTACATCCGCGCCCTGGAGCATGGCATGCCGCCGACCGCGGGCGAGGGAATTGGCGTGGACCGGCTGGTGATGCTGTTCACCGATGCCCCCTCGATTCGCGACGTACTGCTGTTTCCGCACATGCGACCCTGAGGCCGATCCACCGACCAGGGTGGTGTGGTCTCGTGGCTCAGCCGTCCGTTCAGCTCTCCAGCGGGTAGGACAGTGGGCGGAACTGCAGCAGGGGCCCGCTCTCGCCGCCGAGGTGCACGCTGCCATGCTCCACGCTGGCAGCCTGGACGACCACCAGAACGACGTATCCGCCCTCGGGGGCGGGTTGGGCGTCCACGACCCGCCCCGTATCCTGTCCGGCCTCCGTGTCCGCAGAGAAGAGCTCCTCGCCGGGTACGGGCTGGACGGGGGCGTCGATGTGGGCGCGGTACATGCGCCGCTTCAGCTTCCCGAGGTATTGCATGCGCGCCACCACCTCCTGACCCGGGTAGCATCCCTTGTGAAAGCTCACGCCCTGCAGAAGCTGCAGGTTGGCCATTTGCGGTACGAAAGCCTCCACGGTAGCCGGATAGACGGTGGGAATCCCCGCCTCGATGTCCATAAGCTTCCACGCCGTCCCACCGACGCCGCGGCAGCGCTGCGCGAGTTGAACCCACAACGGCTGCAGTGACTCGAAGGGTCCGCAGAGCTGGAAACGCGGGTGCGGTCCGGCCAGGCGGAAAATTGTCACCCGATCGGCGCTCGCGGCCTGATCTACGCGTTCGGGCACGAGCCCAAGCGTCATGGTGAGCAGCCCGGGCGCATGAGGTCCGGACAGACCGATCTGAAGCAGGTGATCGCTGGCATCTTCCAGCACGACCTGGGCCCGCAGCACGAACATTCGCAGTCGCTTCAGGGCGGGCTCGACGAGGACGCGCGGCAGCGACAGGCAGTAGCGCTGCGCGTTGAGGAACAAGCGGAAGGTTGCCAGCATGCGCCCCTTGGCGCTGCAGTGGGCGGTTATCTGGCTTTGTGTGTCGTCGACCAGCCGCACGTCATTTATGAGCTGGCCTTGGAGGAAGCTCTGGGCATCGACGCCGGAGACCGCGATGAGTCCGAGGTGCGAAAGGTCGCAGAGCACGTCCACTTCCAGCGCTGCCCTTGCCTCGGCGCGGGGCTCGTCGAATGACGGCAACCCCTGAGCGTCCAGACGCGCGCCCTGCAGTTCCAGGAATTCGTTCCAGCGCTCATTCATGCGAGCCAGCTCCCGCCATGCGGCCGCACCATCTTAGTCAATCCGCCCGAGCCTGTCAGCCCGAGGTGTCCCCGCCGGCTCCTGCGCTACCCGATGCCGTGCGCATCGCGGGGCCGACGTAGGCACCGGCTGTTGTGCCGTCGGATCGGTCTGCCCGCTCGTGTCCGGCGGTCGCGGGCTGCCGCCGCGATAGCGATTGCAGTATGATGCCCGCGTATGGGTGCATGGGACGGAAGGGTGATGGCGTCCGTTGCAGAGCGTCGCCATGAAGGGGAATGACGGCGCGACCCGCGCGCGACGGCCGGTTTTCCTGAATCCGCTGCGCATGCGGATGCCAGCCGCGGCGCTGCTGTCCATTGCCCATCGCATCTCCGGGTTGCTGCTGGCCTGCGCCATTCCCGGCGTACTTTATCTACTGCAGCTCTCGCTCTCCGGTCCCGGCGGTTACCGGCATGCCGGAGAGATCCTCGTCGGCCGCTCCGGAAGGATTGCTTGCGTGCTGCTGCTATGGGCGCTGGCCCATCACTTCTTCGCCGGCATCCGGTATCTGCTGATCGACCTCGACATCGGCGTGCAAAGACGCACAGCGTCCCTTGGAGCGCGCGTGGTCATCACGGCCGGACTGTTGAGCGCTGTGATCGCCGGGTGGCTGCTGTGAGCTGGCAGGCTTCCGGGCTGCGCGCCTGGCTGTTGCAGCGAGCCACCTCAGTTTACATTGCCGGTTTCCTGGTCTACCTGTTGGTACATTTCGCCGTGGCGCCGCCTCGGTCCTACGTCGAGTGGCGGGACTGGCTGGCACAACCGGCCGTGTCGCTCGCGACGGCGCTGTTCTTCCTGATGCTGGTGCTGCATGCGTGGGTGGGACTGCGCGACATCGTCATGGATTACGTGCATCCGCTCGGACTACGTCTCGCGGCGCTCGCCGGGGTCGCGCTTGCCCTCGCCGCCTGTGGGCTTTGGGCGCTGCGCGTGCTGTGGGCGGGGACGGCATGAGCCTCGAGCGGCGCAGGTTCGATGCGCTGATCATCGGTGCCGGCGGGGGCGGATTGCGTGCCGCACTGCAGCTTGCGGAGGCGGACATGGATGTCGCGGTGGTGTCCAAGGTCTTTCCCACGCGCTCGCACACGGGCGCCGCTCAGGGCGGGGTGAATGCGGCGCTTGCCAACGTCCTGCCGGACAACTGGCACTGGCATATGTTCGACACCGTCAAGGGCAGTGATTATCTGGGAGATCAGGACGCCATTGAGTACATGTGCCGGGCCGCCCCGCGAGTCGTGTACGAGCTGGAGCATGCCGGCGTGCCCTTCTCGCGTCTGGACAACGGACGCATCTACCAGCGGGCCTTCGGTGGACAGAGCCGCGACTTTGGCGGAGCCCAGGCGGCACGCACCTGCGCGGCGGCGGATCGCACGGGCCATGCCATTCTTCACACGCTGTATCAGCAGAACATCCGGGCCCGTACGCATTTTTTTGACGAGTGCTTCGCCGTTGATCTGATCCAGGACGCCCAGGGCTACATACTGGGCGCGCTGATCCTGCAAATCGAAAGCGGGGAGCCGCTGTTCGTCGAGGCCAAGACCACGCTGTTGGCAACCGGGGGTGCGGGCCAGCTGTTCCGTACCAATACCAACGCGCTTATCAACACCGGTGACGGAATGGCCATGGTGCTGCGCTGCGGCCTGCCGCTGCAGGACATGGAATTTTTCCAATTCCATCCCACGGGGATTGCGGGCAAGGGCATGCTCATCACCGAAGGCGCGCGAGGCGAAGGCGGATTTCTCGTCAATGGTGGCGGCGAGCGGTTCATGGAGCGCTATGCGCCCAAGGCCAAGGATCTCGCCAGCCGCGACGTCGTAAGTCGTGCCATCGCCATCGAGGTGCGCGAAGGCCGCGGATGCGGGCCGGCGGGAGACCACGTATTGCTCCAGGTGAGCCACCTCGGCGCGGACGTGGTTCGTAAACGGCTGCCGGGAATCCGCGAGATGGCGCTGACCTTCCTGCATCTCGACCCAGTGGATGCGCCGATTCCCGTCTATCCCACGGCGCACTACACCATGGGAGGCATTCCGACCAATCGCCACGGCCAGGTCGTGGCGCCGGAACAGCATGGTCCGGAGGAGCCGGTCCCCGGGCTCTATGCGGCAGGGGAGTGCGCCTGCGTATCCGTACACGGTGCCAACCGCCTCGGCGGCAACTCGCTCCTCGACATCCTGGTGTTCGGACGTGCCGCGGCGAACCACATGATTGAGTACCTGGGTGAGCACCATTTCCACCGCGCGCCATCCCAGGAGGGTGTGGACCGGGCGCGCGAAAGACTGGCGCGCTGGGACCACGGCGGGGATGGCGACTCGGTGGACGCGTTGCGCACGGAGCTGCGCAAGACCATGGAGGAGTACTGCGGCGTGTTCCGCAACGAGGAGGTACTGCAGGCGGGCCAGCAGCGGGTGCTCGACATCGAGGAACGCTTGCAGCATGCCCGGCTCATGGACCAGAGCAGAATTTTCAATACTGCACGAATCGAGGCCCTCGAGCTGGAGAACCTGGTCAATGTCGCGCTCGCGACCGTGACCAGTGCGCTGGCGCGCCGCGAGAGCCGCGGTGCACACAGCCGAACCGATTATCCGGAGCGCGACGACGTCCAGTGGTTGAAACACAGCCTGTACTGGAAGGCCGGAAACGAAGTGGACTTCAAACCGGTGCGGATCAAGCCGCTCACGGTCGACTCGTTCCCGCCCAAACCGCGCGTGTATTGACACGGGCCGGGGAGCACACCATGCGCTTTGCAATCTTCCGCTACGACCCGCAGCTCGACCGGGCGCCGCGCATGCAGGAATATCAGCTGGACGAGATCGAGCCCGGAATGATGTTGCTGCAGGCCCTGTTGAGACTGAAGGCGCAGGACGAGACCCTGACCTTCCGGCGCTCGTGCGGCGAGGGTGTATGCGGCTCGGACGGCATGAACATCAACGGTCGCAACGGACTTGCCTGCATCACCCCGCTGGCGGGATTGCGCGAGCCGGTCGCAATTCGACCGCTGCCGGGCATGCCGGTGATCCGCGATCTGGTAGTGGATCTCGGACTGTTCTTCCGGCAATACCGCGCGGTGCAACCCTATCTGATCTCAAAGGAACCGGAGCCGGAGGTGGAACGCCTGCAGAGCCCTGCGGATCGCGAGCGACTGGATGGTCTCTACGAGTGTATCCTCTGTGCGTGCTGTTCCGCTTCCTGTCCGTCCTACTGGTGGAACCCGGACAAATTCCTGGGGCCGGCGGCCCTGCTGCAGGCGAGCCGGTTCATTGAGGACAGCCGCGATCAAGCCACAGCGGAGCGACTCGATACCCTGGACGGTGCGTACAAGCTGTTTCGCTGCCATACGATCATGAACTGCATGGAGGTGTGCCCGAAAGGGCTGAATCCTACCCGCGCCATCGGCCGCATCCGCCAGCGCATGGTGAAACGCGCGGTCTGAAGAAAGGGAAACTCACGCGATGCCCGCTTGGTGCACGGATGTCCGCTACGCGCCGAGCGGGCATGCCGGCCGGACGAGCCGATTGAAAACCCCATTTCCGTGTTTGCAATGTTGGCTCGTCCTGATGCCTTCATGCGGCCAAGGCAGTGGGGGGGCGGGTACCTTGCGGGTCTCAGCGGGCAGCGCACGATCATGAGCGCTTCCGATGACTGCAGCACGCACCACGGCGACCGCGAGCTCGCGCGTCTGTACTGGCGCAGCCGGCGCGGCATGCTGGAGCTCGATCTGCTGCTGACTCGGTTTTCTGCAACGTCGCGCGGACACGCTCACCGCGCAAGAACGTAGAATATTCGCAGACCTGCTATGCTGTTCAGACCAGACGCTTCTCGACTGGTTGATGGGGAGGGAGATCCCACGGGATCACGATGTCGCAAACCTTGTCGAGCGCATACGCCACGCCGCTGTCAGTTGAGCTTCTTCCGTGCAAACGGCTCGGAGGGCTCTTGATTGCATTGCACGGCGGCGGGGCGACCGCTGCGATGCTCCTGCCGGTGCCGGCCTGGGTCGCAGGTCTTCTGCTCGGGCTGGTCGCGATCAGTCTTTACCATCATCTCACTCTGCATGTGCTGCTCAGCCGGAGCGCTTCCATCGTCCGCCTGGTGTGGACCGAGCGCGAGTGGCTGCTGTTCACGCGCGCCGGGCGACAACGGGTCGCGCGGCTCTGCCCTGACAGCTACGTGCATCCGTATCTGATGGTTCTGAACTTCGAGCTTGGCGCATGGCGCCGGCGTTCGGTGGTGCTGCTGCCGGACGAGAGCAGTGAGCCCGTGCTGCGCCGCCTTCGGGTGCGGCTGAAATTGACGGATGCTGCAGAGCAGGGCTGATCGAATGATGGCCGACCGGAAAAATGTGACACGGGTCCTCAACGACTTTGGCAGGAGGCTATGGCTATGGATTTGATTTCGCGTTTGTGCCGGAAAACCCTGGCGGCAGCCGCAACCGTCGGCATGATCGGCACCGCTGCTGCGGGGGTGCTCGAGGTTCCGGATCCGCAGTTGCCGGATATTTCCATGTTCACCCACATTCCGGGCGTTGGTCTGGTGATTTTCTTCAATCCCGAGCTGTGCAAAGAGGCGGGACCGGATTTGTGCGCGTTCTATCGCGCGCACGAACGGGCCCATGCCGCGCACCGCGACGACTTGCGCCAGGTACCGTTGCGGGTGAAGGAAAGTGAAGCCGACTGCACGGCTGCGCGTAGCGTTTCTCCGCAGGTGCTTCGCGCCGCGCTGCGCTGGTTTGGCAGCGGTGGGGGTGGCGACGACGTGCATGGCTCGGGCGCCGTGCGCGCGCAGCGCATTGCGTTATGCGCGGGGCAACAGCACCTGCAACCGGAGGTGCGTCCCGCCGCCTTTCAATGGACGCAACGCGGCACCGCGGCAAGTACGGTGGAACGCTAGCCCGGAGCATCTCACCAGCATGCCGGATGCTGGCACAGGGCAAGCCGGGCCTCAATCGATCACCAGCGCGATCTTGCCCGTGATGCCGCCACGCTCCAGCGCACGATGTGCGTCGGCTGCCTGTTCCAACGGGAATGTGCGTGCGAGATGCAGTGAAAGCCGGCCGGCGTCGAACAGCCGGGTGCATTGTCGGAGGATTTCGGCCTGGTGTCGTTGCATTCGGTGCAGACCACGATACATGGGAGTGAGCATGAGCTCGTAGGTGATCCGCAGATTGCGCAGCCGCGCCGCCGTCCAGTCGACGTCGCCCTTCGGCTGCAGCAGGGTCACCAGATCACCGTAGAACCGCACCGCCGGGAAGGTTTTTACGAAGGTTTCGCCACCGACCGTGTCGAGCGCCAGATCGACGCCCTCGCCGCGGGTCCAATCGAACACCGCCTCCGGGAAGTCGACTTCGCGGTACAGCACGGCCTGGTCCGCGCCGAGTGCGCGGACGAAATCCGCCTTCTCGGTGCTGCCCACGGTGGTGCAGGTCCATGCGCCCGCGATTCTGGCGAGCTGTAGGGCGACATGACCGACGCCGCCGGCACCGGCGTGCACCAGTACCGTCTGCCCCTGGCGCAACCCGCCGCGATCGTACAGGGATTCCCAGGCGGTGATCAGGACCAATGGCGCAGCGGCAGCGGTGGCGAAATCCAGGCTCGCCGGCTTCGGCGCGACATGGCACTCATCGACGACGGCGTACTCGGCATAAGTGCCCGCCGGTCCGCCGATGCCGCCGTTGCAGAAATAGACGGCATCGCCGACCTTGAAGCGCTGCACCTGCGACCCGATCGCCTCCACGATACCGGCGCCGTCGCAGCCCAGGATGCAGGGCAGGTTCTGCGGATAATAGGTACCCTTGCTGCGCAGCTTGGTGTCCACCGGATTCACGCCGGCAGCCTTGAGCCGCACCAGGATCTCGGTTTCCCGCTGCAGGAACGGATCGTCAGCCTCGCCGGGCTGCAGCACCTCCGGTCCTCCCGTCGCCGTCATGAGCACCGCTTTCATGTGTGCGTGTCCCGCTCCGGAATTCAGGCAAAGCATACACAATGGCTCGGTTTCTGGCATACCATGCGCCGGTGCTGCCCATGTGCAATCCCGCCGTCCCTGGCCCGGAAATCTCACCAGCATTCCGGGAGCCGGCGGAATTCGCAGCGAGAAACCGCCAGAACCGGGATAGGCCGGCGGCGTAAACAGTGTGTCACCGTTCGGCGATCGCGAAGCATGCCAGATCTTCCCCACGATCCGTTCACTTGCTCGTCAGCCGCTGGCCGGCTGGTGAGATTCCCGGGCTAGGTTCCCGGTGTGCCGCTCGTCGCGTGCCGTGCTCCGCCGCCGGTGGCGGTCGGAGCGTCGATCCGCTCCGCAGACATGGTGCACGGGCCGAGGGCTGGCGTTGCTGCTGCTGAGTCTTTGGGTCGGGCTGATCGGCGGCTGCAACGACTCAGGGCACGACGTGCTGCGCTTCGGGCTGCAGAGTGCGCCGCTGACGTTGAATCCCCTGTATGCAACCGACGCGGCGTCCACGCGTATCAATCGCCTGCTGTATCAGCGTCTGGTGGAGTTCGACGCCGAGTCCCGTCCCGTTCCCGGGCTCGCCGACTGGTCGCATCCTGCACCGCGTCACTACCGTTTCGTGCTGCGACCCGAGCGCGAACCGTTTCACGACGGTACCGAACTGACGGCGAAGGACGTGCAGGCGACCTATCAATATGTCCTCGATCCACGCCATGCATCTCCCCATCGCGCCACGCTCGCGAACATCGTTCGCATCGAAGCCCCCGACGCGGAGACCGTGGACTTCTATCTGAATCATGCCGATCCGCTGTTTCCGAGCTATCTGGTGCTGGGTATCGTGCCGGCGCACCTACTTGCGACGCCGGGCACCCTGGAGCATCACCCGGTGGGCAACGGAGCGTTCCGCTTCGTCGCATGGCCGGACGAAGGACTGCTGCAGCTGCAGCGCCGCTCCGACGGCCTGAGGGTGGATTTCGTGCGGGTCGCCGATCCGACGGTGCGCGTGCTGAAGCTGCTGCGCGGAGAGATCGACATGTTGCAGAACGACCTGCCGGCCGAGCTGATCCGCTACCTTGCTCAGCGTCCGGACATACGCCTGCAGCGCGTCCACGGCTCGAACTTCTCCTATTTGGGCTTCAATCTCGCGGATCCGGCGACCGGAAACCTCGAGGTTCGCCGCGCCATCGCCCACGCCATCGACCGGGCCTCCATCATTCGCTACGTGCTCGGCGGTGCGGCGCTTCCTGCCGATGCGATCTTCCCCGCCGATCATTGGGCGGGTGCCGCCGAGCTCGGCAGCTATTCCTATGATCCCGCACGGGCGCGGGCGCTGTTGCAAGCGGCCGGTTACGGTCCCGACCATCCGGTGCGGTTGATCTACAAGACGTCGAACGACCCCTTTCGCGTGCGACTGGCCACCATTGTGCAAAGTCAGCTGCACGAGGTCGGCATCGAGGTGCAGCTGCGCAGCTACGACTGGGGCACCTTCTACGGAGACATCAAGGGCGGACGATTCCAGCTTTATTCCCTGTCCTGGGTCGGAATCCACACGCCGGACATTTTCCGCTACGCATTCCACAGTCATTCTCTTCCCCCGGACGGGGCAAACCGCGGTCGATTCTCGAGCACCACGGTGGACCGGTTGATCGAGACGGCGGAAAGCCTGCCCGACATGAAAAGCCAGGCGGTGGTTTACCGCAGGCTGCAACAGCAGCTGCTGAGCGAGCTCCCGTACGTGCCGTTGTGGTACGAAGATCACGTCTTCGCAGCACGTGCCGGCACAAGGGGATACCGACTCGCGCCGGACGGGGAATACGACGGTCTGTGCGATGTTCAGCCCGCCTGGGCACCGCGGGTTCGTCAGGCCACGCGTGGTACGGTGGGTCGCAACGCCCCATGAGCGCGCGCTGGATCCATGTGGAGGTTGCGCCCCAGCGCCTTCGGCTGCTCGAAGGGGAGCGGGTCATTGCCGAATATCCCGTGTCGACCGCACGCAACGGTTGTGGCGAACGCTACGGCAGCAATTGCACACCGCGCGGTTGGCACGTGGTACGCGCGAAGATCGGTTCCGGCTGTCCCACAGGGATGGTGTTCGTCGGCCGCCGGCCGACCGGGGAAATGTATGCGCCGTCTTTGCGTGCGCAGTCTCCGGATCGTGACTGGATCCTCACGCGCATTTTGTGGTTGAGCGGATCGGAGCGGGGCAGAAACCGCCTGGGTGCATGCGACACCATGCGCCGCTACATCTACATCCACGGCAGCCCCGACGACGTGCCCATGGGCGTGCCCGGTTCGCACGGCTGCGTGCGCATGCGCAACCCCGATGTGGTTGCACTGTTCGATGCCGTCGCACCCTATACCCGTGTATTGATCGAGGAATAGGCCGTGCCGTTGCGCGTTCTGTGGCGTGCGTGCGGCGCTGGATTCCTGGGCGTGCGCAAAAGCTCCGGCGCACTTCGTCCCTGCTGTTTCCCGTGATTCATACGGATTACGTCAGCTTCTTCCCCCGCTTCGGCAGGGTCCTTTTCCCCCTCTCATACCAGAATGCGGAGGCGCGTTGGCTGCCGTGGACAATTCCAGCCGCGTGGGAGGCGTGGATCATCCGCCGCTCGCAGACCGCAGGGCCGGATGCTCCAGCATGCCTCCGATGTCGAAGGTCTCGATGAAATCAGCTCCGCGGTTCGCGAGCACCAGAGCAAGTTCAGGGCGCTCGACCTCGTACAGTGCCCAGCGCCACGCCCCGCGCCAGAAACCTGCGTTGCCGTCGGGCAGCCGGCGGTGATCGCCGATCAGGAGCTCGGGTCCGAGCGCGTGGGCATGGCGCCTGACGGCTGCGTCCCAGCGCTCGATGACCCAGCCGCAAGCGACATGCTGGTGGGCGGCGCGCACGGCTTCCTCCACAAAGGAAATCACCATGCAACGATCGATCACCGGCGCGAGCTCGTCGAGTACGCACTGCACCACGCGTTTCACACCGTGGCGCTTCAGGCTCTCGACCTTGAGCTCCACCAGCGCCCTCGCGTCAGGCCAACTCGACAACAGGGCCGCGAGATCGGTGAGTCGCGGAATGCGCACGTGTGCGAAGGCGTCACCGAGGCGCACCGGTTCACCGGCCGGAAGATGACGGGCACGGTCCCAGGTGAGATCGAGCAGCGAGCCTGGCGCACCCGTGGTGCGCCGCAGGTCGGCGTCGTGGAACAGCACGGGGATTCCGTCCCGCGTGAGTTGGACATCGAGCTCCAGATAGCGGGCACCGAGGTTCAGGGCGGCCGCAAGCCCTTCCAGGGTATTCTCGGGATAGCGGCGCACGTATCCCCGGTGGGCAATCAGCTGGGGTATCGCATTCACCGGCCCCGTACCTGCGAGGCGCGTTTCAGCCAGTGGGTGCTGCCGGCGCCGACGAAACCTCTCGTCAAGATTGCACCACTAGATCACGCGTTCGTTGCCGCCATCGACGGGAATCTGCGCACCGGTGGTCTTGGCGAACAGCGGCCCGCAGAGCTCGGCGGCGAGCTCTGCGACATCGCGGCTGCGTACCGGTACGCGCAGCACGTTGCGCGTGCGGTACTCCTCTACGCTCAGGCCGTAGTGCGCCGCGCGCGCCTGCAGCACTTCGTCGGTCCAGATCCCGGTGTCGAACACGGCATCGGGGTGCAGCGAGTTGATGCGTATGCCTTCCGCACCCCATTCCAGCGCCACGACGCGCGCCAGCTGGTTGAGTGCGGCCTTGGAGGCGGAGTACGCCGCGGCGCCGCGGCCGGGTGCCGGCACGTTCTTCGAGCCGATGACAACCACCCGGCCGCCGTGCGGCGCGCGCCTGAGCAGTGGATGAGCTTCGCGCAGCAGCACCAGATTGGCATCCAGGTTGACGTCCATTACCCGTCTCCATTCCTCCAGCGCAAGCTCGGCGATCGCGGTTCCGGCAGTGAAGATGCCGGCGTTCAATACCAGCATGTCGATGCCACCAAAGCGGCGCACACCGGCTTCCAGCGCCACCTCGAGCTGCGCCCGGTCGGTGATATCGCAGTGCAGGCCGAGGAAATCCCGGCGCTCGGCAGAGGCCTTGATGGTGGCGTCGATGTCCAGGCCGATTACCGCCGCTCCGCGCCGCAGCAGGCTTTCGACACAGGCGCGTCCGATGCCTGATGCGGCCCCGGTGACCAGAGCGATCTCGCCGAGAAACTGCGGGGGTCGGGCGGTGCGTTTCAGCTTGGCCTGTTCCAGGTCCCAGTACTCGACGGCGAAGATGTCCCCGGCAGGCAGCGCAACATAGGCCTCCAGGGCAGCGGCACGGCGAATGACGTCCATGGTGTGCAGATAGATGTCCTGCACGACTGCAGCATCGGTCGCGCTGCGACCGATGCTGCACAGCCCGAGCTCCGGGTCCAGGACAACCCGTGGTGCGGGATCGAGCATCTGCTTGGACCCCCCCGAGCGTGCTGCATGGGTTTCGAAATAGCGTCCATACTGCGCCACATAGCTTCCGACCTCGCGACCGAGCAACGGCACGCGTTTGGTACGGATCACGTGGTCCGGTGTGGCTGGGCCCTGCTGGCTCAGCGTGGAGCAGTCCGGATCGCGTGCGAAGGCGAGCGTGTCTGCGTCCCGGCGCACCGTCACGATGGCAGCAAATCCCGCCGCAACGGAGACCGCGGCCCGTAGCTCCGCGACATCCTCGCGCAAGCGCGTCTCGGGCACCTCCAGCGCGGACACGGGAGGCGCCCAGGCATCGTGCCGGCGCAGATAGTCCTCGGCGCGGGTAACCAGCTCGATCATGCGTTCGTAGGACTCACGGGCCGTGGAGCCGAAGGTGAAGATGCCGTGGCACATGAGCACCATGCCGAGCGTATCGGGGCCGGCCTGGACGGGAAATTCCCGGGCGCAGGTGCGCGCCAGATCGAAGCCCGGCATCACATACGGGACCACCACCACCTCATTGCCATAAATGCGCCGGATGTGCTGCAGGCCACCAGGCGTGTTGGTGATGGACAGGATGGCGTCGGCGTGGGTGTGATCGACGTAGCGATAGGGGAGAATGGCGTGGAGTATGGCCTCCACCGAGGGTGTCGGTGCGGAGGCCGTGGTCAGCTGTGTGCGCAGTTGGTTGACCATTTCCGGGTCGCTCAGGGCATCGAGACGCGCAAGGGCGAGCAGCCGCGCCATCCGTACCGGAGCGAAGCCGTCGGCCTCGATATGCTCGAGGTCCCATCCGCTGCCCTTCACGTAGAGCACTTCCTCGTCTTCGCCGATGAGATTGCGCTCGACGATCTTCACGGAGGTGTTGCCGCCACCGTGCAGGACAAGATCGGGGCTGCGACCGAGCAGTCGGGAGCTGTAGACGCGTTGGCCGAGATCGCCCGGATACTGCGCCGCCTCCAAATCATCCCACAGGCTCTGCACCGGTTTGGTTCTCCTTTATGCGAGGGTCGCACGCGCCGAATCTTGCGCCGTTCGCTTGTGCCATACCAGTGTGCGGTTGTTCGTAGGCATGGGAAAGTCCCGCAGCAGGTCCAGCCCCGCACTCCGCGCCAGCTCGTCGACGGCTTCGAAGTCGCGCACGCCGCTGTGCGGGTCGCGTGCCTTCAGCCACGCGTCGAAGCGCGCGTTGCTCGCACTGGTGTAATGGCCCTGGTAATTGAAAGGTCCATAGAGCACAAGACGGCCCCCCGGCACCAGGACCCGGCCGGCGCCCGCGATCAGGTCCGCCACCAGCGACCAGCGCAGGATGTGCAGCGTGTTGGCGCTGAACACCGCATCGTAAGTCTGATGGGGCCATGCGCCCGCGACGTCCAGCGCCAGCGGCGGACGCACGTTGCTCTGGCCCGTGGCATCGATCCAGGCGCGGATACCCGAATGGTGCACGGGCAGATCCGTGGGCTGCCAGACCAGATGGGGAAGGTGGGTGGCGAAGTACACCGCGTGCTGGCCGGTGCCACTGCCGATCTCGAGCACCTGCGTTGCGCCGGCGAACACTTCGTGCAAGACGGCAAGAATCGCGTCCTTGTTTTGCTCGCAGGCTTCGGAGTATGGCCTCATCGCCGTGCCTCGGCTTGCCGGCGGGCTAGAGCCGCTGTTCGAGAACGGTGCTGATCTCCGCGTCGGAGAGCACGATGGGATTGGTCTTCATGCTCGAGCCGCGACTGTTCGCGACCACGCGTTCCAGGTCGCCGGCGCGCATCCCGTAGACGCCGAGCCGGGGCAGCTGCAACTTGCCGGTCCAGTCGGTCAGCAGCTGGATCAGCGCATCCCAGCCGTTCTGCTTGCGCTTGTAGGCGCGCCCGGTGAGCAGCGATCCCAGCTGCGCGTACTTTTCCAGGGCAGCGTTCTCGGGCTCGCGCTCGCGCATGGCGCGAATGTTCGCTTCGGTTGCTGCGGCGACCAGCGTTCCGCATGCCACGCCGTGTGGAATCGGGAAAAACGCGCCCAGTGGTGCGGCGAGCCCGTGAACGGATCCGAGGCCCGTCTGTGCCAGCGTGATGCCCGACAACAGCGCCGCGTAGGCCATGAGCCTGCGTCCCTCGGCGACGTCATCGCTGCCCTCGTACCAGGCCAACAGACCGTCGCGCGCAGCGGTGATGCCGCTGATGGCGAGCGCGTCGGTGAAGGGATTGGCGCGCGTCGAGACGAAGGATTCCACCAGCTGCGTGAGTGCATCCATGCCGTTGGCTGCAACCAGCTCCCGCCGACAGCCGGCGAGCAGCAGCGGATCGACCACCGCATACTCGGGTACCAGCAGCTCGTGACGGAAGGACTTCTTGTAGCCCGTCTCGCCCCGTACGCTGAGGACGGCGTTCTTGGTCGCCTCACTTCCGGTACCCGCGGTGGTGGGGACCGCGATGAAAGGTGTGGCCGGTCCCCGGTAGTTCAGCTCGGGACCCACGCCTTCCAGATAATCCATCACCGAGCGCTCTCCCGCGACGAGTCCGGCGATGGCCTTCGCCGCATCGAGCGCGCTGCCGCCGCCGATGCCGATCACCACGGCGATGGTCGAACCGCGAAAGCGCTGAACCGTGGTATCGACGAACTGCGGAGAGGGCTCACCGGAAACCCGCACGTGTTCCCACTCGACGCCCTCGACCTTCAGCGCATCGAGGAACAGCGGCCAGTGCTCGGTCTCCGAAAGCGAGCGCTCTCCGGTGACCAGCAGTGCGCGCTTGCCGAATGAACCGACGAGTGCCGGGACGCGGGCGAAAGAGCCCTCGCCAAATTCGATGCGCGGCAGCCGGGCGATGGCGAACGGCTGCAATTTCATGGTCCACGCCCCGTTTCCGGCAGCAGGCCGTGATAGCGCAACCCCAGGCGTGGCTCGGCCATCCACTGGGCGACGGTGTCGCGCCAGGTCAGATAATGGCGCGTCTCCTTGTGCCTGGCCGCAGCGTCGCCATCGGCATACGCCTCGTAGAGAACGATACGGGTGGGATCGTCCAACGACTGCAGGACATCGAAACGCAGGTTTCCGGGCTCGCGCACGGAGCCTTCATGGTTGGCGCGCGTGGCGCGCAGGAAGTCTTCCAGATGTTCGGGAACGACTCGCACCTGCACGAGCGTTACATGCATGAGACGCTCCTATCTCGTTGGCGATCCTGTTGTGATCTTGATCGGAGTTTCTGTCGGTGCAGGCGTCCTCCGGCAAGAACAGCATAATCGATGCCTTATAATGTTCAAGTATGCTGGCGAACGTCCGGTCGGACGTGACGCTCGGCATGCCGGCCGCTTCCGGTCCAGCGTGAGGATGAAGCTCGCATGAAGCTGCTCGCCATCGAGACTGCGACGGAAAACTGTTCCGCGGCGCTGTGGGTCGACGAGGTGGTCATCGAGCGCTCCGAGCTCGCGCCGCGCGGCCATGGAACCCTCATCCTGGGCATGGTGGCCGAGCTGCTGTCGGAAGCCGAACTGCAACTGGGGGCGCTGGACGCGGTGGCATTCGGACGCGGTCCGGGTGCGTTCACCGGTGTGCGCATTGCGGCAGCAGTGGTGCAGGGACTGGCCTTCGGTGCCGGCCTGCCGGTGGTGCCGGTTTCGACGCTGGCGGCTCTGGCGCAGGGAGCGGCCACGGCAGGCGAGGCGACACGCATGCTGGCGGCGCTCGATGCCCGCGTGGGCGAGGTCTACTGGGGAAGCTATTGCAGTGACGCCACGCAGCTGGTGAACGCGATGGACGCGGAACGGGTGTGTCCGCCCGAGGCGGTGCCGTTGCCCGATGGGCGCGGATGGATCGGCATCGGCAGCGGCTGGGCAGCGTATGGTCCGCGCCTGCGCGGGCGCATGGGGGCGGCCGTCGATGGTGTGCTGTCGGATCGCTGGCCGCAGGCGGCGGACGTGGCGCGACTCGCCGTGCGCGCCTACGCCGGCGGCGAGCACGTGCATGCCGAGCAGGCCCTGCCGGTGTACCTGCGCGATCGCGTGACCCACGTGACATCGGCGCCGGTAACGGATCGCGACTGTGAGTGAAGTCGAGGACGATGCCCGCTATCGCCTCGACAAGTGGCTGTGGGCGGCACGTTTCTTCAAGACCCGCACGCTCGCCGCGCAGGCGGTCGATGGCGGAAAGGTGTCGGTAAACGGCAGGCGCAGCAAGCCAGCGCGTCAGCTGCACGTCGGCGACGAGCTGCAGATTCACATCGGCGACACCGAGTACGTGGTGATCGTGAACGATCTGGCGCGGCGCCGCGGCCCGGCGGTGGTCGCGCAGCAGCTTTATCGGGAGACGGAAGCCAGCCGGCTGGCGCGCGAGCACGCCCGCGAGCAGCGCCGCGTCGCCGGGCCCCTGCGTGCTGATCCCGGCACCAAGCCGGACAAGAAGTCGCGGCGCCAGATTGCCCGTTTCCTGCGGCGTGACCGTTAGCGCGATCGGACGCCGATCACCCTGCTGCCGGACCGGCGGCGCCGACTCGGAGGAGCCTCCCGTGGCACGACCCGAAACCCCCGCGCTCACCGCGGACATCATCATCGAACTGGTGGATCGGCCCGAACGACCCATCGTGCTCATCGAGCGTCGCTACGAACCGTTCGGCTGGGCGATTCCGGGTGGCTTCGTGGACGTCGGTGAAACGCTGGAGCAGGCAGCGGTACGCGAGGCGCGAGAGGAAACCGGACTCATCGTGCGGCTGCAGGCGCTGCTCGGCTGCTATTCCGACCCGGCGCGCGATCCGCGGGGGCACACCGTCAGTGCGGTTTATGTCGCCAGCGCCAGCGGTGAGCCGCAGGCCATGGACGATGCGAAGCATCTGGCATTGTTCGATCCCAAACACCCGCCGGCGGTGCTGGCTTTTGACCATGCGCGCATCCTCGCGCATTATGTCGAGTTCCGGACCAGCGGCCGGCCGGCACCACTGCAGCGATGATGCAAGCCTGCCGGGGGCGCGAGACGGGCGCATTGCCCACTGCGCGCCGGTCGCCGACAAGATCAAGCCGAACCTCGCGCTGCCCTGGCTCGCCACGACCGGCATGCTGCTCCTGAGTCCCGGGTGTGATCCGGTCCGGCATCGCAAGCGGAGGAGGCATGCGCCCGTCACAGCTGTTCACCGTTCTCGAACGCGAGTTTCTGAGTACCCGCAGCGGACACCACACGCCGGTGATGCTGTGGGGACCGCCGGGAGTCGGCAAGTCGCAACTGGTCGCGCAGGTGGCCGCCCGTCACGGGGTGCCCGTGATCGACATCCGGCTTTCGCAAATGGAGCCCAGCGACCTGCGAGGTATTCCGTTCCGCGTCGGCGAGCATGTGGAGTGGGCGGTGCCGGCGATGCTCCCGGACGAGCGGCGCCATGCCCAGGATGGCCTGTTGTTCCTCGACGAAATCACCTCGGCACCGCCGAGCGTTTCGGCCGCAGCCTATCAGCTGATCCTCGACCGGCGTCTGGGTGCCTACCAGGTGCCGGCGGGCTGGGCGATCTTCGCCGCCGGTAACCGCCAGGGCGACCGCGGCGTCACCTACAGCATGCCGGCACCGCTCGCCAATCGCTTTTCGCACTTCGAGGTCGACGTCAATCTCGACGACTGGGTGAGCTGGGCCTACGACAACGCCATCGACGAGCGGCTGATCGGCTTTCTGCGCTTTCGTCCCGAGCTGCTGTTCGATTTCGACCCGGCGCACAATCCGGTGGCGTTTCCATCACCGCGCTCCTGGGAATTCGCGCATCGGGCGCTGCGCAAATTCCAGGATCACTCCGAGCTGCTGGTGGGTTCGCTGCAGGCCTGCGTCGGACCTGCGGCGGGCATAGAGCTCGCCGCATTCGTGGAGAACCTGGACAAGCTTCCGGACATCGAGGCCATCGTGCGTGGCGAAAAAGTTTCGGTACCCCGTGAGGTCGACCTGCAATATGCGGTGGCGGCGGCACTGGTAGGCAGGGCCATCCGGGCGAAGAATCAGAACCATCGCCAGGAGCTGTTCGGAAACATCATCGCCTACGCGGGAAGCTTCCCACAGCGCGAGATGGGTGTGATGCTGATTTCCGACATGCACCGGGCGATCGGTCAGGAGCTCTTCGCCGTGCCGCAGTTCGCGCAGTGGGCGAAGGCGGTGGCGGACGTAATGCTGTACGACATGTGACGAGCGGAAGGCCGTTGCTGCAACCACAACGGCGCGGGTAAGAACCGCCATGGGCGATGACATCGAAACCAAGCTGAGCGCCGCTTCCACGCGGCTGATCCTGGACAAGCCGTTCCTGGGCGCCCTGGTACTGCGTCTGCCGATGATCGCGGCCGATCCCAAGTGGTGCCGGACCACGGCCACCGACGCCCGCGCGCTTTATTACAACCCCGACTATATCGACGCCCTCAGCCTGGAGCAGGCGCAGTTCGTCCTCGCCCATGAGGCCCTGCACTGTGCGCTTTCGCACTTCGCACGCCGCCAGCACCGCAACAAGATGCGTTGGGACGTGGCCTGCGATCTCGCGGTCAATCCGCTGCTGCTGCGCGACGGCTTGAAACCCCCGCCCGGTGCGCTGCACATGGAAGAGTACGAGGGCATGACCGCGGAGGAGATCTATCCGTGCCTCGACGAAAACAATCAGGACGAGCCCATGGACCGGCACGTCTACGACGACGAGCAGGACCGTCAGCCCGAACGGCAGTCCGGTACAGTGGGGCAGGGCGAGGCGGAGCAGCCGACTGCCGGGCACCCGCCGCGCGAGGGCGAGCAGCGCCGCGATGCGGTGCCCCAGCCGCGTCCCCTGAGCGAGAGCGAGCGCGAGCAGCTCGCGGTGCAGTGGCGTCAGCGCCTGGCAGGTGCCGCACAACAGGCGCTGCAGGCCGGCAAGCTGGGCGGCGCCATGGCGCGCATGGTCGATCATCTGCTGCAGCCGCAGCTGCCCTGGCGCATGCTGCTCGCCCGCTACATGACCGCCGCCGGGCGCGATGACTACAGCTATTCGCGGCCCTCGCGTCGCGAGGGCAGCGCCATCATGCCCAGCCTGCGCAGCGCGCAGGTGGAGGTTACAGTGATCCTCGACACCAGCGGCTCGATCACCGACGCGGAGATGCGGGAGTTTCTCGCCGAGGTCGATGCAATCAAGGGCCAGGTCCGTGCCCGCATCGTGCTTCACGCGTGCGATGTGCAGCTGGCCGAGGACGGTCCGTGGGAATACCAGAGCTGGGAAGCGTTCACGCTGCCGCGCGAATTCCGCGGGGGCGGAGGGACCAGCTTCATGCCTCCCTTCCGTTGGCTCGAGGAGCTGAGCAGCCAGCCCGACCTGGTCGTGTATTTTACTGACGCGCTGGGTGATTTTCCGGATCGGGAGCCCCCATTCCCGGTGCTCTGGCTGGTGAAGGGGAAGGCCAAGGTCCCCTGGGGGGTACGCATCCAGCTGAACTGATCCGTGCCAAACTGCGGAGTGCGCCTCCGGCCACTGTGACCTGTGCACGTACCCGGCCCCGCCATGTCGCTATTCTGCGACGGTACAGCGGCGTTACAAGGGAGAACCGGGGTGGCCGTACCGAGAACCATATCACAGCATCTGCAGCAGAACGGAGTTGCCTTCCGTACCCTGCAACACCCTCGAACTCTGAGCCTGAGACAGGCCGCCGACGCCGCGCTGGTACCCCCGCGCGCCGTCGCGCGTCCCGTGCTGCTGCGCGATGGCACCGCGCTGCTGCTGGCAGTGCTTGCGCTCGACCACGTCATCGACTTCAGTGCGCTGCGCGCGGCACTGGGGCGCCCGTTGCGGCTGGCTTCTCTCGAGCAGGCCGCCACGGTGTTCCGGGATTGCGAAAGTGGATCCATCCCGCCGCTCGGTGTGCTGTACGGCGTTCCCACCATCGTCGACGACGCGCTGGCGGAATTGCCGCTCGTGTATTTCGAGCCGGGCGACCATACCATGCTGCTGGAGGTGCGTAGCAACGACTTCCAGAGTCTGCTGCATTCGGCGCTGCGCGGCCGGTTTGCGCGCCCGGCGGCTGCGCTCGGCACCCTCAGTGTCGAGGAGGAAGAGGCAGTCGGCGCGCGCGAGGAATTGCGCCACTTGACTCCGGACGGCGACCTGGAGCGCCGCGTTCAGGAGCTCTACGTGCTGCCGGAGCTCCCGCATCCCGCCCGCACATTGCGCGACCTGCAGACCAGTGGCGCCGCCTCTCCCGACGAACTGCTGCACATCCTGGAATGTGACCCACCGCTCGCCCGGCAGGTGGCCTGTCTGGCACGTGGCACCGGCGTCGCGGATCCGAGCGCCCTATACAGCGTCGAAGACGCAATCGCCGCCGGGGTCGACGCAGAGCTGCTGGCTGCCATGGCCCTGGGTGTCTCCGCCGGCCGGTGCCTGCGGGTGACGCCGGACGGACCGCTGGGCCGGGCCTGTTTTTGGCAGAATGCCACGCATGCGGCGGCCCTGACCTACCATCTCGCGCAATCCATGCCTGACGAAGCGCAGCCGGATCTCGCGCTGGCGTGGCTCGCCGGCCTGTGGCACAACCTGGGCCTGCTGCTCCTGGGGCACCTGTTTCAACCCGAGTTCTTTCTGCTGAACAAACTCGTGGAGGCGAACCCCGACGTGCCGCTGCCCCGCCTCGAGCAGCAGGTCCTGGGGCTCGGCGAGGCACACCGCGTGCTCGGGATCGGCCACGCGGGGATGGGCGCATGGCTGATGCAACGCTGGCGCGTGCCACGCGAGTTGGTGGTGGCGGTACGCGAGCATCACAACACGGAGTGTCGCACGCCCTGCCGCGTGTACGCGCAGCTGGTGCTGCTCGCGGATCATCTGCTCAAGCCCTATGGCATGGGCGATGCCGAAAGTGCCCGGGCGCCCGCCGGCGTTCTCGACGGCCTGCACCTCACGCCTCAGGACGCGCAGGTGGCGCTGCACCGGACGCTGGCCGGCGGCGCCGACCTGCAGCTGATCCCCGGCGTGCTGGCGGCCTGAGTCACCCGGGACAGGGCCCCGTCGGCCCCCGGGAGCGGCGCGCAGCCGGGCGGTTGACGGAGTCGTCGTGCCTGGCACGGCGCGGACCACCGGCAGCTTTCCTTCCTCGCTCCGGCTTGCGGCCCTTGAAGCATCCAAAGGTTGTGACATGCCCCCTGGCGGGGAACTTATCTTACACAATGTCATGTACTTACAGTCCATGGTCAAGGCGCGACCGTTTGGCTGGACCGACCCCCGCCGGCCCGTTTCAAGCACCCGGGTCTGTGTCATAATGAACTCCCGATGCGACTGCGTCGCCCGCGGCGATGCGCGAGGAAGCGGTGGAAGGGGTCCCGGGGGGAGAACCGCCGCCCCTCAACGCTCGGGCGCCACTTCACAGCAGAAAAACAACGCGCCGGATTCACTTCGCGGCGGTCAGGACTGTGTCACGAGGAAGGTTAGATGTCGGTTGGTACTGAGCAGGGTACGCATCCTGACGCGAAGGGCCTGAAGATCCTGCGGTTGCTGGAGCCGCTTTGCCACACGGGCGGCGGCGATGCCCTGTACGGGCAGATCCGGTTGCTGATTCATGAGAGCAATGCAGCCCACGGACGGACCGAACAGGCCTATGCTTCCCTGCTGTCCGTCCTGATTTCCACACTCCTGGAAGGTCTTTCGTCGGACTCGCCGCTTCGTTTGCAGCTGCAGCTGCTGAAGTTCCGCCTGCAGCCCCCGCTGGCACCGGACGAACTGCAAATCCTGGAGCGGTATGTTGCAGAACACGCCCGTGCCACGAGTCAGGACGGCGAAGCCCTGACCCCGGCGCTCGAAGAGGTCTTCGCGCCGCTTTTTCAGGCCTTCGGCATCGAACTGGAGCCGAAGCCCGCAACGCCACGGCCGGTCAGACCCCCAGTGGGCGGTGCTGGCTATTTCCCCTCTCCCGTCGTCTCGCCGCATGCGCCGATCGGTGTCGCACAGGTGCCTGGAGGTACGGATCCGGGGCCTGCCGCAACCGGGCAGGGCACCGGGGGCGAGGCGCTGCAGCTCCATGCCGAGGAGCCGGATACGGCTGGAGCTGCGGCGGGGACGCTGATGCACGGCGGGGATGCTGCGCCAGAGCAGGAGGTCGCCCCGTCCGATGCGCCTGCGGAAAGCGCATTCCGCGGCCACCTCGAGGCGGCGCGCCAGGACATCCGCAAGCTGCAGGCCTCCCTGGGCCAACAGGTGCTCGAGACCATTTCCCAGAACCAGGAGTTCGGGGTGTTGCTCGAGGTGGTACTCGGGGAGCTGCGCCAGACGGCCGACCTGCACGACGTCGACCGGCTACGCGATGCGTTGACCTCGGAGGTGTCCAAGCTCCTGGACGGGCACAATCAGCTTGCGGACAAGCTCGATAGCACCCATCGGTACTTGCAGGTGGTGGAGTCGGATAGCCGTCAGCTCAACGACGAGCTCACCCGCGTGCGGCTGCTCAGCCTTACCGACGAGCTCACGGGGCTGCCGAATCGGCGTGCCTTTCTGCGGCGTCTCGAAGACGAGGTCGGACGCGTACAGCGCTACGGCCTGCCGCTGTCTCTATCAATCATGGACCTCGACCGCTTCAAGGAGATCAACGACAAGTTCGGTCATCCCGCGGGCGACGAGGTGTTGCGCTGCTACTCCAAGAACATTTTGTCCATCTTCCGGCATCACGATCTCGTCGCGCGTTACGGCGGCGAGGAATTCGCCGTGCTGTTGCCGAATACCGACAAGGATGGTGCGCTGCGCGCACTCGCAAAAGTGAAGAAGCGTTCGCGCGAGACGCGCTGGCAATGCAACGGCACCGTGCGCCATGTTCCTTCGTTCTCCGCCGGTCTTGCCCTGTACAAGCCCGGCGAAACCCCCGGAGCCTTCATCGAACGTGCGGACAATGCGCTGTATCGCGCCAAGCGCCTGGGTCGCGATCGCGTCGAGCTCGATCTTACCTACACGCCCGAGGTCGGTGACGAGCCGGCACGCATGCGCGGCGAGGCGCTTGCGCGCGTCGGTGTGCACGAGCGCGAAGCCTGATCGCAGTTGCCGCGTTTCAACTCTCCCGTCGATGCCGCTATACTGGCGCGCTTACGGTCTTTCGACATCCCTGTGGTGTCCGTGGGAGGCGAATGTGGCTACTCTTGAGCTCAACAAGGAGAATTTCGAATCGACGGTGACGGGCAATGACATGGTCATCATCGATTTCTGGGCGCCTTGGTGCGGCCCATGCCGCTCCTTCGCACCGATCTACGAGCAGGCATCGGAAAAGCACTCCGATGTGGTGTTCGCCAAGGTCAACACCGAGGAGCAGACCGAACTGGCGGCGCACTTCCAGATCCGCTCCATACCGACGCTGATGATCTTTCGCGAGAAAGTCATCATCTTCTCGCAGCCGGGGATGCTCCCCGCAGGCGTCTTCGAGGATCTCATCGGCAAGGCGAAAGCCCTCGACATGCAAAAGGTGCACGAAGAGGTTGCCAAGCAGCAGGCGGTGGCGAAAGACGCCCAGTCCTGAGCCGGCGGCGCACCCGTCGCCGGAGCGGCCGGTGCGCGGCTGCATGACGCGACCGGCGGCGCCTACCGTTGCCCCCCCGCTCCTCTGCGGCGCGTGGCTTTTTTTGCTGTGCCCGCAGCATGCCCTGAAGCTGCGTCGTCGAACACCAGGTCCACCACCTTGCGGAAATGACCGGCGAAGTGTGCGGTCATGCCGGCGCGGATGTGTTCAGGGAGTTTCTCGTAGTCCGAGCGATTGGCCTCCGGCAGGATCAGCTCGAAGACCCGGTTTCTGCGTGCTGCGATCACCTTCTCACGGATACCGCCCACCGGCAGGACGTGGCCGGTCAGCGTGAGCTCACCGGTCATCGCGAGAGGCCTCCGGATGCGTTCCCGGCGAGCCAGGGAGAGCAGGGCAGTCGCCATGGTGATGCCCGCGCTCGGACCGTCCTTGGGCGTGGCTCCTTCGGGTACGTGCAAGTGCACGAAAGCGGCGTCGAAGAACGACGGGTGGCCGCGGAACGAGCCCAGGTTGGCAGCTACGTAGCTGTAGGCGATTTCCGCCGACTCGCGCATCACCTCTCCCAGATGCCCAGTGAGCTTGAATCCGCGATGCTTGCTGTGGATCAGTGCGGCCTCGACGTTGAGCGTGGCGCCGCCCATGGTGGTCCAGGCGAGCCCGGTGGCGATGCCGAGGCCGGTCAGCGGACGCTCACGTTGAAACATGGGTTTTCCAAGACATTCCTGCAAATCACGCACACCGATGCGCACCACTCCGCGATGACCCTTGACGATGCGCACGGCGATCTTTCGCATGATGGTCGCCAGGCGTTTTTCCAGCCCGCGTACGCCCGCTTCCCGCGCGTAGTTTTCGATGAGCTCGCGCAAGGCGCTGTCGGTGATTTTGATGCGCGCGGGCTTGATGCCGGCTTTCGCGAGTTGTTTCGGCCACAAATGGTGGCGTGCGATCTGCAGTTTCTCCGCACTGATATATCCCGAGAGCCGGATGACCTCCATGCGATCCAGCAGCGCACCCGGAATGGTGTCGAGCTGATTTGCGGTGCAGATGAACAACACTTTGGAAAGATCGAAACGCACGTCCAGGTAGTTGTCGAGAAAATCGCTGTTCTGCTCGGGATCGAGCACCTCGAGCAGGGCGGACGCCGGATCGCCCTGGTAGGAAGCGCCAACCTTGTCGATTTCATCGAGCATGATGACCGGATTGGCGACTGCGGCCTCGCGCAGCGCGTGAACGAATTTTCCGGGCATTGCCCCGATGTAGGTGCGCCGATGCCCTTTGATTTCCGCCTCGTCGCGCATGCCGCCGAGACTGAAACGATAGAAGCGGCGGTCGAGGCACGCCGCGATGCCCCGGCCAATCGACGTCTTACCCACCCCGGGCGGTCCGACCAGCAGCAGGATCGAGCCTGCTACTTCGCCGCGCAGCTTGCCGACGGCGAGGAATTCCCGGATGCGCTGTTTGACGTCTTCCAGACCGTCGTGATCGCGATCCAGGATTTCCCGCGCACGGTCCAGATCCAGGCTGTCCTGGGAGTATTTCCCCCATGGCAGTGCGGTCAGCCAGTCCAGATAATTGCGCGTAACCGCATACTCGGGTGATCCCGATTCGAGGACGGAGAGTTTCTGCAATTCATCTTCGACGCGCGCGGCAGCACGCTCGGGCAGCTCCAGGGATGCGATGCGTTCGCGAAACCGCTCGAGATCGGCCGTGCGGTCGTCCTTGGCGAGGCCGAGCTCCTTCTGAATCTCCCTGAGCTGCTCGCGCAGGAAGAACCGGCGCTGCTGCTCGGTCATTTTATCCTCGACCTTCTGGCGAATGGTGGTCTGAAGCTTGGCCACCTCCAGCTCCTTCTTGATCAGCACCAGAACCTTTTCCATGCGCCGCAGTACCGGGACTGTGCCGAGGACGTCCTGCAGCTGTTCGCGCGACGCCGTGGTCAGACTGGCCGCGAAATCGGTGAGCGGCGACGGGTCGTTGGGATTGAAGCGATTGAGGAAAAACTTCAGCTCTTCACTGTATAGCGGATTGAGCGGGATCAGTTCCTTGATGGTGTTGATGATGGCGATGGCATAGGCCTTGAGTTCGTCCCGGTCCTCTACGCGAGGCTCGTGCGGATAGGATACGCGGGCCAGAAACGGCGGTTTGGTGGAAAGCCATTCGGTGATGCGAAAACGGCGCAGTCCCTCGGCGATGAACTGGATTTTGCCGGAAGCACGCATGGGATGGTGCATGCGGGCGACGCTGCCGATGTCGAAAAAATCCTCAACCGTGGCATGGTCTTCATCGGAAGTCCTGACCAGGATCAGACCCACCATTTGGTGAGGTGTGCTGCCCACCTCCTTGATGGTATCGAACCAGGGATGCTCGCTTACCAGCACCGTGAGCGTCTGGGCGGGAAAAAACGGCCGTTCCGAAAGCGGGATCAGATGCAGCGTCTGCGGAACCATGTCGGCAGCGACCGTCAGCTGCGCGGCGCCTTCGGTGCGTTCCTCGAACTCCAGGGATTCAGCCTCCACAGGGTCTGGTGCCGACATGGATCGAGTACCCTTGCTTGTCTGAGTGACCGGTAAACCGACGCGGCGGTGCCGCATTCGATGTCCCGATAAGGTATAAGGAATCGCCGGGGTCAACAAGGCGCAAGTCAAACTGCGGGAGGGAGCCTGAGCAGGGATGCCGACCTGCGTCGCTCAGACGTCCACCACACACTGCGCGACCCAGACATCGGGCGCAGCCTGGCGCACCATCAGCTCGGTGTACGTGGCGCCCTTCACTTCGACGGCAGGCTGATGGCGCAGACGTCGACGGGTTCTCCGAGCAAATGCCCGGTCAGCTGCCGCCCGGTGATCTGCACGTGAAAGGCCCCGAACAACATGCCGTTCACGGACATCTCGTACACGATCGCATTCAGCCAGTCTGCGAGCAGTAGCTCGTCGTCGGGCGCCGTACATTGAACTTCGATCCGGTTTGTCGGAAGTATGCTTTCCGGACTTGCGATCACTGCGATCATCGCAATTGCGGCTTGCTCGAAAGCTTCTGCCAGGGTGGTGCCGATGCCGCGTACGCCGATGTCTGCGCCGTGCACGAAGTGCTCCCATCGGATCGAAGACATGAGGCAAGACACTCCCGTTGTCGCGGTCATCCTGCACGGACATCGATTCGGCTCGATGCGAACAACGGATCCCCGCACTCGAAAATTCGCAATCGCAGAAAAATAAATGCATACAATGGCCAGATTGGTGACACATTCTGGCAACGAACCACGGTTATGCATATAATGCCCACAATCAACGGTGATGAGGAACATACAATGCCAGCAACGACTGCCGTGCGAAAAAAGTCCTCCACAAAAAGCAATAGGACGAGCGCAACTTCTGCGTCGACGAAAAAGCGAGTGAAACGCGCACAGGCACAGCCCGAGGATTCGACGGGTGCACCCATCAAGAAACGACGCGGCCGCCCGCCGCTGGCGAAGAAGAAAGGCAGCGCAAAAAAGGGACGCAAGCGCGCTTCACCGGCAATGCGACAGGCGCTGCGCAAGGAGCGTGCGGTGAAGGAACGCTGGCGCACCGCGGCGCGGGAGGCACGCAAGCAGCTTGCCGAGTTGCAGTCGGAGCACCGTACGGCTGAGAAGCGCGCGCGGGCCGAAGCGAAGATGACAGCGGAAAAGGAAAAGGCGCTTGCCGCATTTCTTGCGCGCTGGGAAAAGAAATACGAAGCCAGGGTTGGAAAGAAAGTTGGCCGTAAGCGCGGAAGGCGGCGCCGGCAGGCGGCGTAGTCGTCGCATGAGGACCGCCGGTGTTGAAGGCGCATTCTTCGCGGAAACCTGGCGCGTTTGCTCGCGCCCGCAGCCGATTGTGGTGTCGGGCGCGCAGCCTCGACTGCGCTCGAGCCGGGGTGGTGCTGGATGCTCGTTCCGCCGCCGTGATTACGTATCCGCTGTGGAGTTAATGTAATCTCTTAAGAAAACTACGTGACTTGTCACCATTCCTGATGTAACATTCGTCACCCAGACAGGTACGACGATCTCGAGGCGAATCCGTTCGGACCCGGCCGTTCGGCAAGGTCTGGGCGGTACCCCGGTCCCCATCCAGTCGCGATGCAAGAAAGTCGAAGCCTGCATCCTCGCAGGTGTGGGAGGCGAAGATGACCACAGAGCTGCAACGCAGTCCTTTCCCCGGGAAACAGCTGGCAACATTGATTTCGGCGGCTGTCGTGGCCATGGGTGCACCGGCAGGCGCAGAGGCCGCGGCGCCCGTAAGCTTCGAGCCGCCCGTTGCGACGGCCGTCGGCACCGGTTCGGTTTTTCTGGTGCAGGGAGATCTCGACGGAGTAAACGGCACGGACGCCATATCCATCAATTCCGACGGCACGACCTATACCGTGCTGCTCAATGGCGGCGCGGGAGCGCTCGCGGCGAGTCCTTCGGTAGACTTGGGAACGACCCCCAATGGCGCCGCGATCGCCGATCTGAATGGAGACAATCATCCCGATCTTGTAATAGCCAATGCCAACGGCACGGTATCCGTGCTTGCGAACAATGGCAGCGCGGTTTTCAGCCCCTTTTCGGGATCGCCGATCGATATTACGGCGTCGGCAGGCGCAGGCGCGGAACCCTTGGCAGTCGCCATCGCCGATTTCAACAGCGACAACATCCCGGACCTGGCGATCGCCAATAATGTCACCAACAACGTCCAACTCCTGTTGGGCCATGACGGGGGAGGTGGCATCGGTGACGGTACATTCACGACCGGCAACACCATCGGCGTCGGGGTCGAGCCGATGTCCATCGCGTCGGGCAACATCGATGGCGATGTCGGCGGACACATGGATCTCGCGGTGGCCAATTTCAGTGACAACACGGTGAGCGTGTTGCTGGGCGACGGGACTGGCGGCTTTTCCGGCGCGACCGGTTCCCCTTATGACGTCGTTGGTGATCCGGCTTCAAATCCGTTTTCGGTGCGGCTCGCGGATGTCAATTCGGACTCGCTGCTGGATTTCATCATTACCGATTATCCCGCCGGGGGCGGGGCGACCAGCGCAGTCGAGGTGTATCAGCAGAGCGGTATCGACGGTAGCTTCGCTTCGGTATTCTCCGCGACGATCGCGCGGCGGCCGCACTCGGTGGCGGTCGGAGACCTCGATGGCGACGGCAACGTCGATCTGGTGGTTGCCAGCGACAACGGCGGCAACCCGGCGCAAGAGCGGTACGCAGGGCTCACGGTATTTCTGGGAGACGGTGCCGGTGGTTTCGCCACTGGCGTGCAGTATCCGCTCTCGGGAACGCCGAAGTCTGTCTCCATCGTCGATCTCGACGGCGCAGGGCACGCCGACCTGCTGGTGACGAACTCCACTGAGAACACCGTTTCGACCCTGCTGAGCACGACGACCAATGCTGCTCCGGTCGCCTTGGACGACACGCTCACGGTCGGTGAAGACAGCGGCGACAACGCGGGCACGCTGGTGGCCACCGACGCCGACGGTGCGCTGCTCAATTTCAGCATCGTTGCCGACCCGACAAAGGGCACCGTGGCGATCAGCAACGCCGCGACCGGTGCATATGTCTACACGCCGAATGCCGATGCCAATGGCGCCGACAGCTTCACTTTCAAGGCCAACGACGGCACCGTGGATTCCAACGTCGCCACCATCGCGGTGACCATCACCCCGGCCAACGACCCACCGACCATCGGCGGCTCGCCCCTGACCACCGTGGCCGAGGACACTGCGTACAGCTTCATGCCCACCGCGAATGATGTGGACGTCGGCGACGTGCTGACCTTCAGCATCACCAACAAACCGACTTGGGCGAGCTTCGACACCGGCACGGGTGCGTTGACCGGTACGCCGACCAACGCTGACGTCGGTACCACAATCGGTGTGGTGATCTCGGTGACGGACGGCAACTCGGCACCGGTTTCGCTGGCCCCCTTCAACCTGCAGGTGACCAACGTCAACGACCCGCCCACCATCGGCGGCAGCCCCGACCCAAGCGTTGCGCAAGGCGGGGCCTACAGCTTCACGCCGACGGCAAACGATGTGGACGTCGGTGACACGCTGACCTTCAGCATCACCAACAAACCGGGTTGGGCGAGCTTCGACACCGCCACCGGTGCACTGACCGGTATTCCCGGCAATTCGGACGTGGGAGACTACACGGGTATTGTAATCTCGGTCACGGACGGCAACTCGGCACCGGTCTCGCTGGCCGCCTTCGACGTGACGGTAACCAACGTCAATGATCCGCCGGCGATCAGTGGCACCCCCCCGACCACGGTGGCCGAGGACGCCGCCTACACTTTCACGCCGACGGCAAGCGATGTGGACGTCGGTGACACGCTGACCTTCAGCATCACCAACAAACCGAGCTGGGCGAGCTTCGACACCGCCACCGGTGCGCTGACCGGGACACCCACCAATGCGGATGTCGGCACCACCACGGGAATTGTGATCACCGCCACCGATACCTCGTTGGCGACTGCCTCACTGCCCGCGTTCGATCTGCAGGTGACCAATGTCAACGACGTGCCGATCATCGGCGGCACGCCGACGACAACCGTTGCGCAGGACGCCCCTTACAGCTTTACGCCCACCGCGAGTGATGTGGACGTCGGCGATGTGCTGACCTTCAGCATTGCCAACAAACCGGGCTGGGCGAGCTTCGATACCTCCACCGGTGCGTTGACCGGCACGCCCGGCAACGCCGACGTAGGCAATTACGCGGGGATCGTAATTTCGGTCACGGACGGTAACTCCGCACCAGTTTCGCTGGCCGCGTTCGACCTCACGGTGACCAACGTCAACGACGCGCCGACCATCAACGGCACCCCGGCCACGGGCGTAGTGCAGGGCAATGCCTATAGCTTCACGCCTACGGCGAGCGACCCGGACCCCGGCGATACCCTGACCTTCAGCATCACCAACAAGCCCGGCTGGGCGACGTTCGACACGGGCACGGGCACGCTGAGCGGCACGCCCGGCAATGCCGATGTGGGAACGACCTCGGGCATCGTGATCGCTGTCACGGACGGCAATTCGGCACCGGTGTCACTCGCTTCCTTCGACCTCACGGTGACCAACAGCAACGATCCACCCACCATCTCCGGGTCCCCGGACACGACCGTGGCGGAGGGCGCAGCCTACAGCTTCACGCCCACCGGGAGCGATCCGGACGTCGGCGACACGCCTGACCTTCAGTATCACCAACCAGCCGGGCTGGGCGAGCTTCGATACCGCGACGGGTACCCTGGCGGGGACGCCGGCCGCGGGCGATGTCGGCACCACCACGGGCATCGTCATCGCAGTCAGCGATGGCACGGCGAGCGCGTCGCTGCCGGCGTTCTCGCTCGAGGTCACGGCACTCGACAGCAACAGCGACGGCATCAGCGACGGTGAGTCGGTTACGCTGGGGCTCGATCCCGCATCGACGGACTCCGATGGAGACGGCACACCGGATGCTACCGAAGTGGGCGATCCTGCCCATCCCACCGACACCGACGGCGACGGTGTCATCGACGCCCTGGAAGTTGGCACCGCTGCCGACGACAACACCGAGCTCGGCTTCCTGGTTCCCTCATCGACGGCGTCGGCCCTGGGTCTGCCCGGCCTGTCCGGACAGCCAGTGATCATTTCCGCAGGCGGTGCCCAGATCACGTCGACTGCAGCCAGCGGCTTGCCGCTGTCGGCGGAGTCGGACTACCCCGCGGACCCGGGGTACGATTACCCGCTGGGCATCTACGGGTTTTCGGTCGCGGCGCCTGCCGGAACCGCTACCGTGACCATACGGTTCCCGGCCGGTACGATCTTCCCGAGCAATGTCGCGGTGCGCAAGGTGGACAGCCGGTGGCACGTGGCGCACCTTCGGCGATGCGGTGATCGATCGCGCCGACGCCACGGTGACGCTTACGCTGTCGGATAACGACGGCACCTTCGACCTCGACTCCACCCCGGGTGTGATCCGGGACCCGGTGGGTGTGGGCGCCACGGTGACCACAGGAGGGGGCGGCGGGTGTACCGTCAATCCCAATGCCCGCGCCGGTGAGATCGACCCCACGTTGCTGCTGCTGGCAGGAGGCTCCTGGTTGTACTTGCGGCGCCGCCGTCGGCGGCATGTGGTCTGACCGGCAGTTCTGGGCGGCCCTCGGGGCCGCCCTGCTTTTCTGGGGCGTACTGTACTCTGTCCGAGCGCCCGCCACTCGACTGGCACTGGCCCGCCCGTCATCCGTGGGACTTCGCTACCGTCGGGGTGGTGTACCCGATCCTGGAGGAAGTCGTCTTCCGGGGCGCGCTGCAATCCACGCTGACCGACTACCTGCGCGGCTGGCGGCTGGGTCCGGTGAGCGTCGCGAACCTGCTCGCCAGCGTGGCGTTCTCCGCCGCGCACGGGCTCTTGCGTGGCACCGAAACCGCCCTGCTGGTGTTCATTCCCTCACTGATCTTCGGCTACTTTCGCGATCGCCACCGTAGCCTGGCATCGCCCATCGCGCTACACGTGTTCTACAACGCCGGCTATTTCTGGATCTTCGGCGCCTGACCCGATGAATCGGGTACTTCAGCTGCGCCCGTCCGGCCCGTGCGCAAGATCGGCCGGGCAAGGCACCTACCAGGACACCCGGTATTTTCCGCGTCTATAGACTCAGGACTGCCGACCCCGGGGAGATTGTGCGGGTTAGTTGGGGCCGCCAGGCTTCTCATGCGAAAAAGGCTCGAGGCCATTGCTGGCTGACCTCGTGCCCTTGCCGACGTCGCACCACGGTGCCCGGCGCCCAGCGCAAAGGCTGCACGTCGACCAGGCTTCGGCCGGGACGTCGCCCCATTGTGCCGGCAAAACGATGAAGCAGTTGGCGCGGCTCATCGAGCTCAGCACATGCGAGTCCTGCAGTCCCGTGGTATGCACCACCAAGCCGCCGGCGGTGTCGGTTTCCAGCAGCCCGCGCTGAAATTCCATGCGCCCGGCGACCTTCTTCAACGCGCTGACACAGGTTGCCTTCAGGCGCAATGGCTGGAGGTCGGTCTCGCCCATGAGCCGACGCAGTGCCGGCTGGACCAGCTGGTAGAAAGTCGCCATGACGGAAACCGGATTGCCGGGCAAACCGAAGAACAGGGCACCGCCCACCGTTCCATAGGCGAGCGGCTTGCCCGGCTTCATCGCAATTTTCCAGAACTCGACCTTGCCGAGCCGTGCCAGTGCGTCCTTGACGAAATCGGCCTCGCCCACCGAAACGCCTCCGGAGGTGATCAGCACGTCGGCGATGCTCGCGCCCTCGCGAAACGCCGCTTCGATGCGCTCGGGCTGATCGGGAACCACACCCATGTCGAAAAGATCCACGCCGAGGCGCGTGAGCATGCCGTGGAGCGAATAGCGGTTGCTGTCGTAGATCTGACCTGCGGCCAGTGTTTCGCCGATGCCGCGCAGCTCGTCGCCCGTGGAAAAGAACGCGACGCGCGGGCGGCGGCGCACGCTGACTTCGACAATCCCCAGGGACGCGATCAGGCCGAGGTCGGCAGGTGCGATGCGCCGCCCGGCGAGGAGCACGTTCTGGCCGATGGCGACATCTTCGCCCGGATGTCGTACGTGTTGCCCGCGTACATATCCGGTAGGGATGTGAACCGTGCCGTCGCTGCGTTGCACATGCTCCTGCATGATCACGGTATCCGCGCCCTCGGGCAGCACGGCTCCGGTCATGATGCGCACGCATTCGCCGGGCTTGAGATCCCCCTCGAAGGGCCGCCCCGCGAATGCGGTTCCGATCAGGCGTAGTTCGCTGCGACCTTCTGCCGGGAGGTCGGAGCTGTTCACTGCATATCCGTCCATGGCCGCATTGGGATACGGCGGAACGTTGATGCGCGATTGCAGGTCTTGCACCAGAACCCGGCCTAGGGCGCGCCGGATGAACACGCGCTCCGTCCCCTCGACCGGTTTCAGCAGCGCCTCGATGCGACGGGCGGCTTCCTCGACCGACAGCAGGCGATCCGGTGCGGGCTCACACTGCTCGGGCGTAACTGCAGTCATGGGCGTGCGCCTCCTCAACGCGATGTGCCCGACGGCCTCGTGGCGTGGGTGCAGGGGGAAGGTAAACGCTACCGAACGGTGGGTGCAAAAACCAGACCGTGGTCCGCTTATGCCACCGGGAACATAAGCGGGCTGCATGTCCGCGAGTCCAGCTGGCATGGTTTTGCGGCCGCAGCGGGGCAGGTCGGTTGCGCCTCGGGCACCTCGCCCTGCGCCACGATTGTCTGGCATCCGCCGCTGAATGCGGCAAGGTTGCGGTGCGATCGACCAGGTGCCCGTCCGGATATCGTGATCGGTCCGGGCTGGTGTATCGACGGGTGGATTGCAGCGCACCCATGGAGTGCGCCAGTGCGGGCGCAGCTGTCGCGCAACTGCGCCACAGACTGTCCCCCAAACCCGCGTCGTGGCGACTCATGCCTGCGCAGCGGAAGGTTCGGCGCTTGTGGCGGCAGGTGCCAGATCGGGTTCACCGCAGCGGCGCAGCAAAACCGCGCGCGTGCGTTCGCGCAACTGCAGTGCCGCGCTCCAGTCGGCGCCTTCGGGTGCGATCGGCGGTTCGACGATCACGCGTATGGTCCCGCGACGCAGCAGCCATTGATCGCTGCGCAGGATCGACCGCGTGCCGCGCAGCGTCACCGGAACGACCGCCGTTGCGGTCTGCGCCGCGAGCACGAACGCGCCCAGGCGGAACGGCCTGAGTCCTGCGGCGCGGGTGAACGTGCCTTCCGGGAAGAACAGCAGCGAGCGCCCGCGCCCCAGACTTTGCGCGAGCGCTCCCACGTCCTCCACGCCCTGGCGTGCGTCGAAGCGCTCCACGAAGGTGGTGCCCACGCGCTCCAGCAACATGCGCAGCGGCGCGCTGGAGGCGAGCTCGCGCTTGGCGACGAAGTCGAAATCCGCAGGCAGCGCCGCGAGCAGTACGAAGCCGTCGATGTAGCTGGCGTGATTGGCACATAGCAGCGCCGTGCCCTCCCGCGGCAGGTGCTCGAGCCCTTCGACGCGCAACGGTGTCGCGCTGAGCACCAGCAGCAGCCGTACGTAGCCACGGGCCAGCGCGCGACGGGCGCGGCGCGAGGGCACGAGCAGCAGGGCGGGCACCACGGGCAGGGCGAGCACCGCCGCGAACGTCCAGACATGGGCGTTGAACAGCCGGCTCAACATGCCGCGGCGCGTGCGCTGCCACAACGGTGCGGCGCCGGCGAGCGCCAGGCGCGTAAGCTGTGCCCATACGGCGCGCCTGCGCCCGAGGGCCCCACGCTCGTACAGCGCGCGGCACTCGGCACGGCGGATCTTGCCGCTCGAGGTCTTCGGCACGGTACCCGGCGCGGCGAGCACGATGTCGTCCGGAGCGCTCTGCAGGAGCTCCTGAGCCTGAAGCGCGATCTGCTCGCGCAAGGTGGCGTGGCGCTCGGGCCTGCGCTCGCGGGTTTCCGCAACGACCACAAGACGCTCGCTTGCACCGCCGCGGGCGGCGAACACGGCAACCGCATGCTTGCGAATGCCGGTGAGGGCGCCGACCGCTTCTTCCAGCTCATAGGGATAAAGATTGCGTCCCGCGCGGATGATGATCTCCTTGGCACGTCCCGTGGGAAACACCTCGCCCGCCACCGTATAGGCGTAGTCGCCGGAGTCCAGCCAGCCGTCGCGGAACAGCGCGCGCGTCGCCTCCTCGTTGTGGAAATAGCCGCGCGTCGCGGAGGGCCCGCGAAACTCCAGGCGACCGACCTCGCGGTCGGGCAGCTCGCGGCCGGCGGTATCGACGATGCGGATCTCGTGCCCGGGCAAGGCGCTTCCGCAGCCGACGACGCGCACGACATCATCGTTGTGCTCCGCCGGTTCCGCGCGACCGGCACGCGCCAGAACATGGCGGCGCACCGCGTCGATGTGCGGCTCGCGCCCCGGTGGTGGGAAGGCAAGCCCCACGGAGCACTCCGCGAGTCCATAGACCGGGGTCATGCTCTCGCGGCGGAAACCGTAGGGCGCGAAGCGCCTGCAAAACAAGTCCAGCGTATCCGCATTGACCGGCTCTGCGCCGTTGAAAGCCAGGCGCCAGGTGGCGAGGTCCAGTCCCTCGAGGTCCTGTTCGGCGAGGCGCGTTGCGCACAGGTCGTAGGCGAAGTTCGGCGCCGCGGACAGCGTGGCGCGGTGCCGATGGATGGCGTGCAGCCAGCGCCGTGGCCTGGCGATGAAGGACAAAGGCGACATCAGGACCAGTGGAAATCCGTGATAGAGCGTTCCGAAGCATGCCCCGATCAGGCCCATGTCGTGGTACAGGGGAAGCCAGCTCACGAATACGTCCTCGCCGCTCACGCGGCTCGCGGCACCCATGGCACGCACGTTGGCAAGCAGGTTGGCATGCGACAGGGCTACACCCTTGGGGCTTCCCGTGCTGCCGGAGGTGTACTGCAGGAGCGCAAGCGCGTCGGCGGCGAGCGGCAGGTGCGCGCGCGGCGCACCACTTTGCGCGAGCCGTGCGGGCAGCGTCACGCCGCGCAGCTCCGGCAGGTGGGTCTTCAGCAGCGCTGACAGCGCCAGCGCCTGCTCGGTGGCGACGAGCACGCGGGCGCGGGCGTTGGCAAGTATGCCGATCTGGCGCCGCAGGTGCTCCTCGATCTGGCTCATACGCTGCGGAGGATAAAGGGGCACCGGCACGCCGCCCGCGAGCAGAATGCCGTACAGGCAGAAAAAGAACGCAGACCCCGTGGGCAGCATGAGCGCGACCGCCTGCCCGGGCTCGATGTCGAGCTCGCGCAACCCCGCTGCGACCGCTTCGGCCTGTGCGAGCAGCGCACCGTAGGAAAGGGTGTCGAGCGCATCGTTCTCCCCATAGAGCAGCACGTGCGTCTGCTCGGGGTGGCGTTCGGCGTGCCAGCGCAGGACTTCCGTGAGCGTGGCGCTGTCGGCCGGCGCGCCGGCGGTGCCACGCGCGACCCGCAGCGGCTGCACCGGCGCTACGGTGCGGTCGCCGCGCTCCGCGGGCAGGGCGCGCATCAGGTCGCGCGGCGACTCCGCGGCCAGGGCCAGGGATTCGGGTACCGAAATGCCAAGCCGGCGTTCCAGTCGCGCGAGCAGCTCGATGCGGGCGAGGCTGTCGATACCTCCGTCACGCTCCAGTGAGCTGTCGAGCGTCAGCTCCGGTCTCTGAGCACCGGGGTGCAGCTCCTCGGCAAGCTCCTGCACGATCCCGAGCAGCAGATGATCGCGGGCGCTACGCCCGGATTCGCGCAC
Source organism: uncultured Gammaproteobacteria bacterium (assembly GCA_963728895.1). GTDB lineage: Bacteria > Pseudomonadota > Gammaproteobacteria > JBBQDK01 > JBBQDK01 > CAVSLM01. The sequence goes on from CAVSLM010000001.1 coordinate 953,330, forward strand.
TTCGCTGGCTGTTGGGGACATGCGTGGGAGGTCGTGCGGGACCGGCACTCGCAGGTGGGAGCTTATGGTAATGTAGCATCATTCCCCGACCAACTCGTTGTTGTCAAAGGATCGTAACCCGACCATGCGTGGCTGGTGCATCGCCGTACTGCTGTTGCTGCCGTTGCTCGCGCGTGCCGTGACGGGCGCGCCGGCGGTGGTGCTGGACATTGACGGCGTCATCGGTCCGTCCACGGCCGACTACGTACGCCGCGGCTTCACGATGGCGCAGGCGCGCGGTGCCGAGGTCATCATTCTGCGGATCGATACGCCGGGCGGTCTCGACGCCGCCATGCGCGAGATCATCCGCGACATCATCTCCTCACCGGTTCCGGTGGTCTCCTTCGTGGCGCCCGGTGGTGCGCGCGCGGCCAGCGCGGGCACCTACATTCTGTACGCCAGTCACATCGCGGCCATGGCGCCGGGAACCAACCTCGGCGCGGCCACCCCTGTTCAGATCGGTGGCTTGCCGACGCCGGTGAGGCCGGGCGGAGGAGAAGGGCAGGGCCGCGACGGCAAGCAGGGATCCGCAGAAGAGCAGCCCGACTCGGGCGATGCCATGCACCAGAAGCTGGTCAACGATGCCGTCGCCTATATCCGCGGCCTGGCGCAGATGCGCGGTCGCAATGCCGAATGGGCGGAGCAGGCGGTGCGCCATGCCGCGAGCCTTCCGGCAGCAGAAGCCTTGCAGAAGAACGTGATCGAGATCGTGGCGCCGGATCTCACCGCACTGCTGCGCGACCTGGATGGCCGTCAGGTCACGGTTTTGGGCGAGACCCGCACTCTGCACACGACGGACATCGGCGTCGAGGTGATCGAGCCCGACTGGCGCAGCCGTCTGCTGGCGGTGATCACCAACCCCAATGTCGCCTACATCCTGATGCTGGTCGGTATCTACGGCCTGTTCTTCGAGCTCGCCAATCCGGGCTTCATTCTTCCCGGCGTGACGGGTGCGATTGCGCTCCTGCTGGCGCTGTTCGCCTTCCAGGTGCTGCCCGTCAACTATGCGGGCCTGGCGTTGATGGCGCTGGGCATCGGCTTCATGATTGCCGAAGTTTTCGTGCCCAGCATCGGGGCGCTGGGCATCGGTGGCGTCATCGCTTTCGTCATCGGCTCCATCATGCTGTTCGACACCAGCGTCCCCGGATACGAGATTTCGCTGTCGCTGATCGGCGGACTGGCGCTGGCGAGCGCCGCGTTTTTCATGGGCGTGGTCGGGCTGGCGATCAAGTCACGACGCCGCGCCGTGGTGAGCGGCCGCGAGCAGCTGATCGGGGGTGTCGGTGAAGTGCTGGAGGATTTCCAGGGCCGCGGCCGCGTCCACATCCACGGCGAAGACTGGAGCGCCTACTCCGAAACTCCTCTGCGGCGCGGCGAGAAGGTGCGCGTCACCGGAATGGAAGGTCTGACTCTTTCCGTACAACCCGAAACGGAGAACCGCTGAATGGCCATACCCGGTATTGTCCTGCTCGTTTTTCTGCTCGGCATCCTGTTCTCGTCGTTTCGCATTCTGCGTGAATACGAGCGCGGGGTGGTGTTCCAGTTCGGCCGCTTCTGGAAGGTCAAGGGACCCGGGCTGGTCCTGGTGATTCCGCTGGTGCAGCAGATGGTGCGTGTGGACATGCGCACGGTGGTCATGGACGTTCCCAGCCAGGACGTCATTTCCCGCGACAACGTATCGGTGAAAGTCAATGCAGTGCTCTATTTCCGGGTCATCGATGCCGAGCGCGCCATCATCCAGGTCGAGGATTTCTACGCAGCGACCAGCCAGCTGGCCCAGACCACGCTGCGCTCCGTGCTCGGCCAGCATGAGCTGGACGACATGCTGGCGGAGCGGGAGAAACTGAACGCCGACATCCAGAAACTGCTCGACCAGCAGACCGACGCCTGGGGCATCAAGGTGGCAAACGTCGAGATCAAGCACGTCGATCTGGACGAAAGCATGATCCGCGCAATCGCGCGTCAGGCGGAGGCCGAGCGCAGCCGGCGTGCCAAGGTGATCCACGCCGAGGGCGAGCTGCAGGCCTCGGAAAAGCTGCAGCAGGCGGCCGAGATTCTGGCGCGCCAGCCGCAGGCCATACAACTGCGTTATCTGCAAACCCTCACGGAAATTGCCAATGAGCGCAGCACCACCATCGTGTTCCCGCTCGACGTGCTCAGCCTGCTGACTCCGCGCGGGGGTTCCGGCACGGCCTGACAGCGTGCGCATGCCGGCGGGCAGCGGCGCGCGAGTCCCGGGCGCCGTGGCCGCAGACCATCCGGACCGGGCATGGGTAGAGCGTTTTCTGGATGCCATGTGGATGGAGCGAGGCGTGAGCGAGCACACGCTCGCCGCCTATCGCTCGGATCTGCTGGGTCTGGCGGCTTGGCTGCATGCGCGCGAACACACGCTGCTCGAGGCCGGGCGCGAGGACCTGCTGCAATATCTGGCGGCGCGCGTCGAGCGCGGCGCGCGCCTGCGCACCACGGCACGTCTGCTCTCGGCGCTGCGGCGATTCTACCGCCATCTTGTCCGGGAGGGCCGGCTCGCTGCCGATCCCACGGCGCGCATCGACGCTCCGCGCTGGAGCCGCGCGCTGCCCAGGACATTGACCGAAGAAGACGTCACGGCGCTGTTGCTGGCGCCGGATGTGCAGGAGGCGCTCGGCTTGCGCGACCGGGCCATGCTGGAACTGCTGTATGCGAGCGGTTTACGGGTGTCCGAGCTGGTGGGATTGACGCTGGAGCAGGTGAATCTGCGCCAGGGCGTCGTGCGGGTGACAGGCAAGGGCAACAAGGAGCGGTTGGTGCCGCTGGGCGAGGAGGCCGTTAGCTGGTTGGAACGCTACCTTGCCGAGGGCAGGCCGGCACTGCTCCACGCACGAATGGCGCCGGCGCTGTTCGTCACCCGCCGCGCAGGCGGCATGACGCGCCAGGCATTCTGGCACCTCATCAAACGCTACGCGGTCGGCGCCGGGATTTCCAAACCCCTGTCGCCCCACACGCTGCGTCATGCCTTCGCCACCCACCTGGTGAATCATGGCGCCGATCTGCGGGTTGTCCAGATGCTGCTGGGGCACAGCGATCTTTCCACCACCCAGATATACACCTACGTGGCACGCGAGCGGCTGAAGGACCTGCACCGGCAACACCACCCGCGAGGTTGAGCGCTTCGATGTCCGATGCTTGGAGGGACGAGGGTGACCCGGACCGCCAAGGCCGGATCAGGTGTAGCCCCACAGTGCGGGCAGATTGAGCGCCAGCGTGTCGTCGCGAGGGCAGGCGTCGGCGATGGTGAACGACTCGATGCTGGTGTCGCGACGCACCGGCCGGGCCAGCGCTCCTCCACGCGGACTGAGGACGCTCACCACCAGCGGGGTGCGCGTGGTCTTTCCGCGCTTGATCACCACGGCGACCTCGCCATTCGACAAGCGCACGAAGGCTCCGGGTGGAAAGATGCCGAGCTCTTTGATGAAAGCCGAGCAAAGTTCCTCGTCGAATGCTTTCCCGCGCGCCAGAAACAGCTCGCGGAGCGCTTCCGTCGCCAGCATCGAGGGGCGGTCACCACGCTCGATCAACATGGCGGAGTAGCCGTCGGCGAGCGCAAGAATGCGCGCTTCCAACGAGATCGCCGACTGCTTCAATCCTTCCGGATACCCGCTTCCGTCGATGCGCTCGTGGTGCTGCAACACCGCCGCCACCCATTCGGTGTCGGAGATGCCCGCAGCGCGGAGTAACGCCACACCTTCTTTTGGATGGTGATGGAGCTCCGCTCGCTGCGCGGGTGTGAGCGGCTCGCGCTGAGTGTGGATCGAGGTTTGCAGCTCGTGCATTCCGACATTGGCGGTGAGGGCCGCGGCGAGCATGAAGGCTCGCCGATCGTCGTCCAGCCCGCAGTGACGCCCCATCAGCTCGCAAAGGATGGCGGTATGGATCGGATGAATCAGCGGATAGGGAGCATCGTGGCAAAGCGCCACCACGCCCAGGGCGGCGTCGGGGTCCTGGCTGCAGAGCGACTGCAGGTCGTTCACGAAACGCAGCGCCCGTTGCGGGGATTCCGGCCTGCCGCGCACCAGGCCCGCAAAGATATGCGGCAGTCGGGTGATGAGCTCACCCAGGATTTCGAACGGCACCCACGTCGCCGGGTGCCCCGCGGCAGGATCGTCGTTGCTCTGTGGCTCGTCAGCCGTCATCTCCCGGTACATGCCGCGCTCCAGCAGCACCCCCAGGGCATGCTCGGAAGGGATGATTTCGCCCCGATTGAGGAGAAGGCGGCCGTGCTGGTCGTATACCGCCCAGGGGAGAGCACAGTGGACCCGCACGTCGTTTGAGCCGAGCCGGATCATTTTTTTCCCAAGGACCCGTAGTTTGACGCGTGTTATCGATCAACGGACCTGGGCCTTGAGGACGCGGGGGGAACCGCGCACCGCCGCTGCACAGGGGCCAGAGATTGTCGGGCGGACGCGAATGCGGGACAATGCAGCCCGGCCCATGGCGTGTCGCGGTCGTCAGCACCACCGACGCTGCATCCAGGGCCGGCGCTGTTCCGGATCCCTGCCCTTCGATTGTGCGAGTGACCTCATGGCCAAGAAACTCCTGTTAGCGATGATCCTGATTCCGGCATTCCTGGCGTCGGCGATGGGCGCCGAAGCGGCCGGGGATCATGCCGCCGTTCGAGAAATGCTGAAGGGCATGATCCCGGGGGCGGACCCCGACAGCATCCGGCCAACCCCGGTATCGGGTCTGCTGGAGGTCATGTACGGACCACAGGTGTTCTACGTCACGAGCGACGCCAAGTACATTCTGCAGGGCAATCTCCTCGACGTCGGCCGCAAGGCCAACCTGACCGAATCGCGCCGCGCTGATGCGCGTCTGGCGGCCCTGGGCAAGGTGGCGGAAGACCAGATGATCATCTTCTCGCCCAAGGAGTACAAACACACCATTACCGTGTTTACCGATATCGATTGCGGGTACTGCCGCAAGCTGCACAGCGAGCGCGAGCAGTACGAGAAGGAGGGCATCCGCATCCGCTACATGGCCTATCCGCGCGCCGGCCTGAATTCCGAGTCCTATCAGAAGGCGGTGTCGGTCTGGTGTGCCAAAGACCGCGGCAAAGCCCTCACCGAAGCCAAGCTCGGTCATCCGGTCGAGGAGAAGAAATGCGACAATCCGGTCAAGGAGGAGTTCGAGCTGGGTGAGGCGCTGGGCGTCTCCGGAACGCCCACCATCGTCACCGACAACGGCGAGCTGCTGCCGGGCTACGTGCCCGCACAGCGTCTGGCGCAGATGCTGGATGCGCACAGCGCGGCGAACTGATCGACGCGCGACACCCACCAGACCCGCGCGGTTTCGGTCCGCGCGTTCCGAATGATCCGCGTGCTACACCTTGCGGTGCTCGCGGAGGCGGCTGCGAGGCAACCGCGGCCCTTCCCACTGTTGAATCCGCCTGTCCTACGGCAACTGGTAAATCCCCGCGCAGGCGGTAAAGATCAGCACGGCGCGCACCGGCTTGCCGGGCCACAGGAGACGCACCGCTTCGCGGTAGCACCCGAGCTGGACGAGGTAGGGCCCGGCGAGCGCCGCCAGCCGGTCGCGCGTGGCCCCGGCGTGCGTCTTGTAGTCGACCACGGTCGCCTCTGCTTCCGTGACCACCAGGCGGTCGATGACGCCGTGCACCAGCCGTCCGCCGGACTGGTACTGCACCGGCACCTCGTTGTAGGCCTTGCGGTAGCGCGTAGGATCGTACAGCCACCGAAGGTCGGCCGCCTCCAGGAGCGATGCCACCTCGCCCCACCATTGCCGAAGCACGTCGCGCTCCGCGATTCCCAGCTCCACGCCGACCTGGCGCAGCACAGTCTCTACGGGCGGGCGCGGCAGCACGCTGGCAAGCTGCAGCATGCGGTGCAAAGCCACGCCCCGGCGCTGCGCGGGCGAAGGCGCCGTCGCGTCATCGGATCGCGGTTCCGGGATATCCGCGGTGCTTGGAGTGACGGCTTCGGGCAGGCGCGGTGCCTGCAGAGGCTGGGCGAGCCGCGGGTCGACGACCAGACGGGGAACCTGCGCGGAGGGCCGGGCCGCGGACCGCGGCATGGTTCCCGATTCGCTCAGCACCAGAGAAGCATCCTGGCGCGGCTCGGCACCCACGCATTTGAGGATGGCGCCGTACCAGCCGAGCGCCTCACCCCGTCCCGGCGCGCACGCCGAGATAAACAGCAGCTGCCGGGCGCGGGTCATGGCCACGTACAACAGATTGGCGTCTTCGCGCTGCTGCGCCTGCAGCTCGGCATCCAGCAGCGCGCGGCTCACCGCATCGAGCTGCGGGCGTTTGCCGGCGAGCAGGAAGTGGTTCGGCCGTTCCGAGTCGGCGGGCCAGCCGATCACGGCCTGGAAGGCAGCCGGCGCATGTGGGCTGGATGCGGCATCCACGATGAACACCGCCGGGGCCTCGAGTCCTTTGGCGGCGTGGATGGTCAGCATCCGCACGCGGCCGGCGGCGTCCACCACCGGTGCTGCATCCGGGGCGTCGCGGCTATCGGCACGCAGCTCGCGCAGCCGCGACAGGAATCGTGGCAGGCTGGGATAGCGACCACTGTCGACCTCCAGCGCCAGTTCGATGAACCGCGTGAGGTTGGCGCCGACCCGTCCGCGCAGCGCCTGGGGGAACGCCGCTTCGTAGCGCGCCGGAACGTCCCCTTCACTGTAGATGCGATCCAGCAGATCGTGTACCGGAATGCGCCCGACGAGCTCACGCCACCGCCCCAGCCAGCGGGCGGCGCGGGCGAGCGGGGCCTCGGGCGGAAGCGCAGGCGCAAGGTCCTGCAGGCGCCCGATCCAGTGACCGGAGCCCTTTGCCAGACGCGCCAGATCGTCGTCGCCGACCGCGAACATCGGCGAGCGCAATACCTGCACCAGCGCAAGATTGTCGAACGGCGCAATCAGTACCTCGAGCAGCGCCACCAGGTCGCGTACCTCCAGACTCTCCAGCAGCGCCCCGCGCTCGGCACCCACGTAGGGCACCCCCGCATCGCGCAGGGCACACTCGTACTGCGCAGCATGGATACGATTACGCAACAGGATGAAAATGTCGTCGCAGGTTAACGGTCGCGCCTTCTCCCCGGCGCCGATCACCGTGCCAGCGTCCAGGAGCGCACGAATGCGCGCGGCGACCCGCTGTCCCTCGCGGTAGTGGCGCTGATCCTCCTCCAGCACACGCGGTGCATGCAGCGGATTGCGCAGCCCCTGCACCGCGCGCGCGGGTGCTGGGGGCTCGGCGTTTACCAGCGGCAGGAGCTCCGCACGTCCCCAGAGCGTCCCATGGTGGGTGGTGTGCGGCTCGAAGGCGTCGATCAGTGAGGCAAGAGGATCGTTGCCGAACACCCGGTTGACGGCATCGACCACCGCCGGTGCGGCGCGCCACGAGATGTTCATGGTGTGGCGCTCGCCGTGCACGTTGCGCGTCAGCCAGTCTGCGGCGGTGCCGAGAAGGCGGGGCTCGGCGCGCCGGAAGCGATAGATCGACTGCTTGGCGTCGCCCACCAGGAACACGCTGCGGGCGCGCTCCGGCATGCCGGCGGCCATTTCCTGCAACAACGGGAGAAGCAGGCGCCACTGGGTGGGATTGGTATCCTGGAATTCATCCACCAGCAGATGCTCGATGCGCTGGTCGAGCTTGTACTGTACCCACTCGGCGTTGTCCGAGTGATTCAGCAGGCAATAGGTCTTCCACTCGAGATCGGTGAAATCGAGCGCCCGCCGCTCCTCCTTGAGACGCTGGAAGTGTGCCAGCAGTCCGGTTCCGGCGCGGTACCAGGCGCTCGAGAGACGCAGCGTGGCAGCGCGGGCGTCGTGCTCGCGCAGCTCATCGAGCCGCGCGCAGAGTGTCTCATGCAGGCTCAGAAAGCGCGCCTGCGCCGCTTCGCCCATGGACCTGACCTGGGTATTGCCTGGCCTGCGCGCGCGCGGCGTTCCGCCAAGCGTCAGGAACACCCCGGCCACCTGCTCCAGGCGCAGCGCCGGATCCGACCCCCCGGTGAGCGCCCGTTCCAGGAGCTCGGCGTGTCTTGCGTTTGCCGCGGTCGGATGCCGGCGCAGGAGCGCGGCGAATTCCACCAGATCGGCGAGACAACGCTGGGAGAAGAATTCGGCCGTCGCATCGACATCGGGATCGATTTCCAGGCGCTGCCGAAGCAACGCCTCGGCGTGCGCAACAGGATCCTCACCCGCGGTGTACGCCCACCAGTCGCTGCGGTGCCGCAGAAAGGACTCGAGCGCCGTCCGCGTGTTGTACAGATTGCCACAGGCGTCGAGCAGCGCCTCCAGGGCGGATGCGAGCGGCCCATCGGGGGCGGCGGTCGCTTCCGTGAACAGCGCCTCCCAGGCTTCGTTCTCCAGGGAAGCGGTGGCTTCGAGCAGCTCGAAGCCGGGAGGAATCTGCGCCTCCAGCGGAAAACGGCGCAGCAGCTCCTGGCACAGAGCGTGGAAGGTGAGTGTGCGTATCGGACGTTCACAGAGCAGGTGCTGCTGATAGAGACAGCGCGCCCGTTGCCGGAGCACGGCGTCCGCGACGACGCCGATTTCGCCAAGCGCAAGGTTCAGCTCGGTCTCGCCGCAGGCGGCGAGGTGAAACAGGCGCTCGGCGAGCCGGGATTGCATTTCTGCGGCGGCCTTGCGGGTGAAGGTTACCGCCAGGATGTGCTCGGGGCGCGCGCCGTGCAGCAGCAGGCGCACCAGGCGCGTCACCAGGAGCCAGGTCTTGCCGGTGCCGGCGGAGGCGAGCACTGCCGCGTTGCGTTGTGGCGCGGTAGCCTGCAGCAGGTCCGTCATGGCCTCAGGCAGACTGCGCGATGCACACTATTCCTTCGCCGACCCAACGCTTCAGCAGGATGGCCGATTGCAGGGGCACGTCCTCTTGCGGAACCCAGTCGCACAGACCGGTGCAGAGCTCTGCGAAGCTGGGACAGTGCTTGTCGAGCTGACCCAGCGCCCACGCTTCGGCGGGTCCCAGCGAGCGGAAATAGCTTTGCAGTTCGTGCCGCCACAGCACCCAGGCGACCGGGGCGGGCTCCGCCTCGGGCGTGCGCGGATCCTGCCCGCCGGTTGCCGCGCGCCACAACGCAGGCACGTTCCACGCCAGGTCGAGCCGGCGTACGCTGGGGTGCAGCGCCAGGCGCAGGTACGGCCAGGCATCGGGGGGGAATGCGGCGAGATCCGCCTCGCGCAGCGGAGCGCGGTCGGCGGCGTCGTAGGTCGCGGCAAGCGCCCACTCGAAGGCGGCCATTTCCGACAGCACCGGCAAATCGCGGTACGCCGACTCGTCCCGAAGGAAATCCGCCAGGTGCTCGCCGAAGTAGCGGATGGAGAAATGCTGCGACGGATGGTGCTCGATGTATTCCCTGCCGATGCGCTCGAAGCGCTCGTCGCCCGCCAGGGTGTGCAGCGCCGGGAAGTCCACTGCCAGCGCCTCCAGGAGGCGCAGCCGGTAGGCGTCGCTGTAGATGCGCAGGCGTGTGGCACCATCGGCCCGCGCGCTGCCGGCTATTTCCCGGGCGATTTGCGCGTCCCCGTTCAGCACGTGGGCCTGCAGCGCGCGTTGCAGGCTGCGCAGGTCGTCGCTCACGTCGCGGCGGCGCCGCTTGCGAAAACGATGGCGCGCGCCTGTTCGAGCTCGGCGAGCAACTCTTCGAGCGGTGGGATGCAGTCGTCGCGCTCGATCATGGTCGAGACCGGTCCGAAGCGGCGCACCGCGGCCGCATACAGCTCCCAGACCGGATCGATGATCGGTGCATCATGCGTGTCGACAATGTAGGCCCCGTGGTTGCGGTGCCCAGCCAGGTGGATCTGCTGCACCCGCTCGCCCGGTATGCCCGCCAGGTACTGCAGCGGATCGAAATCGTGGTTGTAGGCGCTCACGTAGACGTTGTTGACGTCGAGCAGCATGAGGCAGTCGGCTTCCTCGAGCACGGCACGCACGAACTCCCATTCGGTAAGCGCCGAGGCCTTGTAGGTCACGTAGCTCGACACGTTTTCCAGCAGCATGCGCCGGCCCAGCGCATCCTGCACCCGGCGCACGCGGGCGCTCACGTGGCGGACGGCCTCCTCGGTGTAGGGCAGCGGCAGGAGGTCGTGCAGGTGAACGCCGTCCAGGCCCGTCCAGCACAGGTGATCGGAGATCCAGGCAGGCTCGATGCGCCGCGCCAACGCCCGGAGCTGTGCAAGATAGTTGTCATTGAGCGGATCGCAGCCGCCGACGGACAGCGACACGCCGTGCAGCACCACGGGATAGTGCTCGCGCACGCGTTCCAGGTAGTGCAGTGGTTTGCCGCCGGGGACCAGGTAGTTTTCGGTGAGCGCCTCGAACCAGTCCACCGTCGGACGCCAATCGAGTATGTCCAGGTAGTGCCGCGGCCGCAGCCCCAGTCCGAAGCCGAGGTCTGGCAGGCTGCGCGCGGGTGCGCTGCCGGGCGCCATGGGTCCCTCTTCGCCGCACGCCAGCGCCCCGGCTGCGGGGGGAGGGCGGGCGCACGCTGCGCCCGCCCCACACGATCTGCCATCAATGCTCGATGACCGTGCCGCCCTTCTCAGCGCATTCTTCCTTGGTGGCGTGAACCCAGCCCTGACCTTTGCAGCTGTTATGGCCCTTGCAGGCATTGTTGGCGGAAGCGCACTCGGAAGTGCCCTTGCAGGCGTTGATGCCCATGCACGCCACCTGTGCGGCGGCGCCGGTTTCTTCGGCTGCGGGCACGGTAGCAGTGGCGAACAGCGCCGCAGCGCTGGAGGCGAGCAGCAGCCCGGTCAGCTTCTTCTTGCTCGGTGTCATAGCGAATTCTCCTCCTGGTTCTAGTGGTGGATGTGGCCGAGAGGCTGCAGTCCGGCGGGATTGCGAAGGACCTGCCTTGCGGACGGCCTAGCTTAACCGAACGGCGTTGAAAAGTTCCATCACATCGATTCCGCCGTGCCTCTCCACCGCCGTCCGGTGAGAGATGCGGGCAATCGGGCAGGGGCGGGCCGCGAGCCCCTGCAGTGGCGAGGGGCCGCGCTGCGCGTTTGCGAGACGCACGGCTGCGCGCCCTCAACCGGCCGGATCGTCCTGCCAGGCATGGCGGCGGCACACCCCGTCCATTTCGCAGTAGGCGCAGGCGCCGGCATCGCCCCAGGCGGGAAGGGGCGTGCCCGCACGCAGCTCGTGGACCACCTGCGTCAGGCGCGCGCCGACGGCGCGGCGCAGCGCTTCGAGCGCCTCGCCCTGCAGGGCTACGCGGGCGCGAACCGGGCGCTGTTCGAGCTCCAGGTACTCGACGCGCACGGCACGCTCCAGCAACAGGGCATAGCTCGGAAGCTGCACCGCTTCCCCTGCGTCGACTTCTTCCTGCCGCGGCACGGCACCGGTCTTGTAATCGATGATCCCGAGCCCGTCGGCGCAGCGATCCACGCGGTCGAGGCGCCCTTTCAGCACCAGGTCCGTTGCCAGCGGCTGCCTGGCGTCGAGCTCCGTATGCTCCACCGCCCACTGCCCCTGGCGCTCGACCTGCCAGTCGACATATTCGGGAATCTGCGCCTCCCAGCGCCGCAGCCAGGCGCGGTGCATGAAGTTGTCCTCCAGGTCCTGGGCGAACTCGGCGGCCGCGATCTCGACCAGGAAACGGATGGCCGCCGCGCGGTTTCCGACATGCAGCGGCTCCGGAAAGGGACCCGGTAATCCCTGCGCTCCTTGGTGAAACGCCTGCAGGCAGCGGTGCACGCGCTCGCCGTAGTCGGACTTGGAAAGGGCGGTACTTACCTGTTCCTGCGATTTCAGGCCGAGGCAGTCGGCGGCGAAGAAGCGATAGGGGCAGTCGATCAGGCGCTGATGCGCGCTGGCGCTCAAGGTATGCGGAACCAGTCCCTGCGGCACGATCGGCTGCGGCCGGAGCTGCGGCACCGGTCGTACGCGGCTGTCGGCCTCGAAAACCTGGGCCCGGGAATCGCGAGCCAGCTCGCCGAGCTCGACGGCCTCCAGGTCGCTGTCGTAGGCGAGACGATGCAGGGCGCGCAAGGCCTCGAACCAGGGGCTGGGAACGACCGGCTCGGCATCCTGTTCGCCACGCACTGTCATCAGTACGCAGGGGGCCGCTTCGAGCAGGCGCCGGAAGCGCTGCAGTCGCAATGCCTGGCGCGAGCGCCCCGGCGCGAGTCCCAGCTCTTCGCGTACCGCATCGTTGAAGAACGGCGGGACGTTGCCGGCTCCCGGGAGATGATCGCGCTCGGCGCCGGCGATGGCGAGTGCGTCGAAGCGTTGCAGCAGTCCCTGGTCGAGTCCCAGCAGTTGCACGGGCGAGGGCAGCGCGGCGGGCGTGAAGTTGTGCCGCTCCAGGCTGCGCCCGAGCCAGCCGCGCAGCTCCAGCCAGCTCATGCGCAGGCTGCGGCCCTGAAGCGCCAGGCGCATGGCGTTCAGCTCCTCCAGCACGCGGCGGCCGGCGGGGTCGCTCGCCAGAGCGGCGTCCATGCCAAGCTCCGTAAGGCTTTGCCGCAGGGTCTGGAGGAAGCGTTCGGGCGCGTGCGCACCGGTGCCGAGCATCCCCTGCAGCGGCTGCGCCGCCGCTTCGAGGCGGTTCAACAGGACATGGATGCGTCCCGCCGTGCCGTGGATCCAATCGGGCAGACGCTCCTGGCGATAGAGGAGATGGCGACGATAGCGCTGCAGGCCACGGGCGATGTTCTCGTGGCGCACGATGTCCTGTTCGAAGCGATACACCGTCTCCCGGCGTTGGTCACCGTCGAGGTCCGCAAATACGAAGGGCGACTTCAGCAGGTCCAGCAGGGGCGCCTCGGCAAAGTCCTCCTCCACGCACTCCAGCCAGCGTTCCAGCGCAGCGGCGGCGCTGGTCGTGGAGAGCGCCCAGCCGGTGACATCGGCGAGTGCGATACCGGCGCGCTCGAGGAGCGCGCGAATGCGGCGCGCGAGCCGCCGGTCCTCGGTCACGATGCCGATTGCGGAGCGCCCCTCTAGCAGCCAGCGTCGCACCTGCGTGTCGATGGCCCGCGCCTCATGCTCGGCGCCCGTGGCACGCAGCAATGCGAGCCGTCCCTGTACCGGACTTTCACGGTGAGCGCGCGCAAACGCCATGGCACGCGCGCCGAGCGGCGCGGGATCGGCTGCAAAGGCGCAGGCGACGAATGCTCCGAAGGCGTCCGCCGCCGCGGGGGCGGCGATGCGGTCTTCGAGAGCCCGCAGTGGTACCGGCACCATGCTCGCGTCCGGTACCGGTGCATCGGCCTGGGCATGCACCAGAATCTCGATGCGCCCCTGCGCCAGGAGCGCTTGGCACCATTCGATTTCCGCTCGGCTCCAGGTGTCGTGGCCGACCAGATAAATGTGCTGCGGGACATCGACCTGCCGCGCGACGCTCGTCGCGAGGCGCAGCAGCCGGGCCGCGGCGGGATCCATGCCGCCCTCAGCGTGGAGTTGCGCGTGCCAGGCGCGCCACAGCGTGTACACCAGTTCGGCCTCGCGCCCGAGCGGTGCGGGAGGCGTGCCGCGTACACCATAGCCCTTGGACAGGCGTCGTTGGAAGCTTTCGAGGTCCGCCGGCAGCTCCACGTGGTTCAGAGTCAGCTCGTCGAACAGTGCCAGCAGACTTTCGCAGAGCTGCCAGGGGCTAGCCGCACCAAAGAGCCCCTGGTGCTGCACGAGCGCTTCGACCAGCATCAGCTCCCGTGCGTGGACATCGCGCACGGGAGTCCCGTTCGCAAGCGGCTGGCGGGCGATCCAGCCGGAGAAGCTATCAAGCTGCGGGCCGAGCAGCGCCGCATGACCGCGCTGCTCTGCCTCCTCCTGAAGCAGTCGGCGCAACAGCGGTGCGGCACGCAGGTCGGGCATCAGCACGACGATGTCGCTGAAGTCGGGTGCGAGCGCCGCATGCCGGTCAAACACGCACCGCGCGAGGTGCACCAGGGGATCCTGGCCGTAGGGAACGAGGGTCAGAGCGCCTCGGGGTGACCCGGTCCGATCCACCGCAACCGCCGCCGCGAGCAGCAGCGGATCAGCGTTCGAGATATTGCAGCTTGTCGGACTTGCCGTCCCATTCTGTGGCGTCGGGCGGCGGGTCTTTGCGACGGTTGATCACCGGCCATTCGCGGGCGAGCTCCGCGTTGAGCGCGACAAACGGCATCTGCTCCGGGGGCACGTCGTCCTCGGCGAAAATGGCATTGGCCGGGCATTCCGGCACGCACAGTGTGCAGTCGATGCATTCGTCGGGATCGATCGCCAGGAAGTTCGGACCTTCATGGAAGCAGTCCACCGGGCAGACTTCGACACAATCCGTGTACTTGCACTTGATGCAATTCTCTGTGACGACGAAGGTCATGGGGATCTCCGCTCCGAATTCGCCATGCGGTGCCGAGCGGGCCGCGAGGAAGGAAAAGCCTGGGCGAACGTCGCGGACCAACCGTTGCCACCGCGCATATGGTAATCGCAATCGCAGCCAGTTGGCGAGCCCGCCCCGCCGGCGGCTCAGGCTGCCGTGGCCACGCGGTTGCGGCCGCTGCCCTTCGCGGCGTAGAGCGCCTGGTCGGCCGCAAGAATGAGGCTCTCCGGCGAGCTCACCTTGGTGGGTACTACGCAGGCCACTCCGAGGCTCACGCTGACCTGTCCGGAGCAGCGCGATTGGCAGTGCTCGATGCGCAGCGCCTCGACATCGCTGCGCATGCGTTCGGCGACCGTGGCCGCACCTTCCAGGCTGGTCTCCGGCAGAATCACGGCGAACTCCTCCCCGCCATAGCGCGCCACGAGGTCGCCGGGTCGGTTGGTCGACGCCTGCAGGGATTGGGCGATGCGCTTGAGGCAGTCGTCGCCCTGCAGGTGACCGTAGTGATCATTGAAGGCCTTGAACCAGTCGATGTCGATCAGTATCAGCGCCAGTGCAGTGGCCCCGCGCAGTGCGCGTTGCCACTCCTGACTAAGCGTACGATCGAAGCTGCGACGGTTGGCGATCCCGGTCAGGCCATCCAGCGAAGACAGCCGTTGCAGCTCGCGGTTGCTTTCCTCCAGCTGCCGTTGGACTTCGCGCAGCTCGCGAAATGCGGCATCGCGCTCCAGCTGCACCCGATAGCCTTTGGAATGCGCACGGATGCGCGCGATGAGCTCGGCGCGATCCGGGAGCTTCACCAGGTAGTCGCTCGCGCCGTTGCCGAAGGCATCCGCCTTGATCTGCGGGTCCTCCTTGGTAGAAAGCACGATAACCGGCACGTCACGGGTGATCGGATTGGCGCGATAGAAGCGTACCAGCACCAAGCCTTCGGCATCCGGCATCACCAGGTCCTGCAGGATGATCGTTGCCTGCAGCTCGGCGGCCTGCGCTACCGCCTCCCTGGGATCGGGGCAATAATGAAACTCGATGTCGGGCTCGGTGGCGAGCATGCGCCGGATGGCCTCGGCGACGATCGCCTGATCGTCCACCAGCAACACCACGCATTGGTTGCCTGTCGGGCCGAATGTGGGCGCGAAAGGATCCGTTTGCACGGAACTGGGGGGCTCGCGCGACATGTCACCTGCGCCGCGGCGCCAGCGCCTGGACAATGCAAGGCGCGATGTCGGGCAGGGGCAGCACCTCGGCCGCGGCTCCGAGCGCGATGGCGGCTTTGGGCATTCCGAATACGGCGGATGTCGATTCGTCCTGCGCGATGGTGAGGAACCCGCGCTGTCGCAGCGCCAGGAGACCGGCTGCCCCGTCACGCCCCATGCCGGTCAGCAGCACGGCGGCGGCCGGTCCTTTCCAGTGTGCGGCGACGCTTTCGAACCAGACATTGACCGAGGGGCGGTAGGGATAGTCGGCGGGGTCGCGTCGGTAGCGCAGCGTCGCCCCGCTATCGAGAATCAGATGGTCGGCGCCGGTTGCCACCATGACCGTTCCCGGCTGTGGCACGTCGCCATCACGTACGGCGCACAGGGGAAGGGCGGAGCGTGCGCCCAGCCAGGCGACGAAGCTCGGAAGAAACTGTGCTTCCATGTGCTGTGCGATCACCACGGCGCCGGTAAACGTGGACGGCAGCGCCGAGAGCAGGTGGGCGAGCGCGGCCGGCCCGCCGGTGGAGGCGCCCAGTGCCAGCAGCGGCATATCGTGCTCCTGAGAGCGGCGCGCCGGCAGCGTCACCGTGCTTCCCGTTGCACGCGGTGCGCCGAACAGCAGCTTCTCGATCATGGCGATCTTCTGCAGCAGCAGGGGCGCACTGTCGGCCAGGCCCGACTGGTTCAATACGGGTGTGCTGAGGGCATCGAGCGCACCGGCGCCCATTGCCTCGAACACCCGCGCGCTGTTGCCTTTCACCGTTGCCGTGATGATCAGGATGGCGCAGGGCGTACTGCTCATGATCTGACGTGTGGCGCTGACCCCGTCCAGCACCGGCATCACCAGGTCCATCAGAATGAGCTCGGGGCGCGCTTCGGCGCAGCGCCGCACCGCTGCGGCGCCGTCGGCGGCGGTCCAGGCGATCGCATGCCGGGAATCGGAAACCACGATGCGGCGCAGCACCTCGACGGCCATGGGCGAATCGTTGACGATGGCGATTCTCATCGAGGACTTACGGCGCGCCGATCAGGTCGGCGACCGCATCGAGCAGTGCGTCGTCGTGGAAGCTGCCCTTGGTAAGGTAGTAGTCGGCGCCGGCCTCCATCCCGCGGTTGCGGTCCTCCGGGCGGTCCTTGTAGGAAATGATCATGACCGGCGTGTTCTTGAGCCGGGCATCGTTCTTGATGGAAGCGGTGAGCTCCAGGCCGCTCATGCGCGGCATGTCGATGTCGCTGATGACCAGGTCGAATTGTCCCGCGCGCACGGCGTTCCAGCCCGCCATGCCATCTACCGCCACCTCCACCATGTAACCGCGGTTCTCCAGCAGATTGCGTTCGACCTCGCGGATGGTGATGGAGTCGTCGACTACCAGGACGCGCTTGACCACGTCCTGGCCGCAAGCGGCGCGCGCGCCGATGTGCTCGACCTGACCGCGCTGCACCAGTGTCGCGATGCTGTGCAGCAGGTCGTCGACCTCGAAAATAAGTGCCGGTGAACCGTCCTCGAGCACGGCGCCGGCGCTGATGTCACGGATCTTGCCGAACAGCGGGTTCAGGCTCTGCACGGCAAGGTTGCGTTCGCCCAGCAGCCGATCGACGATGAGGCCGTATCGGCTGTCACGCTCGCCGAGGACCACGACATAGAGCTCGTCGGAGCTCGCATTGGTGTCTTCGAGCTCCAGCACCTGGCGGGCCGCGATCAGACCGATGCGCTGGTCGCCGACGGTGCAGTACTGGTGTCCTTCCACCGTGGCGATTCGATCGCGCTTGAGGCGCTGCGCCGAGTCGATGCGTGCGAGGGGTAGCGCGTAGGGTTCACCCGCCACTTCCACGAGCAGCGCACGTACCAGACCGAGAGTGAGGGGCAGCTGCAATACGAAGCGGGTGCCTTGGCCGGGGGTGCTGCTCACGCGCACCGCGCCCCGCAGCTCGCGCACCGTCGTGTGCACCACGTCCAGACCCACACCGCGGCCGGAGACATCGGTCACCCGGTCGCGCATCGAGAAGCCGGGCAGAAACAGGAAGTCGAGCAGCTCCGACTCGCCGAGACTGCTCGCCAACTCGGCGTTGACCAGACCGCGCGCGACGACGCGGGCGCGCACCGCCTCCGGATCGATGCCGCGACCGTCGTCGATGATCGATACCGTAAGCATTCCGGCGTTGTGCGCAGCCTCCACCACAATAGTGGCCTGGGCGTCCTTGCCGGCCTGGGCGCGTTCTTCAGGCGACTCGAGGGCGTGGTCAATGGCATTGCGCAGCAGGTGACCCAGCGGCGCTTCCAGACGCGCCAGGACATCGCGGTCGACTTCGGTCGGCAGTCCGCGCAGCTCCAGATGCACATCCTTGCCCAGCTTGCGCGCCAAGTCCCGGGTAAGGCGCTGCAGGCCGGTGACACCGGCGGAGAAGGGACGCATGCGGGTGGCGAGCACCTCGCGGTTGAGGCGCGACGACAGGCTGTTGCTGCGCCGCTCGTACTCGTCGAGATCGCGCAGTCGCTCGATGAGCAGTTGCCGGCATTCGGTGGCCTTGTGCCGCGCATCCTGCAGCAATCGGGTTTCGTAGGGATCGCCGTGCCGCGCGTCGCGATGTTCCCACAGGCGATCGAGCAGCTTTACCAGCTCGACCTGACGTCGCTTGATCTGTTGCAGCGCGTCCGTATAGGGGCCGAGCCAGCGCGTGCCGACCAGGGCTTCGCCGGAGAGTCCGAGCAGCCGGTTCAGGCGCAGCGTCGAGACGCGCACGGCATTCTCGTCGGCGCCCGTCTCTACAGGTCCGGCGGCAGACACCTGTCTCTGTGAAGGTTCGACCGGTGCCGGGGCCGGCGTCGGCGTCGGCGTCGGCGGCGCAGGAGATGAAGCCGTGGGAGCGTCCGCGTCGGGTACAGGCGAGGCGAGTGCCTCCAGCAGCTGCTGCAGCTCGGGCGCCTCCATGGTCATCACCGGCGCGGACGATTCGGCGGGTGCCATGCGCTGCAACAGATCGACCGCGGCGAGCAGATGATCGACGCGCTCGGGCGTAAGCACGACCCCATGCTGCGCGGCGACGAAGCAGTCTTCCATGGCATGCGCGAGGCGCACAGCAGGCTCCAGGTCCACCATGCGCGCGGCGCCCTTGATGGAGTGGGCGGCGCGCATCAGGTTTTCGAGCACCCCGGAGGAGGCCGGTGTCTGCTCCAGGCGCAGCAGTCCGTTGCTGAGCAGCCCGGCCTGCGCTTCCAGCTCGATGCGGAACAGCTCGAGCAGGGACAGGTTGGCCAGATCTCCTGTATGCACGCCGCTCATGCGATGCTTCGCGCCAGTGCGTTCAGCAGCCGCGCCTCATCCAGCAGCGCGACCTGCCTCCCATCCACTGCGATCAGCGCCCTGCTGTAGGGATGCCGTCCCAGGGCTGCAGTGGCGGGCAGCTTCTCCTGCTGTCGCACATCGAACTTCCAGGTGCCGAACACCTCGTCCACGCGCGTCGCGTACAGCTGCGGCGCCCGGCCTAGAATCAGCATACGCGCGTAGCGGCGCAGGCCCGCGGCACCGGGCTGCTCTTCGACCTGCAGCCCCAGCAAGGCAGCGAGCGACACGCACGGTCTCAGCTCGCCGCGCAGGGCGGCGACTCCCAGAAGTACGCCGCGGCTGCGGTGCGGAACACGGTGCACCGGGAGCGGCGGTGTGATTTCATGCACCAGCGGTGTGGCAATCGCCAGCCACTCCGCCTCGACGCGGAACACCACGGCGGAGCTGCGGGTGCCGGTATCGGCGATGACTTCGGAAGGAGCGGCCAGCACGGTCGCGCGCTCGTGCAACTCGGCGGCCGAGAGGGAACGCTGCAGGAGCTTCTGTCCCGCGCGGCTGTAGAGCTCGCAGTTGTGGCAGTGCACGACTGTTTGGAGCTTGGGGCAGCGCTCGACGCCGCGTCCCCACACGCCGATGCGGTTCCAGCAGTCCATGACCGCCTCGTCGAGATTGGCAGCGCTCATGTCGCGCCTTGTGCCGGCTGTCCATCGCGTCGTGTCAGGACACGCTCGGCACGCCGGCGATAGTGCGCCGCGGTGTCGTGCTGACCGGCCTGCTCGCAAAGCAACGCAAGATGTACCAGAGTTTCGTAATGCTCCGGATCGAGATAGGCTGCGCGGCGCAGGTACGTCTCGGCCTGATCGCGGCTGCCGACGGCGTCGCGTACCAGCGCCAGAAGATAGTAGGCGGGGGCAGTAGGTCCATGAGCGGCGAGATGCTGCTCGCAAAGCAGTGCCGCCTCGGCGAAATGTCCGGCGTTGGCGCAGTGCCTGGCTTCGACAAGGCCATCCTCGTCCTGCGCCGCCGCAGCCGGCGGGGGCGCTTCCTGGGCGTGTGGCGCGAACGGTCGGACCTCCGCCTTGATCGGCCGCACGCGCGGATGCGAGGCGGCGGCCGAAGCCGAATGCACACAGCTGGACGGAACGGGAGCATCGGCGCGGCGGCGTATGAATCCGAAGGCGCCGGGAAAGTCCCTGCACGGGGCGAAGCCTTCGCGCAGCACGCTGCCTTCGGC
Source organism: uncultured Gammaproteobacteria bacterium (assembly GCA_963728895.1). Lineage (GTDB taxonomy): Bacteria > Pseudomonadota > Gammaproteobacteria > JBBQDK01 > JBBQDK01 > CAVSLM01. Next base: position 973,407 of record CAVSLM010000001.1, read on the forward strand.
ATGGCCCACGAACAGCATGCCGTTGGGCGCCAGCAGTTGGTTGAGCACGCCGATCGCGCGCTGTTGGATCTCACGGTCGAAGTAGATGAGCAGATTGCGGCAGAACACCACATCGTAGAGGCCGCGGGCGGTCGCGAAGCCCGGCGCAATGAGGTTTCCGCATGCGAACTGCACCAGCGACCGTGGCGCTTGGCGCAAAGCGTACTGCCCTTCCTCGGGAACGAAGTGCACGTCCCGGAAGGCCAGATCGGTACCCCGGAAAGACGCGCTTTCATAGCGGGCCTGCTGGGCGGCGGCCAGGTTGCGCCGGCTGATGTCGATGGCGTCGATCGCCAGCTGCTGCGGCTCGATGCCCGCATCCAACAACGCCATGGCGATGGAATAGGGTTCTTCGCCGGTTGCGCACGGCAGGCTGAGGATGCGCAAACGTCCGAATCGATGTGACGGCAGCCATTCCCGCTGCGCGTAGTGCTGCAGCGCGCGGAAAGCTTCAGGAACCCGGAAAAACCAGGTTTCACCTACTACCACGCACTCGATCAAGGCATCGAGCTCTTCAGGCGAGCTCAGCAGCGCATGGTGATAGCCGGGCAGGTCATCGATGCGGCAGCGCTCCATGCGCTCGCGCACGGCGTAGGCCACGCAGGACATGCCGACCGCCGCCGCATTCAGGCCCATGAAGCCCCGCAGGATGGCCGCGATGTCGACAAGTGGTGCCGATCCGGTCATGGACGGGGGGCGGTTACCGCAAGGCGGGCGCGAGGAGCGGCATGCGATCCCATGGTCGTTCAGGCCGGTATTGCGGTCACAGCTGGCGTGCCGGCCGCGGCCGGAAACAAGAGGCGGCGCAGCGCCGGGGCCACCAGCTGGTCGAGCTCGATCAGTTGCAGCATCCCCGCCGCGGTGCTGACCGCACCCAGAAACGGCGCACCATCGACGCGGATTCCGCTGGGCTGAAAAGTCTCCACGGCGCACGACAGGGTCTGAGTCGCGCGCTCGACGATCAGACCGAGGGGGTGCGCGTTGCCGTCGTCGGCACGGTAGTCGACCAGCAGGATGCGCGTGCTCAAGCAGGTGTCGGCGGCACGTCCGAGCAACAGCCGACACAGGTCCAGCACCGGGATCGGATGCCCGCGGAAATTGAGCAGGCCCGCGATGGCATCGGGGGCACCCGGCACGGTTCTAAGCTCGGCCAGGGGCAGCACTTCGATGATGCGCCGGGCATCCAGGCCGTAGCGGCCCTGCGCGATTTCGAAAGCCAGCACCAGCATGGCGCACTCGTCACGCTTCAGGCGCAAGGCCGCGAGCGGCCGCGCGTGGTGCGTGCGCCAGGTGCCCGCACGGCGAACCTGTGCTGCGGACAACGGATGAAGGCATGCGATACACGGCCGCGTCAGCTTACTCGGAAGCGCGATACGCCCTGCTGCAGACCCGCGGCGGCATGGTTGAGCTGCTGGATGGCGCTGCTCGACTGGCGCAGCGATTCCGCCGTCTGCTGTGCGGTCTCGCTGAGCTGCAGCATGGCTTCCGTGATCTGCTCGGCGCCCTTGGCCTGTGACTGCATGCCCTCGTTGACGCTTGCGAACTCGGGCATCAGGGCCTGCACCTGCTCGATGATGCGCGCCAGCTTGGCACTGACCTCGCGCACGTCCTCGACGCCGCGACGCACTTCATCGGAGAACTTGTCCATTCCCATCACGCCTGCAGCAACTGCCGATTGCATCTCCTTCACCATCTGCTCGATGTCCCAGGTGGCGACAGCGGTTTGATCGGCGAGCCGGCGTACCTCGGTGGCGACCACCGCGAATCCACGCCCGTACTCGCCGGCCTTCTCGGCTTCGATGGCGGCATTGAGGGAGAGCAGATTGGTCTGGTCGGCAACCTTGTTGATGGTGGTGACCACGGAGCCGATGTTGCTTGCCTTCTCGTTCAGGACTGCCAGCTTGGCACCGATGGCCGTCGTGCCTTCCATCATCTGGTGCATCGTGGTTTCCATACGCTGCAGCGACGATTGACCCTGAGTCGCGGACTCCGAGGTCTGCCACGCGACCTGGGTTACGTCCTGCACAGTCTTGAACAGCTCCCTGGAAGTGGCGGCGATTTCGCTCACCGTGGCCTTGATCTGGTGTGTCGTTGCCGCCTGCTCGGTGACGGTCGCCTCCTGCTGCATTGCGGTGGCGGCGATCTCGGTGGCCGAGGAGGTGACGTGGATACCCGACTGCTGCACCTGGGAGACCAGAGAGTTCAGGCCATCCAGCATGCGCTGGATGCCCTTGGCGACCAGATCGATGTTGTCGGTGCCGTTGAAGAGCATCATCTCGCCGGTGAGATCACCGTCGGCGGCCTTGGCGACCACCTCCAGGATCAGGTCGACCTTGCCCTTGATGAGCTCGTTCGCCTCGCGTTCCTCCTGCAGCTTGCGCTGCAGGCTCTGCGCCATGGCATTGATGGCCGTGCCCAGCATGCCGGCCTCGTCGGCGTCGTGGGTGACCTTGGTGCGGGCGGTGATGTCACCCTGGGCCAGGCGCTCGACGGTGGTGGTGAGCTCCTGGATCTGGGCCGCGAGGCGTTGCGAGCGGCGTCGCTCGAACCAGAATACCACGCAGCCGGTCAGTAGCACGCCGACGGTGAAGGCGACCGCTCCTGAGCGCACGCCGGCCTCGGCGACCTGCAGACCTACGGCGATGACCGCCGCGCCGATCACCAACAGAAAGACTGCTCTTCGGAGAGTGGTTTTCATCTGCTTCGGCTACTCCCGCACGTACATGGCAGCGCTTGTCGTTCCGGCTTTCAAGCCTGTTGTGACGCGTCCCTGCGACCGCCGCCGAAGCGACTGGCACGCAGTAACCGGCGCGCGTGTCATGAGGCCTATGAGGGTAATGCAGTGATCATGCCAGGCTGCGCGACGTCCATGACCCGATGGGCGCGATTGATTTATGGCGGCAGTTTTTGGAAATGCTACAAAGGGATGATGTGATACGGAGCAAGTCTCGCAGGCGCGACGCCGGCACCTCAGGCCTGTGTGGCGCCCGTCAGGGGCAAATTTCCGACGCTGTGCGCCGCCGGATGCGCACTCATGACGAGGGGAGCAGGCCGCGCAACCGGTACAGCGCGGCGAGCGCCTCCCGCGGACTGAGGGCATCAGGGTCGATGGCCTCCAGCGCCTCAATCAGGTTCCGCTCGGGCGCAGCTGGGAACAAAGGCATCTGCGCCTGCTGCGCGGGCACTGTACTCGGTTCGCGTTCCAGCTCGTGCAGACGACGTCGCGCCTGTTCGATTACGGCTGCGGGAATGCCCGCGAGCGCGGCGACATGAAGCCCGTAGCTGCGATCGGCGGGGCCCTCCTTGACGGCGTGCAGGAACACGATTGAGCTGCCGTGCTCCAAGGCGTCCAGATGCACGTTCGCGATCCCTTCGTACTGCTCCGGCAGGGCGGTCAGCTCGAAGTAATGCGTGGCGAAGAGCGTGTACGCCCGCACCTCGTTGGCCAGGTGCACGGCACATGCCCACGCCAGCGCCAGGCCGTCGTAGGTACTGGTTCCGCGGCCGATCTCGTCCATCAGAACCAGACTTGCGGACGTGGCATTGTGCAGGATGTTGGCCGTCTCGGTCATTTCCACCATGAACGTGGAGCGCCCGCCGGCGAGGTCGTCGGCGGCACCGATGCGCGTGAAGATGCGGTCCAGCGGTCCGATGCGCGCACGCTTCGCAGGCACGAAGCTGCCGACGTGGGCGAGCAGGGCGATCAGCGCGCACTGGCGCATGTAGGTCGACTTCCCCCCCATGTTGGGCCCGGTAATGACCAGCATGCGGCGGCCCTCGTGCAGCTGCAGGTCGTTCGGGGTGAAGGGTGCATCCAGCACCTGTTCGACCACCGGGTGGCGCCCGGCCTCGATCTCGATCCCCGGCGCCTCGCCGAGCTCCGGCACGCGCAGGTCCAGGGTCGCGGCGCGCTCGGCGAGATTCGCCAGCACGTCGATCTCGGCCACGGCGGCGGCAGTGGCCTGCAGGGCGGGCAGCTCCGCGATCAATCTGTCCAGCAGCTGGTCATAGAGCTGGCGCTCGCGCATCAGCGAACGTTCGCGCGCGCTCAGCACGCGGTCCTCGAAGGACTTGAGCTCGGCGGTGATATAGCGCTCCACGCCTTTCAGGGTCTGGCGCCGCGTATAGTCGGCGGGTACGTGTTCGGCCTGCGCGCGGCTTACCTCTATATAGAAGCCGTGCACGCGGTTGTAGCTGACCTTCAGGTTGGCGATGCCGCTGCGTTCGCGCTCGCGCGCCTCGAGCGACACCAGGAACCGGTCGGCGTGCTCGCTCAGCGCGCGCAGCTCGTCGAGCTCCGCATCGTGACCCGGTGCGATGACGCCACCGTCGCGCAGCAGCACCGGCGGATGTTCGACGATGGCGCTTCGCAGTAGCTGGTGGAGGGTGGGATGCCCACCAGCGGCAGCGTTCAGTTCCGCGAGCAGCGGCGAGTCCAGGGCGGCAACAGCCTGGTGCAGCGCAGGCAGCACCTCCAGCGCCTGGCGTAGCGCCGCAAGATCGCGCGGGCGCGCCGACTTGAGCGCAATTCGGGCCAGGATACGCTCCATGTCGCCGAAGCCTCGCAGCAGGTTCCCGACCTTCTGCCAGGTGCGATCCTGCAGTAGCGTTTCCACGGCGTGATGGCGGCGTCGCAACAGGGTCCGCTGGCGCAGTGGCCGGCCGATCCAGCGGCGCAGGAGTCGGCTGCCCATGGGAGTCACGGTTCGATCGATGATGCCGGCAAGGGTGTTTTCCGGGTGTCCCGCCAGGCTGACCTCCAACTCGAGGTTGCGCCGCGTCGCAGCATCGAGCAGAACCGCCTCGTCGTGGCGCTCCACGCGCAGCGCATGCAGGTGAGGCAGGGCGGAGCGCTGGGTGTCGCGCACATACTGCAACAGACAGCCGGCGGCACCGACTGCTGCGGCAAGCCCTTCGCAGCCGAAGCCGCTGAGGTCCCGGGTTCCGAACTGCCCGCACAACAGGCGCCGCGCGCTTTCGGGGTCGAAATGCCAGGGCGGGCGGCGGCGCAGTCCCGGGCGTCGCGCGAGCGCAGCGGGCAGGACAGCATCCTCGGCGACCAGCAATTCGGCGGGACGCAGGCGTTCGAGCTCGGCGCCGAGCGCCTCGGCACCTTCTAGCTCCTGCACCGTGAAGCGTCCGGCCGACAAATCGAGCGCCGCGAGGCCGAAGCAAGGACCGCTCTGGTGCAGCGCCAGCAACAGGTTGTCACGTCGTTCCTCGAGAAGCGATTCATCCGTGACCGTACCCGGAGTGACAATGCGCACGACTTGGCGCTCCACTGGCCCCTTCGCGGCGGCGGGATCACCCAGCTGCTCGCAGATCGCCACCGACTCGCCGAGTCGGATCAGACGCGCCAGGTATTGCTCTGCCGCATGCACGGGCACGCCGGCCATGGGAATCGGCTCGCCTGCCGACTGGCCGCGCGCGGTCAGGGTGATGTCGAGAAGACGCGCCGCGCGCTGTGCGTCGGAGAAGAACAGCTCGTAGAAATCGCCCATGCGGTAGAACAGCAGCTCTTCCGGATGCTGCGCCTTGATGCGCAGATACTGTTGCATGACCGGGGTGTGCTGCGAGACGGGCGGCGCGGGCGCTTGGGTCATGGCCGCGCAGTGTACCGAAAGTGCGGCGCACAGGTAACGGCGCTCGTGTGCCGTGCCTTGTCCGGTCGGGGATGCCGGCGTAACGTAGCCCCATGGACCAGCTCACCACACTGGCGATGCAGGTGGGTGCGGCGCTGCAGTCGCGTGGCTGGCGCCTGGTGACGGCCGAGTCCTGCACCGGCGGCTGGGTCGCCAAGCAGGTGACCGATATCGCCGGCAGCTCCGAGTGGTTCGATCGCGGGCTGGTGACCTACTCCAATGCCGCGAAATGCGAACTGTTGGGCGTGCGCGCAACGACGCTCGCCACCCATGGCGCGGTCAGCGCCGAAACCGCGCGGGAGATGGTGGAAGGCGCCGTGATGCACAGCACGGCCCAGGTGGCCGTGGCGGTCACCGGCATCGCCGGGCCCGGTGGCGCCACGCCGGGCAAGCCCGTCGGCACGGTGTGGTTTGCCTGGCTGCGGCGCGGCGGCGATTCGCGCGTGCGGGGCGCGTGCTTCGACGGCGATCGCGAGGCGGTGCGTCGCCAGGCCGTGGCGGCGGCCCTGGGCGGGCTGCTCGATCTGCTCCATGACAGCGGCTGAACGCCAGCGGCTGTTTTTCGCCCTGTGGCCCGATGACGCGGTGCGCGAGCGCCTCGTGCATGTGCTGCACGAGCATCAGCCGGTACGCGGAAAGCCCGTGGCCGCGGCAAACCTGCATGTAACCCTGGCATTCGTCGGTGAGGTCGATGCGCAAAGGGCTGCATGTCTGGCGGCAGCGGCGGGCGGCGTTGCGCAGTGCCGGTTTCGTCTCGAGCTCGATCAGCTCGGCCACTGGCGACCCTCGCAGATTCTGTGGGTCAGCGCGACGGACACACCTGCACCTTTGCTGGCGCTGGCGGCGGATTTGCACCGCGCGCTCACCGACTGCGGGTGCGAAACCGAGACCCGGACCTTCCGCACCCACGTGACACTGGCACGCAAGGTACGGCGCGCCGCGCGCGGGACCATCGTTCCGATTCGCTGGGAGGTCTCGGACTTCTGCCTGGTACGCTCGCTTGCCGTGCCGGGCGGCTCGACCTACGAAGTGCTCATGCGCTGGCCGTTGCGCGCCTGCGATGCCCCCTGACTCGCGCCTCGACGGTTTGTACCCACCACCCGTGCCGGCCCCGTCGCCCTGGGGGCCTGTCCGGGCAGTCTGCGCATGGCGAGGCGCCGCAGTAGCGACAAGACCAAATTGGCCGGACAGGCTCCTAGGCCGCACGTCGTGATCTATGGAATAATGTCGCCCGGCGTTCTTGGCTCCCTACGCAGGGATTGCGTGGCTAGAAGCTGTAACTATCGGAGAATCTGAATGGACGAAAACAGGAAGAAGGCGCTGAGCGCGGCGCTCACCCAGATCGAGCGGCAGTTCGGGAAGGGGACTGTCATGCGCATGGGAGATGTCGGCGCGGTACGTGACGTGGAAGTGGTTTCCACCGGCTCTCTGGGCCTGGATCTCGCGCTCGGGGTCGGTGGTCTGCCGCGCGGGCGGGTGGTGGAGATCTACGGTCCGGAGTCCTCCGGCAAGACCACACTGACGCTGCAGGTCATTGCCGAGTCCCAGAAGCAGGGCGGTACGGCCGCCTTTGTCGACGCCGAGCACGCCCTCGACCCGACCTACGCACACAAGCTCGGCGTCAATGTCGATGACCTGCTGGTGTCGCAGCCGGACACCGGCGAGCAGGCGCTGGAGATTGCGGACATGCTGGTGCGATCCGGGGCCGTGGACGTGGTGGTGGTGGACTCGGTCGCAGCACTGACACCGAAGGCCGAGATCGAAGGCGAGATGGGCGATTCCCACATGGGCCTGCAGGCGCGGCTGATGTCGCAGGCCTTGCGCAAGCTTACCGCCAACATCAAGCGCTCCAATACGCTGGTGATTTTCATCAACCAGATCCGCATGAAGATCGGTGTGATGTTCGGCAACCCCGAAACCACGACCGGTGGCAATGCGCTCAAGTTCTATGCCTCGGTGCGCCTCGACATCCGGCGCACTGGCGCCATCAAGAAGGGCGACGAGGTGGTCGGAAACGAGACCCGCGTCAAGGTGGTCAAGAACAAGCTGGCGCCGCCGTTTCGCGAAGCGAATTTCGAGATTCTCTACGGCGAAGGGATTTCCCGGGAAGGGGAGATCATCGACCTCGGTGTTGCCCACGGTTTTGTGGAGAAATCCGGGGCCTGGTACAGCTATCACGGGGACCGCATCGGCCAGGGGAAGGAGAACGCGCGCACCTTCCTCCGCGAGCATCCCGAGGTCGCGCGCGAGATCGAGACTGCGGTGCGCGACAAGCTGCTGGTGAAGCCGGTGCGCGAGAGTGAACAGATCGAGGCGGAGGCCTGAGTCGGGGGATCCCCCCACACCGGCGCAGGTGCGGCGCAGCGCACTGGGCCTGCTCGCGCGTCGCGAACACTCCGCCGGAGAGCTGCGCACGAAGCTCACCCGGCGCGGCTACACCGCGGCGGTGGTGGAAGACGTCCTCGCCGCCCTGCAGCGCGAACGGCTGCTGAGCGACGCGCGTTTCGTGGAGGAGTATGTTCGGGTGCGGGTGAGCAAGGGCTACGGCCCGGCACGGATCCGCGGCGAGCTGCGCCAGCGCGAGGTGGCTGAAGAGCTGCTCGAAGAGGCGGTGGACGATCGCGCCGGTGTGTGGCGCGATCGTCTGCTGGAACTGCACCGGCGGCGTTTCGGGGGGGCAGTCCCGAACGATCCCCGGGAGCGTGCGCGCCGCGCGCGCTTCCTGCTGCAGCGCGGCTTCTCCAGCGAGCAGGTGCGCGACCTTCTGGACGGCGCGGACTGAGTTGCCGCGCGCGTGGCGGCAACGGAATCCTCACACACCATGGCCGGCTTGGTGCGCCGGCGCAAGTCCGCAGACCCTACCGCAAGAGATCGCGTTCCCATGAGCAGTAGCACAGAGCTCCGTCGGCAGTTCCTGGACTATTTCCGCGAGCGTGGCCACGAAATCGTGCCGTCCAGCCCGCTTGTGCCGGCGGGCGACCCTACACTGCTGTTCACTAACGCCGGGATGGTGCAGTTCAAGGAAGTGTTTCGCGGCCGCGAGCAGTGCTCCTACCGGCGCGCGGCGAGCGCCCAGCGCTGCGTGCGTGCCGGGGGCAAGCACAATGATCTGGAGAACGTCGGTTACACCGCGCGCCATCACACCTTCTTCGAAATGCTGGGTAACTTCAGCTTTGGTGACTACTTCAAGGCCGACGCCATACGCTATGCGTGGGACTTCCTGACGCGGGTTCTGGCCCTGCCGCCGGAACGGTTGTGGGTCACGGTATTCGACGAAGACGACGAGGCGGCACGCGTCTGGCTGCAGGACATCGGTGTGGATCCGTCGCGGTTCTCCCGCATCGGCGCCTCGGACAACTTCTGGTCGATGGGCGACACCGGCCCCTGCGGACCGTGCTCCGAGATCTTCTACGACCATGGTCCGGGCGTGCAGGGCGGCCCGCCGGGGACACCGGAGGCCGACGGTGATCGCTACGTGGAGATCTGGAATCTGGTGTTCATGCAGTATGACCGGGCTCAGGACGGTACGCTCGCCCCGCTCCCGCGGCCGTCGGTGGATACCGGCATGGGCCTCGAGCGCCTCGCCGCCGTCATGCAGGGTGTGCACAGCAACTATGACATCGACCTGTTCCGCAGCCTGATCGCTGCAGCGGCCGACCTGGCCGGTATCGAGGATGGTGGCCAGAGCTCGCTGCGGGTGATCGCCGATCACATCCGCGCCTGCGCGTTCCTGGTGGTGGACGGCGTGCTGCCGTCCAACGAAGGGCGTGGCTACGTGCTGCGGCGGATCATTCGCCGGGCGATCCGGCATGGCTATCAGCTCGGAATCAAGGAGCCGTTCTTCCACCGGCTGGTGGCACCGCTCGTGGTGCAGATGGGCGATGCGTACCCGGAGCTCGCGAAGGGTCAGGCACACGCCGAGCGTGTGCTGAGAATGGAAGAGGAGCGCTTCGCCGAGACCCTGGAGCAGGGGCTACGTATTCTGGAGCAGTCGATCGGCGCTACGCAGGGCACGGTCATTACCGGCGAGACGGTGTTCCGGTTGTACGACACTTACGGATTCCCCGCCGATCTTACCAACGACATCGCGCGTGAGCGCGGACTGACGCTGGATATGGCGGGCTTCGAACGCGCCATGGATGCCCAGCGTGAGCGCGCGCGCGCGGCGAGCCAGTTCGGACTCGATGAAAGCGGCGCGCAGATCGAGGGCCGCACCGTATTTACCGGCTACGACAGCGTCCAGGAGCAGGCGAGCGTGACGGCGCTGTTTCGGAACAGTCGGCCCGTAGATGCGCTGAAGGAGGGCGAGGCGGGTGTGGTGGTGCTGGATCACACGCCGTTCTATGCGGAGTCGGGTGGCCAGGTCGGCGACCGCGGCCTGCTGGAAGGCGCCGCAGGCGAGTTCGAAGTGCAGGACACCCAGAAGCGCGGCGAGGCCCACGCGCACATCGGAACCCAGCGGACCGGGTCAGTGCGCGTCGGTGAGCAAGTGAGCGCGCGGGTCAACGCGTTTCTGCGCCAGGCGACGGCGCTCAACCATACCGCCACGCACCTGCTGCATGCGGCGCTGCGTCGGGTGCTCGGCGAACATGTTACGCAGAAAGGCTCGCTGGTCGAGCCGGCGCGCTTGCGCTTCGACTTCTCGCACTTCGAGCCGCTGACGCCGGCCCAGCTCGAAGAAATCGAGCGCTTGGTGAACGAGCAGATCCTGCTGAACCGCGAAGCGCTCACGCGCACCATGCCATACCGGGAAGCCATCGGCGCCGGCGCCATGGCGCTGTTCGGCGAGAAATACGGCGACCGGGTACGCGTGCTCAGCATCGGCGACTTCTCCACCGAGCTCTGCGGTGGCACGCATGTGCGCCGCTCGGGCGACATCGGGCTGTTCAAGATCACCTCTGAAACCGGCGTTGCATCGGGTGTGCGACGCATCGAGGCCGTGACGGGACGCGTAGCCCTGGAGTGGGTGAATGCCATGGAGCAGCGCGTGACGCGGGTCGCGGACCTGGTCAAGGCGGGCCGTGACCAGGTGGAGGATCGCGTACGGCAGCTGTTGGAGCGCAATCGCACATTGGAGCGCGAGCTGGAGCAGATCAAGGGCAGGCTCGCCAGCAACCGGGGCGGGGACCTTGCCGCCCAGGCACTGGACGTGAACGGCATTCGTGTGGTCGCCGCGCGGCTCGACGGCGCCGACGCCAAGACCCTGCGCGAGACCGTGGACCAGATCAAGAACAAGCTTGGTTCGGCTGCCGTGCTGCTGGCCTCGGTCGTGGGCGACAAGGTCAGCCTGGTGGCTGGCGTTACGTCGGACCAGACCAACCGCATCAAGGCGGGAGATCTCGTCAATGCTGTGGCGCGTCAGGTCGGCGGCAAAGGGGGTGGCCGTCCCGACATGGCCCAGGCCGGAGGCAACGATCCGACAGCGCTGGACGCCGCCTTGCGCTCGGTGCCTGACTGGGTGCGCCAGCATCTCGAATGACCGTGCGGCGCGCGGTGCAGGCTGCGCGCCGCATCGATCCCTTCACACCGCGTTTTCTTTATCTTCAAGTCGTTTTGTTGTTTAATCTGCGCCCTTTACTCTGCTATTGACAATGCCACTGATTGTTCAGAAATATGGCGGTACCTCGGTTGGATCTCCCGAGCGCATCGAACGTGTCGCGGAGAAGGTCCGCGCATTCCGCGAGCGTGGCAACGACATGGTCGTGGTCGTTTCCGCCATGAGCGGCGAGACCGACCGCCTGCTGGGTCTGGCGCGCACGATCAACCCGCGGCCGAGCTCGCGCGAGCTCGACGTGCTGCTTGCCACAGGAGAGCAGGTGACCATTGCGCTGCTGAGCATTGCCCTGGAAAAACTGGAGTGTGCGGCGCGTTCCTATACCGGTGCTCAAGTGCAAATCCTGACCGATAGCGCCCACAACAAGGCGCGCATACGCGAGATCGAGGCCGAGCGCGTGCGCAAGGATCTGGAGGCGGGCAGAGTCGTCGTGGTGGCAGGCTTCCAGGGCGTCACTGAGGCGGGCGACATCACCACGCTCGGTCGCGGCGGCTCGGACACGACCGCGGTGGCACTGGCGGCGGCGCTGAAGGCCGACGAATGCCAGATTTTCACCGACGTCGATGGCGTGTACACCACCGATCCGCGGCTCGTCCCGCAGGCGCGACGACTGGAACGCATCACCTTCGAAGAGATGCTGGAGATGGCCAGCCTCGGTTCAAAGGTGCTGCAGATCCGCTCGGTCGAGTTTGCCGGCAAGTACAACGTGCCGCTGCGTGTGCTGTCGTCCTTCGAGGAAGGGGCAGGCACGCTGATCACCTACGAGGAAGAAGGTATGGAAGAGCCGCTGATCTCGGGTATTGCATTCAACCGGGATGAGGCCAAGCTGACGGTGCTTGGTGTGCCCGACCAGCCGGGCGTTGCCTATCGCATCCTCGGCCCGGTCTCGGATGCGAACATCGAGGTCGACATGATTGTCCAAAACGTTGGACAGGACGACACGACCGACTTCACGTTCACGGTGCATCGCAGCGACTACGATCGCACGATCGACATCCTGCGCGCGACCGCAAAGGATCTTGGCGCCCGCGAGGTGAGCGGCGACAACCGAATCGTGAAGATCTCTCTGGTAGGTGTGGGCATGCGCTCTCACGCCGGTATCGCGAGTGCGATGTTCCAGGCGCTCGCGAAGGAAGGGATCAACATCCGCATGATCTCGACATCGGAGATCAAGATCTCTGTTGTGATCGACGAGAAGTATCTCGAGCTCGGTGTTCGCGTGCTCCATGACGTCTTCCATCTTGATCAGGCTCCGCAGGTAGGGCCGCGCTGAAACGCCGCAACCCGCCCTATCCTCCTGCGGAGCAATTAGCTGCAAGCCTCTGATGTTTTAACGTTATAGTTTCAGACCGCCCGGTCGATACAGCGTCCGGCCACGAATCAGGTGGGCCGGACCGGTGAAACAAGGTGATAGTCTGCGCAAGGAGATTGGATATGCTGATTCTGACTCGAAGGGTGGGTGAAACGCTGATGATTGGTGATGAAGTGACCGTCACCGTGCTCGGTGTCAAGGGCAATCAAGTGCGCATCGGTGTGAACGCGCCCAAAGAGGTCTCCGTGCATCGCGAGGAGATTTACGAGCGCATCAAGAGGGAGAAGGAACTCGCCGGTGTCGACCACGCCGAAGGCGGCGAATAAGCCTTTACGCATGCCTCGGCCGTTAGTATTCTACCCGCCTGCTGTTGCGCCGTCGCCCCAAAGCAGCAGGTGCGGTAGCCCCTAGAATCGGCTGCCTACGGAGAGATGGCCGAGAGGCTGAAGGCGCTCCCCTGCTAAGGGAGTATGGGGTCAAAAAGCTCCATCGAGGGTTCGAATCCCTCTCTCTCCGCCAATAACCACCCCAAGCCACTGAACAATATAGATATTCGCTGGTAGCGCGCAACTCCTCCCGACGTCGAGACCGCCAACAAGAAGTTCGCGCTTCGTGAGTTCCGGAACCTCAAATCCATTGTTCGGGAGTTCTCTTTCCGATTGCAAGACAGTCTGCCATTTGAGCTCCCGCGTGACCTGGGGCAAATACGCGGAGCCAATGCAGGCAACAGAGAAAGCCGTGCGGTAAAGATTGTTCTGCCAGAAGCGGTGCGCGTTGGGGTTGCGCGAGAAGACACAGGGAAGAGCAAACCTCGGAGATCGTGAACATCGGCGATCTGCAATCCAAAGAAACCGCCTCTACCGTGGCTTGGACGGATACACCATTGAGACCACGCACCTGCTGCGCAATGTGCCCGTCTTATTGCAGCCGACGCAATTCCACGCGGTCGTTCTGGCGCAGATCGGAGCGCGTGTTGTCGGCAGCGATGGGTTGCGTTGAGCCGTAGCCACGCGCCACGATATTGCCCGGGTTCAATCCTTGTTCCACCAAGTATTCGCGCACTGACTTGGCGCGTTGCTCGGACAGCCGTTGGTTGTTGGCCTCGTCGCCCTGGGCATCGCTGTGACCGCCCACTTCCAGTTTCAGCTCCGGGTGCGCGCGCAGCACACCCGCCAGCCGGTCCAGCACGGCGCGCGCCGAATCGGTCAGCTCGTGCGAGTCATCGCGAAATTTCACGCCCTCCAGCACCATAACCTGTCCGGTGACGCAGCCCGTGACCTCGACCGTGGCGCCTGACGCGGTATCCGGACACAGGTCGGTGCTGTCTTTGACACCGTCCCCGTCGCTGTCCTCTGCGCCGGTGCCGACGCCCCCTTGACGTTCGGCTGCGTCCTCAGGCGCCGCTTTGCTTTCTGCTGACCGATCGGTGAGGGGCGCTTGCGGCGTGGCGATACCGGCTGCCGGTGCCGGCCCGGCTTCATCAGCCGCTTCGGAACTGGCGCTTTGATCGTCATCGGGCCCGACTGCTTGCGCCTGCTGTTTACCCGAAGCCGTTTCCGGCATGGCCGTTTCGGCCGCGGCTGGAGCCGTCGCGATGGCTGCTATCTGGTTCTGCAAGTGCTTCAATGCCTCGCGGGTGGACGCCAGCGACACGTTTACCTGGGCCTGCAACTCGGCGAGCTTCTTATCCGGGTTGTCGATGCCCGCCTGCAGCTTGGCCAGCTTTGAATTGCGGCTGGCAGCATCGGTGCTTGCCTGTGCCAGCTGGCTGTCGCGTTCGGCCAGGTCTTTGTGCAGGGCAGACAGCTGTTCATCGCGATCGGCGACCACCTTCTTTAGCGCGGCGAGATCTTTGTCCCGACTTGCCAGCGCTTGCCTCAGCCGCTCGATTTCGCTCCTCAGTGTGTCATTGCCCTTCTGCATCGCGGCCAGTTTTTCGTCCTGTTGACTCAACGACTGTTTGAGCGTGGCGAGCTTGTCGGTTAGTTCGGAGACCTGTGCCGTGGCACGGTCGCGCTCGGAGGAGGCAGTCAATAGCTGCGCCTGCAATGCTGACGCCCGGGCTTGTTCATCCGAGAGACCAGCCTGTGCCGTCTGCACCTGCTTGAGCGCGGTCTGCAGGCTGGCGCGGGCCTGCTCCAGTTGCTGCAGGCGATGTTCGAGCTCGGTCTGTTTGCCCGCCAGCTCGGCGAGCAGTCGCTCGCGCTCTGCGTTGTGATCGGCCTCTGCTGCTTGTTGCGCGGGCACGACCATAGCTGGGTAGCCGGGTGGCGGGGCGTAACCGCTGGGCGGCATCAACCACTGGCCGGACGGCGCCATCGGCATGGGCCGCATGGCGGGGTACGCCTGCGGCGGATACCAGGGATAGGGGATTGCCGGCTGCGGGGCCCAGGCCACGCCACCCGGTACCGGGCTCACCGCCGGCTGACCGGTATCGGTCTCTGCCTCTGCCCGTATCACCACCGAGGGCATCAACACCAGTAACAGTGAAGCCAAGCTGAACGCATGTCGTGTATGTTTCATGGCTTTGCTCCGATGATTGTAAGCGCCATGGGTCTTGTTCGGTTTCGGCTGGGCCAGAACAGTCCATCGGCCGGCCATGAACGCCGCGGTGCTCTCTCTGCCAATAACCACTCCCACTGCTGAACGGAAGGGAATCCGCTGCTGAGGTGCTGCCATGGGTCGTGCATTCTGCTCCATCAGCGAGTTGTTGGTGTCGTGGCTCATGCCCGCCCCTCCCCGCGGTCCGCGATGCGGGCGCCTGGCCCTCGGCAGTGATCAGCTTGAGGGCAGCATCGCGCACCCGGGCGAGCTCGACCAGCGGTCGCATGGCTTCCTGCAGCTCCTCGAGCTTTTCAAGGGCCCGGCCGGTCAGCTCCGCCGCCGCATCCAGGTAGCACGCGATATGTTCCACACTCACGCCGTACAGTCCCTCTTTGCTGGCGCCAATGATCATCATGGCGCGGGTGCGCTGCAGGGAGGTTCGCGCGTCCTGGATCAGCAGCAGGCTGTCGACGATCGTGGTGGTGGTTTCGTCGATGGGTTCGTTCATTGGTGTTCCCCCGGCTATGCGTCAAGTAAGGTGGTACCGGGGCGGCGGCAGGGGTGCGGTCGCACGGCCCTTCCTCTTGCAAGGTGTTTTCATGGCCGAGCGCCCCGGGCATTGCACGGTTGCCTCATCGGGTCGCAGGTTGCGGGATATTCAGGCCCTCGTGAGGGTAACTCTGCAGCCGGCCGGCGGCCAGCGTCAACCGGCGTCGCGTAAACTCTTGAAAGCGGGCAGCGGGCAGCGGGCAGCGGGCAGCGGGCAGCGGGCAGCGGGCAGCGGGCAGCGGGCAGCGGGCAGCGGGCAGCGGGCAGCGGGCAGCGGGCAGCGGGCAGCGGGCAGCGGGTGCGAGCCGAAGTGCTTGGGTCAGCGGCGCGACCAGCGCCTATGCGTCTATGGGCAGCCGCGGCACGCCCACAAGGTAGGTCAGGCCGATCGGAGATCCGCGAACCGGGAGCGTACCGATATCCCATTCGAACGTTTCCTGGCCCGGGATCTCCGCGACCATTTCGCGCAGCTCGGGGGGGCTGAAGATCCGCAGCATGGAGACGATTCCGTCGAACAGGCCGAGCAGGGGAATCGCGGGGAGCACGTAGGTGAGCAGGATCCGCGACCAGCGAAACGGGCGGATGCGCGGCGTCAGCGCGAGCATCGCGAGCGGCATGAGCAGGATGAAGAGTATACCCAGGAGGCGGTTGTCCGCCCCCTCGACCACCACGATCGGACGGCGTTTCCTCACCGCGTCGGCGAGTATTGCCTGTGCCTGCCGCGGGCGAAAGTGGTGAAACGCGTTGAAGAGGGTGCGCACGCCGTCGAGCTCGTCCGGGACATTGGTCGCATCCACCGGTTCCGGCCAGTACCCGATGCGCCCGATCGATCCGACCTGTATACACCGCAACACAGTGCGGTTCGGGTAGAGGTCCGTCAACCGCACATCGACGTTTCCCGAGCGCGCCAGCAGCGGCATGAGGCTCAGCCAGGGGCCGCCTCCGCCCGAGCACAGATCGACAATCCGATTGCGGCCGAAACGTCGCATGGCGTCCAGGAGCTTGGGCGCAATGGCATTGAATGCCCTGTGCGTGTCGGCCATGAAGTGCAGCCAATCCGTGCCGCCGTCGCGGACCGGACGTGGGCACCAGGGTTGGTCCTCGATCTCGAACAGGTGAACGCGCCGCATGTTACTTGGGCTACGCGAGCACTGGTTCTGCGCCGGCATGCTCCTCGAGCTCGCCGGTCTCGAACTGTGCCTTGGTCTTGCGCCGCTGCACCTTGCCGCTGGAGGTCCTGGGCAGGGTTCCCGGCTGGACGACGGCGACGTGACCCACTCGGAGTCCGGCGCTTTCTGCGACCTTCTCCGCGATCGCGCGCCTGAGCTGGATGGCGTCGGGTGCCTTTCCTTCGGCACACACGATCAGGGTCTCCTCGCCGTCGCGCATGACGCTGAACGCTACCACGGTGCTGCGCTGCACGCCCGGCACCTCGGCCACCGACCACTCGATGTCCTGCGGATAGTAGTTCGAGCCGTGAATGATGATCAGGTCCTTGCAGCGCCCGCAGATATAGAGCTGGTCATCGGCGATGTAGCCGAGATCGCCCGTGTACAACCAGCCGTCGCGATATCCGACCGAGGTGGCTTCCGGCTGCCCGAAGTAACCGAGGGTGGTGCTGGGCCCGCGGCTGATGATTTCGCCTACGCAACGCTCGGGCAGCTCGCGCCCGGACTCGTCGACGATGCGCAGCTCGTGTCCCGGAAAAGGATGACCGCAACCGACCAGCTCGACCGTGCGAAACTCGGTGTCTGGTTTGGCGGATAGGGCCTTCCCGACACCCAGTGTCGACGCGTAGACGGTGTCGGTAACGATCGGCCTGTCGTGATCGTGGAAGGTGACGGCGAGCGTTGCCTCGGCCATCCCATAGCACGGCAACAGCGCTTCGGGGCGAAAGCCCACGGGTGCAAAGCGCGTGCAGAATTGCCGCATCACGTCCGCGTTGATCGGCTCGGCACCGCAGCCGGCGACGCGCAGGCGGCTCAGGTCCAGGCCTTCCAGGTCCTGGTCGCGCATGCGCCGCGTGACCAGGGCGTAGGCAAAGTTCGGAGCGAAGGTGATGGTGCCGCCGTACCTGCTGATCGCCTCCAGCCAGATTCCAGGTCTGCGTACAAAAGCCTCCGTGGGCAGCAGCACGGTCGGCAGGTCGCAGATGAGCGTGCCGAGCACGAAGCCGATGAGCCCCATATCGTGATAGAGGGGAAGCCAACCGATCCCCACGTCGTCCTTGCGCAGGTCCAGGCCCCTGGGTCCGAGAAACGCTCGGGCATTGGCAACCAGATTGCCGTGCGTGACCATTACTCCTTTGGGCAGCGAGGTGCTGCCGGACGTGAACTGCAGAAAGCAAAGATCCTGCGGACCCACAGCAGGGAATTCGCAGGCCGGCGGGTCGCCCTCGAGAAACTCCTCGAGCACCACGATCCGTTCGAGGCCGGTATCCACCGCAAGCGCTTCCTCGATCGTATCCCTGGTCGATGCCAGGGTCAGCAGCATGCGTGCGCCTGCCGAGCGCACGATGTGGCTCACGGTTTCCGCGTAGCTCTTCCTGACCTTGAAATTGAAGCTCGCCCGTGGATAGATCGGCACGGAGATAAGGCCTGCCACCGAGGCACCCAGGAAGCTCAACACGAACTCTTCCGGATCCGCGATCACCAGCGCGATGCGATCCCCCTTGCGCAGGCCGAGCGCCGCGAGCTTCGCCGCGCGCCGGCGGGCCTCACCCTCCAGCGCCTCGTAGGGGTGGTAGTGCTGTTCGCCGCGCGCGGTGACGAAACGAAAACCCCGCGCGTCTCCGCGCGGCAGCGCCGAAAGTGCATCGATGAGGGTTGTCACCATGGTGGCAGGTCCTGGACAGAGGGTGAGCCGGTCAGCTGTATTGCCGCACGAGATGGTCGCGCAGCGGAACGTTGCTCGCCTGCGCAGTCTTGCGCAGAAGCCCGCGGTCGAGCGGTACCCGGCGCAGGTCGATGCCGACCCGGCCACCGTCCGCCTCGACGGTTGCGTACTCCGCGTGCGCGAGCAGCGTCGGCGCCCGTCCGGCCACATGCTCCGCAAACGGCATACCCACGCTCCCCGGATTGACGAACAGCGTGCCGCGGTGCTGGCGGAGCATCTGAACGTGCGTGTGGCCGCCCGCCATCACTGTCGCGGTGTGGCCCGCCAACCGATCTTCGAGCTCGTCGGCGTCCGTCGTTGCAAGAATGTCCACCATGTTCGACAGCGGCGACCCGTGAAACGCGAGAAGCGTCGAGTGCTCGTCCAGCCGGATCAGGCGCGTGCGCTGGAAGCCGCGCAGGAAGTCGAGCTCCCCGCGATCGAGCACGCCGTGACACCAGTGCAGCGCTTCGATCACCGGTTCCTGCCCGCTGTAGGTGTGGATCAGCGCCGGCTCGATCAGAAACTCGTCGTGATTGCCCATGATGCAAGGGCAACCGCACTCGCGCAGCAGTTCGATGACCTCGTCCGGGCGCGGGCCGAGCGTCGCCACGTCACCGAGGCAAACGATCTCGTCGACCCCTACTCGAGCAATGTCCGCCAGCACCGCCTGCAGCGCGATCTCGTTGGCGTGGATATCTGAAATGAGCGCGACGCGCATGTGCGATTCCTCAGGCAGCGCTCGACGCATCTGCCGGTGTGGCGTCGGCGCCGGGGGCAGGGGTCCAGTTCCGGATGGGCACGAGACGGCTCTTGAGGAGCGCAACCACTTCGTCTTCGTTGCGCACCGGCGCGCCGGGCAGGTGCACGAAGTGCCGGGCGAGCTTCCGATGCTGGCGGGTCACCAGCAGGATCCAGATCCCGAGAAGGTCGATACCATCGAAGATCACCGCATCCTCGCGCCCGTATCGCTCCCGGTTCTGCGCGAACTCCGTTGTGAGCTCGCTGTAGTGGGTGCCCTTCCTGACGTGATGGAAGATGTGGTAGCCGGCGTTGAACACCCGCGCGTTGTAGCGTGGCTCGATGGTGTTGACGCTGCTCCGGTAGGGGTTGTCGGGGTGCTCGGGATCGATGAAGGCATGCTGCACCCAGTTCCCCAGCATCATCATCAGCCGTACGAACACGAACGGGAACACGAACACAACCAGCGTCGCCGGAAGGTTCCAGAGCCCGGCGGCCGCGACTGCGCCGTAATAGGCCAGCTCGCCGGCGAGAAAGCGGCGCAGGAGCTTCGTATTGCCGGTGCGCCAGAGGTAGGCTCCGAGCTCGAAAGGAATCAGACAGGCAAAGCGCAGGTAGTAGCGCAGGAAGTCGAGCGCGCTGTCGCGCCGGTATCCCATGGTGGAGCTGAGATCGTCCGGCAGGTTCTCGTCGATGTGATGCATGCCCATGTGGTGGACGTAGAAGGTTCCCGGCGTCTGCCCGAAGAAGGGACACAGCACCCAGTCGAGATAGATGGCGAGCACGGGGTGGCTCTTCTTGAAAAGCCGCCGGTGGATGGTGCAGTGGTAGCTCATCGTGAAGCGCTCGCCGAAGAAGTTCCACATGACGATATAGGCAAGCCCCAGCCACCAGGGGAAGCTGCCCAGGGCATAGAGCAGCGCCGCGGCGGGAATCAGCGCCGAGCACTGGATGTAGAGCCGCAGATGCGGCAGGTCGCGGGGGTCGTAGAGAAGGCGCGTCATCTTCATTTCCTCAAAAGGCATGGTCAAAGGGATACCGCAGGGGGCTGTGGCAGCTCGATCCGGCCGATATGGCCGTCGACTTTGAGCTGCATACCGGTCTTCACGGCCTGGGTGAGGCCGGGGATCTGGACGATGGTCGGGATGCCGATCTCGCGCGCGACGATGGCGGCATGGGTGAGCGGACTGCCACGCTCGATCAGCAGCGCGCGTGCCGAAGCAAACACCGGCACCCAGCCCGGGTCGGTGCGATAGGTCACCAGGATGCCGCCATCGAATTCGTTCGCTTCGCGGACCACCTTGGCGAGTCCCTCGGCAAGGCCCGGCGAGCACGGCGTGCCGCGCAGCACCGAACCTGCGTCGGCGTCAGGCGCCGCCTGCAGCGTTTGGAGGTTTTCCGGCCTGGCGAGCCAGGCCGCAACGGGACCGCGTGTGGCGAAGCGCGGAGGCAGGTCCTGCATTTCCCGATAGGCCGCGTGATCGAGCCTGCGCTGCTCGACAAGAGGGCGCAGCTCCCGGTGCGAGACGGTACCTTCGATGCAACCGCGGATCTCCTCCAGGCGCAGATGGAAGATGTCGCGGCCGGTCTCCAGCAGCCCCTGCTCGGCGAGACCTTCGCCGATCGCGCGGAACATCCTGCGCGCGACGCCGAACGCCCGCGAGCGGCAAAAGCGCACCGTCTCGCGGGCCTGAATCGCAGTACGCGCGCGGCTGCGTGCCCGGGCGAAGATCCAGCGCCGGAGCGGGTTCAGACGCTCGCGCAGCGTCACGGTGATGTCTTCCTGCAAGCTGCTACGGTCGATCGATGGCGTACCGCCCGCGAGCGCACCCTTCAGCATGTCGAAGAGCACACCCGGCTCCTCGCGCAGGTCCGGCTCCTCGAGCTTGAGCTCGTTTTTGCTGCGGTAGGCGAACTCCGCGATATAGCGCTCGATCTCTGCGACGATCTCGTGCTCACCGCTGCTGCGCAGCGCGGCATAGGCTTCGGAGGAGGGCGTCTCGCGAATCAGCTGCTCGACGTGCGGCTTCATGCGCACCGCCTCGGCAAGCGCGGCGAGTCGATGCGCCGGTTCCACCGACTCGACGCCTTCCATGCCGCCGATCACTGCCACCTCCAGCCATTCCGGCGCCCCCGGCATCCAGCGCTTGATGAGACGCCGGACCAGGCCATAGGAAAGCCCGATGGCCGACTCGAGGGCGATCATCATCCCCCAGCGCGAGAGCAGCTCCTTCTCGAATCGCAGGTAATGGCAATACACTTCGTCGGCCGGCATCGAGCCATAGTCGATGGCCTCGAACCGGTCATAGACTCCATAGAAGAACTTCCGGAATGCGGCGACGTTGCGTTTGAGGGTCGCGAAATACCAGGCGAAGCACGCTCCCGTGACGGTGCGGATGTACGCATGCCCGGCGCGGGAGTCCGCGGTATAGGGAGCGATGCGCGCGGCGAACTTCGCGAGATCCAGGGGCTCGCCGACGCCCATCTGGACCTCCATCATCGTGCGGCCCATATCCTGGAACGGTACGAGCCCGGAGAGCTTGTACCAGTGCAGCAGGTTGTAGTACACGCGCCCGTTGAGGAACCCGAGCATGGAGCCCAGGAAGCCGTCCATTTCGCGGAGCTGCCGGCGCGGAATGCCGAGCAGCCGGCAGAATTCGCGGAACACCTGCGAGTAGACGTGCTGTGCGAATGTGAACGTGAGCTGGGTGGTGACGCCCGGGTAGTTCTCGACGATGTTGGAGTTGTCCCACAGCTGGAATTCGCCCGCAGGGCGCGCAATCGGGGTGGTCACGGGTCGCGCCTGCAGGGTCCACAGCCTGCCCTCGGCGATGCACCATTCGATGTCCTGCGGCCGCCCGAGCGCATCTTCCAGCGCCTGCGCCGTGGCGATGATGCGCGCGACCTCGTCATCATCCAGGGCCAGCTGCTTGCGCAGCTCGGCAGGAACCTCGCGCACCGCGCCGCCGTCATGGCGCTCCTGCTTCTCGCCGATCACCACCTGCTTCCTGTTCCCGGTGTGGCGATCAATGGTGATGGTGTCGGCGTCGACGGCTCCTGATACGAGCCCTTCGCCGAGCCCGTAGACGGCACTCAACACCATCTCGTCGGGGTTGCCGTTCGCCGGGTTGACGGTGAACACGACCCCGCTCTTTTCGGCCGGCACCATTCGCTGCAGGATGACGGCCATTTCGGTGGCTGCGATATCGAGCCCGTGCTGATGCCGGTAGCGCAGCGAGCGTTCCGAGTACGCCGATGCCCAGCACCTGCGCACGTGTTCGAGGGTCGAGGCCAGTCCCCGCACGTCGAGGAAGGTGTCGAACTGTCCGGCGAAGGAGAAATCCGCACCGTCTTCCTCGATCCCGGAGGAGCGCACCGCGATCGGCCCATTCCCGAGGTCGGCGTGCGCGCGGGCGATGGCCGCCTGCATTGCGGGACTGAAGTCGCAGGAGAGTACCGCCTGCGCGATCGAGCGCGCGATGGAGCCGGCCTGCTCGGGCACGAAGCCCTGCAGCAGTGCGGCGATCCGCCGATCGGTGCCGCTCTCCCGGCGAAAGGTCGCGAACCAGTCCGCGCCCAGGATGGCCCAATGGGGCACCGGCACCCCGAGGTGGGCGAGGCGATACAGCGACTTTCCCTTGTTGCCGGCGAGCCGCTCGATGTGCGCCGCGGGACTCGATTGCGTGAGAAGGGTCGGGAGAGACTGGCAGGCGTTGCGCAGCTCCGCGCCCTGGGTGGTCGCCAAGAGTGATGCTGCGGCGGCGTTGGTTATCATGACGGGACCCTTTCTCAGGCGCTCGAGGAAGCGAGCAGGTCCCTCGCTTCCTCGGCGGTGCCGTGCCCGCCGTGGGCGGTTTGGGGAAAACGCGCGTCGAGGTGCGCACCCAGGTTGATCCAGTCGTAGGCGGCGTGGATCGTTCCGCGCCAACCCGACGCCGTGTCGAAGCTCGCGGGAAATTGCGCCTCACCGCCGCGGCTGCGCAGACGCAGCGCGAGCTCATCGGCCAGGGCCAGACGGTTGCGGGCGTCCACATCGGAGCCGATCGAGCACCTCTCGAGCTCGCGTATGCCGTCGATCAGCGCATCGTCGAGCCGCAGGAGCCGGATCGCCTCGAGCGTCGCCTCTTCCAGCGGCGGCTGCGGCGTCACGCCGTGCGCGCCGAGCATGACCATGCAGGCGGTCTGCACCATTCGCTGCAGGGCATACTCGAGCACCTGCCACTGGCCACGCTTCAGCGCGCCGAGCGCGTCCTCGCGCGCATTCTCCAGACCGATGTTCGCCCACGTCATCTCCAGCCCCGCTTCGACGAAGCGCTGCGCCGGCATGGGCAGGAGCTGAATGCCTGTTGCACCCTCGGACGAGAGGCGGGCGCCGTCGATGGAAATCAACGGTGAACGTGCGATCGGCGCCGAGGTGGTACGCTGGCGGGCACGGATCTCGCCGCCGCCCTTCCAGCGCAGGCTCACCAATCCCGCACGACTGAAATCGGCGAGCAGCGCACGGCGGCGTTCAGCGGCGACCCGACCGCCATTGGTGCCGGCAATGGTGGTGCAGGGAGTTCCGAACGTGATCGCCCGCCAGGTCCGGGCGGCGTCGTCGTCGAGCGCAAAGACATCGCGCCCGCGCAGGACATGAACGCGCTCCCCGATCTGCCAGGTCGTGACCTTTTTCCCGCGGCCGACGAGCACTTTTCCCGGAGTGAGGTCCACCCCCGTCACACCGAAGTCGCGGATGAGCGCGATGCCCGCCGCCACGGTGTCGTCTCCTCCGCCGTCCTGATGCGGCGTGTGCATGAGCGCCCAGAGCCGGTCCACCCGAGCGGGCTCGACCGCGGCGCGCTCGAGCTGCAGCGAAAGCCACTTGGGGCTCATGTAGCGCTCGCCCAGGCGGGCGACGTAACTCTTGGCCGCGTGAAATGCCGCAGTCCTGATCCATGCGCGTGCGTAGTCCATCTCGCCAAGCGCGAGCATGGCCACCGCGTAACGGCCGGTCTGGCGGGCGAAGTCCTCGAACCACAGGGCAACCGCCTCGCCCAGCGGCTCGCCGCCGAGCTCAGCCTGCAACGCTCGAATGAGTGCAGGGTTGTGGATGGGCAAGGCACCCATGAACCGCTGGCAGCGCTCCAGCAGGTTCCAGGACAGACGCGCAACGGCACGGGGACCCTTGCGCAGCGCCCCGCCGACCTGGCCAAGCTCGCGTCTGAGACGCGCCGAGCTCAGCAGCCGCACTTCGATGCGCCGTCCGTCGATGAACAGGATGTACGGCATCGTGGCCGGCTCCAGACCCCGGTCGACGATGGCGACAAAGTCCACATCGGAGCGCTCGTTGCCGAAGCCTTCGGCGATCGAACCCTCCAGGAACACCGCGTCGGGGGCCCGCTCCCCGAGCTGCGCCTTCAAGGCGGAACGTGACTTTTCCCAGAGGTCGGCGAGGAGCGGATCGGTCATCAGCATGTTCGTGGCTCCAGGTGTCAGGCGGCGCGCGGCGCGAAGTAACCGGCCGCTATGGCGTAGCGAAAGATTCTTCGCAACAGGGTTTTCCCGGATGCACGCGGCGCCCGGGAGCAGATGGAATTGGTCGAATCTCTGGCGAAGCGCACCTGGCGTGTGAGATAGGACTCGTAAAGCTTCACCACCTCCTCGTAGTAGCGTCGCTCGAGCGGCTGCATGTCGGCTGCGTCGAACACGTGCCGGGGCACGTAGCGGGGCACGTGGAACGAGGGGAACTCGGCGCAGACGTCGTTGACGTCACGCAAGGTCGTCGGCGTGCCGGAGGTAAGGTGCAGCGTGCGGCCGCGCGCCTGCGGAAACTTTTCCAGCGCCTCCACGACGGAGTCGGCAACCCAGTCGATGGGCACAATGTCGAGGGTCGCGCCGTAGTCGCCCGGGATGGTGCGCACCAGGCCTGCGGCCGTGAGGCGGACCACCGTGTACAGGGTGTCGAACTTGCGCGCGACGCCGGTTTGCGAGTCGCCGACGATGATCGCCGGACGCAGGACCGTCGCCGGCAGGCCGGCGTGCATCGCGGCGCGCACCGAGCGCTCCGCGCGATACTTGCTCTGCTCGTAGGGGTTGCCGAGGCGTTGCCCGAGCTCCAGATCTTCCTCGCGGAATTCGCCCGGACGCTCGCCGCAAACGTATGCAGTGCTGACATAGAGCAGGGGGATCGGCGCCTGCGGGCTGCGCTGCGCGAGCGCGAGAACCCGCTCGGTGCCGCGGAAATTGATCGCCTCATACACCTCCGGCTTGCGGCCGAAGCTGGTGAGCGCCGCGCAATGGATGATCACGCCGGTGCTCGCCCGCAGCGCCTCATAGGTCTCCCGGCTCAGACCGAGAAGCTCCTCGGTGACGTCGCCCCGGACCCAGGCGAGGCTTCCTGGAGCCGGATAGCGGCCCTGGTACTGGGTCGCCGGGAGCAGCGTGCCGTCGTTTCGCGCCACCGGCCCGTCGGAGCGGAGAAAGGCCACGACCGAGTAGCCTTTGGCCAGCAGTCGGGCGATGACTTCGGCGCCGAGGAGACCGCGTGCGCCGGTGACGAGAGCGTGTTTGTTCATGGCAGGTCCGGTTCCAAGGTGCGGGTCATTTCGACCCCGTCATCGATAGGAGCTCGACGAGCAGCCCCAACTCGAGTGCTCCGACGAAGCTCATGCCCGCCCAGAGCGGCCGGCGCATACCCTTTGACTCGCCGTCCGCTCCGGGCCAGGACGCGTTGAGCCACATGAGCCACGCGAGCGGCAGCGCGAGCGCATAAGTCGTATAGATCTCCGACAGTCCGGCGAAGCGCGCCAGGGCGAGGTTTGCGATCAGCGCCAACACGAGGAGCGCATTCAACGCCGCACGGATTCCCCGCGGGGAGAGGAAGTAGGGCTGCATCGCGCTGGTGTGAACCTTGCGCGAGAACTTCCAGAATTCATAACCCGTCCAGAACAAACCGGTCACGCTCGCTGCTGCGGCGAACGGCAGCGCTGCGCCGCCTGCATCGCGCCAGAAGAAGTAGCAGTACGCGAAGATGAGGCACGGTGCGCCCTCGAACAGCAGCGAGCCGACCGCCAGGCTGCGCGGGAACATGCGCTTGAAACCGAAGGGAGCCGCAAAGGCGAGCGCAGTGGCAGCAGCGGCGGCGCCCAGGGCCTGCCTCTTGTCCAGGTTGAGCAGCGTGATGAGCATCGCGCATACCGCGAGGCTGGCCAGCAGCCGTGCGCGAATTGCCGAGCGCGAAGCCCCGGTGCATTGGCCGGCTGGGTAGTCGCGATCGAGATCATCCAGATCGTCGATGAGGCGAAGCTGAACGAACAGCGCGAAGAAGGTTGCGACGCCGCCGAGCAGGCTCCAGCCAGGCACGGTGCAGTGATCGGCGATGCACCCGTAGAGCAGACAGGAGCAGAGAAATGCGCCGGCGATCGGAACCGACTGGGAAGCGAGCGGCGCCCGGGAGAGCGCCCGCAGCAGCGCGACCAACCCGGTGCCCAGCCCGTTGCGAGCGATTGCCGTGGATCCGTTCGCAGAACGCGTGTTCATCTTCGTGTCGATTCGCCCGCGGCCGCCTAGACCGCGGCCTGCTCCATGCACAGATTCACGAGAGATTCGACGGTGTAGCGCTCGCCGCGCCCGCCCGATCCGCACTCGCACAACGCCTCGAGCGACAGGTGATCGATGCGCAGCGCCTGTTCGAGTGCCACCACCACTTCCACCAGCGAAAGCGAATCGAGGCCGAGATCGGCGACGAGGGAGCTTTCCATGCGGATCTCCGTGTCGAACTGCGGCGTCTGGGTGCGGCGCACGCTCAGGAGCTCCGCGCATACGGTCTCGAAGATCCGGTCTCTTACCGGTGCATGCTTCAGCTTTGTGCTCATGCCTTTTCCTTCCCACAGACTGTTGAGAGGTATCCCATGTCGGGCAGTCGCCCAACGGGGTTGGTGGCGTAACGCCATGGACCGTACGTCTGACCGCCGGCAAGAACGCCCCTGGGATGGGCGATCGAGGCGGGCTCGATCGAGAGCTCGCGCCGAACCGCCTCGAGCGGTCGCGCCAACGCCTCCTCCCAGCGGTAGGAGAGTGGTATGCGAGCGCGCTTGCCACGCAGCCACGCCCGGTACAGAAAGCGGTGGACCCAGAGGCGCGGCCACCACGGCGCTGTCAGTGCCGTACCGAGGAGGCCCACGATGCGAGCACGCAACGGCGCGAGTCCGCAGTCAAACGCAAGCAACGACGCCTCACCGGCCCAGTCCTGACCGTAATCCGTAAGAACGTGGAGCAGATCGTGAATGCATCCACTGCGCTCGATGAACCACTGGCGGTCTGGGCCTGGCAGAATCTCTTCGAGTCCTGAGGCGAGGCGAGCGGCCTGCCGCAACCCGTCGGCGTCGTATCCGCTGCCTTCCATCATCGCCAGGTATGCACGACCGAACGAGCACTCCGGAAGGTGGCGCAGGGACTCGAAGTCACCCAGTGTGGCAAGCAGCGATGGCTTTTCCGCCAGAAGCAACGGCGCGCCCGCCTCGGCGAGAAAGCGCTGGTACATCGCCTCCATCTGGCCGCCGTCGAGGGCGATCATCACGTCGAACGCGTGCCGAATGTCGTTGTTGTATGTTCGAAGCGCGCGAATGGCCCGCCAGGCGCGACGCCAGTCGATGCGCCGCGGCGCCGGCGCCGTGTCCTGCGCGGTCGGCGTCTGCCGGCGAGCGGCAGAATCCGGCACAGCGATCTGTTGAACAGGCTCAGTCACGATTCCTCCTCGACCGGGATGAGGCACGACGGTGTCGGCGTGTGCTCCTTGGCAGGAGCCGTGCCAGGAGCCGTTTCTGCTTCTGTTTCAGATGAATAGTGGCGGAACCCGCCATTCGCGGACGGGCGCGAGTTGGTCACGGGACAACAGGTGCAGGCCGTAGGACGCGACTAAGCGCCTGAGTGCGCGTGCTTAGAGGACTGTTCGACAGCCACCGACACCTGTTGGTCTCTTGCGGACACACCTGTGCGAGAGGGAGGGGGCCCGCGGCGCCGGGGTATGAAGCACTGTGGGTCGCCCCTGATGACGAGGCTGCAAAGGTGGTATGCGTCTTTCAGGTTTGCATGCCGGGAATTGATGGATTTGGATGGATCCGGGCAGGACGCGGTCGAAACGTCACCCGCACGCAGCTTCGAGAATCCCACCATTTCCACGCCTGTTTCGCCCTTGCGAACACCTGTTCGTCGCGCAGGAACACCCAGGTAAAGCCGCCGGTTCAATGGCCTGTCGTGATTTCCCCGACCCGGCTGTTGTCGACACACGAACATCACACGCCTGACCGGCCCGCTGCGATTTCACTGATGCTGTTGAAATTATGGGAAAAATCGTTCATGGCACGACGTCTGCTCTTGGGACCTCAGCCGCTTGGACGAGGCGAGATCTCCAACCGGCCCGTACGGCAGCGTGACTCGCCACACCGGCAGCTGACGACTGCATCCCCACAGATCACTGATGAGGACGAGGCGTAGCCATGAACCAGGTATGGAAAAGAAGGGCAGGCGAGTTCCTGCCGGGTGCCAACCTGACCGTGCTTCCGCATTGGGACCGCAGGGCGGTGCCCGTCTACGAGCGCGCGGAGGTTTCCGTGCCCGGGCGGTTGCATTTCGCCGTGTTCGACTTCATGCAGATGGCGCCCGGCTTCGGCGGAGGTGGCCTGGGTGTGTCGACGAGCACGGTCGGCCACCAGGTGATCGTGTCGAGAACGGCTCCGGGCCAGGGCGGCTGTGACGTTCCCAGCGGTCGGCACATGCTCGAGCTGTTCAAACGCAGCGTCGGTTACGACGGCGACGACATCCGCGTCGCCCGGGCGCGAAGCATAGCGCACAAGCACAGCGGCTTCGGATCGAACGTTTCGTACAACACTGCGACCCTGGCCGGTATCAATGCCCTTTTCGGTTCTCCGTTTTCGCCCCACGACATGTGGGAGATGATCACCCGCAACTACGTGGAGAACACCAAGGATGGGCAGCGCGTGTACTTCGGTCTGGAGACCGGTGTCGGCGAGGCCTGTCTCTTCTTCGGCGGCCTGGTATGGGTGGACGAGAAACACGGCAACGGTCGTTTCCTCGGAAACCTGAGCTCGGAACGCCTCTGGGTGACCACGGCGGTTGGAAACTACGACACGCTGGCAACGGAAACACTGCGCGCACATGGCGAAGGCGCAGACATGTCCGGCACCACCGAGGCGGGCTTCGTTCCCTCCCACTTCGTGGCGTGGCAGAAGCGCTACGGCGACGCCTGGCGCAGCTTCATCGAGAAGAAGCTGCGGCCGGCGCTGCATCGCAACGATCTCTTCGGGTTTCTCCAGCACGGCTGGGAGCTCAACAGCATGAGCAACATGAAGGTGCTCGAAGGGATCTTCCGGACCGATGTCATGCGCGACTTCGACGAGACCATGCAGCGCGAAGGTGCTCTCTATGCCGGCATGAGCAGCGCCGGGCCAGGATTCTATGCGTTCACAGACAGCGAGGAAATGGGCAGGCGCCTCGCGGGGATCATGGAAAGCCGGTTCGGCAACTACATGAGTCAGCCGGCGGTGGCCCGCGCCGGCGAGAAGCTGTCCATCGAAGTCGCCGTCTAGCGACTGGTTCCGAATCGTACCCGACTGGAAGCGAGCTCATCATGACCAGACGCGTGACCTTCGTGAATACCAACCAGGTGAAGCCGGCCATCGCGCCGATTGCATTCGACTACCTGTCCGCTCCGCTGGAACGCGCAGGCTTCGAGCTCACGCTGCTCGACCTGTGCTTCTCGGACGACTTCGATGCGGCGATTGCCGCGCACTGTCGCGCGCACGCCCCGGACTATTGGGGCGTCACACTCAGAAACACCGATGATGTCTACTTTTCCAGTGGCTACAGCTTCCTGGACAAGATCCGGGACATGGTGGCGTCACTGCGCCGCGCGCGCCCAGTGCCGATCGTGATGGGAGGTGCCGGGTTCTCTGTCATGCCCGAAAGACTGCTCGAGTATCTGGGAGCCGACTTCGGGATCGTTCGCGAGGGCGAATTCAGCTTCCCCGAGCTGCTCACCTGCCTCGAGCAGGGACGAAGCTTCACGCACATACCCGGTCTGGTCTTTCGCGATGGCGACGGCGTGCACTCGACACGGCTGGGGCCGGACACCTGCGGCCGCCTGGATCTGCTCGGGCCGCACAAGCGCGAAGTCGTCGACAACAGACACTACTTCGCGAAGGGAGGCCAGATCGGCATCGAGACCAAGCGCGGCTGCAACCGCAGATGCATCTATTGTGTGGAGCCGCTCATCAAGGGCCGGAAGGTGCGCCTGCGCGACCCCGAGGACGTCGTCGACGAGATGGAGTCGCTGCTGGAGCGAGGAATCAACGTCTTTCACATCAACGATTCCGAATTCAACCTGAGCCTGGCGCATCCCCTGGCACTGTGCGATGCCATCGTGCGGCGCAACCTCGCCGGCAGGATCCAGTGGTACGCCTACGGCATGCCGCGGCCGTTCCCCGACGAGCTGGCGGCGGCGATGAAGGCGGCCGGCTGCGTCGGAATGAACTTCGGAGTCGACAGCGCCAGCGAGAAAATGCTCAGAATCCTGCGCCGCACGTTTGGTCCCTCGGACATCGAGGATGCGGTCAACGCCGCGAAACGTCACGGTCTCGAGCACATCCTGGAGTTGCTGTTCGGTGCTCCCGGCGAGACCCGGGAGACGGTTCGCGAGACCATCGAGTTCGTCAAGCGGATCGATCCGGAACGGGTATCGGTGACGGTCGGACTGAGGATTTTCCCCGGGACGGAGCTCGAGCGCATGATTCGCAGCGAGGGCCTGAACGGGAGCAACCCGAATCTTCATGGCCACATCGATGGCAACGGCGATCTTCTCCACCCCGTGTTCTATCTGCCGGCCGCTCTGGGACCGGACCCGCAGAAGTTCATCGCAGAGCTCGTGGGTAACGACCGGCGGTTCTTCGGTACCAACGACAGTCTGTTCAACTACAACGCCAACGACGCCCTGGTGGAGGCGATCGCACAAGGCGAGCGTGGCGCGTACTGGTCGATCCTGAACCGCCTGGAAAAACGCTTCGAGGAAGCGCAGGCCAGAACCGCCGTCCAGCATCGGATGCTTCCCCGCCTCAGGTTGTCCGCACAGCAGACCCAGGAAGAGAACCTGACGGTGACCACGGGTTGCCCGGTGAGCGTTCCATGCTGATGCACCTGGCGGGTTGTTGAATCCATTGGCAGCGCCTGGCGCCGGAGGAACAAGTGTCCATCGAACCGATCACGGCAGAGCCGTACAGGATAAAGGCCGTCGAGCCCATCAGGCTCATCAGTCGCGCGGAGCGCGAAGCGAAGCTCCGTGGCGCCGGCTACAACGTGTTCCGGCTGCAGGCCGAGGACGTCTACATCGATCTCATGACCGATAGCGGAACCTCGGCCATGAGCAGCAATCAGTGGGCCGCGCTCATGACGGGTGACGAGTCCTATGCGGGTTCCCGCAGCTTCTCCCGATTGCAGCGGGCGGTGCGGGACGTGCTCGGCTTCGAGCATGTGCTACCCACGCATCAGGGCAGGCCGGCCGAGCACTTCCTGTTCCGGACCCTCGTCAAGCCCGGGCAGGTGGTGCCGTTCAACGCGCCATTCGACTCCACCGAAGCGCACGTGTGCGTGGTCGGGGGCACTGCCGTCTCATGCGTCGCCAATGTCGGCTATCAGCCCGATCTGGAGCATCCCTTCAAAGGCGATCTTGATTTGCAGAAGCTGCGCAACGTGATCGAGCGTGAGGGCGTCGACAGAGTCCCGCTGATCATGGTCACGCTCACCAACAACGCCGGCGGAGGCCAGCCGGTGTCCATGGGAAATCTGCATGCGGTAAAGCAGCTGGCCGGCGAATTCTCCATCCCGGTCTACTTCGATGCTGCGCGCTGCGCAGAGAATGCCTACTTCATACAGCAGCGCGAAAGCGGGTATGCCGGGAAGTCCGTGGCAGAGATTCTCAAGGAGCAGTTCTCCTATGCCGAGGGCTGCACCTTCAGCTGCAAGAAGGATGCGCTGGTCAACATCGGCGGCCTGTTCGCGACGCGATCCCGGGCCGTGTACGAGCAGATCGTGCCACTGCTGATTCTGCACGAAGGCTACGTCACCTACGGGGGGATGGCCGGTCGTGATCTCGAGGCGCTGGCAGTGGGGCTGCAGGAGATGGTGAATGACGACTACATTCGGCACCGCGTGCGGCAGGTCGAAAAGCTTGGCGACAGATTGATCGCCGCCGGGGTGCCCATTGTGAGACCGACCGGCGGGCACGCCGTGTGCGTGGACGCCGCGGCCTTCCTGCCGCATTTGACACGCTCGCAATTTCCGGCGGACGCCCTGGCCGCCGAGCTCTACCTGGAGGGCGGCGTGCGTGCCGTGGGTCTCGGCGCGCTGGCGTTCATGAAGGAAGACTCCTCGACAGGCGCGATCACCTTTCCGAAGATGGAGCTTCTCAGGCTGGCGATTCCCCGCCGCGTGTACACCGAGAGTCACATGGAAGTGGTGGCAGCGGCACTCATCGGGGTCTACGAAAGAAGGCATTCGATTCCAGGCATGCGGATCGTTTCGGCGCCGCCCATGCTGCGTCACTTCACTTCGGTTCTGGAGCCGCTACCATCCCGCGACCGGGCACCGGCCGCGCCTGCGGAGCACATTTCCCGCGATGCGGTCTGGGCCTGAGAGGCTGCCATGGCACACAGTGTCTGCCAGCCGCTCAAGCTCAAGCCGCACGGTTATCCGGGCGTCCTGATCACATTTTGCGGAGTCGATGGGTCGGGCAAGTCTTCACTCATCGACCGTCTCGAAGAGACCTGCCGGGAAGCGGGCATGAGTTGTCTGCGGACCTATACGCCCACCGGCAGGATTCGCCAGGACCCGGTGTTCCGGAGCCTGGTCGACGATCCCTGCAGTACGTCGAGCATCGATTGCAGCAGCTACGAGAGCGCCGCGCGTGTCAACGTACTGGGGCTTCTGCTGTCGATCATGGGCGATCTGGTGCAGCACACCACCGATACCATCATTCCCGCGCTGAAGCGCGGTGATGTGGTGTTTTGCGACCGCTACGTTTTCACTTCGCAGGCCGAGATCGGCGCCCGCTCCGATCTGCGGGAAACTGAGCCGGTGCTGGCACGCATCGCCGAGCACGTTCTGCAGCCGGATCTCGCGTTCGGTCTTACCGTGTCCAGCGAGACTTCGTCCCGCCGCGTGCAGGCAAGGAACGACGCGAGCGATCGACCGCCGCCCATGGACTTTCTCTCGCGCCAGGTGGCTGCCTATCGAACGGTGTTCAAGGCCAACGACCTGGTGGTGCTCGACTCCGAGCGGGGTATGGAGGAGACGTTCGCGCGTGCGGTGATCCACTTTGCGCAGATCGAGGGCCTGGCCCCGGTGGCCGGCAAGCCGGCCACCCCTCCGCGGACGGCCCCACCGCAAGTGGCGGATGGGAGGTTTTCCGCCGGCCGGGCGGCTGACCCCGACATGGAAGACCTGACGGTGTGGGCGAGACCTGACGATCGCACACAGCTCGCGCCCCGCGAACCGGCCAAAGCGCGCGGCGACGGTGGGCGGAGCAAGGCTCCAGGGAGGCCTTCCGATCTCTCGGCGCTCGGAATCGATCGGCGCCCATCTGCACGTCCGCGCCGCAAGCGCCGGCGCTGGGCTGCGGCGATCAGCATCGTATCCATCGCCGCTGCCGCCGCAGCGGCGAGTGCCAGGTACGGCGCACCGGTTGCCGTCGAGACCGCGACGGTTACCACCGCTTACGCCACGCAGTCGATGATCAGTCTCAACGCAACCGGCTATGTCGTCGCCGAGCGCAAGGCAGCGGTCGCGTCGAAGGCTGCCGGGCGTCTCGAGTGGCTGGGTGTCGTCGAGGGCAGCAAGGTGAAGCGCGGGGAGGTCATTGCACGCCTCGAAAGCCGAGACGTCGCAGCGACCTGCGAGCAGGCTGCGGCGAGCGTCGAGGTCGCGCGCGCCAACCTCGAGCAGGGAAAGGTCGAGCTCAACGAGGCCGAGCGCAATTCCCGGCGCTCGAAAGAGCTTTTGAGGCGGAAGTTCGTCAGCGCGGCGGAGTACGATGCCGCGGCCGCCCGCTACGCCAAGGCACGGGCCTCCATCAAGAGCCTGGAGGCGCACGTCGCCGTGGCAGCCGCCGATCTGGAAGCGGCGGAAGTCGCCCTCGATCAGACCGCAATCCGTGCTCCGTTCGACGGGGTGGTGCTCAGCAAGCACGCCAACGTCGGCGATGTCGTCACGCCGTTCTCCAACGCGCTCGACACCAAGGGGGCGGTGGTCACGGTCGCGGACATGAGCACACTCGAGGTCGAGGCCGACGTTTCGGAGTCATCCGTGGGCCAGGTGAAGATCGGGCAGTCGGTCGAGATTCAGCTCGACGCCGTCCCCGACCGGCGTTTGGCGGGCGTGGTCAACCGCATCGTGCCGACGGTCGATCGCGCCAAGGCGACGGTGCTGGTGAAGATCAAGTTCCTGGAACAGGACGAGCGCGTGCTGCCGGACATGAGCGCCACGGTCGCATTCCTCAGCCACCAGCCGAGCGCCATGGACCGCGAACCGCTTGCCGTCGCGCCGCCGGCAGCGGTCGTCGAGCGCGACGGCGTCAAGTGTGTCTACGTGGTGAGCGATAGTCATGCGCATCAGGTCATGGTCGAAACCGGCCGCGCGGTCGGGGAGATGATCGAGCTGCGCGGTGTGGATATCGGAGAGAAGGTGGTCCTCAATCCGCTCGACAAGGTCACCGACGGTGCTGCATTGAGGGTGGCGCAACAATGAGGTCTCGGGGCAAGACCGGCGGCGCGGCTGCGGAGGTGACGATGACGCGAGCCGGCATCCGAGCCGCCGCAGCCGCACGCGCTGCGCGGGGCCACGACACGCGCCGGCCGAGCCGCGTGTCGCCGATGTACGAGTCGCCGGCAGCACCGCTCATCTGCATACGCGCAGTCTCCAAGTCGTACCGCCGGGGCGGACAGATCGTGCCGGTCCTGAGCGGCATCACGCTGGATATCGGGGCGGGAGAGTTCCTCGCCTTGATGGGCCCTTCGGGTTCCGGGAAGTCGACACTGCTCAACCTGATCGCGGCCATCGACCGGCCGGACCGCGGCGAGCTCACCGTCGGCGGGCTGGACATCACGCAACTGGGGGAGGCCGCGCTCGCCGACTGGCGCGCCGAAAACGTCGGCTTCATCTTCCAGTTCTACAACCTGATGCCGGTGCTCACCGCACGTGAGAACGTCGAGCTTCCACTGCTGCTCACGTCGCTGTCGCGTCGCGAGCGGGTGCGGCATGTGGAACAGGCACTGGCACTGGTCGGCCTTGCGGAACGCAGTGATCATTACCCTTCGGAGCTCTCGGGCGGCCAGCAGCAACGCGTCGCCATCGCGCGGGCAATCGTCACCGACCCGTCTGTCATCGTCGCCGACGAACCCACGGGCGATCTCGACCGTCAGTCGGCGGAGGAAATCCTCACCCTCATGGACCGTCTCAATGGGGAGCTCGGTAAGACCATCGTGCTGGTGACCCACGACCGCCGCGCCGCGGAGCGCGCACACTCGATCATGCACCTGGAGAAGGGCGAGCTCTCCGCGCGCGAATGGCGTGCGGGTCAGGCGGACGGACGATGCCCCTGCTGAAACTGATTCTGCGCAATATGCTTCGCCACCGGATGCGCACTGGTCTGACGGTGCTCGGGCTTGCCGTGGCCCTCGTGGCATTCGGTGTTCTGTCCACGGTGGTTGGCGCCTGGTACGCGGCCGCAGACAAGGCAGCGCCTACACGATTGGTGACGAGAAACGGCATTTCGCTTTCCTTCCCGTTGCCGCTCAATTATCGGGACAAGATCCGGGCGGTGGATGGCGTGCGCTCGGTGTCCCACTCGACCTGGTTCGGCGGGGTGTATAAGAGCCCGAAGAACTTCTTTGCGCAGTTCGCGATCGAGCCGGATACCTACCTGCCGATGTATCCGGATTTCCTTTTCAAACAGGCGGAGCTGCGCGCGTTCCTGCGCGACCGCAAGGGCGCCATCATCGGGCGCAAGCTTGCCGACACTTACGGTCTGCGAGTTGGCGACAGCCTGCCGCTACGCGGCACCATCTTTTCCGGCACCTGGAACTTCACCGTGCGCGCGATCTACGATGGCGCCAAAGAGAACACCGACGTTTCGCAGATGCTGTTTCACTGGAAGTATCTGAATGAAACCCTGAAGGCCCGCGGCCAGGGCGGAACCGACCAGGTCGGTGTCTTCCTGGTCGATATTTCCGATCCACGCCGCGCCGCCGAGATCGGCCGCGCCATCGATGCGCTGTTCATCAACTCACTTGCCGAAACCTTTACCGAGACCGAGAAGTCCTTTCAGCTGAGCTTCGTCGCCATGGCCGACGCGCTGATCATGGCGATCCGGCTGGTCTCGTTCGTGGTCATCGTGATCATTCTCGCCGTCATGGCCAACACCATGGCGATGACCGCGCGCGAGCGACTGGCCGAATACGCGACATTGAAGACTTTGGGCTTTGGTCCGGGATTCGTCGGTGCCTTGATTTTCGGCGAGTCGCTTGCGGTGGCCGCAGTCGGCGGTATGGCCGGTGTCGCCTCGACCTTTCCGGTCGCCAGACTATTTGCCGAAAAGACGGGGACACTCTTCGCCGTATTCGAGGTGAGCGCCGCCACCGTGGCGATACAGGCAGTCTGCGCCCTGGCGGTGGGGATGGGAGCGGCTCTGCTGCCGGCGCGACGGGCGATGCGTGTGCCCATCGTCGAGGGGCTGCGGGCGATCGGATAACGCCATGGGCACGGTTCCGATCTCCTACAGCGTGCGCAACCTGTGGACCCGCAAGGTGACCACGGTACTTACGGCAGGCGGCATGGCGCTGGTCGTGTTCGTCTTTGCGGCCGTGCTCATGCTGGACGCCGGGCTGAAAGTGGTTCTGGTCGATACGGGTCAGATCGACAACGTCGTTGTTACCCGCCGGTCGGCGGTGACCGAGGTCCAGAGCTCGATCGATCGTGCCCAGGCGAACGTGATCGAGGCCCAGCCCGAGGTGGCCGTGGGTTTGCGTGGTACCCGTCTGGCGTCCAAGGAAACCGTGGTGCTGATCGCGCTCGTCAAGAACGGCGCCAGCGCTCCGATCAATGTCCCGGCGCGCGGTGTCGGATCCGAGGGTGTTTCGCTGCGTCCTCGGCTGCGGATCGTTTCCGGCCGTATGTTTCACCCTGGCGCGGCCGAGGTGATCGTTGGGCGCAGCGTCGCCGAGCGATTCGGAGGCGCACGACTCGGACAGACCTTGCGCTTCGCTGCGCGTAGCTGGCGAGTGGTTGGTGTTTTCGATGCAGGCGGCACCGCATTCGACTCCGAGATCTGGACCGACGGCGAGCAGCTGATGCAGGCATTCCGGCGGCAGTCGTACTCGGCGGTGATTGCAAAGCTTTCGGACCCGCAGGCTTTCCGGGCGCTGAAGACCCGGCTCGAATCCGACCCGAGGCTGACCGTGGAGGTCAGACGCGAGCGGCAGTTCTACCAAGAGCAGTCGGAGCTCCTTTCGAACTTCATCAAGGTCCTGGGCGTCACGCTCTCCATCGTCTTTTCCATCGGCGCCATGGTCGGGGCGATGATCACCATGTACGCCGCCGTGGCGCACCGGGTGCGTGAAATCGGCTCCCTGCGCGCCTTGGGCTTTCGCCGCTCGAACATCCTCGCGGCGTTCCTGCTGGAGTCACTCGCCCTCAGTCTGATCGGCTGGGGAGTCGGACTCGCACTGGCCGCGCCGATGCAGCTGGTGCAGATATCAACGCTCAACTGGCAATCGTTCTCGGAGCTCGCATTCCGCTTTACGCTGACTCCCGACATCGTTGCGACATCGCTTGCCTTTGCGCTCGGGATGGGCTTTGCGGGAGGATTCCTGCCGGCCTTGAAGGCCGCGCGGCTCGGGATCGTGCAGGCGCTGCGCACGGCGTGAATCTCCGCCGAACCGACTGTCACGGGTCTTGCCGACCACTTCGTCCGGCGACGGCGCACCGTAGCATCCGATGCCGATCGGACCTATTGGACAGCGCCGGAGCAGCGGAGCCCGCACCGCTTCTCCCCACGCCGCGGCTCCCGCTCGCTTGACACCCTCGCGCCTCCTTCGGGATAATTCGCCCCCCACAAGCGCCCGTAGCTCAGTTGGATAGAGTACCTGGCTACGAACCAGGCGGTCGGGAGTTCGAATCTCTCCGGGCGCGCCATCATTCGTAAATCACATCAAGCGGTTATCGATTCAGCTGTTAACCGCTTTTTGTTTCAGCAGCACCAGTGCGGGACTTTTGCGGGGGTTTTCCCCGCACACCCGGTTGGCCGCTTCAATCAGGTTCTCCAGTTCGGCCGCCGAGTAGTGCGTCGTGATCCTTCCCGACTTGTGTCCCAGCAGGTCCTGCCGATCCTCGTAGCTCACACCTGCAGCCCGTAACCGACGGCCAAAGGTATGTTTGAGGTCATGGACCCTCACCTGGTAAAGCCCCGCGCGCCTGCGTGCGCTTTGCCAGCCCGAGTTGTTCATGACTGTGATCGGATGGCCGCGGAAGGTGAATACAAATTCAGCATGTTCACCCCGTACTTCCTCGATGACCGACTGTGCAACGCGGTTGAGTACCAGCAGGCGTTCTTCGCCGTTTTTCACCCGGTCGCCCGGGATGATGAACACGCTGCTCCCCAGCTCGGCAACGGGAACTTCCCACTCCCACCGCAGGCGGCACACTTCCTTTTCCCGCGTACCGGTGTTGACCTTGAACAGCGCCATCCGCGCCAGATGCGGTGGCAGTTCCCGAAACAGACGGGTCTGCTCTTCCCAGGACAAGGGCCAGGGCTTGCGAGCGTCCGTCACAGGCAGCAACTTGATCTTGGGCGGAGAGTGCAACCAGGTCAGGTTGTTCTTATCCAGCCATTCCGATGCCGCCAGATTGAGAATGTGCCGCACCACGCCAAGAGCGAGGTTGATGCTCTTGGTTTTGACCCCCTGTTTGCGCCGGGCCTCGATAAAGGGTTGCAGTGTCCCCATGTGGACCGATTCAATCGGCAGGTGGCCGATGTAGGGGTCCAGCTGTTTCAGGTGCAACCCGGTATCGGCGATACGGCGCTTCTGCTGGCTCTCATTCAGGTACTTGGTTGCGGCCCGCCGAAATGCGCGTTTCGGTCTTACTCCATAGATGACCGCTTGCCTGACTTCCTCCGCTTTCCTGGCGAGGTATTCTTCCGCCTTTGCAAGGCTGCTTTCTCCAGTGCTTTCGCAAATGCGTCTGCCTCGGATCTGCTTGTCGATATGCCAGACGCCATTGCGCTCGTAGAGTCCGGCCGTTCGTTTGCGTCCCATGTCAATGCTCCCCTGAGTTGACCGGAACGCCCGTTGCGGGACTTATACTGGTCTACCCACGCGTCCAGATCAAGGCGATCGAAGGCGACGCCCTGTCTACCAATGCGAACCTCCACGAGCTGCGGTCTGAATTGCGTGTTGAAGCGGTTGCGGTCCATGCCCAGATAGAAGGGCGCATCCCGCAGTCGGATGAGCCGCGGAAGAACCAGGGAAGCGCGATCACCAGGGTTGCTTTCCACAGTCACTGTCCGCATAGGGCGTGTCCGATCCGGCCCGCGGGTTCTTGTAGCGCGGAAATCTGCTCGCATCGCGGCGTGAGGAAGAAGCGCTGGGGAAATTCCCCGCGGCGTTCCAGTTCGTAGATCGTCGAGTTCGCCAGCGGGACGATCTGGCGTAGCTCGCTGCGACGGATGGTGCGTCGCAGCGAGCTCGGGTCGGCAGGCGCCGCCTTGTACAGATCCCTGACGCCCGCGAGTCGAACGCGCCCAGCGGTTCGCGCTCCCGCACTCCCTCCCGAAGCTTCGCGGCCCGCTTTGTGCCGACGGCCGGTTTGCCATTGGTTATGTCCTTGTCGGAACCACCTCCGATCCCCCGCGGTTTCGTAATGCCGGTTGTCCGCGTCCTTTCCGCGAACTGATTTCCGCGCTTCATTCGCACCCCCGTTTTTCGATCGATGAGCCGCCTTGGGCTCACGGCGTCGGTTCGCGCGAGGCGCCGCCGCCGACCGACCTTTCGACACCGTTTCGATCTCGCGTGGCCCACCACAGATGTGATGTCCCGCGATCCTGGGAGGGCCCGTCTGGCGAGCGTCCGGCGGTTGTCCGCCCTGGACCGCCGGCTATCGCCATCTATCGAGAACCCCTCGATTTCCGGTTACGGAATCGCGTCAAAAAGTGTCGGGCCAAGGCACGGCGGCGGCCTTGGCTCTGATTTGTAGATTGTTTCCCATTCTTTTTCCCACTGATTTCCGCTCGTTCCTCTCCCCGTCAGGTAACCGACGGGGAGAAAGTTGGCGCTCAAAGAGGGAAAAGGTCTCCAGGGATGGGAAATCGCGGTTACGAAGAAACTGGTGGGTGAGTTGAGAAGGCGGTCTCGAAGCCTCGCGCGCGAGGACTTCGATGACCTGATGCAGGACTGCCTGGCGCACTGGATCATGGTGCGCCGCAAACTTCCACCCAATCCGGATGTACCACCTGTCGCCTACATGGCCCAGGTCATCCGCATCAAGCTCACGGATCTGATCCGCGAGCAGGCAGCCGACAAGCGCGCCGGTGAGCTGGACGCCCTTTCGCTCGATGCGGCACTCGACGGCTCGGAGGAGGGCATGACGCTCGCCGATCTGCTTGCCGACGACGAATCCGCTCAGCCAGACGATGCAGGTGCAATCGACCGCCGCCACGCCGGCATCGACATCGCCCGGGCCTTGGATCGGCTGACCCCCGTCCAGCGGCGATTGTGCCAGATGCTTGGCGAGGAGGGGCTTTCCGTCAAAGAGGCTGCCGAGCGGCTCCGAATCCCACGCGGCACCCTGTACGAGGAGATCAAGCGCATCCGCAAGGTCTTCGCAGATCTGGGACTTGGCGACTATCTGAAGGAGTAGCCCGACACTCTTTCGATCGATTCCGTATGCCTGATCAGGGTCCTGAATCGGCAGGGTATCGATGATCAAGTTCACCACCACAAGTACAAAAGGCGGCGTCGGCAAGACAACGCTCACGGCCAATCTCGTAGCGCTACTGGCCAACATGGGCCTGCGCGTCTTGCTGATCGACGCTGAGGTTCAGCCGTCGCTGTCGAAGTATTTCCCGCTCCCTACGCCGCAGCCCTCGGCCAGCCTGCAGGGGGTTCACGCCGACGCGTCTGCCGTGCAGGAGCAATCGACATGAGCGGCAAGGTTTCGGTGGATGAGCATCGGCTGGCCGAGTCATTGCAGGTCGGAAACGCCGGAAACGATGCCTGCGATCTGTCTGGCCACAATGAAATGTGTTCGGAGTGCCAGATCGAACTGACTGTCGATGACGTCCGGCCCTATGAGAACAACCCGCGGCGGGCCAGGAATGCGAAGTTCGAGGACATCAAGGAATCGATCCGCACCAGTGGCCTTCGAAATCCGCTCACCGTGACCCGCCGTCCCGGCGAGTCGCACTTCATTGTCGAGGCCGGCGGAAACACCCGCCTCCTGGCGCTGCGGCAACTGTGGGCGGAGACGCGCGATCCGCGCTTTGGCAAGCTTGTCGTGCTGTTTCGGCCCTGGCGCTCCGAGAGCCACGTACTCACTGCCCACCTGATCGAAAACGAGCAGCGGGGCGAGATGAC
Source organism: uncultured Gammaproteobacteria bacterium (assembly GCA_963728895.1). Classification (GTDB taxonomy): domain Bacteria; phylum Pseudomonadota; class Gammaproteobacteria; order JBBQDK01; family JBBQDK01; genus CAVSLM01. The sequence continues at coordinate 1,015,335 of CAVSLM010000001.1, forward strand.
CTTCTGGGACAAGGCGTCCGGCATCACCGCGCTGAAAGCGCGTCTGGAAGCCGAGCAGGGTCGGGCGCTCTCGCTGCGGCTGCTCGAGGACGCGCTGCACGCGCTGGGATTGTCCGTCAACACCGCGACACTCGCCTCTATCTTTACGCCACGGAGCGCTTGCGTACTCTGGGTGAGGCGGTGGTCGATCTCTCCGGCCTGGACGTCAAGACCCTGCAGCCGCGGCTGAACGCGTTGAAGCGATACGCGCAGGCGCGCCATTCGATGAGCGAAGACGATCTGTACGCCACGGTCTTCCAACCGGTCTTCCGGCAGATCGCAGAAGAATATCCGCACACGGGAGCCTTCAGTGTCGCGGCGACCTGCGAGGCCTGCGAGGCCGCTCTGTCTCAGCATCTCGGTGAATGCGTCGATGCGCTTCGAAATGCGCTGCGCCCGGCGAGCTGTCGCACCGAGCAGGTTGGCTCGTCATTTGCCCCGACCGGCGACACGGACAACGTTTCGGCGACCCCAGGCAGTCTCGTGGTACTGGAGGATCCAGCTCGAGTGGCAGGCACGCGGGCAGAGGAGCTGCTGGATCGCGCGAGGGACTTCGCGGCCTCAGCCGGCCTCGGCAGCTGTGTGCAGGCTGACCCGCAATCCGGGGCCGGCGTCCGGCTCTCGACGCTTCCTACCGAGGATGCCGCGCATCCCGAGCGGCATCGCGCCTGGTGGTTGCTTGCCGGGATCCTTGGGCAGCTCGAGCCTGATGCGCCGCCACCGGTATCGCTGAACCTGGGCTTCCTGCGTTGGCTCATCGATGCCGAGGATGCCTCGGCGAGGGCGTATTGGGAGGTGCTGGCGTGCGTTCGGCGCACGCGCGCAGCCAGCGCCCGCTCCGATGGGGTCGGTGGCTCTGTGGATTCCGCGGGGGATGCCTGATGCTGGCTCTGCTCGATACGCAGGTCCGTCTCGTCCTGCTCAACCACATTACGGTGCGTCTGGCCGAAGCCCAGTCAGACGAGCTGCACGCCGCGGGAATCGAGACCGAGCAGTTGATCCACCTGCGACAGCTCTCCGCGCTCGATCTCAACCGCCTGGCCGCCATGCGCGCGCTCACCATCGGGATCGCCTTCGATGGCGCAGCCCTGCAGGCCGGACTGCGTGCGGTTGCGCTGGTCAATGAGGCCAAGGCGCTCGAGACATACTTCATCCGCCATGGTGCCTCCACGCAGCTGATGAGCGCGCTATTCAAGATCCGGCGCAAGCTGACCTTGAAGCGGCGCCGCGATCTCGATGCACGCCGGCCTTCGGGGCGCGTGCCGCTGCCGGACTACGCCACACGTGAGCGGATCTACCAGGCCTGGCGGGCCATCGGTGACCCGACCCCACGCGTTCGCTACTACCGGCTGCACCAGGCGTTTCAGCACCTCCCGATCGCCGTGCTGGAAGTGGTGATCCGCGACTTCGAGGCGGACGCATGAACGCGCGCATCGAATCCCCTGGCATCTCGACCGACCTGCTGCTGGAAGTCTTCGATATTCCGGTGACCTTCCACCGCTGCCTGGTGCCGGTGGCCGGCGGGGTCACCTCCGCCCTGATGCTGTCACAGGCGATCTGGATCACCCAGACGCTCGAAGCCTCTGCAGGAGGCTGGTTCATCCGCTCTCAGGAGCAGTGGACAGAGGAGACGGGGCTGTCCCGCTGGGAGCAGGAAACGGCCCGGCGCGCACTACGCCGGGCCGGCCTGCTGGAGGAGCGGCGCGTGGGCATGCCGGCCAAGCTCTGGTTCCGGGTCTGCCCGGAGGCCGTCCTGCACGCTTTGCAGGCCAGTGCTGGATCGGATGGTCGGTGAGGCTGGCTCGGACCTTCCATGGCTGACGCACCGGGCGAAGCCGATGCGAACCCACAGACGCGGGAGGACGCTGCCCGTGGCGTGCCGCTGTCGGTAATCTGGCCGCTGCTCGGGCGCCATATCGCGTTCCATCGGCGCCTGGTCGACCTCACGGCCAACGTCAAGGCCGCGCTCCTGTTGTCGCAGTCGCTCTACTGGACGCGGCACGGCCGCGACATCGCGCGAAACGCCGGCTGGTTCCACAAGACGACCGAGCAGTGGACGCTGGAGACCGGCCTGTCGTCCAAGGAACAGGCCCACGCCCGGGATGCGCTCAAGGCACTGGCGTTGATTGCAGTGCGACGGATCGGCATTCCCGCCCGCCTGCAGTTCCGGCTGAGCCTGGAGGAATTGGGGGCGCGGTTATCGGATCGGATCGTGGGCCGGTATCACCGTGCGGATTGCAACGCCATGGTGGTCGTGGCCGAGCTGCTCGGGCCTTCGGTGGCCTATCACCGCGCGCTCGCCGGCATCGCCGGCGGCGTTCATGGCGGGCTGATGCTGTCGCGCGCGCTGTATCTCACGCGTCTGCAGCACCGGCGCCAGCGGGATGCCTGGATCTGCAACTCCGCCGCGCGCTGGTCCGAGGAGCTCGGGCTCACGCGACGGGAGCAGGAGACCGCGCGCCGCGACCTCGCACGCACCGGGATCTGGGAGGAGGCGTTGCGGGGCGTACCGCCGCGCCTGGTGGCGCGCATCCGGCTGGACCGTCTGCTGGCGCTGCTCACCGACTGTTGCCGGGCGGCCGGCGATCGTGCCGGCCAAAACGACGAACAAGTCCGCGTCGATGCCGCAGACAAGGTTTCACAAAATGGCGAATCAAGCCTGTGGCATTCCCACATGCTTGATTTGCCCAAACCGCCATCACTGATTCGCCCGATCCGCCATCACAGTCTCGCCGAAAGCGCCATTGCTCTTATTGAATACAGTACAAGTGAAACAGTACAACCACAGAACACCGGGTCGGTAGCCATTGCGCCAGACACGCTGGCCGGTGGCGGTGGTGGTGATCTGATCTTTCCGGATCGGATGCTGCCGGAAGAACGCCAGGCGGCGCGCCGGCTGCTGCACCACTGCGGCGATCAATCCCAATCCCTGCTCGACGAACTGGCCGGCCGGCTGCGTACCAACGGCGTACGCAGCAGTCCCGTGGCCTACCTGCGCGGACTCATCGCCCGTGCTGCCACGGGGCGTTTCGTCCCGGAGCTTGCCCCCCGCATCGCCGCTGAGCGCTTGCAACGCGAGAGAGAGGCCATCCAGCGCCGGCAGCGCGACGCCGAGGAACGGCGCCTCAAAGCGGAACGCGCAACGCCCGAGTACCAGGCAAGGACCCGCGCTAGCGCGAAAGGATCGGCAAGCTGCTCGAGGAATTGAAACAGCGCATGGGCACGGACCGGCCGCCATGAACCTGCGGTACCTGCCGACCGATCAGCGATCCGCATCCCATCCCAAGGAGCCCTCGATGCCCACACCCGACACGCCTTCCTCATCATCATCGCAAGCAGCGACCGCGCTCGGCCAACTCGCCGACGAGACGCCCGACGTGATGACGCTGCATACCCAGGATGCCTACCGGATGTTCACGGGCAGGTCTGCTGATCCAGTGAACAAGGCGCCGGCCATCCCAGGCGGCCGGCGCTTCGCGGCCGTCCTCAAATCGATCTGGTACCTGTCGGCCAACGACAACCCGTATGCCGACTGGATCCTGATCCGGGTGTACCAGGCGTTGGTGGCCATCCGCACGCAGATGGCCCAGGCCATCGCGGTGCGCGAGGCCGAATTCGAGGCACTGCGGCGCAAGGGATTGCGCCTCTCCGTGCTGGGCTCACGCAGCCCCGCCACCGTCTCCCTGGGCTTTCGCAGCCCCTACGGCTACGCGACGGCCGAGGCGATCGTGGAGTTCGACTACCACGTGCGCATGGTCAAGACGCTGGTGCTCAAGGACCGACTCAGCGATGACGCTGGTCGGGCCGCCATCCGCGAGGTGGGGCGTGGCCTGCGCAGACTGTTTCTGGAGCCGATCCGATGGGAGCGCAACCTGCTGCGCGAGGAAATGCTCCCTCTCGGCCGCCGCGATTTCCTGCCCGGCGCCGACGAAGCGGCGCGACAGCGGATTCGCGCCGCGGTGGCGCTTTTTGGCGAAGTGCCCCGGGACGTGTTCACCGGCGCCGAGGCGCCGCGCCACTCGCAGCGCCGGACCACGCCCACCGCAGCGGAGCTGCAACTGTTGCAGCAGGCGGCGCTGAGCATCGACACGCTGCCGGAGCCGCCGGCACCTGCCGCGGGGCAGTTGCTGTGATGGGCGAGGCGCCCCTACACGAGTACCAACCCAGCGCAGCGGAGCTGCGCATGCTGAGCGCTGTGGCGCAACAGGCGATCGTCGATGCCTGGCGATGCGGCATGGAACGCGCCTGGTTTCGCGGGTATCGGATCGAGGCCCGGCGCCTGGATGGGGCCGACGGCCGCAGCCAGTTCCTGGTCCTGACACTGGGCAGCGTCGGCGGTGCCGGGGTCCTCGATCGCGTGTTCATTGAAGTTGCGCCGCGCCCGAATTCCGGGTCAGCATGCGACCTCTGTTTCTCGCGGGCGTCCGCCGCTGCGTCGTGGCGTACCGAGTCTCTCGCTGGCTGTGTCAGCCCGGTTGATGCCCGTTACGCATCGCCCGAAACCGGTCAGATCTCCTGAAAACCGGCGGCCGCAAGGCTGGGAGATCCCGTCAGCTGCTTTCTACCCAGTCGGGGAGTCCCATCCCCGCATTGGGGATGGTCTCTCCATGTCATGTGTTGCAGTTCCTAGGAGACCATCATGTCCGAGCCATCTCGAGCCAGCAGCCAGTCGCACTTCTTCGATCTCCACGTCGAAGGCGTTGGATATCTCAATCGGGTTCGCACCGTCAAGCCGAAAAAGGGGCAGGAGTTCCTGGCCTGCACCGTGGCTGCAATGCGTGGCAGCGACGGCGACGTCAGCTACACGAAATTCGACTGCCGTGTCAGCGGTGCTGACGCCCAGCAGATCGTCAAGCGCCTGGAGAGTGATGTCTCGGCCGAGAAGACCGTGATCATCGGCTTTCGGATCGCCGACATCTATCCCGAACTGTTCACCTTCGAGAAAGGCGAGCGCAAGGGACAGCCCGGCGTCAGCATCAAGGGTCGTCTGCTGCGCATCAAGTTCGCCAAGGTCAACGGCCAATGGATCGATGTGCCACAGCCGGCGCAATCGATGGAGCGCGATGGCGTTCCGTTCTGAGCGCACGACATCGGTCGTCATTCCACCCCTTGGGGAGTGTCCTCTCCCCAAGGGAGGGAGCTCCCCTTTCGTTTGCCAAGGAGAGTTCCATGAGTCGGAAAATCGAATCGATGTCGGATGCCGATCTGCTCGGCGTCTTGGTCGGCAGACGCGTTGCGTCGCAGCTGTTGAAGCAAGTGAACGGCAGTCTGTCCCAGCTATTGCATGAACCGCTGCCGGCCGAGTACGCCCAGCCCCGGGTCGCCTCGAAACTCAAGGCGGCCAAGGAACTGGTGCGTCGGGCGTTCGCCGAGTCGATGCAACTGCGCGACGTGCTCAGCTCACCCGCGGCCGTACGGGATTTTCTGCGTGTCACCCTGGCCAGGCGAGACCACGAAGTGTTCATGGCGCTGTTCCTGGACGCCAGAACCGTGTCATCGCTCCGGAGGAACTGTTCCGCGGAACCTGAGCCAGACCAGCGTGTATCCGCGCGAAGTCATCAAGCGCACCCTCGCACACAACGCAGCCGCAGTGATCTTTGCGCACAACCATCCGTCAGGCGTCGCCGAGCCCAGTCGGGCGGACGAGATGCTGACCCGTTCACTGCGCGATGCATTGGCCTTGCTCGATGTCCGTGTCCTCGACCACTTCATCGTCGCCGGCAATGGGGTGGTTTCGTTCTCGGAGCGCGGTTTGCTGTAGCCATTCGCGATGGGGCCGGAAGGGAATCATCGCTTCCGCCGCTCGAGTAGTTGGCGCGACTACCCGTCGCGCCTCATGACCGGATCGCACGTCATCGGTCCGGTTTTCCTCACCCCAGCGGGGATGGGCATCCCCGAGCTGGGGACAGCCGTCTCCGCATTTCCATTGGAGTCATCACCATGAAAAGCGGACGTTCCCTCGTCGAGTCTGGCGCAGGAGCTCGAGCGCCAACTCGCCACCAAGCAGGACCTCGTCGTCCCGTCGTCGCTGTTGCAATGCCGCACCGATGAGGGCGGCAACCTGAAGATGATCGTCGAAGCCCGCGCCAGTATCGTCAATGGCAACGGGGAATACGGCATCACCAGCCTCGCGCGGCGTCAGCTCGCCGACAAGCTCAAGATTCCGTTCGCCTACTTCGAGCGCATGCGCATCGAGCAGCCGACACTGCTTGACCGCAACGTCAACACCTGGCTGCAGACCGACGGCGACCGCCGGATGATCCGCACGCTCGATGGTCAGGTGCGGGCCGTGCTGTCCGACCGCTACCGGCGGCTGGACAACTTCGACCTCGCCGAGAACGTCCTGCCCATCCTGCAGCGGCTGGAAGGTGCCCGCTTCGAATCGGTCGAGCTGACCGAGACGAAGATGTACCTGAAAGTCATCACGCCCCGTGTCGAGTTCGAAGTCGCCCCCGGCGACATCGTGCAGGCCGGGATCGTCATCACCAACTCGGAGGTCGGCTGCGGCACCTTGTCGGTGCAGCCGCTCATCTACCGGCTGGTGTGCCGGAACGGGCTGATCGCATCGGACCGTGCCTTGCGCAAGACGCATGTCGGACGGGCGCTGCAGTCCGAAGAGGACTCGATCACCGTGTTCAGGGATGACACCCTGGCCGCCGACGATCGGGCCTTCTTCCTGAAGGTGAGGGATGTGGTGGAGGCTGCCGTCTCGGAAGCCACGTTCCGCCAGGTCGCGCTCAAGCTGCAGAAGACGCGCGACATCCCGCTGTCAGGCGACCCGGTGAAGACGGTCGAGGTGCTGGCCAACCGCTACACGCTCAACGACACCGAGCGCGCCGGGGTGCTGCGGCATCTCATCGTCGAAGGCGATCTGTCCGGCTACGGTCTGGTCAACGCGGTCACGCATTACTCGCAGGACGTCGAGGACTACGACCGCGCCACCGAGTTCGAGGCGCTGGGCGGCAAGCTGATCGAGCTGGCCCCCGGTGACTGGAAGGAGTTGGCTCACGCCGCATGAACGGCCCGGGGCACCGCCGCCGGCGGTGTTGCCTTCTATACCCCTGACGGAAGTCCTCCCCTCGCCCGGTGCAACCTTACGGTTGCCCG
>CAVSLM010000002.1:0-375919 GCA_963728895.1 uncultured Gammaproteobacteria bacterium
ACCCCATGCTCGTAGCCTCGCTTGACGAAATTGCGTAAGCAATCCTCGTCCTTGAAGTTCCACCCTCCGAAGAACCGCACGATGGGCCGCGTACCGCTGGTTCCGTAGGTCTCCTTGCGCTTCAGTGCCTCGAAAATGGAATCACGCGAGTTCTCCTCCGCCCATACCACCGAGTGCCCGCCGGTGCTGTTCTGAATCGTCGAGACACGCGACATCGGATAGCATCGTCGATGCCCAGATGTCCGGCCAGTCCGCGTTCTCCGGATGCCAGCCCATCACACCGGTATGCGAATCGGAGGCTGCGACCACGCCCATCTTGAAAGGATTGACGCCGTCGAACGTGCGGTCCTGCGCATACTGGATGCCGTCCTTCCAGACATTGCGCACGAAGGCCGCGGTCACCGAAGCTTCCGGGGTCGGGGATTCCGCCTTCGGCGGTACCCCCGACGCCGGATGCGCCGCCCAGTGTCTTGGAGTCAGGATCTCGAAGCACAGAACTCGTCGATGGTTTCCGTACCGCTGCCGAAGCGCGGATCGTAGCGACACTCGCTACTGCCCTTGTCCTGATAGATTTCCACCAGCGGCTCCATCTGCGCATGACGCTTGGCATCCTCGGTGTTGTAGGGGTCGAGGAACAGGGGGAAACAGCGTGGCGGGACCATCTTCCCGTTGGATCAACACGCCGCCGCCGAGATTGGAGTTGTGCGGAATGGTAATGAACTCGCAGTGACTCGCGAGACCTGCGGTGACGTTTTCACCGAACGTGCACTCGCGCTCCAGCTTGTTCCAGAACGGTTGCGGGAGCGGATGATCCACGGGCGTGCCCGGAGGCACCGGCCAGGTCCGCGCGCTGTCCAGGGGCACGGTGGTGCCGACGGTGTTGACCGGCTCACCGACGCCGTCCGGGCCTCCGGTGGTCGGGTTCTCGTTCACGCGCACCGCCATGTCGATGGCAGTGACCGGTTTGCGAACCACGCGATCGTTACGAAAAATCACGTTACGGTGCCAGTTGTTGAGCAGCGGTGTTGAAGTGTTCTCGTAAGCGACGAAGGACGTGAACTTGCACTCGCTGCTGCGATCGTATGCCTCCTCCGCGGCCCGCTGGTGTTCTTCCCAGACGCCGAGCTCTGCCAGATTGCAGATCTCCGGATTCGCCTCACAAAGGGGTAGGCGGGTGTTGGCGCTGAACGCACCGTCGTTCACCACGGTGAGTTGAGTGAAGGCATCGGAAGCCAGCGTGCGCCCGGCGAGAGGATTGATCGAATGGCCCGGTGCGTAGAAAAATCCGTTGATCATCCGGCACTCCATGGAAATCCGCTCCGGAATGTCCCTGCCCACGAAGTCCTTGCATATGCCCATTTCGCCGAAATGCTCGGAGTGATCGGTGACCGCACCCCAGTCCAACGGTCGATCGATGCGCGGGTTGCGCAGCGGATCGAGCGGGTCCTGGATTCCCGAGGGAGAAGGCAGCGGCATGCTGGCTTCGCCCTTGGCGAATGCGTAGGCGCGGGCAGGCGTATTGCCGGCGGAATATTCGACAAAGCGGATGCTCGCATCGAAGGACAAGCCGGTATGCAGGTGCGTGGTGCCGAACAGCGGCTGTCGATACGGCTCGTAGTCGTCGCATCGGGGGCGATCCTTCTCGCTTTCGGTGACCTCGAATGGTGGCGAGACATGTCGCGGGGACTTGGATCCGTGGGCCGCCGCGGAACCGGTGAGAAAAACGGCAGCGGTGAATACGAGCAAACCAGGTAGAATCATGTCATCAGCCTCCCTATAGGCTCCGCCGGCCCGTCGAGGTCATCGTAGCGGACCTTGGATCCAACTTGGTTTCCCTGTCGCAGATCGACACTCCTGAGACAGTCTCGCTACGCTCCTGCGCTGCCAGTACCGGGGTTGCGGTTGCGCGGTTCAGACGTCCGGGCGCACGCCGAATCGAAGCGGCGTGCGTAAGTGGAAGCGATTTGATGGTTGTGCATGCCCTTGATCGGCGTGACCGACGCTGCGTCAGACGCAGGAAAAAAGGGGATGAAGTCAGAAACCCAAAGCGGGTGGGAGATCGGGGATCTTCGAGTGTTGTTGAGCATCCTGCACTTCCCCCCTTGATTTCACCGCTTGTAACTGCTCACCCCCCCTGTGCTCCCCTGATCCTCTGACTTGTCGGTACGAGTGCTTGACAACGTAGATATCTGAGCCTACGCTGCCGGTCCAGACGTTGAGGAAGGATCGAGGTTCGGCAGCGATGGGCAGCTATTTCGGATCAAAGGCGACGTCTGGCTTGTGCCAGCCGATCATCGCCCTGATGCCGCCCCACGACACCTACATCGAGACCCACCTCGGGGGCGGCGCGATCATGAAGCGTAAACCGCCCGCGCTGCACAACATCGGGATCGACCTTGATGCACGCGCGCTCGCGAAGTTCGCGTGCGACTATCCGGTGCAACTGGTTCGCGGTTGTGCGCACCGGTTCTTGGCGCAGTACGACTATCGGGGTCGGGAGCTCGTCTATAGCGATCCGCCCTATCTGAAGCGCACGCGCAGCTCCGGGCGCCGATACCGCTTCGACTACGAGGAGCAGGACCACGTCGAGCTGCTGACGCTGCTCAAGAGCCTGCCCTGCGATGTGATTCTCTCCGGCTACCCTTCGCGGCTCTATGACGAGCTGCTTGCCGGGTGGCAGAGCGTAGAGCTGCAGGTGATGAACCAAGGCGGCGTGCGCACGGAGAAGCTGTGGTTCAACTTCTCCGTCGAGCGGGTACATTGGGCCCGCTATGCGGGCAAGGACCACACCGACCGACAACGCGTCAAGCGCAAGGCCGAGAGCTGGGGCGAGCGCTATCGCGCGTTGCCGCCAGGCGAGCGGTTGGCGGTGCTGGCGGCGATGATGGCCGTTGAGGCCCACGAGCGCGCGTAGGCGCCGCCTGCCGAGCACCGCTTCGTGGCCAGCGTCAACAAACAGTCTCTGCGCGAGGAGTTTGACGGGCTCAAGGGGCGCTTTGAGCAGCTGTGCGCCGACGGGAAGATGGGGGGCGAGAGTCGCGCCTTGGTGCAGGCGCTGCTGATGCTACTGCAGCTGCTGATGGCGGTGTTCATGGAGAAGCACACCACCAAGACGAGCACGAACTCCGCCAAACCCGCTTCGCAAACCCAGAAGGACGAGACCGCGATCAGCCGCCCGGGCACCCACGGCAAAGGCAAGACGCTCGATCAGGCGCGCTCCAGCAATACCCGCACCATCGAGACCGTGCAGACCGCCGAGGTCAGATTCTGTGAGCACTGCGCAGAAGACCTCGGCGAAGTCCCGTGTCGTGGGCACGAACGGCGCACCAGGATCGACGTCGTCTTCGAGAAAGTCGTCACCCATGTTGACGCCGAGATCAAGCGCTGTCCACATTGCCGCACGCAGACCCGAGCGCCGTTCCCCGCGGCGTTCTCCGCTCCCTTGCAGTATGGCCCCGGCATCAAGGCTTATGTCCTCAACCTCCTCATCGCCCAGATGCTCTCGCTCAAGCGCGTGCAGCAGTCGCTCCAGACCCTGGTCGGTCTGGTGATCTCCGAGGCCACGATCCTCAAATATGTGATGCAGCTGCATCAGGCGCTTGAGCAGTGGGAGCACTCGGCCATCGAACGGCTGCTCACCATGCCCGCCATGCACGTGGATGAAACCTCCTTGCGCGTCGACCGGCAAAACCACTGGATCCACGTCTGCTCCTCGGGCGACATCACCTTGAAGTTCCTGCACCCAAAGCGCGGGCAAGAAGCGATGCAGGCCATCGGCGTGATCCCGCGCTACGGCGGGGTGATGATCCACGATTGCTGGGCCTCCTATCTCGCCTATCATCACTGCGGCCACGGCCTGTGTGGCGCACACCTGCTGCGGGAGTTGACCTTCATCGTCGACGCTCAAGGCTATGCCTGGGCGGCCAAGATGAAGCGGCTGCTGCAACAAACCTGCTGGCGCGTCTCCCAGCGCAAAACCAAGAAACTGACCCGCCGCGAATTCCACAACCTCAGGAAACGCTATCGCAATCTCCTGACGCAGGGCGAAAATGAACTTCCCCCATCCCGCCAAAGCAGAGCGGCAAGCGCGGCAGAATCGCCAAATCCGATGCCCATAACCTCTGGGAGCGCCTGAAAGAGTACCAGAGCGCCGTACTGCTCTTTGCCAAGGAGTCTCACGTGCCGTTCACCAACAACCGCGCCGAGCGTGACCTGCGAATGAGCAAGGTCAAGCAGAAAGTCTCCGGCTGCTTCCGCAACCGCCAATACGCCGAAGCCTACTGCCGCATCTCCAGCTACCTACAGACCATGGCGAACCGTGGATACAATCCCCTGGTCGCTATCCAGTTGGCTCTTTCTGGTCAACTGTATGCCGATAGGGGTGAGTAGTTACCACCGCTTTTAAGTTTTTGTGCGAAGTTTCGTACGTCCCCTCCCCAAAGGGGACGCCGTTCGCACCGTTCTGCCGTGGCCGGGCTTTTTTTCCTGCCGACCATTCGAATATAGCAGCGAGCACCGGAAGTGCAACGAAGTGCGCCGGAATGGTGGAACGATCGATAAGCTTCCACAAGGTCGACGCTCGAGGGCTGCTGCCGCGGCCCGGTCCGTGCTGGATTTCAACCATAGTGAACGGCCAACCAGATCGTAATTCGGTCCGGATCCGTCCAGACGACCTTATGCCGGGTGTGTGCGGGGATGTCTACGTACTCGCCCCGGCTCAAGCGGACGGTGCGCCCATCCTCGAACTCGATGATTCCGCCGCGACACGTAGCCTCGTCGAAGCGAAGCGGACTCGAGGCACTGCGCTCAAGGCTCATCGCGGCGCGACGTTCGGCCGGCTCCTCCCTATCCCCTGTCGCTGCACGCTGATCGCCCTGCCCCGCTTGGCATGTGTCACCCGCGCGCGGTGTTTGCTGTTCGGTGCGAACAGGCCATGGAGGCGGGTCAGGTTGCCACGCGGCTTGGCTACCAAAGTCGCCAGCCGCTCGGCGCTCGATGGCGACTTCAACCAGCCGAATGGAGGAAGCCGAGATGGAAGAAGTAGAGTTCCCTGGCGCGCCCCGCCCGCTCCGCGTCGGCGTCAACGCGCCGCAGGAGGTCGACATCGCCCTTCGGGTCGGCGGCAAGGAAGTCATGGGAGCCCTGAAGCTCTACCTCGACTTCGTCAACCTTCCTGTTCCTGCTGCGCCTCCTCGGTAACCGCCACCAGGTGCGTCTTCGCGAGCGTCCCGCCCGGGCGGCATCGCCGTTGCGCGCCGGGGACAGACTCCCAGGGCCGCCGCTGTCGGAACTTAGGGGGCCGCACGGGGGTCAATCGGGCAAACCGGAGAAAAGCGGGCGCGCGGGCCCGCACCCGAGAGATGCGAATGGCAATACGCGAGGACGCTGGGAGATGAGCCCGGGCGTTCGCACGATCCTCGTCTTTCATCAGCTCGCTCCACCCTGAGCGGGCGCTCGCGCCTGCCGGCGACCCCGACACCGACTGGATCACCATTCCCGCCGAAGGCGCCTGCCGCCTTCGGTCGCGAGGACAGCGAGGAGTCCCACGATGAACATTGGCAGCAGCCACCCTGCCGCTGCGCAGGCCGAGCGGGACGAGAGTGCCGCGCAAAGCGCCTTCGTGCGCCTCAGGAACTATCTCACCGCTCAAATCATCGGCCAGCAAACGCTCGTCGAGCGCCTGCTCATCGTGCTGCTGGCCGACGGCCACCTGCTGGTCGAAGGCCCGCCCGGTCTCGCCAAGACGCGCGCCATCAAGGCGCTGGCCCATGCCATCGAGGGGGACTTCCAGCGCGTGCAGTTCACGCCCGATCTGCTGCCGGCCGACCTCACCGGCTCGGACATTTACCGGCCCGAGGAAGGCGCCTTCCGCTTCCAGCGCGGCCCGCTGTTCCACAACCTGATCCTGGCCGACGAGATCAATCGCGCGCCCGCCAAGGTGCAGTCCGCCCTGCTCGAGGCCATGGCCGAACGGCAGATCAGCGTCGGTGACCGCGAGCTACGCGCTGCCGCAGCTGTTCCTGGTGATGGCCACCCAGAACCCGATCGAGCAGGAAGGCACCTATCCGCTGCCCGAGGCGCAGCTCGATCGTTTCATGCTGCACACGCTGGTCGACTACCCCGACCGCGCCACGACCCTGAAGATCATGGCGCTCGCGCGCCACGAGGCCATCACGCAGCAGGAGCTGCCGCCGCCCGCGCAGCGACTCGGCCAGGAGACGGTCATTGGCCGCGCGCCGGGAAGTGCTCGACGTGCACGCTCGCCGAGCCCGTCGCCGAATACATCGCCGCGCTCGTCGACGCGACGCGCCGGCCCGAGCCCTACAGCGCCCACCTCGGTGAGTGGCTGCGCTGGGGCGCGAGCCCGCGCGCCGCGATCGCGATCGAGCGCGGCGCGCGGGCCGTCGCCTGGCTCGACGGGCGCGACTACGTGAGCCCCGAGGACGTGCAGGACATCGCCCCCGACGCGCTTCGCCACAGGCTGCTGCTCGATTACGGCGCGCTCGCCCGCGGCGTCACCGCGCAGGCCTGCGTCGAGGAGCTGCTCGGCAAGGTGCCCGCGCCGTGACGCTGCCGGATCTCGCCGAGCTGCTCGCCCTGCGCGGCGCCGCGCAGGGCCTCGCCCTGCATGCGCCGCGGGCTCGCCCGCGCACCGCTGCAGGGCGGCCATCGCAGCGCGCACCGCGGGCGCGGCCTCGAGTTTCAGGAGGTGCGTCCCTACGTGGCGGGCGACGATCCGCGCAACCATCGACTGGCGCGTAACGGCCCGCCGCGGCCGCCCGCACACGAAGCTGTTCCGCGAGGAACGCGAGCGGGCGGTCTGGCTGCTCGCCGATCTGCAACCGTCGTTGTTCTTCGGCACCCGGCGCCAGCTCAAGTCCGCGCTGCTCGTGCGCGCCGCCGCGCTGCTCGCCTGGACCGCGGCCGTGGGCGGCGACCGCGTCGGCGCCGTGATCGGCGCCGCCCCGACTTTCGCGTCCTCGCGCCGCGCGCGCGCGAAGCCGGCGTGCTGCCCCTGCTGGCTGCCCTGCTCGAGTCGCAGCCCGCCGCGCCCGGATCCGCCGTCGAGGGCAACCTCGACGCGGCGCTGCAGGCGCTGCTCCCCCTCGTGCAGCCCGGCAGCACGGTGCTGCTGCTGAGCGATTTCGCCGACGCGGGCGAGAAGACCGAGACGCTCTGCGCGCAGCTCGCCGCGCACGGCGAGTGCCGCCTGTTCTGGATCACGGACCCGCTCGAGGAGCAGTGTCTGCCCGACGGCCGCTTCCGCGTCGGCCGCCCGGGCCGCCGCGCCCGGCTGGTCGAGGGCGCGCGCCTGCGCGAGAGCTGGCTCGCCGCATGGCGGGAGCGCGAAGCGAGCGTCCAGCGGCTCGCGGAGCGCATCGTCGCGCCCGCGGCGCGGCTCGACACGGCCGCGTCAGCGGAGGAGACGTTGCGGCAGCTGCTGCCGCCGAGGCGGTATGAGGCATGAGGACGGACTGGCTGTCGCAACTCGCGCCCGCGCACGCGCCGCCCGCGCCCGGCTGGTGGCCGCCGGCGCCGGGCTGGTGGGCGGCGGCCGTGCTCGTGCTGGTCGTCGCGGCCGGCCTCGCCTGGTGGTGGCGGCGCGACCCGCACCGGCTGCGCCGCCGCCTCGCGCTGCGCGAGCTCGAGCGCATCGAGGCAGCCGATGCCGAGGCGCCGGCCCTCGCGCAGGCCGTCGAGAACCTGCTGCGACGCTTCGCGGTCGCCGTCTTCGGGGCCGACCGCGTCGCGCGGCTCGGCGGCGAGGCGTGGCTCATCTTCGTGGGCAGCGAGGGCGGCGAGTTGCTGGCCGGCGATGCAGGCCGGTCGCTGCTCGCCGCGGCCTTCGGCGGGCAGCATCCGCGACGAGCGGGAGCGCTGGCTCACGGGCGCCGCCGCCTTCGTCCGCGCTGCCGCGCGCGCCCGCGCCTCGAGGAAGGCCGCGTGATCCATTTCGCCTGGCCGTGGATGGCATTGCTCGCGCCGCTGCCGTGGCTGCTCTACCGGCTGCGCCGTGCGGTCGAGCCGCAGGGCGCGATCGTGTTCGTGCCGTTCGCCGCGGCTTTCGGCCCGCAGGCGGCCGGTGCGCGCGCAGGGTCCGTTCACGCCCGTGTGCTTTTCGGGCTCGTCTGGCTGCTGCTCGTCGGCGCGGCGATGCGGCCGCAATGGCTCGGCGATCCGGTGCCGCGTGCCGACGACCGGCCGCAGGCTGCTGCTCGCCGTCGACGTCTCCGGCTCCATGGCGACACAGGACATGGCCAACGGCGCGACGCGTCTTCAGGTCGTGCAGCAGGTGGCCGGCCGGTTCATCGACGAGCGGCACGGCGATCGCGTCGGGCTCATCCTGTTCGGCAGCGAGCCTTACCTGCAGGCGCCCTTGACCTCTGATCTCGTCGACTGTGCACGAATTTCTCGACGAGGCGGTCATCGGCGTCGCCGGTACGAACACCGCGATCGGCGACGCGATCGGCCTCGCCATCAAGCGGCTGCGCGCCGAGAGCGGGGACTCGCAGGGTGCCTCGGACGCCGCCCATCAGACTGTGCTCGTGCTGCTGACCGACGGCCAGAACGATGCCGGCGCGATGCCGCCGCTCATGGCGGCCCAATTCGCCGCCGCGACCGGGATCCGCATCTACACGATCGGCGTCGGCGCCCCGCCGCGGCAGACCTTGTTCGGCCCGGCCGGCAACCTCGACCTCGACGAGCCCACGCTGAAGGCGATCGCGAAGGCGACGGGCGGCAAGTACTTCCGCGCGACCGACGCCGCGGCTCTCGCGGGCGTCTATCGCGAGATCAACAAGCTCGAGCCGGCCGCGGGCCGTAAGCAGTGGCTGCGGCCCGCGACCGAATATTTCTCCTGGCCGCTCGGCCTGGCCCTGCTGCTGAGCCTGCCGGCCGCGGCCAGCCTCGGAGACCGCGCATGGGCCTTGAACGCTTGAGCGGGTTTCACTTCCTGCATCCGGCATGGCTGCTGGCGTTGCCGGTGCTCTGGCTCGCCGCGCTATGGCTCAACGCCCGGCGAGGCGGCGACGGTGCCTGGTCGCGGGTCGTCGACGCGCACCTGCTGCCGCTCCTGCGGCTCGGCGAAGGCGGACGCGGGTCGTCGCCATGGCTGCTCGTGGGCATGATCTGGACGCTGAGCGTGGCGGCCCTCGCGGGCCCGACCTGGGAGCAGGAGCGCACGCAGGCCTTTCGCGCCCCCGCCGCCTGGCTGCTGGTGCTCGACCTCTCGCCCTCGATGGACGCCGCCGACCTCGCGCCCAGCCGCGTCGCACGCGCGCGCTACGCGATCGAGGACCTCCTCTCCGCAGCCGAGGACGCGCGCGTCGGACTCGTCGTGTTCGGCGACGAGCCTCATACGGTGGCGCCGCTCACGACCGACGTCGCTACGATCCGCGCGCTGCTGCAGCCGCTCGCGCCCGAGCTCATGCCCGCGCCTGGCGACGCGCTCGCCCCGGCCCTCGATCGCGCGGGCCGGCTGCTGAAGGCGGCCGCGAGCCGTCACCCCGAGGTCATCGTGCTCTCGGACGGCTTCGCCGATCCGGCCCAGGCGATGTTGGCCGCGCAGCGCCTGCGCAAGCGGGGCGCCACGGTCGACGTCGTCGGCATCGGCACGCCCGCGGGTGCGCCCGAGCCCGACGGCCACGGCGGCTTCGTGCACGACGCGAAAGGCCGCAGCGTCCTGACACGGCTCGAGCCCGATCCGCTCGAGCGCGTTGCGGCGGCCGGCGGCGGCCGCTACGTGACGCTCGGCGGACTGCCGAAGCTCGTCGCGTCGCTGCAGGCCGAAAGCGCACACGCGCTCGGCGGCGGCAGCACGGGCGCCGCGAGCATCAAGGTCGCCCGCTGGCGCAACGACGGGATCTGGCTGCTGCCGCCGTTGCTGCTGCTCGCGGCGCTGCTCGCACGCAGGGGCTGGCTATGAGGCGCTGGCTGACGCTGCTGCCTATGTGCCTGTTGGCCGCCGCGCGCGTGCAGGCCGGCGACTGGTCCGGCCTCTGGCTCACGCCCGCGCAGCAGGGACAGCGGCTGCTCGACGCGGGCCGGGCCGACGAGGCCGCACGCGCGTTCAAGGACCCGCGCCGCCGCGCCTACGCGGAGCTGAAGGCGGGCCATTACCAGGACGCTGCCAAGCTCCTTGCGCCCTACAAGGACCCGACCTCCGAGTACAACCGGGGCAACGCACTCGCGCATGACGGAAAGCTCGAAGACGCCTTGTCCGCCTACCACGCGGGTCTCGAGGCCGCGCCCGACGATCGCGACCTGCGGCACAACCGCGATCTCGTCGCCCGTGCGCTCGAGCAGCAGAAGAAGAAGCAGCCCCCGTCGTCCTCGAGCGGCGGGACCAGGCCGAACAAGGCGGGCGGCGGAGCGAATAACGCACGGCAAGACTCGGGGGCGCGGAGCGCCAAGGCCGGCACCAAAGGCGGCAACCCCGGCAAGGGCACTGCCCGCTCCGGTACGAACCGGAAGCCGAACGGCGGCCATGCGAGCTCGTCCGGGACCGGCTCGCAACACGACACAAGCACTCGGAAGTCTGCCCAAACGCCTGCGTCCGGCAAGCAGACGGACTCTTCGGACCGCGCGGGAACCGCGGCCGCGCCGCAGCGTAGCGATGACGAGCAGCAAGCCAAGGGCGACGCGAAGGCGGCCGTCGCGGCGCTGAACCGGCAGGCCGCGAAGAAGCCCGCCGACGCGCGGGCGGCGGCCGAAGCAGCCGGAACGAAATCGGGCGCCCACCCAGGCGATCGAAACGCCGACCGGACGAAGACCGAGGGCGCTGATCTCGCCGCGCCCGAAAAACCGAAGGCGCCGAACCCTGCACAGAAACCCGAATCGGAGCAGGCCCTGGCGCTCGATCAGTGGCTGCGCCGCATACCGGACGACGCGGCCGGTCTGCTGCGCCGCAAGTTCCTGATCGAGCACGTGCTGAGGCAACAGCAGAGGTCTGCGCAATGAACACACGCAGCCGCTGGCACAAGTCCCTTCTCACGGCCGCTCTTGCGGTGCCGCTCGCGCTACTCGGCGCGCGGGCGAGTGCGGCCGTCAGCGCGTCGCTCGACAGTCAGCGCATCGCGCCTGGCGATACCGTGCAACTCACGCTCGAGCGCGACGGGCGGAGCAACGCCGGGCCGGATCTGACGCCGCTGCGCCGGGACTTCGACATCCTCGGCACGAGCCGCAGCTCGAGCATCCAAATCATCAACGGCATAACGAGCGCGAATAACCAGGTCGTCGTGACGCTCGCGCCGAAGCACGACGGACGGATCATGGTGCCGCGCATCGAATGGAGCGGCGAACGGACGGCCGCTCTGACCCTCGACGTCGCCGCAGGCGGCGGCGCTGCGGCGTCGTCCGGGGGCGCGGCCGCGGCCCCGGGCAAGGTCTTCCTCAAGACGCAGGTCGACCTCGAGCGCCCATACGTGCAGGCGGGCGTGCAGGTCACCGTCCGGCTCTACACGCGGGAGACGCTGTATCACGCCGATCTCGAGCTGCCCGACGACAACGACGTCCTCGTGCAGCAGATCGGCTCCGACGAGCGCGGCACCGCCGACCGCAACGGGGTCTCCTACCAGGTCCTGACGCGCAGGTACCTCGTGTTCCCGCAGCACAGCGGCAGGTTGACGCTGCCGGGCCCCGTGCTCAGCGCCGAGGTCGCATCCCGGCAGCGCAACGATCCCTTCTTCGGCAACGACCCGTTCAACGGCTTCTTCGGCGGATCGCCGTTCGGTGCGCTTACGAGCACGCGTCCGATCCGGTTGCACGGCGACCCGATCACGCTCGACGTGCGCCCGCGCCCGGCCGACGCGACGAAGAACTACTGGCTGCCCGCCCGCAACGTCACAATCTCAAGCCAATGGAATCCCGACGGGATCGAGGCCCACGTCGGCGACCCGCTGACGGTGGACCTGCACCTCGAGGCCGAGGGCCTCACGGCCGCACAACTGCCCGATCTTTCGAAGCTGCTCGCGGTGCCGGACGGCATCAAGGACTACCCGGACCAGGCGAAGCTCAAGAACGCAGCACGCAGCGGCACGGTGGTGGGCACGCGCGATCAGAGCGTCGCCCTCATCGCCGACCGGCCCGGTCACTACAGGCTGCCCGCCTTGACGCTCGAATGGTGGGACACGAAGGCAGACGCCCCACGCGAAGCGATGCTGCCCGCCCGGCAGCTCACGGTCCTGCCGGCCCCGGGCCAGCCCACGAGCCCGGCACCGGCGGCGCCGCAAGGTGCCACACCGAATCAGCCTGCGCGCCCGACCGCGATGCAGGCCTCGCCGCCGGCGGCAACGCCATCGCCCGCGGCCCCCGCAACGCCTACGCCTGCATCGACACCGGCGAAGCCCGCGCCCGCGGCTGCCGCCCCGAACGGAGGCCTGCCGTGGCCCTGGATCAGCCTCGCGGCCGTCGGACTCTGGCTCGTCACGGTTGGTGTGTGGCTCTGGTCGCGGCGGCGCGGGCGTTCGGCGGCGGCGCCACCCGCAGAACCCGCCGCTTCGCGCGCGCCGCGGGCAAAAGCCGCGGAGGCGCGCACCGCGTTTCTGGCCGCCTGCCGAGCCAACGATGCGCGAACGGCTCGGCGCAGCCTGCTGGACTGGGGCGCGGCGATCTGGCCGGATTCGCCGCCGGCCGGTCTCAACGCGCTCGCGGAAAGGCTCGCCGACCCCTCGTGCCGCGTCCTGCTTCGCTCGCTCGACCGCGCCTGCTATGCAGGGGGCGCGTGGCAGGGCGAGGACTTCGCCGCGGCCCTCGGCGATCTGCCCGCTGGCGACGAAGGGCGTCGAGGCCACGGCGCAGAGCTCGAGCCGCTCTACCGGTAACGCCCGCCCTCGCCCCGCTGCAAAGATTAGTCAGCAAATCGCCTTTTCGTTGGCCGGCAGTCCCTCGTCATCTGCGTCGGCACCTGCGGTTGGCAGTCGCTCCGAGTCGCCAATTGCCTCTGCGTGGCGTCACGGCGCCCGCCGCAGGCCGGGCAGGTCTCGATGTCAATACCGGAGACTCGCCCCGAGCGCTGCGCTGATGTTTGACCGCCTCGCCGTCGCACGGTCGGGCGCACGTTGCACATTCGTTAACGTTGCACATTCGTTACTGGGGCAAGAGTGGCACGGCAACGCGCTACCTGTGTAGCGGCGACTCTGCCACCGGTGGCGCGTACTGCCTCGGCTTCGGTGGCGCGACGCTTGACCAGCATTTGAGTGAACTCATCGTCGAGCTCATCTCACCGCACCGGCTCGAGGCGAGTATCGCTGCGCTCGCACGGCTGCACACTGACGGCAGCGATCGGCGCGGCGCGCTCGAGCGGCATGGTGGATCTCGACGACGCCGCTCAACAGCTCAGTCTGGTCATCCATTGGCACGGTGGGTGCCACACGAAATGCTCGTCGTTCGCGCGCATGAGCGGCGCCCCAACCGTCTTAAGGTCGACCTCGAAGTCAGTCTCCCGTGCCGGGTCACGGAAAGGGAGACTGACGTGGCCTAGGCCGTGACAGGTTCCGGCCGCATCGCAGGAACGGCCTTCCCGTCCCCCGCTACCGGCCTGATCTTGAACCAGATCGAGTACAAGGCCGGCAAGAACACCAGGGTCAGAACCGTCCCGGCGAAGGTGCCACCGATTAGGGTATAGGCCAGCGTTCCCCAGAAAACCGAGTGGGTGAGTGGTATGAACGCCAGCATAGCGGCGAGCGCGGTCAGGATGACTGGGCGGGCGCGCTGCACGGTGGCCTCGACCACGGCATCGAAGGGCGCCAATCCATCCGCTTCGTTGTTACGGATCTGACCGATCAGGATGAGCGTGTTGCGCATCAGGATGCCGGACAGCGCAATCAGACCGACCAGCGCGTTGATGCCGAAAGGCTGCTGGAACAACAGCAGCGTAGGCACGACCCCGATGAGGCCCAGCGGCGCGGTGGCGAACACCATCGTCATCGCAGAGATCGAGCGCACCTGGAAGATGATCGTGATCAGCGTGAGGGCGATCATGATGGGGAAGATCGGCGCCATGGCGCGATTCGCCTTGCCGGATTCCTCGATGGAGCCACCCATTTCGATCCGGTAGCCGGCCGGCAACTTGGCAATGACGGGCTGAAGATCCTTCCATACCGCGGTGGACACGTCCGGCGGCTGCAAGCCCTCGGCGATGTCGCCGCGCACGGTGATCGTCGGTGTGCGATCGCGGCGGCGCAGGATCGGATCTTCCATGCGGACGTCCACTTTTCCGATCTGGGACAGCGGAATCCGCTGGCCGGCCGCTCCGGCCAAGGTGAAATCGGCGATCCGGCTCGGATCGAGCCGCGTGCTTCCGGCCGATCGGGCCGTCACCTGCACCGAACGGATATCTTCGCGCACATCGGTGATCGGGATGCCGCTCAGCAGGAACTGCAGCTGCTGGGCGACGTCGGTGGACGTCAAGCCGATGCTCTGCAGGCGATCCTGATCGAGCGAAAAATGCAGCGTGGGCACGCGCTCACCCCAGTCGGTGTTGACCGTTCTCATCTGCGCAGAGGCCTGCATCACGCTACGCACCTCTCCCGCGATGTCGCGCAGCTTATCGGGGTCGGGCCCCATTACGCGGAAGGCGACGGGGTAAGGCGAGTAGGGTCCGAACACCAGCTGGGCAACCCGTACGCGGGCGGCCGGTGCCAGACCGTCGGCCACGGCCTGGCGCAGCTTGTGCTTAAGTGCCTCGCGCTCCTCGGCGCCTCCCGTCAATACGACGATCTTCGCGAACGAGGGGTCGGGCAGCTCCGGCGCCATGGCGAGGTAGAAGCGCGGCGCCCCCTGTCCGACGTACGCGGTCACGATCTTGGCTTCCGGCTGCTTGGCCAGCCAGGCCTCGACCTTTTTGGAGACGGCACTGGTCTGCTCGATGGACGTGCCATAGGGCATCTGCACTTCGACCAGCACCTCGGGCCGATCGGAGGTGGGGAAGAACTGCTTGTTCACGACACTCATGCCCATCACTGCGATCACGAAGGCACCGATCACACTCACGGCGACCAGCCATTTGCGCCGAATCACCGATCCGAGCAGGCCACGGAAGCGCTCGTAGCGCGGCGTCGCGTAGATCGCCTCGTGGCCGCCCGCGCGCGCTTCGAAGTTCGGCAGCAGCTTGACCCCCAGGTAGGGCGTAAACACGACGGCAACGATCCAGGAGACGATCAAGGCGATGCCGACGATCCAGAACAGATTGCCGGCGTACTCACCCGCGGTCGACTTGGCGAAGCCGTTGGGCATGAAGCCGATCGCGGTCACCAGGGTCCCGGCGAGCATGGGCGCGGCGGTGTGGCTCCACGCATAGGACGCCGCCTGTATCCGCTCGTAGCCTTCCTCCATCTTCACGACCATCATCTCGATGGCGATGATCGCATCATCGACCAGCAGCCCCAGGGCCAGGATCAGGGAGCCGAGCGTGATCCGGTCGAAGTTCTTGCCGGTGGCAGCCATGACGACGAACACTGCCGCCAGCGTCAGGGGCACCGCCGCCGCGACGACGATACCGACCCGCCATCCCATGCTGAGGAAACTCACCAGCATCACCACGCCGAGGGCGGCGAAGAACTTGACCATGAACTCGTCGACGGCTGAGTGGATATTGACCGCCTGGTCCGTGACCTTGGACAGGCTCATGCCGAGCGGCATTTGGGCGTTGATCGCCGCCGCTTCTGCCTCCAGCGCCTTGCCCAGATCGAGGCCGTTCCAGCCCTCGCGCATGACCACGCCGAGAATCAGGGCCGGCTCACCGTTGTTGCGGATCAGGAAGGTCGCCGGATCTTCGTAGCCCCGCTTCACGTCGGCAATGTCGCCGAGTTTCAGCGTACGGCCCTGCGCGACGACGGGCGTATTGCGGATCGCCTCCAGGTTGTCGATGGCGCCGTCCAGCCGGATGAAGACTTGCGGGCCCTTGGCGTCGACCGAGCCTGCAGGCGTCATGGCGTTGCGGCCATTGAGCGCGGCGAAGAGGTCGCGCGGGGACAAGCCCAGGGTCGCGAGGCGGTCCTGGGAGAACTCGACGAAGATCCTTTCGGGCTGCTCGCCGATGATGTTCACCTTCTTGACGCCCGGCACGTGAAGCAGCCGTTGGCGCAAGGTCTCCGCATCGCGGACGAGATGTCGTTGAGGCTCGCCTTTCGCCTTCAAGGCATACAGCGCAAAGGTCACGTCGGCGTATTCGTCATTCACCATCGGGCCGATGACGCCACGAGGCAAGTTGCGGGCCTCGTCGCCGAGCTTCTTGCGCGCCTGATAGAACTGATCGGGGACCTGGGCAGGCGGGGCGCTGTCTTGCAGGTAGACCGTGGTGAAGGCCAGGCCCGGGCGCGTAAAGGTCTCCGTCCGGTCATACCAGCGCAGCTCCTGCATCCGCTTCTCCAGGGGTTCGGCGACCAGTTCCTCCATTTCCTTGGCCGTGGCCCCCGGCCAGGCCGTAACGACGGTCATTTGCTTGACCGTGAAAGGCGGGTCCTCCGCCCGGCCCAACGTCAGGAAGGCCACGACGCCGGCGATGAAAATCATCACGAGCAGGAATAGGGTGACCGAGCGCTCGCGTACCGCGAGGGCGGAGAGGTTGAGAGCGCTCATTGGGCGACCCGCCACGCTTTGCGCGGCTTCGTCTTCCGCCAGGCGCACGTGCTCGCCTTCGCGCAGCAGTTGCACGCCGAGCGCAACGACGCGATCCCCCGCCGCGAGGCCGCCGACGACCGAAGCTGCATCTTCACTGACGCCAGCGATCTGCACGGCGCGCCAGGTGACCTGGGGCGATTCCCCTTCGACCAGCCATACGCCGGGCCCCTTGCCCGGATCGAAGATCGCGCCGATCGGCACCTGCAGCGTCCGGGCGGATCGGCCGTTCGGAATCTCGATGGAGACGGTCGAGCCCAGCGGCGCGTCCGCCAGGCGGCCCTCCAGTACGTAGCGCGCCTCGAAGGTGCGTGTCTGAGGGTTGGCGGCATCGGACAACTGGCGCAGTTTCGCGGCGGCCGTCTGCCCGCTGCCATACAAGGTCGCGCGCCCCGCGGAGCCGATTGCCGGACGCAGGGTTTCGGGGAGCGCAATGACCGCTTCGCGGCGCCCGGCATGCGCCACACGGACGACAACCTGGCCGGCTCCGACGACCTGGCCCGGCTCGGCCATGGTGTCCACCACCACGCCATCCGAATCGGCGAGCAGGACAGCGTAGCCCGTTTCGTTGTGGGCAACGTCGGCCTGGGCCTTGGCCGCATTGAGCTCCGCTCGCGCCGAATCGGCGGCCGCCTTGACCTTGTCGTAGGCGGAGGCCGACACCGCGCCTGCAGAGACGAGGTCGCGATAGCGCGCCTCGTCCTCCGCGGTCTGGCGCGCGCGCGCCGTGGCGGCGGCAACGGCCTCGTCGTGGGCGCGCGTGGCGAGCCTCAAGTCGGTGGGATCGATGCGCATCAGCGGCTGGCCGCGCTTGACGGTCTGCCCGGTGTCGACCAGGCGCGCCAGGACCTTGCCGGGAACGCGGAAGCCCAGGTCGCTCTGCACCCGCGCCGCGACGACGCCGGTGAACGAACGCTCGGCCTGGACGGCGGTCGCTACCGGCGCGACCCGCACGAGGGGAATCTCGGTCCGCGGATCAATCGAAGAAGTGGCGTCGCTGCACGCCGCCAGGGCAAAGGGCAGCAGACCGATGACGGCGAGGAAGGAAATATTGCGGCGCTGAAACATGGCGACCTCCGGTAACGCGAAGGCCTCTATCCTCTATCTAGTGACCAATACTGTCAATAGTCACGCACGCGATTGTTGAACCAGCTATGGGGCCAGGCTGCGCAGCACCAGGTTGGAAAGCTGTACCGGCGCGTCCTCGGCAACATCGAGGTTGTACTGGAGCAGGAGCGGATTCACATAGGGCTGCATGACGAGATCGATCACATGCACCGTCTCGTCAAGCGGGGTCTTGCGCTCGAACTCGCCGCTCTCCCGCCCTTCGCGGACCACCTCCGTCAGGATCTGCCGGATGCGCTCACAGTAGGCGCGGGCGGACGGCCACCCCTCACCGGCGGAATACGCGGCGATGTCGTACAGCTTGCGATCGTTGAAGAACAGACTCACGCCGGTCGACACCAAGGTCTTGAACATTCTGCGGAATTTTTCCGTCGGCGTGGCTGCGCCGGCTACCGCCTCTTCGACCGCCGCGACGATGGCGCTCAAGGTCCTGGCGCAGATGGCCTCGCCGATCGCCTGCTTGGAGTCGAAAAACTTGTAGATATAAGCCTTGGAAAAACCGATCGCCTTGGCCAGGTCGGAGACCGTGGTCTTCTCGTAGCCGTAGTGGCTGAAGTGCTCTCCGGCTGCCTCGACGATCTGCTCTCGAACGCTGTGGTCGGCAGGGCCACGCGCCTGCGGGGTGGAAGATTCAATTTCACTCATGGGAAAACAATACCTCGTATTCTACAGCTTGACAACTAATGACTATTATTGCTACTAGTCACTACTACAGGTCAGCTGCCCGAAGGACTCTCATGATCGCACATCCCCGCTCTCTTGCTCTTCTTCTGAGTGTCGGCGTCTTGACGGCCTGCGCCGTCGGCAACGACTACAGACCGCCCAAGATTGCGCTGTCGTCCACCTTCCTCGGGCAGGAGGGTATCGAGCGGCGGCCGGTTCAGCACAAGACAGACCTCACGATCTGGTGGTCCGCCTTCGACGATCCCCTGCTGACGCGCTTCGTAACCCTGGCACTCGAACAGAACCTGGACATCGCACAAGCGGCGGCGCGTGTCGCCCAGTCGCGTGCGTCATTGCGCTCCGCCGATGCGGCACTGCTTCCGGCGGCCAACGTGAGTGTAAGCGCCGCGCGAGGCTACCAGTCGGTCGAGACCCCGCTGGGGCAGGTGCTCAACGCCACACCCGGCTTCGATCGCAGCGGCAGCGCCTACGAGGCCAACCTCGGTGCGAGTTGGGAGATCGACCTGTTCGGCAGTCTGCGGCGCGGGCGGGAGACCGCGCGTGCCGAGTACGAGGCATCCGAAGCCAGCGCGGTGGCGACGCGATTGGCCGTAGCCGCGCAGACCGCGGACGTGTACGTCACGATCCGGGGCTTGCAGGCGCGCATCGCAATCGCCAGGCAGCAAGTGGAGACCCGCCGCCAGTTGCTCGCCATGGTCAGGCTCCAGTACGAAAAGGGGATCGCCGCCGAGCTCCAGATGAACCAGGCCGAGGGGTCGCTCACCCAGGC
Source organism: uncultured Gammaproteobacteria bacterium (assembly GCA_963728895.1). Lineage (GTDB taxonomy): Bacteria > Pseudomonadota > Gammaproteobacteria > JBBQDK01 > JBBQDK01 > CAVSLM01. Next base: position 19,196 of record CAVSLM010000002.1, read on the forward strand.
CGAGGCGCAGATCCCCGCCCTCGAAGCCGGCCTCGATACGGCGATGAACGCGCTGGACGTGCTGCTCGGGGTACAGCCGGGAACCTACCGCACGGAGCTTGCCCCGGTGGCGCCGGTCCCGGTCGCGCCGGGGCTGGCCGAGACCGGGACACCGGCCGAGATGATTCGGCGCAGGCCCGATCTCATCGTCGCCGAGCGGCGCCTTGCCGCGGCCAATGCGCGCATCGGCGTGGCGGTCTCGGAGTATTACCCCAAGTTCTCGCTCGCCGCCCTGCTGGGGAGCGCCACGGCAATCGCGAGCGGCAACCTCTTCACCGGGGACGCCAGCCAGGCTCAGGGCGTCCTCGGACTGCGCTGGCGACTGTTCGACTTCGGCCGCGTCGACGCGCAGATCGCCGCCGCGCGTGGCCAGGAGGCCGAAGCCCTGGCGGCCTACCGGCTGGCCGTGTTGCGGGCGACCGAGGATGTCGAAAACGCCTTTTCCGCCCTCGTCAAACGCGAGGCCCAGGTCGGCATCCTGGCGCGGGGTGAATCGTCGCTCGCCCGTGCGCGCGAGAACTCGCTTGCCGCCTACCAGGGCGGCGTCGTCAGCCTGATCGAGGTGCTCGATGCCAACAGCAACCTGCTGCAGGCGCGCGATGCGAAGGCACAGGCGCAAACCGAGGTTGCGCGCGCCGCAATTGCCTCCTTCCGGGCGCTGGGGGGCGGATGGGATGCGCAGCATGCAAGTAGCAACCGCCTCTCCGGCGACCTTTCCACCAAAGACGTTTCCATCAACGACCGCAGGTAAGCAAAATGACCACAACTGATGATCCATGGGTACTGGTCACGGGCGCATCGAGCGGCTTCGGCGAGGAATTCGCCCGCCAATATGCCGAGCAAGGCCACTCGCTGGTCCTGGTAGCGCGCCGGCTGGACCGGCTTCAAGCACTCGCCGAGACACTACGCGGGCAGTACCACATCGACGTCGTGGTGGAGCAGGTCGATCTCTCGGACATTTCGGCAGTCGTCCAACTGCATCGGCGCCTGCGCGAGCGAGGCATTGCGATCGACATCCTGATCAACAACGCCGGCCATGGATTGCAAGGCCCGTTCGTGGATAGCCAGCTGGACGCGGCGATGGCGATGGTGCAGCTGGATGTCGCGAGCCTGACCGCGGTCCCCACGTCTTTGCGCAAGACATGCGGGCACGAGGACACGGGAAGAGAGCCACAACGCCCAATCAAGCACTGAAGCGAGCGACGGCGGGCTATCGAAGTCACGATCAGCGCGTCTCGTGGTCGCCGTGTTCAGCAAGTTTGGCGAGCTCGGTAGTGTCCGCCAGACTCACCGGTGGTTTCACGAGGAGCGCATCGAGCTGCCGGTCAACAAAGCGCGCGGCGCTCGCTTTGAGTTGCTCTGGCAACTGCCGACGATGAGCTCTGTCAACGACGTGCTGCACAATCCGCTCTACGCGGGTGCGTATGTATACGGGCGACGGCGAGGCGGTCAAACATCAGCGCAGCGCCCGGCCGCCTGAGGACGCCAGCGTCTTCATCCAAGCCCACCACGTCGGATGTATTGACTGGGACCCCTACCAGCGACACCAGGACGTCATGCGCAACAATGGGGGTAACTTACATGAAGGACGACGCGTCGCTCGCAGTGCGGTGCGGGTGCGGTGCGGCCAGAGACTATTGAGCGGGTTGCTGAGGTGCGGGCGCACGTTGCACATTCGTTACTGGGGCAAGAGTGGCACGGCAACGCGCTACCTGTGTAGCGGCGACTTTGCCACCGGTGGCGCGTACGGCCTCGGCTTCGGTGGCGCGACGAGATCGCGCGCGTGCTGAGCAAACTTGGGCGACGAACCGGCATGGGCAACCGCTGGACTCAATCGCGCGTTGCCTCGGTACGCCGTAAGTATCGTATCGCGACGCCTGATGCAGCGCAGATCAATCCAGACGTGTCGAACCTCGCGCAAGCCACGAGCTACAGCGGTGTCAAAGATACAACGCTGATGCGGCTCATCAAGGCGGACATCCTCGCCGCAGAGCAGATCGCGCAGTATGCGCCGCTCGAGATCAAGCGCAGCGATCTGGACAGTGAGCCTGTCTCGCGTATCGTGAAGCACCTGACCCAAGTCGGGGAAGTCTTCGTCGACCAGCAGCGCAGCGCGCTCAGCCATGCGCCGCGCCCGACAGCTGTGCACCGCGCCGTGTTCAGGGCAAGTGCTTGGCGGTGGGAATGTAGCCAGTAACCAGGTGCCGGGGGCGTCTATTCATGAGGACCATCGCAACCTTGGACATCGCGCTCGGTCAGGCCGAGCCGTACCTTTGCTTCGGCGAAGGGCACCTCTCTTCCGGCCTCGAGATCCGCCAATCCCATGACCACCGCCCGCATGAAATCGCGTTCCTCTTCGGCGGCCTCGTGGTCGTTTAGCGACTGGACCACGGCGACACCACGGCCGCGGCTCGTCAGCAGCGCTGGGCCATGCGCGTCTGTCGCATGCTTGATCACCCGCCCCGGATTGACCTTGAGGTCGGTGAGCGGGACGACATCCTCGGAGAACTTCGTACTGATGGCTGCCACCTCGGAACCTGAGAACTGGTCGGATATTAGCACCTGTTGAACAGGATATTCGAGACGGACAAGCCTGTAAGCTGGATTACCTGTGCCTAGCGGAAACATCGTACGGATTGATACCGTTGACTTCCATGAGTACCACCGCACGGCCTGAGAATGCCAGCTTCCGTCCCCGAACCCCGACCGCATCGGCGCGGACAACGGGGCAATTCGAGAGCTGAGCCGACCGGGAGAGCCCATGGCCCCTCTCCGCTCCGCCGATCGGAAGCCGCGCGCCACCTGGAACCACCGATCTAGCCCTCTTCCAATTGGTCACTGCCGGAGCCAACATGCGCCAAACGAACCGGATTAGACTTCCGGTAACCACGGGCAGAGTGCGCAGGGAGAAGGAACGTTGACAAGGAAGCCTTGCGCCAAAGCGGATCCGATCGAGCAGGAGATCGAGCTGGCGCTCGACCCCGGCGCCTTCATCCCCGACCGCGCCTCCTTCTCCTTCGTGAGCGACCTCGACGAGGTTGCGCTCAAGATCGCCAAGCTCACGGCGAACGAGCCGTCCCGCGCGGTCACCTTGTGCGAGACATTCCTCGCCGCGTGCTACGCCAAGATCGAGGAGCTCGACGATTCGAGCGGTCGCTTCGGCCAGTTCGTCGCCGAGCTGTACTGTGGCTGGATCGAGGCCGGCCAGGCGGAAGGCGCGATGCTCTGGCTCAACCCCTCGGACAACCAGGGCGTGCACTTCCTGATCGACGAGGTGCGGGCAAAGACCGCCTGGGAGGACCGGCAGGAGAACTGAAACCATGAGCGAGTACCAGTACTACGAGTTTCAGGCGATCGACCGGCCGCTCACGGCCCGGGAAATGGCCGAGCTGCGATCGTACTCGACGCGAGCGCGCATCACGCCGACGAGCTTCGTCAACGACTACGCCTGGGGCAGCTTCAAGGGCAATGAGGACGCGTGGATGTCGAAGTACTTCGACGCGTTCCTCTACCTCGCAAACTGGGGCACGCATGTCCTGAAGCTCCGTCTGCCATCCCGCCTTCTCGACTCGACAACCGCCAGGGCGTACTGCGGTAGCGACAGCGCCTTCGTCGGCGAGAAGTCAGGCAAGGTCATCCTCTCCTTCGTGTCCGAGGACGAGGAAGGCGGCGACTGGGTCGTGGGTGAAGGTTACCTCTCCTCGCTGATCTCGGTACGGGCGGAGCTTGCGCGCGGCGACCTGCGGGCGCTATACCTCGGTTGGCTCCTTCGTGCTCAAGCCGGAGAGCTCGACGACGGGGACCCGGAGCCGCCCGTGCCGCCCGGCCTCGGGCAGCTCAGCGCCTCCCTGAAAAGCCTGGCTGAGTTCCTGCGCATCGACGGCGATCTGCTGCATGTGCCGCTGAGGACAGCCCGCCGCTTGCGGGCGTAGGAATCGACCGCGCTGAGCTCCGCGTCTGGATCGGCAAGCTCGCGACCAAGGAGAAGGACGAGCTCATCACGAACCTCATGGTGGATGCCGACCACGCCCAGGTCGCGGAGTTGCTGCAGCGGTTCCTGAAGCAGCGCGCCGCCGGCGACAGTGGCTCTGTGACAACGGAAAGAACCGTGGGCCAGCTTCTCCAGGCAGCCGAAGTGTACGCGACGCAGAGAATGCGCATCGAAGCCCAGAAACACGCCAAGGAAAAGGCACGACGCGAGCGCGAGGCAGCGATTGCCCGGGAGAAGCACCTCGACAGCCTCGTCGGTCGCGAGACCAGGCTATGGTCCGAGATCGACGGCCTCGTCGCCACGAAACAGCCCAAGAGCTACGACCAGGCAGTGCAGCTGCTGGTCGACCTGCGTGGCCTGGACGCCCGCGGCAAGGCCGGCGACTTCCCGCTGCGCATCGAGGCGCTGCGGAAAGCGCACGCGCACAAGCCCTCCTTCATCGAGCGGCTCAGGAAAGCAAGGCGGTGATGGCCACGCGCAGGCCCAGGAAACCGGCGGCGCCACCCGGTGGGCATCGCTCCAAACCCAAGGCCCGCCCGACGAACTTCTTGGCCAAGATGGCTCCGAGCGAGCTGGCCACGGTCCTGCATATCCTGCTGACGAAGTATCCGGACCTTCGTTCGGAGGCCGAGTCGATCGCCGTCGAGATGGTCTCGTCACCTTCCGTCGAGCATATAGCCGAGAACGTGCTCGACGCGGTCACATCGCTGGACATCGATTCCTTTCACCGGCATGCCGGCAAACAGTCGTGGGGCTACGTGGAGCCGACAGAAGCCGCATGGGAGTTGCTTGGTGAAGCCGTCGAGGACATCATCACCGACATGAAGCGCCGCATGGATCTTGGCTTGCACGAAGCAGCCCAGGCGATCTGCTGCGGTGTCGTGCTCGGCCTGCACAAGGCGAGCGGGGTCGAGGCAGAAGGCCCCCTGAGCTGGTCCCCTGACTTCCCAGCCGAAGAGGCCTGCCATGCGGTCGCGGAACTGATCGGGGCATCTCCCGCGAAGGACCGCCGCGCAGTTCGCGACCGCCTCATCGAGGTCCTTGGCAAGCTGGTGCCGGCCTGGGACGAGATGATCGCGCGAGCTGCCGATCGCGCGCTGAACAACCGGTGATAACACCACGCGCACGACTCACATCGTGGCCGCGGATAAAGCGAAGCGGAGAGGCTCGGCACCGGTGACGGGATTCAGTGAGTGGCGTGGAGAGGGACCAGAATGCATACTATCGAACCAAACCTGACTTATTGCTTTCTTCCTGCGCCCCCCATCGGCGGCCGTGGCGTGCACCATGGACGAAACCCGGTCATCGGCGGGAACATGCGCTAGTCTGACGAAACGCTCCCTCAAATCGCGACCGCGCCGCTGCAACTGCATTCAGGTTCTCACGTCTTGACCCTCGACTACGCGACTCTCGATGCCCTGCGCAGCCACCATCCCGCGTGGCGCTTGCTGCGCTCGGATCACGCGCCGCTGGTGGCGGGCTTTCTGCACCGGGTGTTCGTCGCGCCCAATGTCCGCGGTGATGGCGCAGGCCGATCTGGCGGAGGCACTGGAAGACGAGCTTTACGCCTTGCGCGAACGACTGGGCGCGGACGCGCTTTCCGAAACCGGCGCTCGAGTACCTGAACGACTGGGCGGGCACTGAAAAGGGCTGGCTGCGCAAGTTCTACCGGCAGGGATCGGACGAACCGCATTTCGACCTGACGCCGGCCGACCGAGAAGGCGATCGCCTGGCTCGGCACACTGACCGAGCGCAGCTTCGTCGGCACCGAGTCGCGCCTGCTGACGCTGTTCGAGCTGCTCAAGCAGATGAGCGAGGGCAGCGAGACCGACCCCGACAAACGCGATTGCCGAGCTGCGCAGGCGGCGCGACGAGCTCGATGCCGAGATCGAGCGCGTGTACTGGCCGGTGATGTCCCGCTGCTGGATGACACGGCGCTCAAGGACCGCTTCCAGCAGTTCATCCAGCTGGCGCGCGAGCTGCTGACCGACTTTCGCGAGGTGGAGCATAACTTCCGCGTGCTGGACCGGCGCGTGCGCGAGCGCATTGCGCTGTGGGAGGGCGGCAAAGGCGAGCTGCTGGAGGAGATCATGGGCGAGCGCGATGCGATTGCCGATTCCGATCAGGGCCGCAGCTTTCGCGCATTCTGGGATTTCCTGATGTCCAGCCGCCGGCAGGAAGAGCTTTCCGAGCTGCTGGAACGGGTGCTGGCCCTGCCGCCGGTGGCCGAACTCAAGCCCGATGCCCGCACCCGGCGTGTACATTACGACTGGCTGGAGGCCGGCGAGCACACCCAGCGCACCGTGGCGCAGCTCTCGCAGCAGCTGCGCCGCTTTCTCGACGATCAGGCCTGGCTGGAGAACCGCCGCATCATGGATATTCTGCACGGCATCGAGAGCAGGGCGCTGGCCGTGCGCGAGTGCGCCGCCGCCGGGTGATGTGACGAGCATCGCGGACACCGGCCGCCGATATCGAACTGCCGATGGAGCGGCCGCTGTACACCCCGGCCCTCAAGCCTGCGCATCGCGCAGATCGAGCTGGAGGCGGGCGAGGCCGACGTGGATGCCGCCGCGCTTTATTCGCAGGTCGGTGATCGACAAGGCGGAGCTGGCCCGGCAACATTCGCCATGCCCTGCAGGAGCGCGCGCAGATCACCCTGCGTGAACTGTGCTGAAGCTGCAGCCACTGCAGCAGGGCCTGGCGGAGCTGGTGGCCTATCTGCAGCTCGGCGAGCGAGGACTTTCAGCACGCGTCGGTGGATGAGGACGCGTCCGAGAGTCATTCTCTGGCGGGGCCTGAGCCGGACGGCGCGAATACTACCGACGCGGCGCGGCTGCCGCGCGTGATCTTCGTACGATGAGCATGCGAACCGTGAAGCCTGCGGTCGCCGGCACAGCGCACGATCTGTCGGTCCCTGGTGATTCCCTGCTCAAGGGTGTGCTCTACCAGGAAGCCGATGCCAGGCCAGTGGAACGCCCTGCTCGATCTGCAGGCCGCGGGTGCGCGACTATGTGGCGGTGCTGGGCCTGGAGCTGGTGCTGGACGAGGCCGAGGGCTATGCCTTCCTGCGTTCGCGGCCAGGAAGACGAAGAGATGCGGCACCCAAGTTGCCGCGCCTGGTGGCGCGACGGCCGCTGTCGTTTCCGGTGAGCCTGCTGCTGGCGCTGCTGCGCAAGAAGCTGGCCGAGTTCGATGCCGGTGGCGGCAGACTGACCGCGGCTGGTGCTGTCGCGTGATGAGATCGTCGAGCTGGTGCGCGTGTTTCTGCCCGACACCAGCAACGAGGCCCGGTTGATGGACCAGGTGGAGACGCATCTCAACAAGATCGTCGAGCTGGGATTTCTGCGCCGGCTGAAGTCCTCAGCGCGGGGCAGGCGCCGACGGTATTCGAGGTACGGCGCATCCTCAAGGCCTTCGTCGATGCGCAGTGGCTGGCCGATTTCGATGCGCGCCTGGCGGCCTATCAGGCCAACTTCGGCGAGCACGGGAGGCGCGGACGATGACTGAATCACTGCAAACACTGGGACTGGACTTTCGTGGCCGACGATACACTGTCGGGCTTTCGCCTGCAGCGACTGGAGGTCTTCAACTGGGGTACCTTCGACGGGCGCGTCTGGACCCTGCAGCTCGACGGCAGGAATGCGCTGCTGACCGGCGATATCGGCTCGGGCAAATCGACCCTGGTCGATGCCGTCACGACCCTGCTGGTGCCCGCCCAGCGCGTCGCCTACAACAAGGCCGCCGGCGCCGACAGCCGGGAACGCACGCTGCGCTCCTACGTGCTCGGCTACTACAAGTCCGAACGCAATGAAGTCAGCGGCGCCGCCAAGCCCGTCGCCCTGCGCGACCACAACAGCTACTCCGTCATCCTCGGCGTGTTTCACAACGCGGGCTATCGACCAGACGGTGACCCTGGCGCAGGTGTTCTGGATGAAGGATGCGCAGGGGCAGCCGGCGCGCTTCTTCGTCGGCGCCGAGCGGGATCTTGCCATCGCCAGCGACTTTGCCGGCTTCGGCACCGACATCGCCCACGCTGCGCAAGAAGCTTCGCAGCGTCGGCGCGGAGATCGAGTGTTCGACAGCTTCCCGCCCTACGGAGCCTGGTTCCGGCGCCGTTTCGGCATCGAGAACGAACAGGCCCTGGAGCTGTTCCACCAGACCGTGTCGATGAAGTCGGTGGGCAACCTGACCGAGTTCGTGCGCAGCCACATGCTTGAGCCTTTCGACGTGGCGCCGCGCATCACGCGCCTTGATCGCACATTTCGATGATCTGAACCGGGCGCATGAAGCGGTGCTCAAGGCCAAGCGGCAGATCGAGATGCTGACGCCGCTGGTGGCCGACTGTGACCGCATCACAGCGAGCTGGCACGGCCGAGATGGAGCACCTGCGCGCCTGCCGCGAGGCGCTGCGGCCCGTACTTCGCCGCGACTCAAGCTCGAGCTGCTGGAGCAGCGGATCTGCAGCTTCTGGCCGAGGAATGGGTGCAGAATCGCAGGCGCAGATGCACCGGCGCGACGCGCAGCGCGATCATGCAGCGCGACGAGGTGCGAGAGCTCAAGCAGAGCATCGCCGACAACGGCGGCGACCGGCTGGAACAGTCTCGCCGTCGAGATCCGCGAGCAAGGACGCGGAGCGCGAGCGCAGGAAACTGCGCAGGCCGAGCGCTACGCCGAACTGGTGCGCTGCCGCCGGCGAGCCAGCCCGCCGCCGACGAGGCAGGCCTTCCTGCGCTCAGCGCAAGGCGTTACCAGCGCAGCTGGAGCACTGGCGCCAGGCGCGAGGCCGAGCTGCAGAACGCGCCTGACCGAACAGGGCGTGGAACTTGCGTCAGGGCAAGCAGCGAGCACGACGCAGCTCACGGCCGAGATCGACAGCCTGAAGGCCCGGCGCAGCAATATCCCCGCCGAGCAGGTCCGCATGCGCGCAGCCCTGTGCAGCGCGCTGGGTCTGGCCGAAGCTGACATGCCCTTCGCCGGCGAACTGATCCAGGTGCGCGAGGAGGAGCGGGACTGGGAAGGGGCGGCCGAGCGCCTGTTGCGCAACTTCGGCCTGTCGCTGCTGGTGCCGGAAGCCCACTACCAGACGTGGCCGGACTGGGTGGATCGCACCCATCTGCGCGGCCGTCTGGTCTATTTCCGGGTGCGCCGAGGCCGCCGCGGCGAACTGCCCGACCTGCATCCGCGACTCGCTGGTGCGCAAGCTCGCGATCAAGCCCGATTCGCCGTTCTACGACTGGCTGGAACGCGAGCTGGCGCACCGCTTCGACGTCGCCTGCTGCGCAGACCGGCGAGCAGTTCCGCCGCGAGACCCGGGCCATCACGCGGGCCGGGCAGATCAAAGCCCCCGGCGAGCGCCACGAGAAGGATGACCGCCACCGCTCGATGACCGCAGCCGCTACGTGCTGGGCTGGACCAATGCGGCCAAGATCGCCGCGCTGCGAGGCACAAGCGCGGCAGCTGGAGACGCGGCTGGGCGAGCTCGGCAGCGCGCATCGCCGCAGGCTGCAGAGCCGAGCAGGCGAACCTGCGCCGAACGGCTCGAGAGCTCTGCTCAAGCTCGATGAGTATCGCCGATTTCCGCGGAGCTGGACTGGCAGCTCGCTGGCCGCCGAGATCGCGCGGCTGGAGCGAGGAGCGACGCAGCTGGAGACGGCCTCCGACGTGCTGCGGGAGCTGACCGGCGCAGCTGCAGAAGCGCTGGAACAGACCTGGCAGACGACCGAAGCAGCGAGCTCGACGGCACGCAGGCCGAGCGGCGCCAGGACCGAGCAGAAACGGGAGGATGCCGCAGGCGCTGCGGCAGCAGACCGCAGGCGTTGCTGCGATACGACGCTGCGCGGCATGACGATCGCATTTCGCGCGGCTGGAAGCGCTGCGCGCGCGAGGCGCTGGGCGAGCATCAGCTCACGGTGGAGTCCTGCGACAACCGCGAGCGCGACATGCGCGAATGGCTGCAGGCGCGGCATCGACGCCGAGGAGCAAGCGGCTCAAACGGCTGGGCGAGAAGATCATCCAGCGCCATGACCGAATACAAGGAAGACTTCCGGCTGGAAACGGCGGAGGTCGATGCCAGCATCGCGGCGGCCGCCGAGTACCGCGCCATGCTCGACGCGCTGCAGGCCGACGACCTGCCGCGCTTCGAGGCGCGCTTCAAGGAACTGCTGAACGAGAACACCATCCGCGAGGTCGCCAACTTTCAGTCGCAGCTGGCCCGCGAGCGCGAAGACAATCAAGGAGCGCATCGCGCGCATCAACGAGTCGCTGACGCAGATCGACTACAACCCGGCACGCTATATCGTGCTCGAGCCCCAGCCGAGCGCCGGATGCCGAGATTCGCGACTTCCAGACCGAGTTGCGCGCCTGCACCGAGGGCGCGCTCACCGGTTCCGACGATGCCCAGTATTCGGAGGCCAAGTTCCTGCAGGTCAAGCACATCATCGAGCGCTTTCGCGGCCGCGAGGGGCTGACCGAGTCAGGACCGGCGCTGGACGGCCAAGGTGACCGACGTGCGCAACTGGTTTACTGTTCGCCGCCAGCGAGCGCTGGCGCGAGGATGACAGCGAGCACGAGCACTATTCCGATTCGGGCGGCAAATCCGGCGGTCAGAAGGAGAAGCTCGCCTACACCATCCTGGCCGCCAGCCTGGCCTACCAGTTCGGGCTGGAATGGGGCGCGGTGCGCTCGCGCTCGTTCCGCTTCGTGGTCATCGACGAGGCCTTCGGGCGCGGCTCGGACGAGTCCGCGCAATACGGCCTGCGGCTTTTCGCGCAGCTCAATCTGCAACTGCTGATCGTCACGCCGCTGCAGAAGATCCACATCATCGAGCCCTTCGTCTCCAGCGTCGGCTTCGTGCACAACGAGGACGGCCGCGCCTCGCTGCTGCGCAACCTGACCATCGAGGAGTACCGGGAGGAGAAGGCGAGGGTGGCCGCGATGAGCTGGACCGGTCCGCGCGAGCTGCGCGCGCAGGTGCAGCGCTGCTGGGATCGCGGCGAACTGCTGCGCCAGTAGGTGAGCGGCGAGCCTGCCTTTCCGCTGCGGCTGACGCTCAAGGGACCGACGTCCGCCGAAATCGCCGCGCACTTCGACGCGGTGCGCAGCTGGGCCGCCGAGCTGCGCCAGACGCCGCATCTGCGCATCGAAATGCGCGAGTTCAGCCATCGCGTGCTCGGCCTCAATGCCCTGCCTCACGGCGTATGGGTCGACACGCCCGACGACGCCCTGTCGCTGATCCGCAAACAATCGGAGGGTGCACGCTTCCGGTCTCTCGTCGAGCGCACGCGCCAGCGGCAGCCTCCGCTTGCCGACTGGCTGCGCAGGTACCCCTGCGTGCGCTGGAGCTGGTCGACGCCTGGGATCGCCTGCTCGATGTCGTCGCCTGGCTGCAGAAGCATCCGCGCCCGAGCGTCTACCTGCGGCAGGTGGACATTCCCGGCGTGCACAGCAAGTTCATCGAAGCGCATCGTGGCGTGCTGGCGGAATGGCTGGATCTGGTGCTGGCCGGGAGCGATCGACGCCGTGCCGTCGGGCATCTCCCGGTTCGCCGCGCGCTACGGGTTTCGTGACAAGCCCGTACGCATCCGCTTTCGCCTGCTCGATGCAGCGGCGGGGATTCCTCGGCGTCCGGCAACCCGACATCACGCTGGACGCCGAAAGCTTCGCCGCGCTCGACCTCCCCGTGCGCCGGGCGTTCATCACCGAGAACGAAACCAACTTTCTCGCCCTTCCGCCCATGGATGGAAGCCTCGTCATCTTCGGCGCTGGTTACGGCTGGGACGCCCTGGCGAGGGCGCAATGGCTCAACCACTGCGAGCTCCATTACTGGGGCGACATCGACACCCACGGCTTCGCCATCCTCGACCAGCTGCGCAGCCGCTTCGACCATGTTGAATCCTTCCTGATGGACCGGGCGACCTTGCTCGCCCATGAGAGTCTCTGGGGCGAGGAACCCGACCAGGTATTGCACGAGCTGCCCCGGCTGAGCGCGGCCGAGCGCGCCCTGTTCGACGATCTGCGCGACAACCGCATCCGCAGCAGGCTGCGACTCGAGCAGGAGATGATCGGGTTCGGCTGGGTGCAGTGCTCTCTGCAGAACATTCGCGCCAGGCTGGAACGACAGGGTGGCCGTAGCTACCCCTTGAGTGAAGACCAGGCGACGGCGAGCGGGAAACCGCCAGAATCGGGATAGGCCGGCAGCGTAAACCCCGTGTCATCGTTCAGCAATCGCGAAGCATGTGCGATCCATTCAAGACTACGCTCAACAACGAAGGAGACATCATGGAGGTGCTGGACGTCCTGGCAAGGGAGGTCGGCATCCCGCGGAATTTTCTCCGACTGGCCGGCGACGGTCACCCGCTATGCGAACTGCATGGGGCTGAAGTAGCCGTGTAGCCACCCTGGCTAGACCGGAAATCTCACCAGCATCCCGGGAGCTGGAGGGCTAGATGCAGCAGGCAGTCGTGCGTTCGCCAACAGCATGCGGAAAACGTCGTCGGGCACCCAACGTTGAGCCCCTCGACGCGGCGGCCAATCGGCCCACCCGTTCAGTCAAGTTGCTGTTGATGCTATGAATTTCAAATCACGGCAGCAACTGGCACGCGCCCTGCTCTCTCCAGGCCATGAGCACATGCTCATGACCCCAAACCCAGACCACTGACTTACGAAACCGGAGATACCACCATGCTGACCATCAAAGACCTGAACAAGACCGCAGAGCTCGACGGCGAGGCGCTGGCCTCGGTGCACGGCGGCCGCTTGCTGCTGCCCTTCCCGGTGTTCTCGTCCTCCAAGAGCAAGCTCGACTTCTCTGCCGAGCAGTCGATCGGCCAGGTCCAGGACATCGTCAACCAGAACGGCAACAACGTCGCCTTCGCCGATGACATCAAGTCCGTCATCAAGCCCACCCAGCACGCGCAGAACAACATCAACTTCGGCGGCTTCTTCCCCGTCGTCGCGTAACTGCAGCACCGAAGGCGGAGGCCCCTCACGGCCTCCGCCTTCACTTCATCACTCGCCGGCATCTGCAAACGGCCCCACGCGTCATCTTCAGATGTTGCGATTCTCCCGCGAAGCGTCGCCAACGCGCATCGTCGGATTTTGACGGGCACCGGTCACGTGCCACGCGCACTCCACGCGCCCGCGATTCAGTACGTCCACCCCACCCGCACCCCGCCGACCCAGTCGCCGCTCTGCTCTGGATTGAAGTCACTGTGGACGACGTACTGCAGGTCGGGAGTGATGGTGAAGCCCTTGCCAAGTGCGAACCGGACGTACACCTCCGCCTGGTCGATATCCTCGTGAGGATCGGCCAGGTCGTGGGAGGCGAAGGTGTGGGCCACCCCCACGCCCAACACGGCATGTCGCAGCGGATATGCATAGGCGAGCGCAGCAAATCCTTCCACCGGCTGAACGCTGCCGTCACTGGCACCGAGCCGCAGATTCCATTGACCCCCGCCGAGAGCTCCGGAGAGATTGCCGTAGACACCGGTGGCGTCGTCGTCCGAGAGCCGGGCGTCGTCGATGCCGTCGCCGTCTTCGTCCTGGTGCCGGGTATTGATCCATGCACCCAGGTTGGCGGACAGCGGCTCTGCGCTCCACTTCAACTCCAAAGCGGCGAAGGTCCCGTGTCCGCTCCTGCCGATCTCGAACCCCTGTTGATAGTCGGGCTCGATGCCCGTCGCGTTGGCGACGAGCGCAGTCAGAGCGAATGCGGGCGTGAGCTCCGCCGAGTAGACCAGCGCGAGTGAGGGGCTGGGAAAGTCGATGTCGAGGTCATTGACGAAGCTCGCGCCGATGAATTGCGTGAATTCGGAGTTCGCAACGTCGTTGGTATCGAGGTAGACGGTCGGATCGATCAGTCCAACGGCAAGCTCCCCGGGACCCACCTCGAGACCGTAGAACAACTGCCAGGCCACGATACGGCCGTTGTCGTTGTTGTCCAGCGTCTCACCCACCAGGGCGTTGGCTTCGGCCAGCACACTGGTGACGCCAGTATTTATCGGCGTCGTGCTTCCCTTGACCTCGAGCCCTACCGATCCGACGGCGAGCGGAAGCGTCATGCTGAGGTCGATGGCACCGCTCGCCTCATCGTCGACCGACTGGCCGTCGATGGTGGCGTTGCCCGTCGTCTGATAGCTCCCCACCACGATCATCTCCACGTCAGGTCCGACGTCGGCCGCCCCGGCTGCAGTGGAAACAGCCAGCATCAGCCCCAGCAACGTCGTGCAGCGAAGCCGCATTGCCCAGGCGCGGCAAAGTCTGAGCTCGTCGGTCACGCGGTGCTTCATTCTTCCCCCCTTTCAGGCTTGTTCGATCGTTGAGCGGCATACGAATCCCCGGCGTGGCAAGTGCTGTCTGCCATAGGCGCCGGGCGTATCTGCGGTTGCGCATGTCCGCTGCTACGCGGGCAGTTTGGGCAGCGGTTGCGGCAGGGTGAAACTGTGGCAGCTATGAATGGGCCGGTCGGCGCGCCGGCTAGCGTCAATTCGCACGGCGAATCAAGCCCGACTTCTTTCAAAGGATCATCGCAGGACATGGCGTCTCCTCTTGCGGGAGGCCGTACCTGCTGGCTGGAAGAAACCGCGCGAGGCGCGTTCCCCGGGCTGGCTGACGGCGGTTGGGATCTACTTCGTCAAAATGAGTTTTCCGTTTCGCGTGCGCCGCAGCCGATACTCTTTGCCAGCATGCTCGATGATGAGCTCGCCACGCTCGCCCAGTAGCGCGCTGCTGCGCATGCGCGGCGCACGGTCTTCGGGTCCGCCCCGGCATCGGGAAGTCACATGTGGCGTGGTCGGTTCATCGGACACGGCACAAGGTTCCCCGCTTCTGGTCGTTGCACACTCGGATTCAATAGCCACCCTTTTTCCCCACCCCGATGTAGGTGAACTCCCAGCTCACATCGAACGGATCCCACCACGCCGCGACGCCTGTCTCCTTGTCGGTGTGGCGGTAGAAGCCCTGGTAAGGAGGCGGCAGGATGTGATAGCTGAGGCGATACTTCCCGGAACCGTTCAGCTTGACGTTGGCCCCGTAGTGCGGCCCGTCGCTGGCTACCATCGCCATGAAGCTGCCCACCGTCTCCCACTTGTCCTGCAGCTTCTCAATGCGATAGGTGATTCCCAGATAGGGAACCCAGTCGCCCGGACCGAACCCGTTCGGATTGTCTTTGAGCGCGTGGATGTCGGCCTCCAGGTGAATGTCTGTTAGTTCACGCATTCCCGGCATCATGGGCTCCATCATCACCGGTTGCAGATAGACGGCACCGATCTCCATACCGTTGCGCTCCACGGCCTCGCCGATCGGAAACTCGGCGGCCTGCGCATGGTTGGCCAGCAATGCACCGAGCAGCACAACGGCGGAAGATGACGTCGCTGCCTTCATGGTTTGCCTCCCTTGTCGTGAAAAGCCGTTCTGGTGAGCGCCCGCTCCGGACCCACATCCATTATGTAAACGCGAATCATTACCATCTGTAGGCGGAAAAAAAAGCCAGGGGCGCATGCACCTTCAGCCCGCGGTCAATGCCGGCCACCACGCGGCTACCACGGCCGCCGATCCCAACAGGCCCGGCAACAGCGCCAGCCCTGCCCGCCAGCCCACCAGCGCCTGACTTGCGAGAATGCGCCAGCCTAGCAGCGCGCTCCAGGCGAACGCGGCACCCAGCAACGCGACCTTGACCGGCAGCGCCTCCGGGGCAGGCAGCAGCGCGAACAGCTCGCCACCGAGCCCAAGCAGCAACGAAACCATCGCCACCGGGGTGAACTGATAGCCGAGCGTCACGAAGCGTCGGCGCCGATCGCCTTGCGCGCCCAGCCAGCCCCCGATCACGGTGGCGGCGAAATTGAGCAATGCGAGCGCCGCGGTGAGAACCAGCATCACCCCGAGGCTCCAGCCGACGATCATAAGAAAGTCCAGCCAGAGGAATACCTCGCGCGAGGCCGGCTGGACCACCATCAGCCAACCGGGTCCCGGCTCTCCGATCCAGTTCCAGCCGTGATCAATGGCCCAGACGCCAAGCGCCTGGCGCAGATCCTGGTACTGGGGCGCGACCAGCCACAGAAACGCGCCCAAAGCCACACCGGTCCCCAACAGCAGAAACCAGAATTCCGAAGCCGAAGGATGGTGACCATCGATGGCCGCGACCTCGGCACCTGGCGTGCGCAGCTGCAGCGCCAGGCCGCCGCGTCGGCCCGGGTGCACGCAGCGCATGCACATCACGCAGTGGCGGCTCTCGGTCTTTCGATTGATGTCGATCATGGTCGGACACAGACCCTTCTCGACGTAGGTGTCGCCGCCCGCGTGCGGGCGCTTGGGCACCAGATCCACGGCGCCCAGTCGCGAGAACACCCCGAGCAGCAAACCGATGGGACAGGCATGACGACACCAGGCACGCTTGTCGCGCCCGCGACCATAGAGCAAGCCGATCGCCAATGCCGCGAGCAGGGTTCCTCCGAAGACTTCCAGCAAGGCACCCGGGTAGTCGCGCACGCCCACCGTCTGGCCGAGCACGGTGACGAGAATGAAGCTGAGGATGGGTGTCCCCTCCCAGCGCAACCACGCCGGGATGGGTCTGCGCAGTCCGATCCGGTTCATCCATTCCGAGGCCGCCCCCATCGGACATAGCACGCCACACCAGCTGCGCCCGCTGACCAGCACCGACAGGAACACCAGCGGGAACCAAAGGCCCCAGATCAGCCAGTTGGCTGCCCCGGCAAAGGTGCTGGCAAAACCACCCGCCGGCAGCAGAGCCGGAACCAGCACCAGCAGCAGAAAGAACGTGAACATCGTCACGTGCACCCACGGCAGGTACGGTCGCAGCCGTACCGCGGCTGCCTCGATGCGTGTGGCCCATGAGCCGTTAGCCCCCTGTCCTGGGGACTCGACGCGGATCGGCACGGGAAACGGCGGCAGGCTGTGCATGGTGGTCATCGGGCCGCGGCCATGCGCCAGCTAACCCGCGGGTCAAGCACTTTCATGCGCCACGCGGGGTCGCTGCTGCCCCCCGCGCTGCCCGACCAGCCGCATGAGGGCATAGATCACGCAGAGCGTCACCGCGTAAAACACCACCTGCACACCCAGCGGTCGGTCGTTGTAACCGACCAGGATGTGCAGCAGACCGCCGATCAGACTGCTCTGGTCGAGAATTTGCGAGCTGTCCCAGACCTGCGGCGAAAGCGCAGGAAGCAGACCGGCCTGATTGAGATAGCCCGCGGCGTTGGCCGCGAGACCGGCGGCGAGCAGGAGCACCAGCCATCCGGTGATGGAGAAGAAATGTCCTACCGGTATGGCCAGCAGCCCGCGATACAGAAGCCAGCCGATCGCAACGCCCAGTCCGAGTCCCAGCACGCCGCCGGCGAGCAGCTGTGCACTGTTGGTTCCGCTGGCGGTGAGACTGTAGAGAAACAGCACGGTTTCCGAGCCCTCGCGCAGAACGGCAAAGCAGGCAACCAATGCCAGCGCCGAAAGCGGTTTCGCGCCGACCGTGACGTCGTGGCCCACTTTCTTCAGCTCGGTGGCCAGCGCCCGACCGTGTGCGCTCATCCAGACGTTGTGCCAGGCCAGCATGGCCACTGCCGCAAGCAGGATCGATGCGTTGAGCAGCTCCTGCCCCCTGCCTTCCAGCGCATCGGCGATGCGTCCGGCGAACAGGGCCACGAGCACCGCGCCGAGCACGCCCCCGGACACGCCGGCCGTCACCCAGGTGCCGCGCCCCGCGACACCCCGCGTTGCACCCATCACCACGGCGACGATCAATGCCGCCTCCAGCACTTCACGAAACACGATTACCGCAGACCCCAACATACGTACCTCACTCGGCGATCAGCCTGCCCTGCGCCGTGTCCTGGTGAAATTCACCATAGAAGGAATATTCGCCCTTGGGCAACGGACCTACCCAAATGCTCCCCTTGCTGTTGCCCGGGATGATCTTCTCGCGGCGCAGGTCGTGGCTCTCGAATTCCTCGGGTGTAGCGTCCTGGTTGTCCACCATCAGCTTTACCCGCTCGCCCGCCGGCACCTTGAGCTCGGCAGGAGCGAACCGATGGTCGGAGATCACCAGCTCGTAACTTTCCTCGGCGGCGAGCGCCGGCACCACGCCGCTGGCGGCAAGCACGACGGCAAGGCCCAGACCCCTGCGATGCATAGACGATCACCTCGACCACCAGGACTCCACTGGCTGTGAACCGTAACACGAGCGCTTCTCATTTACAACTTGGGAGGGGCGCTTCGGAGAGCGTGCGCCGAGCGTTGTGTTCCGCACGACATTGACAGCGAGGCGTTGGGGTGAGTCCAACGAACAGCCTGGGCTGGGACGCTCTTCTCGCGCGCAGCTTGTTCCAGGCGATTGTTTATAAGCAGATAAACAGGAATCCGCCGGGTCTGGCACGCGCGCTGCTCTATCCCGGCCATGAGCACAGGCTCATGACCGAAACCCCAGACCCCTTACTTACGAAACCGGAGATACCACCATGCTGACCATCAAAGACCTGAACAAGACCGCACAGCTCGACCGCGACGCGCTGGCCTCGGTGCGCGGCGGCCGCTTCCTGCTGCCCTCGTTCTTCTCCTCCAAGAGCAAGCTCGACTTCTCCGCCGAGCAGTCGATCGGACAGGTGCAGGACATCGTCAACCAGAACGGCAACAACGTCGCCTTCGCCGACGACATCAAGTCCGTCATCAAGCCCACCCAGCACGCCCAGAACAACATCAACTTCGGCGGCTTCGGCGGCCTGGTGCGCGCACTCTAACCCGCCCGGCAAACCGGGGCCGGTGACATCACCGGTCCCGGCCACCGAACAGGAGAAACTCCCATGGCACAACTCAGCATCCGCGACCTCGAGCACAGCACCGCGCTCGATGCCCAGGCCCGCACCGAAGTACGCGGCGGCGGCTCCTGGCTCGACCGCCTCGGCCCGGCTGCCAAGGTCGACATCAACGTCAACCAGAACATCGCCCAGCTGCAGGAAATCAACGTCAACGCCCTCAACAACGTCGGCGTGATCGGTGCCGGCTTCGGCGGTCTGCGCCTCAACCTCAAGCCCGAGCAGTGGGCCCACACCAACGTGGCCTTCTAACCCGGAAATCACCAGCAACCCGGGAGCTGGCGGAACGGCCAGAACTGGGATCGGCCGGCGGCGTGAACCGTGTGCCATCGTTCGGCGATCGTAGCGCTTCGTCTCGGCTCACCGTCGAGACGAAGAACTTCCCGGCCGAGAAGCACTCCACAAAGTTGCTGTCCTTCTGTCCATATACCTGTGCCACGTGGATCACGGCCTTGCCCTTGACGTAAATCGCCTTGCCCTTGACGTAAATCCGATCACCTGCGAAATCGCGTGTTTCGGCGCGATCGCTATCATCCTGTTCTGGTGCTTGCTGCAGGCACACGGTCCGGCGCATCGTACGGATCCTGAACCGGCTCGTTCCGGATCCTGTGGAGGGAAGGCAGCGCATGGGCATGAATTGCGGAAACCTGGTGCTTCTGGCCGAGTACACGCGACGGGCGGAACTGGGTTCGCTACTGACTTACGGACGTCTTTGCAACACTCTTTCGGCCAACGATAGAGACAAATTGCAAAAGAGTCACGGCCTTGCGGATACCGCGCTCCAGGAGCCCTACACCGAGGGAATCTTCGGGTTGCTCGGTGCGCGGCAGGTCACGTCGCTGGATATCGCCGATCACGACGGCTGCGTGCTGCTCGCGGATCTGATGGATGATTTCTCCGCCTCCGAGGCCATGCGCCCCCATCTCGGCAACTTCGACACCGTGCTCGACTACGGAACCTCGGAGCATGTCTTCAACTTCCCACAGGCACTGGTGAACGCCTACAACCTGCTTGGCGAAAACGGAGCATACGTCTTCGATCTTCCGGTCACGGGCTGGGTGACGCATGCGATGTATCAGTTCACACCAGGCTATTTCATGGCGGTGGGTGCGTCGCCCTACTTCGAGCTCGAGCATCTCTATTTTCACGAAAAGCACGGCGACCGAATCTACCGCATCGAGCACTACAACAACTTCAGCTATTTCCGCATCAACAGCAGGCGGCGGATCTCGGCCTGGGGCGTGCTGCGCAAGACCAGACCGCCAGGGCTCAGCGGATATCTGGACCTGAATCGGCTGCGCGTGATGCAGGTCGACCCGCGCAGCCACAACCCGAGCGGTCGCTTGTCGCTGCTGGGCAGACTGCGCAGCGTTCAGCGCTACTCGAGCTTCAGCATCCGAGGTGCACTCCATCGCGAGCGCCCGTCGGGCGTTGCGAGCGCGGCTCGGCCCACAACGCCCGACCCTACTGCGTAACCGAACCGAACACCTTTTTCAGCAGGTCGGTGCTGCGGGCGACGGGATTGGTCCTGATCGCCTTTTCCTCGGCGGCGATTTTCGTGAACAGGCCGTCCAGGGTCTTTTCGGTGACATATTGGTCCAGGTCCGGCGCCTGACTGCTGATCAGGCCGCCGAGCATGCCCGAGCCCCCGCTTTCCGTCAGCCGCTTGTAGGACGCCGTCACGCCGGCCTTGCTGGTCGCCTGGCTGACGATCGGCAGCATGGCGGCGGTGAGCTCGCTGCCGGTGTGCTCGCGAAAATAGTTCGTCGCGGCATTGTCGGGACCCGTCAGAATGCTGCGCGCATCCTGCAAGCTCATATTGCGGATCGCCTTCCCGAAAATGCCCGCCGCCTGCGGGACCGCCTGCTCGGCCGCATGGTTCATGGTGGCGATGAACTCGTCGGCGCGCTGGCCCTGACCGACGGCGCGCAGGCCTTTCTCGACTGTACGCAGCGGACCCGGAATGGGAATGCGCACCTGCGGATCGTCCAAAAAGCCGCCATTGTGCCCGAGTAGCTGAATCGCCCGCTGGGTACTCACGACCAGCGCCTCGCGCAGCCCCGAGCTGGCCTCGCCCTGGGTGACTGCCCCGGAGGAGGAACCCGTGGCGCCGGTGCTCTCCTCGGAACCGCCCAGCAAACCGCGCAGCTGGTCCTGCCAGGCTGCGTCCCCGGATTGCACACCGAGCAGCAATTCCGTCCCGAGCAGCGCGATGACAAAAAGCTTGGTATTCACTCTCGTGCTCCGCCGCGGCCACAGCGCGTGGCCGGTGTCCTTTCTAACACAGACGCTTGTGTACCGGTATCGCCGGAACGGCGTTCAGCCTCGCGCCGGGGCCATCGAACCCGGCGAGCAACAGCAGCCGTGCATCGGGTTGGGTCCCGTGCAGACGCAACCGCCGCCTCACAGCACGGCTTCGAAGCCCTCGAACTGCGGCGGTCCCAGATAGACATCCTTCGTAGCGCCCGCCTGCGCATGCGCCTTGCGGAACGCCTCCGAGCGGGTCCAGGCTTCGAATGCGGATCGCGACTCCCAGATCGAATGCGACGCGAAAAGGGTCCCCGACTCGTCGCCAGGGCCACGGAGCAGGTGAAAGGCCTTGAAGCCCGGAACACCTTCCAGGTGACTGTCACGCGCCCTCCAGATCTCGACGAAGTCCTCCTCTCGACCGGGTGCGATTCTGAATCGGTTCATTGCCACGAACATGAACGGCTCCTTCGGCAGGGTGAGCCACAAAGACTAGCTCATAAACGCGGCCCGCAGCGGCTTCACCAGGCGCGCCCGCGACACCGACCTATGCGGTGCGATCTACCCACGCCAGGCAGCACAAAGAACAGGGGGGCGACGCTTGCACCGCCCCCCTGTGTTGCTCGACGCTCGCTCGCCTGGGCGCAGCCCGCCCCGCGGACCTACTCCGTGCCCACCTCGATCTTGCGCGGGCGCAACTCGGCGCGTTTCGGCAGGCGCAGCGTCAGCACCCCATCCTTGAGGTTCGCCTGGATCTTGTCCGGCTCCAGCTCTCCACTCAGGGTGAAGCTGCGGCGATAGTGCGTGGACTGCACCTCCGCATACAGGGGTTCCATGCCTTCCGGCATTTCGATCCTGGCCTCGCCTTCAACCAGCAGCGTGTCGCGGTCCACCTGTACGTTGAGGCGCTCGCGCGAGACGCCGGGCATATCCGCCTGCAGGATGATGCCCTCGGAATCCTCGCAGATGTCGACCGGGGGACGCAGCACGCGCACGGGTTCCTGCCGCTCCTGCCGCGCGGCCTCGGTGCCGGCGCGGCTGGTTACCTCTTTGCTCTCAGTCATGGTCTTGCTCCTCTCCCAGCAACCTGGTCAGTCGACTGTGACTTGCCGCGGCTTGGCCGCTTCGCGACGCGCCACGGTGATCTGCAGCACGCCGTCCCGATAGGCGGCCCGCACCTGGTCCGGATCCACGTCCTCGGGCAGCGTCATCACGCGCCGGAATGTGCCTTCGAAGCGTTCGCGCCGGTAATAGTCGGCATTCTCCTGCGCCTGGACCTTGCGTTCACCGGATATGGACAACAGGTTGCGCTCGATGGACAGATCGATGCTCTTGGGATCGATTCCGGGCGCGAACAGGTACACCTCGACCTTGTCCGCAGTCCCTCCGACGTTGATGGGCGGGAAGGCCCCGCGGGCACCGGAGCGCAGGGCAGTCGGCCAGCGCCATCGTCCGAATGCCTCGTCCATCTCGTCTTCCATACGCCTGAAGGTGTCGAACAGGCTGGTATCGAAATTGGGCCAATACATGGGAGTTCCTCCTTGTGATGGTTCGGGCCTGGTCAGCCTCGCTGGCGATATAGGGTCGCGTCGCTTCGATTCAAGTCCCGTTCACGGCCGATTGCCGGTGCAGAATGCGCGTGACCCGGCGCGGCGATCGGCGATACTTGGCGATGCAGGCAGATGACGCAGCCGCGCCCCCAGGAGAATTCCCCGTTTGAACTTACCGTTCACTGCATGGTATGCCGTCATCGGCGCACTGCTGATCATCGCAGTGGTCACGCGCACCTTTGCCCGCCGCCTGTCGCTCAACACTACCATGTTCTATCTGGGCGTGGGCTACACCATGGGTCCGTCCGGGCTCGGGTGGATCACGCTCGATCCGGTGGAAGGTTCCTGGTTCACGGAGCGGCTCACCGAAATCGCGGTCATCATTTCGCTGTTCTCCGCCGGCATGAAGCTCGGTCTGCCGCTGGGCGATGCGCTATGGCGTCTGCCACTGCGCCTGGCATTCGTTTCCATGACGGCAACCGTCGGCCTGATCACGACCATCGGTGTAGCGCTCATGGATCTTCCGCTCGGTGCTGCCGTGCTGCTCGGCGGCATACTGGCACCGACCGACCCGGTGCTCGCCTCCGACGTACAGCTGGTGCACCACGACGATCGCGACCGCATGCGGCTCGGGCTAACGGGCGAGGCCGGATTGAACGACGGCACGGCGTTTCCCTTCGTCCTGCTCGGTCTCGGCCTGCTCGGACTGCACGACCTGGGCGCGTGGGGCTGGCACTGGATCGCGGTCGACGTGGTATGGGCGACTTCAGCAGGGCTCGGCATCGGCGCTGCTCTGGGATGGAGCGTAGGACACCTGGTGCTCTATCTGCGCGCCAACCACAAGGAAGCGGTGGGACTGGACGAGTTCCTGGCCCTGGGCCTGATCGCGCTGTCCTACGGGAGTGCGGTGCTGGCGCAAGCGTATGGCTTTCTCGCGGTGTTCGCCGCCGGATGGGCGCTGCGCAGGGTGGAGCGCCTGCACCCCGGCGATGCGCCACCGGACCTGCCGACGGCGCACGCTGCACAGCTGGCCGATCTCGCCACGCGCCCGGAAACGGCCCCCGCCTACCTGGCGGGCGCCGTGCTGCGTTTCAATGAGCAGACCGAGCACCTCGGCGAGTTTCTCGTAGTGCTGTTCGTGGGCGCCATGTTGTCGCTGGCGGACTTTACGGTGCGCAATGCGATCTTCGTCCTGCTGCTGTTTCTCGCCGTGCGTCCCCTCGCGGTGTGGCCACTGCTCATTCCGACTGCCACCACGCCCCCTCAGCGCCTGCTCATCTCCTGGTTCGGAATCCGAGGGCTGGGCACCGTGTACTATCTCGCGTATGCGGTCCAGCAGGGATTGCCGCTCGATCTCGCGGGACAGCTGGTCACCGTCACGTTGGCCACGGTGGGCGCCTCGGTGATCGTCCACGGCGCCTCCGCGCCAGCGTTACTGCGACTGTATGCCGCCCGCAGGCGATGAGGCGTGCCGTCGAGACTCAGCCGCCGGTGCGGCGGCGCGGCTGCTTCCGCCCCCGCGCCGCTGCCCCCGCTGCGGAATCGTCCGCACCCGGAATCACCCGATCGGCAGCCTCGGCGCCGCGCTCACCCATCGCCCGCCACGCACCGGTCGTGGTGTCGGCGGCGGTCTGGTGCTCCATCTCGCTGTTGATCTCCGCGCCCAGCAGAATGAGAAATGCACTGATGTAAAACCACATCAGCAGGATCACCACGGCGGCAAGCGAGCCGTAGGTCTTGTTGTACGACCCGAAATGGGATACGTACCAGGAGAACAGACCGGAGGCGATCAGCCACAGCAGCGTGGTGACGACCGCGCCCGCGCTCACCCAGCGCCATTTAGCCCGCTCCCGGCTGGGGGCATAACGGTAGAGCACGGCGAGACCCGCCAGCATGGCCACACCGAGCACCGGCCAGCGCAACCAGCTGATCACCGTACTCCAGGGGCCGGGCAGATCAATGCTGCCGAGCACCACCGGCACTGCGGTCACCAGCGCCATGGCGACGACGGCACCCGCGATCACACCCAGCGTCAACATCAGCGCCACGGCATTCAGGTGCAGGAACCCGCGCTTCTCGTCTTCTTCGTACGCGATATTGAATGCCGTCATCAACGTCTTGGTGCCGGACATGGCGCTCCACAGTGCCAGCAGGACGGAGAAGGCCACACCGAGACTGAGCGATGAGCTGGAGCTGGTGACCAGCGAGTGCAGCTGGCCATTCAGCAGCGTGCTCGCCTCACCGGGCATGACGGCGTTGGCGGAACGCATGAGACGCTCGACGTCCGAGGGATCTGCGATCAGGCCGTAGAGGGAGATCAGCGCGACCAGCGCGGGAAACAGCGCAAGGAACGCATAGTAGGCTACTCCCGCGGCCACGATGGACAGGTTGTCACGGCGCACCTCGCTCGTGACCCGCCTCCCGATGTCCTTCCAGGCAGCGAGCCTGAACTGCGAGGGCCACTCGGCACGACGTCCTTGATCATGCGCCATGGCGCGCGCTCTCCCGTCGTTGCGACCGGCATGCGCGCTTGGCGCCGCGCCGCCAGCCTCCCCGCGCCGCATCTGCGTCGAGCGTCGCGGGGCCTTTGAATTCGGCCATCCCTGGCCTGACCTTCGGCGGCCCATCCTTCCCTGGCTGGACCACTGCGAACCGGTGCACCCGCGAAAAAGCAAAGCGCGTCTTTGCCCGCATCCACATCGCAGCCTGCACCTGCGCCGGGGGACGGTGCGTGGCGCGCAAAGGAACGCCCGGGGGTCCGTTACCAGTCGGCCGTGGGCCGAGGGGCTGGGCCCGGCTCGACAGTCGCGGCGGTGCCGGTGTAGCCGCCCTGCGCTGCCTCACCGCTTTCCCCGGCACGGGCCTGCGGCGGGCGCTCCGTCTGCGCTGCAGATGTCCCGGCCTGGCTCACCTTCTCCTGCACGGATGCGATGCCGTTGGTCGCCTGGTCCACTTTCTCCGGGAGCTCCGCCCGCGCCAGATGCACCTCGTCGAGCACCAGCACCGTAGTCTCGCGCGTCAGGTCGGCGATCAGGTCCGGCAGCGGTGTCGTGCAAGGCCACCGCAAGCCGTTCGGCTTCGCGGGCAACACTCGACTTCTGCTCTTGCTCCAGCCCTGGCGCTTTGCCTTGCCGAGTGCGGCCTGCGCCTGTTCGCGTCCCTGTGCGGCCACATGGGCCGCCTGCTCCCGCGCGGACTGGGCGACTTCGCGATGACTTTCACGTTCCATGACACGCTCCTTGTGTCGCGTCTCGCCGAAATGGACGGCGCTTTCTCTCTGTCTCGGTGAGTCTAGAAGGCGGGTATGCAAAGTCAAACGCGCCTCACGCGGCAAACGCCTGCAACACAGGCGCAAGCAACCCCTCCGCTGCCGCGTGTAGCCCGTATTCGCACGGGCGGCCGCAGAAGGGCATACTGAAATGGCGGTTATGGAAATTCCGTCGAAGTTCGCCTCCCGTGGTGCTTGTCACTCTTGGCCTGCTAGGATGCCGCCTTCAGCTCCTGGCGCCGTGCACGCAGGCGCCGCTCCATCTCCTTGATCGCGTCCTGACCGAGCAGTTCCTGCGCGCGCACGAAGAGGTCGTCTTCCTCTTCCTCGACGTGGTGCTCGACGTCCTGTTGCAGCTCGCCCAGCAGGTCGTCCCACTCCTCGTCATCTTGTTCCAGGCGTTCCATCTTCTGCAGCGTCTTCCTGACCGTCTTGTGCTCCTGCAGGCTTTCGCGCACCTGCTCCGCAAGCTCCTTGCGCTTGCGCAGGGTCGGATAAAGGATATCCTCCTCGATCTGCGTGTGCAGATCGAGCTCCTGTTTCAACTGGCCGAACAGACGCTCCCGGGTTTTCGCCGCGCCGCTCCCGGCCTTCCGTAGTTTCGCGAACAGCTGTTTCGCCTTCTCGTGGTCCTTGCGCAACGACTGGAATGTTTCCATGGCAGCCTCCATGTGCGGTGTTTCGGGGTGGGAGCTCGTGTGCCTGACCCGGGTTCAGGTTAACAGTAGCACCTGCAGTCCTGTTTCTTCAGACGGAGAACTGTGTACCCGCCCGCCGAGCACCAGCGCACTGCCGAACCCAGGTATTCCTCCAGTTCGGCGGCGCGATGCCCCACGGTGCGGGCGCTGAGCATCCGCTCACGCGCACCGCGTCCGACGGTGTGACGCTGGCGCTCGTCGAGCCCGTCCAGCCCGTCCAGCCCGTCCAGCCCGTCCAGCACATCCAGCACTCCGGGAGCGCATCGCGAGCCACGTTCGACAAGCTCGAGGAAAAGCGCCTCGCTTTTCTTTACCGGGAACAGACCAGGGACGGCGCCGAGAGCCGATTCTTCGAATTCATTCGACGCTGAACGCGCCGGCGCCAGCGTGGATGGCGAATCGGCCGTGGCGCACGCCGCTGCGACGCGTTTGCCTGGTACGAAACGAACGGGTTATGCTCTGGTGTAGTGGTGCACTCTTGACGAGACATTTGAGCCTTCAATGGATGTAGGGCGGATAAGCGCAGCGCATCCGCCATTCATGATCGGCCGGCGTCAGGAGTGCACGAAGCCTTTCGCTCCAGTCGAGTTTCTCGTGCTGAGTGGATCGCGAAGGGGATCAGGCGTCGTGGGAATCAGGGAGGCAATGGGCGTCCCGGAGTCGGATTTTGAACCAGAGGTGGCTGGGTGGCGGATGCGCTGCGCTTATCCCGCCTGCGGCGCTGGTGACCGCCATCGACGAGTACCTCGCCAATTCACGACACCAGGCCCAGGCGATTCATCCGGAATCCTGTGAGCATTGCGCGCAGGGAAGAAGCTGAGAATACGGGGGGAGGCCACCGGCGACGGCTGGAGTCGGAACTGCCGCTGGCATTCCGCCCGCTGTACCCGGGCACACGCGCCCGGCAATCTCTCCAACCAGCCCAACAGCGACGGCAACGCGCTGGGAAGAGCGGGTGCGCGCCGTCGCGCAGAGGCGGTGCAGCCGGTTCTGCGCCCGCTGCGGAGTGCCGTGGAGGAGGAGCACCGTGAGCTCACCTGTACCTTCCCATCATTGCCTTTCAGGAACCACCCTCGGAGTCATTGCGCTGATGCTGCTTCCCCTGGTTGGGGGAGCCGGCGAGGAGGCGGTGTCACAGGGCGAGGGCTACGCGCCGCAGCAGGCCACGTACCCGCAAGAGCACACGCAGCCTGACGCCGCCGATGACCACCAGCATACTCATATGCCTGCGACGGATCTCGAACGATCGCTGGACTCCTATACGGTCCCGGAGGTCGCGATGCTCGACCAGCAGGCTCGACCGGTATCGTTGCGCGCGCTGCTCAACACGGACCAGCCCGTCCTGCTCAATTTCATCTTCACCACCTGTACTGCAATCTGCCCTGTCATGAGCGCCACATTCGCGCAGGTGCAGAAAAAGCTCGGCAGGGACGCGCGTCACGTGCGCATGGTTTCGATATCGATCGATCCCGAGCACGACACTCCGGCAGTGCTGGCGAGCTATGCCGAGCGTTTCCATGCCGGCTCCCAGTGGCGCTTCCTGACCGGAAGCCTGGAGAACAGCATTGCCACACAGAAGGCCTTCGAGGCCTACCGCGGCGACAAGATGAACCATGTCCCGCTCACACTGCTGCACGCGCCCGCCGCAGCGCAGTGGGTGCGTTATGAGGGCTTCGTCAAGGCCGACGACCTGGTCAGCGAGACCCGGCTCATGCTCGCGCACGAACCGCGGGCCGGTCGCGAATGAGCCCGACCGTACGATGCTGCGCCACAAGGCCCGGATCGCCGTGGCAAGGTGGCCGCGCGGGTCATCGCCTGCTCGCCGCCAGCATGTAACCCACGCCGCGCACGGCAGGCCGAGCGGACACCCGCGGCCACATCACCGTAGTGGCGGTTCGCGCCGTAACAGGCCCAGCATGCCGCGGCCGATGCGGCTCGCGAGGTAGCGCGCGTAGTCGCCGTACTCGAGCTCGTCGGCCATCAGGTCCATGTGCTTGCGCACGAGGCTGTGCGTGCGGGGGAAGACGTTCAGGAACACGTGCTCAGCAAGCCGCGGGAACACCAGCCAGCGCAGCCGGCGGGCGTGATCGAGGGCACGGATGATGTCGGCGCAGTAGCCGGTGTAGCGCCCCAGCGCCCCCGCTCCGCCTGCTGCGGATTCAAGGATCGCGCGCCCTGCGAGGTGTCCGCTTTGCATGGCGAAGGCGATACCTTCCCCGGTCAGCGGTTCCACCAGACCCGCGGCATCGCCACAAAGCAGCACCCGGTCGCGTCCCGGTGACCGCCGGTAGTCGCCAAACGGCAGATAGTGTCCCTTGATGCGCGCCTGCGGCACGCTTCCGAAGCGCTCGCGCAGGAAGGATTCGAAAGACTGTTTGAAATCCGCGTTGCGACTGCACAGCCCGCCGATGCCCACCGTGAGCGTGGCGCGTTTGGGAAACACCCAGCCATAGCCCCAGCGCACCACGCCGAAGTAGATCTCCGGATCCGTCACGGCCGCCACTCCATCGCCGAGCGGCACCTCCATCTCCAGGCCGAGCGCGATGGTGCGCTTGTCGAAGGCGCGACCGTAGAGCGCTTTGGCGATTACACTGCCCACGCCGTCGGCCCCGATCAGGTGGTCGGCCACAAACGTCCGACCGTCGGCGAGCGTCAGCGCGCAGCCTTGCGCGTCCACGGACCGCACTGCGGTGCCGAGCTTCAGGGTCGCGCCTGCGCGCTCGGCCTGCTGCAGCAGAAAAGCATCGAACTGCGTCCGGCAGGTGAACTCGAGGTCCTTGTAGTCCTGGATGGCGTTCAACGCCTGGCGATGGTGGAAGAAGCCGATGCCGCGCGCGCGGGTCTCGATCACCGGCTCCCAGGGGGTGTCGAAGACGAGATCGTAGATCCTGCGGCTGCGCAGGGTAAGCAGTCCGCCGCAGAGCTTGTCGCGCGGGAAGCGGTAGCGGTCGAGCACCGCGACGCGCGTGCCGCCGAGCGCAAGCGTGCGGGCCGCGGCAGCACCCGCGGGGCCGCCACCCACCACCAGCACATCGAAACGCTCCGCTCGTCCCACACTCGATCCCTCAGAGCTTGCGCACCTCACCAACGCCTCTGAACGCGATCAGACTGTATATTCGGATAATCCATCGGTAACGGGATAGCTCACTGGCACGATCGTGTAATTAACATGATATTGTGATAAAAGACCACGGCCCGCCACCGCAAAGCCTGCGATTTTCCGGAACTCGCCCTGCATGCACGGCCCTACCCCTTCCGCGGCACCTCACGTGCACCGCGCGTTCGGGCTCGAGGGCCCCGTTCCGGAACCCGACGTCATTGCCGTTCCCGAAGAGTGCCGCCTGCTGCTGTGCGCTGCCGCCGACTGGACCGACTCCGGTCGGATGGCGCAGGCGCGTCGACTGCTCGCGCAGCCGGTGCGCTGGGAACGGTTGTTTGCAATGGCCGAATCGCATGGGCTCATGCCACTGCTGCACGGCTGCGTGGCGGCCAGTACTGCACCCGGGGTGCCGGAAAGCGCGGCGCAGGTGCTCGCCGAGCACTATGCCGCGAGCCGGCTGCGCACGCGCATGCTCGTACTGGAGTTGCTCGAGCTGCTCGATCATCTGCGGGGACACGACATTCCAGCCGTGCCCTACAAAGGTCCCGTGCTGGGGGTGGTTGCCTACCGGGACCTGGCGCTGCGCCCTTTCGGCGATCTCGACATTCTGATTCGCGAGCGCGACGTGGCTCGCGCCTGCTCACTGCTGGCCCAACTCGGCTACCGGCGCGTGATCCCTGAGCTGCACGAGGCGGCGGAGCGCTACTTCGTGCGGGTCGACCACGAGCACGAGTTTTTCAGCACCGACGGCCTGACCAGTGTCGACCTGCACTGGCGCCTGTGCACGCGCCGTTTCCCCGCGCGCATCGATACCGAGGCAGTGTGGTCGCGACTCGGCACCTGCGACATTCTGGAACACGCGGTGCCGACGCTCGACCCCGAAGATCAGCTGCTCGCGCACTGCATGCATGCCAACAAGGACTTGTGGCGCAAGCTCATCTGGCTGTCGGACATCGACAAGCTGATCCGTGCGACGGAACCCCTCTTCGACTGGGATCGAATGCGCGCAGCGGCGCGGCGCGCGCACTGTGCGCGGATGCTCGACTTCGCGTTGTACCTGGCGCACCACTTGCTGGCGACGCCCCTGCCGCCCGCCGTGCAGCGCACGCTGACCGAGGCGCCCCGCAATGCCGTCCTGGCACGCGAGATCGTACCCACGCTGTTTTCCTCGAGCGAGGAGCGCAACCGCACAGGAGATCCCTGGAGCCGCATCGGCGCCCACGGCTTTCACCTGCGGATCAGCGACAGCACCCGCGATCGCCTGGGCTACGTGCTCCGCACCCTGACCACGCCGAACGAAGGGGACCTGATGGCCACGCACCTCCCCGCAAGCCTGTTGTTCCTGCTCCGGCCGATGCGTCCCTTCCAGCTGATGCGGCGCTGCATTCTCGGCGGGCTGAGGCAGCGCAAGTCCGCCGGTTCCTAGCCCGGACGCGGCTCGCGCTCAGGCGACGGCGATGTCCGCGAGCGTCGAGTGCAGCAGGTCGCAGGTCTGGCGCAGGTCGGCCGTGTCGAGCGCATAGCAGTCCGCCGCGCGGGCAATCTGCAGCGCAGCGTCCAGGCCGTCGGCGGGATGCGCCAAGGCGTTGAGCGCCTGCGCGTAGAGGCGCATACCGGCTTCGGCGGCCTTCACGGGGTGCACGGCGGGCGCTGCGCGTGCCGGACGGTAGCGCAGAAAAAAGACGGCCTGGAG
Source organism: uncultured Gammaproteobacteria bacterium (assembly GCA_963728895.1). Classification (GTDB taxonomy): domain Bacteria; phylum Pseudomonadota; class Gammaproteobacteria; order JBBQDK01; family JBBQDK01; genus CAVSLM01. Next base: position 50,598 of record CAVSLM010000002.1, read on the forward strand.
GGGAGTGCTCGTCGCCACCGTCGGTGCCGGGAGGCCGCCGGCGGGGACATGCAGGGTGCGATCGGTGCGCACCGTGCCGGACGGCAGTTGGTAGGGAGCCGGGGGATCGGCTTTCAGACACAAGGCATGGGGATAGGGGAGAATTTTCAGGCTTTGAAGGTCGATCGGCGCAAGCTCGTCGCTGAGATAGCCGAACCCGTGATGCAGCAATGCCCAGGCGGTGATTGACTTGCCACCGCCCGATTCGGCGACCAGCAGGACGGCGCGCCCGTCCAGTTCCAGCGCGGCACCATGAATGAAATACAGATCCCGCCGCAGCTTCTCGACCTCGATGGTCATGTCCTTCTCGAAGACGAACAGGAATGCTCCGGTATCCATGGCGCGCTCGTCCAACTCCTGCGCGCGCTGCAGGTAGTAGCTGTCGCATTCCGCGGCGCGGCCGGCGCGATACTGCAGTGGCACGCCACGGGCGGGTGCGGGGGTTACGAGGGACTGATAGACGGAATGCAGCAGCGCCCAGGTCGCCGCGTCGCTGCAAGCGACCTGCACGTCACAACCGCAGACAGACAGCATCAGCGGATGCAAACCGGGAATGCCTCAAGCGCCTTGGAGATACAAGCGCCCCCGGGTCTTGTCGCCCCGGGGGCACCTGCCTGGCTGCTGCCGATCCGGACCTTGCCGCAGGCGAAGTTTCTGCGCGCGCCCGAATCGACCTCTTAGCGAAAGACGCCCTTCGGACGCCTGAAGAAGTGAAACCGCAAATTCCTGCCGAAGTGGTGCTCCCTGTGCTCCCTGTGGGATTTGCTCGGGAGATATGAGCCGGACTTGGCAAACGCGGGCAACGCATTGAGGCTCATGATCACGGGCGCCGTATAGGCGATCTTTTTGACGAACTCTCTTCGCGACGGATTGTGTTCTTGTGCCATAGGTTTGATTCCTAACGCTGGATCGTGGTTCAAGTCCCGGGCTCGACCAGAAGGTCCAGTCCCCGGAAGCGTTCGATCAATCCCTCGACATCCGTGGCTGCGGTCTCCCTGCCTACGCCGAAGTCCTCCATGACTGCACTTACGATCGCTTCGACGGTGCTGTTCCCGTCGAGCTTCGACCAGATGAACGCCGCGGTCGGGTTCAGATGGTGTACCTGCCCCGAACGGCGGTCGACGATGACCAGCTCGTCTTCCACCTGCCGCACCGTCAGGTCTGATCTGGATTTTGGGAGCATCATTTTGTGACAAATGTATGAATACTCTCGACGCGCCGCGGCGTCAACAATGCGACAGCACCGGACCCGGACGGTTCCCCGCCTGGCCCCGCCACCGGGCGGCCACTGATGTCGCTTACATTCTAGATTGACTCGATAGTGCACTGATTGCAGAAAAATTCCTTTCCTCTACTTCAAATGGACATACACGTGATTCGGGCCCGGCACGACATTGAAGCAGGCGTCGCGCCATCTGGGCGGACCGAACCAGACTTTCGCATCGCGCGAGAATCCGTAGGCTTCCGTGGGGATACCGAGCAGGTTGCGGTCCGCTTCGTCGTTGCGGTTGGCGTCGTGAAAGGAGGCGACCGAATATCTACCGGGAGGGATGTCGTCGATGTGAACCGTGACCTGCGCGGTGTGCACGTCGACCACGATGTCGTACCTGGGATGCTTCAGCCATTCGGGCGGCGAGGCGTACACAGCGACGTGCACCGTGCCGCGCGGGCTGGGAACACCCGTCACCGTGATGTCCAGGCTGCCGGTCCCGGTTGCGTCCGCGTCCGCCGAAGCGGGCTTCGCGGCGAACAGCAAGAGCACGAGCAACAGCGCAGTCGGCGCAAGGCTTTCGGGTACGCCACGCGCCCCGCCCCGCAGCCGTCTTCGCAGGCGAGGCGCGCGTGCCGCCCCCTCATGTGCCATCGATCAGGGTACGCAAATCGTGCGCGATGGTCTGATAGTTGTCGGTGCTGCGCGCCAGGAGGCGGGCCTCGCCGTGCTCGTCGAAGACGAACACGGCGCTGCTGTGGGAAACCTCGTACCTTCCCTTGGAATCCGGCTTGCCGAGGCCGTAGCTGACTCGAAAGCGCCGGGTGAGCGCCCTCAGGCGCGAATCGTCCCCGTACAGGCCCACGAACTGGGGTCCGAACGCCTTGGTGTAATGCGCGAGCACCTCGGGGGTGTCACGTGCAGGGTCCACGGTCACGAACAGTACGCGCACCCGATCGGCCTCGGCACCGAGCTCACGCAGCGCACCGGCCAGCGTGGCGAGGGTGGTCGGGCACACGTCGGGACAATGCGTATAGCCGAAGTACAACAGCACCACCTTGCCGCGCAGGTCGGCGGCCGTGATCATTCGGCCGTGCGTATCGTGCAGGCCGACCTCCAGTGGCGGCAATACGCCGGTAACATCGGCGAGAGTCCAGTCGTCGTGGTGACCGCAGGCGACCAGCACCAGCACCAAGGCCGCAAGCGCGGCGTCACGCAAACGCAGGCAGGGGCGGCGCAGGTGACCAGGCATCATTGCATCCCGGGGGGCTGAACCGCGAATTGCGCCGTCACCGTGCCCGCGCCGCCGAGCTGCAGGGTCACGGGCACATGATCGCCCGGCTGCAGGGCGCGGGTTCTACCCATGAGCATCAGATGCAGACCGCCTGGAGCAAGCTCGACCTTCTGGCCGGGGGCGAGATCGATATGCTCCACGGGTTGCATCATGGCCATGCCCTGATGCTCCATGCTGCGGTGCAGCTCGATCTCGGCGAACGCCGGACTGGAAGCCCCGGTAAGCTGCAGCGGTGCGGTCCCGGAATTGACCAGCTCGGCATAGCCTGCGAGCGGCAGCTCGCCGGGCAGCCACCGGATGCGGGCGTTGCCCACCGAAAGCGGCGGACTCCCGGCGACGCGCACAGCCGGTGAAGGTTGCAAGGACAAGACCTGCAGCCAGGACACGTCGCGCGGCGGTGAACGGTCGTCGCCAGGCGAAGCAGCCGGCAGGGCAAGGGGTGGGGCAGTGCATGGCTCTGGTACTCCGGTCGGCGGGTCAGATCAGGAACCAGTGACGGGTTGCGGCGAGGGCTCGTGCGCGCTGTCGCGCAGCCAGCGCCGCAGCACGATCAGTTGCGCCACCACGCTCATCATGCTCGCCGGAATCCAGGTGAGCAGTCCGGCGATCTGCTGGTCCAGCAGCGGACTCATCGGCCAGGCGCGGCCGCACACGTCGTAAACGTCGTACAGCACCGATGGGCTGAGAGCGATGTGGGCGCCGATCACGATCTGCGGCGGCACGATGACCCAAAGCATGACGGACCGGTAGCCATACCCGAGACCGCCCCGCCCCGGAGCGCGCGGATCCAGCACCAGCCACCAGAACAGCAGACCGTCAATCAGCATGCTCCAGTTCATCAGCAGGTAATGCTGCACGTTGAGCATGGCGTCGAAGTGTATCTCCGGCGTGAGCCAGAAGTAGATCAGACCGACGAACAGCACGCAGGCGACGACCGGCTGCTGCACACTCCCATATAAGGTACGGGTGAGCGGATTGCGCCACAACGGCAGCAGCAGTCGGCGGGCGGCATGCGGCATGCCGCTTGCCATTACCTCCAGCGGCGCCGCCAGCAACACCAGCAGCGGGCCGAGGTGATGCAGGACCAGGTGCTGTGCACGGTGCACAAAGAACATGTGCTGCGAGAGGTAGTCGAGCCGCGACTGGAACATCAGGTAGATCAGCACCAGCCCGAGGGAAAAGGACAGCGTGCGCCACGGCGCCGTCGATTGCCCGTCGTGCCGGCGTCGCACGAGCCCGCGCAGGTAGAGCAACGCGGCGAGCGCACAGCTCAGCACTGCGCTGGGGTAAAGCTCATAGGGGGTGAGGAATGCGATCAGCGACTGCATGGCCGGACGGAGGCTGTCTGAGTGCCGGGCGCTGCACCCGCAGGGTGCGGCAACGCGGAGGCGATAGGATAACAGAGCCGCCCGATGCATGCACCGTCCGGGCAAGCAGCGCTGCAGGGTGGCGATCGCCTAGCAGCGTTGCAGGGTGGCGATCGCCTGTCGAATGCTGCCGCCCTTACGACCCAGCTCGGCCCAGGGATCGGGGCGCTGCGCCAGTCGCCCGGGAACATTCTTCACGTTCCAGGATTTCGGGCCGAGGCTGGCGCTGCCAAGCTCTTCCCAGTGCAACGGCGTGGCGACCGGAGCACCTGCCTCGGCACGCACCGCGTAGGGGGCCACGGTGGTCTGCCCGTAGCCGTTGCGCATGGCATCCAGGAAGATTCGTCCGTGGCGGCGATCAGCTGCGCCGTTCGGTGGTGAGCTCATCAGGGTGCTGCGTGACGAGATGCTCTGCCACACCGTGGGCGAAGTCGTGCACGGCGCCGTAGTCGCTCTTGCCGTCCAGCGGAGCGAGCACATGGAGGCCCGCGCGAACCCGTGGTCATGACAAAAGGCGTCAGACCCAGTTTGCGCAGCTTCTCGCCGAGCCAACGGGCGGCGCGGCCCACCGCACCAAAGTCATCGTCGCAAGGATCCAGGTCGAAGACCACGCGGTCCGGCTGCCCGAGGTGCGCGGCGCGACTCATCCACCCATAGAGGGTGATCACGCCCTGATTGGCAAGGTATGCCAGCGCCGCCTGCTTGTTGCAGACCACATGACGCAGCATGCCTCCGGAACTCTTCTCGGAGCGCTGCGTCGTCACGGTGTCGATCCACCCGGGAAAGTACAACGGACAATCCTGCTGGAAATATCCCTGCTTGCCGATGCCGCCGGGGAAGCGCTGCAGCATCAGCGGCCGATCGCGCAAGTGCGGCAGCAGAACCGTACTTACGTTCTGGTAATAGTCCACCAGATCGCCCTTGGTCACTCCGTCGTGCGGAAACATGGGACGATCGGAGTCGCGCAGGGCGACGCGATAGCGGCCGAAGCGCAATACGCACATACCAGCGGCTCTGCCATCCGGGCAACACCCGCTCCTAGCGCAGCCCACTGCTGCCGGCGCCCGCCCGCGCCACAGCGCCGATCCTCCTTGAAGAGTGCAGGTAGCATGAGTGTAGTTCATGCGGATGACGCGCACCGCCGCCCCGTATCCGGCCGCTTGCACAGGCCGCATCCCGTCCGCACCCGCCGGCACCGGAGCTGCGGTGGAGCGCCCTACTCCGCCCCGGATTCGAGGCACCATTCGAAGGCCGTTCCGCGCAGACGCTCGCGCACTTCCGTGTAGTTCTCGATCACCCGTTCCAGATTCTCGGGATTGAGCTTTGCCAGCGGGGTGGTCAGCTCGGTGTACGGCAGCCCGAGAAACTCCATGATCCTGCGGCTCTCACCTTCGCGATCCACGAGCAGAGACTCGTAGCCGAGGCGCAGGTAGCACGGGCTCTGCTCCAGCAGTGGCGTCCAGTGCTCCCCGTCACGCTGGATCTGTGCGAGATGTTCCGGGAGGTCCGCCAGCGGCAGCCGAATGCGGCGGGGTGCCGCAGGTCGCCCTGGCGACGCGTCGCTGCGCGCAGCCGCAGTCAGACGCGACGCGAGGATCTTCAGCACGTTGCGACGGATCACATGCAACAGCTTGACTTCAGTCCGCTGCAGGTAAGGCAGTACGGTCGGGTATTCCTGTGCGTGATGCGCCATGAAGCTGAAGCCGATGGCCGCGTATCCGGGCGCGGCATAGATCTCATCGAGGAAACGGCGCACGGTTCGCCCCCGCCACAGCGAATCCCCCGCCTTCCGCCATAGCGAGGCGCTCGCGTATGCCGGATAGCTGCGGGGCTGGTTGAAGGGCGTGCCTTCGCCGCGCAGCCGGAAGATCTGGTAGAAGAACCCGATCTGCGGGTGGCTGTCGAGCAGCGTCCCGAGCAGGTTGATTCCGCTGCGCCGGGCCCCGAGCACTGCGAAGCGGATCATGGCGCCGCCGTTGCGCGCCCTGCGGCTTCACGGTCACGGTACAGTCGCCACAAGCCCTCGACCGGATGGATCAACACCAGCCGGTACCTGCGCTCCAGCGCCTCCTTGACGTCCCACGCCGGATTGAGCACGAAGATATCGCTATAGCCTTTCGGAAGCTCCGGCAACGGGCCTCCACCCAGCAGCAGCAGGCGCACCCGATCATCGAACAGATAGCTGAGCGACAGGATCTCCCCCGGATTGATGTCACCGAGGGTGGTGATCACCAGCGGGCGCGGCGCGGCATTGACGATCTGCGCCACTTCCGGATTGTGATAACCCACCAGCTTGTTCCACCAGGTATCGGCGCGGACGATGGCGACGTCGGAAACGAGCGCCCCGCTGACCAGCACCAGGGCACCGGCCGTGACGAGCCACCGCGCTCGTGCGCCCTCGATCATGCTGCCGAGCAGGTAGGCGACGGTCAGTTGCAGTACCAGCAGGCCGGGGACCAGATAGCGCATTTCCAGGGAACGCCGGCCGCCGCTCAGCAGGTCGGGCAGCATCACGGCGCCGGCCGTGATCACGAGCAGCAACACCGGAAAGCTCCAGACTCGCCGCGGAGTCCGCCGCACCAGCCGGTAGAGCGCCAGACCCACCAGCAGCACGCTGGCGGGAACCGCCACCTGGCTGCCCGGGAAATCGAAGAACAGCCGGTTGACGTGCAACCCCCAGGCTTCCAAGAGCTGGACCGCCGACGCGGGCTGGCGCATCCACCCGGTCACCTTCTCCACCTTCTCGAGCCCGGTGAAAAACAGGAACAGCCAGGGCAGGAACGGGAGCACCCCCAGACCCACGGCGGCGCTCCAGCTGCGCAGGCATGGAAGATTTCGCAGCTCACGGTTTGCAAGCAGGTAGGCGCCGTGCGCAAGCACGGTGAATGCGTACATCAGGTGCGTATAGAACCCCAGCAGGACGCTGAGACCATACCAGCCCCAGTCGCGCCGCCTGCCGTGAGCCAGGGCGTGCAGCAGGGCAGCGCTGGAGAACGCCGTGACCACGCCCCACAGCGCATACTGGCGCGCTTCCTGGGCGTAGAGCAGGTCGAAGGGCGACAGGGCGACCAGAAGCACGGCGCACCAGGCAATGCTGCGGGCGTCGAACAAGTTCCTCGCGAGCCAGTACACGGCAGGCAACAGGAGCAGGCTGATCACCGCGGACAGGCTGCGAAACGCCATCACCGGGTCGGCGAACGCCTTGGCCCAAAGACGTCCGAGAACATAGTAAAGTGGGCCGTGCTCGGGATGTGTGGCAAGTGCCGAGAATGTCGCCTTCCAGCCCTGGTCGGGATTCGGGTGCTGGTAGCGCTGCAGTTCCTGCGGGCTGTGGATCTTTCCGTCGAAGGCTGCGGCGTAATACCCGGCCGCCGTGTAGCCGAAGGCCCTTAGCGAGGTATACGCCTCGTCGTGCCAATAGACTTTGCCGTCGAGATTGACGAAGCGCAGCACGCCGCCGACCAGCACCAGGAACGCGATCAGCACGCCCACCAGGCGCAGTTGCGCGCGCTGCGACTCGCTCGCAGTCGTGGCCCGAGATGCGGTTTGCACTTCGAACATACCTTCGTCGAGCCGGCCGTCTGCTGCGTCCCCGGGTTGCCGTGCGGCGGCAGGACGCAAAACGCCGGCCGCACGAGGCGCGGTATCATAGCCCACCGGCCGCAGTGAAAGTAGCGGTCGGTGGCTCACCCGGCAGGGTGCCGCGCATGCCAAAGTGCACGTTGTGGTGAGCGTACCGGCGGGAACATCGCCGGGCGCGAAGCCTGCGTTTGCGCAGCGGTCGGCCCGGCGCCGGTTCGAGGTCGCGCGGTCAGTCGTTCCCTTCCGAACGGAACAGCAACCGTTGGCGCGCCGATTGTTGCGATTTCGCTACAGCATTGGCAGTGTGGGCAGCGATGTACAGATGCTTATGTGGCTGCTTAGATACAAAATTCATGTTACTGAAATCATGTCTATTATGTGCGCCACCTGCAGAGCGAAAAGCGCTGTCACTCCGCGCTCCCGGCGCCGAAACCAAGCGTCGCGTTGCCGTCGCCCCGCATGGCGTTGCAGGCTATACTTGTTGCGCGCGGCAGAAAATGCCGGCGGTAGTGCCCCCGTCGAGGACGAGGCGCCCCGATGGCAGCAGGCCACCCGTAGCGGAGAACGTCAAGGAGAGGGAAGCTGCTCCGTCGCTGCGACGCCTTGAGATTCATCCAGGCCATTCCGAGTCAACCAGAAACTTGGGCACTCTCCGCCCCAGACAATCGGTAGCCGTTCCATGATCAGAGAGATCCAACGCGTGGTCGACTCGACCACCGTCGTCGCATCGCTGGGGATAGTCGCGATGTTGTGGGGGATTCAGTTCGACGGCTCCTACATCGCCCTTTCCATCATCACCTTCCTGCTGTGCATTCTGATCTTCGGACGCATCGGCATCTCCAGCTCGCGGCGCCTGGGCGGCCTGCGCGCGCGAAGCGGCAAACTGTTGCTGGCATGGGCGCTGCTGATCGGGATATTGCTGTTCCTGGCCTACGCCACCAAGCACTCGGAGGATTTCTCGCGTCGCGTGCTGCTCACGTGGTTCCTGGTGACGCCACCCGTGCTGCTGTTCGTGCATTCACTCACGCGCGCCGTGCTGTTGGGCTTCCAGTCCGGCGACAACGCCCGCCGCGTGGTCATCGCCGGCGCCAACGATCTCTCCCGACGCATGGTGCAGCAGATCGCCGAGGACCCTCAACTGGGACTCAGCTTCCAGGGCTACTTCGACGACCGCGCCCCGGAGCGCCTCGGCAAGCTCCCGGAGGGCGGGCTGTTGGGGCAGTTGAAGGACCTCCACTCGCGCGTCAGGGAGCTGCGCATCGACGTCATCTACATTGCACTGCCCATGGTGCAGGAACAGCGCATTCTGAAACTGCTCAACGATCTGCGCGACACCACGGCGTCGATCTACTTCCTGCCGGACATCTTCATTTTCGACCTGATCCAGGCGCGCGTGGAGAACATCAACGGCATCCCGGCCGTGGCTATCTGCGAGACACCGATCTTCGGCCTGAACAGCCTGTTCAAGCGCGCCGCCGACCTGGTGTTCGCCGCCGTGGTGTTGACGATCCTGGCACCGCTGATGCTGCTGGTCGCCCTGGGCGTGAAGTTGTCCTCGCCCGGTCCGGTGCTGTTCAAACAACGCCGCTACGGACTCGACGGCGATAACATCGTGGTTTACAAGTTCCGCACCATGACCGTCTGTGAAGACGGCGAGACCGTCGCGCAGGCGCAGCGCGACGACCCGCGCGTGACCCGCTTCGGATCGTTCCTGCGACGCAGCTCCCTCGACGAGCTGCCGCAGTTCATCAACGTCCTCCAGGGACGTATGAGCGTGGTCGGCCCGCGCCCCCATGCCGTGGCCCACAACGAGACCTACCGCAAGCTGATCGACGGCTACATGGTGCGTCACAAGGTCAAGCCCGGCATCACCGGCTGGGCCCAGGTCAACGGCCTGCGGGGTGAGACCGAGACGCTGGAGAAGATGAAGGAGCGCGTGGTCTACGACCTCGATTACCTGCGCCACTGGTCTTTGGGGTTGGACCTCAAGATCATTCTGAAGACCATCTCACTGCTGTTCCGAGATCGCAACGCCTATTGAGTCCGAGCGCCGTACCGGGCAAAGGACACGGCGGCGTCTTCCCCGGTCGGCCCCACGAGCTCGCTGCGGCGCCCCGCGCGTCCACCTGCGCAGTCTCCGCTCTTCGGGACGTGCGTCACCTGCACGAGCTTTCGCGCCTGCCGCGCTTCGCGGATAATGCCGCGTTGCGCCGGTTCGGACCGATGGGACATCGGTCCGCATCCCGGCGCGATGCCGGTGCGCCGGCATCCCGTCCTGATACCCGTGGCGGCGATCGGGTCCACTTCTACCGGGAGGCGAAGGTGAGCATGCTGCGTCCCGTTCCCGCACGATGGTTCGAGACCTACGTGCCGCGGGACGAAGCGGTCCGCGCGGTGAACGCGCTCTCCGGCACCGGGGCAGTCGAGCTCGAGCTCGACCCCCGGGACCAGCATCATCTCGATACCGAAAAGGTGCAGCGCTGCATCGCGGCGTTCGATGCAATGGCGCAGCACTACCGCGACCATCTTCCGAGTGCCGAGCTCTGCCCGCTGACTGCGATCGCCAATCCCGAGCGCACGGCAGAGGACGCATGCAGGCAGATACGCGAGTGGTCGAACCGGCTCCGGCCCTTGCTCCGGCAGCAGGAGCGACTGGCGCGCGATTGCGCGGAGCTTCGCGCCCTGGCCAGGCTGGTCCAGAGCCTGGGCAGCGTGCCCGGACTGGAGCGGCTGGCGACACCCACGTCGCTGCTTTACAAAGCCGCCTTTCAGTGCCCGTCGCAGGCGCTACCCGTGACCAAGCTCAGCGAGGCGGTGATGCGAGTCGCTCCGGAGCGCGACTTCGTGGTGCTCGCCGCGCGACCGGAACAAGCGCCCGCCCTGGAGGCCACGTTACGTGGCGCGGGCTGCCGGCGTTTGAACGTCCCGCCCGTGCTCGGCCCCGACGCAAGCCGCCACGCGGCACAGATCACTGCGCGATTGGGTACGTGCAGGCTCGCATTGAGAGAGGTGCAGGAGCGTATCCAGCTTCTCAAGGAGGACGAAGGCATACTGCTGGCACAGGCCGACGTCAGCGTGCTCAAGTGGTATGTACAGGAAGGCGCGGCGCTCAGCGAAGGCCCCGGCCTGTGCCACCTCACAGGCTGGACCCGGGCACGGGAGCCCGGCGTGCTGCAGCAGGTCCTGAACCGCGCCGGGCTGCATGCCGCCGTGCGCTTCGTCTCTCCGCCGCTGGTCGGTGCTGCGCCCGTCAGCCTCCCGCATCCGAGATGGGTGCAGCCGTTCCAGATGTTCGTCGACATGACGGGCACACCGGGCGTGGCGAACATCGACCCCAGCGCCATCCTGGCGCTGGTGGTCCCGGTGTTGTTCGGCTACATGTTTCCCGACATCGGACACGGCGTTCTGCTCGCAGCCGCGGGGCTGTTGCTGTCGCGCTGGCAGCCCGACCTCCTGTTCCTGGTGCCCTGCGGCATATCCTCCAGCGCCTTCGGGATGTTGTTCGGCGAGGTGTTCGGCCTGGACGGGCTGGTGCCGGCGCTCTGGCTGCACCCGCTCGATCATCCGATGCCGATACTGCTCGTGCCACTGGTGCTCGGAGCCGTCCTGATCGTGCTGAGCATGGGACTCGCCGGGATCGAGGCGCAATGGAACGATCGGCTCGGTCGATGGATGGCCACCGATGCATCGCTGCTCGCGTTGTACCTTGCGGCGCTGGCTGGCCTGATGGCGCCCCGGGCATGGGCAGCGGTGCCGGCCACTCTGATCTGGTACTTCGCCGGCACCCTTGCCTTCACCCACCAACGCTGGTGGGAAGCGTTGCCCGGCGCGCTTGGTAGCCTGCTCCTGAACGTGTTCGAGTTGCTGGTGAACACCCTGTCCTTCGTCCGGGTGGGTGCTTTCGCGCTCGCGCATGCCGCGCTATCGCAAGTGGTGTGGCTGCTCGCCGCAGAGGTCGAGCAGGGCTTCTGGTACTGGTCGGTGCTGGTGACCGGGAATGCCTTCATCATGGTCATCGAGGGACTGGTGGTCTTCGTACAGACCACGCGCCTGGTGACTTTCGAATTCTTCCTGCGCTTCCTGATGGCCGAAGGTCGACTGCTGAAGCCGCTGGTCCGACCCATGCAGCTGCGCCGCTCGTGAACGGCGCGCCCACCCGGTTTTCGGCAGCACACCGCCACGATCGCCGTGTGGCACGGAAGATATAATGGCGTCGCGCCGGGGAGGTTCGCCGCTTGGGCATTTACATCGCACTGCTGCTGATGGCGCTGCTCGGCTGGTTCTGGCTGGACAGCCTGCGCGCCCGTGAGCTCGCCAGCGGCATCAGCCGTCAGGCGTGCGAGCGCATGGGTCAGCAGTTCCTCGACGACACCGTCGCCCTGCGCAGGCTGGGCCTGCAACGCGACCGCAGCGGACGCCTGCGCATACTGCGCACCTACAGCTTCGAGTTCACCAGCACGGGCGCGACGCGCAGCGCCGGCACCATCGTCATGCGCGGCATCGAGCTGGAACAACTGATCATCGGCTCGGACATCGTCGCTTGAGCGGCGCTTCCTACTTGACTACTTTCAGGCCGGGCCGGCCCCGGCCGCCGCCGGTCGGAGGCTGAGGAGCCGGACCCCCACCCTCCTCTTCGTTGAACACCATGCCCTGTCCGTTCTCATTGGCATAGATGGCGAGCACGCCTGCGGTGGGCACGGTAATGTCCATGGCCCTGCCGCTGAAGCGCGCGCGAAACTCGATGCGCTCGTTGCCGAGTGTCAATCCCTGTACGGCCATGGGGCTGAGATTGAGCACGATCTTGCCGTCACGCACGAATTGCCGCGGCACCACGACTTCCGGGAAGTTGGCGTCCACCAGAATGTAGGGAGTGAACGCATTGGCCACGATCCACTCGTGGATGGCGCGGATCAGATACGGTCGGCTGGGGGTCATGCAGCACCACCTCCCGGCAGTTCCAGTTGCAGCAGCGGCCGGAGCGGCCCACACCCCACTCCAGCTGCCGCCCGGACCCAAGACCGGCTCGCGCCGCCGGTCACCGGCCATGGCGCCGGTCAATCGTGCATTTCCCGCTCGGCATCGCTCAGGCTGTTGTGGAACGACTCGCGCGCGAAAATGCGATCCGCATACTGTAGCACCGCGCGCGCCTGCACCGGCAGCTCGACGCCGAAATGGCGCAGGCGCCACAGGATGGGTGCGATGCAGCAGTCCACCAGGCTGAACTCCTCACTGAGAAAGAACGGCATCGCCGCGAACACCTCGGCACTCGCAGTGAGCGAGTCGCGCAGGATCTTGCGCGCCCTGGCCGGCTGCTTCTCGTTGCGCACAGCGAAATCATCCACCAGGCCGTACCAGTCGCGATCGATGCGGTAGAGCGCGATACGGGCCTTGGCCCGCGACACCGGGTCCACCGGCATCAGCGGGGGATGGGGGAAACGCTCGTCCAGGTATTCCATGATCACCCGCGAGTCGTAGAGGACCAGGTCGCGGTCCACCAGCGTCGGAACGCTGTTGTAGGGATTGAGATCGATGAGGTCTTCGGGAGGCTGATCTTCGCTGATGCTGATGATGTCCGCAGTGATGTTCTTCTCCGCGAGTACCAGCCGGGCACGGTGACTGAGAGGACTGGTGGGGCTGGAAAACAGGGTCATTACCGATCTTCGGTTGGCGATCAGTGCCATTCTGTCAGTCTCCACCCCCCACAGACCGGACAGTTTACACCAAAAGCCTGGACATGCCGGCGGCGCTCTGCCGGTGCAAGAGGCACGTGCCGGCAGAATTGCCGGCATCGGCCACGCGAATCGAAGGGATCGGCGCCGGCCCCGTGAACTCCGACGCCGTCGGCGAGCGTCCGGGGAGGGCTAGTGCACGTCCTTCCAGTATTCCTTCTTCAGCAGGTACGCAGGAATCAGAAACACCACCAGGAACAGCACCACCTTGATGCCCAGCGACTGGCGTTCCAGCTTGGCCGGCTCACCCATATAGGCCAGGAAGTTCACCAGGTCGCGCACCGTACGGTCGTATTCCTCGGGGCTTTGCGACCCCGGCACGGCGAGCTCCAGCCCTTCGATGACCTTACGCTCCTTGCCGTCCTCACCGGTCTCGGTGCGGTACACGGGCTTTTGCCAGCCCTGCAGCGTACCCAGAACATGCGGCATGGCAACGTCCTTGAACACCAGGTTGTTGACGCCGAACGGGCGCGAGTCGTCCAAATAGAACGCGCGCAGATAGGTGTAAAGCCAGTCCACGCCGCGCGCCCGGGCCACCACCGAGAGGTCGGGCGGTGCAGTGCCGAACCAGCGCTTGGCCTGGTCGGCCGGCATGGCCACGGTCAAGGGTTCGCCGATCTTCTGGGAGGCGAACATCAGGTTCTGCATCACCTGCTTATCGCTGAGCCCCAGATCGTGGCCCATGCGGCTGTAGCGCATGAAAGCCGCCGAATGACAGCTCAGACAGTAATTGACGAACACCTGGGCGCCATGCTGAAGCGACGCCTGGTTGGTGGGATCGATATAAGCCTTGTCCAGATCAGGGCCTTCCTCTGAGGCCGAGGTGGCACCCGAGACCAGGCACAACAGTATCGCAAGGATGGAGATTCTCATGGCGGGCTCACCTTCTCCGCTTCGGGCGTGGTCTGTCCCGGCTGCGCCGGCCCGGAGGGCGGATGCGCAGCGTGGTGCGCCGACTTGCCATGGAAGGTCAGCCGTTCCGGAACGGGCTTGGTCCGATCCAGGCGCGTATAGATGGGCATCAGCACGAAGAACGCGAAGTACAGGATGCCGAACAGCCGCGCCAGGTTGGTCAGCGTCGGCGTCGGCGGCTGCGTTCCCAGCCATCCCAGGGCGACGAAGCTCACCACGAACACCGCCAGCGCAATCTTGTGGAGGACGCCGCGGTAACGGATGGACTTCACCGGACTGCGATCCAGCCACGGCAGGAGAAACAGCACCAGGATCGCACCGCCCATTGCAAGCACGCCGCCGAACTTGTCCGGGACCGCACGCAGGATGGCGTAGAAAGGCGTGAAGTACCACAGTGGCACGATGTGCGGCGGTGTCTTCAGCGGATCGGCAGGCATGAAATTGTTCGGCTCCAGAAACCACCCGCCGAACTCCGGAAGGAAGAACACCACGACGCAGAACACGATGAGAAACACCGCCACGCCGACGATGTCCTTGACCGTGTAATAAGGGTGGAATGGAATGCCGTCCACAGGTATGCCATCGGCGCCCTTGTTCTTCTTGATCTCGATGCCATCGGGGTTGTTCGAGCCCACGGCATGCAGCGCGATGATGTGCATGAACACCAGCGCCAGCAGGATGATGGGCACCGCGATCACATGGAAGGCGAAGAAGCGGTTCAGGGTCGCATCCGCCACCACATAGTCGCCGCGGATCCACAGCGCCAGCGACTCTCCGATGCCGGGAATGGCGCCAAACAGCGAGATGATCACCTGCGCGCCCCAATAGGACATCTGTCCCCAGGGCAGCAGGTAGCCCATGAACGCCTCGGCCATGAGCGCAACATAGATGATCATGCCGAAGATCCACAGCAGCTCACGCGGCTTCTGGTAGGAGCCGTACATCAGGCCGCGGAACATGTGCAGATAGACCACGATGAAGAATGCCGAAGCCCCGGTGGAGTGCAGGTACCGGATCAGCCAGCCCCAGTTCACGTCGCGCATGATGTACTCGACGGATGCGAAGGCGAGCTTGGCGTCGGGCTTGTAGTTCATGGTGAGGAAGATGCCGGTCACGATCTGCATGACCAGCACCAGGAGCGCCAGCGAACCGAAGAAATACCAGAAGTTGAAGTTCTTGGGCGCGTAGTACTTGGCGAGGTGCTCGTTCCAGGTCTTGGTCAGCGGGTAGCGCGCATCGATCCACCCCAGAATACCGGACGTCATGCTCATCATGCGGCTCCTTGATCGTCACCCACCAGCAGCGTGGTGTCGGTCAGATACCGATAGGGGGGCACCACCAGGTTGGTCGGCGCGGGAACGCCCTGGAACACCCGGCCTGCGAGGTCGAATCGCGAGCCGTGGCAGGGACAGAAAAAACCGCCCATCCACTCGGGACCGAGGTCCGCGGGCGCGATATCGGGACGATAGGTCGGCGAACAGCCGAGGTGCGTGCAGATGCCGATCAGCACCAGATCCTTCGGCTTGCGCGAGCGGTACTCGTTTTGCGCGTAGGGCGGCTGGATGGATTCCTTTGACTTGGGGTCGCGCAGCCGGGAATCGAGCTTGGGCAGTTCTGCCAGCACCTCCTCGGTGCGGCGCACGATCCACACGGGCTTGCCGCGCCACGCCACCGTCATCAACTGGCCCGGCTCCAGCTTGGAGATGTCGGCTTCCACCGGCGCCCCCGCGGCCTGGGCACGCGCGCTCGGCTGCATGGACGAGACGAACGGTACCAGCGCATAGATCACACCGACTCCACCGACTACGGTGGTGGCGGCAGTCAGGAAGCGCCGGCGTTTCAGATCTACGCCATCTGCACTCATCTAAGATCTCCTGAAGAAGCGGAAACCGGGGTGCGTCAGCCAATGGAAACCAGCACCTGCCAAGCGCAGGCAGCGGCGCTCATAGCCTGGATGTTGTTTCGGGGCGGATTTCGTTGGGTGCGCGCAAAATAAATGCGGATTCTCTTATATGCACCGACTCAGGTCAAGGCTGCGCAATGCACGCGCAGGGGCGATCTGCTGACTCGTTTTCCCACCCGTGATAGGGTATGCGCCCCGTGAAGCTCGCCAACGTACTCAACTTCGTTCTGCGGTCCACCATCGTCGGATTGGCGGCGGCGTTTGCGCTGATCCTGCTGCGTCCCGACCTGCTGCAGCGCGAGCGTCCCGTGGTCGAACTGCACGAGGACACCCGCCCGGTCCCGGTGCAGCATGCCACGGTCTCCTATGCCGATGCCGTGGCGCGCGCCGCGCCCTCGGTGGTCAACGTGTTCACCACCAAAGTGGTCACACGGCGCACCAATCCCTTCTCCGACGACCCCCTGTTCAAGCATTTCTTCGGCGAGCTCCCGGGCGCCAGGCGCCAGCAGCTCGAGACCAGCCTGGGCTCCGGGGTCATACTCACGAGCGAAGGCCACATCCTTACGAACAACCATGTCATCGACGGTGCCGACGAGATCCTGGTGATGCTGGCCGACGGACGGCGCGCCGAAGCCAAGGTGGTCGGCACCGATCCCGAAACCGACCTTGCCGTGCTGCGCATAGGTCTCGACAAGCTGCCCGCCATCACGCTGGGCGCCTCGGACCAGCTGCGGGTCGGCGACGTGGTGCTCGCCATCGGCAATCCCTACGGCGTCGGCCAGACCGTCACCCAGGGCATCGTCAGCGCCACGGGGCGCACCCAGCTCGGCATCAACACCTTTGAAGACTTCATTCAGACCGACGCCGCCATCAATCCCGGCAACTCCGGGGGAGCGCTGATCAATGCCGCCGGAGAGCTGATCGGAGTGAACACGGCGATCTTCAGCCGCACCGGAGGCTCACAGGGCATCGGCTTCGCCATTCCGGTGAGCCTCGCCAAAGGGGTGCTGCAGCAGATCATCGAGCAGGGCAAGGTGGTGCGCGGCTGGCTGGGCATCGAGACCCAGGACGTCACTCCGGAGCTCGCCGAGTCGTTCGGACTGAAGGACACGCAAGGCGTGCTGGTGGCCGGCGTGCTGCGCGACGGCCCTGCCGACCAGGCCCACTTGCGCCCCGGCGACATCCTGACCCAGATCGACGGCAAGCGGGTCGCCGATGCCAGGAGCGCGCTCGGCGCGATCGCGCGCCATCGTCCGGGCAGCGAGATCCAGATCGACGGGCTGCGGGAAGGCAAGCCCTTCCAGGCGAGCGCCGTGGTCACCGAACGCCCGGCTGCGGCGAGCCGTTAGCTCGCGTAGCCCGGATGGAGCGAAGCGCAATCCGGGGATCGGGAATCGCAACGCCAGTCCAATACCCAAACGATGGTGAGAGGCTTCCATCCTTATTGTGACTGGGATTCGTCCTTTCGATTCCGCTGCGCACCTTTCCTCGATTCCGCTTCGCTTCATCGAGGCTACGAATCCGGGCTACGCTCGCTACCTGTTCCGGGCTACGCTTGCTGGATTGGGGGTATCCGCTACCGCTGAATTGCGTCACCGGCGGCGGTATGTGTATCCCCCGCAACACCGGACCAACTACCCGTAGGAGCGTCGCTCCCGGCGACGCGATTGCGGCCTGCAAAGCCGCCGCTTTGTGCCGAGATCGTGCATGGAAACCGGGGACACGTCCCCGCTATCTCTTCGCTCATGGGATTGATTGGGAGCCCCCAGGGGCAGGTCGTTCGCATTGTGACCCAGAATCAGAACGCCGTACGTGTATCCGTCCACCAGGCTCGAGCACGGGCACTCTCTCCCCCCGAGCAGCGATGTCGCTCGCTCCTTCTCGCTCCGACTCCCCCCGTCCTCCTCGTATCTCCCATGAACGTCCATAGGGCTCCAGTGTGGTTTGTAATTGCCAGCGCGGCTGCCCTCGCTGGATTATGCACAAAACAAGATCTGACCTCCGCCTGTGCGTTCGTAGCTTGTGTACTGCTGCAGCTACTGCCCGAGGTCGTCAACGTGCTTCTTCGCTCTGAGCAGGAATGGGCAAACCCTCTCCGTAATACCTGTCGGCGCTAAACCCACAAAGGGCCATCGCCTGTTTTCTCGGTCCCAACTGCAAGAGCGCCATCCAGGTACATCGCAGCGCCGGGCAACCGCCTGGCACACCCGTTCGTGTAAACAGATTCCACGCCCTATCGCCATTCCGATGTCCCTCCGATTCTACGTGGCAGGCGAGTTGCTAGAGGTTGCCTGTGGCCGGGTGACCCGTCCGCACCGAACGGAAACATCGTCAGTTATCTCGTTCCAATCCACATTGAGGAGACGTCAAAATGGCCAATATCATCGTCCGCGACCTCTTGGTCGCCGAAGACCTCGACAGCAACCAGATGGCCGAGGTGAACGGCGGCGTCTATGCACCGTACTTTCCCACGAAGGGGCCGATGAATGAATACCTCTCCTACGGCACGAACGGCATCACCATCCTCGGCGAAGAAAAGTACGGCGGCTGGGGAGGCCAATGGTGACCAGGAGTAAGTTGCCTTTACTCGCATGACTCCGGTCCGGGAGAAGCTGATCTTTGCTTGTCCCGGACCTTTCTTGAGCTCGATACTTTCAGTCAGATTCTTGGGAGCACAAATATCCAGTGTGGTTTTGCTTTTTGCCGGCGCCCGGCTGCCCTCGCTGGATCATGCACAAAACAAGTCCTGAACCTATTTGGATGTAGCCCGCGCCGATAGCGGTCGAGCTCGCATTGGAGAGCGCCATTGCACCGCTCGACTCGGCGTCGGCGGTCGCTGAACCACCGTCGTTGACCGCCGTGCTGTCGGTCTCCGCACGGCCGCCGATTGCCGTGGTTGCGACGGAGAGCAATTTGGACGAAGTCACATTCGAGAGCTCCATAAACCTTGTGCGCCGGTCCGTAGAAGGTGCGAAACACCTCGATCCAGTGCGAGGTGCGGGGTCGGAGTTGCAGGGTCACGATAAGCAGCGTCAGATTTTGTTCTGCGCAATCTGGTTGGCCGGACAAAGAAGGAAACCGGCAGGAAGAGAGCTGGCAATGCGCGGAACAAGGTCTGACCCCTGCGCCCACGCGAGCACTCGCCACGAGGCGGGACTGTCCACCTACGAAGAACGTTGAAGCTGCCTCGCGGTGCAGCGCGAGTGTAGTGGTGCAATCTTGACGAGACGTTTGAGCCTTCAATAGATAGATGTAGGGCGGATAAGCGCAGCGCATCCGCCGTTCATGCGGGAGCGAATGAGCCGCCTGAGGCTCCCCTGTCGCATCCGGTGCACCTGCAGTTCCCCGCTTGATCATTTCCGACCAGTCCATATTTTGGTCTGTACAGAATGAGGAATCCCCATGAAGACCGAGATCGGCTCCTATGAGGCCAAGACCAGATTGCCCGAGCTGCTGCGGCAGGTGAAAGCCGGCAATCTTTACCATCACCAATCGCGGTGAGGCCATCGCGGACCTCGTGCCGAGCGCGGGCAACCGGCCCAAGGACAAGGCTGCGGCCGTGCAGAAGCTCAAGACATTCATGCAGGAGCAGCCGGTAAGCGGGGTCGACGTCAAGAAGCTCGTTGGCGAAGGCCGCGCGTGAGCTTCGTCCTCGACAATTCCGGCTGCATGCGGTGCTTCTTCGGCGACGGCAAACCGCAGGAGCTGGCGTACGCCCGGCGCGTGTTGGATGCCATGCAGGATCCGGGAGCTATCGTCCCTGTGACGTCGGGGCTCGAGATCTCCAACGTGCTCGCAAAGGCGGAAGCAAAGGGGCTGGTCATCGAGGCGCGCAGCGAGGCCTTTCTCGAACTGCTGCAAGGCATCGATATCGAAGTGGATGGCACCACGCATGTTCATGCGCTCTCCGACACCCCCCAGATAGCGCGACGCTACGGGTTGTCTTCTTACGATGCGTCCTATCTCGAGCCCCCGATGCGTCAGGGTCTGCCGCTGGCGACCTTGGATGAAGGTCTGTAGAAGGCGGCAAGAAAGGCGGTCGTGAAGCGGTTCGCAGGCAGGTAGCGCGTCCTTTCGGAAGCGTGAGAAGTACGGGTTTCCGAGATGCGTCGGCCCTCGTTACGGGCTAAAGTCAAGTACGTAGCGCGTCCCGAGAAGCGCGTTTTCAACCTCGATTTGGCGTCCCCAAGGGGATTCGAACCCCTGTTACCGCCGTGAAAGGGCGATGTCCTAGGCCGGCTAGACGATGGGGACGGGGGTGCTCTGAGGGGGATGGGAAAGAGGGGACGGTCTGGTACTCCCGCTTCTGTTCTTCCGGCCGCGATGGGCGACCGGTGTTTCAGCGGAAAAGTGGAATGTCCCCTCTTCCCTCTTCCGGATTGGTGGAGCCAGGCGGGATCGAACCGCCGACCTCTTGCATGCCATGCAAGCGCTCTCCCAGCTGAGCTATGGCCCCGCAGCGAAAGGGACGAATTTAGCGGAACAGTCCGGCGAGTGTCAAGGCAGGGATCCTGCCGCGCGGCTGCTGGACATGCGTCTTCGGAGAAGCCAGAAGTGCCCGCGATGCAGCGCCGCCATCACCGTCGCGTGGCGCCGACTTTCTATCTGCCGTCTACAGGCCCGTCGGCTCGCGCTCGGCGATGTGCTGCAGCGCGCGGTCGATGCGCGCCAGGCATCGCTCCTTGCCGATCAGCCATGCGGTCACATCGATCGGCGGCGACACTGTGCCGCCGGTGAGGGCAACACGCAGTGGCTGGGCGACCTTGCCGAGACCGAGTTTGTGGGACTCGGCGATGGCGTTCACTGCTTCGTGGATCCGCTCCACCGTCCACTCCTCGAGACCCGCCAATGCATGGCGCAAGTCCGTCAGCGGACCGCGGATCGCAACGCCCAGGTGCTTGTTCGCCGCCTGCGGATCGTACTTCTCGACATCCCGGTAGAAGTACACGCTGTTCTCGGCCATTTCGGCCAGCGTCTTGGCGCGCTCGCGCTGGGCCTTGACCACCTCGCTCAGCTCCGGGCCGTCCGCGGGATCGACACCCAGCCGACCCATGTGCCAGCTGAGGTGGTGAGCCACGCCCATCGGATCAGTGTTCTTGATGTAATGCTGGTTGAGCCACACCAGCTTGCTGGTATTGAACGAGGAAGCCGAAGCGTTGATGTCCTTCAGATCGAACAGCTCGATCATCTCGCCCAGCGAGAAAACCTCCTGATCGCCATGTGACCACCCAAGCCGCACCAGATAGTTCAGCACCGCCTCGGGCAGATAGCCCTGCTCGCGATATTGCATCACGCTGACCGCGCCGTGGCGCTTGGACAGGCGCTTGCCGTCGTCGCCCAGGATCATGGGCACGTGCGCGTACACCGGCGGGGTGCGGCCGAGCGCGGCGAGTATGTTCATCTGGCGCGGGGTGTTGTTGAGGTGATCATCGCCACGCACGACGTGCGTGATCTCCATGTCCATGTCGTCGACCACGACGCTGAAGTTGTAGGTGGGCACACCGTCGCTGCGCGCAAGAACGAGATCGTCGAGCTCGGCATTCTGGAACACCACGCGCCCGCGCACCTGGTCATCCACCACCACCGAGCCCTCCAGTGGGTTCTTGAATCGGATGACGAACGGCGCATCGGGAGCAGGCGGGCTCGCGCCCGCACGACAGCAGCCGTCGTAGCGCGGCTTCTCCTTGCGCGCGAGCTGCGCTTCGCGCAACGCCTCCAGCCGCTCGCGGGAACAGTAGCACCGATACGCCTTGTCCTCCTTCACCAGCTGTTCCAGCACCTCCCCGTAGCGCTTCAGGCGATGCGTCTGGAAGAAGGGACCCTCGTCGTACTCGAGCCCCAGCCAGGTCATCCCTTCCAGGATGGCGTTGACCGATTCCGCGGTGGAACGTTCGAGATCCGTATCCTCGATGCGCAGCACGAATACCCCACCGTGCTTGCGGGCGTATAGCCACGAGAATAGCGCGGTGCGGACCCCGCCGATGTGCAGATAGCCGGTGGGACTCGGTGCGAAGCGCGTGCGTATGGTCATGACGGGAACGCGATGCGGAAGAACGGGCGGTCATTTTAGCAGAGGCACTTCACGCAGGTGGATCCGAGAAGCCTTGCCTTGCGCTCCACAGTCGCGCGGCCACTCGCAATGCAAACAGGTTGGATGCGGTGCCCCCGGTACAGCGGGGTTGATAGGTTCGCTGGCGATCGACAGTGACAGGGCGCCGGACGGCAGGTCGTCGAACGAAATGAGACCAACCTTCCACCATGCTTGACTCGCGTCCACCACTTGTCTACCTTTTGTCCCGGATGATTGGCGATGATGGATGGGGCAACATGCAAAGTGCTGCCGAACCCGGTTCATCCGCCCGCATGGGAGAGACCCGTAAGAGCGGAAAGCCCATCGAGGACCGGCCCATGGCAAAGGCGATATGGAAAGATGCGGTGCTCGCGGACAGCCAGCGTACGGTGGAGGTTGGGGGCAACCTCTATTTCCCTTCGACTGACATTTGCTGGAAACACCTGCCCAGTGCGACAACGAGCGTCTGTCACTGGAAGGGCACGGCGCATTACTTCGATATCACTGTGGCGGGGGCGCTGAATCCCAACGCCGCCTGGACCTATCCCGACCCGAAGCCCGAAGCCGCACACATCAAGGATCATGTAGCCTTCTGGCGTGGGGTGCGTGTCGAGCCCTGACGGCCCACAGCCCCTCTCTCGCGGCAACCTACGCGCAGCCACGCGCATGCGCACGGCGATCGTCTGGTTCCGGCGCGATTTGCGTATCGCCGACCATCCCGCACTCAGTGCCGCCGTCGAGACCTGCGAGCGCCTGCTGCCTGTCTACGTCCACGCCCCACACGAAGCGGGTAAATGGAGCGCCGGCGCCGCAAGCAACTGGTGGCTGCATCACAGCCTGCACGCACTCGATGCCGAGCTGCGCGCCCGCGGTTCGCGGCTGATCGTCCTGCGCGGGCACAGTGCGGAGCAGCTGGCGCAACTGCGCCGTTCCACCAACGCGGAGGGAGTTTTCTGGAACCGGCTGTATGAGCCACAGCTGCGCCGGCGCGATGCCGCGGTAACCGAGGCGCTGAATACGTCCGGAGCGACCTGCACCACCTTCAATGGCAGCCTGCTTCGCGAGCCCAACGAGGTTGAGAATGCATCCGGCGAACCATTCCGGGTGTTCACCGCGTTCTGGAAGACTTGCCGCACGGACGGCGTGACGCCCGTCCCTGCGCCCGAGGCACTGCCTCCTCTGCCTCACGGCGTGCGGTCTGCGACCATTGATGAACTGGGCCTGCTGCCGCGAATCCGTTGGGACACGGGCATCGCCACGCGTTGGAAGGTCGGCGAGTCAGCCGCGCGCCGCCGCCTGCAGGGACTGCCGGGGCGCTACGCCGAGGAGCGCAACCGACCCGATCTCGACGCCACCACTCACCTTTCTCCCTACCTGCACTTCGGAGAGATCAGCCCGCGCCAGGTTGTGGCCGCCCTGCGGCATACGCGGGCTGCGGGCCGGGGGCCGGGAACCGAGCGCGACGCCGAGGCACTGCTACGCCAGATCGGCTGGCGCGAATTCGCCCATTACCTGCTGTACCACTTCCCCCATACCACCGACCGGCCGATGGACGCGCGCTTCGAGGAATTCCCATGGCGCGACGATTACGCTTCGGACCTGCACGCCTGGCGCCGCGGCCTGACCGGATTTCCGATCGTGGATGCCGGCATGCGCCAGCTGTGGGCGATCGGATGGATGCACAACCGTGTGCGCATGACGGTCGCGTCGCTGCTCACCAAAAATCTGCGCATCCCCTGGCAGGAAGGCGCGCGCTGGTTCTGGGACACCCTTGTGGACGCCGATCTCGCGAACAACACGCTGGGCTGGCAATGGACCGCCGGCAGCGGTGCCGACGCCGCACCCTACTTCCGCATCTTCAATCCCGTGCTGCAGGGCGAGCGCCACGACCCCAAGGGCGACTACGTCCGCACCTGGCTGCCGGAGCTCGCCGGACTTCCGGCCAGGCACATCCACCGTCCGTGGAAAGCACCGGCAACTGTGCTGCGCGCGGCCGGGGTCACGCTCGGCGAGCGCTACCCCGCTCCAATCGTCGACCTGCGGCGTTCGCGCGAGGAGGCGCTGGAAGCATTCGCGCGCCTGCGCAGCGCGAACGCCGCGCGTAAAACCGGGAAGAACCGCCGAAGCCGGTAAACTGTGGTGTACCGAGTGGAAGGCTATTCTTCCCAGGGCGGCGGTGCGCTTCTTCCCACCGACGAGGCCTCCGGGGCGCCTTTGTCGAGCAAAGTGCCGGCTGGTCGCGCCGGGAGTCGCGGCGCTGATGCGCCGCAGGATCGCGGTGCACAGACCCGCTCCCACGGTGCCGGCATTCCGGATGGCGGGACCAACCTGCACCCGCAGAGCATGATGGTCCTGCCGAGGATGAACAACCCACCCGTAGGAGCGTCGCTCCCGGCGGCGCGAATGGCGGCCCAGAGGGCCGCCGTGTTCTCTGAAGCTCGCGGCGCCGTTGCGACGCAGAATAGGTAGCCTCGATGAAGCGAAGCGGAATCGAGGATGGGACGCCTAACCCGGAACTCTCGCCAGCCGGCCAGCGGCTGGCCTGGTAAGTGAATGGATGGTGGAGAAGGTCTGGCATGCTTCACGATCGGCGAACGATGACACACGGTTTTCGCCACCGGCCTATCCCGGTTCTGGCGGTTTATCACTCGCCCTGGCTCAGGTCTAACTCAAGTGATCGCTACGGCTATCCCTTTCGTTCCAGCCCGGCGCCAGGACGGCTGCGAATTCCGCCAGCTCCCGGGATGCTGGTGAGATTTCCGGGCTGGCGAGCCATGCCTGGGCCTGCGTCCGGAGCTCGCGTCTCGGGGCCGAATCCTCGTCGAGAATCCGCTTGACCGCCGGAATTGCGCCGTGTCACTGTTGCAAGCGAAGCGTCTGAAATTCGTTTATAGCCGCAAAAGGGGAACCGGTTGCGGGCAAAGAACCACGGATTCCCAACCCGCACTCGAACGTGGAACAAAGGCAACTGAAGGGGGATGCGTGTATGTCGATCGAAACCGTCAAGCAGTTCATGAAGCAGGCCGAGGCAACGCCGGACCTCCAGAAGAAGATCGATGCGATTCCAAAGGGAGGCGGCCAGTGGACAATTGCAGAGATCGTCAAGATTGCTGCCGCTGCCGGCTTCTCGTTCACCGCCAAGGATTATGAAGATGTCGTCAACGAGATGCTCGCGCAGAAGCATGCGGCAGGCGCGCTCAGCGACTCGGAATTGGCGCTCATCAGCGGGGGCCTGATGTGTGTCTCCAGCGACGGCACCTATTGTCTTTGCTGCCCCGTTCAGAAACCCAAACCCGGAGGTACGCATCCCGTGACGAGGTTGTAGATGTACGGGTGAATGAGGATTATCGCTCGCCGGCGACCGAATGAAGGCGGTGGCGGGCTGCGGCGCGAATCGGATCCGCCTTTTGTGTGCCGGCGAGCTTGATGAAGTACTCGGACGCGGAGCTCCGTCGTCTTGCGGGCCGTGCTATGGCCCTGCACAAACGCTGGCATGGCGGCATCGAAGCCTGCGCCGGCGAATCGCAGGCCGCGGTCCGGCTCGAACGGTGGCGGCATGTGCTTTCCATCGAGGGCGACACGGACATCTTCGTCCGCAGGTTGGCCTTGGACGGGCTCGATGCACACACCTGCCTGACGGCGCTCGGTTCCATCCGCCTGTGCGACGACGAGCCGCTTCCCACATGGACCGGGCGTCTCAATGCCATGCTCGCGGGATGCCGCCTGGCGGAAGATGCTCCGCCGCGCCTGTCCCCGGCGGCGCAAGGCGGTGGCGACATTCGGCCATCGGGCCCGGATCCATCGCTACCTGACCAAGACAGCCGTGCTCCATCCATCGACGAACTGACGGCAGAGTCGCTGCCCTTTGCCGACGTCTGGATCCCTTTCGTTACCGTTGCGACGGATGAATTGCAAGCGCGGGCCGGTACCGCGTTAAGCAACCTGGCCGAGAACGTCCTTGGCAGCTTTCAGGAACAGCTCCTGACCACGCTGGTCAATCTCGCAGCGCTGCCCCTGAGCCTGGACTTTCGTCGTTTCCAAGCCAAACACGATCCACTTTCGATCTTCAACCACGCGAGCGCCGACCGGTCGACGCCCTCCCGGAACTTTTACGACCGTTTCGTCCATCATCTCCGCGCGGGCGGACTACAGATGTTC
The DNA here is from genome assembly GCA_963728895.1 of uncultured Gammaproteobacteria bacterium. Classification (GTDB taxonomy): domain Bacteria; phylum Pseudomonadota; class Gammaproteobacteria; order JBBQDK01; family JBBQDK01; genus CAVSLM01. Next base: position 76,862 of record CAVSLM010000002.1, read on the forward strand.
TTCGAGGAATACGCGGTCCTTGCGCGTCTGATGGCTGAAGTGGCCGGTCACTGGGTGGAACACGTGGCCGAGTTTTGCAATCGGTTGGACGATGATCGGGCGGCACTGACGAAGGTATTCAATCAGGGATCCGATCCCGGCCCCGTGGTCCAGGTCAGGATCGGCATCTCCGATCCGCACCATGGCCGTCGCGACGTCGTGATTCCCACATTCGCATGCGGTTTGAAAATCGTCTACAAGCCGAAGGATCTGGGCATCGACGAGGCATTTTGGAATTTCATCGATTGGCTCAACCGGCAATCTCTGGATGGCGGGCATCTGTCCCTGCGCACATTGACGGTTCTCAATCGAACGACGTATGGATGGGTTGAGTTTGTAGAGCACCGGGCTTGCGCGGATCCGCAATCCGTCGTGCGCTACTACCAGCGCATCGGCGTCCTTCTGTGCGCGGCCTATGTGTTGGGCGCGACCGATTTCCATCAGGAGAACATCATCGCCAGCGGTGAGCAGCCCGTGCTCCTGGATTTCGAGACCATGCTGCAGCCCCTGCCCCGGTCGTTTGACGGCCTGCGTACATTTTCCGCCGACCAGCGGGCACTGGAAATCATGCACGATTCGGTCATGCGGATTGGCCTGTTGCCCTTCTGGATTGCTGGTGAGCACGGCAGGAGCTACGACGTCAGCGGTATCGGTGCGGAGGGAGCGCCGGATACCGGATATTTCGCCGTTCACTGGGAAAATATCAATACCGACCGGATGCAACACGCTTATCGAAGCTCGAGAACGGGCCAGGAACCCGGCCGGCCGATGCTCAACAGCGAAGTCGTGTCCGCGCGCAATCACGTCGCCGAAATCATCGAGGGCTTTACACTCGCTTACCGTATGTTGCTTGCACGCCGCGGAGCGTTGCTCGCTGAGGACGGCCCGTTGGGCCGGTTCCGCAGTGTGAAACTGCGCTGCCTGCTCCGCATGACCAAGGCGTACGCGCAACTCCTCAACCGGCGAATGCATCCGGAATTCCTCCGCGACGGCGCCGATGGAAGTATCGAGTTGGAACGGCTGGCTCGAGACTTCATGGTCCTTGATCCCGATCCGCAATACGCGGCGCCGTGGGACGTCTACCGTGCCGAGGCAGAGGCTCTCGAACGATTGGACATCCCGCTTTTCACCTTCTTCAGCGACTCGAAGACACTGTTCGCCGACGACTGCATGGTTGCACCCGGTTTCTTTTCGGAAACCGGCCTGCAGCGAGCTTGCGCCACCGTACGCCGGCTGGGCGAGGAAGATTTGCAGGTGCAGACGGACTTCATTCGCGCTTCCCTGCATGCCCGCTATTCGGTCAGCATGCCCGAGCATCCGGATCGAGCGGAAGCTGATGACGTCGCGTCGGACAGCGTGCAGCCACCATTGACACGAGCGGAACTCATCACGGCCGCCTTGTCGATTGCCGAGCAGATCAGGCGTCTGGCCATTCCGGGCGCGGACGGGGGCGTCACCTGGCTGTCGATGGCTTTCGATCCCACGGTGGACCGAATGAATTTCCTTCCCATGACCGACAACCTGTACGATGGCAGGGTCGGTGTGGCCTTGTTCCTGGCTGCGTTGGAGCACGTTACGGGTGGAGCGGGTTTTCGTGACCTGGTCCTGGCCGCGCTGCTGCCGCTGCGAAAAGCGCTGCGCCAGCGAATTCCACCGCCCGCTGTCCGGACCATGCTCGGGGGTGCCGCCGGACTCGGAGGCCAGATCTATGGCCTCGTGCGCATCGGAGGCTGGCTGGCCGACGATGAGTTGTTGCACCTCGCAGCCTGCGCTGCTGCCTGGATCGTCCCCAAACGCATTGTCCTCGACGAAGCGCTGGACGTCTTCGGCGGAGCCGCCGGCGGTATTCTGGGGTTACTGGCATTGCCCGTTGATCACGGGCCGCAGCCCCTGAGCTTCGCCGTTCAATGTGGCAATCATCTGCTGGAAAAACGCGTGCCGGCGGACACCGGTCACCTGGCCTGGCGAGGACGGTGGGTATCGCGACCATTAACCGGGTTCGGTCACGGCGCCGCGGGTATCGCCTATGCCCTTCTGCGTTTGAGTCGGGCGAGTGGCGAACCGCGTTTCCGCCAAGCGGCGGAGGAAAGCATCGCCTACGAGACGGCGGTCTACTCTGCCGGCGCAGGTAACTGGCCGGACTTTCGCGCAGAGCGGGAGTCCAACAACCCTATGGTGGCGTGGTGCAACGGTGCAGCCGGTATCGGTCTGGGGCGCCTGGGCGGTCTTCCCGTGCTCGACACCTACGAGGTGCGCCAGGACATTATCAATGCCGTGGAAACCACGCGGGCCACTCCACTGAGCAACGAGGACCATATCTGCTGCGGGAATCTGGGCCGGCTCGACTTGTTGATCGAAGCCAGCCGAAGCCTGCGACGCCCGGAACTGTTCGACGAAGCCCGGCGACGCGCCAGCACGCTCGTCCGGCGCGCCGGGCGAAACGGCCGGTACGGGCTCTTCGCTCAGGCGCCCGGCGTAACCGACAGTCTTTCGTTATTCCAAGGGACCGCCGGTATCGGGTACCAATTGTTACGCCTCGCCGAGCCGCGCCGGTTGCCATGCCTGCTGCTTTGGGAATGACGGTTTCAAAGACTCGACGAGCTGCCAGTGCGATGATCGACACGGTATCGCAGTTCTCACAACAGAAATATGCAGTCCTGCACTCCGTGCTGGAACCGCGCCACACCACGTTCCTCTACGGCCATGCCCTTCACCTGGTCAACAGCTGTAAGTGGGGCAGCGACACGCAGGTCCCCAGTACGCCCGCGCTGTATGCCGAACCGCTCATGGAAGAGCTCCTGCTGAGGCTTCTGCGACGGATAGAGGAAGCCAGCGGGCTTCGCTTGCACCCGACTTATTCCTACCTTCGTGTGTACAAGCAAGGGGCAGTCCTCGCGAGGCATGTCGATCGCCCTGCCTGCGAGATCAGTGTAAGTCTGAGCCTCGGCTACGAAGCGCAGACTCCCTGGCCGCTCTGGATAGAGGGGCCCGCTGGCGTTTCTTCGGTTCAGATCGAACCGGGAAGCGCTTTGCTCTACAGGGGCGCAGAATGCTTCCATTGGCGTGATGAATTTTCCGGAGAGCTTGCCACACAGGTTCTTCTTCACTACGTGGACCAGAATGGTGCTCATGCCGAATGGAAGTTTGACAAGCGCAACGGCTTGGACATTATCGGACTGTCCGCATTGAGCCGACTATGACATCAGCTCTCGAAGAGAACCTTCGCGATCAAATCAGGATAGCGCAAGCTTTTGTCCCGCAGACGATTTGTGAAGAAATCATGCGTTCCGTCGATCCTGCGGCTTTCGCGGACGCCATCGTGTCGGATGGCGACGAGCCGTCAGCGCCGAGCAGAGTGGACAAGGGAGTCCGCAACGCCCTCGTGCACAATACTCGTTCGGTCAATTCGCAGGTCAACGACACGTTGCAACGAGTCGTTGATGAATTGATCGAGCCGTTCTATGGAGTGCAGATCGACTACTGGGAATGTCCGGACATCATCGTTTACCCGCCAGGCGGTTTCTACCTCCCCCACAACGACGGCGAGTCTGTGGTGCATGATCCCGAGCGCTACGTCTGGGAGTGGCGCAGAACCGTGGACAGGGATATTTCCGTCGTCTGGTACCTGAACGAGGATTTCGATGGCGGTGAACTGGCGTTTCCTCTGTTTCAAACTTCGATCCGGCCTGTAACGGGAATGGTGGTTACGTTTCCCAGCAGGCACGAATTCGCGCATACGGCGAAACCCGTGACTCGCGGAACGCGCTACGCAATAGCGACCTGGATGGCCGCCGTGGGCACCCCCCGAGTGCAGTCGCCTCCCCCGCCTTGTGTGCGCAGCAGGTCCAGGCTAGCGGAGACTGAGCCGCCCATTTCGTAAGTTCCACGCGTATTGGCCCGGGGAAGACAGGTCGCGCCGCACACGACCAGCGACTCAGCAATTGCTCGATCAGCGCCACGTCTTTGGCTCTGCTTTTGAGCCTGCTGATCCAGAGAGGACGGAACCATCATGTGGTCATGCGGGGGACGCGGCAGCTTGCCGTTGCCACCCACCACAACCTGACCCGGTATCACTACTTCATCGTGGCCAACATTCAGGGGAAGGTCTACGTAGTCGACGCCATGACCGAGCTCATCAGCGACAACCTCCATCAGTATTACCAGCAGAACCACTTCCACCGGCTGCACTACGCAACGGAGTACGAGACTTCAGAAGCCATGGAACTTTGAGCACTGGAGTCGGAACTCGATGAACTCCCTGGGAGGCGGGGGACAGGAAGGACTTTCAAGCGCCCGGAGTCACGGCTTTCCGTCACCCCCGGTACTCTCGGAGCCGGCGAGCAGTGGGCCCACTACGCGCTTCAAGCTGGCCTCGGTCCAGACTGGCTCACTTGCCTGCCAGCCGTCATAACGCAGGATTCCGGAGCGGTCGATTACGAAGCTGACCGGAATGCGCCACATACGGCCGTAACCACGAGCCTTCGATTGCTCCAGCAGTCCCACTGGAAAGTCCAGCTGCTTCGCGACGGTACGAACATCCTCCAGGTTGTCCGTATCGTCCAGGCAAAATCCCAGGACCACGAGGCCCCGGTCCCGGTGAGCGGCCTCGTAGCGCGACAACAGTGGCAACTCCTTTTCGCAAGGTTCGCACCACGTGGCCCAAAAAGTGAGAATCACCGTGTGCCCGAGCAGATCCTGGGTGTCGATATGTTCGCCGTCCAACGTAACCAGCGAGGCCGGCGGCGCTGGCCGTCCCACCTGGAGGTCGTTTGCGCGCGCCGGGGTCGCGGCGACGGCGATCACGAGCGCAATGAACATCATGGCAAACGTCTCGCCCAAGTGGCGTTGTCCCTTGCTGATATCAAAATGCATATTGAATTCCAATGGTGGCGGTCCAGCGCGGGGCCAGTTGCCACCCGTCGAGGTTGCGGTACGCCGGTAGCTGCACAAAGCCGTAGAGCTGCGTACTTTTCCCTGCGAGATACGACACCCCGGGGCTGACATAGATGAACGTGCCTGCCGAGTCTTCCACATCGGCGTTGGCACCCTGGTCACGGCTGCGGTGCGAAACGTTGACCTGCAACTGCGGTACCCAATCGGCAAACGCCAGATACCTCACACCGGTACTGGCACTGACCTGATTACCCGGGCGAAAGTCGAACCCGGTTTTGAATGCAGACTGAAACGTGATATGCGCGAAACCGTCGAAGTCTTGGCTCAGTGCCTGATAATAGTACGCGCCGAGGATCAAGTCCGTGCTGCCCGTGCCCGGCTGCAGGCTGGTGTCGAGCGGCTCGCCGGCATCCGGTCCGCTACTGAAATGCACCGTATCGCCCGAGTCCCCGGTAGGAAACTTGATGCCCAGCTGCACGCCCAGATTATGGGTGGGCAGGAATCCCTGGTAGCTCCCGATCAGCCGGATGTCGCCCAGGCTGGAGCTATGCGAACCCGTGAGCTCCAGCGGCTGTGTCGGATCGTACTCGCCGTATGTCGTATGGTCACGGATCACATAGGGAAGCTGGAGATTCAGGTTCCAGCGCGGGTTCGGTGCATAGTTCAGGCTCGCCGTGATGTAATCATTCGTCGTCTCATGCTCCAGCTCATTGCCCTCTGGCACGATTGACGCGCTTCCCGTGCCGTGGCGCAACTGGTTCTGCTTGATGTAGTCGTATTGCAGGCCCACGCGCCAACCGGCCCGGGTGGAAAAGCCTGTAGCCGCATCGGTGCTCAAGGTGCAACCACAGGTCGCGCAAGCCATTGCGGATTCGCCGGGCCAGAGCATCAAACTCACCGCAAGCGAGACGATGCATGGGTATGGCCAAGGAAAGGATTCGTTCAGCGCCATGGCGCATCCTCCGGTGGGTAAGATGACCGACCTTGCACGCAGGAATGGATGCCGGACTTCATGGAGTCGCACTTTTCCTGCAGCGCAACCAATGGTGCCGCAACGCGCGCGTCATTGAATGCGACATATTGTCGCAGGGCCACTCGTGGGATCGGCACGCAATCGAAAGAATCGAAAGGGTCAGACTCGATCGATTTTTGGGCCCGACGCTCTCGGCGTGGGCGCGGTGAAGACGCTATCGCCAGCCTTCCGCGAATTGACGCCCCACCCGCCCATCCTTAAAATGTCTGGCCTCGGGCGATTAGCTCAGCGGGAGAGCACTGCCTTCACACGGCAGGGGTCGCTGGTTCGAACCCAGCATCGCCCACCAATAAACAACAACTTAAAAGCGCCAATTTCCGTTTGCGTTTTCAAAATGGTTGTTTGTCACAGCGTTGTCACACTCGTGCACTGCGAGGAGTGTGGCAATGGCGTCTTTCCGAAAACGCGGTCCCTACCAGTGGCAGGCGCAGGTCCGGCGCAAAGGGCGGCCGCCCGAGGCCAGGACCCTCGACACCCGCGCGGCCGCCGAGCAATGGGCGCGCGAGGTCGAGCACGAAATGGACCGGGGCACCTTCGTATCCCGCGCCGAGGCCGAATCCACCAACCTGCGGAAACTGCTCGAGCGCTACCGGGATGAGGTCACGCCCCTGAAGAAGGGCGCGGCACCCGAGACCAACCGCCTCAACGCCCTGCTCCGCCACCCGCTCGCCAACCGCATCGTCGCCACCCGCGGCGCGACACGCGCGCCGCGAGAGCGCCTTCAGCAAGATTCCCGTGTAAGCACCATGTACTCCGGCAGAAAAGTACTTCCGTATGAATAGTTAGCATTATTTGTTAAGGTGACGTCGCGATCAAGGGAGGATTGATCGGATGACGCCACTGACATTGCAATTGCAGCCCTCTGAGCTGGAACAGATTCGGTACCGGCTGGCGATCGAGGAGCCGCGGGTGATCCGACGAGCGAACATTCTGAACTGTATGTACCTGGGGTACGTGTCCTCGGAGATTGCGCAGATTCTGAACGTCGATCCGAAGACGGTGACGAACGTGGGCAACGCCTACCTGGAGGGCGGGCTGGAGAGCGCGCTGTTTGACGAAGAGCGAGCGGGCCGGCCGATTGACTTTGATGATCGGGAACGCTCGCGCATTGTGGCGATGGTGTGCTCGAAGCCGCCGCAGGGCTTTTATCGTTGGACGCTGGATTTGATCGTGGAGGAGGCGCAGAAGCGCGGACTGGTCAGCGAGAGCATCAGCCGCGAAGGGTGCGGTGATCCTCAGCAGGTCAATCTGAAGCCCTGGCAGGAGATGAGTGGTGCATCGGGCAGTTGGACGAGGAGTACATCCGGCGGATGGAGGATGTTCTGGATGTCTATAGCGCCCGATAGCCCCGAGCGCCCGGTTAGCCCCGCGGCCGGAAGCCGGTTACGCCGATGCTATAAGACGCCGCGATGGCCCCGCGCGCAGCGGGTGAGGTCACGCTCAAAGACTATGAATATGTGCGTGGAGGAAGCGCGAACGTGTTCTGCGCGGTGGAGCCGAAGGCAGGTGTCTATATCAACAAGGTGACCGAGTCGCGTGACGGGCTGGAGTTCTCGATGTTCATGAGCGAACTTGCGCACCGGTATGCCTCGGCCGAGAAGATCACGCTGGTGATGGACAATCTCTCCACCCACAGCCGTGAGATGCTGCGGCAGCACCTGGGCGAAGAGATGGCGAAGCAGATCTGGGATCGATTTGAAATTCACCACACGCCCGTGCACGCCAGTTGGCTCAATCAGGCGGAGATTGCCATCGGCATGTACTCGAGACAGTGCCTGGGCGATGGTCGCGTCGGGGACTTGCAGACTCTGAAGAGAAAGACCGGCGCCTGGAACAAAGCGGCGAACAAACACCGGCAGGTGATCCAATGGCGCTTCAAAGGCCAAAGCGCGCAAGAGCATGGGGTATCAATAGTGAGACCATGCGGAAAAACTTTTCTGACGGACTACTAGGAGCTCCTGAAGGTCGGCGATGTCCTTGGTCTTCTGCTCAAGATCGGTCGACAGTGCGAGCCTAGCCTTCTTGGTTTCTTCTGCGACGATCTTCGCGCGTTCCGCGCGTACCTTTTCGGCAACTTGGTCCTCCAAGGACTCTCTCGCCTTGGAAAGAGCTTCCTCGCGCTCACGCAGCGATAGCTCGTGCTTTGCAACCTCGGCGTTCTTTTCTGCAATACGTTGTTCGTACTGTCGACGAATGGACTCTATGAGCGGTGCCGCCAGCGACTCTGTGAGCTTGATCTCCGTCTTGAGTTCGCGCAGATGTGAATGGTAGGTTCGGCACAACAGCGGCCGCTAAGTGCACGATCGGCGGGGCAACGCGGGAACGTCGCCACGAATGATGCTCCACAGGGTATCGTCGTCGATGCCGAGATACCCGTGGATCAGCCGATTGCGCGTGGCGATGACCAGCCGCCATGGAAATCTGCGAATTGGCTGCACGCACGACCTCCGGAACATGTGTTGCCGCTTCACCAATCAGTTCCAGGTTACGCAGGGTGGCGTCGTAATTGAGCCCGCTTGCGGTGAGGCCCGCCTGGTCAAAGCCAGCAGTGTATGCGATGACCTTCTCGGCGAAGCCAATCATATCGTCAATATAGAAACGCCATTCCCGCTGAGCAGGATCAGACACGGACGGCCTCCTTCTGAATGAAGGGTCGCAGCTCAGCGCGCAGTGCCTTTTCTGTCACCAAATCAACTGGGGCGCCGAACAGATCTTCAAGGTAGAACTGAACGCCGAAGTAGCGTTCCGACGTGGCCGGGCCATCAAAGGTAACCAGGATGTCGACATCACTATCGCTTCGTGCGGCATCACGCGCAGTGGAACCGAACAGCGCCAGCTGCGTCACCCCGTAGCGTGACGCCAATATTGGTTTGCTCTGGGCAAGCAGTTCAAGGGCTCGGGAGCGTTTCATTGTGGGCTCATCTACAGTTGGGACGATGCATTGCGTTCGGCCGCAGAGCTCAACGAGAAGCAAGGCGGCGCGAACTTCAACCTGGCACTTTATCCAAGACCTCTAAGTTCCTGTGGCGCTGGCGTTGGGGCACTTTCAGCACATCACCTAGTTTCAGCATCCGCTGAATACTCCAACTCTGATGAAACCCCTTCAGCCTGGAAAATACCGCACCTAGGCACGCTGTATTCCAGATCAAAGGCCTTCTCGTCACCCGACCAATTTTCAGCGGCGCCGGCGTCGCGATCGGCGCCTATGCATCCGACCAGTGCATTCGCCAAGAAGCGGCTTGTCCATCGGATGGCGCCAAAATGGGGACAGTTTACTCATATCGAGGACTGGACTTGGACGGTTCGGACCACTGAAAATGGACCTTCGTACGCAATTGACCTCCCGTGGCTTCAATACCATCGTCATTTTACGTCGAATAATCGAAAATGGCAGAATAAGGGCTGCTGCTTTGATGTCAATGGCTTCAGCCGTTATCTGTTTCAGAAACATGGACATTCTCGATTCTAGAATCGAGAATGATGGCTAGGAATCGGCCTTACCCGGTTGATCTTCGAAATTCTCAGGTAAACCCGCCCCCAAACACCGACTTTTCGCGCTCGACCCCGCCCACAACCTGCACCCTTTCCCCCGGATCTGGAGTACTCCCCTGAGCGTTTGCGGCTTAACTCTTTACCAAGCCGCGTCCCGTAGCACCCGTCCGTAGAGGACACACCCTGGGCGGAGGAGCAGCGCCTGATCTGCCAGTCGTGAGCACCTTCGGGTGTGAGCGCAGCATTTCTTCTGTGAGAGATGCTTTTCTATCGAACGTGATGTCGTCGCGACCTCATGGTGGGTCGGCGCTGGAATGTCGACATCCATGAGCACCTGGATTTCACTTGCGACGATTGGCAGGAGCAACTGCGCGCAAATTTCCTGCCTGTCGGTTCCCTCGAGATCTTCATGCCAATTGGAACTTGGTCTAATTGAGTAAACTGTCCCCGAATTCGCATTCGCCGTGGGGCGCCCAGCCTGGGACAACTGGTTGGTAACCGCGCAGAACCCGTGATCGACGCACGCAGGCGACTACGGTTTTCCACCAGAACCACGGCTACGCGCACGTGCCGGACCTGAGCGGCGACAAGTGGGGAGGTCCGGAGCCCGACTACAATCGCGCTTGGCCGGCAATCCGGTGGAAGGCGCTTTGGCATCCACGACGCAACGCACGTGCTGAGCTGGCGCCGGCACTCGGCATGAAGTACTTGCGCCGCCGCTGGTCCACCTTGCTGATTCTCGTGACGGTCCGTGCGCGCGCTTCGGCCGTGGTACGTTGGGTCGGCGCATTGCGGCACACCGTGCGATAGCCGCGTCTCCCGGACCGCCCAGGAGACACGATACGCTGCGCGACGCGCTCAGAGCTGCCGGGCGCAAGCCGGCGGTTGTGATGAACGTTCTGCACCGAAGTTGACGCTCATCTGCTGGTCATTGACCATCAGGCGCGCCAACCCAATTGCTGCGGCGCGACTTTTCCGGTCGGGCGGTCGGATCGCCGCGGTCGATCCCGGATCGCGACTTCGCCGCGGCCTGCCCCCTCCCGGTGACTACATCAACGCTCGTCACGAGCACCCGAATCCCGGACGCGGTGGATTCCCCACGAAGGTCACCGACGGCAATTCCATCCTCGGACAGGCGTACAGCCGACGCCAAGGCCGAGCTACTCCTTGGTCGCCACAAGGCGGCCCTGGCAGAACTTTCCTTGCCGCCCCATCTCGATCAGGAAAGCCCATTCCTCGCGGACATGATTCAACAGCGCCTCATCGCCGCCCAGGATCTCCAGCGCATCGTAAGTGAGCTGCTCATCGATCATCCTGAGATACAGCTCCATCGAGCGGGCGAACTGCTCACACAGGTTCTCGGCGGACTTCACGCGCATGCCGTTCCTGCCCAGTAACGCCTCGTAGCCCGATACGCTTTCCGTGTTAGGAAAGCTCAGGAAGCCGTGGATGCGCTGCGCTTCCCCTTCAGAAAGTCCGCGTGGTCCCGTCATCCAATCGGAGAAGGCAATGACGCCACCCGGTCTCAGGACTCGGGCAGCCTCTTCGATGAGCTTCTCCTTCGCTTCCACATAGCACCAGGCATCCTCGCCCCAGACCACGTCGAAGGTGCTTTCGCGCCACGGAATCTGCGTCGCGCTGCCTTGCCGATAGATGATGCGATCCTGGAGCCCTTCGGCTTGAGTGCGCCTGTTCGCCTGGTCCACCATGTACGCACAGAGCTCAAGTCCGTGACCCTGTATCCCGAAGGTCTTGGCGAGAAAGCGCAGGCTGCTGCCGAATCCGCTGCATAGATCAAGAACCTTCTGTCCCGCGTCGATCCCTGCAAGGTTCGCCATGGTCATGGATTGGACCATCCCCCCACAATGAAGCATTTCCCCTGCGACCAGTTCCCAGAGTCGTCCTTCCGGACCGCCGTACAAATCCTGCACATTGCTGGAACCGCGCTTTGACGTTTGCACGAAATCGGATTCCATGATCAACCCCCATGAATTGAGAGCGCAGTTTGTCGTCTCGTCAGGATCCAAACAGCCTAACCCAGGCGCAGCCCCGATGCTGTACGCAGAAATACTAGCCCGCGGGTGAGGTTTCCGGCGTCGGCCGTCGATGGTGACCACGATCGCGGCTTTCGCTCAGCCCGCGAATCACCGGCTGCCGATCAGGCTGCGCGGGGTCGCCGGAAACCCTCGCTTACATACCGGCGTCTCGCGCGGCGAGTTGTCCGATGGCAGACCAGTCGAGCCTGTCGCCTCCCTGGGCGAGCAAGGTCAGGAAACGGTCGCGCAGGAGACTGCCCAGCGGCAGTGGAACGCGTAGTTCTTCCGCGGCCGCGAGCGCCAGCCGGATGTCTTTATGTCCGAGCGGTGCCGCGAAACCTGCCGGCTCGAACTTCCTGTCTGCGATCAGTGCACCATAGGTCCTGTAGACCGGAGCGCCGAACAAGGTCGAGGTGAGTAGCTCGAGATACTGGTGCGGGTCGACGCCGCCCTTGCCGACCAGCGCCATGGCCTCGCCGAGCGATTCGATGACCGCGGCGATGAGAAAGTTGCCGCTGAGCTTGACGAGATTGGCGGACTTGGGCGCGTCGGAGACCACGAAAGTCCTCTGCCCGACCGCATCGAGCAACGGCCCCGCAGCTTCCACCGCATCCGCCTTCCCGGCCGCGACGACGAATAGCTTGCCCGCGGCCGCCGCGTCGGGTCGGCCGAATACCGGCGCCGCAATGAAAAGTTGGCCGGACTTGGCGTGTGCCTCCGCCAACCGTTCCGACAGCGCGACACTGATCGTGCTCGAGGAGATGTGCAGCGCACCACCGCGCAGCGATTCGAGCACCCCACCCTCACCCAACACGACACTTTCCACGGCGTCATCGTTCGCCAGCATGGTGATGACCGCGTCTCCACCACAAGCTTCGGAGATGTCGGCGGCGACGCTGGCGCCCTGTGCGACCAGCGCTTCTGCCTTGGCCGGCGTGCGGTTGTAGACCGTCACGACGTGCCCCGCCTTCAGCAGGCTGCCTGCCATGCCGGTGCCCATGTGTCCGATTCCGATAAGACCAACATTCATAATCCAGACCCTCCTTGTGCCAACGGATGCATGCACTGCCGATGCCGTCGATCGGATTCGGATCCGCCCTGTAAGCGGACCCGCCCGTGCCCTCGATGAATCCTAGCCCGAGAATCTCACCAGCATCCCGGGAGCTGCGGAATTCGCAGCCGTCCTGGCGCCGGGCTGGAGCGAAAGGGGTAGCCGTAGCTACCACTTGAGTGAGACCGAGCCAGGGCGAGCGGGAAGCCGCCAGAACCGGGATAGGCCGGCGGTGTAAATCGTGTGTCGTCGTTCGGGGTCGCGAAGAATGCCAGATCTTCCCTGCAATCCATGCCCTTACCGGCCAGCCGCTGGCCGGCTGGTGAGATTTCCGGGTTAGATCCGAGGTGATTGCGCGACAGAGCCAACGTCCCTCCGCACCGCTTGGGACACAGCCTACGGAGGGAGAGACGCAAGCCCGAATTGAATGTCCCCATGACGTCGATAGGCCATCCCTACCGGCGCCACGAGGTGCGAATTCGACTTCGCAGTGAGCCGCACAAATCGCCCGGTGCACGGTTTCGACTTTGCCCCTTTCTTCATTGGAAGGGATCACCGCAACACGATGGGCCGGGCGGGTGGCCGAACTGCTGTCGCAGGATTGCGACGTCCAGGTTGTTCACGGTGCCGTCGCCGTTGAAGTCCGCATCCGGACCCGGCGTCCCAAACTGCGTTCGCAACACAGCGACATCCAGGTTGTTGGTGACCCCGTCGTTGCTGTCGTTGATGTCCGTATCGCAGATGTTCCCGTAGCCGTCACCATCGGTGTCCCGCTGATCGGCGTTCGCTACCAACGTGCAGTTGTCGCAAGCGTCACCCACCCCGTCACCGTCCGAATCCGTCTGGTCCGGATTGTACTGCGTGGGACAATTGTCTATGCCGTCCGGCACCACGTCGCCATCCAGATCGAACCCGCCCGGCGGACCCGTTACTTCTACGCCGCCCTCTCCAAAGCCCTCGAAGTACACGTCGCCCTCACCCGCGTCGAACACGTTCGGGTCCGCGTTTTCCAGACGCGGGATAAAGGTGCCGCCGCCGGAAGGCGCATTGCGCCTGAGCTGCAGGTACGACCAGCGGAAAACGAAGTCGTCTTTGTTCTCGACCGGCTGCTTGGCGAGCACGTCGCAGAATCCGTCCTTGCGCACGCCGACGAGATAGGTGATGTAGGTCGCGCGATGCCCCTCCAGGGGCAGCGCGGGGACGTCCTGGAAGAAGGTGCCATGGGCACGAGACTGCCACCGGAAATCCACCGTGCCGCCGCTGCCGTCGCGACCCGCGACGGTTTCTTCGTCCCAGTACAGCGGCCACTGGTCGGCGGGCTGGGCGAACTGGCCTCCGATGGCCGGGTCCGGTCCGTACGCGCGCCCGAACAGCGGAAACGCGGCATAGCCGGTTGGCAACTGCTGCAATTGCTCGCTGGTCAGCAGGATCCCGTCGTTGGGTCCGGTGGAATTGATTCGATAGGCGATGAGCTCCTGGTAATAATTGAAATGGTGGTACTGCGACGCGAATCCCGCATTCTGGATGCCGAAGTTGAAGCGGGCCTGAGGATTCGGAACCACCATCTGGTGGCGCGTCGTGCCGTTTACGGCGGGCAGGTCCATGACCTGCGGCGCAAGGGTCTTGGCGAGCAGATCGGTGGCGCTCCACGGGGCCGGATTGCGGCTGAGTGAAACGGTCACGTCGGCACGCTCGTTCAGATACGAAACCGTGCCGTTGCCTGGCGTGAAGGTCGTATTCACTCCAAAAGTGCCGCTGACGGCGCCGTATTGATCGGTGACAAAGGCATCAGGATTGTTGGCGTCGAAGGGCGAATAGTTCTCCGACGCCCCACTGGATAACGATCCACCAGATGCGTCATTGAAGATCTGGCCGCCGCACGGCGCAGACAGACAATAGAAATTGAGGAATGCGCTGAACGAAAAAGGCGCGACCGTGCTGGTCCAACTCCACACGTCGTCCGCCCTGCCGACGCTTTCGCCGGTTTGTGTGGTCCCGGTCGCCGAGGCCTGCGCGTCGAAGTGTTTCACGAAGCCCCCGGTCACACGTCGCGACGTGAGCTCACCATTACGCACATCCAGCGCATCCCAGGAAAAGGGACCAAAATCGCTTCCCCCCAGTCCGTTCCAGCTGAACATGGCAGTCCGCGCACCGGAGGCGCTCGGGTCGGCCGGGAAGGGATAATCGTATGGGGTATTCGCGTCGGGTTGCGCAGGTGCACAGCGAAAGTGCGCCGGCATTTCAGTGCGCCCAGCAACGGGGAAACAAGTTATTGCCAGGGCCACAATACCCCAGCACGATCGCGGTGTTTTGCGCATGGGGAAACTCCAGAATGGGACAGTCAAAACTATACTGCCGTATCTACCGCCCGGCAAATCACCCTTTTTTAATAATCTTGCTTTCTGAATCTCAGCCGAGTTTCGATGGGAAACGCCCTGCGGAGGAGGGTGTTTCAGCGGGAAGTGCAGGCTGCGGAGAGCAACGGCCGGGTTGGTCCGGTTTGGGCAGTCGAGCGGTCGACCGCCGGCACCCCGATCTCCCGTCGGAGAATCTGCGCCCTGCCTGGCTGTACGTGCGAGGGCGGGCGCCCCGGGGAACCGCGCAGACAGACGGGGGAAAGGGGCAGGTGCGAGGCGGCACCCCGTCAGGTACGAAAGCGGGCAGTGAGCGCTTTCAGGTCTTCGGCCCTGTGGGCCAGACCGGCGGTGGTATCCGCCAGTCCGCGCGTGGACTCCGAGTTGGCGCTGCTGCTGCGGGCGATCCGATCGACATTCGCCGCCACTTCGCCGATCGCCGTCGACAGCTCCTCAGTGGCGACGGCGATCTGCCGGGTCTGATCAGAGGCGCCCCGTACCCGCTGCAGGATCGAAGCGATGGCCTCCTCGGCCTGTGAGCCCAGACCGCGGCCCACTTGCACGGCCTCCCGACCGCGCTCGATTTCGGTGACTGCCTGTGCGCTCTGGGATTGGATCGCCTGGATGATGCCGGCGATCTCCTGGGTCGCCTGGACGGTGTCCTCGGCCAGCTTCTTCACCTCTCCTGCCACAACGGCAAAGCCGCGGCCATGTTCGCCCGCCCGTGCCGACTCGATGGCGGCGTTCAGGGCGAGCAGATTGGTCTGGTCGGCAATCTCCTTGATGACCTGGATCACGGTCGTGATCTGTTGGGTGCGCTCCCCGAGCGAGCGCACCGTGTCGGCCGCCTGCTCGACCACAGTGGCGATCTCGTTCATCGCGTCGGCCGTCTGACCCATCACCTGACCGCCTTCCTGGGCAACGTTCGTCGCCTGTTCGGCGGCGCCGGCCACACCCGAGGCGTTGCGGGCCACTTCCGTGACCGTCGCGCTCATTTCCTCCGCCGCGCTCGCCAGTGCCAACGACTCCGAGGAAACTCCTTCGTTGCGCTTGGCCATCTGGCGAGTCGCGGCGGAAATGTCGTCGGACGCCGTCGCGAGCTCGACGCTGGAATCCTTGACCTGCGCAACCAGATCGCGGGTCTTTTCCACGAAGCGGTTGAACCAGTGGGAAAGCTCGTGAAGCTCGTCGTGGGTCGCCACCTCGAGCCGTCGGGTGAGATCGCCCTGGCCCTCCGACATGTCCTTCAGCATTGCGACCACCGCGCGCAAATGCAGCGCCATCCTGGATGCGCTCACGAAGCCCACCACGCCGATAACAAGGAGCGTCACCGCGCCCGCGACCCACAGGACCCGGGTGCTCCCGCGCACCAGATTCGCGAAAGTGGCCCGTATCGACCCGACGAGAGTGGTCGCGGATCTCTCGCTCTTTTCTACCAGTGTTGCAAAGGCATCATGGACCTGTTCCTTGTGGGACTCCAGGGTACTGTTGTCCATCCACAGCAGCACCTTGCCGAGTGTGTTCCCGTCCAGGACCACGGGGCGTTCGACCGTGTGAAGCGCGGGGCTCGTGCGCGCGTCCTCCAGGAGCTTCGAGAACGGGCGCTTGGCGCCGCTCGAGTCGAAAGCCAAAGCCTTGAGGCCGGGCTTGGAGGTATCGTAGAAACGGGTGAGGGGTCTGCCCTCTGCGTCGGTGTAGACGGCGAGGGCAACATTCGGACTGTGGCTGACGGCACGTACGAAACTGGTCAGGGCCAGGAAGTCTTTCGAGAGGAGGGGGCCGGGGGCGACCAGGGCAAGCAGGTCGGCGATTTCGTCGCCCTGTCCTCGAATCACCCCTTGGACGGTTTGCTGGACCTGCCGGGCGACTCCACCGAGATCGGTCGCCAGGTCGCGGTTGCCTGCCACGAGCGCGCCGGCGATCTGCTGCTCGGCACTGTCCAGCGCCTTGGACTGCAACATTGCCGCGACGAGACTCGTGACGATCCCGGAGGCGGCCATGACCAGCACGAGAGAAACGACAAGCTTCGCCCGGATGGATCTCGGAACGAACCCCTGAATCTGCGAAGTCGCCACCGCCTTGCCTCCGGGTCAGTTGGAATCGAGTCCGGCCGGGAGGGCCGCCTTCAGGTTCTCGACCGGCCGGTAATCGAGGGGCTTGCTCCAGCCGACCACCTGCGCGTCGGTTGCCGCCTTGGCATCGCTCGGCATGGCCAGGAGTGCACCCACCACCTCGGCGGCAAGCGCATCCGGCGTGTCCTTGACCTTGGCGAGTGGCCACTCCGGATAGAGCGGTGTGCTGCACAGGAACGGGAACCCGGGATGGTCCTCGCGGTGCAGCACCTTGACGTCGGCGAGATCGATGGCGCCTGTGGCGGCCATACGCTCAAGAGTGTCGGTGCGTACCGTGCCGGCGTCCACCGTGCCGTTCAGCACCGCAAGCACCACGTTCTCGTGCTTGCCTCCGAACTCGAGCTTGCTGAAGGTGCTGGTCGGCTCCAGGCCGGCATCCAGCAGCTCCTTGTAGGCCATCTGCCAGCCGCCGAAGGACGTCTTGTCCACGGCCATGAAGCTCTTGCCCTTGAGGTCCGCAAGCCCGTTGATCGCCGCTTCGTCGGCACGGGTGAAGATGACGCCGCCGAAGGCGTTGAGGGGCTTGCCCTGTCGGGCGTTGATCATGGTCGCGATTGCCTCGGCACCGTAGGACTGCTCGGCGGTCACGAACATGGAGGAGTTCACCAGGAAGAAGTCGACCTTTTTCTGCTGGATGGCCGGTGATACCTCTGCGAAATCCAATGGGACGACTTCGAAGGTTCTCCCCGGCAGCTTGGCGCTGAGGTAGTCCGCCGTGGCTTTCCACATGCTGACGGCCTTGACCGGTCCGTTCTTGGCGAGTACCCCAATCCGGTAGGTGGATGCCGCGTGGGCGGCGGTGACGGTGAGGCACAGCGCCACAAGGGCAACCAGGTGACGGCGCATGGCGGATCTCCAGTGTGGGTCGGTTGGGGTCGTCCCCCGCGCGAAAACCCGTGACGTCCGGTGCAGTATCGCGGGGGCGTGCGGAACGACGGGCGAGTAACGTCCGACACGGTCGAAACTTGAACTTGGCAATAGATCCGGCGCAACCCACCGGCCTGGGAGACAACTGCCGCGATGCTTCGTCGGCGGTCGCAGTCACGCTCCGACGGTCGTGTGCGCAGACGGCAGCCGGCGGTGCGAAAGTGCGCGGAAGTGCGCAATTTCTGCAATCGCACCCTCACCGGTATGCCGGCATGAGTGCCATTTGCCCATGTGCGTCCTGCACTTCGCCGTCGTTGCCGAAAGGAAACGATCCACGATACAGGATTGCAAATTTCGCCCTACCCCAGTCCGATGCCGCGAGGTGCGTTAGTCAGCATCGCTCGCCAACGTGTTGCCGCTCAGCGGATTGTCCCAACGACACCGTCGTTGGCGCAGGGCTCAGAGAACGTTTCGAAGGCCGTTTCCGCCGGTGGGTTTGACTTGCGTCCGCCGTCAGAAACGGTTGGGGCCGGTCACTCCTCCTTGGGACGCAGGCGTACCTTCAGCAGGATGTAGGCCCCGAACAGGATCACCACAACTTCACCCAGATAGAACAGCGCGTTGGTGGACGCCATCATCTCCATGAGACTCTCCGTGGTTGGTTGTCCTCGGCAGTACCCCCGACCCGACGCCGCCAGGTTCGCGTCCAGCGAGACAGTGCCCTTTAGAGATCGGGCAAGAATCATACCACTGGGGCCGTTGGCGACCATTTGACCGGAAGCAAGTGACGCCCGAATGGATGGCAAGGCAACCCTTACTTCGCCTCGGACGCCGACCACCCTGTCACGGGGATGAGGTGCGCATCGCCGTGCGGCGAGAGCTTGGCTATGTAGCAACCCTTGGAGACGAAACGCTGGTTTGGGGCAAGGCTTACGTGGGGATACACGGAAGTGTAAACGGCATTGTCGACCATGTGCTCGATACGCTCGATGAAGTACTCCCGGCTGAAGAAGCCGCGGATGTCACGGAGCGCACCACCTGCGAGCTTGAGCGCGAAGTAGGCATCGGCCTGCACACGTGCTTGCTGCGGCGCGTAGATCCTTCGGGCACGCAACCAGGCGGTCGAACGCGTCAGGCGCGTGGGCAGCTTTTCGGGTAGTTCCTGGTCGTGCACGACATAGACCCGATCGCGCACGGAGTTGGGAATGTCCTCGAGTGCAGTGCCGTACAGCGACGTGGACAGATAGATCCGGGCAGGTGCTGGCGCCGTGTCCAGCGACTTCCAGAAGCCTGCGGCATCCTTGGGCGAGAGCCACAGCACGACGACGTCTTCCTCGACGAATGCCGACTGCGGAGCCGGGTCCCCCTCGGGCACCGGTGCATTGCGGGCCTTTACGCCCTCGGGTACGCTCAAGGCCTTGCGCAGTGCCTCGGCCGCCGCCGAGGCACGCGGATCTGCCGTCCGATAGACCTGCACGACGGATTTCACGGCCGGCATGTCGTCTGTGAGATGCGCTGCAACCGTCCTGCCTTCGAGCGCCATGCCTTCCGAGAAGTACAACGTATAGAAGTCGTTCTCCTCGATTACCGGCAGGTCCGTGGTAGGGAACAGGCACGGGAGATTCTCGCGGTTGCAGAACTCGTGAATGGGGCGCCAACTTCCGGGCGCCACACCGCCCAGCACCGCGAACACCGGATGGGCCTGATACTGCGCCTGCAGCTGTTCGCTCCATTGTTCGGGCGGCCCGTGCAGCTCCCACACGTGCAGAACCCACTTGCGGTACGGCTTGTACATCCAGTCCTTGTGCCAGGGTGCGTGCGCCGCCCGCTCGCTCTCGTAACGTGTCTCGGTATTCTTCTGCTCGACGTAGACCTGCATCACGTCGAGCAGCGCTTTGCGGGTCTCGGCCGGCACGGCGTCGCCGACGATGGTGGCGAGGTGGAGGTCGTGCTCGTCCACCCCGGGCGCCGGTCCTATGGAGAGGGCCTTCAGGTAGCCGATGAGAAGTTCCAACTGCTCGTCGGTCAGGGAGTACCGCGGCATGAACGGGCTCAACGGTTTCCCCGCAGCCCCGATGCCCTCGCGTATGGCGCGCTTGAGCGTGGCGTCCGTATACGCGGGTCTGAGCTCGGGCGCCAGTGGCGGCCTGCTGGTGGGAAGTCGCAGCGGACTGTAGAGCAGCGCACCCGCCACCGCGGGTACCACCTCCTGGCCTTCGCTGGAACCCAGCCCACTGCGGCGGTGACAGGTACCACAGATGACCTGCGCGCCGGAAAGCTCCACGTCGCCCTCGACGACTGCCGTCATCCGCTCACCGGAAGGCAATAGACCTTCCCGGTACATGCGCTCGCCGAGTTCGATGCGCCGCGCACCCGCACTCTCGACCGCGGAAAGCGGCTCGTCCCCGGCTGCTGCGCGGAGCGATGGCGCCGCGCTGCTCAGGAAGGCAAGTACCGCAAGGACGACCCGGGCAGATCCCATCGGCGGCTCACCCACCCGTCAGCTGCTTGAGTTCCCTGATCACGTCCGCCGCGGGAGTCACTCCGTCCAGACGCACCCATGGCTCGTCACTGGCGCCGCGTAAAAAGGTGAGTGGCTCGTGGTTGGTCTTTCCACCGCGATAGGCGTCGAACGCCTTCTGCACGGAGACGATGTCCTGCGGCGCACCGGTCAGGAAACTCCATTGTTGGCCGGCGTGGAAACGGGTCCCGTAGGCGCGCAGGCGTTCGGGCGTGTCGTACTCGGGATCGATGGTGATCGAGATCATGCGAACCTGTTTGCGCTCCTCTCCCAGGTCCTCCTGCACCTGGCCGAAAGTGGCACTCAACAGGGGACAGATCGTCGTACAGCTGGTGAAGATGAAGTTCAGCAGGACCGGGCGTCCGCTGTCGAGCGCCTCCTGCAGGCTGGTCTTCTCACCCCGGTCGTCCAGCAGTGTGAGGTTCGGAATATCATAGCGGTGCACGGAACGCGTGTAGCCCGCCTTCTCCATCATGTGACGGTGATGGGCATGCGGGTCGGCGGGTTCAGATCTCGCAGCCGCATGACCCGCGTGCTCCACGGATGGCGCGTGGGCCATGTCATCCATAGGTTCGGCATGGCCTTCGTGCTCGTGCCTGGTGGGCCCCGCGAGTCCGGAAGGTGCCGTGCCCTGTACGGCACTCGGCTGCGCCGCTGGTTCCGGCGTAGTCACCGACTCGTCCACACCTGGCAAGGCCGGTCCTGCAGCCGCCGCCAGCAGCACCGCGAACATCGCCCACCAGCCGTTCCCACGCATCGGACGTGCAGTCCGGTGCGAGCGTGAACGAGTCCGCGCCATCATGGGTGCGTCCGGCTCGCTCCCCGGTGTGTCCCGGTCCAGATCGAACTGGCCGGCGCGATGCGATCTCGGCATACGCCTCCCCCCTGCGTTCGTTGCTGTGGTGTCTGCGCAGGACAGCATCGCCAGGGATGCTGTGATCCGGTGGGTTCCGACAAGCTGGTCCGGTACGAGACATGTGAATCTGCGCGTCGGCTCTGCTTCAGTCGGGCACGCGCTCATCAAGCCCCGGATGAATTCGGGAACTTTTCTGAAACCCCTCGCGATAAGACCGGCATCAACACCGGTCTCAGCACTGCATACGGCCAGAGGTGGCACGCCGTCCACGTCTGGCCTCCTTTCAGAATAAAGAGAAACCTCACGCTTGCCGGCGAACGCGCAAGTCCACCGGTCGCCGGCGACCGGTGCGCCAACACCCGCCCCTGTTCCGCCGCCGACTTCCGCCCTCGGAGAAGGAAGACCACGGCCGGAGGAACAGGGGTTCTCGACGGATGCGGCGCGCGGCGCGCTACAAACGCTGCAGAAGTCTAGGCGTCAACGGGGTCCTTGCGGCGCGCTACACCGAACAGACCGGCGAGGCCGGTACCGAACAGCCACACCGCTGCCGGGAGGGGTATAGCCGAGGGCGATACCGTGGCCGAACCGTCTGCGAACGTCGGGTTCACCTGTGCACCGTTAGCATCGGTCCAGACGTCGAAGCCGGGTTGCGCAAAACTACCCAGTTCCAGATTCAACGGACTCAACCCCGTTCCCACCGTCTGAAAGGTCAACGTCGCCACCGTGAAGCTGGTGGCCGCCGTCGTCCCCAAGCTCGATACAGAAAGATCCCGCAAGGTGCCTGCAACCGAATCCAGCACTCCGTCCTGCCCGAACGTCTTATCGAGCGGGAAAGGGGTTGTGTCCACGTTCGAGAGAGAGAGAATGCCCGGATCCCAGCTCAGATCGATGCCGCCCCCCGACGTGCCGCCCGTGAAGTCCGTTCCGATGATGTCGACCACGATGTTGCTGCCCAAGGTGACCGACGGATTCAGCGGATTCAACGTGATGGTTTGTGCACTTGCCGTTCCCACGCCACATAGCGCCGCCGCACCGATGAGTAAGGCGGAAATTCTAGCGTACTGCTTGCCCATTATGAGTCCTCCAGAACCAATTTGAATTTCGAGTATCTCTTCCATGTCGCCGGTTTCGAATGCATTTCGGTGACTCGACCCCGCTCGACCTACCGGCTGACGCCGGCATCCCCCCCGGAAGATGGCGTGGACAGACTTTGGACGTCTCGGGGCAATTCTGCACTCGCCACACGGAAGTCTCTTTGGCGGTGGGATCGGCCGCGCGCGATGCCGAGCGGCATCGATCGGGTTATCCCACTGGCACGCACATTCCAGGTGGCAAGAGTTAAGCAAGCACCATACCACGGATAAATTTTCCTATTTTACAGGAGCTTGATGCGGCCCTCCCGGCTTCGTTGCGGACCACGTCAAGTTTCTCGACAGCTGAAGGAAAGAGCCCTCGTACAGGCTCCCCGGCTGTCGCTATGTAATGGAAAAATTTGACTTTTTTTTGTCGCGCCGCTGCCACACGGATTCGTGGTTTGCACACAGAAAAAACCGGTTCGGGAATTCGATCCCAAAGCACTAATTCCAGATGAAACTCGATGTGTAACAGTATGTTGTGGACTGCACCAGGGGCCGTCACCACTGTAAGATTTCTCGACAGGCCGGGGCCATGCCAGAGCTTCGTGAGCCACGCAGCCCGGAGATCTCATCAGTATCCCGGGAGCTGGCGGAATTCGCAGCCGTCCTGGCGCCGGGCTGGAGCGAAAGGGGAAGCCGACGGTCAGTTGGCGCAGCAGGACGGTCCCGGCGGCAGGCCGAAGTACTGCCGCAGAATCCCGACGTCGAGATTGTTTACGCTGTTGTCTCCGTTGAAGTCGGCGTCGGGCCCCGGCGTTCCGAACTGATTCCGCAGAACACCGACGTCCACGTTGTTGGTCACACCGTTGTTGTCGAGGTCGGTGTCGCAGACATTTCCGTAGCCGTCGCCGTCGGTGTCGCGCTGGATGCGCGGGTCTCCCGCTGCATACGTCGCCGCTCCGTTCGCAACCTGGGTGCAGTTGTCGCAAACATCGCCCGTACCATCAAAGTCCGCGTCCGTCTGATCGGAATTGGTTGTGCTCACGCAGTTGTCACAAACGTTTCCAACGCCGTCCGCATCGCCATCTGCCTGATCGGCATTCGCCGTGCTCACGCAGTTGTCGCACACGTCGCCGAGACCGTCTCCATCACTGTCCGTCTGATTGGGGTTCGGATTGGCTGCGCAGTTGTCGCAGACGTCGCCGAATCCGTCCGCATCGCCGTCCGCCTGATCGGCATTCGCCGTGCTCACGCAGTTGTCGCAAGCGTCGCCGACGCCGTCACCGTCGCCATCCTCCTGGTCGGGATTCGGAGTTTGCGGGCAGTTGTCGCAAGAATCCGGCACTCCGTCGCCGTCCCCGTCGGGCGCGCCGGGACTGCATGGCAGAAGCTCATTCGCCAGGACTACATCGACCAGGCCGTTTCCATAATTGTTGTCGGCTCCCGGCGCGCCCAGATCCTGAGCCGAACCGACCAGCGCACCTTCGAGTTGCGCAACGGTGGCTTGCGGACTTGCGCTCAGTAACAGGGCCATGCTGCCCGCCACATGCGGCGCGGCGAACGAAGTACCCGACGCCAGGACCGCAACCGGCACGCCGCCGTGGGAGAGACCGGTGGTGGGTACGAGAACACCGGGTGCGACGAGGCGGGGGAAGATGCCCCCGTCGCATGCCGAAGGGCCGCGGCCGCTGAAATTGGCTATCGACAAGCCGCTGTCCACTGCACCCACGGAGTAGCCTTCGGTATTGTTTCCAGGGCTGACATTCGAATTCGGGGCAGGTCCGGTATTGCCCGCGGCGAATACCACGGCGATGCCCGCCGCCCGCAGCACTTGGATATCGGGTAGAAACTCTGTGATGCACTGCCCAGGCCACTGTTGAAAGGACCACGAGTTGTTGACGACGCCGGGCGCATCGTCGGTCAGCGGATCGCCATCCGGGTCCAGTAGCCATTGAAAGCCAAGGTGCACCACGCTGTTCGACGCGTTTCCTGCATCGTTGAAGACCTTCACGGCGATCCACTTCGCGCCGGGTGCAACTCCCAGGGTAGTGCCCGTGGCATCACCGCCCACCATGACTCCCATGGACTGCGTGCCATGCCCGTTCTCGTCGTACGGAGTGAGCGGGTGTTCGCCATAGGGGTCATACCAGCTGTTCGCCCCACCCCGCCAGCGCGCGGCGAGGTCCGGGTGCTGCACATCGACGCCGGTGTCCATGTTGGCGACGACGACGCCCTGGCCGATGATGCCCTGGCTCCACAGCTCGGGCGCACGAATCGCATTCAGGTTCCAACCCGGCGGCCCTGCAGGTGCATCGTTGTCGAGAATGGTGCCGAGCGCCCGATCATTCGACAACGTCGCATTGACGGCACCGCTCAGAATCAGCTCCAGCGACTCGTCGCCCTCGCTCAGCAGGTCATCCATGATCGGTACGCTGACCGGCAGCGCCGTCTCTCCCGGAGCAAAAATCAACGTATCCATGGTGGCCATGTAGTCGCTCCCGGCCGTCGCTGACACATCCCCCGTGGCATAGTCGACGCTTACCGGATTGGTGCCCGGCTCGGACAGCATTACCGTGAAAGCCGCGCTGCCCGCTGATTCGTCCACGGTGACATCCCCGATGCTCAGTGCCGGGACCGCGGCCTTGGTCTCCGGAAGCGCGAAAGTCTCGTCGAGCCGAATGCTTTCTATCGCCGGTTGCGTGGCGAGCGCGCGGATTGCCGTCGGCCGCAGCTGCGCTGCGATGGCATTGATCAGCCACAGACGTCGGATTTGCACCGCGCCGCGCGCCGCGAGGAAGCTCTCCACCGTCGGCTGTGTAGTCGCCGCCTTGTCCTTGAGCGCCAGAATGATCCTGCGGCGACGCAGCGAAAGGTTGCGATCCGTGAACTTCGCGAGGTCCACCCTGTCGGACAACACCACGATGACGGGAATGCGCGTGGCGGCGCCGGCGGCAGCCAGTTCCGCGGCCAGCTTCACGTCGATGACCGCTGCCAGCGCGGGGACGGTTGGCGTGAACGACAGGCAGGCGAGCAGGAGCGTAAACAGCGTACCGCGGAAGTGTCTCATGACTAACGCCGTTCTCTGGCCCGGAAATCCCACCAGCCGGCCAACGGCTGGGCAGTAGGTAAATGGATCGCGGGGAAGATCTGGCATTCTTCGCGATCATCGAACGATGACACAGTGTTCACGCCGCTGGCCCATCCCGGTTCTGGCGGTTTCTCACTCGCCCTGGCCTGAACTTCACTCGGGTGGTAGCCAGGGCTACCACTTTCGCTCCCACCCGGCGCCAGGACGGCTGCGAATTCCGCCAGCTCCCGGGGTCTGGTGAGATTTCCGGGCTGGCATAACCGGTGTCGGATCGGGCGGATTCCTCCCTGCCATCTGCATACTACAGCCCGGCGCCGATTCCACATACAGGGAATCTCCGCGATTTCAAGCGCCGGCAGCGCGTCCGTCACCCCGCATCGGGCTTGCAACTCAGCCTACCAGGAGGTCTCGAAGCGCAGCGCAGGCGTGCGGACGCCGTGCGCGGTGTCCAGGTTGGAGATGCGGGAATGAGGAAGAGAAGTGCTGAACGGACTGACCTGCGGAAGCAGCGCCGGTCCCCCCGGCAGCACTGCCAACTGCGTGCTGCGGCCGGATGCCGTGCTCTGCTTTACCAAAGGATCTCCGCCACTGCCGCCTTCAATTCACCGTCAGCCCTTCGACCTTGAAGTCGCCGATGAGGATGGTGACCTTGTCTCCCGGCCGTACGTGGCGGTCCGGATTTGCAAACATCAGGTAGTAGTTCTTGTCGGCGACAATGTTGCGGCCCCTGTTGGTGGTACGGAAGGCACCCACTTTCTCCGCGGCGGGAACGGGAAGCTTCGCTTGGGAGCGCTCCACCAGTACGTAGGGCTTGTTCCGCGAATCAAACAGCGGCAACGCCTTTTTTGCATCGAGTACCCGGAAGCGAAAATCCATCATGTAGCCGGCCGCCGTTCGCCTCAGGCTGAGCAACCGCACGCCCCACTTGTCGGCAATCTTCTCGGCCTGTTCCGCGTCCACCAGCTCGGGAGTGTACGGCACGGGTACCGGCGGCGGACGCCAGGCGGTACCGTTACCCTTCCCTGCCACCGCCCCGGCTGTCGCGCGGACCGCCGGAGCCTCCGACTCGGACGCCGCAGCGGCTGCCTTCGGCCCGTTGCCTCGTGCGTCCGGCGTTGCGGATTCCGTGAGTGTCCGCTCCGAGGACGCTGGCGCTGCCTCCCCCGCCGTCACCGGCATTGCGCCTGCAAGCAAGACAACGGCGAGTGCGGCCAGGGCGCAGTACTTCCCGCCCTGCAGGGACCGGCGCGGGCAGCGTGGGAATCCAGGGAGCAGAGGGGTAGACATATCGCTTGGCTCGGTTCGCTGACTTTATTTGCATCCAACCGCCGCCCGCACGCGAGGTGCGAACGGCGGTCGGACTTGCGGGGCTACGGGGCGCAGCACGAAGGCCCGGGCGGCAGGCCGAAGAAGTCCCGCAGGATGCCAACGTCGAGGAGGTTGACGATGGCATCCCCGTTGAAGTCGGCATGGGGACCCGGCGTGCCGAACTGTGCCCTCAGCACCGTGACGTCCAGACCGTTGGTAATGCCGTCGTTCGGATTGTTGATGTCCGTGTCGCAGACATTGCCGTAGCCGTCACCATCGGTGTCACGCTGCGAATGGCCACCGGCATCCGGAACGAGCGGACCGTTTGCCTTGTTGATGCAGTTGTCGCAGATGTCGCCGGCACCGTCCGCGTCCGCGTCGGCCTGGTCGGAATTGGCGTCGGCGGCGCAATTGTCACACACATCTCCAACACCGTCACCGTCTCCATCCTCCTGGCCCGGATTGGCGTTGGCGGGGCAATTGTCACACACATCGCCGAGACCGTCGCCGTCGCCGTCCTCCTGCCCGGGATTGGGTGTCGTCGGGCAATTGTCCACCGTGTCGGCCACTCCGTCTCCGTCGCTGTCCAGCGCGACGCTCAGAAACCGCAGCATGCCTCCCACCGTGTCGCCGCTGTTGAAGTCGCCCGGATCACTGGGATTGGTCATGTACCCGTTGCCGTCGTAGATCGCATAGCGACCGGCGGGCGGGCTGTCGATGATGGCATCCTTGGTCTTCAGCGGCGGAAGCATCGCGCTGTACTGGACGCGCGGTGCGGGACCGGTTGCGCCCGTCGTACCGTCCTGCCAGTTGTAGGCGTAGCCGTCCTCGCCATACAGGGTCATGTACAGTCCCTGCAGGACCGCGACATGGGTGTTTCCCGCTGTGGTCAGGAACCGCACCAGCGTACGCTGACCGGACGTTCCCAGCGCAAGATCCGGGGTAACGCCAGCCTCGTAGGGCTCGCCGTTGACGAGAAACCAACGTGGCTGGTAATCGATCGACGTCGTGTAGGGCGTGACGCCGGCCAGATTGGGATCGGAGTCCGGCGGACTCTCGTACAGCTTGGCGATCGACTTGTTCAGGTCCGGGTCGATCTCGCTGTAGAACAGTGTCACTTCGGCATCGTAGGGCACGCCGGAAAAAACCTCGCCGGGTCCGGCATCGTGCGTCACGGCGCCGTACAGACCCATGTACACCTGCTTCTGCGGGTACGTGCCGCTTCGATAGAGGAAGGTGCCGCTCCGAGCCAGCGCGGTTCCCTGGGCGGCATCCCACTCGTAGCTGCGGCTGCCACCGTTCGCCGTCGTCTCGAGGCCGACGGAGCGCACGCGCAGCGACAGGTCGCCGCCCCGCGCACCCGTTGTCCCGTTGTCCCAGGTCGGACCGTTCCCGGACGGCATCTTCTGCGCGGGGATCACCACCGAGGTGGGTTCCGGCAGGCCGTTCGACAGGAAGATCCGCAGGGTGCTGTCGCCCGGCGGCACGGTCAGCCGCGGCCCCGGGACGACCGGATCCGGCAGGCTGCCCACGCAGGTCAGTCGCGCCGCATCGCTGGCAGCCGCGTAGCAGGTCCCTCCGATATCCTCGACGTAGCCCCACATGGGAACCACGGCTCCGTCCGGCATGATCTTCTCGAAGGCTTTCGCCGCGAGATAGAAGTCCATGGCACCTGCACTCCCCGCGGTCGCGGTGAGGGCGCTCAGCACCAGCCCTTGTAGGTAACACTTCTTCATGGCTCTTGATCCTGGCATTTTGGTTCGCTCCCCCGGTTAGTCGATCGGCACGTACGGTGGCAGCACCACTACGGCGCTCAGGCTGCCGCCGGGGAAGATGTTGAAGGTGGTGAGCTCCTTCTCGTTGTGGGAATGCCATACGAGGAAGTAACCACCGAACGGATTGAGGCCGCCCTCGCCCGGGGGCAGTCCGCCGGTGTCGCCCAGGAACGGGCTACCGCTCCACCAGCCGCCGAGCGCGAGATCCTGCACACCCGGAAGGGAAACCGGGAGCGACTTGCCGTGATCCGGGCAGTACTCGTGGTTGTGGTCGTCGAAACCATCCCCGTCCGCGTCGTCACACACGTTGTCGTGACACACCGCATGCAGGCCCGTCTCCGGATCGACAGGGCTGCTGTCGTCCATCATGTTGTGCGGGACGGCGTCATTGGTGTCATCACATCCGGCGGTGACGGGGCCGTAGATATCCCAGCCCAGATCCTTCCCGGTCCATTTCCACACCATGTCGGTGATCTGCTTGGGGGCCGAGTTCAGGGTGTTGTCCGAACGACCCAGGTCGGCCACCGCCGTCGCGTCCAGGCTGCCGTCGGGCCGATGCGCAGTGGTGAGCAGCCGCCCGTCGCGGGCGATGAAGGTCAGGTTTTCGCCGTGGTGATGGAACGGATGGGAGTCCTGACCGGCATTGACCTCCCGCACCAGCACATTGTCACCCGGGTGGGCCATGGCCAGCGCCTGGTACACCTGATGCGGGTACAGGGAGTTGAAATCGCTCTGGAACAGGTCAGGGAAAACCCGCCCGTTGACGAAGTAGATGGTGGCGAAGCGGTCGGAGTTCGTGAAGTGGTTGTAGTGGCCGCGCTCCATCTCGGTATGAGTGTCCGGGTCCACCTCCGAGAGCAGATACAGAAACTCCTGGTCATAGGGCGTGCCTTCGCCGTAGGCGATGCGGTTGGTGGCCGCATCGTAGCCGGTCGGGCGCACGATCATCGCACCGAGCATTCCCATCTCCACGTGCAGGCCCGGATTGGTGCCGTCCAGGCTGTGATAGAGGTAGGTGCCGGGCTCGTCGGCGGAGAACACGTAGGTCGCCATCTGGCCCACGGCGACCGCATTGGTAACCAGACCCGGTGATCCGCCCGATGCCGTGACCTGGTGGCCGGCGACCAGCAGGGAGACCGGCTGCGGCACGCCGAGGTTGGCGAGACTGATGCACACCTTGGCACCCTGATCGACAATCAGCGTCGGCGCCGGATAGGTCGGCACGTTGACGGGCCCGATCTCGCTGCCGTCCGAGCCGAGATACTTCTGCTCGCCGTTGGAATCGCCGTAGCCCCACATGTAGAGGCTGGTGCCTTCCGGCAGGTTGATGAAGAAGGGAAAGGCATACAGGTCGAACTCGACATCCGCGCCGGCGGCGGTACATCCCGCCGTACTGGGCGCGACGCCGTGTATGCCCCGCACGTCGTGCGCCGCCTGCGTACCCATCGGCAGGGCCAGCGCCATGCCGGCCAGCAGCGCGCAGGCGAGGTGTCGGGGTTGTTTGTGTAGCTGTCTCATTCTGATGATCTCCTCGTCACACCCCTGCGTCACGGCGCGGCCGCGATGACGATCTCCGTCATCATGCCGCCGTCCATCTGGGTCTGGTTGCTGAGCTGGTGCAGCTCCGTGGCGTGCAGAAAGTAGGTCCCGGGCGCCACGTCTGTCGTGTCGATGATGACGTCGTGCGTCTCGCCGCCGCCGAAATTCACCGACGAGGTATCCTGATAGAGGTTCTTGCCGTCCACGCCTCGCATCAGTCGCGCGCCGGTGCCGACGATCTTCATGCTGAGCCCCTGCGCCGTCAGCGTGTAGAAGCGGTCGATGCTGACGTTCGAGAGCCGCAGCAGCAGCTTCTGTCCCTGGGTCAGCGAGATCACCGAGTCGAGCGTCTGGGTCGGTGTCCCGTTGTTGAGGATCTCCCCACCCACTCCGGTGATCTTGCCGGCGGGATACCCGGCGACCGGGCTCACGTTGTCGGCGGGTGCCGGCAGGTTGCCGGGCCTGATGGTGTCCGGGTATCCGCGGCCGTTGATCATCGGATAGTTGGCCTTGAGCTCCGAAAACGGCAGTGGTTGGATGAACACGCTGGCGTCGTGGAAGTCCGAGTCGAATCCGGAGACCTGAATGGGCTTCTCGACGTCCCAGGCGGTGGTTCCGTCGTCGTCGTTGTAGGCGTAGCCGGTCGGCGCGCCGACATCCGTGCCGCCCTTGCGGGTCGCGACGGGACAGAGCCCACTCGGGCAGCCGGTTGCGTCCTGCTTCGGGTGCACGTAGAGATTGGCCAGCATGCCCATCTCCATGTGCTCGGTGGCCTCCACGTGGCAGTGGTAGATGAAGGTACCCGCCTGGACGATGTTGTAGTAATAGGTGAGCGTCGCGCCGTGGCTGATGGCGATGGAGACTTCCGGCACGCCGTCGAACACCGATGCCGCATTCGGGAAACCCGTGGAAGTGCACCGTGTGCGGATCGAACAGGTCCGGCCGCATGACCGTGCCGACGTTGGTCAGCGAGAGATAGAACTCGTTACCCTCGTCGAGCTCGATCTTGGTCCCGGGCCACTGGGCATCGAGTATGCCGTTGGCGATGACCTCGGACGCCGGTATTCCCGTATTGTCCGCGAACCCGAAAGTGTAGAGCGGGTTCCCGTCCGACATGACGACGAAGCTGTCGCCGGCGGTCAGATGCATGCACTTCGCATTGGGATGTGCCGGATCGGGAGTATCGATGACCGCGTCGCCATCGGTGTCCCCGGGACACTGAACGAACACCGCAGCGTTCGCCGCCCCCGCTCCCAGCAGCACGGCCCCGACGGCGCCTGCAAGGGTTCGTCTCGTGAGCTTGTTCATCGACTATTCCCCTCGATCAGCCTTTGGCTCTCTTGATACCGCCCGCCGCGACCTTCCGATTCCGTCTCGAGCAGGCATACACGATTTTGTTTTCCCGGCAGACGGGCGCCGGCATCTCCGTTCCAGCGCCCGTCGCCGTCTCACGCACCATCCGGCCCTAGGGCAGGCCGCAGCACGAAGGCCCGGGCGGCTGACCGAAGTGCTGCCGAAGGATTCCGACGTCGACGTTGTTCACGCTGCCGCTGCCGTCGAAGTCCGCATCGGGGTCCGCCGTTCCGAAAGCTGCTCTCAATACCGTGACATCCAGGTTGTTCGTCGTGCCGTCATTGTTGAGGTCGGTGTCGCAGGCATTGCCGTAGCCATCGCCGTTGGTGTCGCGCTGATCGGCGTTGGGTGTGTCGGTACAGTTGTCCAGCGTGTCGTCGACGCCGTCGCTGTCCGAGTCGGCCGCCGGCACGACGGACAGCATCTCGTCGGCACCGATGTCGTTGTTGCCGCCGTTCGGGCGCGGCTCGTTGTCGATGTCGCTGGAAAGCCGCCCCGGCGGCACATCGTCGCCGTCGTTGATGGCGGCCGATCCCAGGGCCAGGTGGTAACCGAAGAGCGTCGTGCCACCAGTTCCGGGCTCCACGATGCTGAGCGGTCCGTAGGCAACCTGCAGGAAGTTGCCGCCCTCGTCGAATGCCCCGGCCGTTGCCAGCGTCGTGCCCTCCTGGAAGATCAGGGTGTTCCGGCGATCCGTGTTGAAGTAGCCGTTGTAGAAGTCGGCGTTCGGATCACCGGCGGGTGCAATCGGACCCTTGTTGGTGCCCGAATACAGCGTGGGATGGGTGAGCATGGAGAACTCCGGCGCAAGCTCGAAGGTGGCGTGCTCGAACACCCCGTCCATCACCGCCAGGTCCAGCGAGTAGTTCGCGAGCGTTGCGGTCGCGACGTCGCATTGCGGATCGGTCAGATTGTTGAAGGGGCAGGTTGCCGGGAACAGCCCTGTCTCGGTCTGTGGTGTCGCAGGATCATTGAAGTTCAGCCAGTAGAACGAGCGGTTGTGCAGCACGATGCTGCCGCGCAGCGTCGGATCCGAGAACGACAGCCAGTCGGTCGGGATCGATGCCGTCACGTCGCCCATGGCCAATGCCAGATCCGGGCTGTGCACGCGTGAGATGATGCCCGCGGGCTGGGGCTCGGAACGGTTCACCTGGCCGACCGGGAAGGCGCCCCCCACGTTCGCCGTGGCCGTGCTGTCGTTGTTGGCCACGGTGTCGTTGCGGATGGTCACCTTGAGCGCATCCTGGATGCTGATGCCACCGCCGGCGAGCCCCGTGACGTTGTTGTCGATCATGTTGTTGAACACGTCGACCGAATACCACGGCCCGGTGTCGGCAGGATTCTGCGAGACGTCGTCGCCGTTCACGTTGGCGAGCGCGATGCCGCCACCGTCGCCGGCACCACCCATGTTGCCGCGGATGATGTTGGCGTCGACGACCACGCTGCCGGAGCCGGGCGTGAGCAGCAGACCGGCACCGTTCGCCTGCAGTGCCGGCTCGCCGCCGATGAAGATACCGCCGCCGCGCTGCGCCGTTCCCTGATCGAAGGACTCGTTGAACAGGATGTAGTTGTCTTCGATCAGGCCGTTGTCGGCGAGGCCCAGCTGGCCGATGCCGCCGCCGCTGCCGGTGGTGAAGTTGCCGCAGATCCAGTTCTTCTGAACCGCGTAGTTGTCCGCACCGGTGTGCAGCGAGATGCCACCGCCGGCACCGCCTCCCCCGCCGTTCTTGGCGATGTGGTTGTGATGGATGCGGATGCCGTCATTGGCCGAGTCGTCGTACACCAGGATATCGCCTTCCTGGTGGCTCAGCTGCGGGTGACCGAGGCGGATGGCGCCGCTGTAGATGCCCGAGTTGCCGGACAGGCGGTTGTTGGCGATCACCAGGCCCTCGGCGTAACCATTGACCACGATGCCACCGCCGGTGCTGGCGCCGAGAATGGTGAACCCATCGATGCGCGCACCCGGGTTGGAGGCAAAGCTGCCGGGGCCGGTGTCCAGGCCTGCCACGAAAATGCCGGCCCCTTCCTCGGTGGGGAAGATCGGCGGATCGAGCGCCGGGAAGCCGGTCGGCGCGAACGTCTGTCCCGGCAGCGGCGTGATCTCGCCATTGGCGGGGTTGCCGTCGGTCAGCTCGGTGACGCGCGTACGCCAGTTGTTGATCTTCTCCGCAGGAACCTGACGGGCATTGATGGTCACGACACCCGCGCCCGAGCCCTGCAGCTTGACCGGCTTCCACATGATCACCAGCTCGTCGTAGACACCGGGGGCGACCAGGATGAGGTCACCGGGGTCGGCGGCGTCGATCGCGGCCTGGATGGTGGGGAAATCGCTGGGCACCCGGATTACGGTTTCGGAGCCGGCGCCGACGGTCAGGGTCGCGCCGATCGGCGATTCAGCGAGGGGGTGCTCCACCAGCGGTGGCAGGTGCGACCTGGTCACCACCACCTGGTATTCGCCGGGTGCGAAGCCGACGGGCACATTGGCGTTGATGGTGTTGTTGTTCCAGCTGTTCACGGGAAGCACAGTGCGCGTGCCATTCGCCGCTTCGAGCTCCACGGTGCCGTTTACATAGCCGGCACCGCCGTTCAGAGCACCGAAGCGATAGTCTCGCTGGATGGTCCGCGGCGAGCCCGCCGTGCCATCCCATTCCGGATTGGACACGTCCACCAGGCCCATGGACTCGATGCGGATGTTCTGCCCCGGCGTGACGTACGGTCCCGGGAAGCTGATGTTGGCGCGGGACACGGAGGCCACCATGGGCGTACCCGTGGGACGCTCGCAGTCCACCGGGAACGGCGCACTGCCGGCGAACGCAGCCACCGGAATCACCGGCGTATCGAGGTAGGTGGCCACCCCCGGCATGTACTGCAGGGTGTAACAGAACTGGCTGTACTGCGGGTCGTAGAACGGGTCGATCACCAGCCCGCCATTGCCGTCCGGAATCGGTCCGGCGTCGTTCATGCAGGCGGTGAGCATGTTGGGCGACACACCGCTCGGCATGGGACGGTCCACCGTCCAGGTGGAAGGCACCACCGCGTTGAAGAGACCGTACTGATCTCCGTACACGCGGTTCACCAGGTTGCCGTTCCAGTCGTAGAAGGCGATCGGCAGCCACGGTGGCGCAGCCTTCTCACCGAACGAGGGCGCGGTCGGATCGAACTCGTTGGCCAGGTCGTTCAGGATCATGCCCGCGGCATTGGCGACAACCGGCACGTCGGTCATCAGGAAGAAGTTGGCCGCTGCGTTCTGGGCCGAGGCGAGCGGCACCTTCTTGCGGTCGCAGAGCGGGTGGATGGTGCCGGCAAGCGGCGACGCATTGGCGGGATCGTTGGGATCCACCCCGTCGATGACCTGGGCGATCTCGCCGCTGCCGTCCTTGGTGACCATGCTGAACAGCGGCGGGACGGTGTGCGGCTCGCCCACGCAGACGACCTCCAGCGCCTGGGGTGCGGGCACGAACTCGTCGCCGAAATCGACGTTGCGGTCTTCCTCCTTGACGAGCTCGTAACCGGGAGGCGTTGGCGACTCGACGATGTAGTCGCCGGGCAGCAGCCATTCGTCGGGCAGCAGGCCCTGGCTGCGCAGGGTCACGATGCGCGGCTGCGCGTAGAAGGCATTCAGCTTGGCAACGACGTCGCCCGGCAGGCGGCTGAGATCATAGGAGTCGAACGCAAAGCCGCCGTCGAACACTGCCGGGCGGATCTGGTTGAAGTTGCGCAGGCCGTCGAAACAGTCGGTGGGCGTTTCGAGGGCGGTCCCGGGGAACGCCACGTAGGTCTCGCCCTGGCAGCCGGTCGGCAGGCTGTCGTCCCAGCTGTCGCTCCAGACCACCTGCAGGGCATCGCCGTAGTCGAAACCGTCGGTGTAGTTCGGACCCGTGGCTGGTGCCGCGTGAAAGCTGGTGCAATTCGGCTCCGCCGATCCCGCAGGGCAATGGTTCACATCCTCCGGGCCCGGGAAGTTGCCGAGCGGATAATTGTCCACATCGGCATAATCGATCCGACCATTGCGATTGGTGTCGTCGACCACGTTGTCGTCGCCGTCGACCAGACCGTCGCCATCCCAGTCGATGTCGCCGACACCGCCTGGGAAGTCGCCGGTCGGAAGGAGTCGATGTCGCCGTCAGCGTACAGGGCCACCTGCACGCGCGGTATGCCGGGCTCCCACACCTCCGCGACGGCAAAGCGGGGATCGTTTTCCGCGCGCGTGGTGGCGTACTGGATGATCCCGAGATGCCACCGTTCTCGCCCACGAACGTCGGAGGACTCGTGGAGAAGTCGAAGGCCTTGTATTCGGCCTTGCCGAAGTGCAGGACACTGGTTTGTCCCAGAAAGCCCTGTACGCCTTCCAGCAGCACGACTCCGGTCTCGGTGCGGGAATAGATTGTTGCCGGTGTTCGGATTGATCTCTGCGGTGCCGGGCGGACACTCGGCGCCGTCGGATCGCTATCGCCAGGGGATCGTAGCCGACCGTCGACCCCGGTTCCAGTGCCGGCGAAGGGTCCTCGCACATTGCGGCTGTGGCGTCAGCCCGTCGAAGCTCGGATAGGCCCAACCCGGCGTCAGGCGGCACGGGACCGCCCGCGTCGACTACGAACGTGCCGCCGGTCGCCTTCTTGTTGGTGAAGCTGACCTCCGCCACCAGCCAGTTGAAGAACGGGAACATCTCGTCGAACGGCGCGATACCCGGCCGGGTCGGTCGGGAAGCTCTGATAGATCGATCCGTCGCGCCAGCGCAGATTCACGCTCTGGCTCTCCGGCCCGATCCCGATCTCGTTGGCGTCCCAGAAGCCGTCCTGGTCGTTGTCCTGGAACACGCCCGTGATCAGCCGTGAGTACCAGTTGAACACGGGAATGTCGCCGAAATCACAGGGCGCCCCGCCGTTGCACGTGCCTCCGCTCGGATCGACCGTGAAGCCCTGCTGCGCGAAGATGATATCCAGATTGGTGTCGAAGATCGCCAGCTGGTAATTGCCCGGCGGAACGTTCGGAATCGAAAAGGTGCTGTCGCCGTTGCAGGGTCCGGCATAGATGCCTACGCCACCCGCAGTCATGTCATTCAGCGCCACCCAGCAGTCGGGGAACGGACGTCCGCTGTAGAAGGTGAAATCGGGTGGCCGCGATTGATGCAGGTCTGTGATCCGCCCCTGGACGGTCGCGGCACCAGCCCCGCCGGCGAGTGGCGGAAAGCCACCGTCCGCCGTGGCCTTGAGAAATCCGATGAAGACATGGCGCGCCCGGGGGGCCGAACTCGACGAAGAAGGGCGGCTCGTTGGCCTTCACCCAGGCATCGATCACCGGCGTGCCTTCGATGGTGGCGGTCTGCTGCCAATGCTGACCGGTCGGAGGGATGATGACGACGCCGTACTTGCCGGGCGACAGGTACTTGACGGTGAGATAGCCGTCCGGGATTCGGGTACAGGGTACCGTCGGCGCAGGTGCCATCCGCTCGGGCCGGGCAACCGCCGGGTCCGGTCAGCGGGTCACCGGTCGCCGGATCGTACTCGGTGCCCAGCGGATTGCCGAAGGCATCCTGGATCACCTGACCACCCGCCTGGCCATACCGGCCCGCGGGCTCTTCCAGAAACAGGCTGAACTGGGTCCAGTCGACATGACCGGGCTCGCCCACGGCCGGATTCGTCTCTTCCGGAAGGTCGGGCACGTTGTTGATCGGGAAATTGTCGTGGAACAGGAATATGGTGATCTGCGCCGTAGGAATCGGATGCGCCTGCACACTCACTGTGACGGTTGGCGATGTGGAGCCGTCGGGGACCACCGCGAGTGCGCCCCGAGGCTGTGCCCTGCATACGGCAGCACCGAAAGGTAGTAGTTGCCGTTCGGGACATTGCCGACGACGAGGCTGTTGGAATCGGTGTTGCCCTTCAGCGCGGCGCCGTTCGTACCCAATGCGATCGGGTGGTAGCTCCTGCTAAACCCGATCGAAAGCATGTCCGCCGTCTGGACGCCAGGCTCGACGGCGTAAGAGGTATCCTGCTGCAGCAACCAGCGGAATCCGCTGACGGCCGTGCCATCCTGATCCACCACGTTGATGGTGAACTGAGCTGCCTGTACCGGCGCCGTCGCCCATAGCCCGAACATCATCAGGGCTACGATGAATGAGCAAAGCCGAGTCTTTGCCATGTCCGAACTCTCCGTCGAATGCTTCAGAATTTTTTAGGGAAAATCCCTCGCCGGTCATCCGATTGCGCTGGCGAGGGGGAGGCATGTGGTTCTTTGGTTTTTCCCTCGGCAGTGAGGCTATCCGCTGGCGAGCAGGCGCAAGAAGTAGGGAAAGACTGTATTTGTTGCCGGGCGACGACAATCAATGCGGCGGGGTTGGGAGGGCGCCGGTCAAAAAGAATATCGGGAGCCGCAGTGCACATGCCGCGCAGCATCGAATCCTGCCCGTGTGCTGCGCATGATTGGGCGGCGGGCCAGCCCGGAAATCTCAAGCTGGCAAAACGGCGTACGGCAGTGGCGGTGGTGTGAATGACGTAAGGCAGTCCGACACAGCCTTGACGCGTATCCCTTTCCGAAAAAAATCCATTGATTATTAGTAGAGTTTAAGAGATTCGTCGCGCACCGGCGCTTCGGTTGCGTGCGGGATCGCAGGATCGGCGGCGGCGGAAACTGTAAACCTCGCTTTACACTCGCCGGCACCGGGAGGTTTTCGTGCGTGGGAACTCTTGCCCAAATGCGTGCGGGTGGCATCAAAGACCTTCCGGTGCCCTCGGCGAAACTTCCCAGCACTTCTATAAACATGTGTAACTATATGACAAAACACAACTTGGTATTGAAGGTCCAAATGGCCTGCATGTCAAACCGCATCGCGCAACGCGCGGCCCGGTTCGACAAGACCGTTTCTGGGAATGACGCACCACGAGGAAGCCTGCGCCTTCTTCGCCGGCCCGACGTGAGTTGGGGCTGTCCGAATCCTGTCGGGATTCTTTACAAAAATGCAGCTTTTTCTTTGGGCCCGCACGCCCACAATTCTCCGACGCTCGCCGGCGGATATAGGAAGCTGTGTTTCCGAGCGTTTTGGTTGTCTGGTACAGAAATTGATCACGCGTGCTGCGCAATGGGAGGGGATCACCGATGGAAGTGACAACCCATGCGGTTCTTACCGGTTAAACACCGCAGCAATCAAGGATGTACGAATTCAGACTGCGAGGCGGAAATGGCGTGTATACAAGAGCAAATGGCGTGTATACAAGAGCGTAGAAACGACGCCAGGCAATACTCTCCAACAGCACCGAGGCGTCTGCTGATCGCCGAAAACCGGCCCATCGTCAGACTCGGGCTCACGGCGTTCCTGGATACCCAACCGGACTTCGAGGTCGTGGGATACGCCGAAGACGGGCTCGCGGCTGTTGCTGCGGCGCGCAGCAGTCGCCCGCATGTCGTGCTGATCAAACGGTCCCTTCCCGTGCTCAGCGGCTTCGACGCAACCGAGCAGATCAAGCGTTACTGTCCGGACGTCGAGGTCGTGATCCTGGCGCGGGACGCCAGTGCCGAGCATGTTGCTGCGGCCCGCAAGTCCCGTGCCTCGGCCCTGGTCACCACCAGCTGCCAGTTCGAATACCTCGCGGACGTCGTGCGCCGGGTCGGATCCGGCGAGCGCTGGATTGGTCCACGCCTGGCTCAGGACCAGGAATTCCCGGGCAGTGCGCCGCGCGCGGCGGTACTGCCATGCGACCTGCTCACGCGGCGCGAACGCCAGGTACTCAAGCTCATCGCGGAAGGGTATCGTAGCAGGGCCATCGCCTCGAACCTGTTCATCAGCGTCAAAACCGTGGAGAAGCACCGGTCCAACGTCATGAAGAAGCTCGACGTACACTCGGTGTCAGGGCTGACCACATGTGCGCTGAGATGGGGCCTGACCGAAATCGCGTCCTTGATCGCGTACGCGCTGCAATGGAATCTTGCCGATATCGCGTTTCCGCAGTGGGTGCAGTCGCCGATCTGTTAACGCACCGTTCCCGAACCGGGCCGCACAAGCGCCCCGGCCAGCCCCGCAACGCAGGAATTCCGCAATTCGCAAGACATCCCGGATGAAACGAGGAGTTATCAGGAGCCCGTGCGAATCATCTGCGCGTCGCCGCCGGAGTAGCCTCATGA
This sequence comes from uncultured Gammaproteobacteria bacterium, assembly GCA_963728895.1. Taxonomy (GTDB): domain Bacteria; phylum Pseudomonadota; class Gammaproteobacteria; order JBBQDK01; family JBBQDK01; genus CAVSLM01. Next base: position 116,393 of record CAVSLM010000002.1, read on the forward strand.
TCCCCCGGACGGGCTCCCGCCTCTGGGCGGCAGGACGAATGGGCGGGTAATGCAATCGCTTCCGACCCGAGAAACATCACATGATGCGCCCCCGGGCATGTCCCCTCCCGACCCGATCGAGGAGCGGCTCGGTCAGGCGCTGGTGCGCGCCGGCGACCTTCGCGAGGCCGACTTCGCGCGCGCACAGCGGATTCGGGAACAGACCGGAGAGCCGCTCGCCACGCTGCTGCTGAAGCTCGGCGTCGCTTCCGACCGCGCGGTGGCCGAGACGCTCGCGGCGATACTCGGATTGCCACTGGCGACCCCGGCCGACTTTCCCGACGCCCCGGTGCTGGACGCAACACTCTCGCGCCAGTTTCTGCGCGACCGCAAGGTGCTGCCATGTGCCGACGGCGGAGAGCTCGTATCGCTGGCGATGGCCGATCCCCAGGACCACTACACGTCCGATGCCATCGCCCTGGCGTGCGGCAAGCCGGTTGCGCCTCTGGTCGGGGTACGCTCGGAAATCGACGCCGCACTGGAGCGGCTGTATGGCGACGGCAAGTCGGCCATGGGCCAGATCGTCGATCGCATGGAAACGGCGGGCCAGGCGGACGAGGAGGACGTCGAGCACCTCAAGGACCTCGCCAGCGAGGCGCCGATCGTGCGACTGGTAAGCCTGATCATCCAACGCGCGGTGGAAGCGCGCGCCTCCGACATCCACATCGAGCCGTTCGAGAATCGCCTCAAGGTTCGCTACCGGGTCGATGGACTGCTGCGGGAAACCGAGGCGCCGCCGCCGAGCGCCACGGCAGCGGTGATTTCCCGCGTCAAGCTCATGGCCAGGCTCAACATCGCCGAACGCCGACTGCCGCAGGACGGACGCATCCGCCAACATGTGCACGGCAAGGAACTGGACATCCGCGTCTCCACCGTGCCGACGGTGCACGGTGAAAGCGTCGTCATGCGGCTGTTGGACAGCGAAAGCATCGAGCTGGATTTCGCTGCCCAGGGCTTCGATACGACGGTACGCGAGCGCCTGCTCGAGACGCTGAGCCTGCCGCACGGCATGGTGCTGGTCACCGGACCGACCGGCAGCGGCAAGACCACCACGCTCTACACTGCACTGGCGGTGCTCAACACCGCCGAGCGCAAGATCATCACCGTCGAGGACCCGGTCGAATACCAGCTCGAAGGCGTGAACCAGATCCAGGTCAAGCCGCAGATCGGACTGACATTCGCCAATGCGTTGCGCTCGATCGTGCGGCAGGACCCCGACGTGATCATGGTCGGCGAAATGCGCGACCTCGAAACCGCGCGCATCGCCGTGCAGTCCGCGCTCACCGGTCATCTGGTGCTCTCGACCCTGCACACCAACGACGCGGCCGGCGGGGTCACGCGGCTGCTGGACATGGGCGTCGAAGACTACCTGCTCACCTCCACTCTCAACGCCATCGTCGCGCAGCGCCTGGTGCGCACACTGTGCGTGGAATGCCGTATTCCCTACCGCGCCCTGCCGGAGATGGTCGAGCAGCTTCGGCTCCGGCGCTTCGCGCGCGACGAGCATGTCAGCCTGCATCGGCCGGCCGGCTGCCCCAAATGTGCCGGCACCGGCTTTCGCGGCCGCACCGCCATCGTCGAGCTCCTGGTCATGGACGATCCCCTCCGGCGCCTGATCCTGCAGCGTAGCCCAGGCACGCGAGCTCCAGCTCGCCGCCATGCAGCAGGGTATGCAAACCATGTACGACGACGGTCTGGCCAAGGCCGTTGCCGGTGTAACCACGATCGAGGAGGTCGTGCGCGTGACCCAGGAGTCGACCTGAGGGTGCCGGCATTTTTCTACAAGGCCGCGACGGCGGACGGAAAGGTCAAGGAAGGCGAGATGGACGCGCCGGACCAGGCAAGCGTGGTCGCCCGGCTTCAGGACGCGGGCTACCTCCCCATCCGGGCCGAACCGGCGCGCACCGCCCGCCGCCCGTCGATCGCCCTGTCCTTTTCCCGGCTCCGGCGGCGCGGCCCTGCGCACCGCCAGGTGATGGCGTTCACCTACGCGCTGGCCAGCCTGTTGCGCGCCGGGCTGCCCCTGGATCGATCCCTGCGAATCATGAACGATCTGGCGGATGACGACGCCGGTCGCGAGCTCGCAGCCCGGGTGGAGACTCACGTGCGCGGCGGGGCATCGCTATCGGAAGCCCTCGCCGCCGAGCCCGCCGGCTTCTCCTCGCTCTACCTCAGCATGGTACGTGCCGGGGAGGCCGGGGGGGCGCTGGAGCCGGCGCTTGCCCGGCTGGCGGAGCACCTGGAACGCGCCAAGGGCCTGCGCGACAGCGTGGCGTCGGCGCTGATCTACCCTGCGATTCTGCTGGTGGTTGCCGGCGTGTCGGTCATCGTCCTGCTGATGTTCGTCATCCCGCAGTTCAGCGGGCTTTTCGAAGAGATGGGTCAGGCGCTGCCCCTGCCCACGCGGCTGGTGGTGGGCGCCGGTGAGCTCCTGCGCAATGATTGGTGGGTCCTGGTCATCGGCTGTTTATTGTTGCTGGGCGCGTTTCGCCGGCAGCTCGCGAATCCGGAGCGGCGATACCGGTGGGACGCGCGCCTGCTGCGCCTGCCGCTGCTCGGCGATCTGCTATGCAAGATCGAGGTGGCCCGGTTCAGCCGCACGCTCGGCACCATGTTGAACAGTGGCGTACCGCTGCTGGTCGCGCTGTCGATTTCCCGGGAGACGGTCGGCAACCGTGTCCTGGCGCAGGGATTGACGCTGGCGGCGGACAGCCTGAGGACGGGCCGCGGTCTGGCCGAGCCCTTGCTGCAGATTCCACATTTTCCGCGGCTCGCCCTGCAGCTGATTCAGGTGGGCGAGGAAAGCGGACAGCTCGAGCAGATGCTGACGCGCGTCGCCGACCTCTACGATCAGGAAGTCAAGGTGACCATCCAGCGCCTGCTGGCGCTGCTCGAGCCGCTCCTGATCGTGGGGCTCGGGCTGATCATCGCCGGTATCGTCATGTCGATCCTGCTCGCGATCCTGGGCATCAATCAGCTGGCATTTTGAAGCAGCGACGAGGAACTGCGCCATGATCCGCCTTTCGAGACCCCGGCTTTGCGCCGCATACGCTCACCAGCGGCCCCGCAGGCGGGGCGGGTTCACGCTCATCGAGCTGCTCGTGGTGCTGGTGATTCTGGGGCTCCTGGCAAGCCTGGTCGGACCCCAGGTCATGAAGCATCTCGGCACCTCCAAGACCAAGACTGCACGACTGCAGATCGAAGACCTGAGCGCCGCGCTCGACATGTTCCATCTGGAAGTCGGCCATTACCCGAGCACCGAGCAGGGCCTCACCGCGCTGGTCGCCGCGCCCTCGGATGCCGAGAACTGGAACGGCCCTTATCTGCGCAAGAGCGTGGTCCCCAAGGATCCCTGGGGACACGACTACCAGTATCGCTATCCCGGTAACGAGGCGCCCTTCGATCTGTATTCCCTGGGCGCGGACGGCCGTGAAGGCGGTGACGGCGAAAACCAGGATGTCCTGGGCTGGCAATGAGGCTGAAGTGCGGCATGCCCACGCGCACTCCGGCGGCCAGGCTACGGACGGTCGCCGGATTCACGCTGATCGAGCTGCTCGTGGTGCTGACCATCGTCGGACTTCTGGTCGCCGTCGCCGCGCCGTTGATCGCCAGCGCGCTGCCTGGGGCCGAGCTCTCCGCGGCGGCTCAGCGGCTCGCGGCGCACCTGCGCCAGACACGCAGCGAGGCGATCTTCTCCAGCCGCGAAACGGCACTGGTGCTCGATGTCGACACCCGCAGCTATCACGCCTCGGGCGAGGAACGCACCCATCGCCTGCCGGGCGGCGTGCAGCTCACCTTTGTCGCCGCCGAGTCCCAGCGCGTGGCGGCGAGCGCCGGGGCCATCCGGTTCTATCCGGACGGAAGCTCCACCGGCGGCAGGATCACACTCGCCGACGGGAAACGCGAGCGCGGCGTCGATGTCGACTGGCTCACCGGCCGGGTCAGTGTGCGCAACTGAATCCGGAGCGCGTGAAGCGCAAGGGCGCGGCAGGTGTCCAGCGCGCATGTACACGCTCTTTTCCGAATCCAAGCATATGCATAACCTCCATCACCGTATGCCACGCTACGGCGTACCGAGACATGCGGGCCGGCGCCACTGCGAACCGCGCCCGGGACGCAGCCGGGGGTTTTCCCTGCTCGAAGCCCTGGTCGCGTTTTCCATTCTGGCGCTGTCACTCACCGTATTGCTGCAGATCTTCTCGACCGGGTTGCGTAGCGTGGATCGCTCCGACCGGGTCAGCATTGCAACCCTGCTGGCAGAATCCAGACTGGCGGAGCTGGACGGCACGCAGGAGCTGTCGGAGGGGGAAACGACCGGGCACTTCGATGAGCGCTACGACTGGCGCGTCACCGTGACGCCGTTCGAAGGGAGCCCGGGAGCGGGCCCCATGGCGCCCGCCGCAAGACCGGTGCAGGTGACGCTCGAGGTGTTCTGGCAGGAGGCGGGGCACGAACAGTCGATCGAGCTGAGCGCACTGCGACTGCTGCGCGAACCATGAGCAAACGGACCCCGCGTACCGCACAGGGGTTCACCCTGCTCGAGCTGCTGGTTGCGCTGACGCTCACTGCGCTGATCCTGGTCCTGCTCTACAACGGTTTGCACTTCGGCACCAGGGCGCGCGACCTGGGCACGGCCCGCGCCGAGATGACCGACCGCATCAGCCTGGTGCACTCACTCATCCGGCGCCAGATCCACGCGGCGCAGCCCCTCATGCACCAGGACGGTCAGGCCCCCCCGACGCTGGTGTTCACCGGGACATCGGATCGGCTGCACTTCGTCGCCCCGCTGGCGCGTTCCGCCGCCGGCCTGTACGAGATCACCCTGCGTTCGGTGCCCGCGGAGAATGGCACGGCGCGGCAGCTGATCCTGGAATACAGGCCCTTCTATCCGGAACCGGCCGCAATTCCCGCATCGGAGGACCAGCGGATGGTCCTTCTGGAGGGCGCGCGGGAAATCTCCTTCGCCTATTACGGGTCCCGTCGTGAGGGGCTTCCTGCGGCCTGGGGGCCCACATGGCAAGATGCCCTGGAGTTTCCGCAAGCGGTAAGGCTCAGCGTCGAGCCCGAGCGCGCATCCGCCTACCGATGGCCACCGCTGATCGCCACTCCGAAGATCCGTGCGCAAGATGCGAAAGCTTCCCGCTAGGTTCGCGCGCGCTGTTCCTGCGATGGGACCCCCGGCGGCGGCCGGCGGCATCGCGCGCAGGGCGAGGCAGTGTGGACTGGCGTTGGTCACCGTGCTCTGGGCCATCGCGCTACTGACAGTGGTGGCCGGCGCATTTTCGACCGCCATGCGCACCGAGGCACACCTCGCCCGCAACCGTCTGGAGCGCGCGCAGGCCTACTATGCCGCGGAGAGCGGGATCGATGCGGCCGCGTTTGCGCTACAGGGCGGAACCGACCCCACAAACCCGTGGCCGACGGACGGCTCGGTTCGCGAGCTCCGGACCGCCCAGGGAATCGTGCGTATCACGGTGCGGGAGGAGACGGGCAGAATCGATCTCAATGCCGCTCCCCCCGAACTCCTGGACGGTCTGCTCGCCACCGAAGGCATCGAGGAGAGCGCACGCGCGGCGCTGGTAGACGCCATTCTGGACTGGCGCGACCCGGATTCGCTGAGGCGGCTGCATGGCGCCGAGGACCAGGATTACGAGCTGGCAGGCCTCCCCTACCGCGCCAAGGACGCGCCCTTCGACAACGTCGAGGAGCTGCTGCTCGTGGCCGGGATGACGCCCGCGCTGTACCGGAAGCTGGCACCGGCGCTGACCGTGTACTCCGGACGCCCCGGCATCAATCCTGCCGCAGCGCCGCCCGAAGTCCTGCGCGCGGTGCCCGGCGTGGACAGCGCGGAGGTCGAACGATTCGTGGACGCGCGAGCGGTGAGCGAGCGGGACGGGGGTCCCGCGCCCCGGCTGACGAGCCTGCGCCAGGAGCTCTTCAGCCATGAGCCCGTAGATACCTACACCGTGTCGGCGCAGGCGCGCGTGTCCGGCGGTGCGTCGGCAACGGTCATGGCGACGCTGCGTCTGGGCGCCAATCGGGGAGGCGCCGGTTACACGGTGCTCAACTGGCGGGAGTCGGAGGCGCTGGACTTGTTCGACGAAGACACCACGGCCGAAGCGCAAACGGCGCCGTGAACTGCCGGCCTATTTCACCACGGAAGACGAGAATTCCGCCGCGTTCTTGAGCCGGGTGCGCAGCTCCTCGGTCACTTCCTGCGCCACGCGGTGGTTCTCGATCACGCGAGGGCTGATGGTGATGATCAGCTCGGTGCGGCCCACGTCCTGGGTGGTGTTGCTGAAGAGGTAACCGACTCCCGGCAGGTCCATCAGCAACGGAATGCCGGCCTTGCCATTGTTGTGGGTTTCACGGATCAGGCCGCCGAGCACCACCGTCTGTCCGCTCTGCACGATCACGGTGCTGTTGATGGTGCGCTGGGCAATAGCGACGTTGCCCCCGCCGCCGACCGCGGGCTCGGTGCCCGGCAGGCTGACCTCCTGGCTGATGTCCAGCGTCACCTGACCACCGGCGTTGATCCGCGGGGTCACCGTGAGCAGTGTTCCGGTATCGCGATACTGGACTTCCGTGACCACCGGCGCGTTCGGGTCGCTGGTACTCTGCGAAGCCCGGATGGTCACCGGAATCTGATCACCTACCCGGATGTTGGCGGTCTGGTTGTCGAGCACCATGACCTGCGGGGCGGACAGAAACCTCACCGACGACTCGGATTGCAGCAGTCCGAAGAACAGCCGGACTTCCTCCGGACTGTCCAGCAACGCCAGCGTCAGGCCAGGACCGCCGACGCCGGGCGGCGGCGCGTCCAGTCCGGCCTCCAGGGCATCGCCGAACAGCCTGCCTCTGAGAAACCACTGCACTCCATAGTTCAGGTTGTCGGCCAGGGTCACCTCCGCGATGGTGGCGTCGATCAGCACCTGGCGCGGCTCGATGTCGAGCTTGCGGATGGCCGCCTCGATCATGCGGTAATCGCTGGGACTCGCCATGACCAGGATGGCGTTGTTGTCCGGATCGGCGGTGATGGCGACCGGGCCGCGGCTCTCCACGCTCACCCCGGCGTCGGTGCCGGCACTCGTGTCGCCGCCGGACGGCGCCTCGGGCGCGGCCGCGGCGCCGGGAGGGGCTTCGCCGGCGGCCATTCCCGGAGGCGGCCGGAGCGGCGCAGTGACCCTGGCAGCGGAACGGAATACCGCGGGTCTTTCGCCGGGCGCCAGTACCGGAGCCGTCGCTCTGGTCGCCGATCCCGGCGCGGTCTCTCCATAGAACTGCTGCAGCAGGCTGGCAATATTCTCGGCCTTGCCGTTCCTGAGGTGGTAGACGTAGAGGCGCTCGCCTGGCGTGGCGGTCTCCATCCCGAAGTCGAACTGCTCGATCAGCTTGCGCACCTCTCGGATGTGGTCGGGATGGTGGGTGATGACCAGGACGGCGTTCAGGCGTTCCACCGGGACCAGTCGAACGATGCCCGCCAGGGGCCCCTGGCCCTGGTCCCCGAGAATCTTTTCCAGATCCTTGACCAGCGCCGAGGCGTCCGCGTACTGCAGTGGAAACAGGCCGAACGACATGCCCTTGAGCCAGTCCACGTCGAGGATGTCCACGGTTTCCAGCACCTGATCCAGCCGGTACCGAGGGCCGGTCAGAATCAGAAGATTGCGCGACTTGTCCACCCGCACCGTGCTGCCCTGGGGCACAATGGGCTTGATCACCTTCTCGATCTCGCCCGCCGCAACGTTCCTGAGCGGCACGATCTGCATGCCGTATCCCACACCGCCGCCGCTGGGCCGCTTGCCGACACTCGGCACCGCGACCCGGGTCTCGGCCGCGTCCAGCGGCACGACCTTGAACACGCCGGCTTCCTGGATGAGCGCGGCCCCGTTGAGCTCGAGCACCGATTCCACTATCGCCGGGACCGCCTCCCGACTGACCGGGTGAACGGTGTGCAGCGTCACGACACCGTCCACCTTGGGGTCCATGAGATAGTTGACCTTCAGAATGTCCTCGAAGATCACCTGTACAAACTCGCGCAGGCTGGAAGCTTCGAAGTTCAGGGTGACATCTCCGGGTCCCGGCACTGTGGACTGCGGCGCCTCGGGACCCTCGCGTACGAATACGCCGGTACCGAGCCGCACGTTGCGCCTGCTCGCGGGACCGGCGTCCTCACGTTCCGCGGCCACCGCAGACCCAGGGGCGGCGGCCCCGAAGGCACCTGCTCCCGCCCGGCCCATGTGCTGCGGCACGTGCCGCTGCGAAACCGCGGCTTCAGGCACCGGGGGAGTTGGCGGCGCGGATTCGGGGCGGCCCGGCGGACTGACGCAGGATGCCAGCAGCAGGGCGCTGCCGAGGGCGGCAAAGCATTGGGTCGAGCGCCTGTGCACGATCGCTGTCGATGTCTTTGGTGTGGTCGGTTTCCGCCGGGTGGCCATGGCAGGCTGACGAACGGGTTTCGCGCTTCCGGTGACGACTCGTGGGCCGGTCTGACCGGCAACGCTCCCCGGTCTGAAAATATTTATACTTGGCGCGCCTTTACGGCACGTATTTAATACGGCTCAATGATAAAGGTTCGACTTCCAGCTGGCCAGCGCATTCACGCGAGATACCGCGACCCGGCGCTGCAGCCTGCTCCGGCCGCCCGATCACGGCGCCGGTTCCGGTGCATTCCCTTCGCTCGGGTCGGGCAGGTTCTCACCCGCAGTCTCTGCGGCGAGCCCTGCCGCACCTTCGGGCGACGCCGCGGCATCCGGCGCATCCGGCGCCGAGGGGCTCCGGGCGGGCGCCGGTTTCGGATCCGGCGATTGCGCGTCGGCGAGCTCCGCATCACCACTCGCGGGGAATCCCGCGCCGTCGACGTGTCCCTGCTGCTGGGCGTGGACCGAAGCCTTTCTCCTCTCCGGAACGCCGGCGACGGTCAAAGGCCGGCGGTGCGCCTTGGGAGCGGACCCCGAGCGGGTTGAGGGGAGGCGGAACAGGCCGGGCGGCACCCCCTTCTTCCGGTCGGGCGCGTCGAGCTCCAGCTTCAGTTCCTCGGTCGCCGTACCGCGCTGCATCACTGCCCGCCCTGCCAGGACCTGCGCAACCCTCCAGCCATCGTGACTCATGCCTTCGCCCAGGCGCAACAGCTCGTTGCTGCGGAGATCGCGAACGACCGCCACCCTGGTCTCCGGCGTGATCGCGACACCTTCCAGGCGCAAGCGCATCGGCACACTCTCCACTGCCGGTGTGGCGTTTGCTGCGAGCGGAGCCTCGGGCGGCTCGCGGCCCGGGACGAACAAGGGTCGCGCCAGGATTTCGTCGAACGCTTCGATGCCCGGCGGCGTATAGGTGGTGTCCGGCTGCGAAACGGGCAGCGCAACCTGCGGATCGATCATGCGACCCTGCCCGCTCAACCCGGGCGACACGCCGTGCCACTCCCATGCGATCAGCGCACCGAGTCCGATGCATATCAACAGCAACGGGAACGTGAGCTGAGTTCCCCGACCGGCAACGCTCATGTCGAATTGCGCATATAACCGACCAGCTGAAAATCCACGTCCAGGACCTCTTCGGGCGTGGTCAGGGCCAGCCTGCCGTGGACGCCACCCCGGCCGCGGATCGAAACATCGTCCAGGAACAGCAATGGCTCTCCCGTTTCCAGGGCATGAAAGACCTGCACGAGCGCCTCCAGCGTCGCGCGCATGCGCACCTTGAGCGCGACACGCGTGAAGGACTCCTCGTACGCGGCGGGGACGATCTGGGTGCTCAGGACTTCTGCGCGTCTCGCAGTCGCCACCGACTTCACGACCCGCTGCAGCTCGGCGGCCGCCAGGGCGACGCTCTCGCTTTCCAGGTACTGACCCGTTCGCGACTGGGTGCGCCTGAGCTGCTGGTAATGTTGCTCCAGGCCTGCGCCCAGCGCGGCGGCGCGCTGCAGCTGCGCCAGGCGCAGTCTCATGCGGTCGATGGTCTCGTCGTAGTAGCGGTGGGCAGACCATATCGGCCATGCCGTCGCAGCCACCGACAGGCCCACCGCCAGCGCCAGGATGGCCACGGCCAGTGCGCGCCGCCGTGCCGGACTCAGCGCGACCCTCATCGCCCGTACTCCTGGCGCACCTCCGCCGAGAGCTGGAAGCGCTCGACACCACTGCCCGGGTTCTGCGTCACCGGCGAGCGAAACCTGGCGTTGTGCAGCAGAGAAGAGGACTCGATCAGCGGAATGAGCTCCGCCGCGGACTCGGACTCGCCCTGCACCTGCACTTCGTTCCCCTTGATCTCGAGCCGGCTGAGCCAGGTATGGTCGGGGAGAATGCGCGTGATCTCGTTGATGACCTCCAATACGGAAGGACGGCCCTGCTTCTTGTCCAGGAGGAAATGCGCCTCGAAGGCCAGCCGGTCGGCCTGATCCCGGACGGTGCCGGCCATCCGTGCACGAGCCGCGGCCCGCTCCAGGGCCGGTTCGAGGCCATGCACTTCCCGCAGCTTGGAAAGAAGCGGCAGCAGCACGGCGGCAAGGAACAGCACGATTGCAATCCCGGCCAGAACCAGGTCGAGCCGCCGCCCCGCGACGCTCTTGAGGGATTTGCCCTGCACCCGTGCCAGATCGACCGCGAGCGGCACACCGGTCCGGTCGCGACGCGCGGTTACCCGCTGGGGATGAATGCCCAGAGCCGCGCATCTGGCGAGCCGCTCGTCGACGGCGCGCCGCGGCGCGAGTACCAATTCCACCGACAGGGTGCGTGCCGCCCGATCGCGCCCGAGCACGGTGTAGTCAAAGTAGACCTGATCGCTCTTGAACGGTGTCTGGCGGGACATTTCGAACGCAAGCACTTCGCGCAGATTCTCCTGCGCGGCCGCCGGCAACGTGAGCACCTTGGTCAGCACCTGGTGGGGCGGGAGGCAGAACACGATCTCGCGCGCCGCCCCCAGCGAGTCGGCGATGCGGGGCGACCCGGCATCGCCTCCTCCGCCGGGCCCGACCGGAACCCGTACCGGCGTCATGCCAGACGGGTCACCCTCCACAGCGAGGACCAGATCGTCACCCTGAAATTCCAGCAGGAGGCGCTCACCACCGGAAAGCGCGCCACGGATACGCTCCGGAATCATCGCCAGCAGCTCGGCGGTCCACCAGGACCACCCGGCACGCACTGCCCGCGCGAAGGGCGAGACCGATGCCAGGCGAAGATTGTGCCGCGCGATTTCCACGTGGTAACTATTCCCCAAAAGCGCCATCGGAACAAGCATCAGGACGCTTCGCAGAACCCCTGCGGCGGTCGCCTCGCGCGACCTCGAGAGAATCGCGGCGAGCCGCAGCGCAGGCGCTTGGGGGACACTGCGGAGAACCGGCGCTCCGGTGCCCATCCAAGAAGGCAAACGCGGAACCGATGAGAATCGCTGCGCGTCACTGCCTGGCACCTCGCAACGCCGCGCAGGCATTGCCGGCAGGTATCGTCGCACGGTGCTCGTCTCGAGCAGGCGACCATACTGCAAAAAATCGTGGGCGGTGACTAACGAGAATTACGCTCTACCTAGCATAACTATTTATAACGCAGATAGTTGCGAAACATTCCTTACTCTTCATTCAGAAGACGCACGAGCAGCGTGCCGTCGGCGGGGGTGAGCGCATGGCCAGTCGGCGTGACCACGACCCGGACACGCCCGTGCAGCGCCGGCACCTGGTTGAGGTCCTGACTCAATGCCGGTACCAGCTCATCGCCGGCGTAGGTGGGACTCTGGCGCACCACGGCGATGTACTCGGCGTCGGGATGTGGCTGGCGATTGAGCCAGTCGATCAGGCTGCCGGGAACGGCCGGCGTCAGGTCCACCAGCGCGCCCCGCGAATGCTTGAGATAGTCGTAGCCTGCGCCGCCGAACATCGACTTGAGGAAATCGATGCCGGGGCCGGGGCAGAAGAAGGGCTTGGCATCGACGACCTCAAGACCTTCGATCGCCCGGGTGGTGCCGAGGTTGGGGGACGCAATGGTGATCAACCGGTCCACGCGCGGAGCTCCAGGCCGCACCATGGCGAGGCGCGCGACGACGCCGCCGGCGGAATGTCCGACCAGGGTCAATCGCGCGCCGGGGTGGCGCTCGCGTACCAGCCGCAGCCCGGCGTCGAGCTGCGCCGCCTGCCACAGCAGAGGCGCTTGCGCTGGGAGCTGGACGCGGTAGAACTCGTTGCGCGCAGCGGCGCCCGGTCCAGGCAGATAGTCGATCCCCGCAGGCCCCGCGCCCAGGACACCCGCATCGGCCCACCCCGAAGCCTCCAGTGCCGCCATCACCCCGCTGTGCAGCCAGGTGTCTGCGCCTGCGGCCCACCCGTGCACCAGCACCAGCACGTCGGCGCGCGCGCTCGCGGAGAGCAGTAGGAAGACGGCAATCAGAAGGCGAAGCAGAGCGGGCACACGCATGGAGGGAATTCCAGCTACGTCGGATGGGCCGCATTATACGCTAGCGCGGATCCCGCCGCCGAGTCGGGCACCTCGCGGCGCACGTGGTCGCCATCCCTTCCATGCACGGGCACTCGCGCCCTCCTTCGCCCCGGCAGCCGGCTGGTGAGATTTCCGGGCTGGCGCGCGGTGGCATCCACGCGCGCAGACGCGGCACGCGCCATCCGGACGCCACTCGTGCACGACGACGTGGCATCCACGCGCGCAGACGCGGCAACCAGCGACAGAAAGTCTGCTGCGTCCTACGGGTGCCGGCCCGGCGGGTCGGGATCGAGCAGGGTGATCCAATGCACGACCGGCACCTCGGCCCGGGCGGCCAGATGCGTCTGGCAGCCGATGTTGGCAGTGGCGATCAGTTCCGGAGCGCCGGCCTGCAGCGCACGCAGCTTGTCCGCCCGCAACCGGCCTGCAATCTGCGGCTGCAGTATCGAGTAGGTGCCGGCCGACCCGCAGCACAGATGGCTGTCTGCAATCGGCAGCAGCTGGTAGCCCAGCCCCGCGAGCACGCGCTCGACCAGGCCAGGCAGGCGCTGACCGTGCTGCAGACTGCACGGTGCATGGAACGCGATGCGCCACCCGGGGCGAGCGGCGATGCGGCTCAGGTCCTCGCGCTCCAGCACCTCGCCGATGTCGCAGGCAAGCGCCGCGACCCGGGCAGCCCTTGCCGCGTATGCGGCATCGTTCTTCAGCAGGTGCGCGTATTCCTTGACCATGACTCCGCAGCCGCTGGCCGTGGTCACGATCGCTTCGGCGCCCGCCTCCACGTGCGGCCACCAGGCATCGACGTTGCGCCGCATCCATTCGCGTGCCTCGGACGTCGCACCGAGATGCTGGCTGATGGCGCCGCAGCAGTCTCCCACCCGGGTGCGCAGCACCTCGACACCGAGCGCATCGAGCACGCGCGCAGCGGCGGCATTGATCTGCGGTGCCAGCACCGGTTGCACACAGCCTTCCAGCAGCAGCATGCGTCGTGCGTGACGCCGCATGGGACGGTTTCCGGTCGCCACCCGCGCAGGAATCTGCGCCCGCATCGTTGCCGGCAGCAACGGCCGCGCAAGCTGCCCCAGGCGCAGCGCCGCGGCGAAGCCACGCCGGCCCAGCAAGGCGCGGCGCAGCAGCCAGCGGCGCAGTCGCTCGGCGGCCGGGCGCTGCGCCTGCCGCTCGATCTGGCTGCGACCGATGTCGAGGAGCCGGCCGTACTGCACGCCCGACGGACAGGTGGTCTCGCAATTGCGGCAGGTGAGGCAGCGATCGAGATGCAGGCGGGTGCGGTGGCTGATCTGCGCACCTTCCAGCATCTGCTTGATCAGGTAGATGCGCCCGCGCGGACCGTCGAGCTCATCGCCGAGCAGTTGATAGGTTGGACAGGTCGCGTTGCAGAAGCCGCAGTGCACGCAGCTGCGAAGGATCCGGTCCGCCTCGCGGCCGGCAGCGGTGTCGCGTATGGTTGAACAGAGATTGGTCTGCATCCCGCCTCGGAGCGCTCACGCGCCGCAGTATCGCCGCTGCGCGCCCGCCGGACGTGCCAGCCGGCGATAGACCTCGGCGAGTGCGTCCTCGTCGCCGACGTTCCCCGGAAAGATCACCACCGGCAGTTCCGCAAACCGCGGGTGATCGCGCGGGCAGCGTACCACGGAGCAGCCGGTGAGCACCTGCCCCAGCAGACGCGCCGCACGCAGGCCCAGTCCGGTGCTGAGCACATCGTTGGAAGTGATGCCGCCCTTGCTGATCAGAAAGCCCAGGGTCGCCGGCAGCCCCTGCACGATCTCCATGAGCAGCGCCGAGACCTGCTCGCCGAAGGCCAGCCGCGCTGCCGGATCGGCAAAGCTGCGCTCGTTGCGGCTGGTGTAGATCACCGGCGTCAAGCGACGTGCGTGCGCCGCGGCGGCGGATTCCAGCACCGCAGCACGCACGGCCGCCTGCGCCTGCGGAAGCCGGTTCACGTCGATCTCGATGCCGACGGTGCCTGGCTCGCGCAGCAGCACGGCAAGCTGTGTCGTGGTCTTGCGGACGTGCGAGCCAACCAGTACGGCACCGGCTCGATCATCGCGCACGAACCGTGACATCGCCTCGGCCGCGACCGGCTGCGGCGGCAGATGCGCCAGTGCCGTGAGCAGGCTCGCAGCGCTGCGAAACAGGAAGCGTTTGCCGGCCGCCACCGCGGCCAGCACCCCGGCTGCGAACCGGTCGAGATCCGCCTGCCGTTCGGCATCGACGACACAGCAGGCATTGTCGTGCAGTGCCAGCAGCTGCGGGATGCAGTCGCCGCGCACGTCCTCGAGCAGAAACTGCCGTACGCTTGACCGCCGGAATCCGCCCGTCTGTCTTCTCCTCCACGTAGGCGGGAAGATAGCTGCTGCGGTAGCCGAACACCGAGTCGCGCGCGAACTCCGTGCGATGCGCCGGGACCGCCTGACCGTCCTGCACGACATAGTGCGTGCCATCGCGGGTGATGCGTCCGGCCTCCAGGAACGCCGGCACCAGGAAATGGGCGTCGAACGGTCCCAGCTCCTCGGCAATGACATCGGTCTCGACCGGGTAGTGACCGCGCAGGGTCGAATCGGAACGGCTGACGAGCAGCGGCCGGATTCGGCGTCCCTGCGCCTGGAGCCCCTGCAGCGCTTCCTTCAGGCCACGGCATACCTCGCGGATCACCTGTGCGGCCCGCGCAGCGTCCATGCCGCGGGTGTTGGTCAGGACGAAGAACAGCGGCGCTTCATCCTCCAGGGCCAGCCGCAGGCTCGCGACGTCCCAGCGGGTGAGCAGCAGGCAGCCGTGCACCGTCTGTGATCCGGTAGGATCGTCGTCCAGCACGATGATTCTGGTTTCCGACATCCTGCTGTCTCCGTCCAATCAAACATCAGGCCGTGAGCGCGTGCACGCGCTGCACCATCGCCTGTGCCGTGAGGCCGTTCAGCTCGAACAGCTCCCCGGCCGAGGCGGTGGTCTCGCCGCGCTTCCAGGCGAAGACGTCGCGCAGCGGCGCACGGGTGCGGAGCAACACGGGCTCCAGCGAGCCACTCGCACCGCCGCTCACGGCAAGCAGCACGTCGCCATCGAACAGCGCATTGAACTGCTCGTCGGGCATGAATGCGCCATCCGGCTCCGACACGCTCTCCCAGGCCACATCGCCGGGACGATAGAGCCGACGCGGATTGGCCACGCTCACGATCCGCACACCATATCCTGCGCTCTCCAGGGCATCGCGCGCCTCGAACACCGGCAGCAACACCATGTCGCCGGTGACCGCCAGCACCACACGGGCCTTGCCGGTCGAGGGGGTCTCGTACAGCGTGACCGCGCCGGTCTCGATGGCGCTGCGCGCCTGCTCCAGGGTGGTGTACACCGGCAGGGCCGTCTTGGAGGCGACGATCACCACGCCCTTGTTGCAGCTGCGCAGCGCCCACTCGTACGCCACCTGGATCATGTTGGCATCGCACGGAAACAGCGGATAGACGTTGCCGTTGCGCATCATGGCCGCGAAATAGTTTTCGATTTCCGGGCGCTGGTGTGTCCATCCATTGCGACCCTGCTCCAATGCGCCGGCGGTAAACATGCACACCACCGAAGGCGTGCGACGGCGCAGCTCGGCCATCGCCTGGGTCACCGTCTGCACGATGGGCCAGCCGTTGACGGCGAAGCTCTCGTAGGACAGCCACAGGGCACGCCCGCCGAACAGCGCCAGCGCCGCGGCCAGTCCCGCGCAGGCGTCCTCGTTGAGCGGCTCGTAGACGCGCCCTGCCGGACCCTGGTTGTACTCGTGATCCGCGGTCGGGTGGCGGATCTGCAGCGCCTCGTTGATGTTCTTCATGGCCGAGGCCTCGTTGCCGTCGGCATTGCACACCACGAAGCGCGCATCCGCGCGACCGGTTGCCGCCGCCAGCTCGCCCATCGCGGTCGAGGGCACCTGTTTGTCCCCGACCGGAAAAGCGCGCAGTGCCGGATCACCGAGCGGCGGCAGGTCGGGCGCGCGCTCGGTGACCGCCACCTGGGCGGCAGGTCCGCCCCCGGAACGACGGAAATTCTCGCGCACCACCGCCCACGCCCGCGGCGAAAGTGCGCGGCGCTGCAGCGCCGTCGCAATGTGCGGTGCATCCAGCGTGTCCTTTGGATACAGGTTGTGCGACTTCGCCCCCAGCGTGTGCACGCCCGCACCCTTCAGCTGCTTGACGATGAACACCGAAAGGCGGCCTTCGAGCGCCGCGCGCGCGGCACACTCCGCCCCCGCCAGCACCGCGGCCGCAAACTTCAGCCGTTGTGCGTGCGAGAACCGCGTGCTGTCGCGAAACGCGCCCGTGCCAACCGCGTCATCGAACTGCGCGGCGTCCACCAGCATCACTTCCTCGAAACCGTGACCGCGCCAGTAGGCGGCCATCTGTTCGTTGCTCCAGGTGGAGCACATCGCGTGATGTTCCTGGCTGTAGCCGTTCCATGCCAGCACCGGCAGAAAATTGGTGACGCCGGGAAAGGCGGTATGGAAGTGCATCATGGCGTTGAGCACGTAGGGCTCGCCCATGCCGCCGTCGCCGATGGTGACCGGGAACAGCGTTCCCGGATGCAGCAGGGCGGCCGCCATGGCGAAATGCTGTCCCTGCCCAAGCGGACCTGCCGGCGCGAGGATTCCCGGAATGGCGCCGGACAGATGCCCCAACAGTCCATGACGCTCGCGGAAGCGCTCGCGCAGCTGCCGGACGGTGGCGATGTCCATCCGCTCCAGGGAGGTATCGAGGAACATGGCGCTGTAGAAGCCAGGTGCATGGTGCCCGACCTCGGTGAGAATGTTCTTGTGTCCCAGCATCACCAGGGCGGCGTAGGCCTCGGCGCAGGAGGCGAATCCGCCCGGATGGCCGGAACCCTTGCTGCCGGTAATCTGCAGGGTGAGATAGCGCAGCGCATCGGCCATCAGCAGCGTCTGGTACTGGGCGGCGGGATCCGCCGTATCGGCGATGCGCAGCGTGCCGGGCGCGATGGCCGCGACGGCTGCCCGGCATTCGAATTCCGGCCAGTCGGGTGCGAAGTATTCGATGCCCGCGCAAAAGGCGGGGATATCCAGTGCGGCTCGGACCTGGCGTTCGGCGGTGCTCATGGGCGGGTTCCTTGCGATGCTACCGTGGCGGTAATGGGGCTCACCTTAAGCTGGCCAACGCCTGTACCGCAATATACAATGCTTTTCACAATGCGAAACTCACTGGTAAATCGGCTTCTCCAATGAACAATCGATTTCACGATGTAAAACATGCTTCGGACGACAGCGGTGCCCGCTCCATCCAGGTCATCGATCGCATGGCCTCGCTCCTCGACGCGGTCGCGCGCTATACCGGACCCGTGACGCTCAAGGTGCTGGCGGCGGAAACCGAGCTCCATCCCTCCACCGCCTTTCGCATCCTGGCCGCGCTCGCACGCAATGGTCTGGTGGAGCGCGGGCCGGGGGGAGGCTACCGCCTGGGGCGCCGCCTGCTGCAGCTCAGTGCCCGGGTACGTTCCAATATCGACTTGCGCGAGGAGGCCCGACCGGCCATGCAGTGGCTGCGCGACCAGGTGAGCGAAACCGTCAACCTGACCGTGCGCGAAGGCGACGAGGTGGTGTACGTGGAGCGCGTCGCGCCGAACCGCATGATGCGCGTCGAACAGGTGGTGGGCAGCCGCGCGCCCCTGCACGTGACGGCAGTGGGCAAGCTCATGCTGGGCGCCGAAGGCGGCGCGGCCATTGGCGAATATGCGCGGCGCACCGGCCTGCCCGCCTACACGCAGAACACCCTCAACGACCCGCAACGCCTGGCCGCAGCCGCTGCCGGCGCAGCCGCAGCCGGCTACGCCTTCGACGACCAGGAAGCCGAGCTCGGTGTCGGCTGCATCGCCGCGCTGGTCCGCGACAGCACCGGGACGGTGGTGGCCGGCCTGTCGGTGTCCGCGCCGATCGAGCGCCGCAGACCGGAGTGGGTGCCGCTGGTGCTCGAGGCGGCACAGCGCATCTCGGCACGCCTGGGTTTTCGTGCCGACGCCGGGCCCGGCGCGCAACCGCGGCAAGCCTCCCTATAATGACCCGGGCCGGCCCGGCGGCGCCGACCGTGGGCCCCTACATCCATGCACCAGGAGAACGAGCATGTTGCGCCACACTGTTTTCGCCGCGCTGCTGGGCCTTGCGCTTGCCTCGAGCGTCCATGCGCAGAGCCCGGAAAGCGAGCTGATGGCCACGCTGGCCCAGGACCTCAAGCTGACACCGGCACAGCAGCAGCAAATGGACAAGATCCTGCAGCGCTACGGGAAGGATCAGGAGGAGGCACCCCTGCTGAGCGAGCTTGCGGTACAGCATCAGGCGGAAATCCACGACGTGATCCGCAACGATCCCTACGACGATGCCAAGGCCTCGCAGCTGGTCGAGAAGCTCATGGAAGGGACCCGCGAAACCATGCTGAACCGGCTGAAGGCGCGCCACGAGATGTACCAGGTGCTCACACCCCAGCAGCAGCGCCAGTTCCTCGAGATCATCGACGCCGCCGTCGGTGCCACCCTGCAGTAGCCCGGCACACATGCGCTCCAACCGAAGGTGGGGCGCGTGCCGCATGCGCTCCTGCATCGCCCTGGCATCGAAGCAAGCCCGGCAGGAGCCGACCCGACGTCGATAACCTTCGCCGCGGGACCCTTGTCGCGGAAGAAGGCGCAGTCCTTCTCGCGCTTCTCCGGGGGACCGGAGGCAGCGCACCGGACAACCCGCCTGTGGCTCATGCATAATAGCGCCCGCCGAACATGCCCGGCGGGCGGGAGGCGCAGCGCGGGACGATACGCGGCGAAGAACGGGGTCGGAACAGCCGCACCTTCCCGGCCGTTGTCCGGCCGACGCTGGCCCGCCAGCGCCGCGCGATCTGGCCTGCCGGCTGCGATCCGAAGCTGCGACAGGAAGGAGATGGCCCATGCTCGATCTTCAGAAGACGGTGACACTCATCAAGGGCGGGTTGCTCGAACCGCGTGCGACCTGGGAGGCATACCTCGCCGAAGGCCACCCGTGGAAGGAGACGGTGCTGCTGCTCACCGGTCCCCTGATCGTCGGCAGCGCGGTGCTCGCCGCGCTGGTGCGCTGGCTGTTCGGGGGATACTACGTATTCTCGCCGCGCTACGGCGGCGCAGCCGAGCTGCTACTCGCCCTGGCCCTGGGCGCCCTGGGGGTAACCCTCGCCAGCTTCGTGCTGAGCTTCCTCGCCGGCGTCTTCAAGGGTCGTACGGATTTCAGCCGGGCACTGGCCGCCGTCTCGCTCGCGGCCATCCCGAGCTACATCGGCAACGTGATCGGTGCACTGCCGTGGATCGGCTGGCTGGTGAGCATCGTGCTCGCCATCCTCTCGCTGGTGTTCCTGTACCAGATCATCCCACTCTATCTGGAGGTGCCCCAAGACAGGCGGGTGCCGCACTATGCCGCCTCGCTGGTGGTCATGTTTCTCGCCTCGCTGGTCCTGAGCGCGCTGGTCGGGGTCGGCGCCCTGTCCTCGCGCCACCCGGAGCTCTCCCGCCACGACGAGCAGGCGGCGGCCTCCAGGCCCTCCGGCATGTTCGGCAGCTTCGGCCGCCGTGCCGAGCTCATGGACGCTGCCGCAAACGACCAGTACGATCCACCGTCGGACGGGTATGTCTCCGAGGCGCAGATGGAGCAGTACCTCGTGACCATGCGCAAGACTGCGGAGCTGCGCGGGGAACAGGACGCGCACATGCGCGAGCTCTCGGAGAAGGGCAAGAAGGAGGAAAGCGTCAGCCTTTCCGACATCGGAAAACTCACCGGCACCCTCATGGGCGCTGCCACGGCAGAGATGGAGGTGGTGAAGACCGCCGGCGGCAACTGGGCCGAGCATCAGTGGGTGAAGGAGCAGCTGCGCGTCGCGCGCATCCAGAAGGACATCGACGATGCGGTTCGGCACAATTATGCGCTGTACCAGAAGCACGCCGACGAGCTGAAAGCCTACGACGCCGAGCCGTAATTCCGTATATGACCAGGGTCTCCCGGATGCTGGCGCAGGGCTCGTGAGTCCCGGCGCCGCTCTGGGGCGCTTTGGTGGAACCGCTGTCGCTTGTTCCACCTGGCCTGTGGCTCTGGATGGCCTGCTTTCCTGGTTACAGCCTCGGTTCTCATCCTTTGCTCCAGCAATCACTGCGCGTCCGGCACCAGTTCGATCGCGGGCGGCTGGAATTTCACCCCCTGGGACGGCACAAGGCTAGCGGCAGGCAGGGAGACTGAAGTCGAAGCGCGTGCCGCCGCCCGGCGGGCTCTCGACGCCGATGGGGCTGGCATGCAGGTCGAGAATGCGCTTGGCGATGGCGAGCCCCAGCCCCGCGCCCCCACGACCCTCGCCCTTGCGGGACTGGTAGAAGCGGTCGAACACGTGCGGCAACTCCTCGGGCGAGATGCCCTCGCCGGTGTCGGCGACCTGCACTCCCACACGGTCGGCTGCGCGCTGCACCTGCAGGTCGATGCGACCGCCTGCGGGCGTGTGGCGCAATGCGTTCTCCAGCAGGTTTTCCAGCACGCGCTCGATGAGCCCGATGTCGGCGCGCACAAACGGCAGGTCGGGCGCGATGTGGGTGACGATCTCCACGCCGGCCTGACCGGCCCGCAGGCGGAATTTCAGCGCAACATCCTGCACCAGCTCGGCGAGGTGGAAGGGCTCGGGCTGCAGCTCGGCAGGGCCCGCGTCGAGCTTGGCCAGCTCGAACAGCTCCGCGACCAGCGTGCCGAGCCGCTCGCCATGGCGCACCGCAATGTCCAGGTACTGGCGCCGGTCCTCTTCACTCAGCTCCGCTTCCTTCATGCGCAGGGTCTCGAGATAACCCTGCAGGGAGGCGATGGGCGTGCGCAGATCGTGCGAGACGTTGGCCACCAGCTCGCGGCGCAGGGCGTCGGTGCGCTTCAGTGCCCGGACCTGGGCGATGATCTGCTCAGCCATGCGCACGAAGGCCCCGCCGAGACGTCCGAGCTCGTCACGCGAACGGGTGTCGAGGTCGGGCGGCGGCACGAAGCGCTCGAAGTTCTCCGCCTCGAAGCCTTGCAGCGCGCGGTCCAGGGTACGCAGGCGACGGGTCACCAGGCGCAGCAACAACAGACCGACGAGCACGGCGACGCTGGCGCTGGTGCCCAATGCCACCAGCCACAGGCGCAGGATGTAGCTGCCCTGCAGCGTGCTGGCGATCGAAGTCTGCTGCTCACCGGCAAGCACCACGTAGAGATAGCCCTGCGGATCGTCGGGCGGTCCCACCGGTGCCACGGAAAAGACCTTGTGCTCCCCGGGCTGGCGCGGGTCGTCACCCAGGATGGGGCGGCGGCCGCGCTCGTGAAGAAAGGCATGCACCGGCTCGATGTCCACGTACTGGCGCTTGACCTTGCCCGGCGGGGCGGAATAGGCCAGCACGCGCCCCTGTGGATTGAGCAGATACACCTCGATGCTCGGGTTCACCACCATGTAGGTGTGAAACACCGCGTCCAGCGCTTCGCGGTCGAACTGCCCCTCGCGCACCCGCAGGTGCTGTCCCGCGATCAGGTTGGCGGCGAGCTCCTGGTTGAGGCGCTGATTGAGCTCCAGCAGGTAGAGGCGCCCCGCGTGCAGGGTCACCGCCACGCTCAGGGCGCTCAGCGCCAGCACCAGTACGATCAGCCCGAAGGCGAGGCGCGCATAAAGCCCCGGGCCCCGTGTCCCGGCGGTCGCAACGGAGCGCGCGGCGCCGGCCTCGGCGGCGAGGGAACGTCCCTCGGCCAGTGCGCCGGGCTCAGCCACGGGCGGCCGGCTCTGCGAACTTGTAGCCCATGCCCCACACCGTCAGCAGCCGCCGCGGGTGCGCCGGATCGTCCTCGATCTTGGCGCGCAGGCGATTGATGTGCGAGTTAACGGTGTGCTCGTAGCCGTCGTGGCCGTAGCCCCACACGGCGTCAAGAAGCTGCGCGCGGGTATAGACCCGCCCGGGATGACGCGCGAAATGCAGCAGCAGGTCGAACTCGCGCGCGGTCAGGTGCAGATCGCGATCGCCCAGGCGCACGCTGCGCGTTTCGGGATTGATCACCAGATCGTCGTGGCGGATGGCCGCCGCGCTCGGTGCGGGCAGCTGTGCCAGCACATCGACGCGCCGGAACAGCGCCTTCACCCGCGCCACCAGCTCGCGCAGGCTGAAAGGCTTGGTGAGATAGTCGTCGGCGCCCACCTCCAGCCCGAGCACGCGATCGAGCTCGGTGGACTTTGCCGTCAGCATCAGGATGGGCACGTATGCGGCCTGGGCACGAAGCCGGCTGCACAGGGTGATTCCGTCCATGCCCGGCAGCATCAAGTCGAGCACCACCAGATCGTAGTGCCCGGCGCTCAGCCGCTGCAGGGCCTCCAGACCGTCACCGCAAAGATCCACCGCATAGCCCGCGTCGCCCAGGTGCAGCGCCACCAGCTCGGCGATGTCACGACTGTCCTCGACCACCAGGATGCGACGTTGCAAGGCATGCTCCCGCGCGGTGTCCCTCCCCATAGAAAATCATGAGCCGCTCACGATGTCATCCCCGGATGGCGGCCGCCTCCCACGCACCGGTCTCCCGGTGCGTGGGAGGATCGTGTTGCAGCTGCTACTGTGCGGCGATCCCCTGGACGCCATCCAGCGCCGTGAAGGCCGGCAGCGAACCGGCGCTGGTCAAGCGCCCGCGGTGGTCGATGCGCCACACGCCGACGCTGCCCTCTCCACCGTTGATGGTGTACAGAAAGCGCTGATCACCGGTCACCGCCAGATCGATGGGCAGCGCGTCAGGCCCGACGTTCGCGGTCACGCCGTCCCGGTCGAGCAGCTGCAGGCTGCCGTCGCGCCCCGGGCGGTAGCCGGTGAGCGTGCCGCTGCCGGTGTTGGCCGTGTAGGCGTAGCGCCGCGTGAGGGCAATCCAGCAGGTGGCGGCCTGGCCGTTCGCCGCAGTGGAAAGCAGGCGCAGCCCACCGTCGTCGCCGATCGCGTAGGAGTACAGTGCGCCGCCCCCGGCCCCCGTCACCAGCAGATGGCCGCGGCGGTCGAAGGCCACCGCGAACGGCACGGGTTCGTCCACGTCCGTGGTGACCGGATGGCGCGAGGGCAGGCCGTCCCTGCCGATGGCGAACACGTGGATGCGGCCCTGGCCGGACACCCCGCCCTTGTCGCTCACCACCAGCCAGTCGCCGTCCGGGCTGAACTCGACCTGTGCCGGAGACTCCAGGATATTCGGCTGCGCACCGTTGTACGGAGTGCCGGCGTGCAGCGAGCGCTTACCATCGGGCACGCGCAGCAGGTGCCCGCGGTGATCGACGGCAAAGGCGACGATGCTGCCGTCCTCGGCCGCGTTCAGCACGTACAGCAGGTTGAACGACAGCGCAAGGCTCACCGGGTACTTTCCACCCGAGTAGGCAACGTCCGTCAGGTACAGCCGGTTCCTGAAGACGCGGAAGGATGAAACCGTGTTGCTTCCCGCGTTGACCGCAAACAGCCAGCGCCCGTCGTCGCTCAGCAGCAGCGAGCTCTGGGAACCCAGCGGATCCACTGGTACGGTCTCGCCCGGCCCCGAGCCCTTGCCGCCGGTACGGTACTCGCCGACCCGGATCAGGGCTCCGTCGTCATCGCGGTCGAAGACCAGCACCGAATTGCCCTTGGCCGCGTTGCTCATCACATACACCAGGTCGCGCCCACCATGCCCCCAGGCCCACACGGGCGACAGTACGCACAGTCCGACCATCAACAACATCCAGTTGACCAATTTCCGCATCTTTTCTCTCCCTCGTCGTTTCGGCCCTGCGCCAGCGGCCCCCGCGACCGCCAGGCGCTGCGCTTCATTGGCGCACGCAATGACGGCCGAACTCACCTCGTGCACGGCAAGCCCTGCCCGTGCCTCCCGCAGTGCCGCGTGCGGAAGCCCGCGCAGTGTCCCTCGCCGCGCATCACGGAATCCTCCCGCGAAGCTCACGAAATCATCACAAAGAAGGCGAAGAGATGAGCGGAACGAAAAGTCGACTCCGACGCTGCAGACCACCCGTCGGATGTGCCCCCCGCACACGGAGCGGTATTCCTGTATGCCCGAATACGTTGCGGGATTGAAAGCGACGCGCACGAGAGCCGTGCGCCACGGGCGCTCGGACGGCGCCGACCTGCACCCCATCCAAATACGCACTACAGCCGCCCCTCCCGCAGGGTGCGGCTCCCGCACGCGCACTTATGTGCTTCGAAGACGTGTGCCAGCGTTGCCCCCAGGGCCGCGCCGGCGAGGCTTCAGCGCCCGGCGAGCCAGTCGATGAACCAGCGCACGGCGTCCGGGTCCTCGAGTGCATATTGGGCGCAGGTGGCGTGGGCACCGCCGCGCACCACGATGCACACGCCGCCCGCTCCGAGGGCACGGAAAGCATCCTCGTCGGTGGTGTCGTCGCCCATATAAAAAGGGAGCGGGGGGACGCCGTCCTCCGGCAGATGCTCCAGCAACCAGCGCACCGCACGTCCCTTGTCCCAGTCGGTCCGGGGCTGGAGCTGAAACACCTTGCGCCCCTCGCGCCCGCGCAGCCGAGGTTCGGCACGCAGCACCTCGTCGACAATGGTCTCGATGCGCGCGCGCTCCCCGTCGCTGCTGCGGCGATGGTGCACGGTGAGCGCGTAGCGATGCCGTTCGACCGCAACGGTGCCGATCGGCGCAAGTGCAACGCGCAGCGCCTGCTCGGCACGATCGAGGTCGGGGAGCCAGGCCGCACCCTGATCCAGCAGCGTGTGCCCCCCGTGCGGACCGGCGATCTCGAAGCCGTGACTGCCGACGTAAAACAACCCATCCAGCTGCACCAGCGCGCGCACCTGCGCGATGTCCCGACCGCTGACGACCGCAACCGTGTAGCGCCGTGCCAGCCGCGCCAGCACCTCCCGCGTCTCCCCGGCGAGCACTGCCCGAGCGCCATCTTCGACGATCGACGTCAGCGTCCCGTCGTAGTCGGTAAACACCACCGGGCGCCGTTCGCGCAGACGGCTCGCGATTTCCGCCAGGTGCACCTGCAGCAACGGCACCTCACCAATGGGGTGCGGGGCAGGCGGATCAATCGAACGCTTCACCATGCGTGCGCTCCGCTGGGTGGGCTTCGAGACGCGGGATTCCATTGCCGTCGCGACAACCGGAAGGTCCGCGGTTCAGTCCGGATCACTCTTCCGCCCAAGACCGGCCGAACTGCGACCGGGGTTGCCAAACCCGGTGGGAACGGGGAAGAATGCGGTTGTTCGAGCGCATACATTCATTGGCGGCCAGCACGTGAGAAATTCGGCAATTGTGACAGTGCCGTTGCCGTGTATGGATCTATCGAGCACAAAGGAGGATGTTATGAAATCGGACTCAAACACACGGCGTGCAGGCGAATCAGACCACCATCGACCAAAACGGCTGCGCACCCCGCCGGATCTGGTTTCTCTATTGATAGCTGCTGTCTCGATTCTCACTATGGGAGTCCTTGTCCCCGCACATGTCAACGCTCAGGAAGACACCAACCCCGTTGGCGACTTGATGTCCGGGCTGGCGGCCAGCGTTGCCGGTGCAGCGACCAGCGATCTCGTCGGTTGGGGCATGGCATCGCTTGGTGTAAACCCTCAGGAAACGAACGAGCTTGCGCGCATAACGAGCATCCTGAGCAACATCCTGAACGAACTCAACGGGATCGACACGGAGCTGAAACAGCTGAATTGCAACGTGGAGGCTCAAAACATAATCGGCAATATTCAGACGATTCAGGGATGGGTGTCGAACTACTCGCTTTTCATCCAAGGCGATCCGAATCTGGATGACATGCATAACCTGATGGAAGCCGTAATCAACAGCCAATCGGGCGCAATAAGCCAGATCGCGGCGATCGAAGTCGCACTGCTGCCGGAAGGTGGAGGCGGTCAGGGGGTCATAGATGCGTGCGCTGCGCTATTTACTCCGGTCAGTGCCGGCACGCTCGGTGACAACCCGACCGGCGGATACTACGACAACATTCGGCAGCTCCAAGACTATTACTTCGGATATCAGGCGCAGGCGCTCTCGCTCTACGTCGAAGGCGAGCACTACCGAGCCTGGGAAATCTACAACCAGGCACTCCAAAACGGTGCGAATGTCACACCGATCACGGATCAAACCGATTCCTGGATGTTGTGCACGTCGCCGTACCGGGAGCTGTCGATCACGTACGTCCAGGACAACGTGACGATCACCGAAGATATCGGAAGCCATTGCGACGAAGCTGAAAACGCCTACGCCACCAATGATGGCTCGCTTCCGAAAGCCCTCATGCGCGCTGCATACGAATACGGCGGCGTGCCTTTCGGCGTCGCCAGTCGGCCGACGCAGGCGCTCCTGGTCGGCAGCCCGTACCTGTGGATTCCAAACCTCGACGCCTGGTCGCAGGATGCGGGTTACTCGACGAGCTGCACGTCGTCGACCTCGACAGCGGGCGCGTGCGGCATCGGTGTCGGTCAGCCTGCCGAAACGTCGTTCCATGCCTCCGGCTCGACGGAGGATTTCGTCTACGGGGACAACGGAGGATACGTTTGGAAGACCGCGGATTCCACTGACTGGGAAACGCTACTCGAGAACGGACCGAAGAACGGCACCACGACTGTACGCGACTACCTGGTCGCGCTTGGTTTCGACAACGACTCGCTCAGCCAGAAGGCTTTCTTCACCGGTGAATTCAACGACGACTCCCTGAAGTGGTCGAACAACGACGGTGACTATCACTTCTGGTCATACAGTGCGGCTTGTCACATCGCGACACCGCAGATTTTCGAATTGGGCAGGCACACGGTCTGCTCCGACAGCGACTTCAAATTCCTCGCCGAGCTGCACAAGACTCACGCAAACTCGAATACACCCTGCTACGAGTGGGACGACGAGGGGATCGAGTACTACTGGGGTGACAGCCCCCTCTTCCACGCCTTTTACGACACGCACTACGAGATACGCGACTGCCACACGCACAGCCAGGGCTGGGTGCTTCCTCCGCCGGGATGGCTGGTGGAATATCAAGCCATGAAAGACGACGGCGCCTACGACACCGGTAAGGTCACGCTGGATGTCCCCGATCAGTACCACATGCCCGTGGTCGACGTGTCGGCACTCACATGCCAGCCGGGGAGAACACCGATGAACCTGGGCGGAACCGGTCCGATGCGAACCATGTGCTCGACGGACTTCGACAACTGGTACGCGACGATCTATCCCCCGGTTCCCAGCACCACTTCCATAAAGATGACCGTCCCCGGTGCGGCCCTCGAAATGCAGGTACCACCCGGCAACACGGCTGCAGTCCCCGCCTATCAGGTCACCAATCTGGTCTACCTGGCGGACCTCGTAAGCGCCGTCCATTCGGTAGAAGGGCCACTGGACGTTTCCTGCATACCACCATCGGGCAGCGAGTTCAGCCTCGGACGAACCAAGGTGACCTGCTCCGCCGCATCGAGCACGGGACAGAAGGCCAAGGCCTCCTTCGAAGTGCAGCTTTCCTTTCCGTTCGGGGGTTTCGCCCCGCCGCTTGCGACGCAGCCGGGCGGCCGCCCCTTTGTCGTGCGAGCCGGCGCTGGCGTTCCCATCGAATTCAGCCTGGGAGGCAACCGCGGTCGCGATATCGTCGCCGGCAAGATCACCTCGGCCAAGGCCGACTGCTCGTCCGGCGAGATTACCGGCAAGTCGATTCCTATCCGAGTCTCCAGCCCGCTTCGCTACCATGCTCATTCCGACACGTACCGCGTCAAATGGCTAATCCCCAGACAATGGGGAGGTGAGTGTCGAGTCCTGCAGGTGCCGTTGGTGGATTCGTCCACCCACACCGCGCTGGTTCGGTTTCCGCACCGTCGATATTCGAGGGAACGATCGAGGTATTAGCTAAACGTGTTGGATTTGGTGGAGCTTCGAATCGCGGGTTTACCAACGGTAGAAGCAAAGAAGGTGAAGCCGTGTCGTGAATGCAAGCATCAGGTGGGTGAAAGCGCCGTTGCGTGTCCATCATGTGGTGCCCTGTATCCCGCGAATGCGGATTGGGACGGCTGGGGCTTCGAATACAAGTCAAAGGCGAAGTTGCTTGGCTTGCCGTTGCTCCATATTTCCTTCAAGTATCGGCCCAACCGGGTTCCCGTAGTCGCCGTCGGCATGATCTCCATAGGGCAATTCTGCGCCGGTATCATCACGATTTCCCAGTTTGGCATCGGCGTTGTCAGTATCAGCCAGTTCACGCTGTCGGTGTATGCCATTGCGCAGTTCGCCCTCGCCTATAGCTGCATCGCACAGTTCGGCATCTACGTGGATCGGGGTCTTGGCCAATTCGTGCGTAGTGTCGGGGCGCTGTGGCCGGGTTTCTAGCCCGGATGGAGCGAAGCCGAATCCGGGATTCGTGAACCGCGATGCCAGTGCGCCGGACGAGGAGCACAGAACGATGGATGCAACAGAAGGTGAATGAACAGCGCTGTGCGCCGCAGGAGACCGCAAGCTCAGGCGGGTCGGCTGCAAGATGAGGAAGCCACCGCAGCGCTGGTTCAGAACCTGCCATCTACCGTCTACCATCAAGATTAGCTGCCATGAGGCGCGCGACAGCACTCTCCAAATCCGATCCCGAGCGCTCCAACTGCTCAATGACGCGCCGCTGATCATCGAGCGGACGGTTTTGACTGAGCTTGAACTTGCCTTGAATCTCCGTCACCTCAATCTCAAACCCGATGATCATTTCCAGGAGTCGAGACCCTCTTTCCCCCAAGAGGTGTGGTACCCAGGGCTCTCGATACGTGGATTCGTGAACGGCAGTGAGCTGCTGCACGATGCCCTCCAGTGCCCTCTGGTCTTGGATGAGATGCGCCAGCCCATAGAGATGCGCCACCGCATAGTTCCAGGTCGGAACCCCGGGCGTGCCGTACCAGGCCGGCGAAATATAAGCATGCGGCCCCTGGAAAATGGCGAGCACTGGCTGCCCCTGGGCGAGCGACTCCCACTGCGGGTTGCTGCGTGCCATGTGCCCGATGAGCTTGCCATGACCGCCCGCGCTTCTGTCGTACAGGAAGGGAAGGTGGCTGGCGCATGGCAAGCCCTCCTGCACCGAGACCAGCAATCCGAAGCTGTGCTCACGGATGAGCGCTTCAATCCGCTCTGGGTGGTCTTCCTTGAAGTGTTCCGGAATGTACATGAGTACGGAGTTATAGGGCAAAGCTAATCTGCGAGCGGTGCACCAGCACCCCGCGTCAGGCTGAGTGCCGTGTCATGCGCCTTATAGCCACCCAACATCTTTGGCCCACTCGCGGCCTTTTTGCTTGTATTCGACAAAATCGACAGGCGGTCTGCCTCCCTCGGACTCGACTTCCTGCCTGTGCTTTTCGAGGTCCTGCTGAAACGGCGCCAAACCAACTTCTCTTCTTCTGGCATCGAGATTGTCCGGGTCTTCAACCTCACACGAAAGCTCCCCCTTTTCATTCCAGTCCAGGACCGTACCATAAACCTGCGGTCGGTTTTCGTTGAATCGAATCCGGTCCGCAAGGAACGCGACCTGGGTTTTGGGAACATCACCACTCTCCGATGCTTTTGCAAGGATGGCAAGGAATTGTCTCTGCAACTCCGGGGTACAGATTGAGTGTTGAGCAATGAGCCAGGCGGCTCGCGAGCCGTCCAGGCCCACGAGCGAGATCCCCGGCCAGCCATACCTGGAGACAAGTCTGTCCAGCTCGACTGCGTTCTCCCAATGTACTTGCTGCATTTCCGAGTCATAGCCACCGTAGAGCTTTCCTTCGCGCAGCAGACGAGACCGCGTGTCGATGTCGCGTTGCTTCAAGACCAGTAACTCAGCGAGCAATTGCTGATTCATTCTTCCGTTCTCCGTCGTCCAGCACGAGCCACGACTCGAGTAACCCGGCATGTCCGCTCACGGGTTGGAATTCATTCGATGTACGGGGATATTCGTTGCTCTCTGATGCCATTGCTAGTGGCGCCAATGGAAGAGGAGCCACGACAGATACACGATCAGAACGATGACGACCGGGATTATGACGAGGACCGCCTTGCGGGCACCTCGGACCAGGGTTGCCCCACGATCCTGGAGCAGCTCAGCCTTTTGCTGTATTCGCTCGGCTCTCGCCGCCTGTTCCTGAAACACCGTGAACTGCTTGCGTTGCAATTCGAGCGCTTCGAGCTGATGCGCGAGCTGCTGCTTCTGACCTGCGCGAATTTCCTCAAGTAGCGCTACGATCTTAGCTGACTCTTCGGCGTTCATGGGTTCCTCAGGGTCAGGCACAAGCCTGATACAGGAACTCCGGAGCAAGGTCCGTACCAGGAGGCCAGACGGTTGTGGAGACGGAGAAGATATCTCATGACGCCAACACCACCGATGAAGCGCGGGGAAAGCCGCGATAGCGGCTGGCTCCGTCGCTTCGATCCGCTTGTCATGTGTCTCCCTCGCGCCTCGAGCGATCGCTTGAGCGACGCCTGGCTCTCTCCCGACGGCAGTCCAGCCAATAGGCCTTCAACGCTAATGTCTTCATCGAGCGCTTCCCAATGAATCCCTGCGCCGCCGCCGATCAGTCGCCGCTCTCCCCTTTCCTGAGGCGATCCATGCAGGAGGCGCGGGTACCAGGTCAAAGGCGCCGCAATTGTCGGCATCCCTTTGCCTTCCTCAGCACAGTCTCATGGCGCATAACGCCTGGCTCAGCCGAGGAGGCGCGACACCGCCGAAGTCGGCTGAAGCGCCGCTCGGCAGCACCTCACGTCTTCTTCCAGGGTGACTCCCGGCTCACGTCCGGCCACGGCCCTGTGACTTCGTGGCGTTATACCGGAGATTCTCCGCGACCGCGGCCTGGATCAAGGCCTTGAACGCCTCAGCATCGAGCACCTCTCCCTCCCGGATGTCGATGGCACGGCGCGTGTTCCCCTCGAGGCTGGAGTTGAAGAGCCCCCGCGGGTCCGCCAAGGAGGCACCCCGGGCGAAGGTCAGCTTGACCGCCTGTTTGTAGGCCTCTCCGGTGCAGACGATCCCAGCGTGGGACCATACAGGCACCCCCAGTGGGTTGCTGGGCTTGATCCATTTGCACTCCTCCATGATGTCCGGGTCCGCCTCGTGGATAAGGCGGCGAACCTCCGCCAGGGTCTCGGCGCGCCAGCCACCCAGAGACCGGATCCGCTCGTCGATGAGATGAGTGGCCGCCATCGCGGTCGCGCGCTCCGCTTCCTCATCGGGTTTGGCCTTCGGCTCATTGCTCTTAGGTCTTTGCCCCACGGTTCATTCTCCAACTCGTTGTGATGCCCAACGTGGAGCTACCCGGCGCTCGGAATACCGCGAAGCGGCATGTAGGGCGTCCGTGTTGCGCACAGGGGTTTTGCCTGTCCGCATCTACAGGCACGAAGACGAGCCATGATGCGGTAAGGATGATTGGTAGATCCCCGAACCGCAAGACAACTGTGCTTACCGTCTAACGGCAGCCATGAGGTGGGGTTGGTCCGCTCGCAGGTCAAGCGCCGCCTCCATGGCCTTGTTCGGCGAGAACCTCTTCAGAATGTGACTTCGGCTGGGATTCCTCAAGTGCCTTGAGCCGCTCGCGTGCAAATTCAATATCCATCTTGATCCGACCCTTTGCCTCCTCTGCTGCCTCCTTGAGGGAGGTCTCCAGATCCTGAACGACTTTGAGAAGCTGCTGTCTCTCCTTCTCCTTCCGTTCCGCTTCTTCCGCCTTGTCAAAGGCAAGGTGTTCGCCTCCCTTTGTCTCTGCCGTTGCCGCGACTTCAATTGCCTTGGGAATCGTCGTGGAGTCTTCGCCCAATCGGCGCTGGTTCATGTAGGAGGGTGACATGATCTCAACGCCGTGGCCGTGAAGCGTATCCAAAACGGCTCGGCGAAGATTGGAATGGGCGGTAATAAGCCGCTTGGTATCCTCAAGGAGGCCGGACACGCGGTAGGTAACCGAATAGTTCCCCATCTCAAGCACATGAACGAACGGCTCCTTAAGTCCGCTCGCCTCCGCGGCACTGAGTAGGAGCGGCTCGGCCTGTCCGTGATGTATGTCATACCCCAATGAAAGGGATGCCGAAACGATCGCTCCGGAGCTGCGAGTGGTGGTAATAGGATGGCTAATCAAATACGAGTTTGGTACTGCGATTAGTTCCCGACTCTCCGTTTGTATTTCAGTATCGAACAGTCCGCGTTCAGTAACACGCCCGAAATGCTGCTCAACGCGAATGAAGTCGCCAACACGAAAGGGCTTTGTCGTTCGCAATAAGATGCCACCCATCAGGTTTGCGAGAATGTTTGTTGAAGAGAATGCGATGGCCCCAGAAACAAGAAGCCCAATCATCCCAATTAGTTGATTCCGGGAACTGTCAGCTATCGGGAGAGCAAGTATCACAGCCAAGACGCTCAAAAGGCTCAAGGCGAGGATAATCAACTGGCGTGGGAATTTGCGCTCATTGCCCAGATCGTGATTGCGACCGATCAGAAACCAATGGACTCCCCAAAGGGCAATGCCCAGCCCGAAGGCCAGAAGCAAGGACGGCAGATACGACGCAATCGGGTTCATCACTTCATTCCGGGTTCGCGGGACAAGATACATCTTAGCGCCGAACGGCGCCGATGACGCGCTGGGCAAGCCGCGCAGCGCCGGTATGACCGGTCGCCGTCGATCGGCTTGTTGACATGTTGACACGGGATGTCAATCTCCATGTACGATCCCGGCATGGCCTTCCTGAGAGCGTCCACAACGAGCTCTGTTGCCTTCTCGATTCGTCGCCAGCTCGGTGTGCTCAGAACCATAATCGCGATACTTCGAGCTGCAAGATTCTGCTGGTGTCGGAGATTCCGATCGGTAACTACCAATACGTCGAACCCGTCCGCTTCGGCCACTCGAAGTAGTTCGCCATTCTCAGAGTCGCCCAGCCTCGCTCATACTCCGTCTCAACATCATGAGCCGTCCAGCGCATTGCGCAGCGGCACCGGCGTACCTAGTACTCCGGCAGAAAAGTATTTCCGTAACAAAGCGGCGAATAAACACCGGCAGCTCCTTCAAAGGCGCTTCACCAAGGCCAATGCGCGCAAGAGCATGAGGTATCAACCGTGAGACCATGCGGAAAGACTTTTCGGACGGGGTACTAGTTGAAGAGGATGCGCACTCAAGTCAACGCCAGCGCGCTCACCCGGTCGGTGGCCATCAGCGCATCGAGCACGGCCTTGATCGGGCGCGGCTCGCGCAAGCGCTCGAGCCCGCCCGCGTTGAGCGTTCTGCGCAGGCGGCTGACGAAGCCGGCACGGAAGTGGCGTGCGAGCGCCCGCACCGGGAAAAGATAGGTGCTCTTGGCGCAACGCCATTGACCCTGCGCGCGCCAGGCCCCTCCCGGGACCAGGCAGTGCAGGTGCACGTGCCGGCTGAGCGTCTGTCCCCAGGTATGCAGCACCGTAGTCATGCCCAGCGTGCCTCCGAGTCGTTTGGAATCGGCACCGAAGGCCGACAGCGTCGCCCATACGGTCTCGAACAGCAGTGCATAGAGCGGGCGCGGATAAAGCTCAATCCACGGGTCCAGGACATGGGGGAGCGTGAAGACCAGGTGCGATAGGTCGCGGGCAACACCGCACCGAGCTGGCGCTCGCACCACTGCGCCGAGGCGCGGCGCTGGCAGCGCGGGCAATGACGGTCACGGCAGGCATGATAGCGCGGCGCCGTGTGCTGGCAGTGATCACACTCGAGCTGCAGTCCGCCAAGCGCTTCAGTGCGACAATCGAGGATGTGGCGGCACACCTGCCACTGATGGGGGCTGAGCCGCCGGGCTGCCGCGTAGCGCTCCAGACATTGGCCCATGACCGCTTGCAGGGAGAGCGCTTCAGCCATGCTCCACCCCCAGGGCGCCAATCAGGTCGGCACCGGCGCCGCCCTCCTGGTCGTTCGGTACCCAGTGCACATAGCGCAAGGTGGAATGGATGTCCTGATGTCCGAGCAGGCGCTGCAGGCGGTGGATCGGCAAACCGGCTTCCAACTGGTGGGTGGCGTGGGCATGGCGCAGCGCGTGGATGCCCCCCACCTTGGTCACACCGGCACGCGCCTTGGCTCGGGTGTACACCCGCTGCACGCTGGTCGCATTCAGCGCCGCACCCGGCGTTCGGCCCGCAAACAACCACTCCTGCGGCCGGTACTGGCGCCAGTCGCTGCGCAGCTCCTTGCAGCAACGTCGCCGACAGCGGCACCAGACGATCCTTCGCTCCCTTGCCCTGTGCGATGCGCAGCAACCGACGCTCCCCGTCGATGTCGCGCACCTTCACGTTCAACAGCTCGCTCAAGCGCAGCCCACAGCCATAGCAGAGCGTGAGCATCATGCGATACTTGGGGTTGGTGCAGGCGCCCACGATCCGCGCCACCTCCGTACGCGTGAGCAGCTCCGCAATGCGCTGTGCCTTCTTCGGCATCGGGATGGCAACGTCGAATGCCGGCCACTTCAGCACCTGCAGATACAGAAACCGAATGCCATACAGAGACACCCGGCAGCTGGCCCCGCAGAGCTGTCGCTCGGTGGCCAGGTAGACGAGAGCGCTCGATGTCCTCGATGCCAAGCTGCTCGGGAGAGCGGTGATGGAAACGCGCCAGATCGCTCACCGCCGCCAGATAGCTCTCGTGCGTGCGCTGCGAGAAACCACGCACCTGCATGGCTTCGATCATCTTTGTGCGTAACGGGGTCATCGTTCATCTCCTCTGGGTAAGGCCCGCACGGGCCACGCACCAGAGTGTGAACAATGCCTACCGAAGGGGATGTTGCTGCCGCGCGCTACCGGAGCCTACCAAAGCCCCGCGGAGCGGTTTGGTTCAACGTAGAAGTAACCGGCCTGCGCGGCTTTTCGCGCAGGTCCGGTTGACTGCCTGGTTGGGCAGCTTAGGTCGCATCGAGCGCGGTTTCATAAGAGCGAATAACGCGGTCAAGGCTGACGTCCAGCCAATCCGTTCGCATCCCGCGGAAAGGATCGGCGTTGGCCAAGATGGCACCCGAGAACAGTTCCCACCTCAGTGCGATACCAAATACATAGCGCCAAGACAACGTGTCGCGCAATAGCTCGGCAAGGTCGTGCGGGGTCGGCGACACAACGAAAACGGGGCGTGGATTGGACTTCAGAAGCGACGCGATGTATTCAAAGGAATACCTGTCGTCGAATCCATCGCTTCGCTGGCCGAAGGAGTAACCAAGAATGACAACGGCCCGCGCATAGCGGAACAACGTCCCAGCTTGCCCGTATGCCGGCTGGAGCGTGATGTTCTCTGGCTCAACTTGAGGCATAAGTTTCGGCGTTAGGTGAGGAAGGTGAATTCCATAAACTACGGTCGCTTCAAGCAGGTCGTCGTAGTTCATTCGTTCAAAACGGAGGGAGTCAATCCGTCCGTGCATTTCCAGTACATGGTGACGGTGGCTACAGTGACTTGAGGCAAGGCCGTCCAGGTTGAAATTGCATAACGTGGCGGGGGCGCCCACAACGTCGAACACTGCGTACTGAGGAGGAACCACGCCGTTGCTCGGGCGCCAAAGCGCTCGCTGAGCCAGGAGATCCAAGGCACCGAGCGGCATGTGTGTCAGAAGAATCTTCCGGATGTCTTGTTCATATTCTGGAATGGTTCCAAAAATGCGCTCGAACAGTTGGGAACGTGGGGCAGGTGTTGTTTCATAGACGCCTACTGAGTGAAAGTCAGACTCGACTATGCGCCGCATCTCTTGGGTGACCGGGATCAACCCGTAAGACGCGCCAGCACCAAGAATGTAGAAGGTCCGCGACTGGCACATTGCCCCCAGCAGCCCTCCCAATAACCTTCGCTGGTTCATCCACAAGCTGCCCAACGGCTGAATTGAGCGGCGCGCGTTAGCGCGTCCGGCCCCGAAGGGGCGTACTCGAATGACTTGTTAAGTGATTTCACCGCCATTCTTTGCTAGAAATTTCCCACTAGCAATACCCCCGCCCATTATGGCTAGTAATATGAAAAATGGCATCACGAACGCTGCAGCAATAGCAGACCACTTGAGACCGCCAAAATCTACAGGAACTCCGATTAACCATAAACAATAATTCAAAACACCCACGACAACCGATGCTAATGCACCACCAATCGCACAATTTCTTGCAACTGCTTTCTCTGCATATTTCCCAATTATCGCCCCACAAATAGCAACCAGGACATAGGGTGTATAAATCAGAAAAGAAGGATAACTATCAACGGTTTTCGTTGATACGACGTAAGTAATGTACGTAGCCACAAAAAACGCAAGCCCTAAAGCCAGTCCTCGATAGTTGATATACATTTATTTCACTTAACTGTGATTAGACGGGAGTGCGCCGTGATCAAACACGGCACTTTGCCGTCTAACCAGGAGGTGGTTGTGCATGAGCGCCCCTTCCCGTCCCGTGTTCCATTCCCGATCTGCGCCGGGTCGGATCACTATATTACGATCGTGGTGCCCTGGCGACTTTCGCGCGGGTGCGGGCCCCAGCCGCGGAGGTGGGCGGCAGACTGCGCGTGCTCAGTGCCCGCCGCATCCGGCGGCGCCGCAGGAGGCCGCTTCGTCTTCCATTCACTTGCACAGGAGACCCGCTCGCCCTGATGCCACAACGTTGATTCGGCATTGGCTTCCCAATGGCCAGGGCCTGCGCTCGCCTCGCAAACAAGTTCCCGCCGTACCGAGTGCTCCGGCAGGCGAACTCCCGAAAAGATATTTGCCTATAAATAGCTCGCCTCAACTCAGTGGCGGACTCGTCCAACACACGGATCAGATCGCGGCTGCGCGCGATCTATCCTTATTCGTTGCACATTTACGCCGCCATCTGCGTTATATAGGGAATTTTCATCGTGCACCTGTCTCAGGCTTGCACCGCGGACCAGCTGCTTGCCGCAGTCCGGGCATTGCGAGCGCCCACCACTACCGAACTGTTCGACAAACGCCTGCCACGCCATTGGCGCGATCTGCTCTTGTTCGGGCGGCTGCCCCAACTGCGCCGCACACCCCGGACAACTCCGATGACGACACGAGTGATACTGCATCCGGCTTACGTGCCCGTCCGGACACCGCTGCTCATGCCCCCCGAGCGCTGCAGTTCGACATTGCAGAATCGACTGCGCGGCGCGATGCTCGCGCAGCGACAGCTTCCTTCCCCGCGCATACTGCGCATATCGTTGCCCGAATATCCCCTGCAGCATCGCTCTCATTTTCACCTCTCCCTGGTGTCATCCACGTCCGTCCTTGTGCCTCACTCCCTGTTTACTACCCTCTTACGCGAAGCGCATTTGTGCAACAGTGTATTGGGCCGCTTACGCAGTATTGGGTGATAGCCCGCTGCGGCCTATTGTGGGACGTAGCGGTTGCGGTCGTATGGATCGTGAACCCCCGGGGCAGGATGCGCGTTCAACGACAAGGAGTGTCGCAGTGTCTGATGTCCCCGACAACATCCTGGTTCCGTTGCTCGGTTTCCTGATAACCGTTCCGGGCTTCTGGTCAAGCACGCAATCCCCGCGGCACAAAGGCGCTGGTAGTGCGGGACGTGGAGCGTTTCATTAAGGCCCATAACGGGCGCAAGATCAACACGCTCTCGGCCTGCGATGTGACAGGCTATCGGCGAGATGATAGGCCGCCAGGACCGGCCGCGGCCGTGGCGGTTTTTCAGCACGTCGTGAGGATTCCGATTCTCTCGGGGTTCCAGTTACGACCGCGGAGACCTTGAGCCGATGCGCTAACGGAGCCGGCGGCGCTGTGCGCTGCGGATCGCGGTGCGTAGCGCGCTGCTACGGGAGGTTTGATTTCCCCGTCAGGGTTGACGGAGCACTTGCTCGCGGCTCAAGGGCGGTTCGGGAGCGGCCGCCCGGCCGAGCTCTGATCTTCCGCTCGTTGGCGTCCCGCGTCCGATCGTATCGGGTTTGTGCGCGCGGGGCGGCGCGCGATGAATTGTCCGCGTGCGCGCGGCGCACCCTACGCTTTCGGCAGGGTCACGCCACGCTGGCCCTGGTACTTGCCGCCCCGGTCGCGGTAGGACACTTCGCAGGGCTCGTCGGATTCCAGGAACACCACCTGCGCCACGCCCTCGTTGGCGTAGATCTTGGCGGGCAGCGTGGTGGTGTTGCTGAACTCCAGGGTCACGTGGCCTTCCCACTCGGGCTCGAGCGGCGTGACGTTGACGATGATGCCGCAGCGCGCATAGGTGGACTTGCCGAGGCAGATAGTGAGCACGTTGCGCGGAATGCGGAAATATTCCACGGTCCGTGCCAGGGCGAACGAGTTGGGTGGAATGATGCAGACATCCGACTTCAGGTCGACGAAACCATTCGAATCGAAGTTCTTGGGGTCGACGACGGCCGAGTTGATGTTGGTGAAAATCTTGAACTCGTCGGCACAGCGCACGTCGTAGCCGTAGCTGGAGGTGCCGTAGGAGATGATGCGCTCGGCGCCGTGGCTGCGGATCTGGCGCGGCTCGAAGGGCTCGATCATCCCCTGCGTCTGCGCCATGCGGCGGATCCACTGATCGGATTTTATGGTCATGCGCCGCAACGCGCGGCAGCGGCGCCGCGCCGGGGATGACGCCCCGCCGCGCGCGCCGCCGCGTTCGCGCGCCTCACGTGTTCTGGATAACGATCTTGGGAAACTTGGCCGCGTAGTTCTTCGCCTGCAATGCGAGCTTGGCCGCCGCCCGGCGCGCGATCTGGCGATAGATGCCCGCGATGCGTCCGTCCGGCTCGGCCACCACCGTGGGCTTGCCGCTGTCGGTCTCCTCGCGGATGCGGATGTCGAGCGGCAGAGAGCCGAGGAAATCGACGTCGAACTGATCGGCCATGCGCTGCCCGCCGCCGGCGCCGAAGATGTGCTCCTCGTGCCCGCACTGGGTACAGATGTGGGTGCTCATGTTCTCCACGATCCCGAGCACCGGCACTTCCACCTTCTGGAACATCTTGAGTCCCTTGCGGGCATCCAGCAGCGCAATGTCCTGCGGGGTGGTGACGATGATCGCCCCGCTCACCGGCACCTTCTGGGCCAGGGTGAGCTGGGTGTCGCCGGTGCCCGGGGGCAGATCCACCACCAGATAGTCGAGGTTTCTCCACTTGGTGTCGTTCAGGAGCTGCTCCAGCGCCTGCGTCACCATCGGACCGCGCCAGATCATGGGCGTCTCCTCGTCCACCAGGTAGCCGATGGACATGGACTGCACGTCGTAGCTCATCATGGGCTCCAGCGAGCGGCCGTCCTTGGACTCGGGCCGGCCCTGTACACCCAGCATGCGCGGCTGGCTCGGCCCGTAGATGTCGGCGTCCAGCAGCCCGACACTGGCGCCTTCCGCGGACAGCGCCAGCGCCAGGTTCACCGCCGTCGTCGACTTGCCGACGCCGCCCTTGCCGGAGGCGATGGCAATGATGTTCTTGATGCCGGAGATGGGCGAGACGCCCTTCTGCACTTCGTGGGCGGCGATCTTCCAGCCGACGTTGACCGTGGCGCTGCCCACGCCTTCGAGCGCCTGGATGCGCTCGCGGAGCTTTTGCTCCAGCTCCTGCTGGTAGCCGCGTGCCGGGTAGCCCAGCTCGACGTCGACCTGGACGCGGTCGCCGTCCACGCTGATCTTCTTCACGGCTTTCGCCGAGACCAGATCCTTGTCCATGTGTGGATCGATGAACTCCTTGAGTGCGCCTTCCACCTGGGATTCCGTCACCGTAGCCATGAAGCGACCCTCCTGCGAAACCGCCGGCATATGCCGGTCGCGTGCGAAATGATAGTGATCGAGCATTGTACACAATCGACCCGTCCCATCGTAGCAGCCGCGGTCAAAGCCGCAGGCGGTGTGCGGGTTTGCGCGCGTCGCTGTGGCATAATGGATCGCACACCGCCTTCAAGGTTTTTCGGTCTCGCGATTTCCCATGCCCGATCCTCTACGCCGGATACTGGTCACCAGCGTCCTGCCCTACGCCAACGGCTCGATACATCTCGGCCATCTGGTGGAGTACATCCAGACCGACATCTGGGTGCGTTTCCAGAAAATGCACGGTGCGCAGCGCCAGTGCCTCTACGTTTGCGCCGACGATACCCACGGCACGCCGGTGATGCTGCGCGCGCAGGCCGAGGGCATCATGCCCGAGCAGCTGATCGCGCGTCTGGGCGAAGAGCACCGGGCGGATTTCGCGGCCTTCCACATCGGCTTCGACAACTACTATTCCACGCACTCCGAGGAAAACCGCGAGCTTGCGAACCTGATCTACACGCGCCTGCGCGAGGCGGGGCACATCTCCAGGCGCACCATTCGCCAGTTCTATGACCCCGAGCGCGAGCGGTTCCTGCCCGACCGCTTCGTCCGCGGCACCTGTCCGCGCTGCGCCATGCCCGATCAGTACGGCGACAGCTGCGAGCTGTGCGGCGCGACCTACGCACCGACGGATCTGCAAAACCCCGTCTCGGTGCTGTCCGGCGCGACCCCCGTGCAGAAGGAGACCGAACACTTCTTCTTCCGCCTGGGTGACTTCGAGAACACGCTGCGTGGCTGGCTGTTTCCGGATATCACCCAGCCACGCCACGTGCAGGCCGAGGTCGCCAACAAACTCGACGAATGGTTCACCGCCGGGCTGCAGGACTGGGATATCACGCGCGATGCGCCCTATTTCGGCTTCGAGATTCCGGGTGCGCCCGGCAAGTATTTCTATGTCTGGCTGGACGCGCCCATCGGCTACATGGCGAGCTTCCAGAACCTGTGCCGGCGCATCGGCTGCGACTTCGATGCGTTCTGGGGACGCGACAGCCGCGCCGAGCTCTATCACTTCATCGGGAAGGACATCCTGTACTTCCATGCGCTGTTCTGGCCGGCGATGCTGGAGGGTGCGGGTTTTCGCAAGCCCTCGGCGATCTTTGCCCACGGCTTTCTCACCGTGAACGGGCAGAAGATGTCCAAGTCGCGCGGGACCTTCATCAACGCGCGTACCTACCTGGCACATCTCGACCCCGAACACCTGCGCTATTACTTCGCCGCCAAGCTCGGCACCGGCATCGACGACATCGATCTCAGCTTCGAGGATTTCGTCGCGCGGGTGAACAGCGATCTGATCGGCAAATACGTCAACATCGCCAGCCGCACCGCAGGCTTCATCACCAAGCGCTTCGGCGGGCGGCTGGGCAGCCTCGACGAAACTGCCGAAGTCGCCCGCGCGTTCCGCGAGGCGCAGGCCGGCATCGCCGCCTGCTACGAGAGCCGCGAGTACTCGCGCGCGTTGCACGACATCATGGCGCTCGCCGACCTGGCCAACCAGTACGTGGACAGCCACAAGCCGTGGGACCTGGCGCGCTACCCGGCCAACGACGAGCGCCTGCATCGAGTGTGCAGCACCGCGCTCAACCTGTTCCGCACCCTCACGCTCTATCTCAAGCCGGTACTGCCGGCGGTGGCGCGGCGGGTCGAGGAATTCCTCAACCTCGCGCCGCTGCGCTGGCAGGATGTCCTGCAGGAGCTGCCCGCCGGGCACGCGATCCAGCCCTACCGCCATCTCATGACGCGGGTCGATCCCAAGGCGGTCGATGCCATGCTGGCGGATGCCCGGGCCGAGCTCGCCGAGCCCAAGCCCGCGGCATCGGCCGGTGCCGACACTCCACTGGCGCGAGATCCCATCCGTGCCCAGATCAGCTACGAGGATTTCGCCAGGGTCGACTTGCGGGTGGCACGCATCATCGCCGCCGAGCACGTCGAGGGCGCGGAGAAGCTGTTGCGCCTCACGCTCGACCTCGGCGGTGAAACCCGCAACGTATTCGCCGGCATCAAGGATGCCTACGATCCACAGCAGCTCATCGGCCGCCACACCGTCATGATCGCCAACCTGGCGCCGCGCAAGATGCGCTTCGGCGTGTCCGAGGGCATGGTGCTCGCCGCCGGACCCGGCAAGCAGGATGTGTGGCTGCTCTCGCCCGATCCCGGTGCCGCGCCGGGCATGCGCGTCAAGTAGGCCTCAGCGGGCGGCATGTTGAAAGAGCTGCCGCGGAAGGATCCATCACCCGCGGCCCTGCGGGCCGCCATCGCGCCGCCGGGAGCGACGCTCCTACGGTGGTTCGTTCACGGTCCGCGGTGATATCAGGTTCTGCGGCTGTTCGTTGGCCCTGCCGCCCGAAAACGCCGGCACCGTAGGAGCGGGGCTGTGCACCGCGATCCTGCGGCGCGCCAGCGGCGCCCCCTTCGAGCCCGAATAAGCATCGCAGGAAGGCGGCCCTGCGGGCCGCAATTGCACCGCGAGCGAGGCTCCCACATCGTTCCGTGACCCCTTGAGCCGCCTTCGGGCGTCATGAATCGCCCCGCCGCGGGTATGCGGGCGGCAACGCAACCTGCGCGATGGACCGTTGTATCGCGAGGCCGCGTTGCCTAGAATTTGCGTGTGCGCGCAAGCCGCTCGCCTCAGCGTCGGCGACGCTTCCCCGCAGCGCCGACCATGGACCCATGACCGAATACGCCCTCATCCTGCTCAGCACCGTGCTGGTCAACAACTTCGTGCTGGTGAAGTTTCTCGGGCTGTGTCCTTTCATGGGCGTGTCGCGCAAACTGGAAACCGCCACCGGCATGGCGCTCGCAACCACCTTCGTGCTGACGCTTTCATCGGTGTGCAGCTATCTCGCCAACCAGTATCTGCTGGCCCCGCTGGGGCTGGAGTATCTGCGTACCATCACCTTCATACTGGTCATCGCGGTGGTGGTGCAGTTCACCGAGATGGTGGTACACAAGACCAGTCCACTGCTCTACAACGTGCTGGGCATCTTCCTGCCGCTGATCACCACCAACTGCGCGGTGCTGGGCGTGGCATTGCTCAACACCCAGCATCAGTACGGGTTTCTGGAATCGGCGGTATACGGCTTCGGCGCCGCGGTGGGCTTCTCGCTGGTGCTGATCCTGTTCGCCGCGGTACGCGAGCGGGTGGCGGCCGCCGACGTACCGGTGGCCTTCCGCGGCCCCGCCATCGCGCTGGTGACCGCCGGCCTGATGTCGCTCGCGTTCATGGGCTTCTCCGGCCTGGTGAAGGGATAAGCTGACGCGCGCCTTGCCTGCCACCATGCATCGCGAATCCCAACTCTCCCGCAAGGTGGCGCCATGCTGACGGCGGTACTGGCGCTCAGCCTGCTCTCCGCGGCCTTCGGGCTGCTGCTCGGCTACTCCGCCATTCGCTTCCGGGTGGAAGGAGACCCGGTGGTGGACAAGATCGATTCCCTGCTGCCGCAGACCCAGTGCGGTCAGTGCGGCTTTGCCGGCTGCCGTCCCTATGCCGAGGCCATCGCCCGCGGCGAGGCCGACATCAACCAGTGTCCGCCCGGCGGCGAGGCCGGCATTGCGGCGCTGGCCGACCTGCTGGGCCGCGACCCCAAACCGCTCAACCCGGAACACGGCGTCGCCAAGCCGAAGCTCGTGGCGCTCATCGACGAGCCGCAGTGCATCGGTTGCACGCTGTGCATCCAGGCCTGTCCGGTGGACGCCATCGTCGGCGCCGCCAAACAGATGCACACCGTGCTCGCCGAGGAATGCACCGGCTGCGAGCTGTGCGTGGCGCCGTGCCCGGTGGACTGCATCCATATGGTCCCGGTGAAGCAGGATATCAGCACCTGGAAATGGCCGTTCCCGGCCACCATGGC
Source organism: uncultured Gammaproteobacteria bacterium (assembly GCA_963728895.1). Lineage (GTDB taxonomy): Bacteria > Pseudomonadota > Gammaproteobacteria > JBBQDK01 > JBBQDK01 > CAVSLM01. The sequence goes on from CAVSLM010000002.1 coordinate 160,436, forward strand.
GCCCCCGGACGAGGCGGCATAGCGCCCGCGCAAGCGCGCCCGGGTTGGCCGCCGGCGCTGGGCACGCGCGCGAAGAGCGCCTATCATGCGCGCTTCGCCGCGCCGCGGCCGACGAATCCCGAGCATTGATGCTTCACGACCTGCACAAGCTGTGGCACTTCCACGGTGGCCTGCGCCTGCCGGGCCACAAGCACGAGTCGACCCGGCACCCGCTTGCGGTCGCGGCCATACCGGAGCGCCTGGTCCTTCCCCTGCACCAGCACATCGGGGCACCTGCCGAACCGGTGGTCGAGGTCGGGCAACGGGTCGCCAGGGGCGAGCTCGTGGCGCGCGCCGCGGGCTTCGTCAGCGCACCGGTACATGCCTCGAGCTCGGGAACCGTCGTGGCGATCGGCGAGCGGGCGATCCCCCACCCTTCCGGTTTCAGCGCGCTCTGCATCGTCATCGATACCGACGGTCGGGATACGCCCTGCATGCCAGGTGCCCGACCCGTGGACTATGCCCGGCTCGATCCCAGCGCGCTGCGCAACCGGATCCGCGAGGCCGGTGTGGTGGGTCTGGGCGGTGCGGGCTTTCCGTCGTTCATCAAGCTCAATCCGGGACCCGGGAAGGCCGTCGAGACGCTGATCCTGAACGGAGCCGAGTGCGAGCCCTACATCAGCTGCGACGACATGCTGATGCGCGAGCGGGCGCAGGAGGTCCTTGGCGGCATCCGCATCATGCGCCATGCCCTGCAGGCACGGCGTTGCATCATCGGCATCGAGGACAACAAGCCACAAGCCGCTGCCGCGCTGCGGGCAGCGCTGAGCCCGGAGGAACGCCCGCTCATCGAAGTGGTCATGGTACCGACGCGTTATCCGGCCGGCGGCGAGAAGCAGCTGATCCGCGTCCTCACCGGGCGCGAGGTACCCGCCGACGGCCTGCCGCTGGACATCGGCGTGGTGTGCCACAACGTCGCCACCGCGGCAAGCGTCCATCGCGCCGTCAACTCGGGTGAACCGCTCATCTCGCGCATCGTCACCGTCACCGGCGGCGGGGTGCGCGAGCCGCGCAATCTCGAGGTGCGCATCGGCACACCGATCAGCGCGCTGATCGCCGAGTGCGGCGGCTACACCGAAGATGCCAGGCGCCTGATCATGGGCGGTCCGATGATGGGTTTCACACTGCGCACCGACGAGCTGCCGGTGGTCAAGACCACCAACTGCGTGCTGGTGCAGGGCGCCGCAGAGCTTGCCGAGCCCCAGCCCGAGCGCGTATGCATCCGATGCGGCGAGTGCGTGCGGGTGTGTCCCGCCAACCTGCTGCCCCAGCAGCTCTATTGGTACGCGCATGCCCGGGACTTCGACAAGGTTCAGGACTACAACCTGTTCGATTGCATCGAATGCGGCTGCTGCGCCTATGTGTGCCCGAGCCAGATTCCGCTGGTGCAGTACTACCGCTATGCCAAGACCGAGATCTGGGCCCAGGAGCGCGAGAAGCAGAAGGCCGACCTGGCGCGGCGCCGGCACGAAGCGCGCCTGCAGCGTCTGGAGCATGAGAAGGCCGAGCGCGAGGCGCGCCTGCGCCAGAAGAAGGCGGCACTGGAGCAGTCCACGACCGGCGGGGCCGACCCCAAGAAGGCTGCCATCCAGGCCGCCCTGCAGCGCGTGCGCGCCAAGCAGGGCGCAAGCGAGGGCACCGGCGTGAACGACGCAGCGCCGCCATCCGCAGCCGAGCCGCAGTCCCCGGAGGCGGAGCCGCGGCACGGCGACCGCACGGGCTCGTAGCCAGGAACCCGCGGCTGGTGCGCTTCCCCACCGCGAGTTCCCCGCACACCACCGGCGCGGTGACCGTCGCCGTTGTGATGCGCCGGGTGCTCTATGCGCTGGTGCCCGGCACCCTGGCCTATACTTGGTACTTCGGCACTGGCGTGCTGCTCAACATCGCCATCGCCTGCGTCGTGGCGCTCGCCGCCGAGGCCGCGGTGCTGATGGCCCGCGGGCGTGCACCCGCACCCTATCTCAGCGACGGCAGCGCGCTGGTCACCGCCGTCCTGCTGGCACTGGCTCTGCCACCCCTGCTGCCGTGGTGGGTCACCACCATCGGCACCGCCTTCGCCATCGTGGTCGGCAAGCAGCTCTACGGCGGTCTGGGCTACAACCCCTTCAACCCGGCCATGGCCGGCTACGTCATGCTGCTGATCTCATTTCCCCGCGAGATGACCCAGTGGCTCGCCCCGCACATGCTGGCCGGGCACAGCCTCGGCGCGCTCGACACGGTGCGCGCCACCTTCACCGGTACGCTGCCCCCGGGCCTCGACATCGACAGTCTGACCATGGCCACACCACTCGACACGGTGAAGACCCAGCTCGGTCTCAACCGCACCATCACGGAAATCCGCAGCAGCCCGCTGTTCGGCGACTTCGGCGGCCGCGGCTGGGAATGGATCGCCAACTGGTACTTGCTGGGCGGGCTGTGGATGATCTACAAGCGCGTGATCAGCTGGCACATTCCCGTGGCGATGCTCGGCACGTTGCTGGCAATGGCGACGCTGTTCTTCCTCATCGACCCGGACGCCCACGCATCGCCGCCGTTCCACCTCTTCAGCGGTGCGGCCATGCTCGGCGCGTTCTTCATCGCCACCGATCCGGTTTCGGCCAGCACCACGCCGCGCGGGCGGCTGGTCTACGGCGCGGGTATCGGACTCATCACCTACGTGATCCGAACCTGGGGCGGCTATCCCGACGGCGTGGCGTTCGCCGTGCTGCTCATGAACATGGCCGCGCCGACCATCGACTACTACACCCAGCCACGGGTGTTCGGGGCCGATCGGCGTTAGCCCGGAAAACTCACCAGCATCCCGGGAGCTGGCGGAATTCGCAGCCGTCCCGGGACTTGGGGAGTTCAAAGACGAAGCCCGGGCGAGCAAGTGACCGCCACGACCGGGATAGGCCGGTGGCGTAAACCGTGTGCCATCATTCGGAGATCGTGAAAAAATGCCAGATCTTCCTCCCATGCATTCACTTCCCGGCCAGCGGCGTGAACCGTGTGTCATCGTTAGGAGATCGTGAAGAATGCCAGTTCTTCCCTACGATCCATTCACCTACTGGCCAGCCGCTGGCCGGCTGGTGAGATTTCCGGGCTAGCAATGGCGCTGCGCCAGACCGTGATCACGGCGCTCATGCTGACGCTGTTCGCGATGCTGGGCACCGCGCTGGTGGCCGTCACCCATACCGGCACCCGGGCGCGCATTGCCGAAAACGAGCGCGCCGCGCTGCTGCGCAGCCTGCAGGTGCTGATCCCGCCCGACGCCTACGACAACGACATCTTCGCCGACACCATCTCCGTGCACGATCCGGCCCTGCTCGGGACCACGGGAGAGGTCACCGTGTTTCGGGCGCGCAAGGACGGCAAACCGGTGGCGGCGGTAATGAATCCGGTGGCGCCGGACGGTTACGGCGGGGAGATCCGGCTGCTGATCGGCATCTATGCCGACGGCACCCTCGCCGGCGTGCGTGTGGTCTCGCATCACGAGACGCCGGGTCTCGGCGATGCCATCGAAGCCAGCCGCTCGGACTGGATCACGCGCTTCGCCGGGCATTCATTGCACGACCCGCAGCCCGCGGGCTGGAACGTCAAGCGCGACAGCGGCGTTTTCGACCAGTTCACCGGCGCGACCATCACCCCGCGCGCGGTCGTGCGGGCGATCTACCGCGCTTTGGTATACTTCCAGGAAAATCGCGAACGGCTGTTCGCCGAACCCTCGCAACCGGCGTCCGCCGGCTGACTCGGCGGCCCGCATTCCGGGCACAGCCACGCAGCACGTGGAGTACAGCATGGCAGAGCTGCACTATTCCCAGATCGCCCGCAACGGCCTGTGGTCCAACAATCCCGGCCTGGTCCAGTTGCTGGGACTGTGTCCGCTGCTTGCCGTGAGCTCCAGCGTGGTGAATGGAGTGGGGCTCGGACTTGCCACCACGCTCGCTGTCACCTGCTCCAACGTCACCGTCTCGGCAGCGCGCAACCTGGTGCGTCCGGAGATCCGCATTCCCGTGTTCGTGCTGATCATCGCCTGCATCGTCACCGCCATCGAGCTCGCCATGAACGCCTGGTTCCACGAGCTCTACAACGTCCTCGGCATATTCATTCCGCTGATCGTCACCAATTGTTTCGTGATTGGCCGCGCCGAGGCCTTCGCGTCCAAGAACAGTGTGCCGCGCGCGACGGTCGACGGTCTGACCAACGGCATGGGCTTCACCCTGGTGCTGATGACGCTCGGCGCATTGCGCGAGCTGATCGGCCGGGGAACGCTGCTCGCCGGCGCAGACACCATGCTGGGCTCCTGGGCACATGCGCTGACCGTCACCGTGGTGCACGACTACCATGGCATGCTGCTGGCGATCCTCCCCCCGGGCGCCTTCTTCGGACTCGCCCTGCTGCTCGCCCTCAAGAACGTCATTGATCGCCGCCTCGCCGAACGCGCCACCCGCGCCATCCCCAGCGTCGAACCATCCCGCGCCCCCGCCTGATTGGGTGGGTGGGGGATGAATCGGCAGAAACGGCAGGAGATCTTCTCGCGCCTGCAGGCGGCGAATCCGGCACCGGCCAGCGAGCTCGTCTACACCACACCGTTCGAGCTGCTGGTGGCGGTCGTGCTCTCGGCGCAGGCCACCGACAAGGGCGTGAACAAGGCGACCGCGCGGCTGTTTCAAGTTGCCAACACGCCGCAGGCGCTGGTCGATCTGGGCGTCGAGGGACTCGAAGGCTACATCCGAAGCATCGGCCTCTATCACAGCAAGGCCAGAAACCTGGTCGCCGCCAGCGCCCTGCTGCTGGAACGTCACCGCGGCGAAGTGCCGGCGGATCGTGCAGCGCTGGAAACGTTGCCGGGGGTGGGTCGCAAGACGGCCAACGTGATCCTGAACACCGCCTTCGGCGAGTCCACCATCGCGGTGGACACCCACATCTTCCGGGTCGCCAACCGCACCGGCATCGCCCCGGGGCGCAATGTGACCGAGGTGGAGAAACGCCTCGTGCGCCTGGTGCCGGAGGAATTCCGGCGGCATGCACATCACTGGCTGATCCTGCACGGGCGCTACGTGTGTATCGCGCGCCGACCGCGCTGTCCCGAATGCATCATCGCCGATCTCTGCGAGTATCGGCACAAGACCCACGCCGAGCCGCCGACCGCGGAGCGTGTTGCTCCCCCGTAGAGGGTGCAGCGCTTGGCCCTGCGCGTCGCCATCGCGCCGCCGGGAGCGGGGCCCCACAAGTCTTGTTCGACCTGCCGCACACGGCCGCCCGGCCGTGGGAGCGGGGCTGCGCACCGCGATCCTGCGGCGCGCAGCGCGCAGGATTCGAGCTTCTTAGAGAGTAGTCGCGCGGCCCTGCGGCCGGCATCGCGCCGCCGGGAGCGGCGCTCCCACAAGTCTTGCTTGACCTGACGCGCACGGCGCACCGCCCGTGGAGCGGGGCTGTGCCCCGCGATCCTGCGGCGCGCAGCGCCGCAGGATTCGAGCTTCTTAGAAGTATCGCGCGGCCCTGCGGGCCGCGATCGCGCCGCCGGGAGCGACGCTCCCGCAAAGGGGATCTTTCGTTCTCGGGAGGCACATGGTCGCCTGCCGAGCTAGTGTACTGTTTCATTCTGTTCGGAACCTGAGCGGCGATTGGCGCGAATGACCTTCTGCAGGATATCGCGAGCGCTCCTGGTCCGGATGAATCGCCTGGGCCTGGTGTTGTGAATTGGCAATGGACTCGTCGAGGCGGTCACCAGCGCGTAGGGCGGATAAGCGCAGCGCATCCGCCACCCAGTTACCTCTGGTTCAAAATCCAACTCCGCGACGCCCATTGGCTCCCTGTTTCCCCACGACGCCCCATCCCCTTCGCGACCCCCTCAGCACGCGAAACTCGACGGGAGCGAAACGGCTTCGTGCACTCCTGACGCCGGCCGATCATGAATGGCGGATGCGCTGCGCTTATCCGCCCTACCTCCATTGAAGGCTCAAACGTCTCGTCAAGAGTGCACCACTACACTAGCTTAGTGTAGGTAGCTCCTTCCGGCCCGAATGCCGGCACCGTGGGAGCGGGGCTGTGCACTGCGATCCCGCGGCGCGCAGCGCCGCCGTGGTTCGGCCCTGGCGAGACATCGAGCGAAGCGCGCATTCCTCGCTGCGCATGGGCTTTGCCAGCGCCACGCGCGGCTGCTAGCCTGAACACGCGTGGCTCGCGTAGCGTCATCCGTGCCAGCGAAGCGATCGGTTCATCGACCGGGCGGGATGCCCCGCCTCTGTACCTGCGAAAGGAGCAAGACATGTCTAGTCCATTCGAGCAACACGGTGCCTTCAGCTGGTGCGAGCTGACCACCAGCGACGTGGAGGCTGCCAAGCGTTTCTATGGAGAGCTGCTGGGCTGGAACCTCGAGGACATGCCGATGGAGCACATGACCTACACGGTGGTGAAGGCAGGCGACACACCGGTCGGTGGCATCATGAGCACACCGCCGCAGGCCCAGGGGGCCCCGCCGCACTGGGGCTGCTACGTCACCGTCCAGGATGTGGATGACAGCGGCCGCAAGGCCGAGTCACTCGGCGGCAAGGTGGTTCTGGCACCCATGGATATCCCGGGCGTCGGACGGATGTGCATGGTGCAGGACCCGCAGGGCGCGGTGCTGTCCCTGATCACCTACCTGCAGCGATGAACGAAAACGCGACGGACCGCCCTGCACTGCACCTGGCGCTCGCGCGTCCCGCCGATGCCGGACGTATCGCCCAGCTCTCGCGCGACCTCGTGGAAACCGGGTTGGGATGGTCCTGGACGCCGGCGCGGGTGGAGCGCCAGATCCATTGCCGCGACTCGGTGGTGCTCACCGCCCGTCACCTGGGACCCCTGGTGGGATTCGCCATCATGTTCTTCGGGGACACCCACGCGCACCTCAATCTGTTGGCCGTGAATGCGCCTTATCAGCGCATGGGCATCGGCAGCCGGCTTATCGCGTGGCTGGAGGAGAGCGCGCGTGTCGCAGGAACCTTCTGCGTGCATCTGGAGGTGCGTGCCGGGAACGCTTGCGCCCGCGCGTTCTATCGCCGGCTGGGTTATCGCGAGTGCGAATCCCTGCCGGGCTATTACGGCGGGCGGGAGGCGGCGCTGCGTATGATGCGCGACCTGCGTGTGCACCCTGCAGCGCCACCCGACGGCGGCTGATCTTTGCCGCGCAGGACCGCGACGCGCGGAAGCGCACTGCGGGCGCTGCCGGCGCAGGAGAACGTCCATGTTCTATGGCCACGATCGTGACCGCATCCGGCACATCTACTGCCAGGCGTGGAACAAGCACCGCAGCGGCGCTGCGCTCGAACCGCTGGAGCGCATGATCGTCGACACGGTGCTCGAGCACCCCGAGTACCACGCACTCCTGGAGGATGCGGAGCAGGCGGCCGCCAGCGAGTTCCATCCCGAAGTCGCACAGACAAATCCCTTCTTGCACATGGGGATGCACATCGCAATTCAAGAGCAGCTGAGCTCCGGAAACCCGCCCGGTCTGCGCGATGCCTACCGACGTCTCCTCGAGCGCCTGCAGGACCGCCACGACGTGGAGCACCGCATCATGCACTGCCTGGCCGAAGTGCTCTGGCAGGCACAGCGCGCCGGGCGCGATCCGGACGAGCACGCCTATCTGGAGTGCCTGCACCGGCTGTGAGGCGCGATGTTCAATGGGGTCCTGTTCAATGGGGTCAGACTCGATTGATCGTGCATCGGCAACGCGCGGCCCTGCGGGCCGCAAATCGCGCCACCGGGAGCGGCGCTCCCACGGGATGCACTCAGACGAAGTGGCAGACGTAGTCGAGCAGGTCGTCGACTTCGATTTCGAAATGGCTGTTGGCGGGGATGCTCAGGCGCTCACCGGCTTCATAGGCGGTCCAGGCCTGCTCGTCGGCGAGCTTGACGCGGCAATGGCCCTGGGTAATGTCGATCTGCTCCGCTGCCCCGGTGGTGAAGCGATAGGTGCCGGGCAGCATGATGCCCAGGGTTTTCATCTCGCCCTCGGCGGTCACCACGCTGCGGCTGGTGACCCGGCCTTCGTGATAGACGTTGGCCCGATGATGGATGGTGGCGTTCTTGAATTCCATGGTGCCGTCCTCTGCGCGTGGTCCTGGCCGATCAGCGCGACTCGCCGCGCAGCCGGCCGGCGATGCGCATGCGCAACGCATTGAGCTTGATGAAGCCCTCGGCGTCCTTTTGATTGTAGGCGCCGCGATCCTCCTCGAAGGTGGCGATGGCAGGATCGAACAGGCTGTCGGTATCGGACTTGCGCCCCGCCACCGTCACATTGCCCTTGTAGAGCTTGACCCGCACCACGCCGTTCACGGTTACCTGCGAGGCATCGATCAGGTCCTGCAACAGCCTGCGCTCCGGGCTCCACCAGTAGCCGTTATAGATCAGGCTGGCGTAGCGCGGCATGAGCTCGTCCTTCAGGTGCGCGACTTCGCGATCCAGCGTCAGGGATTCCATGGCGCGGTGCGCCTTCAGCAGGATGGTGCCGCCCGGCGTCTCGTAGCAGCCGCGCGACTTCATGCCCACGTAGCGGTTCTCCACCAGATCCAGCCTGCCAACGCCGTTGCGCCCGCCGAGTTCGTTCAGGCGCGCCAGCACCGTGGCCGGACTCATGCGCTTGCCGTCCAGGGCGACGACGTCGCCGTTCTTGAAGGTCAGCTCGACATAGGTCGGCTCATCCGGTGCGCGCTCCGGCGCCACCGTCCAGCGCCACATGTCCTCTTCCGGCTCGGCCCACGGGTCTTCCAGCACCCCGCCCTCGTAGGAGATATGCAGCAGGTTGGCATCCATGGAGTACGGCGACTTCCTGCCGCGTTTCATCTCCACGGGAATGCCGTGCTGCTCGGCATAGGCGAGCAGTTTCTCGCGCGAGGTGAGATCCCACTCCCGCCACGGCGCAATGACCCTGATGTCGGGCTTCAGCGCATAGGCGCCGAGCTCGAAGCGCACCTGGTCGTTGCCCTTGCCGGTGGCGCCATGGGAGATCGCGTCGGCACCGGTCTGCGTTGGCGATCTCCACCAGGCGCTTGGCGATCAGCGGGCGCGCGATCGAGGTGCCGAGCAGGTACTCGCCCTCGTAGAGCGTATTGGCGCGGAACATCGGGAACACGAAATCACGCACGAACTCCTCGCGCAGATCGTCGATGTAGATTTCCTTGACGCCCATGGCTCGAGCCTTGGCGCGTGCCGGCTCCAGCTCCTCGCCCTGGCCGATGTCGGCGGTGAAGGTCACCACTTCGCAGCCGTAGGTCTCGTGCAGCCACTTGAGGATTACCGAGGTGTCGAGTCCGCCGGAATACGCCAGCACGACTTTCTTGATCTTTGCCATGAATTCCTCAATGCAACTACGCGCTCGCCTTGACCTTTTGCGTTCTCCGCAAACGTGACAACAGGCGCCGCGCCAGCTCACCGAACAGCTCGGTCTGGGTGGGATGGGGATGGATGGCCTGCGCCACCTGCTCCAGCGTCAACCGCCCGCTCACCATCACCACGGCCTCTCCGATCAGCGTGTCCGCGTGGTCGGCGAGGAAGTGCACGCCGATGATGCGATGGCTCTGGCGCTCGGCGACCAGCTTGATCAGCCCCAGGGTCTCGCCGGTGATCATGGCCTTGGCATCGACGCTCATCGGAACCTTGACCTCCACGGCGTCGATGTTGCGCGCCCTGGCCTGGACCACGGAGAGGCCGACGAAGGCTGCCTGCGGGCGGGTGAAGATGACACCGCAGTCGAGCGCGTCATCGTAGCGCAGCTCCTCGCCCAGGATGTTGGCCGCCGCCACCCTGCCCTGTGCACCCGCCGTATGCGCCAGCATGTAGCCGCCGATGGCATCGCCCACGGCATAGATGTGCGCGACATTGGTCCTGCAGTGCGCGTCCGCTGCGATCCCGGGACCGGCAAGCGTCACGCCGGCGCTGTCCAGCTTGAGCGCGGCGAGATCGGGACGCTTGCCGGTGGCGAGCAGCAGCCGGTCGCAATTCACGGTGTGACGCTCCCCGGCGGCATCGCGGTACACCAGCCGCATGGCGCCAGGACGCCCGCCCAGCTTCTCGACTTTTGCTGAAGTAGCAACTTCAAGCCTAGGATCTAGCTTGAGAATCTCCGTGAGCTGCGTGGCGATCTCCGACTCCACCTCGGCGAGGATGCGCTCCTGCGCCTCGATCAGCGTCACCTGTGCGCCGAAGTCCTGGAAGATCTGGGCCATCTCCACGCCGATGGCGCCGGCACCGACGATGGCCAGCCGGCGCGGCGGGCGCGGCAACGTCCATATCGTGTCCGAGGTCAGTGCGCCACCGCTTTCCAGCGCCTCGGCGATGCCGGGGATCGGCGGCACCCAGGGCGGCGCACCGGTGGCGATCACCGCCGCACCGAAGGTGAGGTGCTCGCCCCTGGAACCGTCGCCCTGGCGCGGGCGCTGATGCGGGTCCTCGCTGTTGGCCGAGGTATCGACGAACACCCGGTGCTCGGTCTCGAACCAGGCGTAGCCCTGGATCACCTTGATGTGCACGCCACGGTCGGTCTTGAGCGCCATGTCGCCGCGCGTCTCCAGCACTCCGCGCCGGGTATGCTCGAGCGCCTCCCAGTCGAGCCGCGCGCGATTCGTGCCTTCGATCCCGAGGTGCACATCGTGGACGCGATCGCGCATGCGGTCGGCCGCCGCACGCCAGGCCTTGGAGGGAATGCAGCCGCGCCACAGGCACTCGCCGCCCGGGAGCGCCGCGTCGTTGATCATCGCCACCTTCACACCGTGCTCGGCGAGCTCGCGCGCGCAGTCCTCGCCGCCCGGGCCGCCGCCGATCACCAGCACGTCGTAGTCCCACTCGCCCTCGGGGATCTGCGGACCGCCGCCACCCATCCAGGACGCCGGCTGCTCCATGAGCTGCTTGAGGGCGTTGAGATAGCGTGCCGCGTCCGCGCCGTTCACCACGCGGTGATCCGCGGTGATGGTGAGCGGCATGCCTTCGGCCCCGGCGGCGGCGATGGCGAGAATGGCGGCAGTGCCCGGCGTGGGGATGGCGTCGAACTGCTTCACGCCCAGCATCCCCATGTTCGAGACCATGAACGTGGGGTTGGCGTATTCCTCGGGCTTCAGGCGCCGGTTGCGGGCGCGCGCCACCAGATCCTTCCAGTCGGCATCGAGCGCATCGAGATCGCGCGATTCGCAGCGCCGCAACACCGGTACCACCAGTCCGCCGCCTTCGGCCGACACGGCCATGCCGATGTCGACCTGCTCGCGCTCCACCAGCTTGTCCACCGGCTGGTAGGCCCAGTTCAGGTGCGGGTGCTCGCGCATGGCGAGCGCGCACGCCCTGGCGATGGCCACGGTCACCGACACGCCGCGGCGCTTCGCCGCCTTGAGCATCGATTCCGGGTGCACCTCCATGGTGACGCGGAACGTCGGCATGGTAAGCGCGGCGGTCATGGAGTGGCTGACGGCACGCTCCATGGCGGTCATGGGACGTCCGTGCCCGGGCACCTGAACCTCGGGCATGATGTGCGCGGGCGTCTGGCGGGCAATCTCGCTCGGCCGCTGCACGGGCTGGGCGCGCTGCACGTCGAAGGCGAGGATGACGCCGCGCGGCCCGCTGCCCTTGAGCGTGTTCAGGTTGACGTGCAGCTGGCCTGCGAGCCTGCGTGCATACGGGCTCGCCTGTTTGTTCTCGGGCCGCGCCGCAGGTCGGGCGGCGGCGTCCACGGCCTGCAACGGCGGGGGGCGCCTGCCCGGCGCGGCGTGGTGCTCGCGCGGGACGGCGGCCGGCGCGGGGGCCGCTTTCTGCACGGCAGCCTCGGTGCCGCGCACCACCTGCCCAGCCTGGTCCACGAGGTAGGCGAGCGGCGCACCGACCGGCACCACGGCATCGACCGCCGCCAGGGGTCCGGAGAGAAAGCCCTCGCGGAACACCTCGACGTCCATGATGGCCTTGTCGGTCTCGACCTGGGCCACCACGTCGCCGCGCTCGATGCGCTCGCCCGGCTGCTTGTTCCATGCCACCACCACGCCTTCGGCCATGGTGTCGGAGAGCTGCGGCATCTTGACGACGTACGCATCGGCGGGAGGGCCCGAAGGCTGCGCGGGCTCGGGCGCCGCTGCGGCTGCAGGCTCGGCGTCGACCTCTGCGCCCTGTACCCGGGCCCGCTCGGCAACGATGTAGCCCATGGCCCGGCCGACCGGTACCACGCTGTCCACCGCGGCCAGCGGCCCCGACAGGAAGCCGTCGCGAAACACCTCGACGTCCATGATGGCTTTGTCGGTCTCCACCGTCGCCACGATGTCGCCGCGCGCCACCGGATCGCCGATGCGCTTCTCCCAGCTGACGATGACGCCCTCCGCCATGGTGTCGGAGAGCTGGGGCATCTTGATTGCGTGGGGTTCCGCCATGATGATCGCGAGACTCGGGTCAGTAAGCAGGGGAGGGGCCGGCCGCCTCAGCGCTCGGCAGTGACGAGCGCCGCGATCACTTGCCCAGCAGCTTCAGGACCGCGGCCACCACGTCACTGGCGTTGGGGATGGCGGCCTTTTCCAGGGCACGGTTGTAGGGCACGGGCACGTTGCGCGCGCTGACCCGCACCGGCGCGGCGTCGAGATCGAAGAAGGCTTCCTCGTTGATGATGGCGATCACTTCGGCACCGACGCCCACCGCGGCCTCAGCCTCCTCCGCCACCACGGCACGATGGGTCTTGCTCACCGACTCGCGGATGCCGGCGCGATCGAGCGGGCTGAGCGCATAGAGATCGATCACTTCCGCCTCGATGCCGTGCTCGCGCGCCAGCTCCTCAGCTGCCTGCAGGCACCAGTGCACGGAGATGTTGTAGCCGAACAGGCTGACGTCGGTTCCGGCGCGCGCCACCTCCGAGCCTTCCAAAGGATGGAAGTACTCCTCATCGGGCACCTCGCCCTTGAGGTTGTACATGAGCTCGTGCTCGTTGATGAACACCGGATCGTCGCAGCGCACCGCGGACTTGATGAGCCCGTAGGCCTGCTTGGGATTGGAGGGGGTCACCACGCGCAGTCCGGCGACACCCATGAACACCTTCTCCATGCGCCCGGAGTGCTGCGAGCCCAGCTGGTGCGCAGCGCCGCCCGGGGAGCGCACCACCACCGGTGCGGTGAGCTGCCCGCCCGACATGTAATGCACCTTGGCCGCGCTGTTGACGATCTGGTCCAGCGCCAGCCAGGCGAAGTTCACCGACATCAGCTCGATGATCGGGCGCACGCCGACGAACGAGGCGCCGATGCCGAGCCCGGTGAAGCCGTTCTCGGAGATGGGCGTGTCGATCACGCGCTCCGGACCGTATTTGTCGTACAGGCCCTGAGTCGCCTTGTAGGTGCCGCCGGCCACGCCCACGTCCTCGCCCATGACGATGACCAGCGGATCGTTGGCGAGCTCCTCGTCCTGGGCGCGGCGGATTGCCTGCCAGTACATCAGCTCGGCCATCACTGCGGCCCGCCGCGCGCGCAGGATCCGCTCCCGGTGAGCACGTAGCGCTCCAGCTCCGCGACCTCCGGCTCCGGCGACTCCTCGCTGAAGCGGATGATGTCGTTTTCGATCTCCTCCAGCACCTCGGTGTCGAGCGCCTTGTATTGATCGAGCGTCAGCTCGCCGGCCTCGATCAGGCGGTCGCGCAGCAGGATGATGGGGTCGCGCTTGCCCCACACCCGTTCCTCCTCCTTGGAGCGATAGACATTGGAGTCGGACATGGAGTGACCGCGGTAGCGATAGGTGAGCAGCTCGAGGAAATACGGACCCTTGCCGGAGCGCACGTGCTCGACCGCCTTCTGCGCCGCCGCGTAGACCACTTCGACATCCTGGCCGTCGGCCTGCTCGGCCGGGAAGCCATAGCCGCACACGCGCTTGTACTGGTCGATCACCGCCGTGGAGCGGTCGATGCGGGTGCCGATGCCGTACAGATTGTTCTCGCACACGTAGAGCACCGGCAGCTTCCACAACGCCGCCATGTTGAGGGTCTCGTGGAAGGTGCCCTGGTTGTTGGCCGCGTCGCCCAGAAAGCAGATCGAGATCTGATCGCCGCCCTTCATCTTGATGCCCTTGGCGATACCGGCCGCGAGCGGAAACGGCCCTCCGACCAGCGCATAGCCGCCCATGAAATGATGCGCGACATCGAAGATGTGCATGGAGCCGCCGCGGCCCTTGCTGCAGCCGGTCTCCTTGCCGAACAGCTCCGCCATGACGGCCTTGGGATCGGAGCCGCACTTGATGGCGTGAATGTGGTCGCGATAGCCGGTGATGACGTAGTCGTAGCCGGGGCGTGCCGCCTCCAGGACACCGTGCACGCATGCCTCCTGGCCGGGGTACAGATGCAGAAACCCGCCGATCTTGCGTTCTACATAGGCTTCGTAGCAGCGCTCCTCGAAGCGGCGCGCGAACAGCATCTCGCGCAGCAGCCGTTTCTTGTCAGCGGCGTTCATGCGGCTCCTTCTTGTTGAATCTGCTCGGCGGGGCGGGAGATGCGCGATACCGAAACCGGGACGAGCGCGATATGATCTTTGTTTTGCCGAGGGAGGTCAAGGCGAGGGCGATGCTGACGCGCATGCCGAAAATCCGCCTCCAACAGCCGCGCGCAACGCCCGGGCAGGATGACCTGGAACGCATCGGGCACCTGTTGTTGGTCGTGCCGGAGGATGTGCTGAAGGGTCGCTGGCCGGCGCTGCCCTACGCCGATCTGTTGCGCGCGCGGCTCGCGCGCAGGCAGTCGCCGGGCTGCGCCAGCCCGCTGCTGGTCACCGAGCTGCCCAACGCCGCGGGCACGCGCGTGGTGCTCGGCTGCGTGGCACCGGCGATTACCAGCTTCGAGCTGCTCAGCCTGGCGCGCCAGCTCACCGCGGCACTGCTCACCGCCAATCCCTTCGCCGCAGCCATATGGGTCGCGGGGCTCGATGCAGCGCTCGCCAGCCGCGCAGCCGAGGCGATCCATGCGGCGCTGCTCGCCGCAGTGGCACCGCTCCCGCACCTCAAGTCGACGCCCCCTGCCGTGTCGAACCTGCGCTCGGTGCAGCTGTTCGGGCTCGAGCGGCGCCTCGATCCGACGCGCACCGAGGCCGAGGCGCACGGCAACGCGCTCGCCCGCCACCTCACCTCGCTGCCGACCAACCGGCTCACTCCACGCAGCTACTCCACGCGGGTGCGCGCGCTCGCGCGCCGCCACGGCTGGCGCATGCGGGTGCTCGATGAACGCGCGCTCGCGCGGCTGGGCGCAGGGGCCTTCCTCGCCGTCTCGCGCGGCAGCGCCGAACGCGACGCCTGCATCGTGCACCTGCGCTACCGGCCCGGCAGCGCGCGCGCGGCACCGCGCCTGGCCCTGGTCGGCAAGGGCATCTGCTTCGATACCGGTGGCGTCAATCTCAAGCCGGCGCGTTACATGGCCGGCATGCACGAGGACATGCAGGGCAGCGCAGTGGCGCTCGGCGTGCTGCTCGCACTCAGCGAGCTCGAAGCGGATATCGCCGTCGACTGCTGGCTGGCGCTGGCGCAGAACCACGTCGGCCCGCGCGCCTATCTGCCGCACGACGTGGTGACCGCCGCAAACGGCCTCACCATTGAAGTCGTGCACACCGACGCCGAAGGCCGCATGGTGCTCGCCGACACCCTGACGCTCGCGGCGCGCGAGCACCCGGCCTTCATCATCGACTACGCCACCCTGACCGGCTCCTGCATCCAGGCCCTCAGCACCCGTTATGCCGGCGCGCTCACCAACCGCGAGTCGCTGATCGAGACGCTGCGGCAGGCCGGGCGCGCCAGCGGCGAGCGCGTATGGCCGTTTCCCTGCGACCCGGATTTCGACGAGATGCTGGAAAGCCGCATCGCCGACGTGAAGCAATGCACCCTGGAGAACGAGGCCGACCACATCCTCGCGGCGCGCTTTCTCGGCCGCTTCGTCCCGCCGGAGATCGCCTGGGTGCACCTGGACCTCGCCTCCGGCAACCACAAGGGCGGCCTGGCGCACGTGCCGAGCGATGTCACCGGCTTCGGTGTGCGCTACACGCTGCAGCTTCTGTTCGGGCAGGAACTGCTGCGGAACCTGCCGCAAGCTGCCTCGCCCGCGGTGCGTGCCTGATATGGCCGAGCCGCGTGCGGCATCCGCACCCTACTGCGGCCTGGATCCCGACACTGTGCTCTCGGCGCTGGAGAGCTGCGGCTGGCGCTGCGACGGCACGCTGCTGGCACTGAACAGCTACGAGAACCGCGTCTATCAGATCGGCATCGAAGACGCTGCGCCCGTGGTGGCGAAGTTCTATCGCCCCGAACGCTGGTCCGATGCCGCCATTCTGGAAGAGCACGAGTTCACGCTGGAGCTCGCCTCGCACGAAATTCCGGTGGTCGCGCCCGAGCGTGATGCCGCAGGCGAGACCCTGCACCGCCATCACGACTTCCGCTTCGCCGTCTATCCGCGCCGCGGCGGGCGCTGGCCGGAGCTGGAGCTGACCGAGCACCGCGTATGGCTGGGACGGTTCATCGGTCGCATCCATGCCGTGGGTGCGGTGCACCCGTTCCGCCACCGCCCCACGCTCACCATCGAGCGCTATGGGGAGGCATCCTATCAGTTCCTGCTCGAGCATGGTTTCGTGCCGCAGGAGCTGCAGCTTCCCTATCGCAGCCTGGTGGAGGACGTGCTGCGCCAGGTGCACGCCTGCTTCGCGCGCGTTCCCCACCCGCAGCTGCTGCGCCTGCACGGCGACTGTCATCCGGGCAATCTGTTGTGGACCGAGCGCGGGCCGCATTTCGTCGATCTCGACGACTGCTGCATGGGGCCGGCGGTGCAGGACCTGTGGATGGTGATGTCGGGCAACCGCGCGGAGATGCAGATCCAGCTCATCGACCTGCTGGATGGCTACACCGAGTTCTTCGAGTTCGACCCGCGCGAGCTGCATTTGATCGAGCCGTTGCGCACCTTGCGCATGCTGCATTACTCGGCCTGGCTGGCGCGGCGCTGGGAGGACCCGGCGTTCCCGCACAGCTTCCCGTGGTTCAACACCCACCGTTACTGGGAAGAGCAGATCCTCGCCCTGCGCGAGCAGGCGGCGCTGCTCGACGAGCCGCCGCTGGTGTGGGACTGAGTGCCTGTCGCCTGCGCCCGACGCCACTTTGCTGGCAAATTCCCTGGAACCGGCTAGAATTACGGTGTTTTCTTCGGGCCACCAGATCGGAACCAATGATTGCGAACCGCCGGGTGGCGGGACGACCAAAGGATTGCTCAAATGAAAAAAGAATTGTTGATCGCATCGGTACTGGCGCTGTCGCTGAGCGGTTGCGGTAGGACCGACACCGGCACCTCCAATGAAGAGGGTGCACAGTCGGAGGCCCCTGCCGAGCAGGCGACGCCTCCGGCGAACGAGCCGGCGACGCCTCCGGCGGACCAGGGCATGCAGCCCACGCCCGAGGGCAAATCGAATACCGGGGATTCGGGAGAGGTCATCGCACCGCCCGATCAGGCACCGGCCGCCGGCGGCGGCACTCCCGCAGGAGAGTAACGACCGCCACTGCGCGGCCGTACGCAGCTTTCGAGCAGCCGGCCTTCGGGCCGGCTGCTCGCTTGGGGAACCCCGAGCCCACGCGGCGGCGGGCCTGCCCTGTCGACCAGAACTACGCTACGTGTGACCCGCCTCGACCTGCTCCGCCCCGACGACTGGCATCTGCACCTGCGCGACGGCGCAGCGCTGCGTGCCGTGCTCCCCCATACCGCCCGGCGCTTTTCCCGCGCCATCGTCATGCCGAACCTGCAGCCGCCGGTGGTCACTACTGCCCAGGCACTCGCCTATCGGGAGCGCATTCTCGCCGCCCTGCCGGCGGGCTCGACATTCGAGCCGCTGATGACCCTGTACCTGACGGATGACACCCCCGCGCAGGAAATCGAGCGCGCCCGGCAAAGCGGCGCAGTGGTGGCGCTCAAGCTTTATCCGGCAGGCGCCACCACCCATTCCGAAGCGGGTGTCACCGCGATCGAGCGCACCTATGCCACGCTGGCATCCATGGAGCACCACGGCCTGGCGCTGCTGGTGCATGGCGAGGAAACCGATCCGGAGGTCGACGTCTTCGATCGCGAGGCGCGGTTCATCGAGCGTGTGCTGGCGCCGCTCGTCGAGCGCTTTGCCGGACTCAAGATCGTGATGGAGCACATCACCACACGCCAGGCGATCGAGTTCGTCACCGCCGCCCCGGCCCGCGTCGCCGCGACCATCACCGCGCACCACCTGCTGCTCAACCGCAACGCAATGTTTGCCGGTGGCATGCGCCCGCATCATTACTGCCTTCCGGTGCTGAAGCGCGAGTCCCATCGCTGGGCCCTGGTGCAGGCGGCAGTCGGCGGCAATCCCAAGTTCTTCCTCGGCACCGACAGCGCGCCGCACGATCGTGCGCGCAAGGAAACGGCGTGCGGCTGCGCCGGGATCTACACGGCACACGCGGCGCTCGAGCTCTATGCGGAAATCTTCGAGCAGGCCGGGGCACTGCATCGCCTGGAAGCGTTCGCCAGCTGCCACGGCCCGGACTTCTATGGCCTGCCGCGCAATCGGGACCGCGTGACCCTGGTGCGCGAGCCCTGGAGCGTGCCGGCGCAATATCCCTTCGAGGACGGTGCGCTGGTGCCCATGCGCGCCGGCGAAACAGTCTCGTGGCGCCTCATGTAGCGTGCGGCCCCGCATGCCCCCTTGCGCACCGGCCACCGCGCGGCAGCGTATCGTCGCGCGATCTGCGCGTGATCGATGGCGCGCGCCTTGCGTGTGCCTGCCGCCGGGTCCAGACTTGCAATGGAGGCGAGATCCGTCCGCGTCGCGCTGCGGCTCTGCCATGTCCGACCTGCCCGAGAAGACCGAACAGATCCTGCAGGCCCACACGGGTCTCATCCATCGTGTGGTGCTGGCGTGCGCCAACCCTGCGCTGGTACCGGACCTCGACGGCATCCTCGACACCGCGGAGAGAAACGGCTGGACGGCCCTGGTCGGAGCCATCCGCCGCGTGCTCTCCGGCGCGCGCGACCAACGCGTGCTGGGCGGACTGGACGAGGAAGACCGCACCATCCTGGAATCCATACTGCGCGGCCTGCAGGATCCGCGCACGCTCCCCGCGCTCGACACCCGGCCCGACCCGCGTTTCGCTGCACCGGGTCTTGCGGCGCTGATCCACGGGGCACGCAGGGGACAACCCCAGGCGCTGCAGCTGCTGGCGAACATGGCCACCCAGATGATGAGCGGTGGCGGCGACATGGCGCGCCTGGGCGGCGGGATGCGGGCGCTCATTGCGGGCGAGCGCGACATCGACAAGCTCGCCCGCGGCATGAGCGCGCAGGGACGCGAGCTGGTGGAGGCCATCGGCGCCGAGCTCGACCGGCTCGAAGGCCGGCACTGAACAAGGCCCGGCGGCGCGCATCCTGCCGGTGCAGTGGCGCTGTGTTATCCTCTCCCGATGGCCGAACCGATCCCGCTACTCGCACAGCGCTTCCGCGGATTTCTTCCCGTAGTGGTGGACATCGAGACCGCCGGCTTCAATCCTCACACCGACGCCTTGCTGGAGATCGCCGCCGTCACCTTGCGCATGGATGCGGCCGGCTTTCTGCATCCGGACGCTACCCACACCTGCCACGTGCAGCCATTTCCCGGCGCCAATCTGGATCCGGTCTCGTTGGCCTTTACCGGCATCGATCCCCATCATCCGTTCCGCGGTGCGCTTCCGGAAGCCGAGGCCTTGCGGCACGTGTTTCAGCCGATCAGGCGCTGCGTGCGTGAGCAGGGATGCACGCGCGCCATTCTGGTCGGGCACAATCCAAGCTTCGACCTGAGCTTCATCAATGCCGCAGTGGCGCGCACCGGCGTCAAGCGCAACCCCTTCCATCCCTTCAGCAGCTTCGATACCGCAACGCTCGGCGGCCTGGTCTACGGCCAGACCGTGCTGGCGCGCGCCGTCGAGGCCGCCGGCCTTGCCTGGGACGGCAGCCAGGCACATTCGGCCATCTACGACGCCGAACGGACCGCCGCGCTGTTCTGCACCGTGGTCAACCGCTGGAAGAACCTCGAAGCGAGCTGGGCCGGCCCGCCCGCTCCGGCACGCTCCGCGAGCGGCTAGCCCGGAAATCTCACCAGCACCCCGGGCGCTGGCGGAATTTGCAGCGGGAAACCTCCAGAACCGGCTGAGGCACAGCGCCGTTGCAAAGGCGCGTGCATTGCGCGAATCAACCGCCGGCGTTCGGCAGCCACACCTCGGCCAGAAAGCCGCCCAGCGCCTGGGAGCAGCCGAAGGTCAATCGCCCGCGGTACTGCTCCACCACGTCGCGGGTAATCGCGAGGCCGAGTCCATGACCGGCCGTGTGCTCGTCGGCCCGCACACCGCGCTGTGCGAGCTGCTCGAGTTCCTCGGGCGGGCATCCGGGACCATCGTCCTCAACGCGCAGCAGCAGACCGGCATCGGACTCGACGGTGAGGCATACGGTACTGCGCGCCCATTTGCAGGCATTGTCGAGCAGGTTGCCGAGCAGCTCCAGCAGGTCTTCGCGATCGCCGGAGAAACGTGCATCTTCCGGGACGCGATATTCCAGGTGCAGACACCTGTCGCGGTACAGCGTCTTCAGCGTGTCCACCAGCGCGGCGATTTCCGGCTGCAGCTCGATGTGACCACCCGGCGCGGCCGTGCCCGCCAGCCGTGCGCGCTTGAGCTCGCGGCCGACGATTTCGCCGAGCGCGGCGGTATGTGCCTGCAGGTCGGCGCGCAGCTCGGGACAGTCGCGCAGCTCATCGCGCTCGGCGACCTGCCGCAGCAGGGTGAGCGGGGTCTTGATGGCATGGGCGAGATTGCCCAGTGCATTGCGCGAGCGCTGCAGGCGCTGGGCGAGCACCTGCAGCAGCCGATTGATCTGCGCGACCAGCGGCACGACCTCCACCGGCACCTGCGAACCCAGTTCCTGCACTTCGCCGCGCTCCAGGCGCGAGAGCTCGCCGCGGATGCGCTCCAGCGGCGCGAGCCCACTGCGCACGACCAGATACTGCAACACCAGCAGCGTGGCGAGCGCACTCAGGGACACCAGCGCGTAACGCCGCTGAAACACCCGGATGTTCGACTCCACCGGCGACAGGTCCTCCGCCACCGCGATGGTCAGCGGCCAGCCCTGCTTCATGAAACCTTCGATCTGCACCAGCAGTGCCTGGCGCTGCGGACCGGCGCTCATCACGCGCAGCGCCTCACCGGGATCGAGCCTGGCGGCGGAAAGCTCCTCGTCCCACAGCGATCTCGAGCGCAGATCCTCCAGCGCCGTGGTGATGCGGTAGTAGTGACCGGAGAAGGGCCGGCGGTAGACGGGATCGATGTGCAGCTGGTCCAGGGCGAGCTGCCCGGCCGGCGTGAACTGCACGGCCGCGAGCAGGCTTTCGGCGTCACGCTCCAGCCGCGACGCGACATACTCCTGTACCAGGTAGCGGATCGAGGTGCTCACGGCAACCCACTGCAGCACGAACAGCACGATCAGGCTCGCCGCCAGACCGACGCTGAGCTGCGCCTGCAGCGAGCGCATCAGGGCGCGCTGCCGAACACGTAGCCCTGGCCGCGCCGGGTATGGATCACTTCCCTGCCGAGCTTCTGGCGCAGGCGGTTGACGTAGACCTCGATGAGGTTGCTGTCCTTGTCCGAATCGTAGTCGTAGACGTGCTCCGTCAGCCGTGTCTTCGACAACACCTGCCCGGGATGCAGCATGAAATAGCGCAGCAGGCGGAACTCGGTTCCGGTCAGCGCGTGCATCGTGCCGTCGCCGCCCTGCACCACCTGGCGGTCTTCGTCGAGACTCAGCCCCTCGGCCTGCAACACACCGCCGGTCGCGCCGCTGCTGCGGCGGATCAGCGCATTGATGCGCGCCACGAGTTCCTCGACATGAAACGGCTTGCCCAGGTAGTCGTCGGCTCCGGCCTTGAAACCGTCGACCTTCTCGTGCCAGGCGTCGCGCGCAGTCAGGATCAGCACAGGGACGCGGTTGGCGGCGGCGCGCCAGTGCCGCAGGACCTCCAGGCCACAGCGCCGCGGCAGCCCGAGATCCAGCACCACGGCATCGTAGGGCTCCTGCTCGCCCAGGAACTGCGCATCGACGCCATTGTCCGTGGTGTCCACGGCGAAACCCGCGCGCTCCAGGTCGGAGCGCAGCCGGCTGCTGAGCGCGGGATCGTCCTCGACCACCAGTACTCGCACGCTCAGTGCCCCTGACCGGCGGAAATCAGCTCGCCGGTGCGCGCGTCGAGGCGCATTTCCCACACCACCCCGTGGCGATCGAGAATCTCGATCTCGTATACATAGTCGTCCCCCGCGTGTTTGAGCTCGGTCTCCAGCACATGGCCCGCGTGCACATGCTGTGCGGCGTCGACCAGCCGTTCGAGCGGGAGGATGACGCCCTCCTGGCGCAGCTGCAGCGCCAGGTTGTGATCGCCGCCGGCACCGGCCCCGGCTGCTGCGAGCAGCAGGGCCAGTGCGGTGACGACATATCGAGTTGCGGACCTCATGCGCGCCTGCTCTTCAGTCCTCCCAGTGACCGTGGCCCGGATTGCGAACACCGTGCTCCGTGAAGTTGCCCTGCTGTGCCAGCGCCTTCAGCACCAGCGATGTTGGCGCAACAAGTGACGCATCCCGGAAACCTCCTACTGCGCACGCTTGTAACCGGTGACCATGGCGCGGGCGAGATTCTCACGATGCAACACGCTCTCCACCACCACGCCTGCGACATGCACCACCACCAGCAGCACGGTGAAGTTGGCGAAGAACTCGTGCACTTCCTCCAGACTCTCTTTCCAGTGCTCGCCGAAACCGGCCATCAGCGATGCCAGCGGACCGGCGTGCTCTCCGACACCGTACAGGGCCAGCCCCGTGACGGTCAGCAGGATCAGGCTCACCAACATGGCGACGATCATCCAGCCACCGGCAGGATTGTGCCCGAGATGGCGCGGGGAGCGCCGCGCCACCGAGTCGCGTAGAAATGCGACGACGGTGGATGGCCGACGGACGAAGTCGGCGAAACGCGCATGGCGGGTACCGACCAGCCCCCACACGAGTCGGAACAGCACCAGCCCGAGGACCACGTATCCGGCCCACACGTGCACGGGCAGGTTTTCTTCGGTGACGAAATAGGCGATGAAGAACGAGGCCACCAGGCTCCAGTGGAAGATGCGCACCAGCGGATCCCACACTTTCACCTGCGGCGTCACGGCTTGCGTCTGCACTGCATTGGTCGAGCTCATGGGCAAGGCTCTCCAGTCAAAAATGGAGCGCTTAGCATAGGCGGGGGTGCTGAAATCAAGCTGAAACGCCGGGCACGACAAGCTGCGCACCGGAAAAAGGCGGGCGGGTCATCCGCTGGCCGGACGACCCGCCGGAGAGGGTCAGGGGGTGGGACTCCGTACCTTGGCGACGGCATCACGCAGCATGGGCTGGAGCTCGCCCTTCTGATACAGCTCGAGAGTGATGTCGCAGCCTCCGATCAGCTCACCGTTGACGTAGATCTGTGGAAAGGTTGGCCAGTTGGCATAGCGCGGCAGGCTTTCGAAGATCTCCGGATCGGCCAGCACGTTGACATGCGCGAACTCGACACCGCAGGCCTGCAGCGCCTGCGCGGCGCGACTGGAAAAGCCGCACTGCGGAAACTGCGGCGTCCCCTTCATGAAGATCACGACCGGATGACCTTCCACTTGCTGTTTGATTCTATCCATTACATCCATTGACACGACCTCGCGTTGATGCTCCTGCGCGGCAGGGGCAGTGGCTGTGTATCTGGAACGAGTCTACCCTGCGAGGCGTGGGTATAAAACCGGCCGTTCATGTGGGATTCGCGAGGCGCGGCGCGTGAAGTCGCGCGTGTGCGGGAATCCGGCATACGCCTGCCGCCGGCGTCACGCCATTGTTCGGCGCCACGATCGCGCCGCCGGGCGCGATGCTCCTACCCCTGGCCCGTTCCGCTGCGGTATGGATCGACATTGATCTGCAGCCAGAGCTCCAGCAGTGCGAGATGCCAGAGCTTGCTGCCGCGAATCGGCGTGAGGTGGTGCTCGGGGTCCTCCAGCAGACACTCGACGTAGGCACGCTGGAACAGTCCGCGCCGGCGGCAGGCGTCGGTATTCAGCATCTCGCGCATGAAGTCCAGGAACTCGCCGCGCACGTATTTCAGCGCCGGCACCGGGAAATAGCCCTTGGGACGATCGATCACCGCGTCCGGGCAGCAGGCCGCGCGCGATCACCTTCAGCGGATGCTTGCCGCCGCTACTGCAGCTTGAGCTCCGGCGGCATAGCTGCAGGCCAGCTCGACCAGCTCGTGATCGAGGAACGGGACGCGCGCCTCCAGCCCCCAGGCCATGGTCATGTTGTCCACGCGCTTGACCGGGTCGTCGACGATCAGCGTGGTCGACATCGAGACGCAGCACCCGATCGATGAAGGTGTCGGCGCCCGGCTCCGTCCGAGCAGCATCGATCTGCGCCGAGGTGTAATCGGTGCCGTGATACGCCGGCGTCACCGTCTCCAGGAACTCCTCGTGGCTGCGGTCGAAGTAGTGCCTGCGGAATCGCTCCAGGTCGACTGCCGCTGCTCTCCGCCTGCCATCTGCGGATACCAGAAATAGCCGCCGAACACCTCGTCGGCGCCCTGCCCGCTCTGCACCACCTTGACTTCCTTGCGACACGCGCTCAGCAAGCAGATAGAACGCCACGGCATCCTGGCCCACCATGGGCTCGGCCATGTTCGCCACGGCTTCGGGCAGGCGCGGCAGCACATCATCGTTGGGAATGTGAAAGCGGTGGTGGCGGGTGCCGTAGCGCCGCGACCAGCGTCCGAGTATTCGAACTCGCTGCCCTTCTCCTCCGGCATGATCCTCGAAGCCGACCGAGAAGGTGAGCAGGTTCTGCACGCCGCCTTCGCGCCAGCAGCGCGACCAGCAGACTCGAATCCAGCCCGCCGGAGAGCAGCACGCCGACCGGCACGTCGGCGACGAGGCGCCGCCGCTCGACCGCCGCGACGCAGGCGACTCCTGCACCGCTTCGGTCCATTCCCATTCCGTCAGCGCGGCTGCTCGGGCGGCAGGCCGCAGATGCCAGTAGCGCCGCTGCGTCCGCGCCCGCCGGTGTCGACGGTCATGGTGGTGGCCGGGCGCGAGCTTGCGCACGCCCTGCAAGCACGGTGCGCGGCGCGGGGACCACGGCATGCAGCGTGAGGTGATGATGCAGGGCCACCGGGTCCAGGGTCGGTATCGACGCCGCCGGCGGCAAGCAGCGCCTGGCGGTTGCGAGGCGAAGCGCAGGCGCCGGTGCGTCGAGCTGATAGTACAGCGGCTTGATGCCCAGACGGTCGCGCGCCAGAAACAGGCTGCCGGCGCGCGTGTCCCAGATCGCGAAGGCGAACATGCCATGCAGGCGCTGCGACGCAGCCTCGCCCCAGCGCGGCATAGGCCTTGAGGATGACCTCGCTGTCTCCGTCGGAAAAGAACCCGTAGCCCATGGCCTGGAGCTCGCGCGCAGTTCCCGGTAGTTGTAGATGGTGCCGTTGAACACCAGCACCAGGCCGAGCGCGCGGTCGACCAGCGGCTGGTTGGGCGCGGCGGAGAGATCGATGACGGACAGGCGGCGGTGGCCGAAGGCGAATGGCCCATCGCAGATAGGCCCCGTGGTGATCCGGCCCGCGCCGCGCGAGCGCCTGCGATCATGCGCGCGATGGCCGCCAGATCGGGCGGCGCCGCCGTCCAGGCGCAGTTCACCGCTGATGCCGCACATTGCCTCAGGAGCCCGGCGCCTTCGCCACCGTGAGCCGCGACACCACCCGGTCACGCCCCTCACCTGCCGTGCCAGGCTCACGGCGCGTGCGGCGGCCGCACTGCTGTGACGCGACCGCTCAGGGTCGACCACACCCCTGTAGGTGTCGACGTCGATGTCACGCGCATGCACGAGATCGTCCTTTACATAGCGCGAATTCACCGCTGCGGTGATCGCCGCATCGTCGCTGGTGCGGCCTGCGCCGCGCTCGCCCTGCCCGGCAGGGTAGCCGCCGGGCGCGCCACCGCCGATCAGGATCGGCGCGCATCCACCGGCAAGCCCCGTGCCCAGTACCAGCACCGCGAGCCACCCGCGCCATGGCGTTCTATTCATGCTCATCCTCCCCCTCTGCAGGATTGCCCGATGACGGCTGGCCCGGCACACCCCAGCCGCCGCCACCGGGCGTGGCACGGTGAGCCGCTCACCTGCCCCCAGGGTGAGACATACTTTGCCCGGCACGACCTCGCCATTGTGCAGGTTCACGCCCGGCGCACCGGCCGCTCCGCCCGCGAGTCCCCAGGGCGGGTGGCGCCGCCGTTCGGTGAGCAGCGTCACCACGGTCGGCGCGAGGAACTCGAACTCGCGCACCATGCCGTCGCCGCCCGCGCGTGCACCCGTCCCGCCCGAATTCTCGCGCAGCGCATAGCGCGTGACGCGCAGCGGAAAACGCATCTCCAGTGCCTCGACCGGCGTGTTGCGGGTATTGGTCATGTGCGTCTGCACCGCACTCAGTCCTCCGCCCGCCGGCCCCGCGCCCATGCCGCCGCCGATGGTTTCGTAGTAATCCCAGGGCAGCGCCGCCCGGCGGTGCGCCCATGGCGATATTGTTCATGCTGCCGTGACTGGCCGCCGGAATGCGCTCGCGGCAGCGCCTGGGCCAGCGCGCCGAGCAGCACGTCCACCACCCGCGTGCTGGTCTCGACGTTGCCGGCGGCGACCGCCGCGGGGCGATGCGCATTGAGCAGCGAGCCGGAAGGTGCATGCAAGCGAAATCGGGCGGAAGGCGCCGGCACAGGCGGGCGTGTGATCGGGCATCAGACAGCGCAGCACATAATACACGGCCGCCGCAGCAACCGACAGCGGGCAGTTGATGTTGCCGGGGACCTGCGCCGAGGTGCCGGTAAAGTCCACGTGCACGCCGCCCGCGCCCGCGCGTACACACGCTGCGATTGCAATATCGAGATGGCCCAGTCCGTCGTCGTCCATGACGTCGCAAAAGCGATACTCGCCTTCGGGAATCTCCGCGAGCGCGGCGCGCGCGAGGCGTTCGCCGTAGTCGTTGAGCTCGGCCAGCCCCGAACGGTACTGCGCCTTGCCGAGTGCAACGATCAGCTCCCCAAGCCGCTGCAGGCCACCGCGGTTGGCGCTGATCTGCGCGGCGAAGTCGCCACCGGTTTCGCGTGCATTGCGCGTCGCCGTCGCGATGCGCGCGAGCAGCGCCGTCATCGACCTC
The DNA here is from genome assembly GCA_963728895.1 of uncultured Gammaproteobacteria bacterium. Taxonomy (GTDB): domain Bacteria; phylum Pseudomonadota; class Gammaproteobacteria; order JBBQDK01; family JBBQDK01; genus CAVSLM01. The sequence continues at coordinate 187,686 of CAVSLM010000002.1, forward strand.
GCCATCGATCACCAGGCGCGAGGGCGCAATCACCAGCCCCTCCTCCTCGAGGCTGCGCGACACCGGCATGGAGCCCGGACTGGATGCACCGATGTCCGCATGGTGCGCACGGTTGGCGACGAAACCCAGGCACTCGCCATCGACGAACAGCGGCGCGACCAGGGTGACATCGGGCAGGTGCGTGCCGCCGAGAAAGGGATCGTTCAGCACCACCATGTCTCCGGGGCGCCAGTCGAGGCGCCCGACGATGTCGCGCATGGCGAACGCCATGCTGCCGAGGTGCACGGGAATATGTGCGGCCTGCGCGCACAGCGCACCCGCGGCATCGAATACCGCACACGAGAAGTCGAGCCGGTCCTTGATGTTGGGAGAGAAGGCCGCGCGGCGCAGCAGCGCGCCCATTTCGTCGCACACCGCGGCCATGCGGCTGGAGAAGATGCTGAGTGCAATCGGGTCCATCGCGAGGCTCCGGAGCGCGGGACGCAACCGCGCAAGGCCATGCTCTCGTGATCTTGCAAACGTGCAGGGGTTCCCTTATCCTGCCGTACCCTAGCAAATCGCTCGGGCTTTCAACAGGCGCGATTGCTGGTCCTGACCCCATCCGGGTGTATACGACGGCGGGAACGTGCAGGCGCTTGCACGCCCGGCACCGGTATGTGGCGGGACTCGTAGGATATCAACGATCAGAGGAAGAAGAACGTGAATCCACTGAACTCCATTGCGGGTACGCTCATCGCAGGCGTGGTGCTGTCGGTCATCATCGCCTGGCTGCTGTAGCAGCCGTTGCAGGCAACAACAAACCAATCATTATTTGGGGGAAAGCATGAACTGGTGGGCACTCGAGGTCTGGCTACACGTGTTTTTTGGAATCACGTGGATCGGACTGCTGTATTACTTCAACTTCGTGCAGGTCCCGGCGGTCGCCGCCGCCACGGCGGACAGCGGTGGTCCGGGCCCGGCCGCGATTTCCAAGTATGTCGCCCCGCGGGCGCTGATGTGGTTCCGCTGGTCGGCGCTGGCGACCTGGCTGCTCGGTGCCGCCACGCTGGAAACCATGGGCGTCGGCTTCGTCAATGCCTTCCTGCTGCGTCCTGGCGCCGCGGTCATCGGCGTGGGTGCATGGCTCGGCACCATCATGCTGTTCAACGTCTGGGGGCTGATCTGGCCCAACCAGAAGAAGCTGCTCGGCATCAAGCCCGCCACCGACGCGGAGAAGGCCAGCGCCAAGAAGATCGCCTTCCTCGCCTCGCGCACCAATACGCTGCTCAGCATTCCGATGCTGATGTGCATGATCGGTCACCAGCACGGGCTGCCCTTCCAGTTCTGACGTCGCCCCGGAGGGGCACCCAAAGACCCGGTCCCCGGACCGGGTCTTTGCGTTGTGGAGCGCGCATCCTGTTTGCCAGGAGCAGCCCCAGCTTATAGAATTTCCTCTTTACCCTGCCGAACACGCCCCTTCCCTTTCATTACTGCGTCGCGCCATGTCCGATCCGCTGATGTCGACCTACAAACCTCTTCCCGTCACGTTCGCCCGCGGCGAAGGACCGTGGCTGTGGGACGAGGCGGGCCGCCGCTACCTCGATGCCGTGAGCGGTGTCGCTGTCTGCAGTCTCGGTCACGCGCATCCGGCGGTCACGCGCGCGCTGTGCGAGCAGGCCGGCAAACTGGTGCACACCTCGAATCTCTACGGCATCGATCTGCAGGTGAAGCTGGCGCGCGAGCTGACGCGCGTCGCCGGCATGGAGCGCGCCTTCTTCTGCAACTCCGGCGCCGAGGCGAACGAGGCGGCCATCAAGCTGGCGCGGCTCTACGGGCACGGCCGCGGCATCCACATGCCCACCGTGGTGGTCGCGGAGAACAGCTTTCATGGACGCACACTCGCCACGCTCACCGCCACCGGCAGCCGCAAGGTGCAGGCCGGCTTCGAGCCGCTGGTGCAGGGCTTCGTGCGCGTGGCCTACAACGACCTGCAGGCGCTGCATACCGTGGCGCGCAACAGCTCCGGCATCGTCGCCGTGCTGCTCGAGCCGGCGCAGGGCGAGGGCGGCGTGCAGATTCCCGACCGCGGGTATCTCGCCGGCGTGCGGCGCATCTGTGACGAGTACGGCTGGCTGTTGCTGCTGGACGAGATCCAGACCGGCATGTGCCGCACCGGGCGGTGGTTCGCCTACGAGCACGAGGGCGCGGTCCCGGACGTAGTGACGGTGGCCAAGGCGCTCGGCAACGGCGTGCCCATCGGCGCCTGCCTGGCGCGCGGTCCCGCCGCCGATGTGTTCGCTCCGGGCAAGCATGGCTCGACCTTCGGCGGCAATCCGCTCGCCTGCAGCGCGGCGCTGGCCGTGCTGCAGACCATGCAGGAGCAGCAGCTCGAGCGGCGTGCCGAAACCCTGGGGCGGCGCCTGCTGGAACGCCTGGACGCTGCGCTGCAGGATGTGGAAGGCGTGGTGTCCATCCGCGGCTTCGGCCTGCTGATCGGCATCGAGCTGCAGCGACCCTGTGCCGAGCTCGCACAGCGGGCGCTGGAGCAGGGACTGTTGATCAACGTGACGGCCGAGCGCGTGATCCGCCTGCTGCCGCCGCTGATTCTGTCCGACGCCGAAGCCGATCGCATCGTCGACGTGCTCGCACCCCTGGTCCGTGAATTCTGCGGCACAGCGCTGGCCGCCAGCCGCTGACCTGCGCCATTGCACCATGACGAGCGATCCCCGGCACTTCCTCACCCTGCTCGATCTGCACCGCGACGAGCTGCGCGCGCTGATCCGCCGTGGCGGCGAGTTGAAGGCCATGCTGGCGCGCGGCGAGCACTACCAGCCGCTCAAGAACCGCGTGCTGGCCATGGTGTTCGAGAAATCCTCCACCCGCACCCGGGTGTCGTTCGAGGCCGCGATGATCCAGTTCGGTGGCAGCGCCGTGTTCCTGTCGCCGCGCGACACCCAGCTCGGGCGCGGCGAGCCCATCGAGGACACCGCGCGGGTGCTGTCGCGCATGGTCGACTGTGTCATGATCCGTACCTTCGATCACGAAAAGGCCGAGCTCTTCGCCGTGTATTCGCGCGTGCCGGTGATCAACGCGCTCACCGACCGCCAGCATCCCTGCCAGCTGCTCGCCGATATGCAGACCTTTTTCGAGCGGCGCGGTGACATCCGTGGCCGTACCGTGGCCTGGGTCGGCGACGGCAACAACATGTGCAACTCCTACATCGACGCCGCGCAGCAGTTCGATTTCCTGCTGCGTATCGCCTGCCCGGCCGGCTACGAGCCCGAGCCCGCCCTGCTCGAGGCGGGTGCCGCGCACGTCGACCTGGTGCGTGATCCGCTCGAGGCCGCGCGCGGCGCCGCGCTGGTGGTCACCGACGTGTGGGCCAGCATGGGCCAGGAAACCGAACAGGAGCAGCGCGCACGCGACTTCGCACCGTACCAGGTGGACGAGGCGATCATGGCCGAGGCGCTGCCCGACGCGCTGTTCATGCATTGCCTGCCCGCGCACCGCGGGGAGGAAGTCGCCGCTGCGGTGATCGACGGCCCGCAGAGCGTGGTCTGGGACGAAGCGGAAAACCGCCTGCATTCCCAGAAGGCGCTGTTGGAGCTGCTGCTGTGCGGGGAGAAACCGACCTGAGCACGAGATGCCGCTGCGGAGCGCTCGCCTGCCAGCCCCGGGTATCGGGTCCTTCCCGGTCGAGCACCGTGCTTCGGCCCGGAATCGCGCGCCCCGCCATTTCCCGTCACCGCCGCGCCGGGCACGCGCCGCGCCGCCTGGCAGCGACACCCGACCCCTGCCGCCGAGTCCGACCATGAGTGCCGCGGGCGCCAATATCGAGTCCGCTCCTCTCAAGCAGTCGGAGCTCTACATCAACCGCGAGCTGAGTCTGCTGGAGTTCAACCGGCGCGTGCTGCAGCAGTCCCTGGATACCGCCAATCCACTCCTCGAGCGATTGCGTTTCCTGTGCATCGCCAGCACCAATCTCGACGAGTTCTACGAGATTCGCGTCGCCGGGCTCATGACCAAGGTGGCGTCGGGCTCGCTGCTCGGCGGCGCGGACAACATGAGTCCACAGGAGGTCCTGAAGCAGATCGGCGCCCAGACCCACAAGCTGGTGGATGAGCAGTACCGAATTCTGAACGAGGTACTACTGCCGGAGCTGGAAACGCACGGCATCCGCTTCGTACGCCGTACCGAATGGGACGCGGCGCAGGAAAAATGGGTGCGCGACTATTTCCGTTCCGAGCTGCTGCCGGTGCTGAGTCCGCTCGGTCTCGATCCCGCGCATCCCTTCCCGCGCATCCTCAACAAGAGTCTCAACTTCATCGTCTCGCTCAAGGGCAAGGATGCGTTCGGGCGCAACAGTGCGGTGGCGCTGGTGCAGGCGCCCCGCGCGCTGCCGCGCGTCATCCAGCTGCCCCCCGAATGCGCGCACGGCCCCTGCGACTTCGTTTTCCTGTCCTCGGTCATCCACACCCACGTCGATGAGCTGTTCCCGGGCATGAAGGCCCAGGGCTGCTACCAGTTCCGGGTGACGCGCAACAGCGAGCTGTTCGTCGACGACGAAGAGGTACAGGACCTGCTGCGCGCCGTCGAGGGCGAGCTGCCCTCGCGCCGCTACGGCGAAGCGGTGCGCCTGGAGGTCGCCGACAATTGTCCGCCGGAGATGGCGGCCTATCTGCTCAACCAGTTCGAGCTCGGACAGGACGACCTGTTCCAGGTGAACGGGCCGGTCAATCTCAACCGGCTGATGGCCATCCTCGACATGATCGACCGCCCCGAGCTCAAGTATCCTGCCTTCAAGCCCGGGCTGCCCGCGCGGCTGGTACGCAGCGAGGACCTGTTCGAGACCATCCGCCAGGGTGACGTGCTACTGCACCATCCCTTCCAGTCGTTCATGCCGGTGATCGATTTCGTGCGCCGCGCCGCGACCGACCCGAATGTGCTGGCGATCAACCAGACGCTGTACCGCACCGGCATCGATTCGGTGCTGGTCGATGCGCTGGTGGAAGCGGCGCGCGCCGGCAAGGAAGTGACGGTGGTGATCGAGCTGCGCGCGCGCTTCGACGAGGAGGCCAACATCAACCTGGCCAACCGCCTGCAGGAGGCGGGCGCGCACGTGGTGTACGGCGTGGTGGGATACAAGACCCACGCCAAGATGATCCTGGTGGTGCGCCGCGAGGACGGCCGGCTGCGGCGCTACGTCCATCTGGGCACGGGCAACTACCACGCCCGCACCGCGCGCCTGTACACCGACTATGGTCTGCTCACCTGCGACCAGGTGATCGGCGAGGACGTGCACAAGGTATTTCTGCAGCTCACCAGCCTGGGGCGCACCAGCAATCTGAAGAAGCTGCTGCAGTCGCCCTTCACCCTGCACAGGACGCTGCTCGGCCAGATCGAGCGGGAAATCGAGCACGTGCGCCAGGGCCGGCCGGGCCGCATCGTCGCCAAGATGAACGCGCTGGTCGAGCCACAGATCATCGCGGCGCTCTATCAGGCCTCGCAGGCGGGTGTGGAGATCGACCTGATCGTGCGCGGCATCTGCTGCCTGCGGCCGGGCATCGAGGGTGTCTCGGACCGCATCCGGGTGCGCTCCATCGTCGGCCGCTTCCTCGAGCATCCACGTGTGTTCCACTTCGACAACGGCGGGAATCCCGAAGTGTATTGCGCCAGCGCCGACTGGATGGACCGCAATTTCTTTCGTCGCGTCGAGGTGGCGTTCCCCATCGAGGAGGAACGCCTGCGCGCGCGGGTAATCAGCGACCTGCGATCCTATCTCGCCGACAACACCCAGGCATGGGTGCTGCAAAGCGATGGAGTCTACCGTCGCTTGACGCCTGGCGACGACCCACCCCACAGCGCCCAGGCTTCGCTCCTGCAGGAGCTGGCGGAGAACGCGTAAAGGATCGACCTTGCCGGTGCGCGAGGGCCGCGGTCCCCGCCCCCGAACCGTGAATGCGCAAAGCGCACCGGCCCGGGCGCAGGAACCACGGAGCTATTTCACGAACACCGTGATCTTGCGGGAAATCACCGGTGGAGTAAGCGGGATGTGGTTCTCGTCCCCCATGATCAGCTGCAGCGTATGCTTGCCCGGCGGCAGCTCGATCATGGTCTCGGTCTGACCGGCCCCGAAGTGCAGGTGATTGCGGTCCGACGGAATCTCCTGGTCGAGCGGCGGCAGATCGGTATCGATCAGCAGGTGGTGATGTCCGGTATTGGGAATGTACCCGGCCTTGGGCGGCGCCACGCCCATGTTGCGCAGACCGAACCACACCCGGAACGGCTTGTTGGCGGGCAACACCTCGCCGTCGTTGGGCCATCCGATATAGAGATAGGCGTTTGGCGGCGACGGTTCACCCCCTGCGTAGACCACACCTGCGCTCAGTAGCGCTACCAGCAATGCAACGATCTTCCCGTTCATGCTCATCCACCCCCATTCTGTCTTGCCCGATTTCTTGCGACCCACGGCGGCGCGCTACTGCACGATGATGGTGATCTTCTCCGAGTAGACCGGAGTACAGTGCGGCACGTGCTTGTCGTCGCCGAGCAGCAGCTGCAGGGTGTGCTTGCCCGGCGGCAGATCCTCGATGCGTGCCTCGGTCTGGCCGCCACCGAAGTGCAGATGGTTGCGATCCGAGGGAATCTCCTGGTCCATGGGCGGCAGATCGGCGTCGATGATCAGATGGTGATGGCCCCAGTTCGGGCCGGCTACGCCTTTCGGCGCGATGCCTGCGCCGCGCAGTCCCATGCGTACCCAGAGCTTTCCACCCTTGATGACCTGTCCGTTGTGCGGCCAGATGAAATACACCTTTGCATCCGGCGGCGCAGGCGTACAGGCGAGCGCGGCGCTCAACGGAACGCCCACCAGCAGGCACACGGCGATCAGCAGCTTGAATCTCGACATCGCTTTCACCTCCCATGGTCGATGAAGCCAGCAGACCGCTCGTGACTCGGAGTGCGAGACAAGGCCAACGAGGCCTCAACCGCATGTCCCGTTCTCCGGGGTGCGGCGTGCGGACAGCGTGGCGGTGCTGGTGATGAGTAGTTTGAGAAGGACGGGCGGGTCGCATCGCACGCAGCGTGTCAGCCGGCGCCCTCCCGATTGCCTTCCGGACCGGATCATACCGTGCATCCCCGTCCCTCGTAAACGCGACCGCTGGGGAACACGGCGCAGCGGTTAGCATAGTTCGTAATCGTGATTGTGCCAGCGCGCGAGGCACATCGCAGGCCGGCGCGGCCGCAGGAATATGGTGAAATGCGGCGTTGCCCGTGGTTCGCAACCGGATATAATTTCCCGGTCCGGCGCTGTGCTGCGCGAGCCTCTGCAGTCCGGACTTTCGCGGCAGGCGACCGACGAGGGTGGCCGGACCCGCATGAGCGAGCTACGGAATCCAACAATCATGCGAAAGCTACTCGCTTCAGGGATCCTCGGACTGCTGCTGGGCTTGGGGACGGCCGCACTCGCGGCGCAGGAGTTTTCTCCCAGGACCCGCGCAATCGCGGCGCCGGCACCTCACGCACTGGTGATCGGCAACGCCGCCTACGCGGAGCGCACATTGCACAATCCGGTGAACGACGCACATGCCATGGCTGCGGCGCTGCGCGGTCTCGGCTTCCAGGTGGAGCTTCACACCGATCTCGACGCCGCTCGCATGGAGCACGTGCTGCTCGACTTCGGCGCGCGCCTGGAGGACGGGACGACCGGATTGTTCTATTTCGCGGGTCACGGCGTGCGCGCGGGTGGTTCGGACCTGCTGCTGCCGATCGATGCAGATCCGGGTGCGGCGCGCTCGATACTCGGCAAGGGCATGGACGTGCGTACCGTGCTCGAGGAGCTGGCGCCACGCGGCTCGGAGCGCAGCGCGCTGGTGCTGGTCGATGCCTGCCGCGACGGTCCGTTCACCGTGGCCGGCGCGCGTGACGCGCAGGCAGGCTCGGGCGTTGCCGCTCGGGCGTTCGTCGGCTATGCGACGACACCCGGGGGCGGTGCAAGCGACGGCGCGGGCGGCCACGGGTTGTACACCGCTGCCCTGCTGCAGGCGTTCGCCGAGCCCGGTCTCGACCTGCCCGCTGCACTGGCTCAGGCCGCCGTGCGCGTTCGCAGTCTCAGCGGGGGAACGCAGGTCCCCGAGTACCGCGGTGCCGTGCCGCGCAGTCTCGACCGCCTGCAGCCTGTGGCGAGCCCGGAGCGTGTGGGCGGCGGCGCAGCGGCTGCCACTCTGGCAATGGGCGACACAGCCCAACGCGGTATCCTGCCCGCCGATGGGGCGGCACGCTACGAGCTGGAGTTCTGGGAGTCGATCAAGGATAGCGAGCATCCCTCGGACTACGAGGCATACCTGCAGGCCTACCCCAACGGCCGATTCGCGCCACTCGCCAAGGCACGCATCGCCAGGCTGCGCAAGAATGCGCCCGCCGCTCAGTCGCACCAGCGCAGCCCAGCGTCTCGCCCACGCCGGCCAAGGCGGCCGGGCCGACCGTGCCGGTCAAGGAGATGGACGCCCACTATGCCGCCACCCAGGCGAGCAATGTGCGCGCGGGGCCGTCCGTCAGATCGGATGTGGTGGGAAATCTGACGTCCGGCAGCAGCGTGCATGTCACCGGGCGAGTGATCGGTGCCGACTGGTATCAGGTCAAGACCGAGGATGGCACTACCGGTTATGTGTACGCCGATCTGCTGAAAGAGACGGCGCCACCCGCTCCGGCGCCGAGCGCTCCGCCCGCCATGCATTACGCTCCGGCGCCGACTGCGTCCTCGCCGCCGAGTCCGCCACCGGCGCATGCAGCAGGCACCTCCGCCGCCGGGTCGCCGGGCGCAGGGACCTTCCGCGACTGTGACGGCTGTCCCGAGATGATTGCCATCAAACCGGGCAGCTTCGTGATGGGAACGAACACCGGCGACCGCTCCGAGGGACCAGCGCACCGAGTGACCATTTCCGAGCCCTACGCCATCGGCAGATTCGAAGTGACCCTCGGTGAGTGGAAGCAATGCGCGAGCGCGGGCGGCTGCAGCTTCACTCCGAAGACTGCCGGCACCGACGACCAGACGCCGATCCGCGACGTGAGCTGGGTCAACGCCCAGGAGTACGTGCGCTGGCTGAGCGCCGCAACCGGCAAGCATTACCGGCTGCCGACCGAAGCCGAATGGGAATATGCGGCGCGCGCCGGAACCAGCACCCGTTACTGGTGGGGCGAGAAGATGGCGAGTGGCAAGGCCAACTGCAAGGACTGCGGGGGGGCGTGGAATGTGGAGGAACCGGCCGAAGTGGGATCATTCGAGCCCAATCCCTTCGGCCTGTACGATGTCAGCGGCAGCGTCTGGGAGTGGGTCGCCGACTGCTGGCACAAGGACTACGACGGCGCGCCGACGGATGGCAAAGTCTGGGAAGATCGGGGCTGTCAGGAACGCGTGATCCGCGGCGGCTCGTGGCGCAACGACTCCACCTACATGCATTCCCCATCACGCTTCTACTACGACGCCGACGTGCGTTACCTGCTGAACGGATTCCGCGTCGCGCGCGACATGTAGTGGGGCGGGCTAGGAAGCGCCCTTCGGCGCGGTCTTGATCAGCACGAAGTCGGCGGCCAACTGCTTCGGCCCTGCATTCTGCGCGATGCGTGTCAGCTTTTCACGCAGTGCCTCGAGATAGTCGGCCGCCGGCTCGGCCTCGCTGCGCGGTGTGTCGAACAGCGGCTCGGGCGTGGTCAGGATGACGATCAACTCGGTGCCGAACGGCTCGGACACGACCCACTCGCCCAGATCGCCGATGGTCGCCGAATAATTCGGCGGCGCCTGGTTCTGGGGCACGCGCGGATTCGGGACCATGTGCACCACCGAGCCATCGAGCGCGTAGTAGTCGACGTTCACGTAGGAATCGTAGCCGGGCGTGCGAATGTCGAGCACCAGCGGCTCCCCACTGACGAAGGCGGACTCGCGGTTGCGGGTGCGAATGGAAGTGCCCAGGTCCTCATCATGATTGGCCACCCAGTAGGGGGCATAGAGCTCGACCACGCCGCATTTCTCGTCACTGATCCGCTGCAGATCGGCACTCACGCCCTTGACTCCCGGCAGCGCACGCATCGTCTGCTCCAGCTGCCGCAGGTCGAGCCGTGACGAGGCATATCCGTTCACCGCCACCACGCCGCTCTGTACGCTGAAGCGCAAGGCCGCGCAGTGCTGCCCGGCAAGGACCGCTCTCACGGCTTCCGGCGAAACCGCAACGGGCGCGGCCGGAGCCGTCTGCGTACGCTCGCGCTCGACCGGGCGGACGGGAATCTCCGAAACCGGTTCGTGCACACGCGGCCCGGGCTCCGCCGCCGGCCGCGGCGCAACCGCCGGACTCGGCACCGGCGGGGGAAGCGCGTTGGCGATGGCCGTCGTGGCGACCTGCTGCACGGGTCTCGCGAGGTAGTAGCTGACCGATGCTGTGACCACCACCAGCAGCACCACCGCGGCGACAAACACCGGCACCGGTATCGCCTTGGCCTCCGGTTTCATGTCCGCCACGAAACGCTGCACCGAGGGCGTACGCAAGGCGCGGTCGAAAGCCAGCGCCGAGCGCAGCGCCTTCCACTGGCGGCGGGTCAGATTGCGTCGCTCGACCTGCAGGCCGCCGTCGCGGGCCTCGGTTGCCTGCATGCGGCCGAAGGGGTGACGCCCGGTGAGCATTTCATAGGTGATGCAGGCGAGCGCATAGACATCGTCCTGGGGGCTGGGCTCGCGGTGCTCGAGCATTTCCGGGCTGGCATAGGTGGGCGTCAGCGCGCCCAGCGAGCCGGGATCGAAACGGGTCGCCTCCATATCGACGTCACCGCGCTGAAAGGCGCGCGCGATGCCGAAGTCGATGACCTTCACCGGGCCGGCATCGGTGAGAATGACATTGGCGGGTTTGAAATCGGCGTGGATGATGCCGTTGTCGTGCGCGAAGCTCAGCGCGTGCGCCATGCCTTCCAGGATGCGCATCGCGTCCGGCTCCGGCATTCCCTGGAACTTGGGCGCGCGCAGCGTCTGCGCCAGCGATTTGCCCGACAGGTACTCCATGGTCATGAAAACCGTGCTGCCGTCACGATCGAAGTCGTAAACGCGCACGATGTTCGGATGCGCGAGGCTCTGGCATTTCTTGGCCTCGCGCTGCAGAGCGATCAGCGAATCAGGGTGGGCGCGGAACTCGATGTTGAGCACCTTGACGGCTACGTAGGGATTGCGGTCGTCGGCCTCGAGCTTGCGCCGGTCCAGCGCCTTGTACACCGTGCTCATCCCACCGGAGCCGATGCAGGTCATGAGCTCGAAGCGGCCGTTGAGCACGTCGCCCGGACCCTTGACCGGCTCGGAGGAGGCGGCGAGCTGGGCATGGGGGGCGGCGCGGGTACCGCTGCCCGTCATGGGCGCCGCCTCGCGTTCGCGGAACAGTCCGGTAGCGAGGTGGGTGCGGCTGACGTCCTGATCGGCGACGTCATGGCCGGACATCGGGGACACATCATTGGAGGCCTGCTTGATCCTGCGCTTGACGGCATCGTGCACGTCCGGGGGGAGCGGCAGGCGGGTGTTTTCCTCGTCGAGCGCATTGAGCAGCCACATGCCGTCGGCGCGGCCGTCTGCAAGAATGCGTTCCAGCTCGGCGAGCAGGCCTTCGCGAGTCAGGGCGCCGCTACGGAAGGATCTGAGTGCCTGCGCGAGACTGGCCATGCCGAAGATGCGTAGCGTCAGCCGGAGTGCGCGAGCAGGCGCGCAGAGTCAGGACGGAAGCGGCCGCGATGGCTGTGCATGGGCACTCCGTAGTTTCGTTCTGTTTGGTCGGATGCCGCATCACTGAAGCCGGTTGTCGCTTCGAAGCGCACCACAGCAACCGTGACATTGTCCCGTGCGCCACGTTCCAGGGTCAAGTCGACCAGCTCGAGACTCGCCTCGTCGCAGTCGTGGCTGCCGAGAACTTCGGCGATCTCCTCGTCGCTCAGCTCCTTGTTGAGGCCGTCGGTGCACAGCAGGATCAGGTCTCCGTCGCGCAGCATGCCTGCGCGCTCATCCAGCATCAGCTCGGGCTGTGTACCCAGCGCACGCGTCAGGCGATTCGCAGCAGGATGTGTCGCGGCCTGCTCGCGCTTCAACGCCCCGCGTTCGACCAGATCCTGTGCGACGTTGTGATCGCGGGTGAGCTGGGTCAGCTGACCCTCGCGCAGCAGATAGGCCCGGCTGTCGCCCACCCACAGGCACAGCCACTGGCGTCTGAAGACCAGCAGCGCCACGACCGTGCTGCCCATGAGGCAGTCGTAGCCATAGCGTGCGGCTTCCATATAAACGCGCTGGTTGGCCTCTTCGAGGCGGGTGCGCACCGCGGTGGCAAACTCATCCATGGAACGCGCGCGGGGAAGATTCAAGAGCGACTCGGCGATCATCATGCTGGCGAGATCGCCACGGGCATGGCCGCCCATACCGTCTGCCACCAGCCACAGGCCGACGTCGTGCAGATCCAGAACGGCATCTTCATTGACTTTGCGCTGTCGGCCGGCTGTGGTCCGGCAGGCTGACCACCAGCGATAGCTCATTCGGTCCACCCCCATCGGTCGCGCAGGCAACTGTGTTCGGTGCCGTTCCCACCATCCGCTACCGCACTTGGGCGGGCAAGAAGTGCGCCGATGGCGAGAATTCTAGTTCATCTGGTCTGTGCGATGAAACTGTGGTGTGCCGCAGGCGCCGCTGCTGCTGTCGCAAGCGGACGGCGCCGGCAACGCGCGCGGCATTCAGCAGGGCGAGCGCGCCAGGCCGCACATTGCCCGACTGCCGGCGCCGCGGTAGCATGAAAGCCGCGTTCGGCGGTGGCCGTCGCCCCCGACCCCGGGAAGGAAGTCGCCCAAGTCCGTGCAGGAGCGTGCCATGGCAAGAATCGTCATCAAGGATCTCAATGAGAGTCAGGAGCTCGACCGCGAGGCGATGCGCGCGGTCACCGGCGGCTGGTCGGGAGCGCGCATGCGTCTTGCTGCCCACGCGCCCCACTTCCGTCAGGCGCTGGCATCGGACAATCCCTTCCGGCTGGCGGCGCTCAGAAGCTCGATTCGCTGATATCTTCCGCGCACCCGATCCAGCCCGGCGCCAGGACGGCTGCGAATTCCGCCAGCTCCCGGGATGCCGACGAGATTTCCGGGCTGACCCGCCTGCCGTAGCCGTCTTTGCATCCCGCCGCACGCGTCCGCGGTACGCTTCGGCCGCGGACCCCGCACGCGCGCAACAGCGCCTTCATGCCCGGGCGCACTCGTCCCACGGCGTACTGCGGCGTGTAGCCCCGGACCCGACACCCTGCGCCACAGTCGTTGGCCCTCGCCCGACGAAGCGTCCTGCCGGAGCGCTGCCCGATACCGGACCGTGGTATCAAGCGCTTGAACCTGCGTTCTTTTTTGCGCCAGCGCAAAGGCTGGCACGCCCCCTGCTCTATCCCGGCCATGAGCGCAGGCTCATGACCGAAACCCCAGACCCCTTACTTACGAAACCGGAGATACCACCATGCTGACCATCAAAGACCTGAACAAGACCGCACAGCTCGACCGCGAGGCGCTGGCCTCGGTGCGCGGCGGCCACTTTCTGCTGCCCTCGTTCTTCTCCTCCAAGAGCAAGCTCGACTTCTCCGCCGAGCAGTCGATCGGCCAGGTGCAGGACATCGTCAACCAGAACGGCAACAATGTCGCCTTCGCCGATGACATCAAGTCCGTCATCAAGCCCACCCAGCGCGCGCAGAACAACATCAACTTCGGCGGCTTCAGCCCGGTGCCGTTCTAACCCGACATCGGGGCCGGTGACAAACGAGAAGCACGGTCACCGGTCCCGGCCACCGAACAGGAGAAACTCCCATGGCACAACTCACCATCCGCGACCTCGAGCACAGCGCCGAGCTCGACGCCCAGGCCCGTAGCGAAGTGCGCGGCGGCGGCTCCTGGCTCGACGGCCTGGGTCCGGTCGCCAATGTCGACATCGACATCGAGCAGAACATCATTCAGCTGCAGAAAATCAACGTCAACGCCCTCAACGACGTCGGCGTGATCGGGCCGAGCTTCGGCGGTCTGCGCCTCAACCTCAAGCCCGAGCAGCGGGCCAGCACCAGCGTGCTCTTCTAGCTGGCCCGGAAATCTCACCAGCATCGCGGGAGCTGGCGGAATTCGCAGCCGTCCTGGCGCCGGGCTGGAGCGAATGGGGTAGCCGTAGCTACCCCTTGAGTTAGACCTGAGCCAGGGCGAGCGAGAAACCGCCAGAACCGGGATAGGCCGGCGGCGTAAACAGTGTTTCATGGCTCGGCGATCGTGAAGCATGCCAAGTCTTCCCTGGCGTTCCATTCACCACCGGCCAGTCGCTGGCCGGCTGGTGAGTTTTCCGGACTGGACCCCGGGGTCGGTGCAAACACCGACCCCGATTTTCCAACAAGTGGGGGGAAGGCCGTTGGCTCGGGTCCAACCCTTCAGGGACACCGGTGCGGCGGGTCACCGTCGGCGGGTGCTGATTGAGCAGGCAAGTAGCTGTACAAGCGAGATATTCTGGAAGTGCCCGCCGAACAACGAAGGCTGGCACGGTGAGTGCAAATCAGAGGACAAGCGCGGACACCGCCGAAGGCGATCGAAGCGATTCTGACCTGACAGCAAGACGGAGAACGAACATGGCCAACATCGTGATCAAAGACCTTCCCGCCAGCGGTGAGCTGGACCGCGCCGCAATGGCCGGCCTGAGCGGCGGCGGCAGCATTTCCTTCGGCTTCATCGTGCCCTACCGGCGTCCGAGTGCCGGCACGAGCCCGACGGTGCTCAACCAGTACTTCCAGGTGAACCAGTACTTCGCCGACCAGATCCAGATCATCAACCAGAACCAGTTCGTCAACATCGACAATTCGAACAATGCCAACGTGGTGCTGGGCGAAGGCGCGAAAAACGACCTGCCGACGACGCTGCTTCCCGGCGTGTGATCCTGACGGGGGTCCGATCGGACCCCCGGTACGCTGGGCTTGCGGGCCTGCCCCACCTCCCCGGGGCCATGGTGCGCTGCCGATGGATGGCCTGCGGAAGCGGCTGTAACGAACGAATCAGGCGCCGCCTGCTGCGCGCAGCGCAGAGGAACACCGAGGAAGCCGGGCCGGGATCGGCATCCGGCCCCGCATCGATCTGCCGGTTCGCACACGTTCACACACGTTCATCTTCGCGTGAAGTGGCGCGGACTCAGCTGCGCGAGCGGAATTCCTTGGATTGCAGCCCGTGCTTCTTCAGCAGGGTCTGCAGATGCGAGCGGTTCATTTCAATGCGGCGCGCGAGCTCTGCAACCTTGCCGCCAACCTCCTGCAGGCCACGTTTCAGGAAAGCCTTCTCGGCCTCGTCGCTGGCGATACGTTTGAGCTCGGTCAGGGAGCGGTTGGCATTCGCGTCCTTGCTTTGCGATGCATCCTCCTCCTGGCTCGCGCTCTTCACGGGCCGCAGCGGCTCGGGCAGATGCTCGAAGTCCGCGGTGTCGCCGGCAAGGCAGGAGATGCGGAAGATCAGATTGCGCAGCTCACGGATGTTGCCCGGGTACTCGTAATCCATCAGGAAGCCCTTCAGCCGGCGCGACAGCTTCACGGGCCGCCGCGCGAGCTTCTCCGCCGCCTCGTCGGTGAAGAACTCGATCAGCAGCGGAATTTCGTCGCGGCGCTCGCGCAGTGCCGGCAGACTCACATGGATAACGCTCAGGCGGTAGTACAGGTCTTCTCGGAAAGTGCCCTCCAGGCTCATCTGGCGCAGATTCTTGTTGGTCGCAGCGACGATGCGGGTATCGACGCTGATGACCTGGTCCGAGCCCACACGCTGGATCTCCGCCGACTGCAGCACGCGCAGCAGCTTGACCTGTCCCTGCAGCGGCAGCTCGCCGATCTCGTCCAGGAAGATGGTGCCCTTGTGCGCGGTCTCGAACTTGCCGGCGCGATCGCTGGTCGCTCCGGTGAAGGCGCCGCGCCGATGCCCGAACAGCTCCGACTCCAGCAGGTTGTCGGGTATGGCGCCGCAGTTGACGGAGATGTAGGGCTTGTCCGCGCGCCGCCCGTTGGCATGGATGACCTTGGCCAGCAGTTCCTTGCCGGTGCCGCTCTCGCCGTCGATCAGCACCGGCAGATCGGTCGGTGCGGCCTTCTCGGCGATCTCCAGTGCTTCGAGCAGCTTGGGGCTTTCGCCGAACACGCCCTCGAACACGAAGCTGCGACCGACCAGCGCCTGGCGGCGTTGTGCCGCGCTCATGCGCGCGGCGGACTTCTTCGCGGTCGAGGCGGTGATGAAGCGCTCCTTGTGCGAAAGGCGCATGACCTCCTCGCGCAGTGCGCTGCACTGGTTGAGCAGCTTCTGGATCTCGGGACGCTCGAGGTGCGACGCCCAGCGCAGCGTGGATCGCAGGATCTCGATCTTCTCGATCAGACCGCCGTAGGAAACTGCGGCCGGTGCGGCTTCGGGTTCGAGGAGTTTCATCAGGCGCTCGCAATCTGCTTCTGTACCAGCTGATAGTACATTCCCTTCTTGTCCACCAGCTCCTCGTGCCGCCCCTGCTCGACGACGGCGCCGTTGTAGAGCACCAGAATCTTGTCGGCGCGCATGATGGTGCTCAGGCGGTGGGCAATGACGATGGCGGTACGCCCCTGCAGGATGGCGTGCATGTTTCGCAGGATGTTGCCTTCCGACTGGGTATCCAGTGCGGAAGTGGCCTCATCGAATATCAGCAGGCGCGGATCGTGATAGAGCGCGCGGGCGATGCACAGGCGCTGCAGCTGTCCGCCCGAGAGCCCCACGCCGCGCTCGCCCACCACCTGTTCGTAGCCGAGCGGCAGCTTGCTGATGAAGCCGTGGGCGTCGGCGAGCTTCGCCACCTCGACGATGCGGCGACGCTCCGGATTGTCGTCGCCGCTGGCGATGTTCTCGGCGATGGAGCCGGAGAACAGCAGATTGGACTGCATGACGTAGCCGACCTGCGCACGGTAGTATTCCTTGTCGATCACCGACAGGTCGTAGCCGTCGATCAGGATGCGGCCCTCGTTGGGTGCATAGAAACCGACCAGCAGCTTGGCGAGCGTGGTCTTGCCCGATCCGCTCTGCCCCACGATGGCGACCAGCTCGCCGGACTTCACCTCGAAGCTGATGTTCTCCAGCACGTAGGGGGTTTCGTTGCCCCCGTAGCGGAAATACAGATTCTCCACCGCCAGGTCGCCCTGCAGGTCGGGCAGCACCACGCGCGAGGCCAGTTCCTCGGGCTTCTGCTCCGGCGGCATGTCGAGGATATCGCCCAGGCGTTCCATGGCGACGCCGGCCTCGTTGACCCGGTTCCACAGACTGACCAGGCCCATCAGCGGCGCCAGCACGCTGCCCATCAGGGCGTTGAACGCCACCAGCTGGCCGATGGTGAGCTCCTGCGCCAGCACCAGGTCGGCACCCATCCACAATACGGCGATGGTGGTCGCGGCGCTCATCAGCTGGCCGGTGACACCGACCATGATGTTGAAGCGCTGTGCCTGGTATTGAACGTTCAGGGCGTTGACGTATTTCTTCTCCCACTTGAGGCGCATCGGCCGCTCGATGCCCATGCCCTTTACGGTCTCGGCGCCGCCGATGATTTCCATCAGCGTGCTCTCCGAATCGGTGGTGGCCGCGAACACCTCCCGCGCATAGCGCTTCAGGCGCGGCGTGACCGTCACCGTCAGCACCAGCACCGGAATCACGAACGCCACCAGCACCACGGTCATCTTCACGCTGTAGAGAAACAGGATGGTGAAGTAGATGAACACCATCAGCAGATTGAGCACGGTGGTCACCGTGGACTCGGTGAGGAACGAGCGGATGGTCTGGTTTTCCTGAAAGCGCGCGAATATGTCGCCGGTCTTGCGCTTGGCGAAGAAGCTCATGGGCAGCGACAGCGCGTGCTTCAGGAACTGCGACATCATGGAGAAATCCATGTTGCGGATCATGAAGTTCGACAGACCCGCACGCATCGCGGAGGTGAACTGGGTGAACACGGTGGTGATCACCAGCCCGGCAATGAGCACATGCAGCAGCGAGACGTTCTGGTGCACGATCACCCGGTCGAGAATGTGCTGGATGATCACCGGCGGTGCCACGCCCAGCACCTGGATGATGAAGGTGGAGAGGAACAGGTGCGCGAGGATCTTGCGGTAGGGCTTGAGGTAGCCGGCGAAGCGCACCCAGGGCGAGCGCGTCGCGGCAAGCTGCACCATGTCCTGCCCGGGGGTGAACAGCAGGCACGTCCCGGTCCAGCCCCGGTCGAACTCCTCCACCGTCATCTTGCGGAAACCCGGGCCGGGGTCCGCCACCCATACGTGATCCTTGGACAGGCCGTAGACGATGACGTAGTGATAGCCTTCCCAGTGGGCGATCAACGGCAGGTCGAAACCGAGCAGCGCCTGATAGGTGCACTGTACGCCGCGGGTGGTGAAGCCCAGCGATTCGCCGACGCGCGCCAGGCTCTCCAGCGTCGCGCCCTGGGTGGTGACGTTGGCCAGCTCGCGCAGCTTGCCGAGCGTC
Organism: uncultured Gammaproteobacteria bacterium; assembly: GCA_963728895.1. Taxonomy (GTDB): domain Bacteria; phylum Pseudomonadota; class Gammaproteobacteria; order JBBQDK01; family JBBQDK01; genus CAVSLM01. The sequence goes on from CAVSLM010000002.1 coordinate 206,187, forward strand.
ATGGGTATGCCGTAATGCTTGCAGATCATCGCCAGGCAGGCCGCGCCGCAGTCCATCTCCTCGGCCTGCTCCACCAGCGGGAAGCGGCGGATGATCTTCTCGCCCTGCCGCGGCTTGGAGCCGAGGTCGAGCAGCACCGGGCGGCTGCGGCGCTCGGCGAGCTTCTTCTGGCGCTGCAGCTCGCGCTCGGTGAAACGGATGCGCTCCTCGAGCACCTCGCGCAGGCGCGGGTTGCGCTCGAGGATGAAGTGCACCGTCTTCTCGGGCACCACCAGCAGTACCACGTCGGTCTCGGCCACGGCGCTGGCCTGCTGTTCCTGGCGCAGCAGGCAGGCCTTTTCGCCGAACACCTCGCCCTGTTCCAGGGTCGCGAGCGGAAACTCGGTGTCGCCCTCCTTGCGCAGCAGCCGCACCCGACCCTGGCGCACCACGTACAGGCGCCGGTCCTCGGTGGAGTCCTGCTCGAGGATGACGCGCTCGGCCTTGACGCGTTTGATACCGACGCTGCGGATGTACTCTTCGATCTCCTTCTGCTTCACCTTGCCGCGCAGGTCGAACAGCCGCGTGACGAAACCGCCCGCGGAGCTGATGGCGACGTAGCTGGCAACGAAGGTATGGGCGTCGGGATTGGCGTCGAGAATCGGCGCGAACAGGTCCCGGGGAAAGAACAGCAGCTCGGTCTTGGCCGAGGCGCGCACCGACGCCTCGTGGCGGGTGCTCTTCAGCATGGCGATCTCGGCGAACACCTCGCCCTGCTTGCGCAGCCCCATGCTGACTTCCTTGCCGCGCTCCTCGGCAAACAGCCGCACCATGCCGGAGCGGATCACGTACAGACCGTCGCTGCGCTCGCCGGCGTTGCAGATCGTGTCGCCGAAGTCGTAGGTCTTGAGCTCGGCGTGGTTGCCCAGCACCTCGAGCTCGGCGGGCTGGAAGGCGGAAAAGATCTCCACTCCTGCCAGGAAATCGGCGATCGATTCGGTGCTAACGGCCACGGTACGCTCCGCACCGCGACAGACCACGACCGCTCACCGGCACGTAGCGTCTGCGCGGTTCACAAGACTTCAATGGAGTGCTCCTGCAGCCGTGCCTTCAGCCATTCATCGCGCAGCAGCCTGCGCACCTCGGACCTGGTTTCCTCATCGAGATGGGCGGAGATTCGCGTGTTGACGGCAAAGATCTCGAAGGAGTCGCCCGCCGAGGCGAACGGACCCACCAGCTCGCCTTCCGCGGCATTGAACACCTTGGCCTCATGCTCCGCCGGCAGCGTGCCGCGCAGGATCTTGCCGACGTAGCCCCCGGCGCTGGCGGTGTCGGAGATCGAGTGCTCGCGCGCCAGCTCCGGGAACATGTCCGGCTCCTCTTCGAGCAGCGACATCAGCTCCTTCGCCTTGCCTTCGGAATCGACCATGATGTGGCTGAGCTCGATGCTTTCGAACTTCGGCGAGTGCAGGCTGAAGTACTCCTGGATCGCCGCATCGCTGCAGACCTCCTCCATCATTTTTTCGTGATAGAGCATCTCGACGATGAAGTTTTCGAACTCCTCCAGGCTCACGCCCATGGCATCGAGATAGCGGTTCATATCGGCGGCGCGATGCAGACCCCGCACCCGCCGCAGCTGGTCGGCGCGCTCCTGGATCTCCTCGGGAGTGACCCGGATGCCGTGCTTTTTGGCCGCACGCACGGTGAGCTTGTCCTTGATGATATCCTCCATGAGCCCATCGTAGTGCCCGGTCAGCTTCAGCTGTCTGACGAAATCCTCGGCACTGAAAGGCTCGTCGTCGATACGTACCAGGTCTGTCATCTGCCCTCCTGTTCTCCTTCCGCGTCGCCGGCGCCGCGGTCGCGAGCGGTTATTCGTTCACGTTGCGCAGCGGATCGAGCGCCAGATCGATCAGGCGCCGCTGGCGCACCACGATCTCCGCCACCGCCTCCATGCCGAAGCGCAGCGGATAGCGCTCGCCGCCGACCTCGAAGTAGTCGCGGTCCAGGCTCACATGCCCCTTGTACACCAGCCCGCCGCCCTGTTGCGATGAGGGCTGGGTGGAGGGCGAGATGTACTCCAGCGTGCCGTCGATGAAGCCGTAGCGCTGATAGGGAAAGGCGCTGAATTTCAGCTTCACCGGCAGGCCCTCGTGCAGAAAACCGCGGTCGCGCTCCTGGATCTCCACCTTGAGCACGGCGCGGGCGCCGGCCGGGGCGATGCTGGCAATCGGGGTGTTGGCCTGGATCTTGTCGCCGGCCTGGGTGAAAGTCACCTGGGTCAGAACACCCGAAACGGGTGCGAGCACCTTGAGAAAGTTCTCCTCGTCGATATTCTCGAACTTGATGCGCGAGGCGGCCTCGGCGGCAAGCTTGGCACCCCGTAGCTTGAGATCCAGGCGCTTCTGCTCGCGATCCATGTCGTCGAGCAGTTGCTGGTGCTGGATGCGCAGCTCGGTCAGCTTGCGGTCGCTTCCCTCCAGATCGGCCTTGGCTTTCGCATATTCCTCGCTCAGCTGGAAGTCGAGCTCGCCGAGCCGCGCCTCGGCCAGGCGATAGTTGCTCTCCGCCGCCGTGTATTCGTCGCGCTTGGCGTCAACCTGGTTCTTCGACACTCCGCCGCCCCCGGGCTGGGCAAACAGCCTCTGGAACTTGCCGAGCTCGCGCTGCGCACTGTCGCGGGCGAGCCGCGCCTTCTCGAGGTTGCCCCGCGCCTCCTCGACCTTGGCCTTCTGGGACTCGGCGAGCTTGGACAAGCCCTCGGAGACGCGCTTGGCATTGAGCTTCTCGGCAGTGGCGATCTCCTCCGCCAGCGACTGCGCCTGGCGCTCCATGAGCGCGCGCTTCTGCGGATACTCGCGGTGCTCCTGTTCCACCTCGGCAAGCTTGAGCTGCGCCTCCATGGCGTCGGTTGCGGCCTGGATGGCGCCGCGTGCATTGAGCCGCGCCAGCACGTCGCCGGCCGTGACCGGCAGCCCCTCGGCGATGTAGAGATCGACCAGCTCGCCGTCGATGGGCGCATACACGCGCCGCACGTCCTGCTCGGGACCCAGCGTCCCCGGCGCACTCACGATGACGTCGGCACGACCGATGAACGACCATGCGATTCCTGCGATCAGCAACGCAAAAATCGCCAGGATGCTGGAGCGGATCAGCTGCGACGGTTCCGAATACAATATGGAAATGCCTTCGGCGCTGTGGTCCTCGAGAGCCGCCGACAGGCTCTTGCGTTCCCGTTCTTCCGTCATCGAGCTCCCGATCCAGACCAGCGGCGCTTTCCCGCCGCTGCCTCAGTGTGACGATTCCCCCCGGGCACCGGCCGGTTCGCGATCCGCCTGCGGGTCGGGAAGCAAGTGAAGTTTAGCTTCCAGCAGGGACGGCTCCAACACCATGCTGAGCTCGGTCAACCCGCGGCGCTGCAAAGCCACCTCGTCGTGCACCGCCCGGGCCAGGTGCTGCCAGGGCTGGGGCGGCTCCATCTGCAGCAGGCGGTAGGCCTGCAGTCCCTGGGCGACCGCCTGATGCGCCGCCGTGAGCAACCGCGCCTGGCGCTGGAAGGTGTCCGAGACACGCGCCTCCAGGCGATGCAGGCCGCGGATACCGCCGTTCGCCACATAGGTGTCCCAGTCCTTGCGGGCGCGCTCCAGCGCCTCGCCAGCCTGCGCCAGCACCTGTTGTTTCTGCTGTTCGAACTCGCCCGCGGCGCTCTTCGCGAACCAGGCGTCGTGCGCCGGATCCAGCGAGCTGTAGAACGCCAGCAGGCGTGCCTGGTAGTCGGGCGAGCCCTTGGCCCGCTGCACGGCGCGAAAGTCGGCGAGGACCGCGGCGTTGTGCGCCTGCTGGGGCTGCACGGCCTGCTTCCAGGGTCCCTGCGCGAGCTGCCGCAGCAACGCCTCGGCACGATCGAAGTCACCCGCCCTCCAGGCCTCCTCCGCCTGCCGGTACTGCGCGAGAACATCGGGACCCGGTAATGTCCCGGCGCGCAGCGCCGCCGCGCGCTCCTGGAACGGGGGTGTCGCGAACTTGAGTCCGTCCATCACCTGCGCCGCCTCGAACACGCGCCCGGCATCCAGAGAGTGCTTCACCGCCTCGTAGCGCACCAGGTCCTGCTGTACCTGCTCGATCCCGTGGATGCGCGGATAGCGCCTGGCATAGTCCTCGAGCCTGGCATCGAGTCCGGACAGATCACCGCCGGCAAGCGCGGCGCGCACCTCGGACTGCAGCCGCGCCATTGCCGGCAGGTACAGCGAGGCGTCGCTCTGCAGGCTGCGCAAATGGCTGAACAGCTCGGTGCTGAGCTCGCCGAACTCCGGCACCTGCTGGGCGATATCGAGCTGCGTGCCGCGGTGTCCCTTCTTGTCGGCGTCCCACCACTCGAGGAGGTCATCGATGCGCGCTTCGTCGCGAAACAGCACCAGGGGAGCGCCCGGGCCACCGCGCTCGGTGACATGCGCCTCGAGATCCGTGATCCAGCCGAGCAGCGCCAGTGCCTCCTCGGCGCTCGGCAGCCGGCCCGCCAGATCGTGCGCCTGCTGCAGCGTGGCGCGGGCCGCGGCAAAGTCCTCGCGCTGCACCGCTGCCATCCACTGGGGCACCGTCGCCTTCAGCACCGCCTCGCGGGCCAGGGTCTCGACGGCGCGCTTCGGACCATGCCGATCGAGATAGGCAACGGCCTGCCGTGCGCCGGTCTCGTACTGACCGGCATCCAGCAGGGCGCGAAGATCGCGCTCGGGTGCGCTCCTGTAGTACCAGAAGCCGATCCCGGTCGCCACCAGCACGAGCGCCGCGATCATCCAGCGCGTACGCCACGGCGAGGCTGTCGACTCTTCGGAAATTGCGCCTTTCAGCTCGCGCAGCAACGCCCCCGCGCGTCCCGCCGCGCCCCAGCGCGGGGTGCGCCGCGCCTCGCCCGTGTCCTCGGCGGCTGCCGCCTCACCGCCGTGCTCCGCGCCGGCGCGCGCCTCCTCCCCGGCGGCGTCGTCCGCGCAGAAGATGTCGAGGAACGAATTGGCAGCGCTCACGAAGGTGGTGCGCGTGACGTCCTCGACGGGCACCGGCACGGGTGCCGCATCCGGGAGCGGCAATGCATCGGTTCCGGTCGACTGGTCCGCTGCTTGCGCCTGCACCGCCGTCGCCGGTTCGCCGGGGCTCTCGATACGCACCCGGTAGGAAAAATGCTTGCCACCGAACGCCAGGGTGTCGCCGTTGCTGAGCGGCTGGGCATGCTCGTCGAGCCGCTCGCCGGACAGATAGGTGCCGTTGGTGCTGCCCAGGTCCTCGACGTACAGGCGCCCGTCGCGCTGGAACACGTGCGCATGGCGCCGCGATACGTAGCGCAGCTCGTCCGGAAACTGCTCGGCATAGCGCGACAGCACCTCGTCGGTCTTGGCGACCAGGAACGGAAACTGCGTCACCACGATGGGCTGCAGTCCGGAATCGGTCTGCTCCGGACTCAGCACCAGCACGATGGGCGCCGGCGCGGCCTCGGTCGCCACGGTGCGGCTCGCCACCAGCAGCTCGGCCCGGTAGATGAGATGACCCGCGAAGTTGATTTCGTCGCCGCGATGCAGCTTGAGCGGCTGGCGCTCCACGCGCGCGTCGTTGACGGTCGTGCCGTTCAGGCTGCCGACATCGGCTACATAGATGCTGCCGTCCTGCTCGAAAATGCGCGCATGGCGCCGCGACAGCTTGCCCGCGATCTCGGCCGGGTAGCCCGCAAACGGCTGCTCGTGGCGGCCGACCGCGAACAGACTGTCCTGAATGATGATGTCGCCCAGATCCGGGTGCGACACGGGCTTCAGAATGACTTGCATGGTGTTCCTTCGCTTGCCACCGCCAGGCGGCTCGGGCTGGCAGGGTTCCGGGCGCCGGCCGGGGCTGGCGTCGAATGGGCTCAACCCGGAACCTCGTGCCCGGTTCGGAGCCACCGGATCGATCCGCTGCAACCTTGCACGGCCCCCGGACAGGGCGGCCTAACGGGCAGTGTCCGCCACCACCTCCTGCGGCCAGCCCCCGCCCAGCGCCTTGTACAGGGCGACGGTGTCGGACACGATCTGCCACTGGTTGGCCAGCAGGCTCTGCTGGGCGTCAAGCAGTGTACGCTCGGCCTCGAACACTTCCAGCTGCGAAACCATGCCCTCGGCGAGCTGCGCGTGCACCTGCTCGGCCACGGTGTTCAGGCGCTCGCGGCGCTGCTCGAGCTCACTGCGCTGGGCCTTGTGGCTGGCGAGGTTGGTAAGCGCATTCTCCACTTCCTCGAAGGCCCCGATCACGGTACGCCGGTACTCTTCGCTTGCGACCTTGGTCTGCGCGTCGCTGACCTTGATGCGCGCGTTGATGTTCGGATCGAAGATCGGGAACGATACCAGCGACGACAGTCCGAAGGTCCAGGATTTCAGCAGGTCGGTGAGCGCGAAGCTTGCCGAGCCCGCCTGTCCGGTCAGGCTGATCGACGGCAGCCGCGCGAGGCGCGCCTGTCCCTGCAGATGATAGGCCTCGAGCACCCGGTACTCGGCGGCGACGATGTCGGGGCGCCGCGTCAGCAGGTCCGAGGGCAGGCCAGCGGGCACCGGCACCACACGCACGGTTTCCACCTCCGGCGCCGGCGGGACCTTCAGGTCCGCGGCCGGTATGCCCAGCAGGGTCGCGAGCCCGTTCTGCGCCAGCGTGCGCAGGCGCTGGAATTCCAGGTACTGGTTCTGCAGGCGGTTGAGCTCCGCCTCCTGCTGCAGCACCTGGGTCTTCGGTACCAGGCCCTCCTTGAGCATCGAACGGAAGATGTTCAGGATGGTGTCGTTGCGCTCGATGGTGCGCCGCTGCTGGGCGAGCTGCTCGTCGAACTGGCGGATCTGGAAGTAGGTGGTCGCCACATCGGAGACCATGGTGAGATAGCCGGCACGCCAGTCGGATTCGGTGGCCCGGTACTCGGCCTTCTGCGCCTCCACGCCCTTGCGCACCTTGCCCCAGATGTCGATCTCCCAGCTGGCCTGCCCGGCCGTGCTGTACTGGGTGCTGGTGGAGGAGCCGGTGGTGTGGAAGGTGTCGGTGCCCGCACCGGCGGTCAAGGTCGGCAGCAGACCGGCGCGTGCCTGGCTGATGGTGGCCTTGGCTACGCCGCTGCGGGCCGCAAGGATGGCGATATCGATGTTGTTGGAAATGGCCTGATCGATCAGCCCGTCCAGATAAGGATCGCCGAAGCGCTTCCACCAGTCGGGCTCGATGGTCTGCGCGGCGGATGGCACGGGAGTCGCCTGCTGCGACCAGGCAGCCTTGACAGGGGCTTCCGGGCGCGAGTAGGCGGGACCCGCCAGGTTGGCGCAGGCCGTGAGCAGCAGCGCGCCGCCCGCCAAAGGCGCGGCGCACAGTACGCGAGGCAAGCTGCGCCTGCGCGATGACCGGTATGCCCCACTGCTCGCGGATTCTCTATGCATCTGCTGTTTTCGCCTTGCTCGATCGGGCGCGCCGCGGGATTTCCGCTGTGCGCGTGGGCCTGCTGGGAGCCTGAGGTCCGGGATGCAACTATATCCTGTTGCCGGCACCGGATGCTGCAGGCCTGCTCCTCGGGCGCCGCGGGGCGCGCAACCGCGCCAGGTGCTTCGGCGGACACCGGCGGAGCGGGCCGGCTGTGAGCTTTGCTCACGACTGCCGCGAGCAGCATGCATGCCAGCGCGCACCCCAGCTCGCTGCGCGGTCGCAAGGAGCAGACGTGCAAGGCTTTTTTCCTGGCTGGGAACCGCACGCCGCGCCCCTGCCATGTCCTGAAGTTGGAATTCTACCAACAGAAAGCGAGAAGCGTTGGACCGCTGCCCACCGCCGGCGGACGCCGCCACGACACTCGCCAGCGCCGCCATCGCCGACGATTGGGGGACCCGGTAGGGCTGGCCCAGCACACGCCCCTCCCGAATGCAGTGCGGGGACCGGGGGAGAGGGTCTCGCTCTCAGCTGAGTTTGGTAGGGTCGTCGGATTCGTCCGGAAGCTTGCGGGCGCCGGCGGTGGTGGGATTGAGGCGGGTCTTGGTGAAGTGGGCCTGGTCGGAGGCGCGCACCACGACGGCGGTGACGTTGTCCCTTGCCCCGTGACGCAGCGCCCGGTCGACGAGCAGCTCGCAGGCCATGCGACAATCGCCCGAGGCCAGCAGCTCGGCAATTTCCTTGGCGCTGACCTCGTTGTACAGGCCGTCACTACACAGCAGGAACACGTCGCCGTCGGCCACGGTCACCATTTCGGTGTCGAGCACCAGGTCGGGCATGACGCCCACGGCGCGAGTGATGACGTTCGATGCCGGATGGCCCTCCGCCTGGCGGCGCGTCAGGATGCCACGCGCAATCATGTCCTCCACCTGGCTGTGGTCGCGGGTGATCTGGGAAAGCGTGCCGTCGCGCAGCAGATAGGCGCGGCTGTCGCCCGCCCACAGCGTGACGCAGTATTGCTCGAAGGCCAGCAGCGCCACCACCGTGCTCCCGATCAGCTGCTCGCGGCGTCGCCCGGCCTCTTCGCTGAGCTGCAGGTTCACGGCCTGCAGTGCGCGGTGCACGTCGCCGACGAATGCCCCGAGGCTGGTGGGGGACGGGACCTTGGCGAGCGCCTCGACGACCATGCGGCTGGCAACTTCGCCTGCCGCATGCCCTCCCATGCCGTCGGCGACCGCCCACAAGCGGTGCCCGGCAAGCTCGACACAGGCATCTTCGTTCAGCTTGCGTACCATGCCGACATGGCTCTTGCAGGCCGAGGACCAGTGCAGGCTGGTGGCATTCGTCATCGTCGCGCGCTCGCAGGGTCCGCGGCGCATCCGGGCCGCAGCGGTGTTGGAAAATGGTGTCGCATCGGCCGCGGTTCGTCCAGCCCGCATCTCACCGGGATCCCGGGCCGGTCGCCTGGCCCTGCCGGGGAACCGGAATCTTCCGGTCGGACGGCGCGCGTCGCTCAGGGTGCCTGCGCAGTGCCGCACAACCGACCCGCCTTCCTCCCCGCCCCAGAGCATAGCGCGTCCGCGACTTCCTGGCTCCGCCGGGCGAGGCGCGCGCCGCGCGCCTACGGTGGCCGGTTTCGGGCGCGTCAAAGCTCGCGCAGCGCCACCGTGACCGGCAGGGCGGCGGCCCGCAACGCCGGGAACAGCCCACCGACGAAACCGATGGCGAGTGCCCACTGCAGGCCGCGCAGCAACAACGCCGGTCCAACCTGGAATTGGAACACCACCTGGCTGAAGTTGGCGCCCAGCGTGGAGACGCGATAGCCATTGAACACCCCGTAGGCGACGGCGGCGCCGAGCACCACCGCCGATCACCGCGAGCAGCATGGTCTCGAGCAGCACTGCGACCACCACCGGTGCGGCAGTGAACCCCAGCGCACGCAGCGTTGCAATCTCCCGGGCGCGCGCGGCAACCGCTGCGTACATGGTGTTCAGCGCACCGAACACGGCGCCGATGGCCATGATCACGGCCACGCCGGTACCGAGCGCCCGGATGGTGCTCGCGAGCCGCTCGGACTGCTTGCTGTAGTAGTCGCGGGTGGTCTGCACATCCACCCGCAACCGCGGATCGCCGAGCAGCGCGGCGCGGAAGCGCTCGAAGTCCGCGGCGCCGGCAAGGCGCACCGACACCGACTGGAAGCCTTCGCGACGATAGGCGGCGGCGACCGACTCGGCATCGCCCCACAGCTCGGACTCGTGGGCATCGCCTGAGGCGAACACCCCCACCACGCGCCAGGCCTGATTGTTGAGCCGCACCGTCCGGCCCGGTTCCAGACCGCGGAACTGCGCCAGTGCGCCGCGCCCGACCAGGAGCTCGCGGAGCCCGGCACGAAACGCTCGTCCCGCGATGATCCGGGTCTGTGGCCGCAGGGCCCAGACCTCCGATCCGACGCCGCGCACTTCGACGTTGGCGTCGGTGCCCGTGGAGCGCTTCGGCACGTTGGCGATCACCACGACTTCGGCCGATGCGATCGGCCGGCCCTGGGCATCGCGTGCAATGCCGGGCGCTCGGGCGACGAGCGTGGTGGCACTGCGCTCGAGCCCCGAGGACAGCTCGGCGTCGGCACCCGCGCGCAGCACGATGGCGGTGTCGTCGCTGCCCGCCTGGCGTAGCGCGAACTGCAGCCCCTCGGCCATCGCCAGCAGCGCGACCAGCACGCCCACCACGCCAGCGATGCCGACCACCACCACCGCAGTCGCCCCCAGCCGCTGCGGGAGCGTGGCAAGACCGGTCGCGGTGATGGCAAGCGCCTGGTGCCCTGCGCGGCTCGCCGCCAGCCACACCACGAGCGCCAGCGCCGGCATGAGGAGCAGCAGCGGCGCGAGCACACCCGTCACCAGCAGCACGGCTGCCAGCAGTGGGGCCGCGGCATGGCGCAGCACGGTGTGCAGCCATGGGGGGCTAACCCGCATATCTCACCGGGATCCCGGATGCTGGCGCAGGGCTCGTGAGGCGCCGCTCTGGAGCGAAGGGGTAGCGTAGCTACTGACGGGCTAATGCGCCGCGAGCGCATCGACGATCTTGAGGCGCATGGCGCGCAGCGCCGGGGGCAGGCCGACCGCGAGGCCGATGGCGAGCATCAGCACCACGCCCAGCACCCAGCTGTCCGGGCTTTGCACCAGGTCGAGCTGACCGCCGCTGGCGGAGCCGACCAGCGGCAGCATCAGCCGCGCGAGGAGCAGCCCCGCGCATCCGCCCAGCACCAGCAGCAGCACCGACTCCCCGAGCACCAGCGCCAGCAGGGTACGGTTGGAATAGCCGATGGTCTTCAGCACCGCAAGCTCGGGTATGCGCTCGCGGATGGCCTGCGCCATGGTGTTGCCGGTGAGCAGCAGCAACGTGAAGAACACGGCGGCCATGATCGCGCTGACGATCAGGCCGATGTCGCCGACCTGCTTGGCGAAGGACAGCTGGAATTCGCGCTCGCTCTGGGTCTTGGTCTCGTCGGCGGAGTTGGCGAACATCCGGTCGATGGCCTGGGCAACCTCGCCGGCACGCGCCGGATCGGTGACTGCGACGATGTACCAGCCGACGGTGCCCTGGTCGAAGGCGCGGCCCTCCTCCAGGTAGTCGTAGTGGAAGAACAGCTGCTGCTCGATGCCGCGCAGCTCGGCAGTGGCGGCATGAAAGATTCCCACCAGGTCGAACGCCCAGAGATTGCTGCCGTCGCGGTGCGGAAAGATCGTCGCCTGCAGCGGTATCCTGTCACCGAGCTTCCAGCCGAAGCGATCGGCGAGCGCGGCGCCGACGATGGCGCCGCTGCGCGTCTCGAGAAAACGCCGGCGCTGCGCCTCCGGCAGCACGATCTCCGGATAGACATCGAGATACTTGCGCGCGCTGATGGCGATGTTGGCGAAGAAGTTCTTGGGATCCTGATAGATCCCGCCGAACCAGTTGGCATAGGCGACTTCGCGCACACCGGGCAGGGACTGGATGCGCGTGTAGTCGGCGTAGGGCAGAGGCTGAATGATGGAGAAGCGCGATGCCACCACCAGCCGGTTGATGCCGGCCACGCTCTCCGGCGCATTGAAGGCGATGCGCACCGTATCGAGCAGCCCGAACAGCGTGAACGCCGCCGCCACCGAAAGCAGCGTCAGCACGGTGCGGGTCTTCTTGCGCCACAGCCCCGCCCACAGCAGCACCCAGTATTTCATGAGCCGTCCCGGGCCAGCGTGCCCTTGTCGAGATGCAGGATGCGGCGTGCATACTCCGCCGCCTTGGGATCGTGGGTGACCATGGCCATGGTCTTGCCGTGCTCGCGGTTCAGGCGCTGCAGCAGCCCGAGCACCTCCCCTGCGGAATGGCGGTCGAGATCGCCGGTCGGCTCGTCGCACACCAGCAGCACGGGATCGGAAACGATGGCGCGGGCGATGGCGACGCGCTGCTGCTGGCCGCCGGAGAGCTCGCCCGGCTTGTGCGCGGCGCGCTCCTGCAGGCCCACCAGCTGCAACGCGATGGCGGCATTGCGTCGGCGCCGCGCGGCACCGAGCCTGGTCAGCAGCAACGGCAGCTCGACGTTGCGCTGCGCCGAGAGCGTGGGCAGCAGGTTGTAGAACTGGAACACGAAGCCCACGTTCGCGGCGCGCCAGCGCGCGAGTGCGCCGGAGGACATGCGATCGATCCTGCGCCCGCCGACCTCGATGCTGCCCTCGGTGGGCGTATCCAGTCCGGCGATCAGGTTGAGCAGCGTGGTCTTGCCGGACCCGGAGGGTCCCATCAGGGCCACGAAGTCGCCCTCGGGAATGTCGAGGTCCACGTGATGGAGGACCTCGACCGCCTGGTGCCCGCGCCGGTAGACCTTGCTGAGCCCCCGGACTTCCACCAGCGCCGGCGTCATTCGATGCTCCGTTGCATTCGTGCCCGCCCGCGTGTCGCAGGTGTCAACCGCTCTGCGTGTCCCGGGCATGCACCCGTGCCCCGTCCTCGAGCTCGGCCGGTGGATCGCGCACCACCCGTTCGCCGGCATCCACTCCGCGCTCCAGCAGGCGCCGGTCGCCGTAGCGTTGCCCGGGCGTGACCGGGCGCCGTTCGGCGCGCCCGTCGCGCACCACGTACACCACCTCCGCGGCGCCGCGCCGCACCACCGCCGTCGCCGGGACCAGCACGCCCTGCGCGCGGGCGCCGTCGTTGCGCCGTTCGAGGAAGGCCACGCGCACGCCCATGTCCGGCACGATGCGCGGGTCCTTCTGCTCGAGTGCAATGCGCACCCGCACCGTGGCCTTGCTGCGGTCGGCGGCCGGGATGATGGCGATCACCCGCGCCGGGATCTTCCAGTCGGGATAGGCATCGAGCACCGCCTCCACCGGTTGCCGCGGCTGAACACGGTTGATATAGGCTTCGTTGACGTCGACCTCGACCTCCAGCGAGTCCATGTCGACGATGCTGCAGATGCCGGTGCGCGTGAAGCCGCCGCCGGCGGATATGGGTGAGACGATCTCCCCGGGCTGGGCGGTCTTGGCGATGACCACGCCGGAGAACGGCGCGCGCACGATGGTGTCCTCGTGGTCGACCTCGGCGACCCGCACCTCGGCCTGGGCGACATCGGTCTGGCGACGCTGCGCCTCGAGCTCGGCGCCGAGCGCATCGAGCCTGGTGCGCGCGTCCTCCAGCGCCTGCTCCGCGGCGAGCCCCCGCGCATGCAGCTCGCGCTGGCGCTGCAGATCGCGCCGCGCCTGGCTTTCCTGGGTCTCGAGTTGCCCCGCCTGCGCGCGGGCGGCGGCGAGCCGTGCACGTGCCAGCGACAGCTGGGCGCGCGCGGCCGTGTCGTCGAGCTTCGCCAGCACCTGGTTGGCCGTGACATGGTCGCCTTCCTCGATGCGCACCTCCTCGAGCTTGCCGGTGATCTTGGTCGAGACGGTGGCCTGGCGCCGCGCCGTGACATAGCCGGTGGCCTCCAGCACGGCGAGGGCACCCGCCTGTGCGCCGGCGGGCTCGGCGACGGCGGTTTCCAGCTCGCTCGCGCCGCCGCGCAGCATCAGCACCGTGCCCGCCGCGGCCAGCAGCAGGACGATGAGCGCCAGCACCCAGCGCCAGCGCCGGCGCGGTGCGGACGCACCGGGGCGGTCGGCAGGGTCGATGCGCAGCTGCGACAGGAGGTCGGCTTCGGTCACGTTCCGGAGGCCGCGCGAACGCGGATGAAAAGGGTAATTCTACCGGGAACCGGGGCCGCGCAGGTCGGGGAGAACTGCCAGCCGCTGCAGATCAGCGGAATTGCAGCCGGAACTTCGCCGCCGTGAGGAAACCGGCTTCACATTCCAGGTCGGCGCGCGTCAGTGGGTGCTGGTCGAGCCAGCCTTCCGGAAACTCCAGGCTCAGCGATTTCTTGCCGGCCACGAGCCGGATCGGCGGAATCTGCACCGCCACCCGGCTGCGGTGCAGCAGGGCGGCGATGCGCAGCAGCACGCACAGTTTTATCGCAATCTCGCCGCGCCCGTCACCCAGCGCCTTGAACACCGCCAGCGGCACTTTGCGCCGATGCCCGCGGATCAGGGCTGCGATCAGCTCCTGCTCCTGGCGCGAGAAACCCGGCAGGTCGGAGTTCTCCACCAGATAGGCGCCGTGCTTGTGATAGTGGTTGTGGGCGATGGTGAGCCCGATTTCGTGCAGCCGGGCGGCCCAGGTAAGATCGTGGGCGGCCTCATCGCCCAGCCCCCAGGCGGCTTCGGACTGCGCCAGCAGGTCGCAGGCGGTGGCCTCGACCCGTGCCGCCTGCTCCAGGTCGAGGTGATAGCGCGCAGTGAGCGCCTGGATGGTGCGCTCGCGCACGTCCTCGTGCTGGATGCGCCCGTGCAGGTCATAGAGCAGTCCCTCGCGCAAGGCGCCCTCGGCAACGCCCATGCGCTCGATGCCGAGCGCCTCGAAGGCAGCCAGCAGGATGACGAAGCCGCCCGGAAACACCGGCACGCGCTCGGCGCTCAGCCCCGGCAGCTGCAGGCGATCGGTGTGTCCTGCGGCAAGCAATGCATCGCGTATCTTGTGCAGCGCAGGCAGGGTGATGTCGTCGGCGCTCGAGCTCGCGGCGCGTACCACGCTGGCGACCGCACGGATGGTGCCCGAGGCGCCGGTGCTGACCTCCCAGCCGATGCGCCGGAAATAGGCCTCGACCGGCTGCAGCTCCAGACGCGCCGCCGTGAGCGCCTGGCGGAAGTTGCGCATGCGCAGCACGCCGTCCGGGAAATGCGCGCGGCTCATGCTGACGCAGCCCATGTACAGGCTTTCCATGTGCAGGGGCTCGAAGCGCTCGCCGATGATGAGCTCGGTGCTGCCGCCGCCGATGTCCATCACCAGCCGGCGACCCTGGTCGTCGGCGCGGCTGTGGGCGACGCCGAGATAGATCAGGCGCGCCTCTTCCTGTCCGGAGATGACTTCGATGGGATGGCCGAGCGCACGCTGCGCGGCCGCGAGGAACTGCCGGCCGTTGCGCGCGCGGCGCAGGGTGTTGGTGCCGACGGCACGCACGCTGCCCGGCTCCATGCCGCGCAGGCGCTGTCCAAAGCGCTCCAGGCAGGCCAAAGCGTTGGCCTGCGCCTCCGCCGACAGACGGTTGCGCGCGTCCAGTCCCGCAGCAAGCTGCACCATCTCCCGCAGCCGATCGAGTACATGCAGCTGCCCGTCGATGTTGCGGGCGACGATCAGGTGGAAGCTGTTCGAGCCCAGGTCAACTGCGGCGACCGTCGAGGCCGCGGCGTCCTGAACCAGTACTGAGGCGTTGTCTTCCATCCCATCCTCTGCCGTCTGGCCGTAACCGGCATCCCCCGTTCCGTATACTCCCGTAGGGTGCGTCCCACGCACGCGGACAATCCGCCGCGCCGGGGAAGAGCCGGGACATGGCTTGCCCTTTCAGTGGCGCCGGGACGTCGGTGACGCGCTGCGCCCGCCCCCGGGGTTGTGCAGGCCGGCCACCGCCCGATCCGTCTTGCCGGTCCCGGGCCCTGGACGAGGATACCGGCCGTCGTGTTACAGGCGCCAGCGCGCGCTCATTCTAACCCGCTGTGCTCCGGCAGGCCCGCAGGCGCCTCCCCCATCGCCTCCAAGGCCCTGGCAACCACCAGTACGTCCTCCAGCTGCTGCCCCAGGGCCCCGGCGAGCCAGTCGCGCTCGAGCTCGGCATAGAGCGCCTCGATGCGCTCGCGCAGCAATCGTCCGATGGCCAGCAGACCGGCGCCCGAATCACGCGCGCGCTGCTCGCGCAGTGCCTGCGCATCGGCCGGTTGCGAGAGCTTGAGATCGAACAGGCACGTCGCCTGCTCGCCGGCCGCGGCGGCCACCGCAGTGCGCACTTCGGTGAACAGCACGCGGGCGTCGTTCAGTGCACCGAGCAGATCCTGCAGCGATTTGATGCACTTCACGGCGCCCGCCGCCTCCGGAACCGACCCGCTCAGCGGTTCGAGCAGATAGCGCAGGCGCTTGGCCGTGATCCGCGCCTGATGTGCCTGGCGCAGGTCGGTGACGGCATGGATGCGCTCCAGGTCGCGCCGCAGCGCATCCTCGAGCGCGAGCACCCGCGCCGCGGTCTCCTCGGCGAAAGAGCCGGCAGTATGCGCGCGGTCGAGGCGGTACTGTACCTGATACACGGTGAGCTGCTCGCGCAGTCTTGGCGCCAGCGCGTCGAAGTCGCCGGCCACCCGGTTGCGGATCTTGTCGTAGGCGCGCTCGCGCTGCGCCTCGATGCGCCGGCGCATCCATTCATGCCCGACTCGCTGGCGACCGCGCAGCCTTGTCCGCGCCTTCTGCAACCACTCGAGCTGGACCTCGGCATCGCGTCCGGTACCGGTGCGCCGTGCGAGGCGGCGCAGCGCCTTGACGAGCTTGCCCGAGAGACTTGATTGCAGCAGCGGCCGGTAGGCACGCAGGCAGCTGCGCAGCCGCCGCAGGGCCACACGGAAATCGTGCAGGGCCTCCTCGTCGTCGTGCTCCAGGCGCGAGCGCGCCAGCGCCGCGGCCTCGAGATGCGTGAGGGCGAGCACCCGCACTGCGGCTTCCACCGGCAGTGACAGCAGGTCGGAATCGCTCTGCGCGGACATGGGCTCAGGGATACGCACGCCGCCGTGCGGCTCGCCGGCCGCCGTGCGCGCCGGGCCCCGGCGGCCGCTGCCCACCGCAGAACGGCAAACGGGGCATGGCGGTGACGGGCACCGGCCGGCACGCTAGCCCGGAAATCTCACCAGCATCCCGGGAGCGGGCGGAATTCGCCGCCGTCCTGGCGCCGGGCCGGAGCGAAAGGGATAGCCGTAGCGATCACTTGAGTTAGACCTGAGCCAGGGCGAGCGAGAAACCGCCGGAACCGGGATAGGCCGGCGGCGTAAGCCGTGGGTCGTCGTTCGGCGATCGCGCAGCATGTCAGACCTTCCCTGCCATCCATTCAATTACCGGCCAGCCGCGGGCCGGCTGGTGAGATTTCCGGGCTAACCCTGGCTGCCGCCCTGGCGGGCAGCCTGCTCCATGCGCTCCAGGCTGGTGTGTCGGACGTCCTTGCCTTTCACGAGATAGATCACGTATTCGCAGATGTTGCGCGCACGGTCACCGATGCGCTCCAGTGCACGCGAGGACCACATGACATCCAGCACCCGCGGAATGTAGCGCGGGTCCTCCATCATGAAGGTCATCAGCTGGCGCATGATGGCTTCATACTCCTGATCGATGCTCATGTCCTCGCGCCACACGCGCAGCGCCGCGTCCACGTCCATGCGTGCGAAGGCGTCCAGGGCGTCGTGCAGCATCTGACGCACGTGGGTACCCAGGTGCACCACCTGGACGTAGTGTTTGCGCGGGGCGTCCTCGCCGGCGAGCCGCACGGCCATGTGGCCGATGCGCTCGGCCTCGTCACCCATGCGCTCCAGGTCGGTGATGGTCTTGATGACGGCAATGATCAGCCGCAGGTCGCTCGCCGCAGGCTGGCGCCGCGCCAGCACCCGGCTGCATTCCTCGTCGATGGACACCTCGATCGCATTGACCCGGTAGTCGTTGGTGACCACCACTTCGCCCAACCGGCTGTCGCCTTCGGCCAGTGCAGTGACGGCGTCGGCGAGCTGCTGCTCGACCAGCCCGCCCATGGCCAGCACGCGGTTGCGCAGTTCTTCGAGCTCGGCATTGAACTGCCGGGAGATGTGATGGGTGAGGCTGGTATTGTCCATCGCGACCCTCGCTGGTCCGCCGGGGCGAAAATTCGTCGGCTTGTCGTTATCCATATCGGCCGGTGATGTAGTCCTCGCTACGTCTGTACGCGGGATTGGTGAACAGCGTACTGGTATCGTTGGACTCCACCAGCTCGCCCAGGTACATGAACGCAGTATAGTCGGAGACGCGTGCCGCCTGCTGCAGATTGTGAGTCACGATGACGAGGGTGTATTCGGACTTGAGCTCGTAGAGCAGCGCAGCAGCGTCGATTTGCCGCAGCCGCTGGGACCGATGAAGGCGGTGACACGGTGGCGCGGCAGCGTCAGGTTGACCTCCTTCAGCGCCTGTTTGTCGCCGTAGTACAGGTCCAGGTCCGAGACCCGCAGGCAGACGTCCTCGTCGGCCAGGCTGAGCTGCCGGGTATCGCGGTTCAGCGCGCTGATGTCGATCGCGTGGGTGCGTACGCCGCCGCCTTCGTTCATCGATCGCACTCCCCGATGACATCGTTCATAGGCTCAGTCGATCAACCGGTACTTCTCGCGCAGGTGGTTGCGCAGGCGGATCGCGGTAAGGATCAGCATGACAATGATGGCCACCAGCAGCAGTGCGGTGGCATACACCAGGGGCCGCGCCGCCTCGACATTGGGACTTTGAAAGCCGACGTCGTAGATGTGAAACCCGAGGTGCATGAACTTGCGGTCCAGATGCACGAACGGAAACTGCGCGTCGACCGGCAGCGAATTTTACCACACCCACCAGCATCAGCGGCGCGACTTCGCCCGCCGCGCGCGCCACCGCCAGGATCAGCCCGGTCATCATGGCGGGGCTCGCCATGGGCAGCACCGTGCGCCACAGGGTCTCGGCCGGGGTGGCGCCGAGCGCCAGGCTGCCCTCGGGTATGGCGCGCGCAATGCGCGCCAGGCCCTCCTCGGTCGCCACGATCACCACCGGCACGGTGAGGATGGCCAGCGTAAGCGAGGCCCACAGCAGTCCCGGCGTACCGAAGGTCGGCGCCGGCAGGGCTTCCGGGAAGAACAGGCGGTCGATGTTTCCACCGAGGAAATACACGGAGAAACCCTGGCCGAACACGCCGTAGATGATGGACGGAACGCCGGCGAGATTGTTCACGGAAATCCGGATCAGGCGCGTCAGCAGCCCCTGTCGCGCCGGTGAAGCGCACGCCGATCTCGCCCTGCTCCTCCATGGCGAGGTGCTCGCTGGGCCCGGCGCCGGGCGCGGGCAAGGCGTAGCCGGCCACCGCCTCGGCGCGCGCCGGTCTCAACAACGGCAGGACGACGTAGAGCAGATAGAAGAAAGATCAGCAGGATGGCGATGATCACGCTGACGCCGCCGATCGCCATGGTCCGGCGTGTGGCGGCGTCCTTCCACATGCGCCAGCTGCGCCGACGGTGCCCGCGCGCCGCGTCGGCGGCGGACCCGAACAGCGAAACGCTGCTCACCGCCGCGCAGCAGGGGCGCATGCATGCGCGCTCGCCTCACTTGGTTCTGGCGCGGTCGAGCCGGCGCACGAACTCTTCGAGTATCAGCCGATACAGATCATCCTTCAGGCAGCCGTCCTCCACGCCGGCATCGATATTGGGGTTGTCGTTGATCTCGATGACGAACACCCCTTTGTCGCTCTGCTTGAGGTCGACGCCGTAGAGGCCCGAGCCGATCAGCTTTGCAGCATCCAGTGCCGCCCGCACCACCGGCTCGGGCGCCTGCTCGATGGGCAGGGTCTTGAAGCCGCCTTCGGTGAATTGCCCGGAAGCGTCGTAGTTCACCACCTGCCAGTGCTTCTTGGACATGAAGTACTGGCAGGCGTAGACGGCGTGGCGGTTGAGCACGCCGATGCGCCAGTCGTACTCCGTGTACACGTACTCCTGGCCCAGGATCAGGTCCGAGTCCTTGAACAGCTTGCCGGTGATGTCCTCGAGCTCGGCGCGGTCCGTGGCCTTGAACACGCCACGGGAGAAGGAGCCGTCGGGAATCTTCAGAACGATCGGATAGGTCAACGCGCTCTCGAGCAGGGCCAGATTGCCCCTGTGCACGATCACGGTCTTCGGCGTGGGCACGCGGTGGGCTTTCAGCAGCTCCGCCAGATACACCTTGTTGGTGCAGCGCAGGATGGAGGTGGGGTCGTCGATCACCACCATGCCTTCGCCTTCCGCCTTCTTCGAGAAGCGGTAGGTGTAGTGATTGATGCGCGTGGTGTCGCGGATGAACAGGGCGTCATACTCGGCGAGCCGCGAGTAGTCCTTCTTCTCGATCAGCTCCACATCGACCCCCAGCGCCTTGCCCGCACGGATGAAGTTCTGCAGTGCCTTGCGGTTGGACGGCGGCAGCGGGTCGCGCGGGTTGTGCAGGATGGCAAGATCGTAGCGCGACACGCTGCGCGCCTTGGGCGTGCGCCAGCGCTTGCTGAGATAGCCGTCCAGGGCGTGCCCGACGTGGACCTGCTGGCCCGCCTCGATGGCGCCCACGTACAGCGGCTTGATCGAGTTGATGGCCCAGTGTCCCTGCAGGCGGAACTCGACGCGCAGCAGCGGCGCCGGAAAGGTCTCGAAAATCTGCCGCGCCAGGTCCTGCAGGTCCTCGTCCTCGCAGCGTCCAAAGTAGATGTTGAGCTCGAAGGTGTGCGCCTGCAGGGAGCTGCGGCGCTTGCGAAAGCTGCGTTGCACCAGCTCGTCGAGATCCTCGGTTTCGAGTCCGTACATGGCCCGGCTGCTGAGGTCGAGCAGGGTGCGCACGGGCGGGATGACCTTGTGGCTGCGGGCTTCGGCAAGCAGCGAGCAGTAATAGCCCAGGCTGCGGTAGCGATAGCTGCGGCAGAGATTGATGACGCGCAGCTCGCGCTCCTTGAGATATTCCGGGCGCGCGAGATAATCCTTGACGGCAACCACGGCGATGCCCGCAGGCTGGGCGGTCCAGTCGGCGGGATTCTCGACGACCACGATATGCTTCGCCATCCCGGCTGCCCGCAGCTCAGCTCGCGGCGGCCATCGCCCGCGCGCCGCGGCCCTTGCGGATGATCAGCGCCGCGCGTTGTCCGGCCTTGCCGTAACGCGCCATGCGATCGAACTCCTTTTTCAGGATCGGCATGTTCATGCAGTCGGTGACCGTCTTGTGCTCGTCGGCATCCACGAAAGGATCGTGAAAGTAGATGAAGCGCTCATCGAACCCGGTCACCACCACCCAGTGCGGAAACTTCTCACCATAGATGCGATAGGAGCTGATCAGCACCACCGGGATTGCGCCCTGCTCGAACTTCTCCTGCAGCTCGGCGACGCTCAGCGCACCGTAGTGGACGCGGATCGGCGACTTGCTGATCTCCTCCAGGAAGTCCTGCTGCACCAGGCGGATCACTTCCTTCTTCTCTTCACTGCGCACCGAGTCGACGAACAGCGCACCCTCGTCGTTCACGTACACTTCGACGTCAAAGCCGCGATGAAAGGCCGAGATCGCCAGCCCATAGGGACCGCAGCCGCCGTGTCCCGAGGTCATGAACACCGTGGTCGACTCGCGCCAGATGCGCAGCTCCAGCGTCCGGCTGAGGACCATGTCCGGATCGAGCGCCTTCATGGCCATCATCACCGCCGCCGGGCCGCAGGTGAAATCGAGCGTCTGCGCGAAGTGCGGCACGCGCTGCAGTGCCGGCTGCAGGTGCGGCGCCAGCGACTTCTCGAAGCGCAACGCCTCCATGTGGTCCTCATAATAGTCGGCGGTGGCTCCGAATTGCCGGTAGCCGGCACTGCGAAACAGTCCCAGCGAGGCCTCGTTGTCGCGCCGGATCTCGAGACGCATCGACACACATTCCCGATCGCGCGCCGCCTCTTCGGTGGCTTCCAGCAAGCGCTTGCCGACGCCCTTGCGCTGGTAGGCGGAATCGATGGCAAACGAATACATCCGTGCGAGCGGGGTACCGGCGCTGAACAGCACCAGTGAATAGCCGCGTACGGCCCCGTCCTCCTCATCGATGAGCGTTTCCGCATTTGCCTTGGTGAGCAGGTAGCGAAAGCTCCGGCGCGAAAGCCGGTCGGTCGTGAAGCACCGGTTCTCGATCTGAACCAGCGCATCGATATCTCTGAGCGTCGCGCGACGGATCATCAATGCCTGGACGGGCTTGGAGCCTGGGACCCGGTCCACGGGCGGCCCCTGCGGCTCGGGGCGCCACTTTAGCACGGCACGGGGGGTCGGACCATCTTCGCGCAAACGTGGCCCGGCGCACCGCATCCCCGGCTCGAAGATTCTACGAAGCTCGCCAAAAGCCCGCGGCGCCCGTGACGCTCAGCGAGGGCGTGCTCCTTGAAATAGCCATAGGTCCCGGAAACGGAATTGCGCCCGTAGAGCTGTATGGCGCGATCACGCCACTCGCCACCGAGGCCGAGCTGACCCCAGCGGGTAAGGTCCTGCGGGTAGCCGCACTTGCGCGTGGCAGAGAACACGGCATCGATCTGCGCGAGATCCATGCCGGGGATGGGGTTGTCCTTGTTGGCGCCACGGCCATTACGGTATGACAGATGGATGACGTGAATGTGAAACGTGCGGGCAGGCCCGCCGGCAAGCACACGCCCTGTGGCCCGGACACCCGTCCCGCTCCGCGATGAAGGGTGGGTGGAGGTGCCTGCCGGACTCAGGCGGAGCGCTGGGCGTCGTGGTCGCCGCGTCGGGCCATGCGGTTCGGTGCGAAGTCGCAGATGAAGCTGCTGCCGTGGCCGAGCGCGCTTTCGATGCGCAGGCGCGCTTCGTGGCGTTGCAGGACATGCTTGACGATGGCAAGGCCGAGTCCGGTGCCGCCGCTCTCCCGGGAACGACCGACGTCGACGCGATAGAAGCGCTCGGTGAGCCGCGGAATGTGCTCCTCCTCGATGCCCATACCGGTGTCCTGCACCGCGAAGTGGGCGCCGGTCTCGTCGGCGTACCAGCGCACGTCGATGGTTCCGCCGTCGGGCGTGTATTGCACGGCGTTGAACACCAGGTTGGAAAAGGCGCTGCGCAGCTCGCTGGCGTTGCCCAGCAGCCAGAGATCGTTGTCGATCTGGGTGCGCACCTGCATCTCGCGCTCGCCGATCAGCGCCAGGGCATCGGCCCGCACCAGCTCGATGGTCTCCGGCACCGCCACCGGCTCGGGCTGGGCGGCCCGCTTGTCGGTCTCCAGCCGCGACAGCAGCAGCAGGTCGTTCACGATGCGCTGCATGCGCGAGGACTGCTGCTGCATCAGCTGCAGCGAGCGCGCCCAGTGTCGCGGACGGGGCCCGGGCATGTCCTCGAGGTTCTCCAGCACGCCGCTCAACACCGTCAGCGGCGTGCGCAGCTCGTGCGAAACATTGGCCACGAAGTCGCGGCGGATCTGCTCCAGGCGGTGCATGCGCGTGTCGTCGCGCGCGACCAGCAGGCGCCGGTTCTTGCCGTAGGGAACGATGTGCACGGTGAGCATGATGCCGGAATCGACCGGCGCCGGCATCAACAGCCCGTTGTCGTAGTCGCCCGCGGCCATGAAGGCGACGAACGCCGGGTTACGCACCAGGTTGCAGATGCGCTGCCCGACGTCCTGTGGCGCATGCAGGCCGAGCAGATGCGCCGCCGCATCGTTCCACCATTCGATGGCGTCCCCCTCGCCGACCACCACCGTGGCATCGGGCAGAGCGGAAGTCGCCTCCTGGAAGCGCTTCAGGAGCGCGGCGAGCTTGCGCTTGCGCTTGCGATTGCGCCGCTGCAGGCGATAGAAATGATGATAGACCTCGCCCCAGATCCCCAAGGCCCGCGGCGGCTCGAACTTCTTGCCCTCGCGCATCCAGCGCTCGAGGCGAAACAGATTGATGAGGTGCCAGGAGAGAAAGGCCAGCGAGGCGACGAGCAGCGCGAGGGTCACATGACCCGAGGCGAACCCGACGGCGAGCGCCAGTACCGCGAGCGCCGCAATCCGCCAGATCTCCGCAGACCATGGATTGGGCAACAACCTACTCCCGGGTCGAGAACCGGTAGCCGGCTCCGCGCACCGTCTGGATGAAACGATCGTGACCGTGCACGGAGATCGCCTTGCGCAGGCGGCGGATGTGCACATCGACCGTGCGCTCCTCCACGTACACGTTGCTCCCCCATACCCGGTCGAGCAGCTGGCTGCGGCTGTACACGCGCTCGGGGTGGGTCATGAAGAAGTGCAGCAGCCGGAACTCCGTCGGCCCCATCTCCAGGGGCTGGTCGTTGGCGAGCACCCGGTGCCCGACCGGATCGAGATGCAGGCCATCGATCCTGACCACGTCCTCCGTGCCCTGCGGCGACGAGCGGCGCAGCACCGCACGGATGCGCGCCAGCAGCTCGCGCGGAGAAAACGGTTTGGTGATGTAGTCGTCGGCACCGGCTTCCAGCCCGCGGATCTTGTCGTCCTCCTCGCCGCGCGCCGTGAGAATGATGATGGGCACGTCGCTGGTCAGCTGCTGCTTCTTCAGCCTGCGCGCCAGCTCGATGCCGCTGGTCCCGGGGAGCATCCAGTCGAGCAGGATCAGGTCCGGTAGCCGGTCGGCGATCTTGGCATGGGCCTGCGACACGTCTTCCGCTTCGCTGACCTCGAATCCGGCTCGGTCCAACGCCATCGCGACCATTTCGCGGATGGCCGGCTCGTCCTCGACGATCAGAATCTGCCCACTCATACACCCTTTTCCCGGAGTCCCATGAACCACGGGAATTAGAAAACAGCCGGATGACAGGTATGTTACAGCCGGTCCCGCGACCACACAATCAACCGCCTGCACGCGCCCCGGCGCCCCGGCCCGTGCGTGCCCCTGGAGCCGCTTTCCGCTTCCGCCAGCCGCCCGCTGTCAGCAAACGCTCACAAATACGTCATGTGGCGGTCATTCACGGGACTTAGCATCCGCGTGTCGAAACGTTGCCCGGAGCTTCCATGCAGCCGCATCGTCAGCCGCTTTCGCCTGAGCAGGCGCTCTCCGACACGCGCCTTACGGTCGGGTTCGCCAACTCGGAAACAGAGATCACCGCCGCGCAGAGGCTGCGCTACGAGGTCTTTTCCGATGAGATGGGCGCCCGGCTGCACGGCCATGCGCCGGGTCTGGACAGCGATCGGTTCGATGCCTATTGCCAGCATCTGCTGGTGCGCGACAACGCCACCGGCACCATTGCCGCCTACACCCGCATCCTTACCGATGTCGATGCCGCGCGCGCCGGCGGCTACTACTCCGAGACTGAATTCGACCTGACGCAGGTGCGGGCGCTGCCCGGCCGGTTCATGGAGGTGGGCCGCACCTGCGTGCATCGCGACTATCGCAGCGGTGCCGCCATCACCCTGCTGTGGTCGGGAATCGCGCGCTTCGTGCAGATCAACCGCATCGGTCACCTGCTGGGCTGCGCCAGCATCCCGCTCGCCGACCCCGCCGCGGCCGCCGCCGTCCTCGCGCTGCTGCGCCGCGACCATCTGAGCGCCGACTACCTGCGCGTCCACCCGCTGGTTCCGTTGCCGCGGCACGATCACGTTGCGCGCGAGGACGTGGCGCCGCCCCCATTGCTCAAGGGCTACCTGCGGCTGGGTGCGAAAATCTGCGGGGAGGCCTGCTGGGATCCCCAGTTCAACTGCGCGGACGTGCTGGTGCTGCTGGACGCCGATCGCATCAGCCGGCGTTACCGGCGCCACTTCCTGGTCCGCGACTGATCCGAATCGTGAACGAGCGGGTTGCGAGCCCGGTCCGCGCCTGGCGCCTGTTCGCGGTGGTGGTACACCTGCTCGTTGCCGCCGTGCTCGCCCTCAGGCTTCCGAGCGTCGATCGCACCATGCGATCGACGGGCGGTCGCGCCCGCGATCGCGTCGGCTGGTGGCATCGACGTCTGTGCCGCATCCTCGGCGTATCGATCGTGGTACACGGCCGACCACATCCCGAGGCCGCCCTGCTGGTGGCCAATCACATCTCCTGGCTGGACATCGTCGGACTCAACGCGGTCTGCGACGCATTGTTTCTCGCCAAACGTGAGATACGCGACTGGCCGCTGCTCGGCTGGCTGAGCGCGCGTGCGGGCACGCTTTTCATCCGCCGCGGCGCGGAGGATGGCGCACGCCAGGCCGCCGATCAGATCACCTGGCATCTGCTGCGCGGCAACAGCGTGGTCCTCTTCCCGGAGGGTACTTCCACGGACGGCCGTTCGGTGCGGCGCTTCCATGCGCGGTTGTTCCAGTCGGCGGTGCGGGCCGGCTGCATGGTGCAGCCGGTCGCAGTGCGCTATCCGCATGTCGAAGGCTGCCACCCGCTGGTACCGTTCGTGGGGGAGGATGCCTTCGCCGGTCATCTGTGGCGCCTGCTCTCACTGCGTGGAATCCGGCTGGAGCTCACCTTTCTGCCACCACTCGAGCCGCGCGAGCATACACGCCAGGCCCTGGCCACACGAAGCCAGCAGGGCATACTGGCGGTCGTGAACACGGCAACGCCGGCAGATGCCACGACCGCCCGGCCCGCCTCCGGCTGAGCGATCCTTCGCGCGACCGACTCGGAAGGTGCTCTCGTCGCGAGCGACGCGATACCCAAGGCGCGGCCCTGCGGGCCGCCATCGCGCCGCCCGGAACGGCGCTCCCACAGGGGCTTGCTCCATCCTTCGATGTGAATGTTCCAATGGCGCCGCCGGGAGTGGCACTCCCACAAGGGGGGTTCTTCCACCCCCGGCAGGACCTCCTCTGCGGGTGCAGGCAAGACGGCTGCGGTCGCCGGCCCGCGGCGGTTGCTTCAGTCGCGTCGCGCCAGCACCAGCGAGTAGTAGCCGTTCTCGGGCTGCAGGTGACGCGCGACGCGCACCCCGGCCGCGGCCATCAGCTCGCCCAGCGCCTCCGGCGTGAACTTGCGGCTGATCTCCGTGAGGATGGTCTCGCCGTCGGTGAAGTCGATGTCGCGCGCCAGTGCACCGAGATGCACATGCTGGCGACGGCGCGCGACCAGATGCATTTCGATCTGCGAGCGCGCGGCGGCAAAGTACGCACGATGCGCGAAACCGTCCAGATCGAAGTCGGCGTCGAGCTCGCGGTTCAGCACGCGCAGCAGGTTGAGATTGAACTCGGCGGTGATGCCGGCCGCATCGTTGTAGGCGGCATGCAGTACCGCAGGATCCTTCACCCGGTCGGCGCCGAGCAGCAGCCAGTCGCCGGCGTTCATGCAGGCACCGAGCTCTTGGAGAAAACTGCGCGCCTGGCGCGGGCTGAAGTTGCCGATGGTGCCACCCAGGAACAGATAGAGACACCGGCCTTCCAGGCGCGGCAGGCCTTCCAGGCCGCCCAGCCAATCGCCCACCAGCGCGTTGACGCTGAGCCAGGGATAGTCTTCGGTCAGCTCGCGACCGCTGTCGAGGAGCATGGGCGCGCAGACGTCGAAGGGCCAGTACCGGCAATCGCAGGACTGCACCTGGCAGGCGTCGAACAGGTGCCGGGTCTTGCGCGCCGCACCGCTGCCGAGCTCGAGGATGTGATCGGGACGGGCCAGCGCCACGATCTCCGCGGCATGACGCCGCAACAGCGCCTCTTCCGTGCGTGTCGGATAGTACTCCGGCGTGTCGCAGATGGCATCGAACAACACCGAGCCGCGGCGATCGTAGAAGTATTTTGGTGGCATGCTGCGCGGGCGTTCCAGCAGGCCCGCGCGCGCGTCGTCGACGAGACCGGGAAGACTGCGGGTTGCCGGCACCTGTGCACAGCTGAGCCTTGGCGACGCCAGCGCGCAATGCGACGGGGCTTTCATGGGTTCTCCTTGGTTCGTGCCATCCCGCCGCGGTTGGACTACCATTTGCAGCGATGCCTGAAAACATAGCAGCTGTGAGGAGAGCATGTGCCGGATGGCGGCCTATCTGGGTCCCGAGATCACCCTCAGGCAGTTTCTGCTTGAGCCCGGGCACAGCCTCATGGAGCAGGCCTGGCGGCCTCAGGAGCTGCTCTACGGCGCGTTGAACGCCGACGGTTTCGGGTTCGGCTGGTACGTAGAGGACGGCACACCGGCCGTCTATACCAGCCCCATGCCGATCTGGTCGGACGTCAATCTGCAACACCTGGGGCGCGCACTGGCAAGCGATCTGTGGCTCGCCGCGGTGCGCAGCGCCACGCCCGGCCTGCCGGTGAATCAGGCGAACACCCAGCCATTTTGCGACACCGAGCTGGTGTTCATGCACAACGGCCTGATCGAGAACTTTGCCCTCACCGTGCGCCCACAGGTGCGCCAGTTCATCGACCCCGGCATCGAAGCCGAGGTCCAGGGCAACACCGATTCCGAATACCTGTTCGCGCTGCTGCGCCACCTGCTCGCCGGCGATCGCGAGCTTTCGGTCGAGGACGGGCTGATTTCGCTGTACGAGGTGTTGCAGGAATGGCTGGGACCGCGTCCGGCGCTGGTGAATCTGGTCGTCACCGAAGGCGAGCGACTCTACGCCGCACGCCACGCCTTCAACCATGTCTGTCCTTCGCTTTACTACACCACCGACGACGAGAACTTCCCGGGCGGGCAGTTGGTCGCCTCCGAACGCCTTACCGATGCCGAGTTCTGGCAACCGGTCCCCGAGCACCATCTGCTGATCCTGGACCCCGAGGAGCCACCGGAGCTGATTGCGCTGTGACTGCGCCCGCCATCCTGCGCGAGCTCGGGAACATTCACACGCTGTTGCTCGCGCTGGTGGAAGGCGAGTCCGACGCCACCTGCCGCATGCAGTATCATCCCGAGCTGAGCGCGCTTGGCTGGCATCTCGGGCACGCGGCGTTCGTCGAGATCTATTGGCTGCAGGAGGTGGTGCAAGGCGACGACCGCGCCAGCTCCACCCTCGCCCCGCTCTACGTGGCAGGCCGCACGCCCAAGCCCCAACGCGGTGCCGCGCTGCCGCCGCGCAATCGGCTGCTGGCCTGGGCCGCCGCGACCTTCGACGATCACCTTGCGCTGCTCACCCGTCCGCGCCCGCCGCTTTCCGACCATCCGCTGCTGCGCGACGACTATCTGCAGCGCTTTCTGCTGCAGCACCACAGCCAGCATTACGAGACCATGCTCATGGTGCTGACCCAGCGCGCGCTCGCGCAGCCCTGGCCGGAGTTCCGGGTGAGCCGCTCGCTGCAGCTGCAGCCGGAGCCGTTGCGGGTGGAGCGGCGCGAGATCCCTGCCGGGCATTTCCGCATCGGCGGCGAGCCGCCCGATGCCTATGACAACGAGCTGCCGGTGCAGGTGGCCGATCTCGGCGCCTATGCCATCGCGGCCACACCGGTGAGCAACGCCGCCTGGCTGGGTTTCATGGAAGCGGGCGGCTACGAGGATGCGCGCTACTGGAGTGAAGAGGGCGAGCGCTGGCGCGGCGCAGCGCAGACCGCACACCCGGACCACTGGCGCCGCGATGGCCGGGGACTGTGGTATGGTATCGCGGTAAGGGGTCCGTACGCGCTCGCACCCGAAGCCCCGGTCCAGGGCATCAACCATCATGAAGCGAGCGCCTTCGCCGCCTGGGCAGGCGCCAGGCTGCCACACGAATACCAATGGGAAGCGGCACAGCGTCTGGGACTGCTCGAGCACACCGGACAGGCGTGGGAGTGGTGCGCCAACCCCTTTCATCCGTACCACGGGTTCCGGGCATTTCCCTATGCGGAATATTCGACGCCGTGGTTCGACGGCCGTCACTACACCTTGCGCGGCGGCAGCATCTACACGCGCCCGTCGGTGCGGCGCGCGAGCTTCCGTAACTTCTATACGGCGGAGCTGCGGCACATGTTCCCGGGGGTGCGCCTCGCCTTCTGAACAGCATGCCGCCTGCGGCCGGATCCATCCTTCCCTGCCTCGCCCGTGCCTGCGTGGCCGCGTGTCGTTGGCCGCGCCATGACCCACTCCTTCGCCGAGTTGCTGATCCTGCTGGCGGCCGCCGTGATCGTGGTGGGCCTGTTCCGGCGCGTGAACCTTCCACCCATCCTCGGCTATCTGTTTGCCGGCGTGCTGGTCGGTCCGCACGGCGCAGGGGTGATCGAGGACACCGAGGATACGCGCTTTCTCGCCGAGTTCGGCGTGGTGTTCCTGATGTTCACCATCGGTCTGGAGTTCTCACTGCGCCAGCTGGTAGCCATGAGGCGCGAAGTGCTGGGCGTCGGCGGTGCACAGGTCGCGCTCACGGCGCTGATCGCGGCCGTGGGGGCCGCGGCGTGGGGCGTGCGGCCGGCGGCGGCGCTGGTGATCGGCGGCGCGCTCGCCATGTCCTCCACCGCGATCGTCATGAAGCAGCTCACCGAGCAGCTCGAGCTGAACACCCGCCACGGACGGCTCGCCCTCGGCATACTGCTGTTTCAAGACCTGGCGGTGATCCCGTTCCTCATCGTCATCCCCACACTGGCCGGCGGCGGCGGGCACATGGTGGCGCTGCCGCTGGTGTGGGCGCTGGTCAAGGGGGCGGGGGCGTTCCTGCTGATCGTTGTGATCTCGCGCCGGCTGCTGCGCCCGGTGTTCCGTGCGGTGGCGGCGGCTCGCTCCACGGAGCTGTTCATGCTCACGGTGCTGCTGTTCACGCTCTCGGCCGCGGGTTTCACCTACTGGAGCGGATTGTCGCTCGCCCTGGGTGCCTTCCTCGGCGGCATGATGATGGGCGAAACCGAGTTCCGCCATCAGGTGGAGGCCGACATCCGGCCGTTCCGCGACGTGCTGCTGGGACTGTTCTTCATCACCGTCGGGATGCAGCTCGATGTGCGTGGCCTGCCGGGCATACTGCACTGGGTACTGCTGCTGGCGCTGGCCCTGGTCGGCGTCAAGACCCTGCTGATACTCGTACTGGGCCGGCTGTTCGGCGCCGAGGCCGGTGTCGCGCTGCGTACCGGCATGGTGCTGGCCCAGGGCGGTGAGTTCGGCTTCGCCCTGCTGTCGCTCGCCATGGGCATGGGGCTGTTGCAGAACCAGGCGGGCCAACTGGTGCTGGCAGCCATGCTGTTCAGCATGGCCGCCTCGCCGCTGATCATCCGCTACAACGGTGACTTCGCCAAGCGGGTGTTTTCCAGAAGTTACGTGGCGAGCCTGGCGCAGCTGCAGAACCAGGTGGCGGTCGGCGCCCACACGCTGGACCAGCACGTGATCATCTGCGGCTACGGACGCATCGGACAGAACATTGCGCACTTTCTCGACGAGGAGGGCTTCGACTACATCGCCCTCGATCTCGATCCGGCCGTGGTGCGCGAGGCTCTGCAGGCCGGGGAGCGGGTGACCTACGGCGATTCGACGCGGCGCTCCAACCTGCGCGCGGCAGGCCTCGAACGCGCGCGGGCGCTGGTGGTGAGCTACGACGATCCCGCGGCGACATTGAAGATTCTGATGCATACGCGTGAGATACGCCCCGACATGCCGGTGCTGGTACGCACCCGCGACGATGCCAACCTGGAGCGCTTCCAGGACGCCGGCGCCACGGAGGTGGTTCCGGAAACGCTGGAGGCGAGTCTCATGCTCGTCTCCCATCTCCTGCTGCTGCTGAACGTGCCGGTGTCGCGGGTGGTGCGCCACGTGCGCGAGGTGCGCAGCGACCGTTACCGCATGCTGCGCGGATTCTTCCACGGCACCGAACCCCTTCCCACCGAAGAAGCGGACGGTTTTCGCGAGCGCCTGCACGCCGTCACGCTGCCACACAACGCCTATGCCGTGAACCGGACCCTCGCCGACCTCGGTCTCGACCAGGCGGGGGTGATGGTGACGGCGGTGCGCCGCGGCGGCATCCGCGGTCCGCAGCCGCAGGCCGAGACCCAGCTGCGCAGCGGCGATGTGCTGGTCCTGTACGGCACACCCGACAAGCTCGAGCACGCCGAAGCCATGCTGCTGGAGGGCTGACCTGCATATCTTATCGGGCGGCGGCAAAGCCGTGTACGGTGGTGTCGGTCGTGGAGTTGCTGTCGGCCCGGAAAAAAGCGTGTCGTGGTGATGTCCCCATCCCGGTGGGAAGTGCGGATGACCCGCAAGCCTTGCGGGCGGCGATCAGCGTCCGCGTTTGGGGGCCATCACCCTGCGGGCGCGATCGCGGCCGGCAGCGTTGCCGCCCATCGCCAGCGACGTGCCTTTGGGGCATGATGGGCCGCTGCGCGCGCCGGCTCGGGCGTCGCCCCGATCCCATCACCTGCGAGGCCAGCCATGCCCGACTGGATAGCCCGCCTGACGGCGCTCACCGGCGATCTTTCCGATTACCTGTGGGGCAACCCCGTAACGCTCGGCATATTGCTCGGCGTCGGCGTGTACCTGACGCTGCGCATGCGCTTCATCCAGATCCGCGGCTTTCGCCATTCCCTGCAGCTGATCTCGGGTCGCTACAGCCACCCCGAGGACGTCGGCGAGGTCTCGCATTTCCAGGCGCTGTCGACGGCACTGTCGGCGACAGTCGGCACGGGCAACATTGCAGGTGTGGCCACTGCCATCGCCCTGGGCGGCCCCGGCGCGCTGTTCTGGATGTGGATGACCGCCGCGCTCGGCATGGCCACCAAGTTCACCGAGTGCACCCTGTCACTGCGCTTTCGCGAAGTCGATGCCAATGGCCAGGTCGCCGGTGGTCCGATGTACACCCTGCTCCACGGTCTGCGCATGCCGGGGCTGGCGGCGGCGTTCGCGAGCTTCGCCCTCATCGCCTCGTTCGGCATC
This sequence comes from uncultured Gammaproteobacteria bacterium, assembly GCA_963728895.1. Classification (GTDB taxonomy): domain Bacteria; phylum Pseudomonadota; class Gammaproteobacteria; order JBBQDK01; family JBBQDK01; genus CAVSLM01. The sequence continues at coordinate 238,352 of CAVSLM010000002.1, forward strand.
GGCAACATGGTGCAGGCCAATTCGGTCGTCGACGGCCTTGCCTACGTGGTACCGGGGCTGCGCGCCCATGGCTGGCTGATCGGCATCGTCATGGCGCTGCTGGTCGGCACCGTCATCGTTGGCGGCGTGAAGCGCATCGCCCACGTGGCGAGCACGCTGGTGCCGTTCATGGCCGTGTTCTACATCAGCGCCTCGCTGCTGGTGCTCATCGCCCACTTCCGGGACATCCCCGCCGCCTTCGCCACCATTTTCAACCTGGCGCTCAATCCCGAGGCGGCGGGCGCCGGGGCGGTCGGTGAGGCCATCCGCTGGGGTGTGGCGCGCGGGCTGTTCTCGAATGAAGCCGGGCTCGGCTCCTCGCCCATGGCGCATGCGGCTGCACGCACCAACGAACCGGTGCGCGAAGGACTGGTGGCCATGATGGAGCCGTTCACCGACACCCTGGTGATCTGCACCATGACAGGACTGGTGATCGTGCTTTCCGGCGCCTACGCCCACCACGGCGGTGGCACCGTGGGCGCAGCGTTGACCGCCCAGGCATTCAGCCAGACCCTCGGCAACGCAGGCGCCTGGGTGGTGGGCGTGGGCCTGATGCTGTTCGCTTTCTCCACCATCATCGCCTGGTCGTACTACGGTGACCGCGCCGCGCGCTTTCTGTTCGGTTCTCGCGCCGTGCTGCCCTATCGCCTGGTATACACGATGCTGGTCGCCGTCGGCGCCGCGGTCCCGCTGCGCCTGGTGTGGAATGTCGCCGACGTCATGAACCTGATGATGGCGCTGCCCAATCTGCTCAGCCTGCTGCTGCTCTCCGGCCTGGTAAAGCGCATGCGCGACGACTACCTGTCGCGCCCGCAACAGCCCACCCGCGGTTCTGGCATAATTTCCGCCGTCACTGCCCGTCCGCAACCCCAGGAGGTTTCAACGATGTCCGAACGGATCACCGATTCCGGCCTGAAGTACGAGGACGTGGTCGAAGGCGAAGGCACGGTCGCCACCAAGGGCGCGACCGTGGCCGTGCACTACACCGGCTGGCTCACCAGCGGGAGCAAGTTCGATTCCAGCCGTGACCGGGGCGAGCCCTTCAGCTTTCCGCTCGGCGCCGGTCAGGTGATCCGCGGCTGGGACGAGGGCGTGCAGGGCATGAAGGTTGGCGGCATGCGCCGGCTCACCATTCCTCCCCAGCTCGGCTACGGCGGCCGCGGCGCGGGCGGCGTGATACCGCCAAACGCCACGCTGGTGTTCGAGGTCGAGCTGCTCGAAATCCGCTAGCCCGGGCTGGTCGATGGTGCAACCCGCCACTGCCGCAGTGATCGCGGAAGATGTCCGCCGCGCACTGCGGGAGGATCTCGGCGGCGGCGATCTCACTGCTTCTCTGGTACCTGCGCAACTACACGCCGGCGCGCAGGTAATCAGCCGCGAGGCGGCGGTGTTGTGCGGCAGCGCCTGGTTCGATGCCGTGTTCGCCGGGATCGACGACGCGGTGCGCGTCGCATGGCAGGTGCGTGAAGGCGAGCGCGTCACCACCGGCCAGGTGCTGTGTACGCTGGCCGGACCCGCGCGTGCGCTGCTCAGCGGCGAACGCAGTGCGCTCAATTTCCTGCAGACGCTGTCCGGCACCGCGACACGTGCGCGCCGTTATGCCGAGGCCGTGGCCGGCCTGCGGGTGCGCATCCTCGACACCCGCAAGACCCTGCCCGGCCTGCGCCAGGCACAGAAATATGCCGTGCGCTGCGGCGGCTGCCACAACCATCGCATGGGCCTCTACGACGGCATCCTGATCAAGGAGAACCACATCGCCGCGGCCGGCTCCATCGCCGCGGCGCTGGCGGCGGCGCGCGCGCTCGGTAGCGGCGTCGCGATCGAGGTCGAGGTGGAAAGCCTCGATGAGCTGCGCCAGGCCCTGGCGGCCGGCGCCGAGTGGCTGCTGCTGGACGATTTTACCCTCGCCGATCTGCGCACCGCGGTTCACCTCGTCGGCGGCCGCGCGCGACTGGAGGCCTCCGGCGGGATCGATCTCGACAATGTTCGCGCGGTGGGCGAAACGGGTGTGGATTTCATTTCCGTGGGCGAGCTGACCAAGCATCTGCATGCCGTCGACCTGTCGATGCGATTTACGTGAGTCTTGCGAACCGGGAGGACCAATGTCGCGGGATGAGCTGTCGTCGCGGACGCCGGAGCATCCTGCGATACCGCCCGCGGGTTCGGTCATCGTCCCGAGCGATCGCGGGGCGGCCAATCTTCGGCTGCTGATCGCGCGCCTGGGCGCGCTCGACCTCAAGCTGGCGATCGTCGACGCATTCGAGCGACGGGCTCTACGGCCCGGCAAAGGATCGGTCGATGGCTTGAAAGACGCAACCCCAGGTTTGCAGCTCATCGGCGCTCAGCGCCTGCGCGTCGTGCGTGGCGCACCAGCGCACGAAGGCCGACGCCAGTGCGGTGCGCGACCCAGCCGGCATCTGCGCGCTCAGCAACGCACACACCGCGCGTGCAGGCTCGCGCTGCAAGGACGCGCCGAGGTCCCATCCGAGCGCCTCCTGCGCGATGCCGGCCAGCGTGTGACGCAAGAGATCTTCGATGGTGGGCAGGACCACCGGACCGCGGTGGAAATCTGCCGCGCGGTGCGTACGGCTTGCCTCGAAGGCCCGCCTGCAGGCCTCCTGCGATGCATCGTCCTCGGCACACGCAGGCTCCAGCCATGCGGCCGGCCGTGCGTTGCGTCCGCCGAGCAAGGCGGCGCTCGCGACCAGGCGACTGGCTCCGCCTGCGGGAAACAGGCGCACGGCGGGACTGAAGGCCGCGCGCCCCGCGGCCCGGAATGCGCCCGCCACCGCTTCCAGGTACCACAGCGCCACGAGGTCTTCGCAGACCAGCGTGCACGGTGACTGCAGGATCGGCAACCAGAAGTGCTGCGCCAGCCGCAGGCGCAGCGGCAACAGTGACGCAGCACTGCCTGCGTCGGGCACGTCCTGCACCTGTGTCCCGCGCGCGCGGTCCTCGAGCCCGACCACCCGCACCCGGTCGAGCGCCTGCGCTTCGATCAGGTACGGCGAGTTGGTGGTCAGCAAGACCTGATGTCCGGCGCCGAGCAATGACAGGGTGTCGCGCAATGCGCACTGGCGTTGCGGATCCAGGCCGCGACCCGGCTGGTCCAGAAGCAGCAGCACCTTCCCGGCCCGGGTGCGGGACGGGTCGCGGAACACGACGAAGAAGCTCACCAGCCACAGCAGCGCGGCACCACGCCGCTCGAGCTCGACCTCTTCGCCGTACTCGTCCACGGCCATCACTTGCAGATACTCGCCGTCGGCACGCAGCACGAGCTGCAGCCCTTCCTCGCCGTGCACCTCGTGGACCATGCGGTTCAGCTCGGCGGTTGTGCTGCTCAGGGCATAGGGGCGGCCATCGAGCCACTGCTGGGGCCGGGACGGGTCCGCCGCCGTGTGCGCACTCGGGTCCAGCCCCAGCATCCGCAGCAGGCAGGCAGAGGCGAACTGCGTCGGCGCGAGCGTCTGGCCACTGTGCATGCACTCGGCGAGCGCCGGCAGGTGTATACGCGCCGGCAGCATAGCCGTACCGTCGAAGTGCAGAAACAGCGGCAGATCCGCCATCACCCTCCGGCGTGCGAGCTGAAAACGTTCGGGGCGCTGCAGCACCGAGCGCAGGCGTTCGACCACGGCTCCCTGTGCCTGCTCCACATGCCCCGCTGCCGCCTCGAGCCAGCGCTCCAGCGCATCGCGAAGCGCACCGCGTACGAGTGTCGAGCTGCCCGGCCCCGGCGCCAGCGTCTCGTATTGTGCAGTGAGGTCGGACGGTGCGTGCCGCTGTCCGAGCGCCTCACGCAGCGTCAGGAAATCCGCCGCGACTTCGTTCCAGTCGACCGTGGCGCGCAGCCCGGGGAATCCGATCCACAGCACGTTGTCGAGGCGCCGCCCGACCTCGACGTCCGTGACCGCACCCAGCGCGGGATCGATACCGGCGAGGTCCGCGCGCAACGGCTCATCGACAGCGAAAACGGCGCGGGCAACCGTGACGGCGGAAGGATCGATCTCTCCGCGCTGCAGTCTGGCGCATTCGGCGCGCGGAAGATCGTGGAGGGGATCGAAGCGGGTGCGGGGTTCGGTGGGGTTCAGCGCATGCAAAGCGCGAAGCAATGCGCTCTTGCCGGTCGCGTCGGCGCCGACGAACAGCGTCTCTGTGCCGTGCAGATGAAACCACCCCGAATCGCGGATCGAGCGAAAGCCCTGGACTCGAGCGCGCAGCAGACGCATCGTGGATCCCCTTGCGGACGTGGCAGGGGTGCCGAGGCTCGCACGCCGCTCCCCAGCGTCGCGGCCACCCACGCGGTTCGGCTCACATGTAGGTTTTCGCCTCTTCCCCGGGATTGGGCAGGCCGGCGATCCGCCACACCTTGCGGTGATCCGCGCCGAACAGCCGGTCGACGCAGTGCGGCTCCATCCCGAAGTGCTCGCAGGCCAGCCGCATCACGGGCAGTGTGCGGTGCTCGGAATAGTGGCTGCGCAGGAAGCCGATGACGCACCAGTGTTCGGCGGTAAGCATCTCTATGCCTTCGCGGCGGGCGAGCGCCTCACCTATGCCTGCGTTCCACCCAGGCCAGTCGATGAGAAACCCGTCTGCATCGATTTCGAGCTCCTCGGGTCCGGTAGGAGTCGACATGTGCGGCCTCCTGGCTCTAGCCCTGTCAAGACTGTAGAAACTGGGCGGATGTGCGTCAAGCGCCCGCCCGCAGCATGCGAGCCGGGGCAGCGTTACCGATGGCATCGCGATCGCGGGGCGGCTCGGCTAGCCCGGCGTGCACCGCGAGGGCAGCGCTGCACCACGGTCTCCAGCGGGAATGACCGAAAGCGGTCCGCCGTAGAGGTACTCGCCCAATCCCGAGACGACCAGAAAAGCATTGAGCAGCAGCGCCAGTGCGGCAAACCACAAGGCACCATGCAGCCGGAACTTACCGCGCCGGATCGCTTCCGGATGCAGCGCCGTCATACGTTTCCCCAAAGCGCCAGGTGGTTGGAAGAAGCAATCGACGGCGCGCGAGAAGTAGGCGTGCGACATCTCTCCGAGGAATGGCCGGCAAACGGCGCCGCCCGCCGGCATGGGCTGCGCGGGGCATTCGCCCGCGTAACCGTCCCTGGCCGGTGCCCGTGAGCGGATGCGAGCCCTGGCATCCGCCTCCCTGCACCCTCGCTTCTCTGTGCGGACCGTGGCCCGCGGCGACGCCTCCCGCGCCGCTCGATACTGCCCTGGCCGGTGCTCAGCGCACCGCGTGCTGGCGATGGTGCCGGTCCAGATATCCGCCGAGTACCCGCGCCAACCCGTTGAAGATCTTTTCGTCGTACCCGTCCGTAAACATCAGACCGATGCCCTCGTGGTCGGTGCGGATCACGAACGCCGGGATCCGCAGCATGCCACCGTGCCCCCCTCCCATATCGAACTCGATGCTCACCAAGACCTTGGAGTCCACTTGCACCGGGCCCGTTTCCACGTACATGCCTTCGAAGCTGATATCCCGCGTCAGGCCACGCACCCGACCCAGGGTGGGATGATGCAGCGCCACTTCGGTCTGTATGGGAAGACGAACGTTCCAACGGTGTTCCATGACAGCCTCCTCAATGGATGCTAGCGTGTGCTCCGGCGCCGCGTGCTGGGGTATCGTCGCAGTAGCGCCACACGTGCAGATGATGCCCGTCTCCGACACCGCAGTGCCGAAGACCGAAACCGGAGCCGAGTGATGGCATCCGGGGCTGTCGTTATACAGGCTAAGGAAGGGGGGCAGTATCAGGTACGCCCCGGGGGCCGATCAGGGTTTTCCCCGATGGAAAAACCTGTACGCCGTGCAGGCTCAACACCCGGCTCTGTTGTGCCTGTCTCGAACTGCAAGCCGCGGATCCCGCAGCATCAATTTCACTGTCGGGAATCGGCGACGCCGCGTCGGGCTTGCGGCGAAATCCGGTGACCACGTCGAAGAACAATCCCTGCAGGGCGTTGAAGCGTGCGACGCGAAACACCAACTGTCGCACCGACATCACGCGCACTGTTCGCACTTCGCGCAGTCCATGCAGGAACACACCGGCGACCAGCAACCGCGCCACGGTCGAAACGACAAACACGCCCTGCAAGGGAAAGATCCAGTGCAGATGCATGCCACCGAGGGCGAGCTCGCGCGGCAGTGCGACGGCGAGCAGTCCCCCGAGCATGGCGCCCAGGAACACACCCACCGCCACCACCACGTTGTGCAGTGCCAGGTACGGCGCCCGCTTGGTACTCGGAATCAGGTCGTAGAGGAAGTTGCCGCTGCTCAGGCTGAAACCGGCCCAGCCCACCCCGCCCAGCACCTGCACCAGCAACAGGTAACGGAAGTCGCTGGAGACCAGCCACAAGGCCGGCAACAGCGGAATCACCGAGCCTGTGATCACCAGGATCAGGCGGTTGCCGAAGGCATCGCTCAGCCTTCCCCAGGTGGTGAGCGTCAGGTACTGGGTCAGCACGGCCGCCGCCGTATTGGCCATGAACTGCAGATAGGTGAACTGCAGGTCGCGCAGCATGTAGACGGTGAAGAACGGAGCCGAAATCGCCACGGCGCACTGCATCAGCGCGACGAAGGACGAGAAATACACCAGCCCCGAGCGGCGCACGCGTCCCGCCCAGCCCGCCTTCAGCAGCGGCTCTCCGCGGGGCGGCGCCGGTCGCTCCGGCTCGTGCATGCTCCCGATGTGGTAAACCGAAACCAGGCGCGCGACTGCAGCCAGGCTGAAGATGATCAGATAGCCGAGAGCCGTGGCGCCCGCCTGCTTGGACAGGTGCAGCACCAGCCCTGCGCCCGTCAGTGCGACGAAAGTCACGAGACTTGCGATGCGCGTGCGGCGCGCAAAATAGCGCCCGCGCCTTCGCTCCGGAACCAGCTCTCCCATCAGGCTGCTCCACAGCGGCGCGGCAAGGTTCGCACCCGCGTAGTAGACGATGACGGCTCCGATCAGCAGGTACACCGCGTTCTGCGGGAACAGCATGGGCAACAGCATGATCGGAACCCAGGTGCAGGCCTGCAGGCACACGCCCGTCAGGATCACGGGCATGCGTCTGCGCGTGCGCTGTCCGATCCATGCCGATAGCAGTTGCATGAGCGAGCCGAGCAGCGGCGGCAGCGTGGCGAGCACGCCGATCTGTTGGGTGGTGGCCTTGAGGAACAGACCGAACGCCGAGAAATACGTCTCCCCTGCGCCCGCCATCACCGAATAGGCCGTCGCGTCCTGCAGGGAATGGCGCAATGAGCGGTTTACCAGTGGATCCTTCGCGTAGCGATGCTTGCGCAGAGCCATGAGGTCACCCTATGCAGCGAACAGGGGATGCCGGGACAGAAGCGTCTCGAGGGTACGGCGGACTTCGGGGCGCACGGCTCCGTCCTCCGACTCCTCCTCGACGCGACGTTGACGCAGCGCGGTGAGCGTCCGCGGGTCGTCCCGCTCCCATTTCACGGCTTCCAGCAACGCCCGGCCGGCCGGAGGAATGTCCTCCGGCAGCTCGCGTCCCGAGAGCAGCGCCCATACACCCGTCCAGCAGCGCGCCAACCACAGCGGGTGGTAGCCGCCTCCGCCCAGCACCAGCAGGCGCGGCGTTCCGTGCGCATGGCGCGGCGAGTGCGCCAGCACCTGGGAGACGAGATCGAGAAAACAGCGCGTGGAAATGCACAGCCTGCTCAGCGGATCGCCCCGCAGCATATCGGTGCCGGCCTGCAGCACCACCGCGTCGGGTGCAAACGCCGCCAGCACCGCCGGCCACAGCCCGGCAAAGAGATGGCGGTAATCGGCATCCCCGGTCCCCTGGGGCAGGGGTACGTTCACGGCAGTGCCGAGCGTACCGTGATCAGCGAGGTCACCGCCCGCGAACGGGTAGGCGTAGGTCGTGTCCATGTGCAGCGACATGGTCAACACGTCGGGATCGCCCGCCATGGCCTGCTCGACGCCGTCGCCGTGGTGCGCGTCGATGTCGAGGTAAAGTACGCGCAGGCCGGCAAGGCGCAGCCTGCGCAGCGCCAGCACCGCATCGTTGAAGAAACAGAAACCCCTTGCCTGGTCGGGACGGGCATGGTGCATGCCGCCGGCCGGATTGAACGCCAGGTGCCCGGCCAGCACGGCATCCGCCCCCTGCAGGCTGCCGCCGGCGGCTGTGGCCGGCGTAGTGAAGAACCCGGAGAAGTACGGATTCTCCCGATTGCCGAGGTTGTGCCGGTGGCGCAAGCCGGCGGGCACCCGGCCGAGCCGCTCGCACTCGCGCATGGCGCGGACATAGTCCCGGGTGTGAAAATCCTCGAGCTCCGCGTCGCTGGCCGCACGCGACTCGCAGTACTCGTCGGGCGCCAGTGCATCGTAGCTGCGGATGAGATCGAGCGTGAGTGAAACCCGAGGAATGCCGAGCGGGTGATCGGCGCCATAGCTGTGGCTACGATAGCGCGCGGCACCGATCAGGAGCGCACGAGGCACGGGCGATGTGTCCGGCTCGCATGGCGCGGAGGGGAAATGCGCGTCACCCATAGCGGGGTCTCTTCGCAGTGGCGCAGGTGTGGGGTGGTCGAGAGCGTTCGCTGTGCGCCGGGATCGCCAAAGCTCGAGTATGCTGTCTGCGCGGCGCAAAGGTATCGGCACCTTGCGTCTGGCCGATGAGCGCGGCCGCGCGCGGCGCGCAGTGTAGCGCACTTTTGCCCCGGTTCGCGCTGGCCTACACTGCGCGTTTCACGGCTGTCGGCTGACGGTTGCTGGTGCTCGAGAAGGATTTCCGAAGTGCGATGACCGAAGATCTCTCCGCCCTCGCCTACGCCGTACGCTCGCGCGTGGTGGGCAAGTATCTCGGCCAGCTGCTGCTGACGCTCGCCGCGCTCACGGCCGTCCCCCTGGCGGCATCGCTGGCGTTCGGCGAGTATCCGGCAAGTCTGCGCTACGCGCTGGTGGTGGCACTGCTCACCGCGGTGGCGACGCCGCTCGCGCGACTGCCTTCGCCGACCTCGGTGCAGACCAATGAGGCACTCGCCGCCACCGCGCTCATCTTCGTGGTGGCGCCGCTGTGCATGGTGTATCCGCTTGCCGGTCACGACCTGGCGCTCGTCGACGCCCTGTTCGAGGCGGTATCCGGGATCACGACGACAGGACTGTCAACCGTGCCGGATATCGCCAGGCGCTCGCACACCTTCCTTTTCACGCGTTCCTGGATGCAGTGGTACGGCGGACTTGGCGTTGCGGCGCTTTCCACGGCGCTGCTCATGCGCCACGAATTCGGTGCCCGCAAGCTGGCGGGTGCTTCCGGTGAGGACGACCTGATCAGCAGCACTCGCACCCACGGGCTGCGCATGCTGAGCGCCTATAGCGTGCTGACGGCATTGGGAGTCATCGTGCTGGTAGCGCTCGGCGTCGCCCCGCTGGTGGCGTTGACGCATGTGTTTGCGGCGGTATCCACCGGCGGCTTCTCGAGCTATCGGGATAGTCTCGCGGGCATGCAGGGCTGGGCCGCACCGGCGCTGATTCTGCTGATGTCCTTCGCCGGCGCCGTGCCGCTCATGCTGTACTACCGGACGCTGCGCCAGGACTGGCGTGCCCCGCTGCAGGACCCACAGGTGCGCGCACTCCTGGTGGCGACCGCCGCCGCGGCACTTGGGCTCGCGGTTGCGCTGCATTCCGGAAGCGGACTCTCCTGGACGGCAAGCCTCGAACATGCCCTGTCGCTTGGCGTCTCGGCCCAGACCACCACCGGCTTTTCCACCCTGCCGGTGGGCACGTTGGACAACACGGCGAAGCTGATCCTAATCTTGTCGATGATCCTTGGGGGCTGCGTGGGCTCCACGGCGGGCGGCGTGAAGATGCTGCGGGTGCTCATCGTGTTGCAGCTGATTCGACTGGCGGTACGTCGCACGTCAATGACCAGTCATGCGGTGCTGGTGCCGCGACTCGACGGGCGGACGCTGGAGGACGAAGAGCTGATCCGTGTCCTGCTGCTGATCGCCCTGTTCGCCGCCGTCGTGGCGGGGTCGTGGCTGGTGTTCGTCGGCTTTGGATACCCGCCGCTCGACGCGCTGTTCGAGGTGGTATCGGCAACCGCCACCGTGGGACTTTCCACCGGCGTGACCGGGGTCGGGCTGCCGGATGCGCTCAAGCTGGTGTTGTGCATGGACATGCTGCTCGGGCGTGTCGAGGTGTTCGCGCTGCTGGTGCTGCTCTATCCTGGCACCTGGCTCGGCAAACGGATGGCGAATTCATGAGAGCGGTTTTCATCGGAGCGGGTTCGATCGCGGTCATGGCGGCGCGCATTCTGATCGGGCGCGGCCACGAGGTGGTGCTGATCGAGCGCGACCGCAAGCGCATCGAAGCACTCGGCGAAGAGCTCGACTGCGGCTTCCTGCACGGCGACGGCAGTAAGCCGGCAATCCTGCGTGAAGCCGACCCCGGCCACACCGACGTGCTGTTCTGTATTTCCAGCAACGATCAGGCGAACATCATCGCCAGCCTCATCGCACGGTCGCAGGGCTTCGCGCGGGTAGTGACCAAGATCGAGGATCCGGAGTTCGAGCACATCTGCATCGAGCTGGGACTGGACAGCACCATCATCCCCGCGCGCACCATCGGGCGTTTTCTGGCGGACATGGTGGAAGGCCAGGATCCCCTCGAGCTCTCGACCATGATCAGGGACGAGGCCTGGGCGTTCTCGTTCGTCGCCCGCAGCGAGGACGAAAAGCCGGTGGAAGAGCTGGAGCTGCCCGAAAGCACCCGGGTGGTGTGCCTGTACCGGGACAATCGCCTGATCGTGCCCGGCGAAGACACATCGCTGGTGGCGAAGGACGAGGTCGTCCTGATCACCAACCGCAAGCACCTGCGCGAGCTGCGCGAGCGCTGGGGCGCGCCGGGCGGCGGGCTCTAGCCCGGAAATCTCACGGGGCCGCGCAAGGCATCCAGCCATAGCGGTCTGGGAACTTCTGTCGATTCGCAATGTGCTGACGGCGTGAGCGGTGAGATGCCTGGCCCGGTGCAGAGCTAGTGGATCAGCCCCACGATCCCGATGATGATCAGGTACACGGCGACGATGTAGTTGAGCAGCCGGGGCACGAGCAGGATGAGCACCCCTGCAATGAGCGCCACGATGGGTTGCACCACGATGATGTCCATGGTCCTTCTCTCTGGAATGGATGCACGCGCCAGCCGCGTGGCGGGCGGCGGCCCCGGCGCATTCTGCACGGCGCCCCGGAAAGCCTTACCTCGCAGTGTAGCCCGACGACCGGTTGCATGCAGGGCGCCGCGACCCGATGCCCGGCGCCCCGGTGCCGGCGCGCAAAGCGCGTCAGGGCAGACTGGCTGTGTAGCCGAGCGAGATAAAGTACCCCGGGGAAGTGGTGAACACCGGGGCATGGGAATCGTGCCACTCCATTCCACTCTCCACCTCCAGCTTCCAGCGTTCGGAGCGCTGGCGGCTGAGGCGCAACGAGGGCTTGTACAGCGTCGCCTGCTCCGGGCCCTGCACCGCGTGCTCGACCCGCATGCGCGGGTTGGCGCGCCAGCCGTGGCGAAGCGGATAGATGCTCGTCATGGTGAGCGCCGTGGAGTCGCTGCTGCGGCCGTTGCGATAACGCACCCCGATGGTGGAAACGTCTTCCTGCCCCCACAGGCGCTGGCCGGAGATCTGCGCAAGATAGCTGTACTCGGATCCGGTTCCGGCAGTGGCCGCGACACCCCCCGATGCAGGCGTTGCGGAAACGCTGGACCGTTTTGCCTCACCGCTCAGTTTCCAGTGTGGGGCGAGACCCACGGTCGCACCGAGATTGACACTGCGCGCCGTGGCGGTGCGGTCGCGCGCGAACTGGCGGAGCTGATCCTCGTTGTATTCGCAGAGCAGGTCCGACAGGCGCTTCGCCGCGGTCCCGCGCAGGGCGTTGCTGGTGCTCATGCGGGGAGTCTTGTGATAGTCCAACCCCAGATTGAGCCGCACCCCGGTGAGACGCCATTCGCCGAGCAGCAGGAAAGTGTTCAACAGTCGGTAGGAGACATCGTAGTCGGCAAGAGCCGACAGTGAATGGCTGGCTCGATTGAGGTGCAGCTCCGCACCTACGGCAGCCCGGTCGGTGATCCCCTCAGTAACCTGCCGCACCGCATACAGGCTGCTTTCCCAGGGCTCGCGCGGACCACCGTTCTGGATGCTGAGTCCGTAGAAGTGGCGCTCGAGTGTCGAGGTATCACCTGTGCGCAGAGGCAATCCCGCGACTGCCGACAGTCGCCACTTGCTGTTCAGCCGGTAATTCATCAGGGCGCCGTCGAACGCTTCGGCCCACGCCACACCGGCCTGCGCCTGGCGACCGACGCGTGCCGTGAGACCCCAGGGACGGTAACCCGCGTCGAAAAACAGCGTTTTGATGTCTTCGGGGCCGCCGATGGTCGGCGCCGGGAGGTCATACACGAAGCTGCCCCCGAAGGGCGCATCGCTGCCCTTGCCCCTGCCGGGTTCGCGCAGTGCCTGCGACCAGTAGTCGAGCGCGGCATCCTCTTCGGCGTCGGCACTGTCTGCGCCGCTCTCCCGCGCGCTGTTCAGGACCATCCTGCGAAACTGCCAGTTGTGTCGCTGTTGCGCGGGCTCGATGGGCGGCGAGGTCTGCGGCTGCGCCTGCTGGATGCTGGGGCTGGAGACGACCGGGGGCTCGGGGGTCGGCACGCCGTCCGGGCCACGCATGGTGCCAAGCCGCTGGCGCAGCGCCTCGGCTTGCGCACCGTCCGGAAAGCGGCGCAGATATCCCTGCAGCGTATCCGCGGCGCGCACGACGTCGCCCTGCGCAGCATAGGTCTGTCCCAGCAGACCCCAGGCCCGCTCCTGCGAATCCCCTTCATGCCCGGTCAGGTCGGACAGGATCCTGATGGCCGTGTCGTAGTCCCCCCGAGCCAATGCGTCACGTGCCCGCGTGAGCTCCATGGCATCGGAGGGCTTGGACTCCTCAACAGCCACCTGGGGACGTGGTGCAGGCGCGGTCACCGGCACGGCCGGGGTCGGACGAACCGGGTGTGGCGAAGGAGGCAGCGGAGACGGCGTGGTGTTCTCGACGCGAATCGTGAGGTGCAGCGCGTCATCCTGGTGCACGATGAGCCGCACCGGGCGTTCGAAGCTCAGCCCGAGACCCGACTCGTCCTGACGGCCGCGGCGGAAGGTGATGCGGTTCAAAGGCAGTGCGGCGCTGGGTGCCCATGTCAGTGTCTCGCGATAGCCCGGCCCTCCGGGAATCGGACCACCCGCGACGGTCGGCGCCACGCGCACCAGCAGCTCCGCGCCCGCGGGCAGCTGGCCCGGCTCCACGCGCACCGGCACCGCGAAGCTCACCCGCAGGGCCGTGGCTCCGGCAACGACTGCCATGCGCACCGATGCGATGACACGTTCCGGCACCGGCCGGGTGGACTGCGAGAGCGCCACACAAAGCAGCGCCAGCAAGCCCAGCAGCCCGAGCGTGTTGCGCACGCGCGCCGGAATCCGCCCCGCTGGCGTCACCGCTCGACCATACCTCACGCCTGTCTGCATACCCTTACCCGGGCGACTCTGCGCACCGCAGCAAACCGCGGCCCCTGATGGCCGGGTTGCTGCTCCCACCTCATGCCCGGCAGACCGGGCCGGAAGTTGCCAGACGGTAACGGCAGCGCCCTGCCCTGTACCGCGATGCGGTTCACACGGTTTGTGCCATCCCGTTCCCATCCCGCGCCTCTGCACGGCGTGTCCTGCCCACGTATACTTGTGCAGGACACGCCGGCCCGGCGTGCCGCGAACCCCGTCGCATTCCAAGGATTTTCATGACTGCAATTCCCTGGTTCGATCCTACCGCCCGGCGCTTTCCACAACAGGCGCCCGAGGTCGACTATTGGTCGTTGCGCATCGAGGACTCCTGGGAGGAGGCGCTGACCGTGCGCCAGGGCATCGTGCAGCCGCTCTTCACCGGGCAGCGCAGCGGCGCGATGGTCAACGTGATCGACGGCGGCGGATGCGGCTATGCCGCGACCTCCGATCTCTCCCCTGCGGGTCTGGCCGCAGCCGCCGAGCGCGCGCGGCGCTGGGCGCACAGCAGCGCGGCACACACGCTGCTGGACGTGGGCGTGCTACCCCGTGCCAGCGGCTCGGGCGACTACCGCACGCCGGTCATCGAGCGCTGGGACAGCGTGCCCCTGAACGACAAGGTGAGCCTGCTGCAGGACGCATGCGCGGCCCTGCGCACCGACCCGCGCATCGTCGACTGGCTGGCGACACTGCGCTATCGCCGCACGCGCACGCTGCTGCTTACCAGCGCAGGGGCGCAAATCGTCCAGGAGCTGGAATTCATCCATCCGGGACTGCTTGCAGTGGCGAATGAGGGCTCCGAGACCCAGCAGCGCAGCGGTGGCGGCTGGGACGTCGCGCGCCAGGGCGGCCTCGAGCAGCTGGCACGCGTAGGGTTCCCCGACCAAGCCGCGCGTCTTGCCGCCGAAGCGCTGGAGTTGCTCACGGCGCCGGAATGTCCTTCCGGGCGCATGGACCTGGTGCTGATGCCGGCACAGATGGTGCTGCAGATTCACGAGAGCATCGGTCATCCGCTGGAGCTCGATCGCATACTCGGCGATGAGCGCAACTACGCGGGCACCAGCTTCGTCACCCTCGACATGTTCGGCAGCTATCGCTACGGCTCGGAGCTGCTCAACGTCACGTTCGATCCCGGCCCGGCCGAGGAGCTGGCGAGCTACGGCTATGACGATGAAGGTACGCGCGCCGAGCGCGTGCATCTGATCCGCGACGGCATATTGCAGCGCCCGTTGGGTGGGGCCTCCTCGCAGGCGCGCAGCGGGCTGCCCGCGACCGCCAATGCCCGCGCCTGCGCCTGGAACCGCCCACCCATCGACCGCATGGCCAATCTCAATCTGGAGCCCGGGGAATGTACGCTGCAGGAGCTGATCGGTGCCGTGGAGAGCGGCGTGCTCATGGATACCAACCGCTCCTGGTCCATCGACGACTCGCGCAACAAGTTTCAGTTCGGATGCGAGCTCGGCCGGCGCATCGAAAACGGCGAGCTCAAGGGCCTGGTGCGCAACCCCAACTACCGCGGAATCTCCGCAACCTTCTGGCGCAACCTGACCGGGGTGGGCGATCTTGCCAGCTTCGAAGTTCGCGGCGTCACCAACTGCGGCAAGGGTGAGCCGAACCAGGCGATTTACGTCGGACACGCCTCTTCCCCCTGCCGCTTCCGCGATGTGGAGGTATTTGGCGGTGAATGATGTGCGGCCGGAAGCGTTCTTCACTCTGGTTCAGCGGCTATCCCAGGAGCTGGTCGGCCAGGAGGTATTGCTGGGGAGCCTCGCCGGCGAGGTCTCCGATTTCGTGCGCCTCAACCACAATCGTGTGCGCCAGGCGGGCACCGTGCGCCAGTACACGCTGCAGCTCGACCTCATCGAGGGGCAACGTCATGCCTGCGGCGAGTGCGACCTGAGCGGGGACGACAAGGCCGACGCACTGCGTCTGGCCCGATTGCTCGGGCTATTGCGCGAACAGCGCGCGCAGCTTCCCGAAGATCCCCATCTGCTGTACGCCACCGAAGCTCACGAGATCGTGCGGCAACCTGCGCACGAAGTGATCGCGAGCGAACAAGCCCTGGAGCAGTTGATACGCAGCGCCGGAGACCTGGACCTGGTGGGGATATGGGCAAGCGGCACGATCGTCCACGGCTTTGCCAGCTCCCTCGGACATTGCGACTGGCATGAGACGGCGAGCTTCAACCTCGACTGGAGCTGCTATCTTGCAGCCGACAAGGCGGTGAAACTCGGCTATGCGGGACAGTCCTGGGACCCCCAGGTCCTGGAGCGCAAGTTGGACGCCGCTCGCGAACAGATCGAGGTGCTGGCGCGGCCGGCGCGCACCCTGACCCCGGGCGGCTACCGCACCTATCTCGCACCTCGCGCTTTGGAGGAAATCCTCGGCATGATGTCGTGGGGAGGATTCGGGCTGAAGAGTCATCGCACGGCGCAGACGCCGCTGCTGAAGATGGTCCGGGACGGGTGGAACCTGCATCCTTCCTTCACCCTGATCGAGAACCATGCCGGAGGACTGACTCCGCCTTTTACCGATCGCGGCTTCCGCAAGCCTGCGGCGGTGACGCTGATCGAGAACGGACGCTATCGCGACTGCCTGGTGAGTCCGCGCAGCGCACGCGAATATGGCGCCGAGGTAAACTGCGCAGGCGAAATTCCCGAGTCCCTGGATCTCGCGGGCGGGGACATTGCGCCCGATGAGATTCTCGCCGCATTGGACACGGGGATTTATGTCAATGCGCTATGGTATTGCAACTTCTCGGATCGCAATCACTGTCGCATCACAGGCATGACCCGCTTCGCCTGCTTCTGGGTCGAGAACGGCGCCATCGTGGCACCCATCGGCGTGATGCGCTTCGACGACAGCGTGTACCGCATGCTGGGCAGCGAGTTGCAGGGCTTCACGCGCGAGCGCGAGCTGCTCGTCGACCCTGGCACCTATCAGCAGCGCACCACGGCCAGCGCGCGCCTGCCCGGCGCGCTGATCGGTGATTTTCGGCTCACGCTATAGGAACGAAGGGTGCCACATCGACACCCGTGCAATATTCCTGTGTATAATGCAGCCTCCACCGTTGCATTGCGCCAACGCCCCCGCTCAAAGCACTACGGGCATGATTTCGACCTTCGCGCCATCGGACTTGCCGCACACTCGCGTTGCCGCAGGTGTGTCGTGAGCGCGCGCTTTTCGGCGCAGGTCGCGTCTGTTGCGGCGCCGCGCACCGGTTCGCGCCTCGTTGACAGATCGTCGCCTCCACCGACATCCCCTACCCGGCGTCACCCCAGGAGCTCCTCCATGATCAAAGTCGTCTTTCTGCGCCATGGCCAGAGTGCCTGGAATCTCGAGAACCGCTTCACCGGCTGGACCGACGTTGACCTTTCGGCGCGCGGCACCGGGGAGGCGCAGTTCGCCGGACGCCTGCTCAAGGAACACGGCTATGTCTTCGATCACTCCATCACCTCCGTGCTCAAGCGATCGATCCGCACGCTGTGGATCGTGCTCGACGTGATGGACTTGATGTGGCTGCCGGTGGACAAGGACTGGCGGCTGAACGAACGCCACTACGGCGCGCTGCAGGGCATGAACAAGCACGAGGTCGCGCAACGCTACGGCGCCGAGCAGGTGCACCAGTGGCGGCGCGGCTTCAGCGTGCGCCCCCCACTGCTCGAGGAGACTGATCCGCGTCATCCGCGCTTCGATCCACGCTATCACATCGACCGCGAGCGCCTGCCGGCCGCCGAGTCGCTGGAAGACACCATGGTGCGGGTGGCCGACTACTGGGACGAGTCGGTCATCCCCAGGATGCGCGAAGGGCGGAAGATCCTCATCGTGGCCCACGGCAACAGCCTGCGGGCGCTCATCAAGAAGCTCGATGGCGTGTCCGACGAGGACATCATGGAACTCAACATCCCGACCGGCATTCCGCTGGTCTATGAATTCGACGAGCAGCTCGCAGTGACCCGCCACTACTATCTTGCCGACGAAGAGCAGGTCCGCCACGCCATCGAGGAAGTGGTGCAGCAAACCGTCGCCTGATCGCACGACCCGTTTCGATTGGGCCGCGGGCGCCCGGTGGCACCGTTCACCCGAGCTCGTCCCGCATCCCACTCAGGCCTCTGCCGCACTGCCGTTTCACCGCGCTGCGGCTGCGAACTTCGCCGGCTCCCGGGATGCTGGTGGGATTTCCGGGCTAGCGGAAAGCCTCGCCCGGTCGCACACCCAGCGACTTGAGAATGATCGCCAGCGGGCAAAAACCCGTGAACGCCGACTGCAGCAGATTCAAGCCGACGAAAGCGGTGAGCCACAGCCAGTAGGGCGAGTGCCAATAGGCCAAGGCTACCGATACGAGGATCACCGCGCCCGCGAAGGCCAGCACCAGACGATCGATGGTCATATCGAACTTCCTCTCCGGGATGCCGCCCGGACTCTGGAAAACCAGCCGTAGCATACCGTTGTTGACGGCGCACTGGCAAAGCCCGCGCCGAACCGCTTGCGTGGGCGAAATGCCTTCACTTTCGCCAGTTACAACGCGGATCCGAACCGCATCCGACAACTTCTCGGGAGTCGCGAACGCGCCCGATCGCCGGACACCGAAGCTTCGCCCTTGACCGTGCATGCCGTGCCCGGCACGCCAGCGGTTGAATCGCGCGCAGCAAACTTCTAACATGTGCGCGCGCTGCAGCTGCACACTGTTGCATGCGCATTCGCGGGGGGCCGCGCAGCGCGCGGGAGGCTGATGTCGAGGGAAGAGGGATGACGAGCCTGTACCATGATCTCAGGAACGCGTTGCAGGGCTTGAAGGAGTTTTTGGATTCCAATCACAACGCCGTCGAACCGGGCCTGCGCGCCTTCGCCTCTGTAGTCCCGCAGGCCCGCCACCTGGTCAAGAGCCTCGCCTATCTGTTGGAGAACCTGCAGCACACCCTGCAGGCACTCGAACCGGGCGCACTGTCGGCACCGACGGAAATCGCAGAGTTCACCCGCCAGATCGAGCAGGTGTTGCACGCCGCGGGCAAGCTGCTGCCCGATGGGCCGGACACCGTCGACGACGTGCTCAGCATGACCCGCGTGATCAACGATCTGCCGGCACTCGGCGAGCTGCGGACCGAGCTCGGAGGATTGATAGACAGCATACTCGGGCACCTGCGTACGCTGGGGGCTTGAAGCTCCGGCGGCGCAAACGGTCCGACCCGGCACGAGGGGGCCACAGGTGAGAAGGAAGCGCCAGGCGCGAGCGATCCCGTCACAAAGCGCCGCATGCGAAGCGGTGCGCACGATGCGTCGATTCCTGCCATCGATCCTGCTTGCGGCCGCTCTTCTACCGCCGTTCAGCCTGGCCGACATTTCCGAGCCCTCGCGCAGCGCACCCGCGACAGCGGACGGTGCCGGTTCGATGTGCGGTCCCGGGGAGCAGGCGCTGCGTGCCGAGCTTTCCAATCTGCGCGAACGGATCGCGAGCAACGGAGAGGCGTTGCAGGACAGCCGCCGCGCGGTGGACAACGCGCGTTCCGTGCTGGAGTCGCTGCGCGCCGTGCTGGAAGTGGGCCTGCGCACCGTCGGTCACGAGACTGCGAGCGAAGCTTCACCCGCTGTGCAGACCAATGCACTGTCCTCCCAGACCGGACGTATCGACCGGCGGTATGCCCCGCCGCGGGCAAGCCAGGACCTTTACGCCATCGCCGCGGAGCGCGACACCCTGCGGTCACAGCTCTTCGGAGTGGGCGCTCAGCGCGATCGCCTCGGGCAGGAACTGGGCATGCTGCAGCAGGAATTTGCGCGGCTGCGAGCGCACGACGAGGAGACCACCGCGCAGGTCAACATGCTGCTACAGGAAAATGCCGCACTGCGCGGGCGACAAGCGCCCTATGACGGTCCACAACCCACCATCGCGGGACCCATGACGTTGCCGCCCGGTAGCGCCGCCGCGCCGCCGGTCTGGGAACCGCCTCCTCCGTACGCCACGCTGGCGGCGATGGCCCCGGCGGCCGGCTCACGGCTGGACCTCGCGCGTAGCGCCGCCGCCGCAGTCGGGAAGCAGTTCAAGATGCTCTACCGGCAACAGGGAAGCGATCAGGACGGCCCGATCGCGGCCGAGCTGCGGCAGACGCAGCAACAGCTGGTGCAGCAGCAATCGGTGGTTGCCCAGCTCATGGGTGCCAGCGCGGTACACACCGTGCGACCGGACGAGTCGCTGTCCAGCATTGCCCGACAGGCCTACGGTTCAACGCCACGCTGGACCGACATCATGCGCGCCAATCAGCACCTGCTGGACGATCCGGACCGCATTCTGCCCGGCATGGCGCTGGTAATTCCCTGAGCTCAGGCAACCAGCTCGCGCGCAGCGCGGGACAGCGCGTCTTGCTGAGCGGTGAGTGCTTCCAGGGACGCCTCGGCCTGTTCCTCCCGCAGGCCCAGCGCCTTCAGCACGGTCGCCGGAAGCTCCCCGCTCAAGCCGTAGCCGCCCAGCTCGTTGCGTTTCAGCAGCCGGTCGGCAAGCAGAACCAGGTTGGGCAGCACGAACCAGTCGTCGCGATAGTCCTCATCGTGATGCTCCAGCGCAGTCAGGGTCACCTCCCGCGGGACGCCCCAGGACTGGAGCAGCCAGGCGCCCAGCTTGGTGTGCCCCATGGCGATCACCTCCTGCGCGGAGCCCATGCCCAGCACGTTGTGCTCCAGGACCGTGACCGGGATTTCTGGATGTGCGCGTGCCAGATTGTTGAGCAGGTAGAACTCCGGTGGAAACAGATGACCGAGCATCAGGAAGCCGATGTCGTGCAGCAGTGCCGCCAGATAGGCGGTCCCCGGCCTGGGCCGCAAGGGCTTCGGCAGGTCCGCAGCCAGACGCTGCACCAGGGAGGCGGCAAACACCGCATGTCTCCAGAACTCGTGCAGGCCGAGTGGACCGTCCGGCGAACTCTTCAGCGATCGGCCCAGGGCGAGCCCCAGCGCCATGTGGGTGATGAGATCGGGACCGAGGGCTGCGACCGCATCACGCGCAGAGGCCACCGCCGCGCCGTCGCCGTGGATGCAGGCATATGCCGTCGCCTGCGCAGCCAGTCTTGAATCGGCCTCCACCAGCTGCATTGCGTCCTCTACGCAGGGCGTGCCGTGCGACTGCATGCCGAGAATGCGCCTGGCACCATCGGGCATGCTCGGCAGGCGATAGCCCCGGCCGATGCGGGTACGGATGTCCGCCGAGGGAATCAGGTGCGCTACCGAAACGCCCGAACCGCACGGTGCTGCGCGGCGCACCGCGCTCTCGAGCGGCTGCAGATCGCAGCTCGACAGATCCTCGGCCGGTACGGCAAAGCTGCCGGACACACTTTCGCGGTGCAGCCGCCGAAAGTTTTCGCGACTGACGCGCACCAGCATGCAACGCTCGCCCGGCTCGAAGTACACGGGGTCCGATTCCGCCAGGCTCTCGTCCACCAGCGTCGTGAGACCGTAGGCCTCGCCGAGTGGCGGCAGTGTGCCCTGCTCGCAGTCCGGGAACATATAGGCCGTCTCTTCCACCGACGCCGGCACCACGTCGTGATCGAGCAACCGGCGCAATGCGGAGAAATCCAGTACGTGGCTCAGTGGCAGCACGGCCATCACGAACTGGCCCGGCCGCTTCAGGACTACGGCGCGGGCGAGCTGGCGCGCGGGGATGTTGCCGGCCTTCGCGGTCTGGATGAGGCTTTCCGCGGGCTCCTGAACCAGGACTTCATAGGAGACCCGCTGCGCATCGAGATACTGCCGAACCGTGGTGGCGATAGGCATGAGTCGACTCCTCCGGGCGACGACAAACTGCGCGGCTGCGGGACGCGGTGCGCGGGATCCTGCTGCAACCGCCTGAACCCCCGCCGGATACCTGATCGTAGCGAGGGAAACCCGGGTCCCGTTTCTTGTGGTTTTTGTGAAGCATATGTGCGCGCTTCGCCGCTCGCAACACCTTTGATTTCCGCCGGCTGCGTAAGGGAGCGGACCGGCGGTGCCGGCCGCGGCGCCTCATGCACTGCCCGCGACCTTGGTGGCCGGCGCAGCAGCTGCTAGATTGAAGGGACGCCGCCCACTCCCCGCGTGCCGCTGCGCTGCATGCAGACGGACCACCGGAATGTCACCCTGCAGTGCTTCCGAGCGTGCGCGGCGTATCGGCCGGGGCCTGTCGCCCACGCCGGAATTCCTCTTTTTTCATACAGGAGAAGTACCATGAGACTTTATCCCCTGCTGCTCGCCGGCGGATTTGCGGTCGCGACCACGCTCGCTTACGCCCAGGAAACGACAGCACCCGACACGGGCACAGCCGACACGCAGATGCCCACCGCACCGACTGTTCAGCAGGCACCAGCCACGGTGGTACCCGAGCCGAGCCCGCCACCCGAAGCTGCAGCGCCTGATGAGGACACTCCCGAACAGGGCGGTACGGCGGCCATGCCCGGTAACGTATCCGGGGCCGCAGGGGGCGAGGAACAGGGCGAGTCCCGGGCCGAGGAGGCCCCACAGAATGCCCAGATGGCCATGCCTGGCATGGGCGGCAATATGGGCAGGCCACATCCCGGCTGCATGAAAGGCAAGTGGGGTGGCATGGGACCCATGCACGGGATGGCGGACATGCACGGCAAGGGACCCATGATGATGCATCACGAAGAACACGAGGCGATGGAGCGCGAGGTGCAGTTGCTGCATGACATGCTGCGCCAAATGGACAAGCGTATGGACGAGATGCAGAAGCGCCTGGACCTGCTGCAGCAGCAAGGACAGGACTAGGCATCCATCCGAACACGGCAGCGGAGTGGCGGCAAAGCAAACCGGCAGCTCGATGCCAACTGCCGGTCGCCACTCCGCAGTGCCGGCCGATCGAGTGGCAGCAGGTTCAGTAGACCACCCGCGTCTCAGCTCGACTCCTAGCCTCGGCATTGCCATATGGGGCGGTTCTCAAGAACAACATCACAGCGAACTCCGCCATTGGCGCTTCCGCTGATCGGGTAGGACCTGTTCGGCATAGGCGCCACCGGCAATTCAGCTTCTCTGCTGCGAACCTTCCAGAACCAGAAGCTGCGCAGCGCAGGCAATGCCGAACATGAGAGATGCATCGTGCATTCGCCACAACCCTGTTGAGTTCGCATCCTTGCGCGCCGATATAGCCGCGCAGGTCACCGGTGAATTGCCCACGACTGCCATCGCCCGCAACCGGTTGACCGTCGAAGCGGGCGGGACATTCCACAGGAGAGCAGAGATGGACCTGATTAGCCGTAGAGACGCGCTCGCGGCGATCGCCGCGGAATCCGACAATCCCAGCACACTGCCCCAGCTGCAGCAGGCACTCCAGTCGGCGATCGGCGCCAGGGATGTGGCCGCGGCGGCGGACCTGGTACGGGTCCACGTAGCGCTCACCACGTCTTCGATCTACAACCGCATCTTCACGCTGAAGCCGGCCCCCGACCGCGATCATGACGTGTGGAAAGAGCAGATGCTGGAGCTCAACGACTGCTGAGGCGCGCGACCTTTCCTTCCTGCCTTTGATGTCCCCAACTTCCGCGGCGCGCCTTCCGCCGCCGCGACTGGGGCTCCCCTTCGGAAGCACACCGAATCACCTGTCTTTAACGCTACGAGCACCCTGCCTGGCCAGTGCGCGCGTCGCAACGAGACGTCAACCTGGGGCATGTCAGGTCTCCCCTGCCATCGATTCACTTACCGGCCAGCCGCTGGCCGGCTGGTGAGATTTCCGGATCAACTTCGCAACTGTCGTCGCAAGCCGAGACCGAGCCCGCCAGCACCCTCTGAACGCGAATCTCGTCAGAACCACGAAAGAACGCGTTCGCTGGCCAACTTGCGGAATGCAACCTCGAAGCCGGTTTGAAATTGCAGCGCTGCGCACCCCACACAGGTTTACGCGAGCCATAGGCAAGGCGCACTGCGACATTCGCAGAACTTTGAGCTGCTGCGCTGTTTCGACCGAATACGGGGGACGTTTTGTGATCGATCTCCCGGCGACTGGTGCTGACGTCTTCGAGAATGCGCATGCATTGCACAAGTGCACGCTACGAGGAGACGCACATGCTTGAGAAACAAGCACACCATGATACGGGCCCACAGGCATCGCGAGGCGCCACTTCCGCTCGCAGCAGCCTGCAGATCATCGTACCCAGTCTGCTTCTGGTCTTTGTCGCCGCCACCGGTACCACCGACGCGCTCGCCCGCAGCTACAGCCAATCGAGCCCGAATGCGGATCTCAACGGCGACGGCATCGTGAACAAGCTGGACGTCGCTGTGTTACGTACGCAGTTTGGAACGCGGGGTCCGGATGCGGATCTCAACGGCGACGGCATCGTGAACAACCAGGACGTCGCAATCATGCGACGGCAGTTCGGCCAGTCGACTTTGCCCCTGTCTTCATCGGAAGGGACCGCCGTCAGTACCGGAACGGAGACTTCCGGTAGTTCTGGGACGAGCAATGATACCGCCGTCGATCCTCCCGCCCCGGTCAACAGCGTGCCGGTGGCAGTCAACGACACGGCAAACGCCGACGCAGGTACCGCCACTGTCATTCCGGTGCTCGCCAACGACAGCAATCTCGCCGACACCCCGATTCGCGTGTCCGTGGCGGGCACGCCGGCACACGGCACGGCAACTGTGAGCGACAACGCCATTGCCTACACGCCTGAGGACGGTTACGCCGGCACCGACAGCTTCGTCTACAAGCTGACGGACTCCAACGGCGATGTCGCCACCGCAACTGCAACCGTGAACGTCACCTGCAGCAAATGCCGGGCAGCGCCTAGCACCGTGAAACTATCCTGGTCACCCAATTCGAGCACAGTGGACGGCTACACGGTTTTCTTTGGCCCCAGCGCAACGGCCGCCAATCAGCAGATTTCCCAGCTGCCGCTCAATTCGGGCCTCCTGAATCCCAATGCCCCCTCGGTGACATACAGCTCCACCGACCTCAATCTGCAGCCCGGGGATCCGGTGTGCTTTGCCATCAAAGCCTACAACTCCGTGGGTAGCTCGGCACAATCCACACCGGCATGCGGCACTCTTTGAGCTGATCCTGCGCCCGTGCGGCCGTACCGCACGGGCGTCGCGCTTCCCAAGCATTCCCCCAAGGCGAAGCGCTCTCCGCATTCACCGAATTCCCCCCGTCGTTGATCTCCAGTCCCAGTTGCAATTCGCTCCTGAGAAGTTTGACCATACCGCTCGGCAGCCGGGTTGCTCGCGCCCATCCGCCTCAACATCTGTCGCCACAAGTGATAAAACACGGCTGACGCCGCGTGGCCTCGCGTGCGAGTTGAAGAGAGTACGACGGCGATTCCTTATTTACGGGAAGGCGACACGCCGACCTCGGGCCCGTCGAGGACTCTGCGACACGATCTTTCGACCTGTGAAAAGCACTGGGAACCAGGCATACGCCTGTCATCCATCTCGGTGCATCGGATTCCGGTTTCGGCGCTGCTCCAACGGGATACACGCTGATGCGTTCCAATACGTGGATCAAGTAAGGAATTTCAGCCTGCCGACGAGGTTGGCTACACTTATTGGTGGTATGGATCGCGATGCGCAATAGCTGAACTGTAAACCCATCGCCGGAGGAACAGGTCATGTCCATCAAACCGGTTGCAGTTGTCACCGGTGCCTATCGCGGTCTTGGCTTTGAAACCTGCAGGCAGCTGGCCAACCGTGGTTACACCGTGGTTCTGACTGCGCGCAAGAAATCCCAGGGCGAGGCCGCGGTGCAGTCGCTACAAGGGGATGGGCTCGATGTTCGCTTCCACCTCCTCGATGTCACCGATGACGCCTCGGTTCACAAGCTCGCCGACGACATCCGCAACGAGTTCGGCCGGCTCGACGTGCTGGTGAACAACGCCGGCATCTTCCCTGACGCATCCCCAGGCGACAGAGGCGCCAGTGCATTCCACGCCGGCCTGGAGGCAGTGCGCGCAGGCCTGGAAACCAACACCTTTGGCCCGCTGCGCCTGTGCCAGGCGCTGGTGCCTTTGATGGAGGGACACGGCAGGGTCGTGAACGTGTCCTCGGGCATGGGACAGCTGAGCGAGATGAACGGCTGCTGCCCAGGCTACCGTCTGTCGAAGACCGCGCTCAATGCGCTGACCCGCATCTTCGCCGACGAGCTGAAGGACACGCGCGTCAAGGTCAACTCCGTCTGCCCCGGATGGGTACGCACCGAAATGGGGGGGGAGGAGGCGCCGCTCAGCATTCCGGAAGGGGTTCGCGGCATCGTCTGGGCGGCCACCCTCCCGGACGACGGACCGAGCGGCGGGTTCTTCCGGCACGGGGAGCGGATCGCGTGGTGAGGTGACACATCGCGGTCAGGGCCGCGCCCACAGCCCGCGATCCGCGTGGGGGCAGGTGCGTCAGCTGGAGCTACGACGAACGCCGATCACGTGAGTTGGCCCGAGGGCTCTGGCAAGAGACTCCAGTTCGTAATAATCGAGTGACACGTTTGAGCCCTTCATTGGCTTTGCGTTCTTGAAGCGATGGTGCAGAGAGGGACCGGTCGCCGTGTTCAACATGCCAACCGAGTGCGCCCAAGTGCCCCCGGTGCTGAACGGCCAGCAAGCCGCCGAGGCCTTCGCGTGCAGTGCGCGCACGGTGTTCAGCATCCGGCAGCGTTTGGTCGAAGAAGGTCTGGAGGCTGCGCTCACGCGCAAGAAACGCGAGCGTCCACCGATCGAACCGTTGCTCGATGGCGAGAAGGAGGCGCGCCTGCTACAGATCGCTTGCTCGCGACCGCCCGCAGGGCGGGCACGTTGGACATTGAAGCTGTTGGCCGAGGAAATGATCACGCTGGAGGTGGTCGAGTCGATTTCGCCTCAGACGGTGATGCGGACACTGAAAAAAACGCTCTGAAACCGCACCTGCGCCGGTGCTGGGTCATCCCGCCCGAGCACAATGCGGAGTTTGTTGGCTGTATGGAGGATATTCTCGAGGTCTACCAGCGCCCTTACAATCCCAACCGTCCGGTCGTGTGTCTCGATGAGGAGCCCACGCAGTTGATTGCCGAGACCCGTACGCCCGTTGCCGGCGCGCCCGGACAGCCGCAGCACTATGACTACGAGTATGAGCGCGCGGGCACGGCCAATAACTTCATGGTGACCGAGCCGTTGGCGGGTTGGCGCAAGGTCAACGTCCGCGCCACGAAAACCGCGCTCGATCTGGCTCACGAGGTGCGGGAGTTGCTTGACGTCGACTATCCAAACGCTGAAAAAGTGGTCTTGGTCTGGGACAACCTCAACACCCATACGCCGGCTTCCCTGTACAAGGCCTTTGCGCCCGCGCAGGCACGTCGGCTCCTGGAGCGGTTGGAAATCCATTCCACACCCAAGCATGGCAGTTGGCTCGACATCGCCGAGATCGAGTTGAGTGTTTTCACCAAGCAATGCCTTACCCGAAGAATTGCCGATATCGACACCCTGCGTCGCGAAGCCAGGGCCTGGGCCAAGCGTCGCAACGAGCAGCAAACCGGCGTCGACTGGCACTTCACAACGGCCGATGCCCGCATCAAACTCAACCGACTCTATCCGCAAATCCAGACGGAATGACGTACCAGAGCGGTGCCTAGAATCCAAGATCCGGATTAATGGGCTATGCCAATCTGTGGTGCCGGCGAGAGGAGTCGAACCTCCGACCTACTGATTACGAAACAATCCAAGACGCAATTCGGTGGAATGCGCCGTAATGCCAAACCTGCACTTTCCATCGCGTGCACATTGACTTATAGCACACGTGCCGTTCCTTGCTGTTTCAGGGTATTGCGCTTAATCTGTTACCCTAGAGCCGCTCGGGGTAACAGACATGGCCACTTTCACCGACGCGAAGGTCAAGGCACTCAGGGCGAAGGACGAGCGCTACGAGATGTTCGAGGGTAACGGCTTCGGCATCCGGGTGACCCCGAGGGGCGTCAAGTCCTGGGTCTGGCTGTATCGCTACGCCGGCAAGGTCCGTCGCCTGACGCTCGGCGAGTACAACCCCGGTTCCGCCGATCACATGGGCCTGGCCGCTGCCCGGGCCGAGCACGCGGCGAACCTCGCCTTGCTCGAGAAGGGCACCAACCCCGCCGACCTGAAGCGCGAAGCGCAGCAGGCCGAGCGCGAGGCGCCCACGGTCGCGCAACTCGCCGGCGAATACCTCGAGCGCTGGGCGAAGCCGAAAAAGGCGAGCTGGCAGGAAGACGAGCGCATGCTCGCCAAGGACATCCTGCCGAAAATCGGCAAGCTCAAAGCGCAGGAGGTCCGGCGCCGGGACATCATCCGCATTCTCGACCGCGTTGCCGACCGCGGCGCGCTGGTGGCAGCGAACCGCATCGCCGCCTGATCAGCCGGATGTTTAACTTCGCCATCGAGCGCGGCATCGTGGAGGCGTCCCCGTGCGTGCGCCTGCAGACCCATCGCGAGGCGCCGCGCGAGCGGGTGCTTAGCGACACGAGATCCGTACTTCTGTGGCTCAACCTCGAAGCTGCGGAGATGAGCCCGCGCGTGCGCTTGGCGCTCAAGCTCGTGCTCGTGACCGGACAGCGACCCGGAGAGGTCGCCGGCATGACCGTGGATGAGCTCGACGAAGACGGCACGACATGGACAATTCCGACCGCCCGCATGAAAGGCCGACACCTCGGCGCTGCGCCCCACGTGGTGCCGCTGTCGGATTTCGCACAGAAGATCATCGAGGCTGCCCGTGAGCGCCGACAAAAAACAGCCCCAAGGGCACGCGGCAGGCGCAGCCCCAAGACGATAAGAAACCCGGTATGTTCGCCGGGCCCACAGGCGCGGTACTCACCAAAGGCGCCCTCGCGCACGCCGTGCGCCGCAATGCCATGGCTCTCGGCATCGAGTCGTTCCGACCACACGATCTGCGCCGCACTGCGCGATCAAAGTTCGCCGAGATCGGCATCAGTGAACATATCAGCGAGCGCATCCTCGGCCATCAGCTCCAGGGCATGGCGCGCGTCTACAACCAGCACCCTATATGGCGTGGAGAAGCGTAAGGCGCTGGAGACCTGGGCGCGGCGACTGAAGACCATCGTGTCGGGCAAGGCTGCCGGTAACGTGGTGATGATCCGCTGATGGCGCCGCGGGAAACCACGGGCATACCCTGCGATGGTACGCTCGCATGGGTCGGCGCTGCGGCCTATCTCGCGACACTCGCATACCCCGAAGACACTGCGAAACGCGATCATTTCATCAGGCACGTTGCGGCCACACGAGCTCGGCAGTGGGTCGCTGCGGGCGGAACCTGGGACGATGTGCCGGAGTCCTTGCGCATCCGCAAGGACAAGCTTTACGCCAAGGGGCCTTTCGGACCTTGCCTTGCGCGCATCGTGGGCGCGCGAATAGCAGCGGCCTACATGGGACGGGAGCTGATAGGGCGCGTGGATTTTGAGAGCACGCGCCGCGATCCCGGCGCAGCATGGTTAGGACAGCGATCGGCGCGCCCCGCACTAACGCTGAAGATCGTCCCCACGATAGACGGGAAACCTGCGACGGTGAACACCCTGGCCGAGCACGCCGTGACCCGCGGATTCCATGCGAGCCGCACGAACGTAATCACGCGCATCTGGTCCCCATCGAAGCCCGTGCTCCATCTCGCAATTGCACTGCTCGACCGCATTGCGGAGCTCGACAACGTGGTGGACCTGCCGGCACTGATCGGCGACCCGGTATGGGTGAGGGCAGCGGTGGGAAACGCAGAATTGCTGCGAATCCACATTACCCGCTCGCCGTACATCGGCATCACCGACGAGCAGACGATTCGCCTCCTTCCCAAGCAGTAGCCGACCCTGCGCCTCGCCGCACCCACTTTCTTAGACTAGATGCGCCGGCCGTCACGCGCCGGTACGGTGTGCTCTGCGACATACCACGGAGGCACCACCCCATGCACAGCACCACACCGACCGCATCGAAGAAGCGCGCGAATGATCCGCCCGTCCGCTTCGTTGATTGGGATTACGCGCAGCGCCTGACCAGCAAGTCGAGGACAACGCTGTGGCGGTGGATTCAGACCGGGGACTTCCCGCGCCCGCGCATGGTGGGGCCGAATTCCAGCATGTTCATCGAGAGCGAACTGTTGGAATGGCACGCGCGTAAGGCGGCGGGCTGACATGCCCCCCAAATGGATGCGCCCTGGCCGGCGGCGATCCGGGCAGGGCGCGGGGAACTACAGAGACGCTCTGGACGAGCACCTGCAGTCTACCCGCCCCGCATCTCCACCGCCACCAGCGCCACCGAGTCCCGCTCGCTGTGCCCGCTGCGGCATCGTGTTTCGCCGGCCGCCACCCGCCGCATGGTGGGCGCTACTGCAGGTCATGTTTCGCGCATCTTCGCGCGCATCAGGCGCTGCAGCAGCTGCGGGAGGTGACGCCATGACCCGGCGGCCCCTTCCACCCTTCGGGCGCATATTGCAGCAGCGCATCGCCGACCGATCGAACTGGCACCGCTGGTGGGGCTGCACCGCCACAGGGCTTAGCGTTTTCGTGGTGACCGGCGTCGGCGCCTGGAACTGGGCGCGGTGGCGCCTACCGACCCGGCTGGTGCTGGTCGCGCCGCCCGGCACCGATCCCGAGGCCTACGACTGGCGCCTGCTCGCCGGCCACGATCCGATCCTGTTGATGGCCGCGGGACAGACCGATGGCGAGCACGTGCGGCGGCTGGTCATAGCGCTCATGGGCGCCGGAATTTCGCGAGTGCTGGACCTGCGCGGCGGCGGCACTCTCTACCGACGCGCCAGCAGCCAGGAGGCCGCATGAGCTCTGCACGCGATGCACACGACGTTTATGTTGATGTCCTTGATCGCGACCCATGGCCAGAGCCCGAGCCATTGCCGGAGGGCCTGCCGCCCGTGCCCGTGCTAGACCCGGTTCTGTTGCCAGATGCCTTCCGACCGTGGATCGAGGATGTATCGGAGCGCATACAAGCCCCCATTGATTTCCCGGCGGTTGCCGCACTGGTGGCGCTATCCGCTGTGGTCGGACGCCAGATCGGGGTGCGGCCGCGTCAGCATGATGACTGGACCGCAATTCCTAATCTGTGGGGCGCGATCATCGGTCGCCCGGGCCTTCTCAAATCCCCATCACTGCAAGAGCCGCTCCGACCACTGCGGCGGCTGGAGATCAGGGCGCGCGATGAATACGACATCGCGGTTGCGCAGCACCAGGCCAGCCAAGTGATTCGGGACGCGGAGCGAGGGGAAACGAAGAAGAAAATCGCGAAGGCGATCCGCGAAGGCAAAGATCCCGGGTTGATCGCGGCGTCATTGCGCAGTGGTGAGGATGCCGCGCCGGTACGCCGCCGATACATCACCCACGATTCGACCGTTGAAAAACTGGGTGAGCTGCTCTCCGCGAACCCGCGCGGAATTTTGGTATTCAGGGACGAGTTGACAGGATGGTTGCGATCCCTGGACCGCGACGGGCAGGAATGCTCCCGCGCGTTTTATCTTGAGAGCTGGAACGGCAACGGCAGCTACTCGTTTGACCGAATCGGGCGCGGGACCATCGACATTCAAGCCGCATGCGTCAGTGTCCTGGGCGGTATCCAGCCGGGGCCACTGAGCGAATACCTGCGCGGTGCGCTTGATGGCGGCGTGGGCGATGACGGTCTGCTGCAGCGCTTGCAGGTCGTTGTCTGGCCCGATCCGCCGCGGGATTGGCGGGACGTGGATCGCTGGCCAGACACCTCCGCCCGGCAAGGAGCGTGGGCGGTGTTCGATCGGCTCGATGGCCTGGTTCCCGATGCCATTGGCGCGCAGCGCGATGGTGAGCAGGATTCGATCCCCTACCTTCGGCTGCACCCGGCCGCGCTGGAGGTGTTCCGGGAATGGCGCCATCGACTTGAGCGGCGACTTCGCGCCGGGGGAGATCACCCCGCCTTCGAGGCGTACCTGGCCAAGCATCGATCCCTGATCCCTTCCATTGCGCTCCTGTTACACCTTGCAGACGCGCCGGAGGGTGGCCCGGTGACCGAGACGGCGATGGTGTTCGCCATCGCCTGGGGCGGATATTTGGAGGCGCATGCACGTCGGCTATATGCCTATGCACTTGACCCCGCGCTTGCCGCAGCCCGCGAGCTCGAGCGCCATATCAAAACGGGCGACATCGGGACTCCCTTCCAGGCGCGCGATGTCTAACGATCAGGCTGGCGCCTGCTGGACCGCGATGGCGTGATTCGCGCGCTCGACTATCTGGCCGACCTTGGGCGGGTGCGCTCCGAGCGTCAAGAGACTCCCGGCAGGACGCGAGAGGTCTGGCATATCCATCCCGATCTGGTGCTTCGATGAGCGACTACGCCGCGGCGCTCGAGCGCCTAAAAAAACTCAAGAATGGGGGGGCGGCCTACCGACAAAACCGACAGAAGGGGCTTTTGTCAGTTCTGTCGGTACCCCACCCCCCACCATCACAGAAATTTCGCGGCGGAGGCCGTACCACTTCCGCCTGCACAATGGCGAAGGCGGAGGCACCTGGATTACCACCGCTGCCACCCTGGAGGATGCCCGCGCGGAGCTTGCGCGCGTGTACGGCGAGCGCTTGGCGGTGGTGGTCGAGGGCGCCCGCCCATGACCGCGCACCCCGTGATCCTCGCCCGCCGCTCCGGCGTACACCTGATCTTCCGCTGCTCCCACTGCCGGCGCGAGCACTCCCATGGTGTTTGCTCCGGCGATCCCGCGTGCCGATGCCAAGCGCACCCGCGGCCGGCTCCCCTGCACCTGCCCACTGGGATCTGGCGACGGGCACCGCGTGGCGCACTGCAGCGATCCGCGCTCGCCCTACTACGCGTCGGGCTATGTCCTGCGGGAGGTCCGATGAGACGCAAGCCAGTAGTCCGGGCGCAGGCCGAGCGCATGGCCCGCCAGGGACATGGCGCCGAGGCCATCGCACGGCGCTGCGGCATCGACCGGCGCCAAGGCGCGGGAGCTGCTGCGAGGGATGGGGCCGCAGCAGATCCCGAAGGGCGGACGCGCATGACCGACGCGCAACGCCTGGCCGCCACCCGCCGCCGGCTCCCGAGCGATCTGCCGATCCGTGCCGTACTGGCCAGCGCGGTGGACCGGCTCGACGACCGCTATGCGCGCGGCGTTTGCGATCCCGCGCCCGACGAGCTGCCGCCGCCCGACTCGGCGCGTGCCGACCGGCTCTTGCGCGCCGCCTGGGCCGGTCCCGTGGTGCTGGTATCGCAGGCCGATCCGCTGGACGTGGCGTGCTGGCTGCTCGCGTGCTGGTCCGGCATCGCCACGCACCGGCTGATCGCCGGGCGCTTGGCTGAGAGCGGACTGGCCGCGCCTGACCGGCGCGATTTCGATTTTGGCCGAGATGGACCTGTACATTCGGCGGGATGGCAAGTGACGCTGCCCGTGCGCGCGGCGGACCGGCGGGCTGAGCGCCGATGAGGGTGTGTATGGGCATGTGTATGCTTCGGGTCCTTCATGGCACTACCACACGGACAACAGGGGCTCGCAATGGTCCTAGCGCCAGCGCTCTGTGTGCTCCTCCACAACGCCCACGAGGCACCGCGTGAACGCTCCTGACTGGCTCGCTGCACTGGCCGACCACGAGCACCTGGTGCTCGAGCTGGTGCGCTCACATGGCGATTTGCGCCGCATGGTGAGGGACGATCATCTGCGGCGCGCCGCTGCGCTGCTCGGCGGTTCGTCGTGGGCCCGGGCGCGGCTGCTGCAGGCCGAGCTCGCGCGCTACCAGTGTTCGAGGCGCTTTCGACTTGCGCGGGTGCGCGGCCGGGAGATCGGGACCGAGTTCGAACAGGCGTTGTTCATGGCGTTGTGCTGGGGACCGTGCCCGACTTCGGTCCGGTCGTTGTACCGCGCACTGACATCACGCCACCTTGTGCTGTCAGTGGATCACGCGCGAGACTCCGGCGCCAGGATGAACAGAGGATGAGCGAATGAGCTGGACCGAGGACCTTGCCAGAACGAAGCCCGCCGAAGCCCCGCATGCTGGTCGTCGAGGCACTGATGCTGCGCGCGGGATTGCGGGACGCGCAGGATCTTCCGGAGCTCGTGCACGACCTGGCCGAAGCGCGAACGTTGTTGGAGTTCGCCCGCGCCGAGGCCGTGCGGCGTGAAGGGCATGCTGCGTATGACCGTCCGCCCGACGCGCTGATCCACCGCGAAATCGAGCTCGGCATCGGCGAGGCCGTCCTGGAAAATGCCGCACAGCACGCCGCGCTGGAGGCGTACACGGCACCGCGGCAGTCCCATTCGGTGTGGACCCGCGCGGTTACCGCGCAGAATTTCAAGCCGGTGGAGCACGCCATTGTTGCGCCGCCACGCCTGCAGAAGATTCCCGCATCCGGCGGACCCGTGGACATCGCGAGCATCCACGGCAGCAGCGAGCAGATCGCGCTCGACACCTACGCCATCTCCATCCCGGTTCCGCGCGCCGCGCTGGTGTCCTCGGACTTGTCCAGCGAGTTGCTCGCCGCTGCAGGATTCGGGATTTCGGCACGTGCGCTCGAGGCCGATCTGACCTACGCGATGCTGGCCGCGAACGCGAACATGGCGGATGGGACGCCGCTGTTCGATGCGAGCCGCGGCAATCTCCGCACCGAGGTCGATGCCATCACCGTTGCCGTGCTGGACGACGCCTTCGAGGCGTTGCGCATGCAGAAAGACGAGGCCGAAAACTTCATGGCCTTGGCGCCATGCGCGATCATCGTCCCGGCGGCCGCGGAGGCCAACGCGCGGGCCTGCATCACCGCCATGTACGGTGCGAGTCCAGATGCGCCACGGGTCTTGCCTGAGCCGCGCGTGTCTGGGTCAGCCTACGTCGTGAGCGACCCGGCACTGCGCGCCAGCACGTTCCTCGTCCACCTGACGGGCAAGCCGCTGCGCGTCTCGTCCGGGCGGATCGAAAACTGGGACGGGATGGTCTGGCGCTGCTATTTCGATGTCGCGGTGCGTGCGGTGTCCTGGCGCGGCATCGTGCGCGTTACGCTGAGCACCTGATCCGTGCTCGAGCGCGTCAAGCATTTCTTGACCGGCGAGACCAGCGCCACTCGCAACCATGCGCGCTTGGTCGATGCCAGTTTCAATGTGCTGCTGACCATCGGTGCTGGTTCCGATGTGCTGGTATACAGCGGCGACGAGATGCTGGCCGCGCTGTGGATTGGCGGTGCGGGCGACGTCAAGGTTCGCACCAGTGACGCGTCTGACATCACCATTGTCGGCGTGCCGGCAGGTACGTGCTGCCGATCTGCTGCACCAGGGTTTGGCAGACCGGCACCAGCGCCAGCGCGATCATCGGATTGCGGCGCAGCGTTTCATGACCCTTTTCTTCTCGCGCGTGTTCATCCATGGCACACAGCGAGGTGGCGTCTCGCGACGCCCGCCCAGCCGGCGGTGGCGCGTAACACCGGCTCAAGCAGCCGCGTCGGATTGTCCTCGCTGTCCGGCGCGGCGCTCATCTACTCGTGCCAGGTACGTCCACACCTTGTGGACGTACCTGGGCTGTTCGAGCATTGACAGCGCACGTGTCAAAATACCGGCGGGGTCCTTTGGTACCAGCAGACCCACGGGTAACGGGCGCGCGCTATTCACGCGTAGTTTGTCCGGGAATATCACTTCCTTTTCCGCACCTTGAGCCCTGACGCATGACCATTCCTGCCGCCGACACCCCACTTTCCGCTCGCGAGCTCGCCGCCGTGCTGGGCCTGACCCGCAGGCAGATCGACACGCTGCACCGTCAGGGTGTGTTGACGCAGATCAGTGCCGCCCGCTATGCGCTGGGCGCCGCGGTGCAGTTCGTACATCGAGTACGTGCAGGCCGGTGGCGGCAACGCCACGACCGGCGAGGCGAAGAGAAGGTGGATGGCCGCAAAAGCGCAGCAGGCCGAGGCCGAGGCCGCACGCCAGCGCGGCGAGCTGGTACCGCTCGAGGATGCGCAGCACGCAGCGCGCGAGGCCATGCTCATTGTGCGCGCCGAGACCGAAGCAATCGCCAGCCGCGTCGCTGGTGAGCTTGCCGCACTGTCCGATCCGGGCGCGATCCGCTCTCGGCTGCTCGTCGAGGTGCGTCGTGCGCTGGCGTCGGCGACGGAGCGACTCATGGCGCTGGGACCACCACCCGCCACACCGCCGCGACGATCCGGGCGTGCGGTCGCCAAGCGCCGCTGATCCGCCCTGCCGCGCGCCAGCAGCCGGCACAGCTCG
The DNA here is from genome assembly GCA_963728895.1 of uncultured Gammaproteobacteria bacterium. Classification (GTDB taxonomy): domain Bacteria; phylum Pseudomonadota; class Gammaproteobacteria; order JBBQDK01; family JBBQDK01; genus CAVSLM01. Next base: position 274,070 of record CAVSLM010000002.1, read on the forward strand.
TGCTGCTGCTCGGGTGTCAGCGGCGGAAGGACGCGCAGGAGGTTTTCGGAAAATGCTACGGGCGTAGCACCTTCTGCTACGGCTCCATCTTCTCGTAGCAGGCCGGAATCGCGAACCGTCGTACCAACCAGTTCCCAAGCCTTCGAGTCGATCTTCTGTAGCGCCGCATAGACTTTGACCTTCTCGCGGCTCCATCCCAGATCATCCGCCACCGCCTGCTGGGTCTTGCCGTCGCTGCATGCCTGTGCGCTGCGCGGGCGATCACCACCGAGGCGCTACATGGGGGCATTGCCGCAGGCCTGCGCGGCGCCTGGGCGATCCTGTGCGGGCGTGCGGAGGGAACGCGAAACTATGGATCGCTACAATGACCGTGTCACTACACCGGGAAGCGCCATGGTATCAGCACACACGTTCTCGAGCTCGAAGCAAGTCTGCACATCGGGTCCGCGGGGCACAGACGCTATCGATTGCGGCCTCGGCTTCCCGTCCCGCACCACCATCCACAAGTGCATGGTCGAGGGACCGACCGGCGCCGCGACCCGCCGCACACCGGGCCCGACCCCACTCCCATCGGCACCCCATCACCGAGATCGTCGAGCGGTCACATCTCGGTGCGCTCGCGAGCAGCGTCACGTCATTACGATACACCTGCACGCGGCATCGATCGCCGACAAGGCGCACGATCTGCGACTGCGGACGCTCGGCTACCATGGCCGTCTCTGCGTGGGAATGGCGATGCTGGGGTAGATGAAAACGATGGGATCGCTGAGGGTTACGAAGTAGTCGGTGAGATCAGGCAGGCATCTTTCTCGTGCGACTATCCGCAATTGGGGGGCTGAGGTCAGAACGTTGACTACCTGCAGTCGCAATGGATACGCGAACACCTGACCTTCGTGGCGGAACGGCGTGTTGTCGGAAATTGGAGTGAAGCGTGTAGGACAAAGCACTGTAACTTTGGAAAGGGTAATCGGAATCTGCAGGGGCAACAATGCGGTCGCCATAGCATACATTGAGGGAGAACTTGTTGCTGATCTAGGCTGCCAGAAAATCGCCGGCACAAAATAAAGAAACGCGTTTGAACTTTTGCGTTCAAGAGGAAAGCTCGCGCATGAGCGCGTTGGCGCACCACGATGCGCTAAGATTTCACGCAATGCTGGTCAGGATGCGCTGAAAGATGGAAACTATCGGTAGAAAATCACTCGCTGTCAGAGCGTAGATCTGTCGCAATGGTATCGTGTACCGGGATAGGCACTTGAACCCTTTCAATACGCGGAAGCATATGGCAGTGTCATGTCGGCATCGTTCCGCAAGCTGAGCTTAAGAATACTCGACGATTCAGTCGCGAGATGACACATGAATGTCTTTCGGATACGTACTCGATGTAGAGCCATGCGGTCATAGTCTAGACGGCGCCTGGATGAAGAAGACTCGGCCATCTCTGCACGAAGGTCTGCTTCAAATATCGGCTCAGATTTACCGATTGACCAAACCTCGCTTTATACGTTTCCGGGTAACCGCGGGGAGCATTGGGCCGATCTGGGTCGGCGTTTACCACAACGTAGAGATCCCGGCGCTTGAAGAACTGGTGTTAGGAAGTCGATGGCGCAGTCGGAAAGGATTCACATGGACGACTATCACTAAGTTGATGTCGAAAAAGCGCAAACCCGCCTTTCGCACAACAGACCAGCACTGGCAGGTAGCGGTAACGAAACGGCTGCTCAGTAATAGCCGTAAGCATGAATTCGATAGCATTAACGCCGGGGTGATCATTGGACGGTCTCAAACGCCGAAAGGATGCATATGCTGCTCGCGTAGTACCCAGCGGTTCGGGAATGGCTGCCGCACGTGCACTCGCTGATATCTGATATTGTTGACTGCGAGGTAGTTAGCTTGTCGAAAGCACGTAGGAGAAGCCTCGAACAGCTGTTAGTGGCTACAAGTACCGCCGCCACAGCTGCTGTGTCGATCAGCATCGGCTCGAAGGTACTGCAAATCTGCCTTCGCGTGTTGGTGAACATAATATGCATTATGCATTATCGGATATAACTGCGCGACGGCTTGAGCAACCGCGGCGACGCCATTTGTGATCCCGCCCGCTCTACTCAGGTGATTGCGACCAGCTGTTACCCCAAATGTTACCCCGTTGCCGACCACCAGCGGACTGGTGTCTCAACGTAAGCTACTTGTTTCTTTGGTGCCGGCGAGAGGAGTCGAACCTCCGACCTACTGATTACGAATCAGTTGCTCTACCAACTGAGCTACACCGGCGTGACGGGGGGAGTATAAGGAATGGGTAGTGGTGAGACAACTTGGCGCAGGGCGGCAGCCCTGCGCTTCAGGGTAACGCTGGAGGCATCAGGAACCTTGACTGTTACGCACGCGGACGATGACGTCGACGCCTTGCGCCACGGTGCCATCCGGCAGCTTGGGCAGGCCTTCGATGGTTACCTGGTCGGCTTCGATGTCTGTGAGCGTGCCCGTGTCTACGTTGTAGAAATGATGATGCGCGGTGGTATTGGGATCGTAGAACACGCGCTGCGGATCGACGATGACCTCGCGAATGAGGCCCTTGCTTGCGAACAGCCCCAGGGTGTTGTACACGGTCGCCTTGGAAACCAGTGAGCTTTCGCGGTTCACCATCGCGAGCACCTGATCGGCGGAAAGGTGCTGGGGCCGCGAGCACAGCGCTTGTGCGATCTCCACCCGCTGTTGCGTCGGGATGATGTCATGCGACCGAAGCAGCTCCGTGACTTCGGCCTTGTCGAGGTTTACCGTGTGACTCTTGTGGGACATGATCCAAGTATAGGGAAAGTCTTCACTCGAAGTCCATAAGCAAAATCTTCTTGGATCAAGCGCTACCGCCCCTCCCAGCGGGTTATTGACCCGGCGCGCATCGCATTCCGCGCCACAGCTCGGCCGCTCCACTGTGCAAGGCAAGTGATCCACGGCCACGCGCCGCAGGTGCAATGTGCGCCGGAAGCCTCGTTCCATCGAGGCGGCTGGATCCCGTGGACGGATCTCTTGCTCGGCAGGGCATAACGAAATCAGCGTCTTGCAGAATTCGTAGCGCCCTCCCCCGCGCGAGCACGCCCAAGGGCATACGGCGAAGGATCGACAATGGGCGTGCGACCGGTCACCAGATCGGCAACGAGACGCGCCGACCCGGGACCCAGCACCACCCCATTGCGGAAGTGACCGGCGTTGACAAACAGGCCCTGAAGTGAAGGATGCCCTCCGACGTAGGGCACGCCAGTCGGGGAGCCGGGACGCAGCCCTGACCAGTGCTGCTCTATGTTGTACCGTGCAAGCGAAGGGACCAGCGCCAGGGCTGCGTCACGTAGCTCGCGCAGAGCCGCTGGCGTGGTGGACTTGTCGAAGCCCACGTGCTCCAGGGTGCTCCCCGCAAGGATGCGGCCGTCGCGGCGTGGGATCAGGTAGTGATCGCGAAAGAGCACGATTCGCTTGAGTGCCTCCGGTTCAGCACGGAACAGGATCATCTGTCCGCGGACCGGCGCCACGTCGACCTCACAGCCCGTCGTCTTCAGTAGCTTGGCGCTCCAGGCTCCACCGGCGACCACGACGGCATCGGCGCCGATCTTCTCCTTTCCCGCATGCACCCCGACGATCCGCTCTCCCTGCGCCACCAGCCCGTCCGCCTCGGTATGCTCGTGTATGTCGACGCCGTCGGCCAGCAGTGCCGCTTTGAGCACCCGTACGAGGCGCGGATTGCGGACCTGCGCGATGTCCGGCATCCACAGCGCGCTACGCCCGGTCTCCTCCAGCGCCGGCTCGCACTCGCGCACTCGTGTCGGCTCCAGGACCTCGACGCGCTTTCCTTGCCCGGCCCATTCCAACGCTGCGGCGCGTTCCTCCTCGTCCAGAATCAACAGGCCGCTGCGGATCCATTCCGGATCGATACCGGTCTGCTCGCGAAGCTCTCGGGCCAGCGTCTCGAACTCTGCCTGGCTCCAGCTCACCAGTGCATCGACTGCGGCCGGATAGCGCCACGGATAAAGCGGCGAGAGTATGCCCCCGCCGGCCCAGGATGCTTCGCGCCCGGTCTCGCCGCGCTCAAGCAGACAGACCTCCACACCCGAGCGACGCAGCTCGCGCGCGGTCAGCATGCCGCTGATTCCTCCGCCGATCACTACGCACTTTTGCATGCTGTTGGAACCCGTGTCCGATCCTGCTCGGTCGACGCCCATGACCCAGGGACGGCGTCCCTCACCGCTAACGATAACGCACCGCACTTGGCCGTGCCACGTGTCCGGCGCGTGCCCCAACCTCCGTTCGTCGGGAAAATTGTACGTTTCGTCGGATTTTCGTTGCGATTCTCACCCACCCTGAGTTATACGGAGCCCCATGAAGCAGAACCGCGGATTTACACTGATCGAGCTGATGGTGGCACTTGCCGTCGGCGTGTTGCTGCTTGTGGTCGGGATCCCGAGCTTTCGCAGCACCATTCAGAACTACCGGATCACGACCCAGGCCAACGAGTTCCTCGGTGCGCTCAACCTCGCGCGCGGCGAAGCGGTGAAGCGCAATACCGTGGTTCGCATCACGGCATTGGACGCCACGGATGCGGCCAACGAATGGGGCCAGGGCTGGCGCGTGTGGGTCGACAGCAACGGCAACGGCGCCTACGACGCGGGAGAAGAGATTCGGGTGAGCTCCGCGCTGAGCGGCAGCAGCACGCTGGATAGCGTCGAAAACGTCTCCGAGATCCAGTTCCTTGCAACCGGTTTCCTCAACATCGCGGCGGGCACCACGCTGCAGTTTCAGCTTCGAATTCCAGATTGTACTGGTGATCAGGGACGCGACATCACGCTGGTGCCCACCGGCCGCGCCAACTCCGCCAAAGTGACCTGCTGAGGATCGTGCCGTGAGACCTGATTCGCCCGGTCGCAACATCCGCCGCATGGGCGGCTTCACCCTCATGGAAGTTCTTATCGCCATGGTGGTACTGTCCATCGGCCTCCTGGGGCTCGCGGGACTGCAGGCAGCGGGCCTGCGCAACAATCACAGCGCCTATCTGCGTAGTCAGGCAACCATACTCGCATACGACATGGCGGACCGGGTCCGCGCCAATCTGGATCACGGCGCTGGCGTGGTCGACCCGGCCCACTTTTACGACGATCCTACCCCGACCCAGAACGCCAACTGCGTGGGCAGCGCCGGCTGTACCCAGGCGCAGATGGCCCAGCACGATGCATATGAGTGGACGCAGGCGCTCGCCGCGGCGCTGCCGAGCGGACAGGGCGTCGTCTGTCTGGACTCAACACCGGCCGACGGCGACGACGCAGCCAGCCCCGAGTGCGATGGCGGTGGCAATCTGTACGCCATCAAGGTCTGGTGGGACGACGACCGCGACGGCAGCGTCGACGATGATCGCTTCGTGGTGAGCTTCCGCCCATGACCCGGTTCATCGGCAACGCACAGCGACCCGCCGCTCAGCGCGGACTGACGGTGGTGGAGTTGATGGTCGCCGTCACCATCAGTCTGGTGCTGCTTGCCGGTCTGATTCAGATCCTGGCTTCCAGCCGACAGGCCTACCGGGTACAGGAAGCGGCCTCCCGCTTGCAGGAGAATGGTCGCTTCGCGGTCGATTTCCTGGCGCGCGATCTGCGCATGGCCGACTTCTGGGGCTGCGTGCCCGATCTGTCGGAGGTCACCAACAATCTGCCACCACCACCCGCCACCGGTTATATCAATTTCGGGGCTGGCGGGATCGGCGGAACGAACGGCGCAAGCGGCGCACCGGACAGCGTCACCATTCGCGAGGCGTATGCGGGAAGCATTCGCGTCACCGGGGTCTCCGGGCCCGCGAGCATCCCGGTCGCGAGTACCGCCAACCTCCAGCACAACGAAGTCGTCATCGTGAGTGACTGCTCCCATGCCGACGTGTTCCGGATCACCAACACCGATCCGGTAACTACGCCACTGATCCCGAATACCAACCTGTCCAAGAACTACAACACCGATGCCCAGGTGTACCAGGCACGCGAGCTCACCTACTCCGTCGGTGCCAATGCTGACGGTGATCCGGTCCTGCAGCGCAACGACGGCGGCGGCAATGTGGATCTGGTGGAAGGCGTCGAAGACATGCAGATCGTGTACGGCGAGGACACCGACGGCGACGGCGCGCCTAACCGTTATGTGCCCATCGGTACCGCCGGGCTGGATCTGACGCGCGTAGTCAGCCTGCGGGTCACGCTGACGGTGCGTTCCCTGGAAGACAACATCGTGCCGGCCATCAATTCGGGGGACAGGCGGCTGCGTCGCACGTTCACGACCACCGTGTCGTTGCGCAATCGGCTCGGCTGATACACCCCCTGCGCCATAGACGGGAGCTTCCATCATGAGATACTCGGACGGTAAACGACAACAGGGCGCGGTACTCGCGGTCGCACTGATCATCCTCCTGGCGCTCACGCTGATCGGTATCACCGGCATGCAGACGACCACCCTCGAGGAGAAGATGGCAGGCAACCTGCGTGACCAGAATGTCGCTTTTCAGGCCGCGGAGGCGGCGCTGCGGGATGGAGAGGATCTCGTCGACGGATCGGTCTCCACTGCCGCGTTCGACGGTACCAACGGACTGTACGGCAGCGCCGACAGCCCGCCCGACTACAGTCTCGCCGCCACCTGGACCGGCACCAACTCCCGCGCCTACACCGGATCGATTCCGGGCGCCACCACTGCGCCGCGCTATTTCATTCAGCACCTCGGGGCTGTCTCGGGGACGGGTGGCGCGCTAAACGTGAGAAGGTACGGGGGCCTTCGGCCAAACAATGTCGACGTGTTCCGCATTACCGCTCGGGGCACCGGTGGCAGCAACAATTCGCAGGTGGTTCTTCAAACTCACTTCGGCAAGCGGTTCTGAAATACACGTCACCGCCGGTCGCAAGGCGTCACGACCCGGCCCACATCAAGCGTTTCGGGGCCTCTGAGGGTATCAACATGGGCAACAAGATCGCGAACAACCCCCACTTCCACGCGACTGCGCTGGTCGCTGCGGCGCTGCTTTACGCCGCGGGTGCCGCGGCCGCGCCCGGCAACCTGGCAAACTCGCCTCTTTTCACCGGCACCAGCGCCAAACCCAACATCCTGCTCGCCATCGACGACTCCGGGAGCATGGACTTCGAGGTGCTGTTCCCTTCGAATGATGGTGCGCTATGGTGGGAGAACACCTCGACGGTGCGCAGCTTCGTGGGGCAGCCCACAGCCGGTAAAGTCAACTTCGAAGCCGACGACAAGTACGTCTACCTGTTTCCCAATGGAACCGGAAACGGCAATCGCATCTATGCCGACTCCACGCACGACCACTTCGCCATTCCGCCGTTTGCGCAGTACGCGTTCGCGCGCAGTCCCGACTACAACAAGGCGTATTACGATCCGGCCGTCACCTACGAGCCCTGGTTGTCCTACGGCACCACGAATTGGGGAGACATCGACCCCACCAGTGCGCCTTCGGATCCGAACTACGGGACGTACCGGTTCAATCTCACGGTGACTACGACCGATGCCGCCGCCGACACCAACAACTTCAGGTTCCGGCTGTTGACCGGCATGCGGATCCCCAAGAACACCCGCTACAAGAACTGGAGCACCGGCAACTGGACGACCGCCGCGGCCGATGTCACCATGACCTCGGATCAGAATGTAGCCATTCCCTATTACCCCGCCGTTTACTACGTCAAAACCACGACGGGCACCTACCAGCTTACCAGCACCGGTGCGAGCAAGAGCTGCGGCGCCACACCCGACCCGGCCAACTACACCGCTTTCCATACCAGCCCGGGCACCTTCGTCAGCACCGACGTCGACGCACTGGGACCGGATGGCGCCTGCCTGAAGAAGCACGTCATCGCGGCTGGCAGCGCCGAGATGCAGAATTTCGCCAACTGGTTCAGCTACTACCGCAAGCGCCATCTGGCCCTGCGCGCGGGCATGCCTCCGGCGTTCGACGGCATGAGCGGCATCCGCACTGGCGTGTTCACCATCAACAACCGCAATACCGTGACCATGCGTGACTTCGATACGCAGAAGGACACGTTCTTCTCGGATCTTTTCGACATTCACGGCAACAGCGGCGGAACGCCGAATCGTGAAGCCCTGAAACACGCGGGCGATCAATACAAGCGGACCGATGCCAATGCGCCGATCACCGAATCGTGCCAGAAGAACTTCACCATACTGTTCACTGACGGCTATGCGGTTACTGCGGATACCGGCGTTGGCAACCAGGACGGGGACAAGGGCTCTCCCTACGCGGATACCTACGACCATACTCTGGCTGACATTGCCATGAAGTACTATACGGAGAACCTGCGTGCGGATATCAGCCCAACGGGCGACGTGCCAGTGCCCTCCGGCTGCAGCGTCAGCCCATTGGATCCCTCGCTCGACTGCAATACCAATCTGCACATGAACACCTACGGGGTGGGTCTGGGGCAGTCCGGTACGATCTTCGGGCAAACCATTAGCGGCATCACCTACGACTCCGTCGCCAAGATCTATTCGAATCCGTTGGCGTGGCCCGACGCGAATGCCGACAGGGATCCGACGCAGATCGACGATCTGTACCACGCGGCGGTCAACGGCCGTGGCACCATGTCGAACGCCGATACACCCGAGCAGTTGCGCGACCGCATGACCCAGGCACTGAAGTCCATCCTGGCCCAGGTAGGTTCGGCGGCATCCGTGACCTTCAACACCGGTGAGCTCGACACCAACAGTGCGGTGTACCTGGCCCTGTTCGACTCCTCCCACTGGAGCGGTGATCTCCTGGCCTACGCGCTCAACTCCACCACCGGGGCGGTATCGAGCACTGCGAGCTGGAGCGCCGCGACCCTGCTCGATGCACGAAATATCTCCAGCAACCCCCGCACGATCCTGACGCACGACGGCACCGAAGGGGTGGCGTTCCAGTGGGCCAATCTCACCGACGCACAGAAGAACGACCTGCGCACCAACTCGACGGGCGGAACCGATAGCGACACCATCGCCCAGGCGCGGTTGAACTATGTGCGTGGGAGCCGCGCGGACGAAGGTGCGGGCAACAACTTCCGGGTGCGTAGCAGCCGCCTCGGCGACATGGTGCATTCCAGTCCCGTGTTCGTCGGCAAGCCGGAGCTCGGTTGGCCGGACCACGCACCTTTCCCCAGCGCCAACGGCGAGCGCTACACTGATTTCAGGGATGCTCAGGCCAGCCGCACAGGGGTCATCTATGCCGGCGCCAACGACGGTATGCTCCACGCCTTTCTTGCCGAAGACTCTTCGCTGGGCGCGGGCGACGGGGGCACCGAGCTGCTGGCCTACATCCCCAGCAGCCTGTTTTCGACCGCGGCCAACGAAGGTCTGCATGCCCTCACCGAAACCGACTACAGCCATCGCTTCTACGTCGACCTTCTGCCGACAGTGTCCGACGTGTATGTTAACGGGGAGTGGAAAACAGTACTGATCGGTGGCGAGCGTGCCGGTGGCCGTGGCATGTTCGCTCTGGACGTGACCGACCCAAGCCAGTTCGACGAATCCAACGCCGACAGCCTGGTGCTGTGGGAGTTCAGCAGCGCCGATGATGCCGACCTCGGCTACACGTTCAGCATTCCCACTGTCGCGCTGACGAACGCCATCGACGGCTCCGGGAATCATCGCTGGGCCGTCATCTTCGGCAACGGCTACAACGATACGGGCTCCGGTGAGGCGACGCTGTACGTGCTCTTCCTGGACGCCGACCTGTCCGACGGCTGGACGCTGAACACCGATTACCTGAAGTTCTCCACGGGCGCGGGTAGCCCGAGTGATCTCAACGGCCTGTCCACGCCGGCCGTCGTCGACCTCGACGGCAACGGCACCGCCGACCGTGTCTATGCCGGTGACCTGCAGGGGCACATGTGGGCCTTCGACCTCTGCAACGAGAGCTCGGGAGCCTGCCAGGGCACCGGCTGGGGCATCGCGCATGTCGATGCTTCGTCGAATCCTGCGCCGCTGTTTACAGCCGCATCGAACCAACCGATTACCGGTGCCGCGGTGGTTGTGAAACATCCGACGGTCCTCGACAATCCGTCGCCTTCCAATGCACCGAACGTCCTGGTGCTGTTCGGTACCGGTCAGTACATGGTGGATGGCGATCGCACGTCCAGCGACACCCAGTCTTTCTACGGGGTCTGGGACGAGGGTACCGGCTCGCTCGATCGCAACAACCTGGTCGAGCAGACCTTCGAACCCGGCTTCCCGTCGGACGTTCGTGTACCGACGGACAACCCGGTCGATTACGAAGGAACCGGCGGAACGGTGGAGTACGGCTGGTACATGGACCTTCCGGCGACCGGTGAGCGCGTCGTCACCGACCCCGTGGTTCGCGGCACCATCGTCTACTTCAACACGACCATCCCTTCCACCGACCCGTGCGCCTACGGCGGAAGCGGTTGGTTGATGTCGGTGAATTTCGAAAATGGCGGTCGCCCCGACACCGCGATATTCGACTACAACAACGACGGCTACGTGAACTCCGGCGATCTGTTGGATGATTCCAGCGGCACACTGACCAGCGTCGCACCGGGCGGACAACGCTTCGACCAGGGACTTCCGGCCTCTCCGACCTTCCTCGGCAACAAGCAGTACACTCCGGGCACCCGGACCGAAACCGGCGCCGAGATCAACATTCGCGAGGTCGAGCACCTCAGTGGCGCAAACATCGGCAGACTGTCCTGGGAAGAGCTGGGGCGCTAGTCGCCCCGGCACTTCGGAGCGTGCATCCGTATTCGAGTATCGAGGCAGCCAGAATGCGACATAATAAGACTCGTGGCTTTTCGCTGATGGAGCTGATGGTAACCGTTGCCATCGTGGCCATCCTTGCGGCCATAGCCTATCCGGCCTATCAGGATCAGGTGCGCAAGACGCGGCGCGCGGATGGTCAGGCGAAACTGGTCGAGATCATGAACCAGGAGGAGCGCTGGTTCACGCAGAGCAACACGTACACCGCCGACTTGACCGACCTCGGATACGCGGCCAGTGCGCCATCGGAGAAGGGCTTCTATCTGGTGACCGCCGCGGCCTGTGGAGGAGGCATCGGCGAGTGCGTCACCCTGACTGCGGCGCCGCAAGCCCCGCAGGACAAGGACACGTTCTGCGCAAGCCTCACGCTCAGCTCCACCGGTGTTCAAGGAGAAAGCGGAACGGCCAGCAGTGCCAACCAATGCTGGTAAACCCTTCCTGATACGTCCGGCATCATGAAACGGGATCGCCCCGAACGGGGCGGTCCTGCACCCTGACGATCACCTGCGGCCTTTGTCGTCCCGCACGCGGTCCGAGCATTCGGCCCCGGGCGGGTTCATCCGCGGGCGCCGAGCTCAGGCAGGCTGCAGCACCTTCGGAACGGGAAACACCACGCTCTCGACGCGACCGGGTATTTCCTCCACTTCCTCTGCGCCCCAGTCCATCAGCTGCCGCACCACACGCTGCACCAGCAGTTCTGGCGCCGAGGCACCCGCGGTGACACCAACGCACGACACACCTTCCAGCCACTCGCGGCGCAGCTCGTCGGGGCCGTCGATGAGCCGCGCTGCCACACCGCGCTGCGCGGCGATTTCCCGCAGGCGATTGGAGTTCGAGCTGTTGCGCGAACCCACGACCAGCAGCAGGTCGCAGCGTTCCGTGAGATCCTTCACAGCGTCCTGACGGTTTTGGGTCGCATAGCAGATGTCGTCCCGTCGCGGGCCGACGATCTGCGGAAAGCGCTCCTGCAGTGCGTCGATGATGCGCGCCGCATCGTCCATGGACAGCGTGGTCTGGGTTACAAACGCGAGGTGGTCCGGGCGCTGAACCTGCAGGTCCATCACATCCTGCTCGGATTCGACCAGGTAGATTCCGCTGCAACCCTGTGGCGTGTTGTACTGGTACTGGCCCATGGTGCCGGCAACTTCCGGATGCCCTGCGTGCCCGATCAACACCACTTCGCGCGACGCCCGCGCATGGCGAGCGACCTCCAGATGTACTTTGGTCACCAGCGGACAGGTTGCGTCGAAAACCCGCAGGCCGCGGCGCTCGGCCTCCTGCCGCACGTCCTGAGAAACACCGTGGGCACTGAAAATCACCGGCACCCCGTCCGGCACCTCGGAAAGCTCTTCGACGAAAACCGCACCACGCGCGCGCAGACCGTCCACCACAAAGCGGTTGTGAACCACTTCGTGACGCACGTAGACCGGGGCACCGAAGAGATCCAACGCGCGTCCGACAATTTCTATGGCGCGGTCCACCCCGGCGCAGAATCCCCGTGGGTTCGCAAGCAGCATCTTCACGGACCGTCTCCCCAATGATCTGAAACCGACCCCGCCCAGGCCACTGCCAGGGCTCGTCACTAGCCGAGGCCGGGCGGACAGGTGCTGTTGTCCACCTCCACCACTTCGACTTCGAACACGATGTCCCTTCCTGCGAGAGGATGATTGAAGTCCACCCGCACCTCCTCGTCCATGACCTGCACAATGGTTCCCGGGATTTCCTCACCTTCCGGGCCTTCAAACGCGATCACCGTCCCCGGCTCCAGGACCAGCTCCGACGAAAACGTCGCACGTGGCAAAGTCTGCAGATACGCTGGATCCCAGGCTCCATAAGCGAAACGAGGCTCCACGTGCAGGCGCTCTCGATCCCCCGGACGCAGTCCGTACAGGGCGAGCTCCAGGCCCTTCACCAGCGTACCGTCGCCCATCTGCATCTGGTGCGGCTCGTCTCCGAAGGTGCTCTCGACGACGGTCCCGTCCTCGAGCTCCAGGGAGAAGTGCATCACCACCGTGCTGCGGATACCGATGCGCGGCCGGACGGCGTTCATGGGGGTGAGGTCGGCCCCGGACCGGGGAACTTGTGCTTGCGCGCGAACAGGCCGTCGATCAGCAGTATGGCGACGCCGACGGTGATGGACGAGTCGGCCAGGTTGAAGGCCGGCCAGTACCAGTCCCGGTAATAGACCTGGATGAAATCGGTGACGTGTCCGAGCAGCAGGCGATCCACCACGTTGCCGATCGCGCCGCCGAGGATCAGCGCCAGGCCGGCACCCACCCAAGCCTGGCGCGGCGGCAGCACGCGCAGCCAGGCGACGATGGCCGCGCTGATGCCCAGGGCCAGTATTGTGAACAGCCAGCGCTGCCAGCCGCCCGCCTGGCTCAGGAAGCTGAACGCGGCGCCGGTGTTGTACATCAGCGTCAGGTTGAGCGAGGGCAGCACGGGCACCGGCTCGTAGGGCGCCAGGAAGCTCTGCGCCAGCACTTTGCTCAATTGGTCCAGAATGATGACCACACCCGACAACCACAGCCAGGTCAGTCCGCCGCGCCCCGCGCGCAGCCGGTCAGACGCGAGTGCAGCAGCCACAGGAAGACCTCTCATGTTTGCGCCGCCCGCTCAAGTGAAACGCCGCTGTTCGCCAGACCCGGCAACGTTCTCCACGCACCTGCCGCACAGCTCCGGACGCCCGGGGTCGCTGCCCACATCCTCGCGCCGATGCCAGCAGCGTACGCACTTGGGGTGGGAAGAGGGCCGCACCAGCAGCCACAGCTCGCCACCGGGGTAACCTTCGGCCCGCACTGCATCGGCCGGTCGTTCCGCCAGCGGATGGACACAAGCGCGGGAAGTAATCAGCACGAAACGCAGCTCGTCCTGCAACTGTCCCAGCAGCAGCTCCAGTTCGGGATCGCAGTACAGGTCGACCTCGGCGTCGAGCGACGAGCCGATCGCGCCAGCGACGCGTAGCCGTTCGAGCTCCTTGGCGACCACAACCCGGACGTCGAGCACGCGCTCCCAGAACTCCATCCCCATGCGCGCCGCGGCATCGCCCTCCGGGACCAGCATCTCCGGCAGCTCGTACCAGGTCTCCAGAAACACCGAGGGTCCCCGGACTCCGGGCAGGTGGCGCCAGATCTCCTCGGCGGTGAAGCTCAGGATCGGCGCCAACCAGCGGCTCAGCGCTTCGGCGATGAGATACATGGCGCTCTGCGCCGAGCGGCGCGCGAGGCTGTCGCGCTGAGTGGTGTACAGCCGGTCCTTGATGACATCGAGATAACAAGCACCCAGGTCCACGGTGCAGAAGTTGTGTACGCGCTGATAGATGAAATGAAACTCGTAGTCTTCGTAGGCGCGGATCACCTGCCCCTGAAGCGCACGTGCAAGCTCGACTGCCCAGCGGTCCAGCGCCAGCATGTGGTCGGGATCCACCAGATCCTCCACGGGATCGAAGCCGTGCAGGTTGGCGAGCAGGAAACGTGCGGTGTTGCGCAGGCGCCGGTAGGCGTCCGCCATGCGCTTGAGGATCTCCTCCGAAACGCTCATCTCGCCGCGATAGTCGGTCGCAGCCACCCAGAGCCGCAGCACATCGGCGCCTAGCGTCGTCACCACCTCCTGGGGTGCAACCACGTTGCCGCGCGACTTGGACATCTTCATGCCCTGCGCATCGACCGTGAATCCGTGAGTCAGCACGGCGCGATACGGGGCACAGCCACGCATGGCGACCGAGGACAGCAGGGAGGACTGGAACCAGCCGCGGTGCTGGTCCGAACCTTCCAGGTAGAGGTCGGCAGGAATGCCCAGTCCTCCCCGGTGCTCCAGCACCGTCGCGTGGGTAACGCCGGAGTCGAACCACACGTCAAGGATGTCGGTGACCTTTTCGTAGGCGCCGGCCTCCTCGCCGAGCAGCTCGGCAGCCTCGAGGTCGAACCAGGCATCCACGCCCGCGGCTTCGACGCGCTGCGCCACCGCCTCGATCAGCTCCGCGCTGCGCACATGCGGCTCGCCCGTCTGGCGGTGCAAGAACAGCGGAATGGGCACGCCCCAGTTGCGTTGGCGCGAGATGCACCAGTCGGGACGGTTGCGCACCATACCGTCGATGCGCGCCTCGCCCCACGCCGGCAACCAGCGTACCTGCCGGATCGCCTCCAGTGCCGCGCTACGCAATCCTTGCTGCTCCATGCTGATGAACCACTGCGGAGTCGCCCGGAATATGATCGGCGTCTTGTGGCGCCAGCAGTGTGGATAGCTGTGACGCAGGGATTGATTGTGCAGCAGCGCGCCGCGCCCCTTCAGCACCTCGATCACGTGGTCGTTTGCCGCCAGCACGTGCTCGCCCGCGAAGATCGGCGTGCCGGCCACGAACCGGCCGTCGGCACCGACCGGGTTGTCCACCGGCAATCCGTAGCGCGCACCGACCACGTAGTCCTCCTGGCCGTGACCGGGTGCGGTGTGCACGGCACCGGTACCGGCTTCCAGGGTCACGTGCTCTCCGAGGATGATGGGGACTTCACGGTCGTAGAACGGATGCTGCAGCTTCAGGCCTTCCAGATCCGAGCCGCGGCAATAGGCAATCACACGATAGTGCTCGATGCCGTAGCGCAGCATAGTGTCCTTCAGCAGGGCGTCCGCCACGACCAGGCGTTCGGGCCGGCCCTCGTTGTCGCACTGCACCACGACGTAGTCCAGGTCCGGATTCAGCGCCACCGCCTGGTTGGCAGGCAGCGTCCAGGGCGTAGTGGTCCAGATCGGCACCGAAAGCGGGCCCTCGCCGGCATGGCCTTCGGGATGCTCGCAGCGCGCCAGCAGCGCCTCTTCGTCCAGCACGGCAAAACGCACGTCGATGGCCGGCGAGCTCTTGTCCTCGTACTCGACCTCGGCCTCGGCGAGCGCCGAGCCGCAGTCGGTACACCAGTGCACGGGCTTATAACCCTTGTGCACATGGTGGTTTCGATAGATTCGACCCAGCGCACGCATGATGTCCGCTTCGCAGCGGTAGTCCATGGTGAGATAGGGATGGTCCCAATCGCCGATCACCCCGAGGCGTTCGAAATCGACCCGCTGACGCTGCACCTGCTCGGCGGCGTAATCACGACAGGCTTGCCGGAAATCGCGGGCATCGACGCGCACGCCGACCTTGCCAACCTTCTTCTCCACCACCAGTTCGATCGGCAGGCCGTGGCAGTCCCAGCCGGGCACGTAAGGCGCATCGAATCCGGACAGGGTCCGGCTCTTGACGATGATGTCCTTGAGCACCTTGTTCACTGCATGGCCGATGTGGATTTCACCGTTGGCATAGGGCGGACCGTCGTGCAGCACGAACCGTTCGTGTCCAGCGCCCATCTCGCGCAGGCGCCGGTAGAGGTCCAGCTCCTTCCAGCGCCGCAGCATCTCCGGCTCCCGGCGCGCGAGGTCGGCACGCATCGGGAAGTCCGTCTTGGGCAGGTTCAGGGTGTGCTTGTAGTCGGTCACTTCGTCTCGATATCCCAGCGTAAAAGGTTGCGCGGCGGGCGCCTATCGTCCGGCGAACCACCCGCGCGCCTGCTCTGCATCGCGGTGGATCTGCTGCCGCAGCGCGTCGAACGATTCGAACTTGCGCTCGGCGCGCAGCTTGTGCAGGAAATCCACGTGCACGTGCCTGCCGTAGATGTCCTCGGCAAAATCGAACAGATGTACCTCGAGCAGGCTGCGCGTGCCGCCTACGGTCGGACGGTTGCCCACGTTGGCAACGCCCGGCACCGGCTCGCCCGCCACCCCGAACATCTCCACAGCGTAGACACCCTGTACCGGCGAAGCCTTGCGGTGCAGATGGATATTCGCGGTCGGGAAACCGATCGAGCGCCCGCGCCGGTCCCCGTGCGCCACGCGACCGCACATGCGGTACGGCCGTCCCAGCAGTTTTTCCGCGCCGGCGAGATCGCCCGCGGCCAGCGCCTCGCGAATGCGCGTGCTGCTCACCCGCTCGCGGTCGATTCCAAAGGTGTGCATGTTGACCACCGTAAAACCGAGCTCGGCACCGGCCGCCTGCAGCAAGGCAAAATCCCCGCGCCGGTCTTTCCCGAACCGGAAGTCGTCCCCCGTCACCAGGTAGCGCACGCCGATGCCCTCGACCAGCAGCATGCGAACGAACGCTTCGGCCGGCATGGCGGCCAGATGGCGGTCAAAGCGCAGACACAGCACCCGGTCCACCGAGTAGCGCCGCAACGCCAGGAATTTTTCACGGAAGCGCGTCAGCCGCGGGGGCATTGCGCCGCGCCCGAAGAATTCCTGCGGCTGCGGCTCGAAGGTGACCACCATGGTGGGCAGCTGCAGCTCGGCAGCCTTTTCCGCCAGCTGGCCCAGGACCGCCTGATGGCCGAGGTGCACACCGTCGAAGTTGCCGATGGTGGCCACGCAGCCGCGGTGCCGGGGACGCAGATTGTGGTGACCGCGTACGAGTTCCATGGGGCGACCGGAACGAGGGGGGCCCGGAGGTTTACCGACAGCGGGGCCGAGCAGGCAATTATACGGGAACCGGGGAGGTTTTCACCGCTCAGGGCTCGCCCAGTGCCACGCTGCGGAACTGGGCCAGGCGCAATCCGAGCAGCCGCAGGGCGCCGAAATAGAGCGCGGCGGCAGCCGCCACCAGAATCGCCAGCTGCTCGACGCGCTGCACGGCGCTCCAGCCCAGCCAGCGCTGCAGGTCGCCGGCACCCCAGGCCAGCAATGCCCCCATGAGCGCGTTGGCCAGTCCCACCCGCAAGGCGAGAGTGCCCCAGCCCGGTTGCGGCTGGTATGCCCCGGTGCGGCGCAGCGCGCGGTAGAGCATGCCCGCGTTGAGGTAGGCCGAAGTCGAGGTGGCGAGCGCCAGGCCGGCGTGCGGGCCCGGGATCCCCCACCACACCATGGGCACCACGAAAAGCACGTTGAGACCCATGTTGGAGACCATCGAGATCACACCGATGCGCACCGGCGTGCGGGTGTCCTGCCGAGCGTAGAATCCCGGCGCAAGCACCTTGATGAGAATGAAGGCGAGCAGGCCCACGGCAAACGCCATCAGGCTCATGCAGGCCATGCGTGCATCGGATGCACTGAATTCCTGGTAGCGGAACAAGGTGACCAGCAGCGGGCCGGCGAGAAGAAACAGTCCCAGGCTCGCCGGCACCCCGATCAGCAGCACCCAGCGCAGCGCCCAGTCCAGCGTGCGGGAGAACGCCCGCGGCGAGGCCTCGGCGTGGCGGCGCGAGAGGCTTGGCAGGATCACTGTGGCGAGTGCGATGCCGAATATACCGAGCGGAAACTCCATCAGGCGGTCGGAGTAGTAGAGCCAGCTGACGCTGCCGGTCACCAGAAATGAAGCGATCAGGGTATCGAACAGCAGATTGATCTGTGCCACCGACGAGCCGAAGATCGCCGGCAGCATCAACCGCAGGATCGTCCGCACGCCCTCGTCGTGCCAGCCCCAGCGCGGCAACGGCATCAGGTGCAGGCGCTTCAGGAACGGCACCTGGAAGGCGAGCTGGGTGACACCGGCCACGAACACGCCCCAGGCAAGCCCGGTGAGCGACCGTGCACCTTGCGCGGCAACCCAGTACGCCGAGCCGATCATGCACAGATTGAGCAGTACCGGCGTGAGCGCCGGCACACCGAACCTGCCATAGCTGTTGAGGATTCCTCCCGCGAAAGCCGTAAGCGAAATGAACAGCAGGTAGGGAAAACTGATCCGTAGCATGTCCGCGGTAAGCGCGAACTTCCCCGGATCGTTCATGAAGCCCGGTGCGAACACCATGACCAGCAACGGCGCCGCGGCCACTCCGACCGCCGTCACCAGGACCAGCACACCGCCCAGCGTCCCCGCGACATGGTCGATCAGCAGCCGCAGGGCCGCCTGGTCGTTGCGCGCCTTGTATTCGGAGAGCACCGGTACGAAGGCCTGGGAAAACGAGCCTTCGGCAAACAGCCGGCGCAGCAGGTTGGGAATCCGGAAGGCGACGAAGAACGCATCCATGCCCGGCCCCGCGCCGAAAAACCGCGCAAACACCATGTCGCGCAGGAATCCCAGCACCCGCGACACCATGGTCAGCGCACTTACCGTCGCGGTGGAGCGCAGCAGGCGTTCGCTCATCGGGGAATGCGGATCAAGGCAGGATGAAGCGTAGGCGCGGTGGCAATGCGAAAATGCAAGGGCGCATCATACCTGCGCCCCGACAGTAAATGTAGGGTGGCGGGTCAACCCGCCGCGCGCCGCGAGCACCCCGTGGGCGGGGCCATGCAACGCGGTATGCTCGGGCATCGTGGCAGCCGCGGACGCGTCGCCCGAGACGTCCCTCCACAAGTGCCAGATCAACCGCCGCGCGCTGCGAGCAGCCCGCGTTGACAAGGCGCCGCCCACCCGCCACAATTACGCGCTTCGCAAAACCATCCACCCCGGAGCTCGTAGATAGTGGCCAACACCGCTCAAGCGAAAAAGCGCGCCCGCCAGGCAGAGAAGCATCGCCAGCTCAACGCCAGCCAGCGTTCCATGATGCGGAGTTCCGTCAAGAAGGTGTTGAAGGCGATTGCGAGCGGCGACAAGTCCCAGGCCCAGAGTGCCTACCAGGCCGCGGTACCGATGGTGGATCACATGGCCCGCAAAGGCCTCATCCACAAGAACAAGGCCGCCCGGCACAAGAGCCGCCTGAATCAGCGCATCCGCGCCATGCAGGGCTGACGCGCGCGTCCTGTCGAATCGCAGCCGATTACGAACGAAGCCGGCGATTCCGCTGCGCTTCATCGAGGCTACCTGTTCTGCGGCGCAACGGCGCCGCGAGCTCCAGAAAAGACGGCGGCCCTGCGGGCCGCCATCGCGCCGCCGGGAGCGACGCTCCTACGGGTGGGTTGTTCGTCCTCGGTCAGGATCATGATGCGCTGCGGCCGTAGGTTGGTCCCGCCATCCTGAACGCCGGCACCGTGGGAGCGGGGCTGCGCACCGCGATCCTGCAGCGCGTCAGCGCCGCCGCCTTTCGATCTCGCATGAGCATCGGCCCTTCGGGACGTAACCGTGGCGCCCTCAGACCACCACCAGATTGTCGCGGTGGATCAGTTCCGGCTCGTCCACGTAACCCAGCAATCCTTCGATCTGGTCGCTGGAATGGCGCATGATCTTGCGCGACTCCGCGGCGCTGTAATTCACCAGACCGCGTGCGACCTCGCGGCCCTCAGGATCGAAGCACACCACAATTTCGCCGCGCTTGAACTCGCCTTGCACCGCTGTCACGCCGACCGGCAGCAGGCTGCGTCCCGAATCCCGCAGCACCTTGGCCGCCCCGGCGTCCAGCACCAATGCTCCGCGCGCCTGGAGCTGCCCGGCAAGCCAACGCTTGCGCGCGGCGAGGATGCCATGTCCAGGCAGGAGCAGCGTACCCAACTCCTCGCCCCGCGCGATCCGCTCCAGCACCCGCGGCTCGCGCCCCGAGCAGATGATGGTTGCGGTACCGGAGTGTGCCGCGCGTCCTGCCGCACGCACTTTGCTCAGCATGCCGCCGCGCCCCAACCGCCCGCTCCCGCCGCCGGCCATGGTCTCCAGCTGCGGGTCGCCGGCATGCGCCTCCGGGACCAGCCGTGCCTCGGGGTACACGCGCGGATCCCGGTCGAACATTCCCGCCTGATCAGTCAAAATCACCAGCAGCTCGGCCTCGACCAGATTGGCCACCAGCGCGGCCAGCGTATCGTTGTCGCCGAAGCGGATCTCCTCGGTCGCCACCGTGTCATTCTCGTTGACCACGGGAATCACCCCGAGCCGCAACAGCGTGCGCAGCGTGCTGCGGGCATTGAGATAGCGCGGCCGGCTGGCCAGGTCGTCGTGGGTGAGCAGGATCTGCGCGGTGTGCATGCCAAAGCACTGGAAGCGCGACTCATAATGCTGCACCAGGCCCATCTGCCCCACCGCGGCTGCGGCCTGCAGTTCGTGCAGAGCATGCGGCCGGCTCTTCCACCCCAACCGCGTCATACCCTCGGCAACCGCACCCGAGGACACCAGTACCAGCTCCACCGCCTGCCCGCGCAGTGCCGCGATCTGTTCCACCCAGCCGCCGATCGCATCGGTGTCCAGCCCACGCCCGTCGTTGGTCACCAGCGAACTGCCGATCTTCACCACCCAACGTCGTGACTTGCCGAGCTTCTCCCGGGTCGACATAGGATCCCATCATCCTCCAAGGCTATGGCGGCGCCTGGCCGTCATCCGCAACCTGTCGCTCGGCCGCATGCTCCAGGTGGCGCATGACGGCCTCGACCAGCGGCTGCGTGCCCTCCCCGGTCACCGCCGAGATGGCAAACAGGGGTGCCTTCCATTTCAGCCGCCGGGCGATGTCCCGGCAGCGCTCGTCCACCTGCCCCGCTGCCAGCAGGTCGACCTTGTTCAACACCAGCCACCGTTCGCGGCGCGCCAGCTCGACGCTGAAGCGCTCCAGTTCGCTCTCGATACGGTGCACGTCGGTGACCGGATCCGACGATCCTTCGGGCGGAGCGACATCCACCACATGCAGCAGCAAACGCGTGCGCTGAAGATGCTTCAGAAAGCGCACGCCGAGACCCGCCCCTTCCGATGCGCCCTCGATGAGCCCGGGTATGTCCGCAACCACGAAGCTGCGGGCATTGCCCGCGCGCACCACGCCCAAGTAAGGATGCAGCGTGGTGAAGGGATAGTCTGCAACCTTGGGCCGCGCGGCCGAGATGGCCCGGATCAGCGTCGACTTGCCGGCATTGGGCAGGCCCAGCAGCCCCACGTCGGCCAATACCTTCAGCTCCAGACGCAGACGCCTGACCTCGCCCGGCGTTCCGGGAGTCGATTGGCGCGGCGCACGATTGGTGCTGCTCTTGAACCGCGTGTTGCCGATGCCGTGAAAACCGCCGCGCGCGACCATCAGCGCCTCGCCGGCAGCGACCAGATCGCCCAGCACCTCCTGGGTGTCGACGTCCACCACACTGGTGCCGACCGGCACCTTGAGCCGCAGGTCGTGTGCGCTTCGCCCCGTGCAATTGCGCCCGGCGCCGTTCTGACCGCGCTCGGCGCGAAAGCGTCGCGTGTAGCGGTAGTCTGCCAGCGTATTGAGTCCGACATCCGCCACCAGATAGATGCTGCCGCCGTCCCCGCCGTCGCCGCCGTCCGGGCCGCCGCGGGGCGCATACATCTCGCGCCGAAAGCTCACGCATCCGTCGCCGCCGTCGCCCGCCTGGACTTCGATTTCGACCTCGTCGACGAATTTCATGGCCGTGTGTGTGGGCGCGGTTCCCTACGAAAAAGCCCCGTGCGAGGACGGGGCTTATCGTACGACCGGGAGGGCGGAGCTGCGCTCAGCCGGCCGCCACGCTGATGTACTTGCGGTTCTTGGGGCCCTTCTGCTCGAACACCACGCGGCCCTCGGCCTTGGCGTAGAGCGTGTGGTCCTTCCCGCAGCCGACGTTCACGCCCGGATGGAAACGCGTGCCGCGTTGCCGCACCAGGATGTTACCGGGCTGAACCTGCTCACCGCCGAAACGCTTCACGCCCAGCCGTTTGGATTCCGATTCGCGGCCGTTGCGGGTCGACCCGCCTGCCTTCTTGTGTGCCATTGCTTTACCGCCTCACGCGTTTGTACGATCAGCCGGCACTGATGCCGGTGATTTCGAGATCCGTATAGTATTGGCGGTGACCCATCTGCTTGCGATGGTGCTTGCGACGCCGGAACTTTACGATGCGGATCTTCTCGCCGCGCCCGTGCGCCTTGACCGTGGCGGTCACGCTGGCACCCGCAACGTAAGGCGTGCCCACCTTGACGTTGTCCCCGTCCGAGACCAGCAGCAGATTGTCGAGGTCGACGGTTGCGCCGATTTCAGCAGGCAGCTTCTCCACTCTCACCACGTCGCCCTGCGCGACCCGATACTGCTTGCCTCCAGTTACGATTACGGCGTACATTGCTGATTCTCCGACCCGAACCCGGCGGCCCGCTAAAGGGCGGTAATTCTAGCGGCTGGCGGACTTGAGGTCAACGCAGGTGACCTTCCGGCGCGGCTGCAGCGAACACGTTACGAGTTAGACTTATGGGACCCTCTTCGCGCAACGACCGGCGTTAAGTGCCGGCCTGGACTGATCAGCGCCCTTCGTAACCATGCACAGCGCAGCGCCCCAGAATCGCAGCCCGGCCGCAGAGATCGAGCGCATCCGCACGTTGATCGCCGACGACCTGCAGGCGGTGGATACCCTGATCCATCGGCGACTGCATTCCGAAGTGGTACTCATCAACCAGCTCGGGCATTACATCGTCAACAGCGGCGGCAAACGCCTGCGTCCGATCCTCACGCTGCTCGCCGCACGCGCCTGCGGCTACGCCGGCGATCGCCATATCGCGCTGGCGGCCGTCATCGAATTCATCCACACGGCGACGCTGTTGCACGATGACGTCGTGGACGCGTCCGACCTGCGCCGTGGCCGCGAGACTGCCAACGCCATCTGGGGTGATGAGGCGAGCGTGCTGGTCGGCGATTTCCTCTACTCGCGCGCCTTCGAGATGATGGTGGACATCGGCAGCATGCGCGTCATGGAGATCATGGCACGCACCACCAACACGATTGCCGAAGGCGAAGTGATGCAGCTGCTCAACTGCCGCGACGCCGGCACCACCGAGGAACGCTACCTGGAAGTGATCCGCTGCAAGACCGCCAAGCTGTTCGAGGCCTCCGCGCAGCTCGGCGCGGTGCTCGGCGCGCGTCCCTCCGCCGAGGAACGCAGGCTCGCGCAGTACGGCATGCGCCTTGGAACCGCCTTTCAGCTGATCGACGATGTGCTCGACTACAGTGCCTCGCCCGCGGAGACGGGCAAGAATCTCGGCGACGATCTCGCCGAAGGCAAGCCCACCCTCCCTCTCATCGTAGCCATGCGCAACGGGACACACGAACAGGCCGCGGTGATTCGCAGCGCCATCGAAAGCGGCGGCCGCGACCACATCGCGTGGATCACCCAGACCGTTGAAGCCACCGGCGCCATCGCGTACACTGCAGCGCTCGCCCGGCAGGAAGCCCAGAGAGCCATGGAAGCGCTCGCCGACCTGCCGGCGTCGCCATACCGGGACGCCCTGTATGGCTTGGCGGAGTTCTCCGTCAACCGCACGTTCTGAATCGGGGTGTAGCTCAGCCTGGTAGAGCACTGCCTTCGGGAGGCAGGGGCCGGAGGTTCAAATCCTCTCACCCCGACCAGCCCCATGTCGGGGTGTTCGGATTCCCGGCCCGGCGCAAAACGCGCGCCGTGCGCTCGGCGGGACGAGCTCACATCAAGTGAGCTCGTCTCTCTGCGCCTCGCCCTCTCACCCCGACCAGCCCCATGTCGGGGTGTTCGGATTCCCGGCCCGGCGCAAAACGCGCGCCGTGCGCTCGGCGGGACGAGCTCACATCAAGTGAGCTCGTCTCTCTGCGCCCCGGCCAAATCCCACGTAAACGCCGGGCGGCCACCTGCTGGCACGCGACCGTATGAAAAGCTATTCGCCGGAAACCGCCCGCACTATCGTTGATGCTGGATCGCCCGTTTGGACCAGGATTCGGCTGCGCGTCCGAGTGAACAAGCATCTTTCAGCAAGGTAAGGCACGGTCGACGCCCCTCCCGGGAAGCCGACAATACCGCCGGCTATCTCCATGCGGTCGCGGAGCTGGAGCGCCAAGGGCTCATGCGAATTCGCGCCGAATCCGAGCGTGACACCGCCGTCAAGCCAATGCCGCGACTGAAGTCAAGCGACGGCAGAACGAAGTGCGAGACGACGCGCAGCGGGCTGAGCGGCGGCAGCGCCGCCTTCTGGGAGCACTGGGGGCGCCCCCTGATCATCGCAGCTTTCGGTGGCGTGGTGGGGAGGGGCGGCCAGCGCCTTGGCCATGTGCAGCGGGCCGCCATAGCGCCGTGGTACTGAAAGCATGGCCATGCGCTTGAATGTTTGGCAGCGACTTTGGGTGCTCTGCGCGAATTGTCGAGAAGCACGGGCGCTCGCCGTGTCTTCGCCCTCGAAAGTAGCCAGAGCGGATGGAAAATGCTACAAGTCGCGGGTGCCCACACGCTCGATCCTGCACACGCGCCGCTGATGACCTCGACCACACGCCTGCTCATGATCGGGCTCGATTCCGCCGACCGGGGACTGATCGACCGCTGGATGCGGGAGGGTCATCTGCCGGTACTGGCCGGGCTGCGCGCGCGGGGCAGTTTCGGTGAGCTCGACGGTCCACCGGCCATGGGCGACGATGCAGCCTGGGCGACCTTCTACACCGGCGTCTCTCCGGCGCGTCACGGGCGCTACAGCTATTGCCAGGTGTTCCCCGGCGACTACGGGGTGGCGAGGTTTCGCGAAGAACATCTCCGTGCACAGCCGTTCTGGGTACGTCTGGGGCGGCAGGGATATCGGCTGGCCGTCGTCGATGTGCCGAAGTGCCCGGTGCTGGCCGATTGGAACGGAATCCAACTGGCCGACTGGCTGGTGCATGGGCGCGACCAGTGTACACGCAGCTGGCCGCCGGAGCTCGCGCCTGCGGTGCTCGGCCGGTATGGCAACGATCATACGGACGACAATCGCGGCGGCGGATTCCTCTGCCACTTCGAAGCGCTGAACGACGTCGATCTCGAGCAGCTCATCGAGCACTCGCTGGACAGCGTCGAACGCAAGTTGTCGCTTGCCCTGGACTGGCTGCAGGACGGCGAATGGGATCTGTTCCTCACGGTGTTCAAGGAGAGTCACTGCATCGGCCACCAGGGATGGCGAGTGCTGGACCAGCACCACCCCGAGTACGATGCCGGCCTTGCCGCGCGCTGGGATCAGCCGGTGCGCCGCGTGTACCAGGCGCTGGACTGTGCCGTGGGTCGGCTGATCGAGGCTGCCGGTGCCGAAGCCGACGTGATGGTGTTCTCCGATCTCGGCATGGCGGCGAACCACAGCGGCAACCACCTGCTCGATCGGGTATTGCTGCGCGTGGATCGCCATGCCTGGCTGGAGCGCTGGCTGCTGTTCTCGGCAGCGGCGGTGCCGCACCTGCCGTACCCGATCGCGGCGCGGATGCGACGTTTCAAACGGAATCTGCAGGGACTGCGCCGGGCATTCCAGGTGCCGCACAACGAAATGAGTGGTGCGATCCGGCTGAATATCCGCGGCCGCGAACGCTATGGACGGGTGAATGCAGGCAGGGACGCCGAGCAGCTATGCGAACAATTGACAGCGGCCTTGCTGGAGCTGGTGAACCCGGATACCGGAGCGGCGCTGGTGAAAACGGTGCATCGCTCGCGGCAGCTGTTTTCGGGCGAACAGCAGGACGCCTTGCCCGATCTGTTGGTCGAGTGGGCGAACGATGGACCGGTCACCGCCGCCGCCTCACCGGCCATCGGCGTCGTGCGGGTGCCGGTACCGCATTACCGCCCCGGCAATCACGTGGCCGGAGGCTTCTACTTCTCCGCCGGTCCGCATCTCGCCGCCGCGGCCGAACCCGTCCACGGCGATCTCACCGACCTGGCGCCCACGGCTGCCGCGCTGCTCGGAGCCTCACTCGATCAGGTCGACGGATTCCCCCTGCCCATACTGCGTTCCCGGTCCGGAGATCTCACCAGCATCCCGGGAGCTGGCGCGATTCGCAGCGGTGCCAGGCCGGAGCGCAAGGCGTATCCGTAGCTACCCTTGAGTGAAGACCCAGTCAGGGCGAGTGGGAAACCGCCGGAACCGGGGTAGGCCGACCGCGCTGGAAGCAACACAGAAAGGCCGGCTGCATGTAACGACGTGGTAGGCATGGTTCCTGTACTGTTCGCTCCACGCGATCGAGCGCGCGCAGACCATACTCAGCGCGGCGCTTGTCAAGGCGACAATTGGATCGGTCAGGGTGTGGGCTCATGATCCCGATCGATCCAGTTTTCCGGGCGTGGTAACAGGGACCACAATCGGCGCGTTACCGCCTGAGGAAGGATTACGACATGGGCTCGATGACCCGCCTTGCCGCAATCATCGCCGCCGTCTTCCCGCGTCCCACACCATGGTCAGTCCGCACTACTCGCGCAGCACTTCTTGTACTTCCTGCCGCTGCCGCACGGGCAGGGTTCGTTGCGGCCGATTTTGGTACTGCGTACCGGTTGCTGCGATTCGTACCGATATTCGAGCAGCGCCCGGTGGATGCTGCGACCCAGATGGGCATATCTCTTCATTGCCTCCGGAAATACGTCGGCCATCTTCTGCGCCATTTCTTCGAGCGTCATTTCCCCGGGCTTGAACCCCTTGCAATATCCGTCTGCTACTTTGCGACTGGAGAAAAAACCGAGCACCGCCAGGCAGACGACCAACTCTTCAGCCAGGACGTCGGGCGCGCACAAGCTCCAAAGGTCTTCAAGGTATCCGTGCCCCTCGACAAAGCCGCGGGCCCATTCGCCCACAGACGCGTCCGGGTCCAGGTTTGCGATCCCGTTGTCGTCGAGCGCACATCCGGGCGGCAATTCCGGGCAGCCCTCCACGACCCCGCGGTTGATGTGGTTGTAGAGCGCCATCACCGCTGAAAGCACTTCCTGCGCCACTTCCGTGCTTTCGTAGCCGGGATCCTTTCCATCGAAGATCAGCGGTATCCACTCGGACGGCATCACCATCTCCGGTGAGCAGGAGATGACGAAAAGAAACCCGGCCAGCTCGAGGTAGCGCAACGTTCCCTCGGGGCGCTCTGCAGCGCAGAGGAAACTGCGCAGGCGATCGGCCTGCACGTCCGTGAATTCGCGTACGAAGCTCATCGTTGACACCGCCGTTCCGCGCCCGATCGCAGTGCGCAATCGTCCGACGTTCTTCGCAGGCAGTCCATGATCATGGGGCCAGATCCTCACGTTCGTCCGACCCGGAATCCTGCGACAGGCAAGCGGCGCGATCAACCTTCCGCCACAATCCATTTGGCAGCGCTGCCGGACTTCGGTGGCTGCGGATGCTGCTTCAGTCTTTTCTCCGCGGCGCCAGCGTCACTGCCGCCACCAGCGCGCTGAGCACCGCGAGAGCGGCGGCGCTGAACATGACCAGCCGATACGCGTTCATCAGTGCAGATGAAGACATGGCGGGTGCGTGGGTCCCGCCAAAGGCGAAGCCGAGCGCGGCCACCGCGACCAGGCCGCCCACCCGCGCTGCGGCATTGTTGATGCCCGACGCCACGCCGCTGCTCTCCCTGGGCGCGGAGTCGAACACCGTCGTGGTAAGCGGCGCGATGCTGAGGGTCATGCCGAGACCGACGACAACGAGGCCCGGCAGGAATCCGCTCCAGTAGTTCGGATCCTGCCCCGAAAGCCCGAGCAGCAGGTAACCGGCGGCTGCGATGGACGGCCCGAGCACCAGTGGCGGACGCGCGCCGTAGCGTCCCACCAGCGCGCCGGCGCGGCGTGCGCCCGCGCCTACGATGGCCGGGAAGGGCAGCAGGGCCGCCCCAGCGGCGGTCGCGCTGTAGCCGTGTCGCTCGATGAGCACATATGGCAGCAGGAACAACGCACCGCTGAGGGCCGCATAGAGCGATACCGTCAGGCCGTTCGCGCCGGCGAAGGCACGGCTGCGGAAGAGCGACAGCGGCATCATCGGAGCGATCGAGCGTGCTTCGTTCCGGACGAAAAGCCAGGTGACGGGCATCGCGGCAGCGACCGCGACGATGCCCATGAGATTGGCGCCCCCTCCAAGCCCGATCAGTCCGTAGCTGAGCAGCCCGAGTGCAAGAACCGCCAGCAGCGCTCCGTGCACGTCAAGCGCCTCGCCGGCCGCCTCGCCGCGATCGGCTGGAAGCGTGAGCGCCAGCAGCAGAGCGCCCGCGGCAATCGGCAGGTTCACGAAAAAAATCGCTCGCCATCCCATGGCATCCACCAGCCAGCCTCCGAGCGGTGGGCCAAGTGCGGTGGTCAGGGCGCCTGCCGCCGCCCAGGTGCCGATCGCGCGCCCGCGTGCCTCTCCCGAATAGGCCGCGCCGATCATTGCGAGGCTCGCGGGCGTGAGCAAGGCAGCGCCCACGCCCTGCACCAGCCGCGCCCCGATCAGCCAGCCTGCCGCAGGCGCCAGGCCACAGCCGAGCGACGCCGCGGCAAATCCGACCAGACCAGCGAGAAAGACGCGACGCCGCCCGAAGCGGTCGGCGGCCGAGCCGCCGAGCAGGATCAGACTGGAGAGCACCAGCATGTAGCCACTGACCACCCACTGCATGGTTGCAAAGGGTGTCTGCAGTGCACCCTGAATGGCCGGCAGCGCGACGTTCACGACAGAGCTGTCGATGAACCCCAGGCTCGAGCCGAGGATGGTGGCGGGGAGCAGCCATCGCGCAGGCCTCGCTCCCTCGCGCGGGCGGTAGGCGAGCGGGATCTCGCAAGGAAGGCGGTGCGGGCCGAGCATGAGCGACCATCAGCCTCCGGTGAGCGGGGTCTCCCGCAGGACGCGGGCTCCGCACGCATGCCACCGCTGACCGATGAGCCAGCTTTCGTCCGCACGGGCATGCCGGGGTGGAAGGGAGTTGTCCGGAAATCTCACCAACCGGCCAACGGCTGGCCGGTAAGTGAATGGATCATAGGGAAGATCCGGAATTCTTCACGATCGGCGAACGATAACACACTGGTCACGCCGCCGGCCCATCCCGGTTCTGGCGGTTTCCCGCTCGCTCTGGCTTCGTCCTCACTCTCACGTGGTAGCTGCGACTGCCCCTCCTCAGCCCGGCGCCGGGACGGCTGCGAATTCCGCCAGCTCCCGGGATGCCGGTGAGATTTTCGGGCTGGCACGGAAGTGCGCCGCTTGCCGCAAGGACGGTCTCGCACTCGCGGCTCACGCCGGTGCGTCGTCGATTACCGGCCGTCTCCTGCCGGTTCGGTTGACGTAGTCAAGACAGCCACCTAGTCTAGTGGTGCACTCTTAACGAGACGTTTGAGCCTTCGATGGAGGTAGCGCGGGAAAGCGCAGCGCATCCGCCATTCATGATCGGCCGGCGTCAGGAGTGCACGAAGCCGTTTCGCTCCCGTCGAGTTTCTCGTGCCGAGTGGACCGCGAAGGGGATCAGGCGTCATGGGAATCAGGGAGGCAATGGGCGTCGCGGAGTCGGATTTTGAACCAGAGGTGGCTGGGTGGCGGATGCGCTGCGCTTATCCGCCCTACGGCGCTGGAGACCGCCATCGACGAGTACCTCGCCCATTCACGACACCAGGCCCAGGCGATTCATCCGGACCAGGAGCGCTCGCGATATCCTGCCGAAGGTCATTCGCGCCAATCGCCGCTTGGGTTCCAAACAGAATGAAACAGTGCACTAGGCTACCTCGTTATGCCTTGACGGGTGATAACGATGCGCCCGAAACCCTGGGTTCGGCGGCTGACGGAACATGGTAGTCAGGTGCCGGCGTTGTTCCGCGACCTCGACGGTGAGTTGCGCGCCTTTCTGAGGAGAGGGAACATGAAAACCAGCGCACGCAACCAGTTCCTGGGCCACGTCACCACGGTGAAAACGGGTGCGGTCAACAGCGAGGTAATCCTGGACATCGGCGGCGGCGACGACAGCCTGGCCGCGATCATCACCAACGACAGCATTGACAGCCTGGGCCTGAAGGAGGGCGTCCGTGCCTGCGCGCTGATCAAAGCGTCCCACGTCGTTCTGGCGGTCAACGCCTGAGGACAACGACTGTGCTACTCCGCCTGATTGCAGTCACGCTGCTCCTGTCCGCCGCAAACGCCGGCGCCGGCGAAGTACAGGTCGCCGTCGCTGCCAACTTCACTGCTCCGGCCAAGCGGATCGCCGACGCTTTCCATACGGACACCGGCCACACCGCCGTGCTTTCCTTCGGCGCCACCGGAAAGTTCTATGCCCAGATCACCAATGGCGCTCCGTACGAAGTGCTGCTTGCCGCGGACGACAGGACGCCGGCAAAACTGGAGCAGGAAGGCGAAACCGTCTCGGGCAGCCGCTTCACCTACGCGATAGGCAAGCTCGCGCTGTGGTCGGTCAACCCCGGCTACGTCGATTCCCGCGGTGACGTGTTGAGGCAGGGCAACTTCCAGCACCTCTCGATCGCCAATCCGAAGCTCGCGCCCTACGGCGCAGCGGCCGTCCATTCGCTCAACAGCATGGGGCTGCTGGGGTCGGTCGAGTCCAAGCTCGTTCAGGGAGAGAACGTCGCCCAGGCCTATCAGTTCATTGTCACGGGAAATGCAGAGCTGGGCTTCGTTGCGCTTTCCCAGATTCTGCACGATGGCAAGGTCACACAAGGTTCCGCCTGGCTGGTTCCCCCCGGTCTCTACGACCCGATCCGTCAGGAGGCGGTGATCCTGAAGAAAGGCAAGGACAACGCCGCCGCCCGTGCCTGGATGGACTATCTGAAGGGAGACAGGGCGAAGGCGGTCATCCAGGCATTCGGATACGACCTGCGGTAAGCATGCGGGCTGGATCCGAAAGCAGCGCATGTCATAATTCTGCAATCTGTAGCATGCTACAAGCTGAGGGGGTTGTGCGTGCGCAGCTGTCGGCATATCGACCAGGGCATCGAACATGCCGGGCGAACTGGGGATTCGTTTCGCCGGCAGCTGACTCCTCCCCTCCAGCCCGGACCGACACCCATGAAACTTGCATCCGAGCCACTCGACGACCACATCCTCAAAGTCGCGCTCGACGGCCGTCTCGACATCGAGGGCACGGCGGCCATCGACGTGCCGTTCACCGCGCTCACGGTGCAGCACAAGGCCGTTCTGGTGGACATGACCAACGTCAGCTTCCTCGCCTCCATCGGAATGCGGACCCTGCTGAGCTGCGCCAAGGCTTCCGCCAAGCGTGGCGGCAAAATGGTCCTGTTCAATCCGCAACCGCTCGTCAAGGATGTGCTGACGACCTCGGGGCTCGCCTCACTCATTCCCATATTCGCTGAGCTCGCAGACGCCAAGACGGCGCTGCACGAGACGCACTCCGCATGATCGAAGGCACGACCGCTCGTGTGATGCCGTGCTGAGTGCCTGCAGGCAAGCGACACGGTTCGGATGACGGCCGCTCCACGCGAAAGCCTGACCGTCAGGAGTCGTTTGGCGGAGCTCGGTCGGATGCAGCGCTGGCTGGCCGCGACCCTCGGGCAGTGGGCACTTCCGCCTGCGGCCGCATTCGCCGTTGACCTGGTGATCAACGAGGCGGTGACGAATTCGATCCTTCATGCGCGCCCGGGAAGTAACCCGCACGACATCCACCTGACACTCACCGATACACCGGAAAGCGTGGTGGTCGAAATCGTCGACAGCGGCGAAGCCTTCAATCCTTTAGACGCCCCGCCCATGGTGCTCGCGGAGAACCTGGAGCAGGCGGCGGTCGCCGGGCGCGGCATCCACCTGATCAAGGCCTATGCCGACGAACACGCGTACCGGCGCATCGCGGAGCACAATTGTCTGACCCTCGCGATCCACAAGGACCGCAAGGCGTCCCGAGGGGCTTCCGCCTGACCGTGGATGTGAACGCCACGCCCGCGGTGACCGGAGTGCCGAGCTGCGACTTTTCTCGGCGGCACCGAATCGGGATTCAACTCCAGCCGGGACGCCGCGGGTGACCGGCCCGAAACTGGACGAGCTCTCGCGTCAACCTCTTTTTGCGGGCATCACGCACCAGTCACCTCGGACACGCTGGTGTCGGATTGCCCGATCCGGCAGCTGCAGGCAGGCGATGTCCTGCTCGCACCGGGCACGCCCAATCGCAACCTGTACCTGCTGCTGCGGGGCCGCCTGAAGGTTCACGTCGGGCGCCTCGACGCCGACGCTGTCGCGATCGAACCCGGCGAGTGCGTGGGTGAGATCTCGCTCATCGATGGCGAACCGCCGACCGGCTACGTCATCGCGGACGAGCCCGGCGAAGTGCTGGTCGTAACCGAAACCCAGCTTTGGGAGCAGTTGCTCCGCGTGCCCGAAATCGCGAAAAACTTCACGCGATTGTTCGCCGCCCGTTTCCGCGCCCGCAGCGCCGCGATGCAGCGCGCCCTGGAGCAGCAGCTACGCTACCAGCACCTGCAGAGAGAGCTCGCAATTGCCCGCGACATTCAGACCGGCATGCTGCCGCGCGATGTCCGGCTGGGGCCCGAGATCGAAATCGCCGCGCAGATGACGCCCGCGCATGAGATTGGGGGCGACTTCTACGACATCTTTCCGATTGGTCGCGAAGAGTACTGCCTGGCCATCGGCGACGTTTCGGGAAAAGGAATCCCGGCGGCGCTGTTCATGGTGAAGACCATGACCGTACTGCGAACCGAGCTGCTGAAGGAACAGCCGATCGAAGAGGCGCTGCGCAGGCTGAACATGCTGCTGTGCGAGGACAATGCCCGGTGCATGTTCGCAACGCTGATCGTCGCGACCGTAAACAAGGTCACGGGAGTCGTGCGCTACGCCAATGCCGGCCACGACCCGATCGTGTTCGGCGAAGGCGGCAGGTGCGTTCCGCCAGCTTCACCGCCCCAAAGGAATTCTCGCCGGCGTCGACGCCGGCGCGACCTACGGACACGCATCGCTGACACTGAAAAGCGGCGATGTATTGTTGCTCTACACCGACGGCGTAACCGAGGCCATGAATGCCGGCCGCGCACAGTTCACGTTGGAACGGCTGATGACATGCCTGCGGCAGAAGCCGGCCGACTCCGCCCGGGAGCTCGCCAGCCGCATCAGGGACGCTGTCGGGGACTTCACCGCGGGCGCACCGCCATCTGACGACGTAACGACTCTCGTCCTGCGCTACCAAGGACCCGGGTTTGCGGATTGAGCCGCTGGTCCGGAAATCTCACCCGCCCGGCGCCGGGACGCCAGTGTAGTGTTTCATTCTGTTTGGAACCTAAGCGGCAACTGGCGCGAATGACCTTCTGCAGATATCGCGAGCGCTCTTGGTCCGGATGAATCGCTTGGGCCTGGTGTTGTGAATTGGCAATGTACCAGTCGATGGCAGTGACCAACGCCGAGGGCGGATAAACGCAGCGCATCCGCCACCCACCCCGCGACGCCCATTGGCGCCGTGTTTCCACACGACGCCTCATACCCTTCGCGACCCACTCAGCACGCGAAACTCGACCGGAGCGAAGCGACTCCCTGCTGTCATGCCCGGATTGACAGAACGATTGTTGTAATCGTCATGACAGCCGCGGTGCAGGACATGTCGCCGGACAACGTCACCTTTGCATAATCGCGGACTTGGCGCTGCTGTCGCTGCGGTCTATTCCTTGCTTGGATTCCCCGGCCACAAAAAGAACCGTCAGAAGATCGCAAGCCGGCACGAGCCAGCGTCAGTGCTGCAATCACCGTCGCTGGGCCTGTTTGGGGGGCTACCGCCGCACTGGTTCAAGGAAGAAGTTCCCGATACTGCGTCAGGTTCGTGGGCCTGTAACTACGAAGCACACCCACGGTCAAGAGGAGTAGAGAATGAGAACCCTTCAACGACGCAACGCCGACGCCAGGAACCGGGGCACGTCCTCGGGGCGCGCGGCGCGAATGACTCTCGCTGTTCCCCTGTTGCTGTTCGCCGCTGCCGCGTGGGCGGTCGACACGGACGGCGACGGCGTGGACGACACAGCCGACAACTGTATCGAGGTACCGAACGGTCCGAACACCTACCCGGCGGCAGACCCGCGTATCCAGCGCGACACGGACGGCGACGGCTACGGCAATGTCTGCGACGCAGACCTGAACAACGACAACACGACCAACAATCTGGATGTGGCTTTGCTGAGAACCGCATTCGGAACGCCTGATCCGGATGCAGATTTCAACGGCGACGGCACCGTGAACAATCTCGATGTCACCGTTATGCGGCAGTACTTCGGCCAGCCCCCGGACCTGCGTGCTGCCTCGGCGCCCCGCCCACACTGTCGATCAATAACGCGAGCGTCGATGAAGGCGGAAACGCGAATTTCACGGTCACGCTGTCTGCCGCATCCGGGCAGACGGTGACGGTTGATTACGCGACTTCCGACCTGAGCGCGAGCGCCGGCAGCGATTACACGGCCGCGTCCGGTACCCTCACCTTCCCGGCCGGGATCACTGAGCAGGCAATCCCGGTCACAACCATCGATGATGCGGATGTGGAGGCGAACGAGACCTTCCACGTCGATCTGACCAGTCCGGCAAACGCAAGCATCGCCGGCGCGCATGGTCTGGGCACCATCCTGAACAACGACCGCCCGCCGACTTCCGTGTCGATCAACTCGACCAGCCAGAACACGTCCGTTGCGCCTGCCGTTCCCGTAGCCGAACAGGACAAAGCCATCGGCACCGGCTACAGCGTTCTGGCCATCAACGACCTCGGCATGCACTGCGGCGACCTGGATACCCGCATCGCGAGCATCCTGCCGCCGTTCCAGATACTGCTCACGCAGGTGGTCCAGAAGGGCGGCACCGGTACCACACATTTGAACCCGGCGGGGATAACCCTGTGCTACTCGGCGGCCTCGAGCCCCAGCGATCCAATCCTCTGACCGGCGGATGTCTTCGACGGAGTAATGAGGAACGGCGGAACCTATAAGACCAACTTCTGGGATACGGTCCTCAACGGTGCCTATGACCCCTTCTATCCCGTCGGGATGGGCATTACCCCGCTGGCAAGCGCAGGATTCCCGACGACCGCGGACGTAGGGCTGCCGGTGCCGAATGTCGAGGATCTCTATATCGGGCCGGATGGTAAGGTAAACACCGGAGACGAGTTCCTTTCTGCCGTGCAGCACGCCATGCCCGGGCTGGCGGACCCGTACGTGGCGAACGAACCGCAGCTCGTGGAAGAGCACTTCACCAACAAGCCGTTCTTCGTCAACTTCCCGTTCGGCTACGTGGCCAATGGCGTCAATTGGTTCGAGACGGCCGGCATTCCCTTCACGGCCTTCGATGACTTCGGACGGCGCAATGCCTATCCACTGGTGCGAGTGCAGGCGACCGACGCCGGTGGCGGGGTCCTCGGCACGGTCGACACGGTACTTCCGATCTCCGGCGAGGCAAGCTGTGTCAATTGCCATGCGGATCCGACCGACGTGCAGAGCAGCCGGAGCAGTGAGCCGACCGACGCCCTGACCGATGCCGGGCTTCCGGTGGCAACCAGTCTCGACGATCCCGACTCGAACCTTCCGCCCAAGGTCAGCGTGGAGTACGCCGCAGACATCAATCTGCTGCGTCTGCACGACCTCAACCACGGGCCCGACTACGTAGCCTACTGTACCAGTGCACCTTGCCCGGCCGACCCGTGCACCATCGATGCGGGCAACCCGAACGGGAGCAGCAGTTGCCTCACCAACAAGGCGCTGGTTCAGCATCAGCCGGTAGTCTGCCAGACCTGTCACTACACGCCGGCGCTGGACCTGGCTCATGTCGGCCCGGAGGCCGGCGCCCCCGGTACGGAGGCCAATGGCCGCAACCAGGTCGCCCATGAGAGCAACTCGCGCGTGATGCACAACCACCACGGACAGATGACCGAGCTGTTCCCGCCGATCGATCCGCCGCAGCAGGACGCCAGCGGCGTCGTCACCAACCAGGCAACGCGCCTGGCCCAGCTGGAGCAGAGTTGCTACCAGTGCCACCCCGGCACCACCACCAAGTGTCTGCGCGGTGCGATGTTCAACGGCAACATGCTGTGCAGCGACTGCCACGGTAGCATGCTGCAGGTGGGCGACGACTTCTCGAGGGACGTCTCGCCGCAAACCCCCGGGGTCTTTGTCCTGAACCTGGGCAACTTCTACACCCCGGGTAGCGCGCAGCCGCGCGTGCCCTGGGCCAACGAGCCCGGTTGCGGGTCCTGCCACACGGGTACCGCCAGCAACAACCTGTTCACGACCACCGTGAACCGCGTCGTCACGTTCGGCGACACGAGCACGCTGATCGTCAACACCAAGGACAAGAACGGCGTCACGGACAATGTCCGCCTGCGCCAGGCCTTTCACATAGACGACGGCAAGGCCACGCCCATCGTGCCTGCCAACAAGACGTTTGCCGAGCCCGCGGTGCCGGCCACGTTCGGCGCCGCGCCCAACACATTCGCCAATCCCGGCGCGGGTAATCCCAAGCTGTATCGGGTGAGCACCGGCCACGGCGGCGTGATGTGCGAAGGCTGTCATGGAGCGACCCACGCGGAATGGCCGAACGCCAATCCCAACGCCAACGACAATGTCACCGCCAACCAGCTTCAGGGGCACTCGGGCGTGCTGATGGAGTGCAGCGCCTGTCACGTGACCGCGAACCTGCCGGCCAGGACACAGGGCGGCCCGCACGGGATGCACCTGGTGAACGACAGCCGCTGGCGCTCATCGACCAATCACGGGGAGGCTGCACATTCCGAAAACAGCAAGAGCGACCGCGGAACCTGTGGCGCCTGCCACGGCGTCGACCACAAGGGCACGGTCTTGTCGCGTACGCCGGTAGCCCGAAACTACGGCAGTGGCCGCACCGTGGCGGCGGGACAGCCGGTCCCCTGCGACCTGTGCCACAGCCTGAGCAAGAGCTTCGGGACCTAGTCCAACCCGGTGTTGCAGTCGTGCCTGCGGTCACCCACGAGCTTTCCGGTGACCGCAGGGAACGTGAAGTGTAAAGCTGGAGCAGCGCTCGTTACACTCGCGCGCAGACCCCTCCCCTCGCGAGAGGGGGTGGGTTTTTTCTTGCTCGAGTGGGCAGGTAGCGCAGGTGCGCTCTGCCGTTACACGCCGCCCGGTGAGTAAGGCGGGCCACCATTCAGTACTGCGCGAAAGCATCGTCCGGATAGCAGTACAGCCACCGCTCCCCGGGTTCGGCAGAAGCGATCACGGGATGGCCGCTGGCATGCGCATGCCGGGTGGCGTGGCGATTGGGCGAGCTGTCGCAGCACAGCGTTGCTCCGCACTGCTGGCAGGTACGCAGATGCACCCAGTCCGCTCCGATCTTCACGCATTCGTCGCACTCGTAGCGCTGTGCAGGCTTGACCTCGGTAATCGCCCCCAGATGCGAGCAGCCGACTGCGGCCATGACGGCGTCCTCCTATTCGGCGAGCACCCGATGGACCAGCGCGATCGAGATGGATCCTTCGCCCACCGCGGACGCCACGCGCTTGATGCTGCCCGCCCGGACGTCGCCCACCGCGAACACGCCGGGCAGACTCGTCTCCAGCAGATGGGGCGGTCGGGCAAGCGGCCATTGCGCCGTCTCCAGCTCGTCCTCTGACAGATCAGACCCGGTCTTGATGAACCCTTTTGCATCGCGCACCACGCAGCCGTCGAGCCAGCGGGTGCTGGGATCGGCGCCCGTCATGTAGAACACGTGGCGGATGGTATGCGTCTCCTCGCTTGCCGAGGCGGCGCCGCGCCAGCGTACTCGCTCGAGATGGCCTTCGCCTTCGATTGCGACGATTTCGGTTTGCGTGCGCAGGTCGATGACGGGATTCTCCTCGATGCGCCGGATCAGGTAGCGCGACATGCTCGCGGCCAGACCGGTGGAACGCACCAGCATGTGTACGCGCCCGGCGGTCTGCGCCAGGAACACCGCGGCCTGCCCCGCCGAGTTGCCGCCGCCCACCACGACCACTTCTTCGCCGACGCACAGCTGCGCCTCCATCAGCGTGGCCGCGTAGTACACGCCGGCCCCTTCGAAGCGCGACAGATTCTCGAGCGAAGGCCTGCGGTATTGCGCCCCGGTCGCGATGACGATGCTGCGCGTCGGCACGCGCGGTCCGTTGCCGACCTCGATCCTGTACGGCCTGCGATCGCAGGTAAGCCGCGTGGCATCGCTCGCGATCATGATCTGCGCCCCGAACTTCTGGGCCTGGGCATAGGCGCGTCCGGTGAGCTCCTGTCCCGACACGCCCGTCGGGAAGCCCAGGTAGTTCTCGATCCTGGAGCTGGAGCCGGCCTGGCCACCCGGGGCGATGGATTCCAGCACCAGGACATCGAGCCCCTCCGATGCGGCATACACAGCGGCCGCGAGACCCGCCGGTCCCGCCCCGACGATCACCAGGTCGCGCACCTGCGACGGGTCGATGGCGGCGTTGAACCCGAGGCAGTCGGCAATCTGCTGGTTCGTGGGGTTACGTAGCACCAGATCCCCACGACAGATCAGCACCGGCACGTCCGCCGCAGTGAAGTGGAAGCGATCGAACAGCTCCTGGACATCGGCATCGCGGTCGAGATCGACGTAGGCGTAAGGGTGGCCGTTGCGGGTGAGGAATTCCTTCACGCGCAGCGTCCCGGCGCAGTGGCTGGAACCGATCAGCACGACGTCGCCGAGACTATGCGCGATCAGGTTGACCCGGCGCAGGATAAATGCCCGCATGAGGATCTCGCTGAGCTCGGAGTCGCTCTGCACGAGCGCAAGCAGACGCTCGTGATCGACCTCAATCACTTCGCCGTCCTCCGCGACGCGTGCCCGCGCCAACATGCGCCGCCCGGAGAGCATGCTGATCTCACCCGCGAACTGGCCCGCTCCGTGAACCGCCAGCAGTGTCTCGATGCCACCGCACGGCCGCACCACCTCGACCCGCCCCGCAGTCACGAGCAAGAACGGCGCGCCACGGTCCCCGGCCTCGAACAGCACCTCTCCCCGTTGCACGCGACGCCTGCGCCCGTGCGCCGCGATGCGCTCCATCTGTGCGTGGGTCAATGTCGGAAACATCCGCTCATCCACCCGCACGGAACCTGCCGGCAAGGCCTGCTCCTTCACCGTCATGGCGGCGAATTCACGATGGGTCGGACGCGGCGGCTTGCGAGAGCGATGTTGCGCTGCAAAGGCATCCGCGGTGAGGGGCACACCATCGCCGAACGCGACCGGCTCCCCACCGATCGGCTCCCCACCCCGGCTCCTTGCATCAAGCTCCGTTCCATCGCCGGTGGTAATGCTCGGCATGCCTGTGAGCTCCTGCGCACGGTTTGTCAGGCGGCAGCTCCTGCAAGCCGCCGCTGCCGGAAGGCCGGCCCCGGAACGAGCATGTGAAGAGAGGATGTGCTGATCCACACGGACGGGAGCGAGGACACGGGCCCAACGGGCAACCTAAGCGTAGTTCCTGTCGCTTCGGAATCAAGTCCGAGGCCGTCGGCTATCACTTTCGCTCCAGCCCGGCGCCAAGTCAGCTGCCAATTCCGCCAGCTCCCGGGATGCTGGTGAGATCCGGGCTACGGGCGCTTCAGCCGGCCAGTGCGCGCAACAGCTGGTCGAGCAGCGCCACCGGCAGCCACGTGAACAGCCCGGCAATGGCAATGGATACGAAAACCAGCAGCGGGATCGTGGCGGCGAGCAGTCCGGCGACCACGACGGAAAGCGGTACGATCAGCAGTAGCAGGCTCCTCGGCATCCGGCGCCGGCTCAGTGTGACCGAGGCACCCAGTGTGCCGAGCGCCTTGAGACGGCGCTCCAGCCCGGGGAACATGGCCACCCAGGAGGCGCCGAGCACGCCGCCGGCGCCCAGGCTGCTCGGGGCCACGCACAGATGCGCCGCCCAGGGCGCGAACGCCGCACCACCGCCCATGGCCTGCAATGCGCCCGCCAGGGCATCCGGGTCGCGAGTGAGGCGCACGGCGATGGCGTCGGCCATGTACTTGCGGCTGCGCCACGCCAGCGCCAGGAGCGGCGCCAGTACCACGGTGCTCACCAGGCCGGAGAGAAACCCGGTGAACATCAACGAGCCGGTGATCGGAAACCATGCCAGCGCGCGCCAGTCGTTCTCGGACGATTTGGCCGGCGCTGCTGCCGGGCCCTCTGCCCCGCCCCCTGGAGGCGCTCCGGAGGCCTCCGCGCCGGGGTTGTCGAAGGGGTGCGCGCACTCGCTCGCCAGGCGCTCGGCGGCACTTGCGCTCGGCCACAGCACCGCACCAGCCAGGCGGGCGAGCAACTGGCGTGCATTGCGATCGGCGATCGAGCCGGAAAGTCGCGCCAGCAGACCAAACAGGCTGAGCAGCACCGCAACACGCAATCCGATGCGAGTGTCGCCGTCGGCGATGGCGCCAACCAGGTGCGCCACGACCGCCTGCAGCTGCTGACGGTTGAGCAGCTCCAGAAGCCGCTGCGACACGACCACCGTCGCGTGCGTTTCATCGACGCCGAACACGGCGGCATTCGCGCCCGGCGCCGTGGTCACGCGGAAACGCGGCACCGCAATCCCCGCTGCGATGGCCATCTCCTCCACGACGTTGGCCAGACGAAGCTCCTCGATCCGCTCCCGGTCCGGCGCACGCAGCGGCAACGCGCCCACATCCAGCGTCGCGGAGCGGCGCATGACGCGCACCAGGCCGGCTCCTACGGCGCTCATCAGCACCAGGCCCGGCAACGCCGTGACCAGCGCCATGTAGAGCCAGTGCTCCGCAGCGACCGTTTCGGGATGCTCCACCAGTCGGCCCACGGCATCGAGCAGGGGT
The DNA here is from genome assembly GCA_963728895.1 of uncultured Gammaproteobacteria bacterium. Classification (GTDB taxonomy): domain Bacteria; phylum Pseudomonadota; class Gammaproteobacteria; order JBBQDK01; family JBBQDK01; genus CAVSLM01. Next base: position 315,123 of record CAVSLM010000002.1, read on the forward strand.
CCGACCAGCTCCGGCGTCGGATAAACGAAGTTCACGAGATCGAGTGCGAGCACGATGAACCCGTACAGGAGCGGCGCCAGCAGCGCTCCCACCAGCCACGCCAGCAATACTGCGCAAAGAGCGGTCACGATGGTGACGCGCCAGGCGGCGCGTCGATGCCGGGCGATGGCCTGGAAGAAGCCTTCGCGCTCGGCGGGCGTAAAGGGAAGGACGACCTCGGCAGACTCGGCGGCGCTCACGGGTGCTCGGATAGGGGTGTCCAGCGAAACCTGGACGGGAGGGAAGCGACTGTAACCTTTCCGTTCGGCGCGCGGTAGAGGCGCTGGCCGGGGGATACGGACAGCCCGCGGGCGCTGCGACTGGACGCAGTTCCCGCCGTGCTTCCGGGATCGCAGGAGCCTGCGGTGCAATATGGCCTTGCGCCGCCGTCCGGTGGCGATGCGAGTCAACCGTGTCCACGCACCCGGCAGCCACAGTAATGGTATGCTGCCCGGCCCATCGCCGCCCATTACCAGGAGGACGCGTTGAACAAGGCTTTCCTGTCAGGCCCGATCGCAGGCGTCTGCGCCCTGATGCTGCCGCTTCCCACTCTTGCCGCCGAGCCGACCGGTGCCGCGCTGGACCTGACCGCACACCCGGTCGGCTATGCCGGCATCGCCGTCTTCGTGCTGGCCTATGTGCTGGTGATGGCGGAGGAGGTGACGGGGCTGCGCAAGTCGAAACCGGTGATGCTTGCCGCAGGAGTGATCTGGGCCATGATCGCACTCACCTACAACGCCCTGGAGATGCCGCCAGGAATGGTGGAGGAGGCGGTGCTCGGCAATGTCCTGGAGTACGCGCAGCTGCTGCTGTTCCTGCTGTCGGCGATAACCTACATCAACGCCATGGAAGAACGCCAGGTGTTCGAAGCCCTGCGCAGCTGGCTGGTGCGTCGGCGCTTCAGCTTCCGCGCGGTGTACTGGCTCACGGGAGTTCTCGCGTTCCTGATTTCTCCCGTGGCCGACAACCTGACCACGGCATTGCTACTGTGCGCCGTGGTGCTGGCGGTCGGCGGGGACAATCCGCGTTTCGTTTCCCTGTCGTGCATCAATATCATCATTGCCGCCAATGCGGGTGGTGCCTTCAGTCCGTTCGGCGACATCACCACCCTGATGGTCTGGCAGAAAGGCACACTGCACTTCTGGACGTTCTTTCTGCTGTTCGTGCCCGCGGTGGTGAACTTCCTGGTGCCGGCGGTGCTCATGAACTTCGCCCTGCCGAATGCCGCGCCCGAGGCGAGTGGCGGGCACGTACCCATGAAGCGCGGGGCGCGACGCATCATGTTCCTGTTCCTGTGCACCATCACCACCTCCGTGGTGTTCCACCAGTTCCTGCATTTGCCCCCCATGCTGGGCATGATGACCGGGCTCGCCTACCTGCAGTTCATGGGGTATTACCTCAGGCAGACCCATATCCCCAGCCCGAGCGACTCTCCGGACAAGGCGTTCGAGGTGCTGGGCGATGTGGTGCTGTTCGACGTGTTCCACAACATCGCGCGCGCCGAATGGGACACCCTGTTGTTCTTCTACGGTGTCATCCTGTGCGTCGGCGGCCTGGGCTTCCTCGGTTATCTCGGACTCGCCAGCGATCTCATCTACGGGCAGTGGGGCGCAACCAGCGCCAATATCACCGTGGGTCTGTTGTCGGCCATCATCGACAATATACCGGTGATGTTTGCCGTGCTGACGATGAACCCGGACATGGCCCAGGGCCAGTGGCTGCTGGTGACGCTGACTGCCGGCGTCGGCGGCAGTCTGCTCTCCATCGGATCGGCTGCAGGCGTCGCGCTCATGGGCCAGGCCCGGGGCCGTTACACCTTCATGAGCCACCTGCGCTGGACACCGGCGATCGCGCTCGGCTATGCCGCGAGCGTCGCGACACACATGTGGTTGAACAGCGCTCAGTTCTAGCCCGCTCCCACGGTGCCGGCATTGAGGACGGCGGGACCGCGTGGGGCGTCGGATCACCGGCTCTTTACGGCTCGGCGATGCGATGCACGCGGATACCGAGCTTCTTGACGCGATGCCATAGGCTGCGCTCGGTAATGCCGAGGCGGCGCGCGGCCTGCGCCTGCACACCCTGGGAGTCTTCCAGCGCCTTCAGAATGATGCGCCGCTCCGCCTCCTCCAGCCAGGCATCGAGCTCGAGCGCTTCCATTCCGCTCTGCTCCAGCACGGCGGTGTCCGGACCCGACTCCGGCTCACGCACGGTGTTGGGAAGGTCGCGAACATCGATGCTGCCACCGCGACAGGTGAGCAGCGAGCGCTCAACGGCATTGCGCAGCTCGCGCACGTTGCCGGGCCAGGTGTGGCGGTCGAGCGTCTGCAGTGCTGCGTCGGTGAAACCTTCCACGCTCTTGCCCATTTCCGCAGCGAGATCGCGCAGAAACGTCATCGCCAGCAGCGCAATGTCCTCGCGTCGCTCGCGCAGCGGCGCCACCACGATGTTGTACACGTCGAGCCGGTAGAGCAGATCTTCCCGGAACTTGCCCTCTGCGGCCAACGTCTTCAGGTCACGGTTGGTGGCGGCGATGAACCGCACGTCGGCCTGCCGCACCACGTCGCTGCCCACCGGCGAGAACTCGCGCTCTTCCAGCACCCGCAGCAGCTTGCCCTGGACCGCTGGCGCAAGATCGCCGATCTCGTCCAGAAACAGCGTTCCGCCGCGCGCCTGCTCCAGTCGCCCCATGCGGTTCTGCATCGCGCCGGTGTAGGCACCCTTCACATAGCCGAACAGCTCACTCTCGATCAGCTCGTGGGGAATCGCCGAGCAGTTGAGCGCCACCAGCGGCCAGTCGCGCCGCGGACCGAGCTCGTGAATGGTGCGCGCCACCAGCTCCTTGCCGGTTCCACTTTCGCCGGTGATGAGCACGTGGGTTCTATAGGGTGCGATGCGCTCGATGTCCTCGCGCAGCCGCTGCATCGCGGGACTGTCGCCGACCAGGAGTTTGTGCGGCACGGCGCTGGAAACGGCGGCATGCAGCTGGCGGTTTTCGCTCATCAGGTCGTGCAGCCGGATGGCGTTGTGCACCACGAACTGCAACTGCTCGGGCTCGAAGGGCTTGGTGAGATAGTCCGTGGCACCGGCATGCATGGTGCGCACAGCCGATGCAATGGAGCCGTAGGCCGTCACCACGATCACCGGCACTTCGGGCCGCTCCTTGCGACACTCGGCGACGAATGCCTCGCCCCCCATGCCGTCCATGCGCAGATCGGTCAGCACCACGTTCAGGTTCGGGTCCTCGAGGTGCATCAGCCCCTCTTCGGCATTGCTCGCGAGCAGCACCGCGTAGCCCGCGTCCTCCAGGATCATGCGTATCACCGAGCGCATGTTCTGCTCGTCGTCGACGACCAGGACCCTCTGCTTCATGACCACGTCCTCGCACCGGTCGGAAAGCGCATCCCGAAATGTGCACCGCCATGCTCCGGCGGCAGCACTTCGAGTTGTCCACCGTTGGCCTCCACCAGGGTGTTGGCGATGGTGAGCCCGAGTCCGGTGCCGCCGGACTTGGTGGTATAGAACGGCTCGAACAGCCGCGGCATGATTTCCAGAGCAATGCCGGGTCCGCTGTCCTCGAGCGAAACGATCACCTCGCCGTTGTCGCACCGCGAGTGCAGGGTGAGGCGAGCCTCTCCCGCACCGATCGCCTGCAGGGCATTCACCAGCAGGTTCATCCAGGCCTGCTGCAACAGCTCGGCGTCGGCGCTGATGCGCGCGTCTCCGTGCTCCAGCCTGCGCTGCACTTCCACGTCCTCACGGCCGGCGAGTGCCACGCGCACCGCACGTTGCAGCGGCTCCACCGGATCGATGTCCGAGAATTCCGGCCGGCGGTGGCGCGCGAGCTGCTGGAAGTCCTTCAGCAGCCGGTTGAGCCGCACGCTCTCCTCGCGCATCATGCGCACCAGCTCGGCCTGCCGCTCGGGATTGTTCTGCACGGTGGGCAACATGGAAGTGGCCGTGTTGATGACGCCCAGCGGATTGCGGATTTCGTGCGCGAGCGCGAGCGAGAGCTCTCCCAGGGCGATCAGCTTGTCCTTCTGAAAATCGCGGCGCTGCTGGTCTCGAGCATCGCGCAGCGTGGCGGCCATCGCGTTGAACGCGCGCGCCAGATCGCCCAGCTCGTCGCGGCTGTTGACCGGCACCTCGGCGCGAAAATCCTGCGCGGCGAGACGCAGCACACCGTCGCGCAGATCGGCCACGGGCTGCACCACCGAGACGCTGAGGAACAGGCCTGCCATGGCACCCACCAACAGCCCCAGCACCGCAATGGCAATGGTGAGCGCGACCCGATCGATCAACAGCGTATCGACGCCGTCGCCTTCCAGTCCGCTGAACAGCACGGCCTCCACGTGGCCGGTGTTGTCGGCAATAGGCGTGTACAGACCCCGATAGCGACCCTCCTCCGCGCGTTCGTTGTAGAACGGCTTCTGGTGCTGCAGCTCGGCGTAGGCCCCGGGTGGCAGGCGGACCTTGAGCGGTGGGTGTCTGGTGTCATCGCCGAATGCGCGCGCGTAGTCGTTGCCCTCCGGATAGAAGAGCCGCGTCCTGAGCCCGCTCATGCTCGCCAGCCGCGTGAGGAAATCGCTGTCGAGCAGACTCCCGAGCACCAGGTAATGTCGCGCGACGCTCCGCTGCGGCAGCGCGGTGATCGCCACGGCGGCCAGCAGGCTCTCGGTCCCGCGTCGCACCTTGAGGATGGCTTCGGTCTGTCCGGGCTGCCACAGCGTCTGCATCTTCACCGGCATCGAGGAGTAGACGAGCTGGCGTTGGTCGTCGTAGAGCTGCAGCAGGGTGATGCCGAGCTGCTTCAGCAGGGGCACGAGCCGCGCGGGCACCTCGATGCGGCGGCGCTGCTCGACACCGGCCTGAAAGGCCGCACTCTGCACCAGCAGGTCGGCAAACAGCAGGCCGTTGCTTTGCAATGCATGCAGAGAGTCCTCGTTGACCTGCGCTGCCTCCCGGATCCAGCTCTCGATGGAACGCTCGAAGTTGTTGGTAACCCAGGCGGCGGACCATACCCCGGCACTCACCATGGGAAAAACCACGATGATCAGGATGACCGCCATGACCTTGGTTTGCAGCCGGTTGGGCCGCAGCGAGTCGAGCATCCTCATCACAATCCGGTAAAACCTACGCAACTCGTAGCACGGCGCGGGCGCAGGACATCAGGGCTGGAACACAGTATATTGAATAATATAATCTTTTTGTTGTGCCCAGGGCATGGCACGGTGGGTGCATGGGGATGTTCATATCGGGTTGGTACCCTCCGCTCCCCAATGGCTCCCCCGCCCTGCGCGGGCAGTGCCGGTCTGCGGGCGGGAACTCCAAAGAAGAGAAAGGAGCTGCATTTTGCACATTATCGATTACGACTGGGCGACAGACGAGAACTTTGCACCGGGCCGTGCGGCCGAGCCGCCGCGCTGCGCACGACGCGGGCGGTTGCAATCGGCACCGGGCGGCGGGCCCAGACCTCGAATGCCCTCCGGTATGCGAACCGCGGCCGGAGTGGGCGCCGTGCTGCTCGCGGTGCTTGGCGTATTCGCCTGGCAGGGCTCGCCGGTGGACTCGAGCCGCGAGCTGGGCGTGATCGCCCAGGCTGCAGAACAGGGCGATGTTCATGCCGAGCTGATGCTGGCGCTCGCCTACCGCGACGGGCGCGGCGGTCTTGCGCACGACCAGGCGGCGGCGGACCGCTGGCTGCGGCGCGCCGCCGACGACGGTTCGGTCTACGCTGCCGATCTCCTGGGTAACGCCTATATGAACGGCCGGGGCGTGGAGGCTGACGCCGCGAGCGCCGTGCAATGGTGGAGCAAGGCGGCGCAGGCGGGATCGGCGGATGCAGAGCGCCGGCTGGCCGGCGCCTACCTGGACGGCAAGGGTGTGGCCCGGGATCCCGAGGCGGCACGACACTGGCTGGCGCTGTCGGCCGATGAAGGTGACGGCACTGCGCGTGAATTGCTGCGCCAGATGTATCGCAACGGCCTGGTCGACGCCCGCGACGTAACCGGCGCGGACACGCTGGACGCCCTGGCGACGCGTACGCATTCGACGCCGCTGATGCTCGGCGCGATCGCGAGCGAGATAGGCGCCTGGCTTTCCAGGGCAGCGGCACAGTCGGAGGAACCGTTGCAGGCCCGTGCCGAGGCCGGCGATCCCATCGCGCAATACCAGCTCGGCTGGCGCTACCACACCGGCGCCTGGGCGGTACCGCGCGACGATGTCAAGGCCGTGAACTGGCTCGAGCGCGCCGCGAAAAACGGCAATCGACTTGCCATGCGCAGTCTCGCGGGGATCTACGCGCGGGGCACGCCCGACATCACGGCGGACGCGGGGCGTGCCGCCTACTGGCGCGACCGCGAGCAGTCCACGACATCCGAAACCCTCACTCCCTGAGAGGCATGGACACCAGAAAATGTTCGACAATGTTGCAGCCTTTGCCACGATGTTCGGCGCTCCCGTCGCGAGCCTGCTGCTGATCATCAGTTATCACTTGTATCTGCGCCGGCAGCTGCGCCGTGACCCCAACTACACCATCCAGGCCATCAACACCGCGGCGCGCAACGCCTGGGTCGCCAACATCATGCGCAGCGGTCAGCCCGACGTGCTACCGGTACAGACGCTGCGCAATTCGACCATGGCGGCAACGTTCCTGGCTTCCACGGCAATCCTGCTGATGATGGGCGTGTTGAGCCTCACCGGCCACAGCGGTGACAGCGGAAGCCTGTTTCATGTGGTACCGGTACAGCCCGATGCCGCGACACGCGTCTTGTGGCGCATCAAGCTGCTCGCCCTGCTGGCGGACTTCTTCGTGGCGTTCCTCTCCTTCACGCTGGCGATCCGCATGTACAACCATGTCGGCTATCTCATCAACACCCCGGGCCATCCGCCTGCGTACGTGGCGCGCCTGCTGAATCGTGCCGGCTGGTATTACAGCGCCGGTATGCGCAGCTACTACTTCTCCGTGCCTCTGGTGTTCTGGCTGTTCGGCGCGATCTTCATGCTCGCCGCCTCGTTGGGTATGGTCGTGGTGTTCTACCACGTGGACCGCGCGCCCAAGGGACCGGATGACGAGTGGGCACCGCGCGTCGCTCCCGCTTCCGGACACGGCGGCCGGCACCGTGCAACCGTGGTCTCCACCGCCACAGGCGGCAAGACCGCCTCCGGCTGATCTCGCCGTTTTCCCCTGGGCGGCGCGCCCGATCCCGCAACTTCCTTCAGGGGGCGAGGGGCGCCTGCCCTCTCTTTGCCGCCAGGATACACGACCCACACACATCTATACTGAGCGGCAACCGGGACACGTCCCGCGCGCACGCCAGCCGATGGGCGTGTATGTGCGGGAGCCGCACGCGATAGCCAGCTTACACAAGGCGGTGCGCCCAGGGCGGAACGGCGGCGTTCGCCACGCCCCCGGGCGCGGCCGTTCCCTACAGATCCTCGCGGAGACCGGACATGGAGCACCTGTACCGACTGCTGATCCTCTGGTGCCTGGCCCTGCCGATCGGAGCTGCGACTGGGCGAATGATCGAGGAGTATCCCCTTCCCGCCGGCACCCACCCGCATGACGCGGCGCCTGCGGCCGACGGTGGCGTGTGGTACACGGCCCAAAATGCTGCGGCACTCGGCTGGCTCGATCCGCGCACGGGCGAAACCCGGCAGATTCGGCTGGGCGAAGGCTCGCGACCGCACGGCGTGATCGTGGGGCCGGATGGTGCGCCCTGGATCACCGACGGCGGGCTCAACGCCATCGTACGGGTCGATCCCGACACCCACGAGGTGCGGGTGTTCGCACCACCCGAGGGAACACCCGACATGAACCTCAACACCGCCACCTTCGATCATCACGGGACGCTCTGGTTCACGGGTCAGGCAGGTTTCTACGGACGCGTGGAACCCTCCAGCGGGAAGGTCCAGGTGTTCCGCGCCCCGCGCGGCACCGGCCCCTACGGCATCTGCACCACGCCCGACGGCAGCGTCTACTATGCCTCGCTCGCCGGCTCCCACATCGCGCGCATCGACGTGAAGACCGGTGCGGCTACCGTCATCGAGCCGCCGACCCGCGCTCAGGGTGCGCGGCGCGTGTGGGCCGATTCGAAGGGAAACGTGTGGGTGAGCGAGTGGAACGTCGGGAACGTCGCGCGCTACGACACCGCGACGCAGGACTGGCGCGAGTGGCACCTGTCGGGCGACGATCCGCACGCCTACGCGGTCTGGGTCGACGGGGCGGATCAAGTTTGGCTGTCGGACTTCGGCGCTAATGCCATCGTGCGCTTCGACCCCGGGACGACGCGCTTCCAGGTGTTCGCGCTCCCCACCCCGAATGCCGGCGTGCGCCAGATCATGGGCAGGCCCGGTGAAATCTGGCTGCCGGAATCCGGGACCGACAAACTGGGTGTGATCCGGACGGACACGGCAGCGGCGGAGTAACCGCCAGAACCGGGATAGGCCGGCGGCGTAAACCGTGTGTCATCGTTCGCCGGTCGGGAAGAATGTCATTCTTCCCCGCGGTCCATTCACTTCCAGGCCACCCGCCGGCCGGCTGGTGAGATATCCGGGCTTGCTGCCGTTGCTCCCGCGGGAAACCCCGGGGTGGCCGGGAGGGTCGCGGCATCAACGCGACTGGTGCTCCGCCCCACCGGGCGCCTTCGCGAGCACGCACTCCGGCACGTGGAACTGGGCGTCGAGCGCGTAGGCTTCGTCGAACACGCCATCGCAATCGCTGTCGCGGATGACGTAGTTGGCACCCGGATCCCGGTCGTCGTCGAACTTGTCCAGGCTCCAGGCCCATACCCTGCCGTTGGTGGAGGCGCTGAAAATGGTGTCTCCGGCCGCATCGCGCAGCAGCACGAAGTGGGTCTCCTTGACACCGTCTCCGTTTCCATCGGCATCCCATTCGTGATCCAACCCGAAGCCCTGGGTATCCGGCGGCGTGAAGGTGGAAGCCGCGGCGTGGGCGGCAAGCACAAGCCCCAGGGCTGCGGCAGCCAGGAGCTTCGGTTCAAGTCGGGTAGTCATCGAAATATTTCCTCCTGGGCACTGCAGTCGTTTGGCATTTGGGGCGTGGCGGCAGGCCGGTCTTCGTTCTCGGGCCAAGCCTGTGCGCGCTTGTGATATTACATGGATGTGGTACAAACGACATCGCCCGGCCCATTGAATCCTCGCGACGCCCGCGCGTCGTCGCCCCGGCTCCTCCGGAGGAATTCCGATGTTCAACGCCAAGCTTCTGCGTGCCACTGCCCTGCTGGCCTGTGCCGCGTCCGGACTGCTGCATGCCGACGCTGCCGGTCACCGGCAGGCGGTGGAACGCCTGTTCCAGCTCACCGACTTGCGCCAGATGATCGAGGAGAGCGTGGATACCGTGGCAGACCTGCAGCTGAGGCAGAATCCGCAGCTGCAACCGCACGCCGAGGCGCTGCACAGCTTTCTGGAGAAGTACATCGGCTGGGACGCGCTCAAGGAGGATCTGGTCGCGATGTACCAGCGTGCGTTCACGGAACCGGAATTGAAGGAGATGAACGCCTTCTACGGCTCACCGACGGGCAAGAAAGTGCTGGCGAAGTTGCCTCAGCTGGTGCAGGAACGCAACCGCCTCGCCATGCGGCGCCTGCAGCAGCATGTCGGCGAGTTGCAGGAACAGATCGCGGCCAGCGCCGCCAAGTCAGGGACGGCTCCGCCCGCCGCGAAGTAGGGGGCGCACTGCATGCAGCCCGTCCCGAACCGCGGCGCCGAAGGCTCCGCGATCCCATCCGGTACGGCGCCGTCAGACGGAGGTCTCCGCCTCCGGCGTGGCGCGAATCTTGTGGATGCTGAGGTCTGCGCCCGCGTACTCTTCTTCCTGGGAGAGCCGGAGTCCGACCAGCGACTTGAGGGCACCATAGACCAGTGCGCCGCCAACCAGGGCGATGGCGATGCCGAGCGCCGTCCCGGCCAGCTGAGTGAGGAAGCTCACGCCTCCGATGCCCCCTAGCGCCTTGGCGCCGAAGATACCCGCCGCGATACCGCCCCACGCACCGCACAGGCCGTGCAAAGGCCACACGCCGAGCACGTCGTCGATGCGCCAGCGGTTCTGGGTAAGGGTGAACGTCCAGACGAACAGCGCCCCGGCGAATGCGCCGGTCACCAGGGCGCCGATCGGATGCATGACATCGGAACCGGCACAGACAGCGACGAGTCCCGCGAGCGGGCCGTTGTGCACGAAGCCCGGGTCATTCCGGCCCAGGAACAGCGCGGTGAGCGTGCCGCCCACCATGGCCATCAGCGAGTTGACCGCCACCAGGCCGCTGATACCCTCGATGTTCTGCGCCGACATCACATTGAATCCGAACCAGCCAACCGTGAGGATCCATGCGCCCAGGGCCAGGAAGGGAATGCTGGACGGCGGATGGGCGAACATGACCCCGCCCTGCCCGTAGCGTCCATGGCGCGGGCCGAGTAGCAACACCGCAGCGAGCGCGATCCAGCCGCCCATGGCGTGAACGACGACCGAACCGGCAAAGTCATGGAAGCCCGCGCCGAGGTGTGCGACGAACCAGTCCTGGATGCCGAACCGCCCGTTCCAGCTGATGCCCTCGAACAGGGGGTAGACGAACGCGACCAGCAGAAAGCTCGCGGTGAGCTGGGGGTAGAACCGTGCGCGCTCGGCGATACCGCCAGAGACGATGGCGGGAATGGCGGCCGCAAAGGTGAGCAGGAAAAAGAACTTGACCAGCTGATAGCCGTTGGCGATGGCCAGCGTCTGCGCACCCGACAGGAAATGGATGCCATAGGCCACACCGTACCCGATGAAGAAATAGGCGATCGTGCAGGCCGAGAAGTCGCTCAGAATCTTCACCAGCGCATTGACCTGATTCTTGCTGCGAACGGTGCCGAGCTCAAGGAAAGCGAACCCGCTGTGCATGGCAAGCACCATGACCGCCCCCATCAAAACGAACAACACGTCACTGCCGGCTTTCAGGTTTTCCATGGTGGCTCCGCATGGCTGGGTCGAATGGCGCGCAACGATACACGATTTCTCCCGAAGCGACTCATCTCACCCGAAGCACCGGCGTGTTCGGGCAGCAGGGTCGATTTCGCATACGCCGGGAACAGCGTATTACCGGGTCCGTCGCGCCGTCGGGAACGGCGCGACGGGGGGATTCGTTTTGAGTGTGGGGGAAGGCCATGCACGGCTTTGCGGGCCGGACGACCGCGGCGGTTCGTTCCCGCCTGCCCCGAGTGTTCGGCGACGGGAGTGCTGTGCAGCGCGATCCAGCGACGCCGGGATTGGCGTCCTCCAACCTGTATCCTGGGGCGACATACTGCGAAAGCCTTGCCGAGCACCGGCACAGTCGCTAGGGTGAGGCTTCGAGGCTTTCGCGGAGCATGAAGGCATGCCCGTCATCCGACTCCTGATCCTGGTCGTCCTGCTCGGCATGTCGGCGACCACCGCGCGCGCCGATCTCCAGGAGCAGCCGGATCGCCACCCCGCACCGGAGCTCGCGCTGAACGACCTGGGCGACCAGCCGCAGACGCTGCAGGCACACGCGGGCGAGGTCGTGGCGGTCAATTTCTGGGCCGCCTGGTGCGCACCCTGTCTGCTGGAGATGCCCTCCCTGCAACGGCTGGCGGCCAAGCTCGCGCAGCGCAGGTTCACGGTGCTTGCCGTGAATGTGGGTGACGGCAAGGCACGGATCTGGTCTTTCCTGAAGAAGCCGGGCCGCAATTTCCAGGTGCTCATGGACCCGGAAGGCGAAGCCGCGCGTGCCTGGAAGGTGGACTACTATCCGAGCACCTTCCTGATCGACCCGCAGGGCCGGGTGCGTTACGTCGCCTACGGCATCGTCGACTGGGAAGACCCGGCGGTCGCAGCAATCATCGAATCGCTGCTCAAACCACCCGTCGGCCACCCATAGCGCGCGCATCCGCCCGCGCGATCCTGGTCCAACGACGACGGCGTGCGATGGAGCCGTTGCCCGGTGAATCCGCTTTGCCAGTTTCCGGCCAGCGGTGCGAAGCCCGAGCCGCACTCGTGGAACCGCTGCGCTTGTTCCACCCTAGGGATGAAGCCGAGCCGCACCCGTGGAACCGCTGCGCTTGTCCACTCGGGGATCAGGGCGAAGGTAGTGGGGAGCGCTGGTTTGTTTCACCCCACATGCAGCCTGTGGTGCGCGGCATCAGCGACGTTGGAGACGAAGTCACGGCAGCTCCGCCTGCACTTCGTGCCGGCGGTCCGACATCGGATCGCGAGCGATGGGGCGCGGTAGTCGCTGGACCGAGACGATGGCCGCGAACTCGCGGCGTACCGAGCGGCAGCCGATTCATCCAATACCACCCGTAGGGTGGAACAAGCGACAGCGGTTCCACCAATGCGTCCGCACCAAGGCCGGAGACGATGGCCGCGAACTCGCGGCGTACCGAGCGGCAGCCGATCCATCCAATACCACCCGTAGGGTGGAACAAGCGACAGCGGTTCCACCAATGCGTTGGCACCAAGGCCGGAGACGATGGCCGCGAACTCGCGGCGTACCGAGCGGCAGCCGATCCATCCAATACCACCCGTAGGGTGGAACAAGCGACAGCGGTTCCACCAATGCGTTGGCACCAAGGCCGGAGACGATGGCCGCGAGCTCGCGGCGTACCGAGCGGCAGCCGATTCATCCAATACCACCCGTAGGGTGGAACAAGCGACAGCGGTTCCACCAATGCGTTGGCACCAAGGCCGGAGACGATGGCCGCGAACTCGCGGCGTACCGAGCGGCAGCCGATTCATCCAATACCACCCGTAGGGTGGAACAAGCGACAGCGGTTCCACCAATGCGTTGGCACCAAGGCCGGAGACGATGGCCGCGAGCTCGCGGCGTACCGAGCGGCAGCCGATTCATCCCATACCACCCGTAGGGTGGAACAAGCGACAGCGGTTCCACCAATGCGTCCGCACCAAGACCGGAGACGATGGCCGCGAGCTCGCGGCGTACCGAGCGGCAGCCGATTCATCCAACTACCACCCGTAGGGTGGAACAAGCGACAGCGGTTCCACCAATGCGTTGGCACCAAGACCGGAGACGATGGCCGCGAGCTCGCGGCGTACCGAGCGGCAGCCGATTCATCCCTACCACCCGTAGGGTGGAACAAGCGACAGCGGTTCCACCAATGCGTCCGCACCAAGACCGGAGACGATGGCCGCGAGCTCGCGGCGTACCGAGCGGCAGCCGATTCATCCCTACCACCCGTAGGGTGGAACAAGCGACAGCGGTTCCACCAATGCGTCCGCACCAAGACCGGAGACGACGGCTTCCACCCATGCGCGGCACCAAAGCCGGCGAGGGTGGTTTCCACCAGCGCGTCGGCAGCAAGGCCGGCGACGGTGATTCCACTACGCGTTGGCTGCGCCCCTGGCGGCGCCGCTTCCGACTACGAGCGCGCTTCGGAAGCCGCACCTGGCCCGCCTGCCTGGGGTCTCCCCTGGAGCGATACGGGCAGGCGCTCCGCCGGATGCACTTGCCGCGTGCGGGCGCGGCCGCGCCGCTCCAGGCTGCCCACCTTTGTCATCGCGACGCTGCCTGCCGGCCAGGCTGCATGCGTCGCGACAGGACTCCGGGACGGAAAGGGGTTGTCGAAGCCACCCCTCTCGCCGCCTCCAGAGTCGCGACGGGGAATCACCCCAGGTCGACTGACTCGACGACCGACCACTGCGGCCACAAACCGCGCCGCCGCCCGCTGCGATCGAGCGATGCGCGCCCGGCTGATTAGGGACTGCTTTCCTGCAGGAGCTTCTCGAACTTCTTGGTTCGCTCTTCGGTCAGTGATCCGGGATTCTGTCCTTTCTTCTCGAGGCTGGCGACCCACTGCGCCTCCTGGCGGAACAGCTGGTTCAGGCGATCCTGGTCCACTGACACCGAGAAACTCTTCAGGCGCAAGTTGACGACGTAATCATTGAGCCGCTTGTGCATGATTGCGCGACGCGTGAGCTTGCGGGTGTTGTCGTCCTTCATGTTCTGGTACTGCGCGTCGCGCACATCGAGAACCTTCACGAGGTGCCAGCCAGCGGGTGACTGCACCGGACCGCCCAACTCACCCGGAACCAGTGAGAAGGTGGTCTTGTCGAGCTCGGGGAAGCCCGTACCCTTCGCCACCCAGCCCATGTCCCCCAGCGTCTGTTTGGCGCGCGGATCGATGGAGAACTGCTCCGCCGCCTGGAACATGGTCAGCTCGCCCGCTTCGATCTTCGCCTTGAGTGCCTCGGCCTCGTCGCGGCTCTTCACCACCACCATTTGCACCTTGCGCTGCTCGGGCACGCTGATCTGGCTGCCGTTCTTTGCGAACCACGCGTCCAGTTCCTCCTCGCTCGGCGACATGCCGGCCAGCAGCCGATCGCGGTACAGATTGGTCATGTGGGACTTGCGATATTCGTTGTAGCGCGCCAGATAGGTTGGGTCCTTGTCGAGACCCAGCGCGCGCGCCTTGTCTGCCATGATGCGGGCGTCGACGATCTGGTTCACCGTCTCGATACGCTCCTGCAGCGCATCGATCCTGCCGCCGCTTGCCTCCGAGCGCTTGCTATCGGCCATGGCCGGCGCCTTGACGTCGCCCCAGGTGACGGTGCCGGATCCGTAATGCGCCACGACGTCGCTGTCGTCACGCAGTGCGTCGTTCTCCGGCTTGAGCATGTCTTGTTCGATGCTGACCTCGATGCCCTCGCGGACCTCCTGGCGCAGCTTCGCAATGCGTTCGTCGTACTTGCGCTTGTGCAGCAGCGCCACGACGGCCGGGCGGGCATCTTCGGAGATCTGCTTTCCCGGAATCGTGCGGCTCTTCATGGCCTCGGCGATCTCTTCCTCGCTCACTTTCAGCTTGCCGACGACCTCGTCGTTGCGATACAGCAGCGCCAGCATTCCGGTCGTGAAAGCCTGCATGTCGCGCTGATAGACGGGATCTTTGTCCATGCCCTTGCCCAGCGCGTCAAGATACAGCAGGTTGGCGCTGATCATCTTGTCGAGCAGCACGATCATCACGCCGTCACGCTGCGGCGTGCCCAGCGCGGGGACCGAAACCCCGACCATCGCGGAACTGTTGATCATGGTCGAAAGCTGTCCATAGGTGATGTCCTGGTCGCCCACCCGGGCGATCACCTGCGCTCCGTCCGGTGCGGCGACCTGACTCGCAGTGCTGGAGGGTACCGCCTGAGGCTCCTCCGCGCGCGCGACCGCCAGGGTGACAAAGCTGAACGAGGTGCAGAGCGAAACGATGGCTGCAAAGAGAAATCTGGTCATTGGTTACCTCGGAGATGGTGACGCGTCCCGGTCGGCGGGCTGCATCTGGTCCTACACTGCTTGCGTGTTCGCAGACCCGGCACGAGCCTGCCACTGAACAAGGTTCCCGAAATAAAAGTGGAGGGGAAGAACCGCTCCCCTCCACCGTTGCTGCGGGCTCGTCCGGACCGTAACGGTCCGGACGAGCCTCCGTGCCTTACCAGCCGCAGGTACTACCGGCAAGCTGCTGCGACACCGCGGCCCACACTTCGCGGTTGGCGCGACCCTTCGCCAAGTGCTGCTTCCAGGTCAGGTTGCCGCAGGAGACCATGCTGGCGTAGTTGTCGTTGTTGAACGCGTTGCCGGTCCGATGACAGGCCACGCATACACCGCCGGGTGCCAGTGCGGTAGTCGCGTCCGGCTGCCAGTTACCCGGGCTGACCTCCTTGAATCCCGCAACATGGCCCAGCTGCAGCTCCTCCACCTGGTCCATCACGTTGCGCGGTGCACGGGTCGCCTCGGCATGGCGCTGCCACTGGCGTTGTGCGACATGGTTGGCGCTGGTGCTGGTATCGGCGATGGCATCCCGGTAGTCCCCATGACAGTTGAGACACATCGAGTCGCGCGGATCGGCATTGGCCGTGAACTCGTGCTGCCAGCCCACCGCACCGTCGAAGTCGTTCACCAGACCGGCCAGACTTCCACCCGTGACGAACCAACTCGGTACGCCCGCGGAGTTGACCGCATGGCAGGCAGAGCACTTCAACGGACCGTGCGAGCCGTCCATATTGAGGTTGGCCGCCTGGGCATAGGTCGTGGTATCGACACCCGGGGTACCCGGCCCTGCCGTAAGATCCGGCGCCACAGGATACAGTCCGTGGATGGACTCATGGCAGCCCTGGCAGGTGATGTCGCGGTGACCGCGCGAGTAGCGCATCAATCCGGCCTTGCGCGGATAGTTGAAGGGTGCGAAGCCATTGATGTTGCCGCTCTGCTCCACATACGGCGCTGCATGGCAGTCCGCACAATGCGGCTCACCCGGCGACAGCCAGTGATCGCGTGCATCATCGGCGGCGTTGAAGGGCACCGCGACGCCACTGTCGGCGACGTTCACGAAGCCGGCCACACCGTCGAGGGTGCCGTTCTCCGGATGCAGCCACAGGCTGGTATTGCTCTTGTTGTTGTTGATCGCGGCCACGCATGCCGGCGTGGTGCACAGGCTGAGGATATTGACGTTGAATCTGCCGTCAGGATCGTACCCGCTGTCCACCGGCGTCCCCGAGCCGTCCACCTCGATCACCGCCATCAGGGCATCGTCATACAGCGGGTCCCATATATCACGCGTATGATCGATGCCGTCCGGAGTGGAACCGTTGACGTTATCCTTGGGATCCAGCCACGACACCACGGTATCGACGCTCCTGCCGATCATGCTCGCCAGTGTCGTCAGATTCGGTGCCGCGCGCGGATTGGTGGTGCAGTTGTTGTGCACCAGATCCACGCAATCCTCCGCCTTCCAGATCTCCTGGCTCAGCTGGGTATGGCAGTTGGTGCACCAGATGCCGCGGGTGCCGACGTCGCTGCCAGCCAGTCCGGCCTGGTTGTAGAACACGTTCGCCGAGAGCCACTCGCCGACGGCGTTCAGATGCTCAGGCGTCTCCGCGCCGTCCACATCCTTGTACGGGTTGGAATGCACGTCGCGACCGACGAAACAGCCCCCTGCCGCCAGACGGTTGTCGGAATCGGCATAGAAGTTGTCGCCACCCGCGGTGATCGGGTAGCCGTCCAGGACGCCGGTGGAGCGGTGCGCCGGGTGGCAGCCCTGGCAGCTGCCGTCTCGGCCAAGGCTGTCGGCGAACACCAGATGACCGCCCGGGCCCTGGCTCGGGCTGCGATGCGCGCGGTGTATTGCTTCGGTGATCGGACGGATGGTCAGCGTGCCGCCCGGATCGAAGCTCGCCGAGGTGACTGCGGCGATCACGTTATCCGCATGGCATTTCTGACAGATCACGCTCTCGTGGCCGAGACGCGTCTCCTGCACGAACGGGGCAGGAATATAGGTGCAGCCCGGACGCTGATTGCCCGGATCGCTGGCCGGATAGCAGCTCGTGAAGTTGGTGCCCATCTGGTTGTCGTGCAGCGACAGGATGCTGATCGCGGCACCCTTCAGGCGCGAGTACCAGTCCGAGTCACCCGCCGCGGTATCGAGATCGTAGTAGGCCTTCCAGAAGTCGATCTCCTGATGCACCAGGGCCGAAGCCGCCGTTCCGGAGACGTTCGGCGCGTTGGGCGTGTCGAAAGCGGAGTGGCAGCGTTCGCAGTTCGGGATGTCGATCGGCGCCGTGCCGAAGCCGATCACCGGCTTGCCGGCATCCAGCACCGGCTGACCCACGCCTTGCGGCGCGTCGGGATCGTAGTGGTGCAGCTGCGCCTTCATCACCACGTAGGGACGAATCGAATCCTCGTCCACCAGACCCGGATCGGCGAAGAAGTCCAGCGTATCCTCCAGGGGCGTCAGCGGCAGCCCCAGTGCCTCCCAGATCCGAGGCGAGGTCAGGGTGATGGGCAGATCCTCCAGCACCTTCATCTGGGTGTAGACGATGGTGCCGGTATCCCCGGAGAAGGTCAGCAGGTTACCCTTGGAGAAGCCATTGCAGTCGTTGGCTTCCGTAGTCGGGTCCGCGGGATTGAAACCCGCGTCCTGGGGATCGGCATGCGCCCTGGTTATCGGACCCAGCGGATGCAGGGCCGGACCACAGTCGGCGGGCACCGGAACGTCGACGCCCAGGTAGATCTTGTCCGAGTCCTTACCCGGCGGAACCGTCTTGGAACCCTCCAGGTCGCCGTATACGTACAGGTGGTTCAGCCAGCCGTTGGCATAGCCGCCGGGATCGTAGCTGCCGTCGCCGATGTACGAATTGTAATAACCCTCGCGCAGCCCCTGCTTCAGACTGCCGTCCCCATTCTTGGCCGTCGCGTCGTAGATGGTGTTCCACATGAACATCGAGTTCAGCTCTTGCGCGCTGATCAGGCGGCCGTTCTGTGCCCGCCCGCGGCCGTCGTTGCGCGGCTGCGCCTCGTGCCAGTAGCGCAGCACGTACTTCTGGAAGTCACCGTTGACATCGAGCTCGGGATCGCGCAGCACCGTCTCACGTCCGAAGGCGTCCTTGTTCTGTGCCGGATCGCCCTCCAGCAGCTTGGGGAAGTCCTCGCTGTTGACGCCCTTGTCGGTCTTCACCACCTGGGCCAGGATCGAGTTGTAGGGCGGCAGAACGCAGCAGTAGGCGAACTCGAAGCCGGTACAGTGCATCCCGAGCTCGTAGTTCATCAGGATATTGAACTGGTTCTGTTGACCCGCGGGCTTGACGACCAGGCTGGTCTCCACATTCAGCGTCACAGTCGCTGTGTTGGATGTGCTGCCGTGCGAATCCTTCGCCTGATAGGTGAAGCTGTCGGAGCAGGCAGCGGGCGTGGGCGGCTCGGCAGTCGACGTCTGCGCGCACAGACTGGCGTTGAGACTGCCCGGCGGCGTATACGTGAAGGAACCGTCGGTCTGGAGCACGTAGCTGCCACCTGCGAGTGTGGTGCCGCTGGCCGCGACGGCTGAGAGGGTGTCTCCCATGCCCGCGTCCGGATCAGTGTCATGCAACAGCACACCGGGACGCGGCACTTCGGCATGACCATCGCGCGTTACGACGGCGGTGTCGATCGCGAAGGTGTCGTCGCCCGCGGTGGGCGGACCATTGGCACCTCCCGCAGGCCCGGGCGGATGGCCGAAGTACTGGCGCATGGTCGTGACATCGAGGTTGTTCACGATGCCGTCGCCGTTGAAATCCGCGTCCGGATCAGCCGTTCCGAATGCGGTTCTCAGCAAAGTCACATCCAGGTTGTTGGTCGTGTTGTCGTTGTTCAGGTCTGCGTCGCAGACATTGCCGTAGCCGTCGCCGTCCGTGTCCCGCTGGATACGCGGGTCTGCCGCCGGGTAGGTGTTCGGACCGTTCGGCACTTCGATGCAGTTGTCGATGGCGTCGTCCACGCCATCACCGTCTGTGTCGACTGCCCAGGTGGCAGCGGCAAACAGCAGCAGGGGAACGGCGAGTAGCATGCGCGCCGCGCCGCCTATCGGCTCGCCGCCGCTGCGTGCGGTGGCATTGCGTCGATGAAGGGGTCTCATTCTTTGCTCCTCCTGACCTTCGGTGTGCGTCGTAGCTGCGGGCCGACGAACCATGCGCCCGCGAACCCAGCGTAAATGAATCATCTTGGTCCTCCTCCCGCCCCCGCCAATTCAGATTGGCGTGTTTCGGATTGCGCCGTCACCGGCGCCGTCGACACCATTGGCATGGCACCGTCGGGGTTTGCCGCGGCACGCTGCGGCAAACCCCTTCCCTCACGCGGCCTGGACTACGGCCGGATCAGTCCGGTCACATTTCCGCCCAGATCCTCGATGGAGTCGTAGAGCGTCTGGAGGACGTACTTGTAGTTGTGAATACCGCTACCCGGATCCTGTGCCGAGTGGTAGTTGAACGCGGCCTGCAACAGCTTCTTGTCGAACGTGGCGTAGCTCGCGTTGGTATCGGCATTGAAGAAGTACGGATAGCCGCCGGGTACGTACGTGATCGGGTCGAGCCCGTTGGCCGCAGTGTAGGCCTGCATGGCGGCCAGCAGCCGCGCCTGCATGCCATCCACCTCATGCCGGAAGCTCTCGCCCACGCCGTCGCCGTCGTAGTCGGTGTTGCGGTAGCCGAACGGCCGTCCCAGGTCAGCAAAATCGGTCACGCCGTAATGGCAGCCGTTGCAACCGGAGGCATCGGCATCAGGGAAGAAGTGGTGATCCTTCTTCACCTCGCCGGTGATCTGGCGCCGCTCCAAGTGGCACTGGATGCAGTCCTGCTTCTTGACCTGCTCGTGCCCGATGAACCCGTTCTTGCCGTTGTAGGTCTTGCCCGGATACTCAAAGCCCGCAGTCACCTCGCTGCCGAAGAAGATGGCGGCCTCCGCGAAGTAGTGGCGGTTGATGAAGCGGTAGTAGCCGTTGCCAGCAGGTGTGGCGTTCACGACCGACAGACCCGACTCGCGTCCCTGGTGGCACTGCATGCAGATGTTGCTGGAATCGCCCAGGGTCTTGATGGCACCCGAGGGGAACACCACCTGCTGCACCTTCCCAGCCTGGTAGACAGTCTCGCCACCGCCGTTATCCTCGTGGCAGGTATTGCAGTTCAGCACCTTCGGATAGATGGCGGACTGCGCAGTTACGGCCGTGAAGGTCGGGTTGATCCCTGCGCTGGTCAGCGTGTAGGGCGGTGTGCCGGTGGCCAGGCTGCTGTCGGCGAGCTGCGCGAATCCTGCCTGGCTGTGGCAGCGGGCGCAGCCGACATCCACCTCACCGGCATCGTTCCAGTGGTTGAACGGCTCGCCATAGCCGTCGGCGTGACCGGACCTGGCCCACTGCGTGACGATGTTGTCTACCGACGGATCGGTCGCATCATGCGCGTGGCAGTTGTTGCAGGAGTCGGGGATCGGACCGACGGTGAAATCACCCTCGGGGATGAAGCCCGTCCACTGGAACTCGGCCGGCTGCAGCACGAAACCGGGCCAGATGGGCTCGAACACGTGGCTCTTCACGTCGCCTTCGTTGGCGGTCTTCGCCGTCGAGGGCATGTGACAGCTGGTGCAGCGGGTTTCGAAGCTGACGTCCATGAACGCGCGGTTCTTGACGTGGGTGCGGACGGTATTCCTCACCAGCGTCGTATTGCCGGTGATGTCCGCATTGGTGATACCGGCAAAATCGCCGTGCGTGGCATGGCAGCTCAGACACAGCGCGTTGCGATTCACCGACGGATTGTTGGGCACGCCCTCATTGGAGGTCACGACCAGATGCGCCAGCCCGGGATCGCCGAAGTCATAATGCACGTCGTGGCACACGTAGCAGGGATGGTCGTAGGTGTGGTCCGCCGCGTGCGGGCCGTTGGCATGGTCCTGCCGCTGCTGAGAGCCGTGCACGGAAGTGATGTAGTCCTTTTCCGCCACTTCCACGCCAGGATGCGGGTTGATCATGCTATTGCCGTCCGCGTCGTGCGCGCCCCAGTAGTTGAGCTTGTCCTGGGAGATGGTGAAGTAGTCCGCCAGATTCATCCCCGGACGGTACAGCTCGGGATTGCCGCTGGTGTCGGTCTTGCTGGGGTACGCCAGGGCCGCACCACCGGCATTGGCAAAGTTGCCGGTGCCCTGTGTGTGGCACTGGTAGCAGACATAGTTGCGCAGCAGCAGCGTATCCACGGTGTTCACGACGCTGTCGCCATTCAGGTCGGTGGTCGCCGTCTGCCGGTCCGGATTGAAGATGGTGGCGCGCTTCTGCGCAACCGTGGGCGCCGGCAAGTGCGCCGCCCCGGGACCGTGGCAGGCCTCGCAAGCCACGTTGATGTCGGCGAACGTCATGGTCCACTGGTTGCTCTGGTACGCGATCTCCACACCGGTGGAATGGCAGCCGGCGCAGCGCCGTTCGTAGGCCGTATCGGTGTCCAGGCTGGTCCTGGGCAGGTTGCTCGCGTCGTACCAGACGTCGAAGTCATAGGGCTCGTACTGCGCGGTCTTGGCGTTGAAAAGCAGCGGCAGGACGTAGTTGCTGAGGCCGATCTTGGTGACGTAGAGCTGCTTGTACTGGGCCTCGCCGTTCAGGATCCGCCCATCGTGATTGGCATCGGCTACGGTCGGATTCGGCGTCGTGGAGCCGCCGAGGGTATAGTCGATGAAGTAGGTGTTGCTCCCGATCATAACGTACGGGCCCGAGGTGCTGTTGCCCAGCTTCGGTGCGTTGCTGCCCAGCGCGTCGAAAGCGAAACCGCCCGGCAGACTGCGGACGTCGTGGGTGGTCCCGTCGAAGAAATCCGAATGACCCGAATTGTCGGCGTCGTTGATGTAGTTCGCCTCCGCATCGCCGAGGCGCAGGATCTGCGTGTGCGCAGTGACCGACCACGCCTCGTGCTTGGCAAGGTGGCAGGAAGCGCAGGCCGCCGAGCCCACGTATCCGCCTGGCGACACCGTCTGGGGCGTAACCACGGCTGCCGGCGCCGTACCCGCAGTGCCCGCAGGTCCGGGCGGTTTGCCGAAGTACTGCCGTTGAATCGTGACGTCCAGGTTGTTCACGGCGCCGTCGCCGTTGAAATCGGCATCCGGACCAGGCGTTCCGAATGCGGCTCTCAGCAAGGTCACATCCAGATTGTTGGTCGTCCCGTCGTTGTTCAGGTCTGCGTCGCAGACATTGCCATAGCCGTCGCCATCCGTGTCGCGCTGGATGCGCGGATCTCCCGCCGGATAGGTGGCCGGACCGTTGGGCACCTCGATGCAGTTGTCGACGGCATCGTCTACGCCATCGCCGTCCGTGTCGGCTGCCCAAACAGCGGTGGCAAACAGCAGCAGGGGAACGGCGAGCAGGATGCGCGCCGCGCCGCCTTTCAGCTCGCCGCCGCTGCAGGCGGTGGCGTTGCGTCGATGAACGGGTCTCATTCTTTGCTCCTCCTGACCTTCGTGGGATCGCTGGTCGCAAGGCGGATTGCCGTTGCCGCGCTTTGCCTTGCTCTTGTCCCGCCGTGCCTTGCCGCCGCGGCGTCGTTGGTTACCGCGAATGCAGCGATCACTGGCTGGCACACATTGCCGCAAGCCAGCTGGCTCGCATTGATTTCATGGCTCCTCCTTCAGAGCACCGCCCGAAATATTGGTATCGACTGCGGGTCGCGGCCCGAGCGTACCGCAACGCGTCAGTGCCCAATTCTTTCCCCGGCACATCCCGGTGCGCGATCGATGATTTCCAGTGGAATGGAATCGAGAAAAGCGAACGAGCCGCTACAAGAAACGGGCAACATCCGTTCTCCTCCGTACGTTCAGTTCTTCTTGTTGTAATTGACCGAACTCGTGCCGGTCTTGTTGTGGGACGACTCCGAAGGTCCGCATAGCCGACGTTCGGGACCGCCCTCCGCATTGTCCCCACCGGGGCACTGCTATGCCGGCGGTACTTGCCGCTGCCACTGGTGACGCGGCGCTACGGCACCTAGGGCCCCGAGCAAGTCCCATACCGCCCGGGAAGGTCACCCCCAACTTGCGCATTCCATGGCTCTTCCTTCAGCGCTTCACTCCTCGACAGACAACTTGTCAGTGCCGTTTCTGACGAAATTGTCAGATGACATGTCAATTCTGTCTGGTCAGTTCCTTGCCGCCAGCGCGCGACGTTCCCCCTTCCTGCACTGGGCACAATCCGAGTGCAATTTGAGTGCCGCTACTGATAGCCCATTGCCAATCAAAGGTTTCTCCTTCGTTGGACGATGTGCGCCCGTGTGCTTGTAAAGTGCGTCGACATGTCATGGCCAGCATGTCACATTCGTCAAAACCCGTGGATTGAGTCACTTGGAGCCGAAAGGTGCCGGCACGCACCGTCGAGGTGCAAGAAGGTCGCCTGAGTGCGTGTAAGGTCAGCCGACAGGCGAATAGTGCGGGCTTACTGAAGCATTCGCTAATACGGCCTGGTCGAGCCCGGAAATCTCACCAGCATCCCGGGAGCTGGCCGGAATTCGCAGCCGCCAGAACCGGGATGGGACAGCGGCGTGAACCGAGTGTCGTGGTTCGGTGATCGTGAAGCATCCAGGTCTTCCCCGGCATCCATTCACTTGCCGGTC
Organism: uncultured Gammaproteobacteria bacterium; assembly: GCA_963728895.1. Classification (GTDB taxonomy): domain Bacteria; phylum Pseudomonadota; class Gammaproteobacteria; order JBBQDK01; family JBBQDK01; genus CAVSLM01. The sequence goes on from CAVSLM010000002.1 coordinate 339,052, forward strand.
AACCGCCGGCCGGCTGATGAGATTTCCCGGTCAGCGGAGCGATCGGCAACATCCCGTGATGTCACCGCGGGTCTGCCAGAACCCGCAGCGGCGCTCCGGTCAGGGTCGGAAATCGCCCGCGACGCAAACGCGACTATTTGACCGCTTCCCAGAGCCGGTCGAGCTCGGCCGGCGTCATGTTCTCCAAGGTGCATCCCTGGCCGGCGGCGCGCCGTTCCATTTGCCGAAAGCGGGTTTCGAACTTCTGGTTGGCCGCGCGCAGCACTGCTTCCGAGTCGACGCCGGCATGTCGCGCCAGGTTGACACAGCTGAACAGCAGGTCGCCGATTTCCTCGGCGACCGCACGCTCCGACTCGGGGGACGCGAGCGCCGCACGCACCTCGTCGAGCTCTTCCGCGACTTTGTCCACTACGCCGTCGACGTGCTCCCAGTCGAAGCCCACCAGTGCCGCCCGGCGCTGCAGCTTTCCGGCTCGCGTCACGGCCGGCAGCGTACGCGCGACACCGTCCAGAGCGCTGTGCGGCTGCCCGGTTCCGTTCGCTGCAAGCCTCCGCTCCTCCGCCTTGCGCCGCTCCCAGTCCGAGCTCTGGGCTGCCACATCCGCTACCTCTCCTTCGCCAAACACGTGCGGGTGGCGGCGCACCAGCTTGTCGCAGATGGCGGCGACCACGTCGTCGAAGTCGAAGTGACCCTGCTCGCGGGCAAGCTGCGCGTAGAACACGGTCTGGAACAGCAGGTCCCCCAGCTCATCGCACAGCTCGGCTGCCGCGCCGCGCTCGATGGAGTCCGCGACCTCGTAGGCCTCCTCTATCGTGTGCGGAACGATACTGGCGAAGGTCTGCGCCCGATCCCAGGGACAGCCCCGCTCGGGATCGCGCAGCCGCGCCATGATGGCCAGGAGCTCGTCGATGTGGCTCAAGTGTCAGGATTCCTGCTTCGGTGCGGCCGCTCGGGGCGCGGCGCGCGCGGTGCGGCCCTGCTCCACTGCCAGCGGCGGCGCGGCGTGAAGGCAGCAGCCCGACTGCCTCATGACAATGGAACGAGGGCTTCGTCGGCCAGCCCCAGGGCCTTGCTCACGATCGGTATGACCCCGGACACGAAGTCATCGGGCGTGCGCACGCCCTCGGCCACCCCCATGTCCTCGTTGAAACCTTCGGCGATGACCCGTATGCGCTGTCTGCCGGGCCCCTGCGGACCGCGCTCGGCGGTGACAAAAAAGAACGGCTTGCTCGCCCCCTCTCGCACCACCCCGAGCACGTACTGGTAGTCGCGACCATCACCGCTCTCGACCTCGCCCAGCACGACGACGTTGTATTCGCCGAACTGGTAGCGACGTTTGGGAACTGCGCTCCTGATGACGGGTGCATCCATGTTCTGCCTCCGTGAGCCCGTGGCGGTGCGCGTCCGGAGGATTATCGGTCATGGCTGCGCGCAGCGCCAACCCGCGATGTTCGTCGCACCCGAGACGCGCCGCCCGCCGGATTGTCCAAGACCCTGCATTTCTTCGCATGCGCGAAGCCGCGGGCTGCGGGGCGGCGCCACGCGCGAGGTGGTGGTAAAGTCGCGGCGGCGCGGCACACATAGGTGCCGGCACCATACACCGACGAGTCCCGGGAACAAGACCGCACCGTGCCCGACGTGCTGTTACAAATGGCCGCGCTGATCGCGGCGGGGGTGGTCTGGCGTCATGTGGCGCCTGCGGGTGTGGACCTGGAAGCGAGCCGCCGCACGCTGACGGGCCTGGTGTTCTCGCTGCTGTTGCCGGCCCTTGTGCTGCAGGTACTATGGCAGGCACCGCTCGGTACGCAGAGCCTGAACATCGCCCTGGTCGCGTCGGCCGGCGTGCTCGCGGGCATGGCCGTAGCTTGGGTGGTATATGGTTGGGCTCGTGTGCCAACTCCAAGCATGGGCGCACTGCTGCTCGCCGCCGCCTTTCCCAACGCCACCTACCTGGGTCTGCCGATGCTCGAGAAGACGCTCGGACCCTGGGCTCGGAGCATCGCCATCCAGTACGACCTGTTCGCCTGCACGCCGTTGCTGCTGACCCTCGGACTGTACGTTGCGCGGGTCCACGGGGGCGATCCCGCGAAACGGGTCGAGCGCTGGGCGCTCCTGCGTGTGCCGCCACTCTGGGCGGCGGTGGTCGCGGTCGTGCTCAACGTATGGGGCGTACCGATGCCGGAATGGCTGCAAGGGATACTCGGCGCTTTTGCCGCCGGCGTCGTGCCGCTGATGCTGATCGCGCTGGGCATGAGCCTGCAGTCAAGCGCCTGGCGTGGACATTTCGCGCCGCTGGTGGTACCGGTGGTCGCGATCCAGCTGCTGCTGATGCCGGCGCTGGTCTGGCTGCTGGCACGGCAGGCGGGGCTCGCGGGAAAAGTGCTGACCGCGGTGACACTCGAGGGCGCCATGCCCAGCATGGTGCTGGGTGTGGCGATATGCGATCGGTACCGGCTCGACACCGGACTTTACGCCGCCGCCGTCACCTTCTCGACGCTGGCCGCGGCGTTGAGCCTGCCGTTGTGGTTTCGCTGGCTGGGCTAAGTCTCGTCACCGGGCTTGTTCTTCACAAGGCCGGTCTTGTGCAACGGTACCACGACTTCGCCCCGGGGCCGTGGCTCATCGACGTAGCGCGGGCGATCGTCCATGGGGCGGCCCGCGGCCAGCGCCAGCTCCTGTTCACGCTCGCTGATCAATATCAGGCAGTTGCGAAGCTGATCGATGGTCGCATCCTTGAGCGGATGGATCAGCCCAGGCTGAGTGGCGGTATCCTTGATGACGTCGGTAAGCGTCCTTTTTACCGCTCGCAGAATGATCTCTTCCTTCGAAAGGGTATCGCTGCTCATGACGTGCTCCGGTGGCGAAGCGCCCGCGGTGTGCGTGCAACGGGTGGAATGGATCGCACCCGGGCAGGGCCTAGCCGCGCAGCGCGCGGATCAGGCGGTCTTCCAATTCCACTCGACTGATCAACGCTTCGCCCAGGCGCGCCAGATCGTTGGGCAACTGTGTGAAGTTCTCTTCGTCGAAGTCGCAGTCGTACTTGTCGTTGAAGTCGACGATGAGCTGCGTGATGTCGACGATGCGCGGATAGACTTCGCTTGCCACCAGCATCACCGGGCGGCGGCGTTCCGTCTGTTCGTCTATGTACTTGTAAAGCTGGAAATGCGCGCTCGCGGTGTAATCGATCAACGCCTGGCAGAAGCGCTGCAGCAGTTCGTGTGCCGATTGGTCGCGGGACTCGGCAAGACGCGTGACCAGCTGGCTATACAGTCCCAGCGCGTCCACACGCGAAGCCACCAGCGAGCCAATCAACTGGCGGGATTTGGCGCGCCGATCGGGAGGGTTCTCGTCCACGGACAGCATCTTTGCGTTCACCTGTCGTTTCCGAAATGGTATAGGCAATCGGGTGCAAAAGCCAATGCCCGGGCCGTCACTCGGCGACCACGGGGTGCACGCCGGACGCGACGCTGCGCGCACGGTCCCGTGCCTGCGCGAGATCGCTTCCGGTCGCGAGCGCAACACCCATACGGCGTTTGGGAAACGCCTTCGGCCAGCCGAACAGCCGCAGGTCGGACTCGGGTACCCGCAGCGCCTCATCCACGCCTTCGAACGCGATCCCGGCCCCCTCGATCCCGCCGTAGATCACTGCGCTCGCGCCCGGTGCCCGCATCGCCACCGAGACCGGCAGGCCGAGAATCGCACGGGCGTGCAGCTCGAACTCGCTTTGGCACTGGCTCGCCATCGTGACCATGCCGGTGTCTTGGGGACGCGGGCTGACTTCATTGAACCACACCCGATCCCCCTGCACGAACAGCTCCACACCGAATAGACCCGTTCCGCCCAGGGCGGAGGTGACCGCACCTGCGATGTGCTTTGCGCCGGCGAGCGCCACAGCCGTCATCGGGTGGGGCTGCCAGCTTTCCACATAATCGCCGTCGACCCGCTTGTGGCCGATGGGGTCACAATAGAGGGTTTCCGTCCGACCGCCGGCGCCAAGCACACGCACCGTAAGCAACGTGATTTCATAGTCGAAGCGGATCCGCTCCTCGACGATCACCCGGGCACCCCGCACCCGCGCGCCGCGCACCGCGTATTCCCAGGCGCCTTGGACGTCTTCGGGACCTTCCACGCTCGACAGACCCTTTCCCGAGGACGACATCACCGGCTTGACGACGCAGGGATAACCGATGGCCTTGTCGATGACCATGCGCAGCTCATTGGCGCTGCCGGCGAAGCCAAAGCGCGAGGTGGGCAGCTCGAGCTGGTCGGTGGCGAGACGCCGGATGCCCTCGCGGTTCATGGTGAGCTGCACCGCACCCGCAGTGGGGATCACACGGCACAAACCTTCCTGTTCGAGCGCGACGAGCGCGTCGCTTGCGATCGCCTCGATCTCCGGCACCACCAAGGCCGGGCGCTCCTGCTCGATCAGTGCCCGCAGCGCCGCAGGATCCGTCATGTCGATCACGTGCCGGCGGTGCGCTACCTGGTGGCCCGGGGCATTGGGGTAACAGTCCACCGCCACGACCTCCACGCCGAGACGCTGCAATGCGATGATGACTTCCTTGCCGAGCTCCCCCGCTCCGAGGAGCATGACGCGCGTCGCCGAAGGACTCAACGGTGTGCCTATCCTCATGATCGCCCCCCGTCCCAACCGGACCGCAGTATATATAAGGATCAGCTCGGGGAGCTGTCCATGGCTGCGCAGGCACACCCGACGTGGACCGGAACGCAGGGTGCGGCGTCCGCACGCGGACTCCGTCGGGTCGTGCGCAAATGACTGGACACAAAGACCGGAATGGTTCTTGTTTGTCCCCGACCCCAATTTTGAGAGGCGAAGAACATGAGCACTGAACCCGCTGCTTCTGCGCCGGTAGAGGCATTGCTTGCCATTGCACCGGGCTGCGCGCACTGCGCGGCGGTCCTGCAGGGTCTGACCGGGCTGCTCAAGGAAGGGGTCCTGGGACGGCTGGAGATCGTCAACCTCGGCGTGCTGCCCCACGTGGCGACGGAGCTCGGCATTCGTTCGGTACCCTGGACACGCATCGGCGCCTTCGAGCTCGAAGGCGCGCGCAGCCCCGCCGAGCTTCGCCGCTGGGCGGAGCGGGTCCGGGACCCCGCCGGCATGGGGGAGTGGTTCGCCGCGCTTCTGGAATCGGGCGGCCTCGAGCGGGTCGAGCAGCTGGTGCGGGCCGAGCCGGAACGAATGCAGGACCTGATACAGCTGCTGGCGGATCCGGAGCGCGAGCTGCAGGTACGCATCGGCGTGGGCGCGGTGCTCGAATCACTGCAGGGCACGGGACTCGCATTCACGGTGGTGGACGCGCTCGCTGAGCTGTCGCGCAGCAGCGACGCGCGGGTACGCGCCGATGCCTGCCACGCTCTCGCGCTCACCGAAAGCGCCGCCGCGCTCCCGCACCTGCGCGCCTGCCTCGCGGACGCCAGTGCCGACGTGCGGGAGATCGCCGCAGAAGGCCTGCATCTGTTGGGCGGATGAATACCCCAAGCGCGGGATACCCCGGGCGCTCGGGGCACGACTATAATGCGCCCGTGCGTTACCTCCCCGCGCGGGAAGCTGACCCCGCAACAGGATCGCAAAATGCCCTACTTCGTCTACAAGATGTTCCCCGGGAAACGGCTGGAGCTGGTCCAGCCGCACGCAGCGTTCAAGGACGCCAAGGCGCAGGCGAGCGCACTGCGCGCCGCCCTCGCGGCGCAGGACAACTACACCGTGCGGGTGATTTTCGCCAAGGACACGACCGAGGCGGAGCACCTGGTCGCGACCGAACGCCCGTTCGAGGTCAGGGGCGAGGAGTAGTTTTCGCGGCGTTTCCAACCACCCGTTGCACCGCCTTCTCCAGATCGAGCACGTGGCGGGTATTCGCGCCGAAGTCGCCTCTTCCGACCCTGGACATGGATCGCACCCAGAGCACCGAGCCCTTGTCGTGGTCCTGCGGTGTGACCCACGCCCGTAGGTCGTCACGGAACCGCAGCAACGGCGTCACGGCGACCGCATGTACGTAGCGGGCCTGGGGGTCGGCCTCCACCACCTGCCAGCCGAGTGCGGCCACGGCATCGTGCAGTGCCTGGTAAAGTCGCTCGGGCGGTAAGGCATAGTGTTCGGGGCGTAGCTCCGGAAACAGGCTGTCCGGTCGCGTCTCGGCCGTGTTGGTGGTGAGATAGGTGTTCAGCCGTTTCGCGAGCCCGGGCGGCTCGCGCCAGGGCAGGCGATTGGCCAGCAGCGCTCCGGCAGTCAGCACGACTACCACTGCGACACCGACTGCGAGCACCAGCAACAGTCGTTGCATCGATCACACTCCAATAACGTGTCTTGCAGCGCAGACGGCCGTCCGCGTCGCCGCCCATCCTATGCCATAATGACCCCCAGGTCGCGGCGTCCTGCGGCAGCGACCGTTCTTCGGCGGAGAGCATCGGGCCGTGGACGAAGACGAATACAAGCGGACCTACAAGAGCGTCAACTCCCTGGTCTGCGCCTTCGAGAAGGCCATACTCAGCAGTCAGTGCTCCTGCGAGAAATCCACCCGCATCTTCATTGCGGATCGCCAGGCCGGCGGCTGCGCTTCGCCTGTCGCACAACGCGAGTGTCGTGAGCTACTGGTACTGTTGCGCAGGAATGCGGCATTCGCACTCAAGCTCACCAGCGTCGGCGGTCCGTTGCCTCATGCAAAGGAGATGAAAGTCCAGTGCGGCGGCCTGCTCGGTATACAGAGCCTGCTCTATCCCGACGGACCGCCGAACCGCGTACAGAACGTGTACGGGCTCGTGCGGACGGCGCAGGAATGCTACGGCAACCTGGATAGCCTGCCGTTTTCGGAAGTGATCCAATCCATCGCCCGCTTCCAGGCGCGCCGCCGCCCCGTCAGCCGGTAAAGAAGCGGCGGCAGGCCTGCCGTCGACCCGCCGTGCAGCGTCCCCGGGGCTTTTCCCTGCGCGCGATTTGAGGTAAAAACTCGACTTCACCCACACGCCCCGGGGACTGCCGTGTCAACAGAGCACCCCGTCATCGCCGTCACAGGCTCATCCGGCGCCGGTACCACCACGGTGCGGCACGCCTTCGACTATGTCTTTACCAACGAGGGCATCAAGGCGGTGTTCGTCGAGGGCAACAGCTTCCGGCGCTACGGTCGCGTTGAAATGAAGCGTGTGGTGGAGAACTCCCACCGACTCGGAAATCCGGTCAGCCACTTCGGTCCCGAATCGAACGAGTTCGACCGTCTCGAGGCACTGTTCCGCGACTACGGCGCTACCGGCAGCGGCAAGATGCGCCACTACATCGACGACCAGAACAAGGCGGGGCGCTTCGGGCAGGAGGTCGGGACGTTCACGCCATGGGAGAGCATAGCGCCCGGCAGCGACCTGCTGTTCTACGAGGGTCTGCACGGCGGCGTGGTGGCATCGACCTGGACGCGGCGTCAGATGAGCCCGTCACACAATCCGCGGGTGGCCCGGGAACGGCGCACGCTCGACCAGGGAGAGGCGCGCGGCGTGGATATCGCACGCTGGGTCGACCTTCTGATCGGCGTCGTTCCGATCATGAACCTGGAATGGATACAGAAGATTCACCGCGACTGCGGCAAGAAGGGTTGTCCACCGCAGCAGGTCACGGCCACCATCCTGCGCCGGATGGACGACTACGTGCATTTCATCGTGCCGCAGTTCTCACTCTCGGACATCAACTTCCAGCGCGTGCCTCTGGTGGACACTTCCAATCCCTTCATCGCCATGGACGTGCCGAGCTCGTCGGAAAGCATGGTCGTGGTGCGCTTCCGCGAGCCGCACAAACACAACATCGCGCAGCTGCTGAAAAGCATCGACGGCGCATTGATGTCTCGCTCCAACACCATGGTGATTCCCGGTGGCGAGATGGGCCACGCGCTGTACCTGGTGTGCGAACCCCTCGTCCATCGGTTGCGCGAGGCCCGGGACCGGGCGCGACCGACTGCATGGGTTTAGCCCGATCATCTCAGCGCGCGGCGGTCGAACGGCGTACGAGATGCGGGTTGAATCCGGTACTCTGGCGTAGCCCGAGGACCCTTTACGCAAAAGTTGGGGGAAACTTGGCCGACCCGCAAGAGACCGCGCGCAGAACGAAGCTGCCGGTCTCCGTGACAGATGCGGGTTAGCATGGGCCGGAGCAATGCCCCCGTAATCGACCGCTTTGATTTCCTTCCCGGTCGCGTACTGGCGCGCAAGTACGAGCTGCTGTCGCGACTGGGCTCCGGCTGGGAAGGCGAAGTGTACATGGTGCGCGAGCTGAGCACCCGGATCGAGCGCGCGGCCAAGTTCTTTTTCCCCACCCGCAACCCGCACGATCGAACGGCGACGTTCTACGCCCGCAAGCTGCACAAGCTGCGCGAATGCCCCTTGCTCATCCAGTACCATACGCGCGAGACCATCACCTACCGCGGCGCGCCCATCACTTTCCTGGTATCCGACTACGTCGAGGGAGAGCTGCTGAGCGAGTTCCTGGCGCGCCAGCCAGGCCACCGGCTCGGGGTGTTCCAGGCACTGCATCTGCTGCATGCCCTGGCGGCCGGGATCGAGTGCATCCATGAGCAGCGCGAGTATCACGGCGACCTGCACGACGAGAATATCATCGTCCGTCGTTATGGACTGGGGTTCGATCTGAAGGTGCTCGACCTTTTTCACTGGGGTGCGGCCAAGGCGGCCAACATCCACTCGGACGTCGTCGATCTGATCCGCATCTTCTACGATGCCGTCGGGGGTCGGCGTTTCTATGCGCGCCAGCCGCCGGTGGTGAAGGCCATCTGCTGCGGCCTCAAGCGCAGTCTGATCCTGACCAAGTACCGGACGGCGGGACAGCTGCGCAGCTACTTGGAAACCCTCGAATGGCAGTGAGGATGGCCGCCGATGCACCGGGCGCGGTGTTGTACGTGGAAAGCGACATGGCCGGGGTAGAGTCCTACCGCATGGCAGGCGGCGAGGCCGCAGTATATTCGGCGCGCGCGCCCGACCGCGCCACGGCCAACGAGGACTCCGCGGCACTGCTGCCCTTCCGGGCGGACGCGGGCGTGCTGGTGGTGGCCGACGGCGCGGGCGGTTATCTCGCCGGACAGCGCGCCTCCCATCTCACCGTAACCGCCCTGAACGAATCCCTGCAGCTCGCTGCACGCACCGGCACGGGCCTGCGCGAGGCGATCCTGGATGGCATCGAGAACGCCGCCGCGGCCATCGCCGACCTGGGCATCGGCGCGGCCACCACCCTGGCCGTGGTGGAAATCCAAGCCGGCATCGTACGTCCCTACCACGTGGGCGACTCCCAGATCGTGGTGATGGGCCAGCGCGGTCGCATCAAGCTGCAAACCATCTGCCACTCGCCCGTGGGATATGCCGTGGAGTCGGGCCTGCTGGACGCCGGCGAGGCCATGCATCACGAAGACCGCCACCTGGTCTCGAACCTGGTCGGCGCGCGCGGCATGCACATCGAAATCGGCCCGGCGATCACGCTGGCACGCCACGACACGGTACTACTGGCAAGCGATGGCCTGTTTGACAACCTGCACTTGGACGAAGTCATCGCCACCGTTCGCAAGGGCCCGCTGGTGCAAGGCCTGGAACAGATCGCCCGCACCTGCCGTGAACGCATGCGTGCCCCCGGCAACGGTGAACCCAGCAAACCGGACGACGTGACCTGCATCGTCTTTCGGCGCGATCCCGCATAGCCCGCAATCGACACACTGCAGCGCGGCCCGACGTCGTGGGAGGTCATCGCGCGGCGACGCATGCGCTCCGACTCGCGACGCGCCGGAGAAAGTCTCCGTCGCAGCATCGGTCACCCTCACCGTATTGGCTGCGCGAAGGCGAAGCATCTGACCAAGAGCGTCACAAGGTGACGCGCAGCGCGCAATACACGCGCCCGCGCAGTGTGTGCATAGAGTCGATGTGTCGACTCTTCACCTCACAAAGGCACTTTACCATCGAGCGCAACCGTCGACTTGCGTGCGCATTTCTAAAGGATTCTCCTGCAGCGCCGAAACGTTGCGCGTCTGTGCTCAACTGGAGGGTTACATCATGGCGGTAAAGAAGGCAAAGGCCAAAGCGAAGGCAGCCCCGAAGAAAAAGGCGGCAGCCCGCAAACCGGCCACGGCGAAGACCAAGATCGCGCCGAAGAAGAAAGCAGCGCCGAAGAGGAAGACGGCTACCAGGACTACGGCTAAGAAGAAGACCGCGGCGAAGAAGAAGTAGGGTCATCGCCCTGCTTCCTGAGGCCCGTGCTTAGGCACGGGCCTTTTTTTTGGCCTCGCTACCGCAACCTCGACCACCCTTCCTCCCAGCCGTGCCTGTGTCGCCGCACGCGTGAAGCGCCAGCAACGATGCGGCGGTGCGCCGCGCCGGAAGTCTTCCGGTGTGGTGGCAACGGTGAGATCTTCGACTCTCCACGGCTGCAGCCGCTCGGCATCGAGTCGGAATCCGCGGCGGTTGCACGAGAAGATCAGCATGCCCTGCGGCGTCAGGCGCCGCAAGGCCGCCAGAATGAGATCCACGTGCTGGCGCTGCACGTCGAAGTTCTGTCGCATGCGCTTGGAATTGGAGAAGGTCGGCGGATCAAGAAAGATCAGGTCGTAGGGCGCACGCTCGGCCGCCAGCCATTCCAGGCAGTCCGCCTGTACCAGCGCGTGACGTGCACCGCCGAAGCCGTTGAGCGCCAGATTGCGCTGCGCCCAGTCGAGATAACTGCGCGACAGGTCCACGGTGGTGGTACTCGCCGCACCTCCGGCCGCCGCGTATACCGTCGCGGTCCCCGTGTAGCCGAAGAGATTGAGAAAGCGCCGCCCGGCTGCCAGGTCGCGGATCATGGCACGCGTCAGCCGATGGTCGAGAAACAGCCCCGTGTCCAGATAGTCGGTGAAGTTCACCAGGAAACGACAACCGCCCTCACGCACTTCGTGCATGCCCCCGCCGTGCCCCTGGCGCGTGTACTGTGCGGTACCACGCTGGCGCTGTCGCACTTTCAAATACACCTGCTGCGGCGCAACCCCCAACAGCTCCGGCAGCACCCTCAACACCTGCTGAAGGCGCAGGCGCGCCCGTTCCGGATCGATGCTGGAGGGGGCAAGATACTCCTGGACGTGCACCCATTGCTCATAGCGGTCCACCGCCACGGCGTATTCGGGAAGATCGGCGTCATAGACGCGATAGCAGTGGACACCTTCGCGTTCGGCCCAGCGGCGCAGGTGACGCAGGCGCTTGGTGAGGCGATTGACGAAAGCCGCGATCTCGCCGCCCGCTGCGGGTACGACGAGTGCCGAATCCACTGCGGGCGCACGAAGCGCGCGCACGAAGCGCTCCGGCACCACATCGAAGCACAGCAGGCGGCATTCGATGGCACCGTTGTAGAGCGTGTACATGCGCCGCGCGCGCAGGCCCATGGTCTTGCCGCGCGCGCTGTCCGCCGTGAGCACCGCTGCCTTCCAGCCCACGAACGCCTGTCGCAGAACCTGACCAAGCTCCGAGTAGCACGCCACTACCTCCGCCGCCGTGCCCATCCGTTCGCCATAAGGCGGATTCACCGCGAGCAGACCGGACGCTGCGCCAGCGGGTACCCGCACCGCCTTCAACTCGCCCTGCGCGATGTGCACGTGCCCCGCCAGACCGGCACGCACGACGTTGGCGCGCGCGATTTGCACCGCCGCCGGATCCGTGTCGTAACCGAGAATCGCCGGAAGGCCCGCCAGTCCTGCGTTACGCCGCGCGTGCGCTTCCTCGAGCAGTGCGCGCCAGGCTGCGGCATCGTGACCGCGCCAGGCGAGAAATCCGAAATGATCGCGCAGCAGCCCGGGTGCAATGTCGCCGGCCATGAAGGCCGCCTCGATGGGCAGCGTACCGGACCCACACATGGGATCCACCAGCGGCGCGCCGGCGCGGGCCAACGCCGGCCAGTCTCCGCGCAGCAGCACCGCGGCCGCGACGTTCTCCTTGAGCGGGGCGGACACGCCGGCCTGGCGATAACCGCGCCGATGCAGGCTGTCTCCCGCAAGGTCGATGCTGAGCGTCGCCACATCGTCCTGTACGTGGAGGTTGATCCGCACGTCGGGACGGCGCACGTTCACGGAGGGCCGCAGATCAAAGCGCGCGCGCAACTGATCGACCACGGCATCCTTGGTCTTCTGTGCGACGAAGTGGGTGTGTGTCAGCGTCGAGCGGGTGAGCGAGCAGTCCACCGCCAATGTGCCGCACGGGTCGAGATGTTCGTGCCACGCCACGGCGGCCACGCCATCGTACAGCGTCTGCGCGTCCGGCGCGGCGAACCGCGCCAGCCGCAGCAGCACCCGATTGGCGATACGCGACCAGAGGCATGCCCGATACGCCAGGGTCAGCCCGCCGGTGAAGTGGACACCGGCACGGGCTATCGTCACCTCCTGTGCCCCCAATGCAGTGAGCTCCCCTGCGAGCAGAGTCTCGAGGAAACGCGGTGCGGTGGCGAACAGCTCGAGGGGCGGAGCAGGACGGTGTGCGGCAGGCATGCGCCATTGTAACGCGCCTGCACACTCGAGCCGCCGGAAGCAGCGTTCCTGCGGGTGGACCCGCCGCCGGAGCTCGCGCGAACGCGCGCCGGGAGCGTACCGCCCGACGCTACGGCAGGTCCTCTTCCATGATCTGCAGCCGCGCCTGGGCGGAGGGGAGATAGTTGCCGTTACGGGTACATTGCAGCAGCAGTGCACGCGCCTGCGTGCAGAGCGTTCGGCGCTGTTGCGGATCGAGCAGCGTCAGGGCGGCACGCAGCGCCGGTTCTTCTTCGCTGAGCAGCGTAGGCACGAGCTCGTCGGCGCCGATGGGCGAGTCCGGATGCAGCAGATCGGCGACCAGCGTATGCCGGAGCATTTGCATGTGCAGCGCGCGGGCCGCTTCCCGTTCCTGCAGCTCCCGATCGGCGAGAGGATCGCCGCGCGCGCCGGTGCGGATGGCGCGCAACACCAGCTCGTGCAGGCGCGCGAGCGACTGCAGCTCGCTGTCGTGCACTCCGCCGAGACCGGCGCATTGTTCGTACAGCCGGTCGATGCGTGTCTCCAGATCCAGCACGACCTCACTGTCGACCTGCGCGGCCAGCTCGGCAACGTCTGCCAGCAGGGCACGGAAGTCCGCGGCGAACTCGCGCGCCTCCTGGTCATCGGCGCTTCGCGCCGCAGCGATCTGTGCGTCGGTCACCTGCCGCGCCGACTCGCCGAAAAGCAGATTGTCATGACGGCGGCGCAGATGCCGTTCCCGGCGCCCGGGCTGCGCACTGAAAGCGAGACTCATCGCGAGCAGACCCTCGTCACACCGGAGTCTGCCCGCGGCAAGGCAAAGGCGTTCATCGCACCGAGGCCCGATGCAAGCACCGCAACTGCGGTGGGTAGGCGAGGAGCGTGGTCAGCACCAGCAGGCCGAATACCGAATAGGTGACGACGAATACCCAGGGCGGGGCATCGTAGAACAGCACACGGTCCAGCCAGCGACCTACGAAACTACCGGTGTAGGCCCTCTCTCCTGCCAGCGCCCGCCAATGGTTTTCCAGCACCGTGAGCGGGCAAGGCACGCCCATCCAGGTCTCCAGCACCACGTACGCCGTCGCGCCGAGGTGCAGGGCGCGCAGCCAGAGCCGGCGCGGCCATTGCCAGCCAATCAGCCAGCCGGCGACGATGAGCAGCTGGCCGCCGACCACGAACAGCACGAAAGCCGCATGCAGGGCGACGGTGAGATCTGCGAGAAAGGCGTAGGACATAACCGGCGCACGGGGCCGGTAGCGCTCAGAAACCTGCCTTCGCGTACCAGCGCCGGGCTTCCTCGGCATCCTGCTCCACGCCCAGTCCCTGCTCGTACATCATGGCAAGCGTGCTCTGCGAGCCGGCGAGCCCCTGGTCCGCCGCCAGGCGGAACCACTTGGCGGCTTCGGCCGGATTCTTCGCCACGCACTCCCCCTCCAGGAACATGAACCCCAACCCGTGCTGGGCGAGCGCGTGGCCCTGCTCGGCAGCCGTGCGCATCCAGCTCAACGCCTGCGGCTCGTTGCGAACGGTCCCGAGACCGTTCTGGTGCATGATGGCGACACGAAACTGGGCATCGGGAACGCCCTGCTCGGCAAGCGGCGTCAGCAGCCGCATGGCCATGCCGAAGTTCTTGGTCTCGAAAGCGGCGATGCCGCTGCTAAGGTCGAGTTCCCCGTCTTCCATTGCGCGCTCCTGAAAACGTCCGCCAGCAACCCCGGCGATACCGGGTCAGTCCCGGAAATTGATGTACTGCAGCGGCTGGCCCAGCTCGGCGGCACGCAGCAGCGCGATGACCTGCTGCAGGTCATCGCGCTTCTTGCCGGTGACACGCACCTGCTCGCTCTGCACCGCCGCCTGCACCTTGAGCTTGCTGTCCTTTACGCGCCGGATGATGTCGCGGGCAAGGTCCTTGTCGATGCCCTGCCGCACCGTGATGCTCTGGTGCGCGCGACTGCCGGACGCTTGCGGCTTGCCGATGTCCAGGCATGCCACGTCCACGTTGCGCCTGGCCAGGCGCATGCGCAGGATATCCAGCATCTGCTCGAGCTGGAACTCGTTCTCGGCATGCAGGGTAATCTGGTCGTGGGCGAGCTCCACCCGCGCATCCGCACCCTTGAAATCGTAGCGCGTCCCGACTTCGCGGTTGGTCTGATCGACGGCATTGGTGAGCTCGTGGGTGTCAACCTGCGAAACGATGTCGAACGAAGGCATGCTGCGCGGATCTCCTCGCGGCCAATGGCTGCACAACCACAAGCGCGGACACCAGTCTGCATCATGCGCGCGCCACCCCTGGCTTTCAACCGCACGGCGGGCATGGCCGGTGCGGAGCCCGGCTGGCGCCAGGATGACCAGCCCTGCAGGTGTAACCACACCGGGGCGGACTGTCCGTGAGGTGTTGCGACACAGACCGTGCGCTTGCGGTCCACGGAAGTCCTGGAATGATGCGGTTCGACATTACAACAGCGCGCGGTAGCGTCGCGCGTTCCGGCGTAGCTGTTCGCGCTGCGTTTCCCAGGCCGCGCTCCACGGCAGGCCCGGGCGCAACAGCGCCTGGCACAGCACGCGCATGCCTTCCACGTCGCCGAGGTCGACGAACTCGGGTGCCGGGCCGCGCGCATGCGCGCAATCGGGGCCGCCCTCGAAGCCTTCGTTGTGGTAATTGCCGAGCGGCACGGAAATTCCGATGGCCGGTACACCGTAGGCGAGAGCGGCGGTCGCCTCGCAGGTCCCGCCGTCCATGATGCGGCGCTGGTGCGCCTGCGGCAGGAACCTGGCGGCGAGCGTGGTGAGGACCTGCAGCGCATTGGGGTCGAATACGCCGCGGCGGTCGCCGAGCCGCACCACGGGGCCCGCACCGACACGCGCCCCCTGCAAGGTGCGCGAGGTTTCCAGGCTGACCGCAACCACCGGTCGTCGCGCCCGCTGCAGCCAGCCGAGATCGAAATGACCCAGGGCGCCCACGAAGCCGACCTCCTCGGCCCGCGTCAGCAGCCCGATGAAGGGAGGTCGGACGCGGCGGCTCGCGCGTGCTGCCTGCGCGGTCACAAGCGTCACGAACACCCCGACCAGGTCGTCCGCGGCCTTGGTGTAGAGCCGCCGGCCCGACCGCCAGACCGGCGCACGGAAACCGAAGCCACCGTACAGCGCACGCGCACGCCGCGGCAGCTGCGCCTCGTCCGTGGCTTCGAAGTGCAGTTCGGCGGAGGCGATGGTGCGGCGCGAGGGCGCAAGGCGCACCCGTGCCAGCCGGCCTTCGGCGACGTAGCCGCCCTCGTCCGCCACCCACATGCGGGCGCCATTCAGGTGGGCAACCGGTGCGCCGCCGAGCCAGCGTACTTCGAGACGGTGCGGGCCCGCCCAGCGTTGGCCGTGGAAACCGGGATGATCCATGTGCGCGATGAACAGCCGCAGGGGCTCCTGGCTGCGTTCGCGCGCCAGGCGCAGGTAGCCCGCGCGCGAGTCGACACCTGCCACCAGATTGCCTGCCGGGTCCTCGAAGAAGGGAACATGCGTGCGCTCCAGCGCCTGCCCGATGAGGGACTTTACGAGATGTTCGCGAAACGGCGCAGTCGGCTGTGCCAGCAATTCCAGCAGCAGCGCCTGCTGGCGCGCCCACTGTTGGGTCCTTGCGTCAGCCACCGCCCGCTTTGTCGCCATCGTCCGCCTTGCGCCGGTAGCCACCCGTTTCCAGTCGGCGCAGATAGTCCTGCCAGTATTGGTCGTGGTGGATGCACAGGTCGTACAGATGCTCCCAGGAGTAGATACCGCTCCTGTGACCGTCATCGAAAAAGATGCGGACCGCGTAGCTGCCGAGCTGCTTCACGTCGGTGATGTTGACGTCTTCCTTGTGGACTTGCAGCTCACCCAATCCGCGGACCTCGACCGAAGGCGAATACACCCGCAGATACTCGCAGGACAACTCATGGCGCGTACCGTCCCCGTAGGTGAGCTCCAGCACCCTTTGCGTGCGATCGAGCCGGATCTCGACGGGAATGGGTGCTTCGCCGCTCATGGCATCCTGCACGCTCAGGGGTTGACCACGGTGTCAATGTCGACTGTGTGATGCAGGGTGTTGTGCAGGGTGCACATGGCGGCGGCGCGCGCGGCGGCGTCGAGACGCGACTCGGGCAGCTGCGGCCAGCGGATGCGCATTTCGATATATCCGATGCGCCGCGGGCGTTCCTCGTAACGCCATTCCATGCGCATCTCCAGATCCTCGACCCCCGCCTGGATGCGTTCTGCATAGCTTGCCAGCACCGCGAAAGTGCATAGCGCCAGCGAGCTCACGAACATCTGCATGGCACCATAGTGCAGCGCCTCGGAGTCGGCGACCACTTCGAGCACCGGTTCGTGCATGCGGCGCAGGGTCAGTGCGGTCTCCTGGTGCAGGTGAATCTCCACGGCGTCGCTCCGAATCATGTTCGACAAACCCGGGCATTCTAGCAGCTGTGCCTGGGCTTCCGAAATTTCCCAGCGCGGGCGCTGCGGTCGTCGGTCTGTCGCGCACCGGGCACAGACAGCGGCATTTGCACCATCGCCCCCCGCCTCCTAAAGTGACCGGCAGGCGAACCACCGGCCGGAGGGCGAGCATGCAACTGGTCACATGCGTGTGGGAAGGCCGCGCGCGCCTGGGCGTGCTGCGGGACGAGGCGGTGCTGCTGCCGCCGCTCGATGCGGATTTCCCGCAGACCATGCTGGATCTCACGGGCAGCGATGCGGTGCAGACCTTGCCGCGGCTTGCGGCGCAGCTCGAAAGCGCCGCAACCGTCCGACTGCCCTGCGCGCAGGCACGCCTGCTCGCGCCCATCCCGCGCCCCGCAAAAAACATCATATGTCTCGGGCTCAATTATGCCGAGCACGCCCGCGAATCCTACGCGGCGCGCGGCAGGACGGGTCACGCCCCCGAGCATCCGGTGGTTTTCACCAAGGCGGTCACGACGGTGAATGGCCCGTACGCCGACATTCCCTACCCCGCGGGCGTCACCGAGGCACTCGACTGGGAAGTGGAGCTCGGCGTCGTGATGGGAAGCGGCGGTCGGAGCATCGAAGCCGCCCAGGCCCTGCGCCACGTGTTCGGCTACACCGTCCTCAACGATATCTCGGCGCGCGACCTGCAGACCCGGCACAAACAGTTCTTCCTGGGCAAGAGTCTCGACGGCAGCTGCCCCATGGGTCCGTGCATCGTCACCGCCGACGAGATTCCCGATCCGCAGCACCTGACGCTGCGCTGCCGCGTCAACGGCGTGCTGAAGCAGCACGCCAATACCTGCGATCAGATCTTCAGCGTGGCCCAGGTGATTGCCGTGCTGTCACGCGGCATGACCCTGGAAGCGGGCGACATCATTGCCACCGGGACTCCGGGTGGCGTCGGTTTCGCGCGCCAGCCCCCCGAGTTTCTGCATCCGGGCGACGTCGTCGAGTGCGAAATCGAGCGCATCGGTTGCCTGCGCAATCGCATCGTTCGCGCCACCTGAAGATGGGGCGGTTGCCCGCGCGGGCAGGCTGTTTTTTCGCTCGGGGGAGTTGTTCGCACCACGCCGGCAGCGGCGCGTAGCGCCGTCAGCGCGAGAACAGGACGTCGTAGGCGTGCAGCAGCTTGGGACTCTCGTGCTCCCAGGAAAGCTCCTCGACAACGCGGCGGCGCCCGATCTCGCCCATGCGGCTGCGCAGCTCCGGTTGATCGATCAGATGCACAATCTTCTCCGCGAGATCCACCTCATCGTTGGGCCGCGCGTACAGCGAGGCGTCCTGCGCCGAGTAGCGTCCCTCCGTGAGGTCGAACTGCACGACGGGCTTTCCCAACGCCATGTACTCCATGATCTTGTTCATGGTCGACTTGTCGTTCATTTCGTTGGCCACGTCCGGGTTCACGCACACGTCGGCGGTATTCAGCATCTCCAACATCTGCTGATCGGGCACCCGTCCCGTGAACGTCACATGATCCTCGACGCCGAGTTCCCGGGCGTAGCGTTTCATCTCCTCCAGGGAGGTCCCGCCACCGACCAGACCGAAATGAATGTCTGCACGCCCGAGGTTGTGCACGATGTGGCGAACTGCGCGCAGCAGGTAGTCGATGCCCTCCTGCCGACCCATCACACCAACATACCCGACGAGATACGGCCTGCCCTGCTTCAGCGTCTCGACGGGGGGCACCTGCTTCAGCCGGTCCAGTTTGGGGCCGCTGCGCACGACGAACACCCGATCGGGTGCCATTCGACCGCGCTCGATGGCGATGCGCCGGTACGACTCGTTGGTGGCAATGGACACGTCCGCGAAGCGAAAGGTCCATCGTTCCCATGCGAGCATGAGCCGATAGAAGAAGTCCCTGCGTCCGAACTTGGCCTCGTACAACTCCGGATTGATGTCGTGGTGATCGAATAGAAAACGCTTGCCGAACAGCTTGAAGAAGGCGCCGATCAGAAAGATGTCGTCCGGGGGGTTGCAGGCGTGGATGGCATCGAAGCCGCGCGTCAGAAACACGCGCCAGGCGAGCAGGAACTGTTTGAGCAAGGCAGTGGTGTATTCGAGCGCATAGCCCAGCGCACCTTCGGCCTCCATCGGAAGCCGAAAGCGGTGGATCTGGATGCCGTCGATCACCTCATGGGTGCGCTCGCAGCCCATGCCCGTGGGACAGATGATCGAGACCTGGTAGCCGGCGTCCTTGAGCGTGGTGGCCTCCTGCCACACGCGGCGATCGAAAGGCGAAGGCAGATTCTCGACGATGATGAGAACGCGGCGCGGCCTACCAGCAGATGCCGTCATAGCCGACCCGAGTGCGCGCGTCACCAATTCTGACCAGATCCACGACGACCTGCTCCGGCTTGAGTCTGTCGGGCACGGTCTTGAACTCCGGGTCCCCGTTCCCGATCACAACCACCTCCGCGTGCTCCAGCACCCGGTCAATGCTGTCAACCATGAGCTTCGAGATATGGGGTATCTGGTTCAGGATGTAGTCCCGGTTGGCGCCAACCAGGCTGGCGATGCTGACGTTGCGGTCGAACAGACGAACTTCGTAACCCTTGCCGAGCAGGCGTTCGACGAGCTCCACCAGGGGGCTTTCGCGCAGATCGTCGGTTCCCGCCTTGAAGCTGAATCCCAGCACCCCGATCTTGCGCCGCCCCTTCTCCACCACCATATTCAGCGCCTTCTCGATCTGCAGACGATTGCTGGGGAGTATGGCGTCCAGGATCGGAACCTCGACGTCCATGCTGTTCGCCTTGTAGGTAAGCGCACGCACGTCCTTGGGCAGGCACGAGCCACCGAACGCGAAGCCCGGCTTCATGTAGTACGGCGAGAGATTGAGCTTGGTATCGTGGCAGAAGATATCCATGACGCGGTGCCCATCGAGCCCGAGCGCCTTGCAGATGTTGCCGATCTCGTTGGCGAAACCGACCTTCAGCGCGTGCCAGACGTTGTCCGTATACTTGACCATCTCCGCCGTTTCAATGTCGGTGCGGACCAGGGGCGCGTCCATGTCGGCGTACAGGCTGGCGAGCAAGTCGCCGCTGCGCTTGCCGGCCTCTCCGATAACCGTCTTGGGAGGATGATAATAGTCGTATACGGCGGTGCCTTCGCGCAGGAACTCAGGATTGTTGCACACGCCGAAATCCTCTCCCGCGCGCTTTCCTGAGGCTTCCTCCAGCGTCGGCAGCACGACCTGCATCATGCTGCCCGGCAGCATGGTGCTGCGCGCCACCACGACGTGGAAGCCGGATTTTTCCCTCAGCGCGCCGCCGATCTGCTCGCAGACATGGCGCACGTACTTCAAATCGAGACTGCCGTTCAGCTGGCTGGGTGTGCCCACGCAGATCAGCGAGATGTCGGAGTCGCGCACCGCCTCGGCGACGTTCGATGTGGCACGCAGCCTGCCGGCGGCTACCGCCTTGCGGATGATCTCGTCGACGTCGCGCTCGATCACCGGCGTCCTGCCGGCATTGATGATCTCGACCTTGGCTGCGTTGGGGTCGACCCCTATGACTTCGTGTCCGTCCTGCGCCAGGCAGCCCGCGGAAACAGTCCCGACGTATCCCAAACCGAAAATGCTGATTTTCATTGCCCACTCTCTTTTTGCATTGCCGCCGTGGCGTGGCGCACCCTATCGGCTCGGGGCTGCACCCGCTTGATCGCTCGGCCGCACGTTCAAACGAAGCATTCGATCTCCGTCCGCAGGGGGGTGTTGCCCTGTATCGGCGTGCG
Organism: uncultured Gammaproteobacteria bacterium; assembly: GCA_963728895.1. GTDB lineage: Bacteria > Pseudomonadota > Gammaproteobacteria > JBBQDK01 > JBBQDK01 > CAVSLM01. The sequence goes on from CAVSLM010000002.1 coordinate 359,754, forward strand.
CCAAATGACGGTGGTGGCGGGCACCTTGACGTCGAAGCGGCGCGAGATCCACCCGCCGGGCGGCGCCTCCGAGCCGTGCAGCACAACGCACTCCAGTTCGGGTTCGTCCGGGGTCAGCCGGATCCGAATTCCAGCGTTGCTTGCCGTGATCCGCCCTTCTTCGACGTGCACTTCACAGTCCTCGGCGAAATGCCAGTAGCGTTCGCAGAGGTGTGCCTGCTTGCAGTCCAGCCGGTCGTGCACCCGGATTCGGTTCTCGTTCTTCATCAGTTGCACCGAACGTCGGTGTGTCACCGGATCGGCGAGTCTCCGATACCCGTCGTGCTCACCGACACATTCGTCAAACTCGTCATCGCTGCGCCATGAAAGACAGCGCGCCCGCGCCTGCCGCACCCACATGAAGTTGCCGCCACTGACGGATTGGGATTCCCCATCGATGCCCACGGTGTTGTGGGCGGACGTCCCGCGAAAGTACTCGCGCCACTCCCGCCGGGTATGGTAGCAGTACGTGCCCGGATCCACGAGAAACTCGCGCCCGCCGACCGAAAGCGTAAACGACAGGGCATCGGCGTGGCCATGCGCTGCGAGGCTGAGGTAGCCGAGGGGACCGACATCCATGAGCAGGCGGATCTCGGACGGCGTGTCGAAATGCGCGCCGAGCAGATAATAGCCGCCATCCGGGAACGTGCGCCTGGTCGCCGGCAGCGCCGCAGGCGGGACATCGAAGCCGGCGGGCGCCTGAGGACCCAGCAGCCAGCGGGTCTTGTCGTCGACCGTCCCCGCCTTGCATGCGAAGTCGCTGCGTCCGAACAACACGGCGCCGGTCGCGGTCAACGAGCGGTACGGGCAAAAGCCCGCTTCCTGCGAGAGCCGAACCACGTAGCCGTCATCGGCGTCGCCAATCATCGGCACATGCCCTGCGACGTCCATGATCGAAGCAAGATACTGGATCATGGCTTCGATCCGCTGCCAGTACTCGGCGGTAAAATCGGCTCCGGTGCGACGCGCTGCCAATCCGGCGATCAGCAGGAAATCGAGCACGAATTGCTGATAGGCGACCGCCTGCTCACGATTCACGCCGTCGGCACCATTCTGGCGCAGGGCTTCTCGCGTCAGCCGGCGCTGCGCCACTTCCCTCCAACGCTGCGTGGCGGACCAGAACGGCCAAACCGAGGCAGCGAGGTACAGGCCGGCAAGCTCGCCAATGAGGTGGTTGTTGGCCGAAGAGTACGCGGACAGGTGACCGGCGATGAAATGGCAGTGCTGGTATACGGAACGCAGCCACCGCTCACGCAGCTCGACTCCGCCCGGGGCGGCGAACAGCTCACTTTCCGCACCCCCGATCCAGCACCAGACCAGGCTCCAGTTGATGAGCCGGATCGAGAGCTCGAGCGAGCTCGTCCAGTTGGGACCGCGCAGGTACGGACACTGGTCGAACCAGGACGACAGCTGCAGGCCCAGTGCCCGCAGGTAGGTGGCATCGCCGCTCAGCCGCCAGGCCTGCGCCAGGGTGACCAGCTGCAGGTGGCGGTTCGGCTCCCACAGATACTTGATGTCGCCCACCAGCCGCTCGTCGCGGTAGTCCAACCGTTTGCCGAAGGTGAGCGGAGCGTCCGTGCCGGTGAGCCAGTCCCGGTTCCAATGGGGCACGGGTCCCATGTCGAGCTGCAGCGCGAAGACGGACAACCTGCCCGCGGCGATCTGATCCGCCGCGCGCAGGTAGGGTCCGGGATCGATGACTCCGGTCTGTGCCGGCCACACCGCCACCGTGCGCACATCGCGTGGCGCTGGTACGTGCCGCACGGTGAGCAGGCCCGCATACTGCACCTGCGAGAGGATTCCGGTCCGTGCGCGATGAGCGATTTCAGGCGGCGACATACGCCGCAGGCGGTTCCAGTACCAGACGATCGGTTGCATTGTCGTTGTTGAGCGGCTCGCTTCGATCCCCCGGAGTGGACGCTGCTGCCGCATTCGTGTTGATGAATCAGCGCATGGTCTCTACCAGACCCGCATACACCGCCTGGAAGCGTGCCGCCATGCGCTCCACTCCATAGCTATCCTGAACCCGCTGCAGGCCTGCCTCCGACATCCGCTGCAGGCGCTCCGGATCATCGAGCAGCGCGCGCATGGCGTGGGCGACCTGGTCCGGACGGTGCGGCTCCACGTATAGCGCATGGACGCCTTCGAGCGCCACCTCGGGAATGCCTCCGATCCGGGTGCTGATCATCGGGGTGCCGGAAGCCAGACTCTCCAGAACTGCGTAGGGTAATCCCTCATCGTGAAAGGTCGGGAACACGAACAGGTCGGCGGCCAGCCAAAAGGCGCGCTTCTGCTCACCGAACAGCGGACCGGTCAGCTCCACCTGACCTGCGAGCCCGGATTCTTCTGCCAACGCCCGCAACTCGCCCTCCTGCGGTCCGGATCCGGCGATGAGCAGTCTTGCGGGGTGCGTCCATCCCTCGGAGCGGAGTCGTTGCAGCGCCAGCACGGTGTCCGCTATCCCCTTGTCCTCGGCAAGCCGGCCCACATAGACCAGGCGCCATTCCCCCGTGATCCGGAACCGCTTGGCTACCGTACCGTACTCGGACAGCTCGATCGCATTCGGAATCAGCACCAGCCGTTGCGCGCCCAGGATTTCGGCGTAGGCGCCGCGTTCGACCTCCGACAGGACGACAATGGCGTGCGGCAGCCGCAATGCCCGCCTGAAGATCGCGAGCACCATGCGGTTGCGGAAAGCAAATTTGCGTACTGCGCCACCGTGGACTTGAAACACGATCTGCCTGCGCATAATCCGCGCGACCGCCAGGTACATGAGGTCCCGCCAGAACGCCTTGTCGTCCAGGGAAGAATTGATGTGGACGATCGGCACCTGCTCCGCGCGCAGCACCCGCGCCAGCCGCAAAGGACTCCACCACAGCCGCAGGACGCGCGTGAGCGCACCTTCCCTGCGTCCCTGGCTTCCGACCTGGAAATGCAGCAGGCGCCAGCCCTTGGTCAGGCTTGAGCCCAGCAGCTGGTTGAGGTGGGTGGAAACCCCGCTCACTGCCTGCAAAGAAGGTCCCAGCAGGAGCACGGCGGCCGTTTCCGGCGACTCGCCGCGCCGGCGGTTTCCGGCAGCCCGGAAATGGCGCCAATGAAAGCGGGCGGCCCCGCTCAGGCCGCGCTGTTGCACCAATGATCGCACCAGATGAAATCCGTCGAGCAGCTGCCTGGGTGGATGAAAGGGGCCTCGGAACGGAGTCGCTCGCCGTGGGACCGGGGCACCGACACCACAGCGCGCCACATCTGTTGCCGGGATTGGCTCATCGCGCATCCGGTCTCGGCAACGGCGCGATCCCACTGTTCAGCGCCCAGTGTTCCTCCTCTTCCATGCGCCTGCGCTTGCGCTCCTCCGCCTCCATCAATACCCTTCTGGAGGCGATGTAGCCCGACAGGTACCAGAACAGATAGCCGACGACTTCGACGGCCAGCGAGTTGATGTACACGGTCGTGACCAGCGTCAGCGCCAGCACGCCCGTCCAACCCTGCGCAATGGATGCGGCGATATCGTCTCCATCCCGCACCCGCTTGCAATCCTTCAAGACGAGATAGAACAGCCAGATCGAAAGCAGCGCACCTCCCAGGCCGACCTCCCATAGCAACTGCGACATCGCTCCGCGCACCATTTCCCTGTAATCCATGAACTCGCCGGCGAATCCCGGAAACCAGGACTCCGATGCGTTGCCGATGCCGACTCCGAACAGCAGATGGGGTATGTCGTTGGCGAAGGTCGTAATCGGCAATACGACCGCATCCAGTCGTCCCAACTTCGACTCGGACAGCCCGGAGATCTGCGGTGCGATATAGCCCGCCAGGCGATTCTGCATGGTCAAGAAGTCGAGCAGTCCATAACCCCAGCGCGGCCGCATGAAATGGTCGTAAATCGGGATGAACAGCGCCAACATGACTGTCGTGATAATGATTGCCGCAGCGATCTTGCGGGTCTTTTCGGGACTGTTCTTCATGAACAGGACCGGGACGAACAGCGTCATCGGCAACAGAAACAGCGTTCCCTTGGTTTCGTTCATGGTGGTGGGAAGGAAAAGCATGAGCGCGAGAAGGAGGAAGCGTCGCAACGAGATGGTCTTCTTGAGATAGAAGCCGAGCAACACTGCGATGGCGGACAGCAGGTACACGGTCAGGCTGGAGGAGACACTGACTGTTCCGCGAACAATGTCGCCGGTCAGAAGATCGGCCTGCGAACTGAAAAGGCGTTGATAGGTAGCGACCGGCAGCTGCAGCAGCGAAAACAGTAGCAGGAATCGGACTTGTCGGCGCATCTCGTCATCGGTGAAGTGAAAAATCGCTGGCAGGAAGAAGAAGGGAATGTACCTCAGATAGGTGCGCAGCGCGACGAAGATGGTGCCCGGCGCCACGGCGTTGAGCTCTATGCCGCACAAAACCTGGACGAAAAACGCGAAAAAGAACACCAGATAGATTGGCCTCATGGCAATCCACTTCTGGTGGAGGAAACGAAGCAGGAGGAAGACCGTCACGAAGATCGTCATCACCTCGGGAAGCCAGGCGACCGGGCGGGGCAATATCTCCAAGATTTTGGAGAAATACGGCACGGTGAATATCACCGCGAAGAAGAGATAAAGGAATGCCTGCATGGACGCTCTCGTCGAAGACACCGTTCGATTTGACGGTGAGGCACATCACGTACACCGCGCGTCGAGGCCGTAGCCCGCATATCCCACCGGGATCCCGGATGCCGGCGCAGAACCAGCCAGGATCGGGATAGGCATCTCACCAGGACACACTGCATCTTCCCGGTCGACAAAAACTCCACGAACGCCACCGCCGTATACCGTCTTGCCGTCGCCCGGTGAGATATGCGGGCTAGCAGGTTACGACGGGGACGCTTCTCGAGTGGCTCGGCCGACAAGGGATGGGAGTTGAGAAGGATAGCAACAATCACCTGACGAGCATGGTTGGGCTACAGTAGATCAATCAGTCCGGCGTGGCGTTTGCGAGGATGCCGCACTCCAGTAGGTAGTTGTCGGGTTACCGGTCGTCCCGTATGCCGAAACCGAAGATGTGGTCTCCCTGCAGCTTTCCCCTACCGTTACATTGCCTTAGTTCCCATCGCCCGCCCGGCTCCCGGGTGACGCGCTATGTTACCCGATCCCAGCCGGAAAGCACAGGTCCCCGCTGCTGCAGTCGGTTTCCGAACTCTCGTATCCTTTCTCTTTGGTCACTTCGGCTTGTTCGAGCTGCGATCCAGGGCCCCAAAGGATCGATCGCAATGGTCTACGAACACGGTCCCACGACAGACCACCGGCGCAAAGCGCCCCGTCAGTGTTGGTAAGCAGGTTTACGACCAGGATGCTTTGAATGCCTTCGGGAGGGAGCGGTTCGCGGACCGGAGACAGCCAGCCCAGGGCCAGCAGTTTATGTATCCAAAATGCGCCCGGAGCGCACATCAAGAGAGCCCGGTGGGATGGTCCTGATGGTTTTCGCCGGCACACCGCCGACCACGCTGTTCGCCTCGACATCGCGGGTCACGACCGCATTGGCGCCGATGACTGAGTTGGAGTGCACGGTTATCTCGCCCAGTATCCTGGCGCCGGGCCCTATCCACACATCCGACTCTATGGTCGGGACACCTGAGCCGAATGTCCCGCCGATCGTGACTCCTTGCCCGATCAGTACGCGGCTGCCAATCACACGTATCCGGATGGATGACGACACCGATTCCGCCATGACCCAGCTTCGTCCCGGACCCGATGCAGCATGATGGCGGAATGACGCTATTATACAAGAGGAAAATGATCCACTTGAGGACTGCCGGCAGCAGCGGGACGTGCCACCTGTGCAAACGGTGCGCAATCCTGTAGAAGACAATCCCGTTCATTTGATAACCTCGAAACAGTGCTGCTGGATATCGGTCAGCCCCCGGTCGGCTGACAGGCTGTCGGACAGCCGGTGGTAAAACGTCTTGAGGGCATCCAACTGCCGGTTGTCGCAGACGTCAAACAGTTCAACGGATACATCTTCATGCAGGCGGATGTACAGCCCAAAGCAGTGCATCCAGCCGGTACCCGGCTCCGGCAGGCGCGCATTCTTCAATGCGCCGTGCTCGCGTTCAAGACGCACCAGCGGGTCTCTGCGGGTGCTATAGGTGTCGACGTCCTGCCTCTTGCGCTTTTCTTGCCCGAGCGCGTTTCCCATCGTCCGGTACAGCTTGCACGTCGGGCCGTTCAGTGAAAACATTTTCAATGCGGCTGCCGTTGTCATGTATTTCAGCATGGTTATTACCTGGTTCAGAATTTGGTCATGTTCGTAAAGACGGGACTCTTATCCTTCAACCAGGCTGCGGGAGCGGAGGCAGTATAAACCCTATTTTCTTCCGATCGAACGACCATCCGTCGGTCGACGGTGCCAGCCGGCGGCCCTCGATCCGCCCTATGCTGAGCGCGAGCTCGACAAATCGCCCGCCTAGCTTGCGCGACTTCGATGCGCCGCTGGTGCTCGGCTTCCTACTCACCTTGAAACCCCGCGCCACAACATAGTACGCAATCGCAACGCGCGGCTGGCCGCGGTACGGGCGTTCGCCCGCTACGTGGGATTGCAATGCCCGCCCTGCAGTTGGCCCGGTAGATTCTGGACGAAGTGGGTCACCATGCGTTCACCACAACAGTATCGCTCCAGTTGCCAGATCGTGAGCACCTCCGGCATCCAGGCGAATTCACGGTTACCCGACGACGAACAGGACCACTGATAAAGGAACGTCTGAAACCCGGGCATCGCCGTGTCGCACGCTCACTACCGTGGCACGCCACAACGTGGAGCGCTCCGCGCTCTCGAAGCGAGAATCTGGCGCACCCGAAACCCAATCATAATGTCGAAGCGGAAGAGATCGTCCACAAAAGTGTGGCCGAAAAGAGCAAACCCGCCAAACCGATCAGGTGCCGGCGATCCAGCACGTCGACACACAGCAGGGCGAAGAAGGGTAAAAATATCAGCGACCTGTAACTCATGTTGTACTGGAAGACGACGCCATAAGGCAATATCATCAAGAGCATCGCAAGGGAAAGCCGGGAAAGCGACGCTTTTTGGACCTGGAGACAGAGGAAGAGGGCGAGAATCGCAAAAAGCAGGAAGATGCTGTCGAATCCAAGCACGTGTCTCACGCCAACGACCCTTTGCGCTGCCCGAACACCGGGCCCGACGGCGGCCTCCATCTCCTCGCCCTGCGTTCTGCCGGAAAGTGTAAACCGCTCGACGTTTTCACCCCGGGGATCGAACGCGCGGTGGGTGATCGGCGTAAGTATCTCGACCGCGTAGGAAACCGGATTGGCGAACGGCGTGAGCACGACCACCGCCGTGAGCAGGAATATCGGAAATGCCTTCGCGTTGCCGATCAAATATTCCTTGGCTGCGCGGCCATCGTTCTCTCGATGCAGCACGTACGCTTCCCATGCGTAATAGATCACCACTGCGGGAAGCAGGAAGATCGCCGCATTCTTCGAGGCCAGGGCCAGTCCATACAAGACCCCCGCCTTCACAGGCCTGCCCTTGAACAGGAGGTAGGCGGATCCGATCAGAAACGGAACCATTATCGAATCGTTGTGGATGTCGGGAAAGTACTGCACCGACACGGGAAGGAACGCGAACACCGCGGCGCCGAGCCAGGCCTTCTCGGGACCGAACTCTCTGGCAACGATGGAGTAGATGAGAACTATCGACACCAGTCCCGCGACGAACTGAGCGAGCCGCGCGAGAAAGAACAGCGGATGGTGGGCGACGCTGTATTGCAGATTCAAGAGTTGTTTGCCGCTCGACACGGACGCAAGCAACGCCAGCTGCGGCACGGACAGGATCTGCGGAAGGAGCGGTTTACCCGCGCCGTCCGCGTACAACCTGTCGGGATCAGGGACGATCATTCGCGATTGGTACCATTGCAATGCACCCGCACTGTCCGGTTCGAACCTCTTTGGTTTGACATAGCCAAATTTCTGCTCTTCCTCGGCGAACAGACGTTTGTCCTTTTCGTCGACGATGGGAGCGTTCATAGGACGGTACTTCCAGAACAGGTAGTACGACTTGGCGACCGTGCTCAGTGCCCGATCGTATTCGCCGTTTTTCAAGTATCTGGCCGTGTAATCCCCGCCCAACAGCTCGTAGGGGATCCTGATCTGCCCGAACTCATCTCTACCCAGGCGTTCTGTTGCCGGGATGATACTGAACAGGATGTAGAGCACGCATACAGCGTATAACCCCAATCGCGGTTTGTTCGCCCAAACCATGGTTCGACCCTCTTTCCTTTCGGTTGGATCCGACTCGGATGTCATGTCCAATTCCGAAATTCCTACACCGGACATTCGTAGTGTGCTCCGTGCCGGAACAACCATTATTCGCCCCGCACGCGGGCCCGTGCATGCGGAAGCGGCGAGGTCTCGCGCGCCGATTACTCGGATGCGCGCTCGAAGATCGCACGCAGCTGCACCACGTTCCTCAGCGAGTGCCGTTCGAGAGCATACGACTGCGCGGCAGCGCCCAGCTCTGCGCAACGCTTGCGGTCGAGCACGAGCGCGAGGACGCGTTCCCGCAGCGCCTCGTAGGTCTGAGTGCAATAGCCGACCGCGCCCTTGTCGAAGACGCCGTCCGGGTTGACCGAGAGGCTGACCACCGGAACCTGGCGCATCCATGCCTGAATGAAGGTGTTGGCAAACCCCTCCTGGCGACTGGTGTTGACAAACACGTGGGCGCTCGCCAGCAACTCGTTCACCTGCTCCTGCGTGAGCGGACCAACATACGACAGCCGCGGGGTCGACTCCATCGCACTGCGCAGCTTCTCGCGCCAGCCGGCATCCCCTTGCCAGGCACCCACCATTACGAAGCGCGCATCGCACTTGTCGCCGATGTCCTTGACCAACTCCACGAACACATCGGGACGTTTGAAGGGCTTCAGGTTCGCGACCCATACGACCGTGACAGGACCGTCCTTGACGATCCGTTCCTGCGGGAACGGATGGAAGTTCGGGATCACGGCGGTGGCCTCGCGACCGTAATGACGTTTCAGCAGAGCCGCCTGAGCCTCGGTCTGCGCCACGATATCGGTGGCCTCCCGAATTCCGTACTCCAGCAGCTTACGGTCGATGTAGCGGTCCAGAAAGTCGGGCGTCACGGGGAGGCGGGATCGCGTAACCTCCATGTCGTGCGCGATGTGCCACACCATGCGGCAACCGTGGCGACGCGCGTAATGGGCCGCGATTCCACCGTACGCGCAGCCCACGCGCTGATACACTACGTGCGGCTCGATTTCCCGCAGCGTGCGCAGCAGCTGCGGCGCATCGAGGAACAGCCGCCCGCGCCGGATACCGAGCGCATTGCCCACCTTCAAGAGCCGATATCCCTCCGCTTCATGGTGCGGATCGAAGTTGCGCGCGATGTAGGATATCTCGTAGTCACCCGTTTGCTTCAGTTCGTCGACCAGGCACTTCGCCTGGTACTGCGACCCTCCCATGACATCGGTCCAATGCCCTGGCAACACAATGCAGAGTCTTTTTTTCAGCACCCGAGCCGCTCCCCGAAAGCCCCGTCATGCTACCCGATGGGACCGGCCAAGCATAGGTCTGTGCCCGGTTGGGTGTCCAGAAGCCACGGCGTTCGGAACCGGGGTTCACTCGCATGAGAACCCCCTTGTGCCGCGCTGATCGTGCGTGCTCAAGTGGCGCAGGTAACTGCGTGGAAAGCCGCCTTGAGCATGAAAACGAAGTCCAGGTCGTATATTGAAGAGGTTGATGCCTGGATCAGCTCCCACCGCTGAGGAGTGATACCGGACGATCAACGGCACGTGTAACGCGACTTTGAGCCCGGCCAAGCACGAATTCGACTCGAGCTGGCAGAACCTTCTACAAGCGGGAAATGCGAAATGACCTGCGGGTGCTGCGTTGACTTGCACCCGCCCCGGAAGATTACTTTCCGGGGCGGTACCAACAAACGGCTGCTTGCGCCTACGGATTCACCACTACTTTCTGGAGTACCAGTCCCGTGGGTACCGACGGCGGAGTGGGGGTGTTCCCGCCTACGGATGGCGCAATCTCAGCGAGGCTGGAGGTCGAGTCGCCCAACCTGATATCGTCGTAGAACACTTCGCGCTTGGTGGACTCGGACGTCCCGCCGTTTTTCCAAGCCCAATGGTAGACGCCGATCTTCAAGTACGGATTTGCCATCGCTTTGCCGCACGTATCCAGCGGATCGCTGTTCGGACCGGAGTCTGAGAACAACTTCGTGCCGTCCTTCCACGCCTCCACCAGTCCGTCAGAACCCGATGAAAAGCGCACGTGGAACACCCACTGCATCCACACGCCTCGTTTGTAGGGAGCAACCCAGCGCGAGTATTCGATCCATCCGCCTCCCTTATTTATGCCGACGCCGATCTGTCCACTCAACGTCTGTATCGTGAGCGGCTCGTTGTTGTTGATGGGAGCGCAACTGGCCCAGTCTGACGGCTGTGTGTGCACCTGGAACAGAAACTCGCCGCCGCTATCCTCTTGGAAGTCGGCGGGCAACATCATCTTGAAGCTGATCCAGTAATCCTTGTGGAAATCGAACGAACCGACCGAGTTCTGGGGGGTCGCTTCGGTGCGATAGCTGTTGGTCATGTCTGGCGTCAACAAGGCGCGCATTGCGAATCGCCCTGATGAGGAGACGGCGTTCGAGACCGTGGGGCAGTTCCCGGCGCAACCGAAGTTGTTAATGTTGCCCGACTCGAAATCGTCGTTGAAGTACACTCCCGCATGGAGCGGTGCCGCTGGCGCCGCCAATGCCACAGCGAAAACCGCCGCCGCGACTGCGGAGCGAAGCAGCGACCGTTCCGCCCCTCCCCTCGAGTCAGCTGCCGCGGTGTTCCCCCGCCCGGACGGCAGGGTCCTACCGATCATCGTCTGTTCTATGCCAGGTTCAATATACTCTTTCATTTGGACGGGCTCCTTACCAAGAGGCGGCAGACGCGCCTTCGAACGAATGCGAGAGGTGAGATTCGCGCGCGCCGAACTGTACGATACCAGCTCACCGCATGGATATTTTGATGCCCTTCGCACTTCAGACTCCGGGGAGCGGTGATTTCCCATTCCGAACTCCGATCGCCGTGCAGCACAGATCTCGGCGCGCGTCCGAAAAAAGGAACTATCCCGATATGCGGAGATTCCTGTTGACCGCAATGTCGATGGTACGGAGCACAGCGGACTCGAAGAGACGAAAGCATGCGATGAAACGGGTAGAAACCGAGCAAATTGGTCGATTCAGGATTAACCCGAACCGTCTCCCTATGTACGTCTGACATTCGGTTCGATCTGCCGAAGCATGCGTATTATCCCATCCTGTTTTTGGACACACAATGCAAACGCAGCGAATAGTGCGTCGTGCACAGGCGACAGGGCGCACGGCGAACCGCTCTTCCCTGCAACGAAAAATCGATCGATGAGCTCCGGCAACAGCATTGGTCGATTCACAACTCCGCCTGGCTCGTGAAGCTGACCGCTTCAGATCACCAGCGCCCGCTCGAGCCGCAACTGCGACGAATCGGCAAATTCTCGTCGTCTGTTTCGTTCTCGGACCGCTGCACCGATTCATGATGGGATCGATCTCGAGAATGAGACTCAGCCGCGGAACCTTGTGTGCGGGAGTTCTCACCAGACGCTGCCGGTTCACTGCGCGTCATGTTGGTCGCCCCGGCAAGGCGGTGCTGACACGCAATTCTTGGCGCGCTGGCTGAGACCTTACCGCGTGCTCTCGAGCGAACCTCTCAACCAGTCTTTGGCGTTTCGTCTTCTGCTGGCCGTCGCCTTCTGCCGGAGCCGGATTCATCATTCGCGCAACGACCCGAAACTCCGTGTCCTCTTTTCCGCCCTTCTCCGCCGGGTCGCCGCTCAAATTCATGCCGTCCTTGTGTCTTGGAGATGTCGAGCGCGTATGGTATGTTTCCACGCCTGTTCACGTTGGTGCCTGGAAAGTGGACAAGATATGGTCGCTGTGTTTGTGCCATCGAGGCTCTGGGATCCGTACTGACGATCCGTCGCCGTCAAAATTCGAGCGCCACCGTCGGTTTTCTAGCAGTGTGCGCGGCTGTGGCACACCGACTCGTGTACGCCTGTGCATTGCGGAATCTCTGACCGGCACCTGCCGGGCACACTCGACAAACATGCTGATGCGCATCGGGTTCGGTTCTGAATTTGCGCATGCAAATTCTCCTTCCTCCCGGACCTGCTCCTGACCACCGAGGCAGACGGACTGGCGTCGCATAACTCGCAGAAGCCAGTCGCCGCTTCACGTATTGCGTCTCCGCCGCCACGGGAGGGGCACACAACAGTGTCAAGCTCTGACTTGCGATACGCCTACTGCAAGAACGGCAACGTGGTCGCCGAGCTGCGCGCGCTGGGACCGGCGGCCCGGAACGTCCCGGACGGTGGCCCGGAGCACTACATCGGTAGCTTCCTCAAGGCCGTGCACGGCGCCGATGTGCTACTGATCTCGAGTGACGAGCAGCCCGGGGATCTGCGCGTGGACCGGGTCCAGGCACACGTACTGCCGCGCAACCGTCGGGGCGCAGGGACGCTCGCCCTGGTGGCGGTCGAACTGCGCGGCGCCCTGCAGACGGCATGGCACCTATTGCGGTTTGTCCCAATCTGATCCTGTGTGCCGTGTCCGGCCCGCGGCTGTGGGCTTGTCTGCTCAGCGCGCGGTTGCTCCGCGCGCGCTTCGTATGCACCGACATAGCACCATCGAGGTACCGACGTCCAATCTCCTGCGCCGACTCTATCCGAAGCTGGACAAGTGGGTCGTGCGTCACGCGGATGCCGTGCTGTGCCACGGACCCTTGCTGAGCACGAGTTGCTGGCTGCGGGGGTTCACCCCGAGCGACTCCACACCTTCAATTTGAGCTACCGCTATCTGCTGGACCTCGCGCGAGATGCGACGGCAGGCCCCGATATCTCCGAAGGCGGATCCAGGTCGGTAGTGTTGTTTGTCGGCAGGCTGCGCAGCGACAAGGGCATTTTCCTGCTTCTCGAGGCCATGGAGCCTCTGTTGCGCGCGGACGCTTCGCTGCGGTTGGTATTTGTGGGGGACGTGTGGAACGCTCTCGATTGGAGCGGGAGATCACGGATCGGGGGCTGGACGAAAGCACGATCATGCTCGGCATGTCGACCACCGTCGCCTGCCATCCTTGATTCAACAGGCGCGGGTGGCCGTGACGCCGACGCGCCTCGGCCACGCGGAATCGCGCTGCAAGGCCGCCATCGAGCCGATCGTTTTCGGAATCCCGGTGATCGCACCCGATTTCGGCCCGTTTCCCTATCTGATCGAGAACGAGTCCAATGGCCTGCTGTACGCCCCCGATTCAGTGCCCGAACTGCGGGATTGCCTGGTCCGGGTATTGCGCGACGACGCGCTGCACCAGCGGCTCGCCGAAGGCGCGCGCAGCACGGGGAACGGGCTGCTGGAGTCGCCGCTCACCTTCACTCAGGCGATCACGCTCGCGTTCGGACCGGTCCACTGAAGGATTGCCGACGCCATAGAGCGACTCAGGTGTTGCTGCATATACGCTCGTACGAGTACTCCACCAAGTCGGCAATGCGTTCGTAGCTGCGCGTCCGCTCCACGTACGCGCGGCCTTTGCGCCCCATCTCCTCGGCCATTTCCGGCTGCTCGAGCAGCGTCACGATTGCATCGCTAAAGGCCTGCTCATCATAGGGCACGCAAAGGCCCACACCGCTATCGTCGATCACCAGTTTCTGCTCCGGATGATCGTTTGCCACCACTGGACGGTTCATGGCCATGTATTCCACCAGTTTGGTCGGCGAGGTGGAGTTCAGTATCGGCGTAGGGTAGAAGGGGGAGACACAACCGCCGCCCGCCGTACATAGTCCAGCGCTTGTGCCCTCGGCAGGAAGCCGGTGATCGTGAGCGCATCCGCGACCGCGAGACGGCGAGCCTCCGCCAACAGTATCTCTCGGTCGGCCGGCTCGTCGCCCTCGCCCACGAGATACAAATGCACATCTGCGCAGCGCGCCCTGACCCGCGCCAGCACACGGATCAGAAAATCGATCCTGCGGATCCTGGCGAATGTGCCCAGATAGCAGATGCTACGTTGCGCCGCATCACGCTCCGGACCCCCTTCGACCAGCGGAAAATCGCGGTAGCGATATCCCCATGGGCACCGCCGTCATGCGCCGCGGGTCTACGCCTTGCGCCGCCACATCACGCTTCATCTGCTCGCTCTGCACAAAGATATGATCGGCGAGGCGCATGACCACCCGATACAGCATCAGCTTCAGGACCCAGCCGCGGACCAGATAGTATGCCGGGTACCGGGCGCAACCTTCTTCCAGCGCCGACAACGACATTTCGGCGAAAGGGAACGAAAGCCAGTACACGAATTTGCGCCCGTCCACCGTGCCGCGATCCATGCCGGTAGTGCCGCGATTGCCTTGTCCTTCACCTGCACGGCATCGTAGCGCTGCCTGCGCGCGAGCCTGCAGGACGCGAGGGCATGGACGGTGCCGAGCACGTGCTTGGGCAACCTTGCCAGGCGCGATGTGCCATTATCGGTGCGTCCTACCCACACTCGGCCTGCGCCCCAATCGGCCACATAGGCGTGCACGCACGGCTGTTCGGACTGCATGATCCAGTCCATGCGATGCCCGCGCTTGGAAAGCTCTTCGCCGAAGAGGACAGTGACGTCAACGCGAAAAGGCGGATACTTGTCGGCGGTCACGATCAGCAGCCGGAGCGCGCGTTGCGGGACTTGCGCCATGCGAACGCCGCGCGGCCTCAGGACACGCTCAGCAGCGCGCGGGCACGCTGGTATGTCGGCACGCAGTGCTGCTCGATCACAGCGTGCTGCGCCGCCGACAGCCGGTCGGCTTTCGCCAGGCTGCCGGCGCGGATGGCGGCACCGTACTCGGGCCGGTATTCGAGCCCTGCGTAACGGTAGACCTCAGCCAGCACCCGGTTCTTGTCCGTGACCAGCTGGTCATAGTCGATGACCATCATGGACCGGTCATCCAACCGCTCACGCAGCTCGAACAGCTGGCCGACTTTACCGCGGTAGGCCAGACTGGCGCGCAGCGTAGCAGGCACTGCCATGCTGCGAACCAGCGGTACAGGTCCGCTGTCCAGCCCTCCAGCAAAGGACTGCCGCAAGCGGCGAACAGTTCGTTGAAGGCAAACCTCCCCCAGTTGTACACCATGGAGTAGACAACGGAATAGGGATTGCGCAACACCCATACGATCCGCTGCGGGGAGCGGTGCTCCAAATACTCGCCGTAGCACTGATTCAGATAGGTGGTCTGGAAACAGTAGCGGCCGCGGGGCACATGATCGACCCGGCCTGCCAGGATCTGCGCAGCGTCGAGCTCATCGTCCCGGCCGAAACGGTAATCGACCATTGCCGGACTGGCATTGATCGCCCGGGCAAGCGCTGTGGTCCCAGACCGCTGGCATCCGGTGACGAGCACCGAATCCGGAAACTCGTCGATTCTGTGCAGCAACAGCATCCGCGCGACCGCACCTCGCGGGCAAACTGCTTCCAGTTCTTCAGCGGTGGCGGCTTGCGAGTAGCGCCGAGCTCGGAAATCTGCGGCGGATGCATAGTTACGGGGTCCGGTGACTGTTATCGGTACGCCGCCGGGCGGGCGCGCCGGGGCGCCACTTCATGTAGTCCTGCGGGCGGCCTGCCTCTTTCGGGAGATCGCTTCCTCGTAGACCGCGACGTAGCGGGCGGCGATGACCGACCATCGGTGGCTGGCCGCCGTTTCGGCCGCCCGCTGCCATCGCGGCGCGCTCCCCATCTACACCGAGCAGGTATACGATGCGCTCCGCCAGCTGATCGCACGAGCCGGCGCCACGAGCATGCCGTTGACGCCGTCGCGGATGATATCACGGTTGCCGGAAATGCTGGTGGCCACCACCGGCAGCCGCGCGGCCATACCCTCGAGCATCGCCAGCGACAGGCCCTCGGCCGCTTCGTCCACACTCGCCAACACATACAACTCGCTCGCCCGATACAGGGCCGCCAGCCAGTCGGGCTCGGGAGTGCCGGCAACGGGATTCGGAAAGGGCACGGTGCCCCGTCAGCACCACTGCGCTTCCCAAACCCATCTCGGCGATACCTGGTT